>DAIDGV010000016.1 GCA_027452205.1 candidate division FCPU426 bacterium | reverse complement strand
ATAATAACCCCGTCGAAACCCATCCTCCCATCGGCCCACAATGACCCAGTCCCAAAAAAACCTTCTCTTTATCCTGTTTTTGGCCCTTCTCTTTTTATTCCGTCTGGGTTACGGCCTTTGTTCCGACATCGTTTTCGAGGATCAACGGCAGGTTTACATCCTGGGCCTCAAGTATTTCTGCACCGGCCAATGGCCTTACTTCGGTCCGGATGTCACCCTGGGCATCCAGATCCCCGGCGCCCTGCAAGCCTTAGCCGTGGGTCTGCCCCTTAAAATTTGGCCCATCCCCGAAGCGCCTTACCTCTTTTTAGGGCTGCTCTCTTTTGCCTCGCTTTGTTTCCTGGCTTGGTACTTTTCAAAACACCTGCCCAAGTTCCCGTCTTGGATCCTATGGACTTGGGTGCTGACTTGCCCCTGGGCGCTGAACGCCTCGACGAACATCCTCAACGTTTCTTATGTGCTTTTTGGGGGCGTGTTTTTCTTTATCGGTTTTATGGAAACCATTCCCACCCTGTCCTTGGGACTCATCGCCCCCTGGCTCTGCAATGCCATGATTGGCTTCGCGCTTTTGTGGAACGCCCAGTTCCACTTATCGACCGTCATACTGGTGCCCTATATCGCCCTGTCGCTTTATTTCCAACTCAAGTCCAAGGGTTTTTCCTCGGCGGCAACCGGCCTGTTCTTCCTTTTGATCGGGGCCGCTCTATCGGGCGCTTTTCTTTTGCCGACCTATCTACAATATGGGCTTCAAACCGGGGCAGGCGGCACCCAAAAGGCATTGGCCTTTAACCAGTCCAACTTTTTAGCCTTCTTCACCATCCTGGCCCGCTACTTCTCACTCGCCAGCTGCGAGGTTCCCCGTTTCATTGGCAGCCATACGGATGAGCGCCTGCGCTTCTTGGGTCAATATCTTTGGGCCGCGCCCTTTATCATTGTCGCTGGCATTTTAGGTGTCGCTCAACCTATCGTCATGCTGGTTTCGGGGCTTAGGAAGGAACATCCGCAGAAAGATTGGAAAGCGGTAAAGGTTTTAGCCTGGGGTACTTTTGCCCTCATCTATGTCAGCTTCTTGTTCGCCATCAAAGCCCCCGCCGCCCACACTTATTTCGTGACTTTGCCCGTTGTTTTACTTTATGCCTTTTATGTTCTTAGCCCCTGGGTTTCGAAAAACTGGTTCACTTGGGTGGCGGGGGTCTTGTTAGTCTGCAATCTGGTCTTCGCGTTGAGCGTGGCAATGGATAACTTTCAGCACCGCTCCCTTTATCAGGAAAGGGCTACTTTTACGAAGGCGATCCAGGAAAAGAACTATACGTTGGTGGGAGAAAGACGGCCCAGCACGCTTTATTGAGCCAGACCGTCCGACACGCCCGCGATCTGGGGCAAGGTGGCCTGCATCAGGGTCACTTCGATACTGCCGATAACGATACCGCTCTTGATGAGCACCGGCACATGGCGGGGGTCCGTGGTGATCCACAGGTTGATGTCTTCCTCGTTGCGGAAGACCGTGTTGTGCTTCACATAGGGCTTCACCAGGTAACAATCATAGGTTCCCATGGGGATCGTTATCTTTTCCCGCTTCATCACATCAATGACCAGGTTGTAATTCTTCCCCGACGAACAGGTCGGCACCGCGTATTTCTTGCCCACTTCCATCGGCAATAAGCGGAAGTAATAGAAGCAGGAAATGATGTCCTGCACATAGGGCGGCACATCGACGGTCTCCGGGGTTTCCTGGTTATGTTGCCGCCAAACCTCATGCTTGACCTGGTCGTAATTCTCCACGTTCTTGGCCTGGTAGTTGCCTTCGGACACGTCGTTCTGGAAACGCCAGCTGAGAAAATCGATGGCGTCAAAATAACTGGTTTGCACATCATGCACCGGGTAGATGGTGCTGAATGGAAAGGCCGCCTTGGCCCGGGCCGTCAGGGGGTAACAGGGCCGGTCCGCGACGGTGACCGGGTCGTCCACTTCCAGGCTGGCCGTACCCGCCACCACCGACAGGGCTTTCACTTCATAGACCAGTTTTTCCCCGGCGGCGAAAGCTTTGTTCACCTTGGGGCGGTCCACACGGGTCACATCCCGGGTGTCGTCATCCACCTTGCGAAATATTTCTTTTTCAGGTCCCGGGGCACCGCCTTGGGACGCGATCCAATCCTTCAGTTGGTCCCGCACTTCCTGGGCATTGGGAAAATTCACCGGGGCGACAATACCAAGCGTGCGGCCTACTTTGAGGGCGGAAGTTATCCTCAAGCGGTTCGCCCTGGCGATCTTGACTGCCCCCTTTTTCGGGTCGTTGTAATAGACCTGACCCAAAAAGGCCAGGGTTTCCCCCGCCTCGACCTTGTGATGCATCACGTCCTTGGTCATCTTCTTGGAAAGGGATCTGCCCTTGGGCACTTCCGTGGCCTTGACCGCCGTGGTGCCCGTCTTGCCCTTGGCGACAAAAAGCAGCGAACAACCCGACAGGGCCAGGCTGGCCGTCAGCAGAAAGATCGGGAACAGTCTCACGCTTGGCCCTTTTGAACGAATTTCATGATCGACAAATAGACCTCTTCTTCGGTGATCGAATCCATCGGGTCATGCTTGGCGCAACGACCCTTTTGGCAATCCGGGCATTTCAGGTTGCGGGGCATGATGACCTTGGCGGTGTTACCCCAGGGCCCCCAGCGGACCGGGGTCGTTTCCGGGATCGGGCAGAACAACGCCACCGTCGGGGTCTGCACCGCCGCGGCGATATGCATGGTGCCCGTGGAGCCGGACAAGAAACAGGCCGCGCCCTGATAGACCGCCGCCAGTTGTTTAAGGGTGCATTCGCCGATGAGATAGATGGGTTTCACATCCAGATTATAGAAGCTCAGTAGGCCGGTCAGTTGGGTGATAAGGCCCGTTTCGTCCAATCCCCCGGTCACCACCACCCGCAAGCCCTTCTCTTTGCACAACCGGGCGATCAGTTCGCTATAGCGGTAAATGCTCCAATTCAGCGCCGAGCCCTTGTGCCCCGGATGGACCACCACATACTTACCGCCCGGTTCAATACCCCGGCTTTGAAGAAGCTGAACGGCAAAGTTTTTCTCTTCCGGTGTGACAGGCCATTCGATCTTGGTGGCGAACATCTGTTGTGAGGTTTCAGGCCGAACAACAAGGTTTGATTGTGCCAATTCCCCATGAGAGGAATTGGCAACTTTCACGCCCAGGGGGGCCAGCAGGTCCAGGTTATATTCCACCTCATGGCGATCGCCGAAATGACGGTGCTTGCGGATCTTCTCGTTATAGAAGAAGGAATACCAGCGAAAGCCTGTTCCGATCCGGACTGGGATCTTGGCCAGCCAGGCCGCCAGGGCCAGTTTGGGCCGGGGATAAACGGCGATAAAAACATCGGCGTTCAGTTTTTGAAGTTGTTCCTTGAGAGGTCCCATACCGTTGCGGGCGTCGTAAATTTCAACCGCGTCGATGGCCGGGTGCCCCTGCACCACTTCTTGGGCATAGGCGCTGACCAGCGCGGTGATCTTGGCGTTGGGAAAGGCCTTGCGAAGGCTTTGAAAAACCGGCAGGGTCAGGATGAGGTCGCCGATCTTATCCGTGCGGGATACGACGATATGTTTCGGCGAAATAGATTCCATCAGGCGGGTTGAGGTCCGTACTTCTTGAGGATTTCTTGGATCAGGTTCTTTGAGGCATGGTCTTTCGGGTCGCCCACCGTCGCCACCGTGCCGCCATAAGAAGCCACCGTGTCTTTTTCAGGTACCGTATCGGGGGTATAGTCCGTCCCCTTGGCATGCACATTGGGTTTCAGTTTCAGGATCAAGGGCGAAACGGTGTCCTCTTCAAAAGCCGTAATGTAATCGACCATTTCAAAGGCCGCCAAAACACCCAGGCGGTCCTCTAAAGGCAGTAAGGGTCTTTCCGGGCCTTTTAAGCGGCGCACCGAAGCGTCGCTGTTCAGGGCCAAGATCAGCACATCCCCCAGGGCCTTCGCGCCCCGCAGGTAGCGGACATGGCCCACATGAAGCAGGTCAAAACAGCCGTTGGTGAAAACGACTTTCTTGCCCTGCTTTTTGAGCTCTTCGACTTTTTTTGCCAGTTCGTCGTGGTTAAGGATCACTTGCGCCATGGGACCACCTTGAGATTGATTGACTTGGATTTTAGGTGTTTTAGGAGAAGGTTTCAAACTTATCTAAGCCGTCGGGCCATCTAATATCCGCTAAACTAGCTCCCACAAAAACCTGACGGAGAAACATTTTGGCCCTGACCTCAACCCTCTACCGTTTTCAAGTCGACCTTTCGGATGTGGACCGCAGTTTATATGAAACCTTGGAATTCAGGGCGGCGATGCATCCTTCGGAATCTGTCCCCTTTTTCGTGACCCGCGTCTTGGCCTTTTGTTTGAACTATCAGGACGGATTGGAATTCTCCGCGGGCATCAGCGAACCCGACGACCCGGCCATTCGGGTCAAAGGCTTGACCGGGCAGATCGACCTTTGGATCGACATTGGCAACCCCGCCGCCAAGCGCATCCATAAGGCTTCCAAATCCGTCAAACAGGTCAAGATCTATACCCACAAAGACATCCGCAAACTGGTGGAAGAGCTGAAAGAAGAAAAGGTCCACAAACTGGAAGAATTGGGGCTCTATTCGGTCGATCAAAAATTCTTAACCAGCCTGGGGGCGACGTTGGAGCGGGACAACCACTGGGAAATAACCATGAACGAAGGCGAGCTATATGTGGGGGTGGGTAAAGAATCTTTTCAAACCCACATCGAGGCTTATTCTTTTAGCTGATCAATAAAAAGAACATTTAAACCACCAAGGCACCAAGTTCACCAAGAACAACAAAAGACAATGATGTTCCCTTAAATCCAATCTTGTCTTGGCCCTTCTTGGTGAACTTGGCGCCTTGGTGGTGAAATAGGTTTTGTTCTTATTTTTGCGGGTTGGCTTCGCCTTGAGGCATGGGACAACCATAACCCCAAGAATGGCCCCATCCGCATTCATTCCTCCAGCCGCAATGTTGGTTCACCAACAAGCCCACCAAAAGGCTCAGGACGATGCCGACGATAAGGCCCCTCAAAAAGCCGCCCCGGTGACAGCCGCAACCTCCGCCGCCCATCCAATGCCCGTGGCCGCAAGCGCAACCGCCCCCGCCGCCGCCACAGGACGGACAAGTACAACCAGACCCATGTCCGCCGCCTTTCCCTTTGGCTTCTTTCCAAAGTTGGCTTTTGGCCTCAAAGCGGACTTTTTCCTCGGCAATGATCCTGTCTTTTTCCTGCTGTGTTAATTCCATCTTTTCCTCCCGATCTTTATCAATTTACGAGATATGAAAATCCTAGGGAGTTCGGCCCGGAATTGTAATGCGCGCGGTCATAATGAAAGAAAAAACAGGGTGTGAAAGACGGGAAAAAAACGATTTACTCAACAACCATCTTAAGCAAGGGCTGTCAGGTCCGCTTTCTTGATCAAGTCTTCCGGCTTGACGCCAAAGGCTTTCGCGATACCCGTAATCACGTCCAGGGTCGGGTTGTAATGATTGTTGACGTTCTCAATGCTGATGATGGTCCGGCTGGAAATACCCACCTTTTGGGCCAACACTTCCTGGGTCATGTGCTTCTTGGTACGCAAGGCGACCACATTCCAGGCCAAGGAAACACGGGGGCTGGGGTTTTTTAGATATTGATGAATGTCTGGGCGGTTCTTTTTGACCCTTTTCAGGTCTTCTTCCATCGAGACGCCGGGCAATCCGCTTCGTTTGGTATGGGTTTTCATTTTTCCTCCTCAGCCAACTTGATCTGCCGGATGTATTTCGCCAAAGCTTCTTTTTCTTTCTCCCTCGGTTCCCCAGCCCGCGTGATATGTGCCGTAAGAACAAAAAGAGCGTTCAGTTTCGGGGAACCGTAGTAATTCACGACCAGCACTCGTTTTGCCGTCTTAACGACCTTTTCAAAATGGCCTTGGCGCCCCGATTCATGGGACAGGCTCAATGCCTGAAGGCGATAGATGGCGAATTCCTCGCCGGTCATGAAACCATCCCGAAAATCTTGAAAGAAAGGCATGGGCCTGACTTCCATACCGCACCTCAATGATATGAAATATACTTCACATTGTCAAATTAAGCAAAATTGGATGAGTTAAGACGGATCAACGAGTCGTGGATTTAAGGGCCTTCAATATCTCTTCCTGATTGGTCGTCGCCGTTCCCCGCTTGGTCACCACGATACCCGCCGCGACCGTCGCGAGCGATGCCGCCAGGATGAAGTCCGCGCCCGCAGCCAGGGCCAGCGTGGCCGTAATGGCCACCGTATCTCCCGCGCCCGTCGGATCGACCGGCTGGTCCAAACCATAGACCGGCAAATGGCTGACCGAACCATCCTTATCGAATAAAGCCATGCCCTGGGGGCCTCGGGTGATAAGTACCCGGCCTTGAAGGATCTTTTGGAGTTTCTGGCCCGCCCGAAGAAGACTTTCCTGATCTTGAATATCCACGCCCGCCGCCGGGCCCGCCTCAGCCACGTTCGGGGTAATGAGGGAAACACCCTGGTACTCGTTCAAGTGATAGCGCGAATCGACCGTGATGACCTTACCCGCGAAAGCGGACAATAAGGAACGGCGGACCGCTTCGGTCAGCGCGCCTAAGCCATAATCGGAGATGAGCAGGGCGTCCATCTTGGGGGCCAGCGCGGTGATACGGCCGATCAGCTTGTTCTCCATGTCCCGGGAGATATCCTTATCTTCATACCGGTCGATGCGGATGACCTGTTGCTTGGCGGTGTGATGGGCCCCGGCCATGATGCGACTTTTCACGGTGGTATGACGGTTCTTAACGGTCAAAAGACCCGACAGGTCCAGTTTCTTGGTCTTGAAGTAATTTAACAATTGATGGCCTTGGGTGTCGTCACCCACGACGCCAAGGGGATAGACCTGGGCCCCCAGGTCAACGGCGTTATTGGCGGCATTGCCCGCCCCGCCGGGGAGAATATCGGTTTTCACATAACGAAGGATGAGTACCGGGGCTTCGCGCGAAATGCGCTCGGTGTCCCCATAGATCGCTTCGTCCACCACGAAATCCCCAGCCACCATCAACTTAAGCTTGGGGAACTTTTTGAGCACGGCAGGGCCCTTGGAAAAGAGCGTCGAGGGTAAAGTGGCTTTTTTCATTGAAACTCCTAAAGTTCAAAACCATGCATCAAAGACATTTTAGCTATGATCAACAATGATGAACGCTGATAAGAATTTGTGACCCCATCATTCTTTATCAATGTTCATCAAAGCTATAAAAGCTGTTCGCCTTGGTGCTTTAAGATCCACTTCGTGGCTTGGGCGATGCCCGCCACCACGTGTTTGTTCTTCATTTTCAAGTTCTTCAACTCATGCTGGGCCCTGCGGCCATGCCCGGTGCGCACCAGGATACCCGCGGCCATGCCTGCGTTCTTGGCCAGTTCCACATCGCCCCGGTTGTCGCCCACCACGTAGCTACGGGATAGGTCGATGGGGAACTTCTTGAGGGCCTGTTTCACCATGCCCGTGCGGGGCTTTCGGCAGTCGCACTCTTTGGTCAACGATTTTACGACCCCTTTCACATGGTGGGGGCAATAAAAGAAAGCGTCCAGGGAAGCCCCCTGGGCCTTTAAAAGTTTTTGAAGATGCCGGTTGACGCTGTGAATATCGGCGATCTTGAAATAACCCCGGGCCGCGCCGGACTGGTTGGTGACGATGACGAGGTAGAACCCGGCCTTGCGCAGTTTTTTGAGCGAGTCGACCGTCTTGGCGAAGAGCTTCACCTTTTCGGGATGGTGGATGTAATCGATGTTCACCATCAAGGTGCCGTCACGGTCCAAAAAAACGGCGGGTTTCTTTTTCATTCTTCAACGGGCTCCCGGTGAGTCTTGAACTGCATCTTGTGCAGTTTGGCGTAAAGGCCCTTCTTGGCCAAAAGCGCGCTGTGCTTGCCCTGTTCCACGATGCGGCCCTTGTCGATGACCAGGATGCGGTCGGCCTTGCGGATGGTCGAAAGCCGGTGGGCGATGACCAGGGTGGTGCGGTGGCCCATCAGTTGTTCCAGGGCCTTTTGCACCCACTGTTCGCTTTGGGTATCGAGGGCGGAGGTAGCCTCGTCCAGGATCATGACCGGCGGGTTCTTGAGGATGGCCCGGGCGATGGCGATGCGCTGGCGCTGCCCGCCCGAAAGTTTCACGCCCCGCTCGCCGATGAGGGTGTTGTAACCCTGGGGAGTGTTCTTGATGAACTCGTCCGCGTAGGCCGCCTTGGCCGCCGCTTGGATATCCGCGAAGGAAGCGCCCGGCCTGCCGTAAGCGATGTTGCTGGCGATGGTGTCGTGAAAAAGGATGGTCTCTTGGGTCACAATGCCCACATGGGACCGCAAGGAAGCCAGTTTGACGTGGGAAAGGTCTTCCCCGTCCCAAAGCACTTGGCCGGACTGGGGTTGATAGAACCGGGGCACCAGGTCCGCCAGGGTGCTCTTGCCGCCGCCCGAGGGACCGACCAGGGCGACCACTTCCCCTTTTTTGATCTCGAAGGAGATGTTCTTCAAGATCGGGTGGCCGTGAACATACTCGAACTGGACGTTCTTGAACTGGAGGGACTTCTTCAAGGGACCGACCTCGATGGCGCCCTTCACATCCACCATCGGGTCTTCGATATCCAAAATATGGAAGCAGCGTTCCGCCGCGGCCAAGGCATGCTGCAGCCCCGCCCAAAGCCCATTGAAGTTCTTAAGGAAAGGATAAAGGGTGAGTGTGGTTGCCAAGAAGGAAATGAAATCCCCCACCGTCAGGTTGCTCAGGAAAAGCGACCGGTAGCCCATCCAACCGATGAGCACCAAAAGCACGATGGTGGCGATACTTTCCACGATGGGCGAGGAAGAAGCGAAGGCCTGGTTCATCTTCATGGCCTGGTAAAAGAACTCGTCGTTGGTCTTCTTGAACTTATGGCGCTCGTGGTTTTCCATGCCAAAGGCCTTCACCACCCGGATACCCGCCAGGGTCTCATGTACTTGGGCGTTCAGGTCGGCCAGCAGGCGCTGCCCCTCGCCGGAGGTATGCCGGATGCGGCGGCCGTAACGGAAGATGGGATAAAGCCCCAGGGGAAAGACCACCAGGGTCAGCAGGGCCAACTGCCAATCGCGATAGACCAGCACCGCCACCAGGGAGACCACCATGAGCAGCGAATAGGTGCCCTGCCCGACGATGTTGACCAGCGAATCTTGCAGCACCTGCACGTCGTTGGTGATACGCGCCGCCAAGATACCCGTGCGCTGGGTGTTGAAGAAAGACATGGGTAGTTTGAGGAAATGGTCGTAGATGTTGTTTCGCAGGGTCTGCACCACCCGCTGGCCCAGGTATCGGTTGAGATATTCCTGCCCGTAGCCGCTGAGGGCCTTAAGCACCGCCGCGGCGAAAGTGAGGGGCAGCGTCCAGAGGATCAAATGATGGAAAGTTCCGGTGGGGTCGTCGGTCTTGAGGAAGGCGCCGTCGATGATGTACTTGAGCTGGGCCATGACATAGCTGGTGCTGAGGGCCGATAGGATCATGCAGACCAGGGCCAGGGTGACCCGGGGGCGGTAAGGGCGTAAATATTCAAGCAAACGGAGGTACAGCTTGAAGGAGGTTTTGAATTCTTTGCTGTCCGGCATGGTGAGCGTCGTCCTCATGTCTTGTCTGTCATCGCGAGGAATGCGTCGCGAATAGCGGCGCGTTCATGACGAAGCGAACTCAGTTTAAATAAAAATCGAACCACCCCAAAACTGGGATCGCTTCGCCTCAAAATTCGAGGTTCGCAATGACAAATAAGCGGATCGGTTGAAAAAAAGAAGCCCGAGCCGTGAGGCCCGGGCTTGAGAGGCATTTTAACGGAAGGGGCCGGACTTCCCTATGGGAAAAGGCCCCTTAGAACTGTGAACAGAATGGTGAAAAAGTCCAAAAGACGGACTTTTTCATATTTGTGTCGCGAATACCCCCCGAAGAACAAGGGGGTGCAAGACCATTCGCTCCAACCCCGTGGCTGTTGACGGGGCTTCAAAATTTTTAATGGCCCCGTTAACGCTTATCGATCGCCACGTAATGCTGGTCCCGGGCGCCTTGGTACTCGGCGCGGGGGCGGATCAAGCGGTTATGGGCCAATTGCTCGCAAACGTGGGCGGTCCAACCCGTCACACGGCTGCAGGCGAAGATGGGCGTGAAGAGGTCCGTCGGGATGCCCAAATAGTGGTAGGTCGAGGCCGAGTAGAAATCGACGTTCGGCAACAGACCCTTCTCTTTTTGGACAACGCCGTCGACCAGGCGGGACATTTCGAACCACTTGGTGTCGCCCTTCATTTTGCCCAAGGCCTCGGAAAGCTTCATGAGGTGCTTGGCGCGAGGATCGCCGTTCTTATAAACGCGGTGGCCGAAGCCCATGATCTTGTCTTTGCGGGCCAGGGCGGCGCGGATCCACTCTTCAGCCTTGGAGGCTTCGCCGATCTTGCCGAGCATGATCATCACTTGCTCGTTGGCGCCGCCATGCAAGGGCCCCTTCAGGGTGCCGATGGCCGAGGTGATGGCCGAGTGCATATCCGACAGGGTGGCCGCGGTAACGCGGGCCGAGAAGGTGGAGGCGTTCAGTTCGTGGTCGGCATGCAGGATAAGGCAGATGTCGAAGGTCTTGACCGAAGTGGCGTCCGGCTCTTGGCCGAGCAGTTGATAGAGGAAGTTATAGGCCTGGCTCTTGCCCACTTTCGGCTCGATCGGTTCCTTGCCGTTGCGGAGGCGGTCGAAAGCCGTGACCAGGGTGGTCATTTGGCCGGTCAAACGGATGGCCTTGCGCAAGTTGGCTTCATTGCTGCCGTCCTTATAGTCCGGATCGGAGAAAGAAAGGACCGAGACCGCGCTGCGCAGCCAGTCCATCGGGGGAACGGTCAGGGGGAAACCCTTGATGATCTTCCAGGCGTCGGCGGGCACTTTGCCGCCTTCGGCGATGGCCTTTTCCATGGTCTCGAGTTCGGTGCGGGTAGGCAGCTTGCCGTAGAGCAACAGATAGGTGACCTCGCCAAAGGTGGCGTTGGTCGCCAGATCGTCGATGTTATAACCTCGGTAAGCCAGGACGCCGTTCTCGATCGAGCAAATGGACGTGCTCGTCGCGATGATATCTTCCAGACCTGCTTCCGCTTGGGTTAATACGGTAGCCATAAAGAACCTTCCCTGTTTTGTTTTTTCAGCTCAACTACGACCCAGGCGAACCTGGGTTCTTATTTCGACATCTGTACGTCGATGGACACCGTGGGCTGCTCCGGATCGTTGGTGGTCACGACGATGCTATCCTTGCCATCGCTGTCCTTGGGGAAGCTGCTGGCCGGGGTAATGCTGACCTGGTATTGCTCGACCCCGCCGCCATAGCTGACCTTCTTGAGCGAGGCGTGAGCCAGATGCTTGGTGGAGACCACGTTGCGGATCGCGAAATTCTTCGGGTCCTGGGAGTTGAAGGTAACCGTCAAAGGCGTGTTCTGGTGTTGGGAGAAATAGACCGAGTGGGGCGCGTAAGTGAACTTGCCGACCACCTCACCCCAGACATCCACGTCCACTTCCGGGTGTTTCTTGCTGTTGGTCATGACCTTGATGGTATCGGTGAAATTGCCGATGGCCTTGTCCGCCGGCACATTGACGGTGAGGACGGCGCCTTTGCGGTTGCTGCCCGTATCCACGGTGGGAACGATGCTTACGATGGAGACCGACTTGTTCTGCACATCCGCCGAGAGCACTTTGAAGTTGGTCTTGGGCTTGCCGAGGATCTTGACCGTGCTGGTCTGGGCCTGGCCGTGGGGCACGTTATAAAGGTAGATCTTGTCCGGCTGGGTGTCGATCTCGCGGATGACCGTCATGTCGAGCTTCATTTGGAAGTTCGGATTGACCGGATCGTTGCAAGCCACCGTAATGACCTTGGTGGCGTGGCCCGGACGACCCTTGGTATGGTAGGTGGCCTTGATGATGCCCTTGCCGCCCGGCAGGATCTCTTTCTTGTCCTCGACGGCGGCCGTACAGCCGCAGGAGGTGGAGACATTGGTGATCTTGAGGGTGCTTTTGCCCTTATTGACGATATGGAACTCATGAACGATGTCCCCGCCCTCATCCACGTTGTGGAAGTCGAAGTTGGGGTGAGCGCAGAAAATCCGGGGAGCGCTCTTGTCGGACACCGGCGTGGGGATCGTGGAACCGGCCGGCAAGATGGTCGGCATTACATCGGGCCCGTTGGCCAAAGTCAGGGCGGGCAGGGCCAAGAACAGCATAAAGAGCTTCGAAAACTTCATGAAATCCTCCAAAGGAAGGGCTCAAGGCAGGAACGGAGTCTATCATAAATCCGAACCTGGAAAAACCCATGTTTCCGGCCAAAGCCCCGTTTTTTCCGGGTTTTAAGAAGTAAAAAACCTCAAAGATTAAGACGCTTATCCCTGCAAAACACCGCCTAAAAAACAAAGTCCCAAAAGGAACCAGACCGACCGACCATGCCAGGTGCGGTCCATCATGTCCCGGCGGAAGGCTTCCCACCCAAAACCGGCGTAGAAGACCAGGACCCATTTCAAAAGATCCTGCTTGAGGGGCGAAAAATGATCGGGGCCCGACCAGAAAAGGAATCCTACGCAAAGCATGAAGAGCGGACCGAAGGCCGGCGTCCAGCGCCCATGGCGGACGGAAAAGGCCATAGCCCCCAAACAACCCAACAAGAAGAAAGAAATGAATAGCTGGTTGACCAACACCTGAAAGAGGTCATAAAAAAAGAACTCCGCGGGTGCCCGGCCCATCAACAAAAGGAACAAACCTATTCCGATCAGGGGTAGCCCATAGCGGACCCAACGGGAATGCTTCAAGAAACGGCTGTCACCCACCCACCCAAAAGAAAGAAAACCGGGCAATGAGAAGGGGAAAAGAATTGAAAGGACCGTCCCCAACGCCGCAGTGACCGGAAATAGTTGACGGCCATCCTTCACGGCCCACAGGAAGAACTCCATCAATAGGAATGAAGCCAACCAGAACCAATAGCGGTGGTCCGGCTGGCAGCAGAGGAGCCACTGGATCTGTGAGACCGAAAGCCAGACCAGGGGAAAGAACCCCAGGAAGAGGAATCCGGGCCGCCGCCGGCAGGCTTCCCCATAGATCAAAGCGGCCAGCCAAAGAAGGAGCAGGCCCTTGCCATAGACCACCAGGGAGAAAAAGACACCCTGGCGGTATTCCCAGAATTGACGGCCCGACCAAAGAACAAAGGCGAGGGCCAGCCACAACAGGTGGGAAAACAAAGAAAGACGCCTGGCGCGTTGGAAAAGGGTGACCATGCCCCGATTGTAACAGGGCTTCGGGGCATTCCAAACATGGAACACGACCTCGGCGCGGGAGGACCCGGGGGTTCTTTTGATTTTGGCCCGAACGCTCGTTTAACAGGGCACTGAAAAAGTATTTTTCGGCGCCCTGTCGACAGCCCTAGGTTGGAATGAGCCCTTCAGACCGTGGTTTTTTTCATGAGGGCTCGCTCACAAATAGGAAAAAGTCCTTTTGGGACTTTTTCAGCATGCTGTTAATATAGCGCCATGAACCCAAAACACCTCCTCACCTTGCTGGTCCTATTCCTCTTTCCCGCCGTCCTCCGGGCCCAGGACGCCCGGGGCATGGCCGTTGGCGGCGCCGCCACCGCGGCGCCTTTGGGCGTCTTCGGCCTTTATTGGAACCCGGCCCTGGAAGCCGTGGATAGCAACACCTGGACCCTGGCCTCGGGTTATTCGGCCTTCACTACGAGCAACACCAATAGCGCCATCCTGCGTTTTACCCCCACCGCCGCCATCCAATCGGGTCAGGACCCGGTCAGCCAGTACCAGCAATACAGCGGTTCGTTCATGGCCAAATACAGCAACTTCACCTTCGGCGTTTTTTATGACGACGAGGAGACCTTGAACGCGTCCCAAGGCGCCCTGGGCCTTTTTAACGACCGCGCGGCGGGTACCCTGGCCAGCACCGCCTACGCCTTGAATTACCTGCAGACCACCCAGCAGATCGAGACCCTCGTCCTGAGTTACTCTACCCCCCTGCCCCTGGGGACCTTTCCCTTTTTGTCGGTAGGCGGCAGCTTGAAATATCACTATGGCACCCAATATGAGCAAACCAATCTGACCGGCGCCTATACCGAAGGTTCCTCGACGGGTTACGCCTATTCGAGGATCACCTCCTCGTCCGGATTGGGCCTGAGCATGGACCTGGGTCTTTTCGCCAAGATCAGCGACATGCTGAACGTGGGGTACATGATGCAGAACATCCAATCCAGTTTTAACTGGCAGGCCCAACAACAGAATTACACCTTGGATCCGGTCACCGGCCAGGACGTGGCCTCCGGGGCCGCTTCCAGCGTGACCATCAACGCGCCCTTCCCTTACACGACCAAGCTTGGCGTTTCCTTGGCCCCGCCGGACAAGAACACTTATCTGGAGGGCGAGGTTTCCTGGGTGAATGGACAGACCTTCTGGCGCGGCGGGATCGAGAAGTATTACAACAACGGCATGGTCATTCGCTTCGGCACCTTCTCGGACCAAGTGTCGGGCCAGGAACTTTGGTCCTTCGGGTTCGGTTATTTCCGTCCCAACTTCAACGTGGATATCGCCTGCGTGACCCGCAGCATCCCCGACCTGCAGAATTCCATCGCCTTGGGCGGGGGCGTGGACGCGGCGGTGCGTTTCTAACACCAGTTCAGGGATGGTTCATGACCGAAAGTTCAGAAGCCCTCTTCACTGAAGCCCAGATCCAAAAGACGGTCGCAGGCTCGACCTTGAAACTTTTGAAAGAAGCCTTGGTCGCTCTGAAGGCTGGCCCGGTAAAGACCGCGGTGCTCATTCGCAAATTCGGTCAGGCCAGCGGCTCGGTGGACTTCGGCGGTTTTGAGTTGGATTGGAGCCATGAAAAATTGGCCCAGAAGGGCCTGAAGGATTGCTGGCTTTATGGCTATGGTATGGACCTGAACGGCCACCAGCGGGACCTTCGTCACATCAAGACCCTCAACATCCCAAAAGACAAATGATCTTCTTACGATGGATCGATCCGTTAAACGTTTAGAGGAAAACTAACCCAAGAAAGAAAATACTAAAGCCAGAGCTGTTCACGCCCGTAACTATTCCACTGTGACACTTTTTGCCAAGTGCCGGGGTTGATCGATTTCACAACCCTTCCGGCGGGCCACTTCATAAGCGAATAATTGGAGTGGCAGGATGGAAACAAAAGGGCCCAGGTCCTCTTCCACTGGAGGCAATTCCAGAGTGTCTTCGGCCAATCGGCGCGCTTCTCTATCCCCTTTTTCCACCAAGGCAATCAACCGGCCCGATCGGGCGCGGACTTCCATGAGGTTGTTGAGCATCTTTTCGTGCGCGGTGGAGGACCGCAGGGCCATGGCCACCACCGGCATCCGCCGGTCAATGAGCGCGATAGGCCCGTGTTTCATTTCACCCGCGGGGTAACCTTCGGCGTGGATATAAGAGATCTCTTTGAGTTTCAACGCCGCTTCCAAGGCGATGGGATATTGGATCCCCCGTCCGAGGAACAAAAAGTTATGGAAAACCGCGTACTTCCGGGCCAGCCGTGCGACATGGTGCCTTTGACGCAGGACCTTTTGCATAAGCCGGGGAACATGGCCCAAAGCCCTGCCCTTTTGAAGCAAAAGCCCCGGAGGAATCGTTCGACGCAGGCGGGCCAAATAGAGGGTAAGAAACCACAAAGCACCCAATTGAGCTGTAAATGCCTTGGTGGAAGCCACCCCGATCTCCGGCCCGGCATGGGTCAGTAAGACCCCATCGGCTTCCCGCGTGGCCGAACTGCCCATTGCATTGCAAATGGCGATGATCGTGGCTCCTTGGGCCTTGGCTTCTCGCAGCGCTACCAGAGTGTCCACCGTTTCACCGCTTTGACTAAGCACGATGACCAGGGAATCTTTCCCTATCGGCGGTTTGCGGTAACGAAACTCTGAGGCATTTTCCAATTGAGCTGGCACCCTCAGGTATTTTTCCAAAAGATCCCGGCCTATCATTCCCGCGTAAGCCGAAGTGCCCATACCCAAGAGGGTGATGTTGCGGAAGCGTCGAAGAAAAGCTGACGACCAGAAGGGACCCTCCAGTTTGACTTCCCCGGTCTTTGGATCCAACCGGCCGGCCAAAGTCCGTTTTAAGGCCCGGGGTTGTTCTAGGATCTCCTTGAGCATGAAATGAGCATAACCTTCCTTCTCAGCCTGTTGGACCGACCAATCCACTTCCAGGGGACGCTTGGTCACCGATCGGCCGTTGGAGAGCCGCAAAACGCGGGTACTCGAGGGGGAAACAACCGCCAATTCACCGTCCTGAAGATAAAAAAATCGGCGGGTATGGGATAACAAGGCTGGAATGTCCGACGCGAGAAAATTCTCTCCCCGGCCTAATCCCACCACCAAAGCCCCGCCGCCGGACTTGGCACCAATGAGTTTTTCCGGTTCGCCGCCATACCCCATGACCACCGAATAGGTCCCCTGCACTTGGGCCAGTGCCCAGCGGACAGCCCCCACCCAACCCTTCCGGCGCAGACCCTGTTCCAAAAGGTGGGCCAAGACTTCCGAATCAGTATCGGACTTGAAAACATGGCCTTGGGATCGAAGCCGCCGTTTGAGGGCACGGTAATTCTCGATGATACCGTTGTGTACGACCGCCAGCTGGTTGCGGCAGTCCGAATGAGGATGAGCGTTTTTATCGACCGGCAGGCCATGGGTGGCCCAGCGAGTATGCCCCAACCCCGAGGTGAAAACCGGGGAAATACGGGCCTCTTGGACTGCTGAGACCAAACAATGGATTTTCCCGGCTTTTTTGATGGTGAGGATCGGTTGACCTGAACGAAGCAAGGCAAGTCCTGCGGAATCGTAACCCCGGTACTCCAGTCGAGCCAGGCCTTGGAGCAGAATCGGCGCTGCCGGTTTAAAACCGGTGTAACCTACGATGCCACACATAAAGGACCTCGAATCGGGTATGGGCTCGACTTGTCTATTCTATCCCTCCCGGGCTTCCCAAGAACGGGTACAAACAAAAAAGGCGCGGTCCCTTTCGGGGCCGCGCCTTTTCTTTATGCTTTTGTTAGGTTCCCATTTCCCAGGAGGACAGGTAGTGTTCCTGTTCCGCCGTGAGGGTATCGATGGGGATGCCCAGGGCCTTGAGCTTCAGGCGGGCGATCTCGTTGTCGATATCCGTCGGGATCGAATAGACCTTGCGGCGCAGGCTCTTGTGGTTGTTCACCACGTATTCAGCACCCAAAGCCTGGTTGGCGAAGCTCATGTCCATCACCGAGGCCGGATGGCCCTCGGCGGCGGCCAGGTTGATCAAGCGGCCTTCACCTAACACGAACAGCTGGCGGCCGTTCTTGAGGGTGTATTCCTGCACGAAATCGCGCAAGGGGCGGACCTTTTTGGAGATGGCCTTGAGGCCATCCAGGTCCAGCTCCACGTTGAAGTGGCCCGAGTTGGCGATCATCGCGCCGTGCTTCATCTTGGCGAAATGTTCTTTGCGGATGACATGGATGTCACCGGTGAGGGTCACGAAGATATCGCCCAGCGGGGCGGCCTTCGCGATGGGCATCACGTCGAAGCCGTCCATCACCGCTTCCAGGGCCTTCATGGGGTCGATCTCACAGACGATGACCCGGCCACCCAAACCTTTGGCGCGCATGGCCACACCGCGTCCGCACCAGCCGTAGCCGGAAACGACCACGACCGAACCGGCCACCAAAGTGTTGGTCGCGCGGATGATGCCGTCCATCGTGGACTGGCCGGTGCCGTAACGGTTATCGAACAAATGCTTGGTCTTGGCGTCGTTCACCGCAACGACCGGGAACTTCAACACGCCGTCTTTTTCCATGGCGCGCAGGCGGATGACGCCCGTGGTGGTTTCTTCGGTGGAGCCGATGATCTCGGAGGCTTGGGCCGAACGGGCCGAGTGGAGCTCGGACACTAGGTCCGCGCCGTCATCCATCGTGATGTTCGGATGCGCGTCGAGGACGGAGTACATGTGCTTGTAGTAGGTCTTGCGATCCTCGCCCTTGATGGCGAAGGTCGGGATGCCGTAGACCTTGACCAGGGCCGCGGCCACGTCATCTTGCGTGGAAAGCGGGTTGGAGGCGCAGGCGTAAACATCCGCGCCGCCGGCCTTCAATGTGATGAGCAAATTGGCGGTCTCGGTGGTGACATGCAAGCAGGCCGCCATCTTGATGCCCTTCAGGGGCTTTTCTTTTTGGAACCGGGTCTTGATCAGACGCAAGACCGGCATGCTGCGCTCGGCCCATTCGATACGATCTTTGCCCTTGGGGGCTAGCTTCAAGTCTTTCACGTGATATTTCATCTAAGATTCCTCCTGAAAAATAAAACCACCGACCTTGAAAGGGCGGTGGTTTTTCAAAACTGGTTTAACGAAGCTTCGCGGCTTTACGGAGAGCGGCGGCCTTATCCGTCTTTTCCCAAGTGAATTCCTTGTCGCTACGGCCGAAATGGCCGTAAGCGGCGGTCTTCTTATAGATGGGACGGCGAAGGTCGAGCGACTTCATGATGCCCCGGGGCGTCAGGTCAAAGTGCTTGCGCACCAATTGGGTGATCTGTTCTTCGGGCAACCGGCCCGTGCCGAAGGTGTTCACCAATACGCTGGTCGGTTCCGCCACGCCGATGGCGTAGGATATCTGGACCTCGCATTGGTCGGCCAAACCGGCGGCCACGATGTTCTTGGCCACCCAGCGGGCGGCGTAAGCGGCCGAACGGTCGACCTTGGAGGGATCCTTACCCGAGAAAGCGCCGCCGCCGTGACGGCCGTAGCCGCCGTAGGTATCGACGATGATCTTACGGCCGGTAAGCCCCGTATCGCCCAAGGGCCCGCCGATCTCGAAACGGCCGGTCGGATTGACGAAGATCTTGGTCTTCGAGTCGATCATGTTGGCTGGGATGATAGTGCGGATGACGTGACGAATGATGTCCTTCTTCAACTTGACCTGGCTGATGGGCGCGTGCTGGGTCGAGACCACCACCGCGTCAATGCGGACCGGTTTACCGCCGATATACTCGACGGAGACCTGGGTCTTGCCGTCCGGACGCAGGTAAGGAAGCTTGCCCGACTTGCGAACTTGGGTCAATTTCTCGGCCAAACGGTGGGCCATCATGATGGGCAGCGGCATGAGTTCGGGGGTTTCGCGGTTGGCGAAGCCGAACATCATCCCCTGGTCGCCGGCGCCGCCAGTGTCCACGCCCATGGCGATATCGGGCGATTGGCGGTTGATGGCGACCGTAACGCCCGCGGTGTCGGCGTCCAAGCCGGCCTTCGCGTCCGTATAGCCGATGTGGCGGATGGCCTTACGGATGACTTCGGGCCAATTCACGTTGGCCTTGGTGGTGATCTCACCGGCCACCACGACCCAGTTACAGGTCAGGAGGGTTTCGCAAGCCACGCGGCTCATCGGGTCTTGTTCCAAGCAAGCGTCCAGGATGCTGTCCGACACATAGTCAGCGACCTTGTCCGGATGACCTTCGGTCACGGATTCGGAAGTGAAAAAGAATCTCTCTTTGCCCAGCGGGGAAAGCGAACTCGCCATTCTAAATTCTCCTTAAAAAATTTGGACCGCGAAACGGCCGCGGTCGGATTAAGAGGCAGAAACCAAGGTGGGCGAAGATAGGTGTGGAACGAACACGGCTAGCGGCGGCCCGGACGATCCGGCGTCCGGCCTCAAAACAAAGCCCGGTCAACTTGGGCTTACGGCACCACCCGGT
Organism: candidate division FCPU426 bacterium; assembly: GCA_027452205.1. Taxonomy (GTDB): domain Bacteria; phylum Oederibacteriota; class Muellerivitia; order Muellerivitales; family Muellerivitaceae; genus Bog-1183. The sequence continues at coordinate 3,616 of DAIDGV010000016.1, read as the reverse complement.
AAAGGGCGTTTAGGTTTCCAACGGATTATTTCAAACCAGTCGTCGCGATACCTTGAATGAAATATCTTTGCCCAGCCAAGAACATAATGGCAATAGGAATGGAGATAATTAACGAGGCCGCCATCAAGAGGTGATAATCCTGCCCATACAAGGAAACGAAGTTGGTCAGGCCCAAAGCCAAGGTCTTCTTGCTGTTCGAGTCCAGGTAGATCAAGGGATTCAAGAAGTCGTTCCAGTTGGCCACGAAGGAGAAGACCGCCACGGTCGTCAGGGCGGGTTTGCACAAGGGCAAAAGGATTCGCCAGAAAACTTCAAAGTTCGAGCAACCGTCGATCTTAGCCGCTTCGTCCATTTCATAGGGAATGGTCATGAAGAACTGGCGTAAGAGGAAGATGTAATAAGCGCCGCCGCCCAACCAAGCCGGCACGATCAGGGGCCAGAAAGTGTCATACCAACCCACGCTTTTGAAGAGGATGAACTGCGGGATCATGGTGACCTGGGCCGGGACCATCATGGTCGCCAAGCAGAGATACCAAAGGACCTCGCGGCCCGGGAAACGCAGCCGGGCGAAGGCGAAGGCTACCAAGGCCGCCGAAAGGGTCGTTCCCAATGCGGCCGAGATGGAGATGACGAGGGTGTTCACCAAATAGGTTGTAAAGTTGACACCGTCGATGGTCACGCCAAAGAATTGCCAACTATCTTGGCCGAACATGGCCCGGCCGGTGTTGGGATCGACCAAATTCCAAGCATTGGGATAATTTTCAACGTGCAAAGGATCCGGGATCCAGATCGGCGGCACGGCGAAAATATCCGCGCGGGTCTTAAAGGAAGTCGACAACATCCAAACCACCGGCAACATCATGGCGACAGCGCCCAGGAACAAGAGGATTGTTACGACGATCTTCGTGATCCGATCCGCCCGTTTTTTGCTGGCCCAAAAGCCATTTGTTGTCTTGGTATTGTTGTTGGCCATGTCGCTTTATTTCCTCAATTCGCCTTCATAGTAGACCCACTTGGAGAACTTTTGTTGAAGCCAAGTGAACACCAAAATGACCACGAACAACACCAAAGCCAAGGCCGAGGCATAACCCATTTGGTAATACTTGAAGGCCTTTTGATAGATATAGAGGACCATAACCAAGGTGGAATCCGCCGGGCCACCGAGGCCGTCGGTCATGACATAGACCTGGGTAAAGACCTGGAAAGAAGCCACGATGCTGATGATCAACTGGAAGAAAATGACCGGGGATAGGCCCGGCAGGGTAACCGTCCAAAATTGCTGCCAACGATTCGCGCCGTCGATTTCCGAAGCCTCATAAAGCGCCGCCGGAATACCTTGTAAACCCGCCAAATAGATGATCATGCCGCCACCCACACCCCACAAACTCAAGATGACCAGGGCGGGTTTCGACCAAGCCTCACTGGCCAGCCACTTCGGGCATTCGGACATCGGGATGCCGGTCAAGAAAGAGATGGAGTAATTGAGTAGGCCTGAATCGGCGTTAAAGATCCACTTCCACAGGACCGCCACGGCCACACCCGACCCGACCACCGAGGGCAGGTAGAAGAGTGTGCGGTAAATGGAGATGCCTTTGACCTTTTGGTTCATCAACAGGGCCACGGCGATGGAAAGGGCCATTCCGATGGGCACCGAAAGGATGGTGTAATAGAAGGTATTCCAAAGGGCGCGCCAAAAACGGGGGTCCTCGGTGAACATTTCTTTATAGTTATCGAGTCCCACATATTGAATGGGGGTCAGGATATCCCACTTGCAGAAAGAAAGGGCCAAGGCCGCCAAGATTGGGCCCCCGATGATAAAAACCATGCTCAAAATGAACGGAAGGATAAACAGGTAAGCGCTGAAGGCCTCTTTGCGTTCACCAGAAGTCATTCGACGCCACCCTTTCAAAAGTTTGAATAAAGATGAGAAGGCCCATATTTTACACACTTCGAGGCTTCCCACAATAGTTTCTTTAATAAAGCCGGACCGACGCCAGAGATGACCGCCTAGCCTAAACCAGGAGAAAGTGCTATCTTTGCCTCCATTTCCGAAAGAACTTTTCTCAAGGAGTCCTCATGTCTCCCCAAAAAAACAAAGCCGCTTCGAAGTCCAAAACGAAAAAAGGCAAGAAGGTCGGCCTGGGTCTTTTGACCCTGGTCCTGATGGGCCTCTTCCTTTTAGGCGACCTTCTCTACATGGCCAAGCAATGGGCCACACCGCCGGCCAAGATCAATGTGCAGGCCCTTTTAACGGTCACCAGCGAAGCGGTGCCCGGCGGCAGTTTCAAGGCTTGGGATGCCGTCGCCTCGGCCAACGCTTTTTATCTGAGCGATCAGCCCAATAACCGAATCCTGATCTTCGACCGCAAGGGCAAATATGTGGATTCCATCACCAATAAGGACGCGGGCAAACCCGACTTTAAGGAGCTTTCTTGCATGACCCAGTCGCCCAATGGCGATATCTATTGCATGGACACTTGGAACACCCTCGTGCGCGGCTTCACCGCCAAGAAGAAACCTTTACCCGTGATCAACATCTCCAACAAGGGCTTTTTCGGTCCCCGGGGCGTCGCCTATTCGAACGGTTATTTCCTGGTCGCGGACACTGGAAGCCAGCGCATCGCCAAGGTCTCCCCCGATGGCGACGTGGTGACTTCCTGGGGCAAGCATGGCAGCGGTAAACTGGAGTTTGAGAACCCTTATCAAGTGATCGCCGACGACCAGGGCCATATTTACGTGGCCGACCGGGACAATCACCGCATTCAATGTTTGGACGCCAACGGCAAATATTTGTGGGAGGTTTCCACTTATTATCCGCCCCTTGCCGAAGCGGTAGACAGCGCCAATCATTTGCTCTACGTCTCCAACGATCAGTCGGTCAAGGTTTACGACCTGACGGGTAAATTGCTCGGCGTTCTGGCGACCCTGCCCGCCACCGAGGACGACTTCACCCACGTCAGTTCTTTGAGCGTCTTTCCCGACAGCGATATCCTGGTAGGCCGGGGCAACAGCATCACCGTCTATCATTCTTTACCCCAACCGACCTCCAAATGAAGTTACTCCCCGGGCTAAAGCCCGGGGTTTCAACCTTTAGGCTTGCTCTGGTCCTGCTGTTGCTCCCGGATATACTTGCGAATCATTTCTTCCTGCACCGTCCCTATGCTCTCCGCAAAGTAGCCATCCGCCCAAAAGCTCGTTCCCCACAGAAACTCTTCCAATTCTGGAAATTCCTGCCGTATCTTGAGGCTCGTTCCACCCTTTAGCACCTGCACCACATGTGCCACGCTCACCCTTGGCTCTACCTGGATCAGCATATGCACGTGATCTCGCTGAATATTTAACTCGTGGATTCTCCAATCGTTGACTTCAGCCGCCTCCTCAAACAACTCCTGCAGGCGGATGGCCACTTTGCCTACCAGTACTCGCTTCCGATACTTAGGTATCCAAACGAGATGATATTGCAGACGGTGCTTAGTGTGTGCTCCAACCCAGTATTTCGCCATGTCCAGAGCATGCCATAACTTCTTGCCTGCGGGCCGACAAAATCTCTCGGCCCTCCGGGCAGCCATTCATCCCCAGGCTTAAAAGCCTGGGGTTTTCTGGCAAGTTTTATAAA
>DAIDGV010000015.1 GCA_027452205.1 candidate division FCPU426 bacterium | reverse complement strand
GAAATGGTGATGCCGGGCGACAACATTACGATGGAGATCGAGTTGATCGTGCCGGTGGCGATGGAAAAAGAACTCAGGTTCGCGATCCGCGAAGGTGGCCACACGGTGGGCGCCGGCGTCGTGACCGAGATCATCGAATAAAGAAAAGGCGAGGAAAGAATGGCGACGGCGACGAGTCAAAAAATCCGCATCAAGTTAAAAGCCTACGATCACCGGCTTTTGGACCGCTCGACGGTTGAGATCATCGAGACGGTTCGGAGAACCGGCGCTATCGTTTTGGGCCCCGTTCCTCTGCCGACCGAGATCAACCGCTACACGGTCTTGCGCAGCCCTCACGTGGATAAAAAGTCCCGTGAACAGTTCGAGATCCGGACGCACAAGCGTTTGGTGGATATTGTGAATCCCAACCAAAGGACAATCGATTCGTTGATGAAACTCGATCTTCCGGCGGGTGTGGATGTTGAGATCAAGTTGTAAGGGTGAATGAAATGAGCGAGAACGTGAAAACCTTGATCGGTAAAAAGATCGGCCAAACGACTTTCTTTGAAGAAAGCGGTAAGGCTACTCATGTGACGGTCCTCGAAGTGGGACCTTGCGTGGTTATTCAAAAAAAGACCCAAGACAAGGAGGGCTATAACGCTCTTCAATTGGGTTTTGGTGAACGCAAAGAAAAGCACACCTCGAAAGCCCAGCAAGGGCATTTTAAGAAATCAGGTGCGACTCCTAAGCGTATTCTTCAAGAGGTCCGCGTTGATGACGCGACGCCTTATCAAGTGGGCCAAACCTTGACTGTCGAGAACCTCAAAGATGTGGCTTGGGTCGATGTGGCCGGAGTGACGATCGGCAAAGGTTGGCAGGGTGTTGTTCGCCGCCATGGTTTTACAGGCGGTCGCAATTCTCACGGTAGTATGCATCACCGTCAGCCGGGTGGTATCGGCGCTTCGTCCGATCCTTCCCGTGTTTATCCTGGCACGCGTATGCCGGGTCACATGGGCGCCAACAAGCACACGACCTTGAATTTGAAGGTTGTTAAAGTCGATTCCGATAACAATTTGTTGTTCGTTAAGGGAGCCGTTCCCGGCGCTGATGGCGGGATCATTACGGTTCGCCCGAGCGTTAAAAAGTAATCAAAGGTGAGATGAAAATGCCTAAAGCAAATTTATACAGCTCAGCCGGTCAAGCGTCCGGCGAAGTGGAACTTCCGGGTGCCATTTTCGGTTTGAAGCCACGCGAGCATCATATCTGGAGAAGTGTCACGACCCATTTGGCCAATCAACGTTTGGGAACGGTCAAGACCAAGGGTAAAGGTGAGGTTTCCGGCGGTGGTAAAAAGCCGTTCAAACAAAAAGGGACCGGTAATGCACGCCAAGGGTCCAACCGCGCTGTACAATTCGTCGGCGGTGGCATTGCTCACGGTCCGAAACCCCGCGATTATTCGAAGGCTCTTCCGAAAAAAATGAAGCAACAAGCTTTGGCTGAGTCTCTTTCGGATAAGGCGCAGAATGGCAATCTTTTCGTGATTGAGAACTTCAAGTTCGAAACGCCGAAGACGAAGCAAGCCTTGAGCTTGCTCAAGGGGTTGGGTGTCTCTGAAAAGAAGACCTTGGTCATCCTGGAACAGGCCAACGAAGCGACGGCTAAAAGCTTCCGTAATATTCCCAGGGTCACTTTGTTGTCCCGCGGGAACTTGAACACCTATGAAGTGGTCAACCATGAAGTTGTGGTGATGGCCAAGGACGCTTTGAACCAATTGTCGGAAGTTAAAGCCAAGGCTTCTTCCAAGAAGGGGAGAGCGTAATGAAGAACATCCAAGATGTTATCGTTCGCCCGTTAGTGACCGAACGCAGCACCGCCTTGAAAGAAAAGGGGAAGTATTCCTTTGAGGTGCATCCCAAGGCGACAAAGCAAGAGATCAAGAACGCGGTCGAGACCATTTTCAAGAAGGAAAAGGTCGAAGTTCTGAAAGTCAATACGACCAACATTCCGGCGAAGATTCGCCGGTTCGGCCGTAGCGTGTCCAAAGCTTATCGCTGGAAGCGCGCTATCGTGACGTTGAAGCCGGGCCAAAAGATCGAATTTTTTGAAGGGGCGTAATTATGGCTATTAAGATCTACAAACCCACCTCGGCGGGTCGTCGTGCGATGACCGCCTTGACGGGTGAAAACCTGACCAAGAAGGCCCCTGAAAAGTCCCTCGTGGTTCCTCTAAAGTCCACAGGCGGACGCAACATGTACGGTCGCATTACCAGCCGTCACCGCGGTGCGGGCCATAAGCGCCAATATCGTTTGATCGATTTCGGTCGAGACAAGTTGGGGATGACCGCCAAAGTTGTTTCTTTGGAATACGATCCGAACCGTTCTTCTCGTATCGCTTTGGTCCAATATTTGGACGGCGAAAAGCGTTACATTTTGGCTCCGGAAGGGCTGCAGGTTGGTGACCAGATTGTTTCCGGTCAAGGTGCTGACGTGAAACCGGGTCATGCCATGAAGTTAAAGGATGTTCCTTTGGGTTCGTTGGTGCACAACATCGAGATTCGTCCTGGTAAGGGCGGTCAATTGGTCCGCTCGGCCGGAGCGGTCGCTCAGTTGATGGCCCGCGATGGGGATTACGCTACTGTGAAGCTCCCGTCTGGTGAAATGCGAAAGGTCCATATTGAATGCACTGCCTCGGTTGGACAGGTAGGTAATTTGGACCATAACAACGTGAGCATCGGTAAAGCTGGACGTATGCGTTGGTTGGGTGAAAGACCCCAATCCCGCGGTGTGGTGACCCGTCCGGGTGACGGCCATCCGATGGGTGGTGGTGAAGGTAAAACTTCCGGTGGTCGTCATCCGACGACGCCTTGGGGTAAGCCGACAAAGGGTTATAAGACCCGTCACAACAAGTTGACGGATAAGTACATCGTTAAGCGTCGTAAATAAAGAAGAGGTTAGAAATGGCTAGATCGTTAAAAAAAGGTCCTTATGTCGATCAAAAGCTCATTGCTTTGATCCAAAAGATGAACAAAAACAGCGAAAAGAAGGTCATTAAGACCTATGTCCGCCGTTGCACGGTGTTTCCGGAAATGGTGGGTCATACCTTCGCGGTTCATAACGGGAGAAAGTTCATTCCGGTTTTCATCACAGAAAATATGGTGGGACATAAGTTGGGTGAGTTTTCCCCGACTCGGACGTTCAAGAATCACGGTGCTGTGAAGACTGAAAAAGCCGTAGCGTTGAAGTAAGCAAGATAAAGAGGACAGAGAACATGCAAGCACAGGCGATTTCTAGATACACCCGGGTGACGCCCCGTAAAGCGCGCCAAGTGGTGGAGCTGATCCGTAAGAAGCGAGTTACGGATGCTTTGAACATCTTGGCTTTCACGAAGAAGAGAGCCGCTGGGGAACTGGCCAAGATATTGAAGGCTGCTGTTTCGAACGCCGGGCAGAATACCCGGGTCGATATCGACAGCTTGATGATCAAGTCGATTCAAGTGGATGGTGGACCGATGATGCAAAATACCCGTCGTTTCATTCCGCGGGCTATGGGCCGGGCGAGTGCGATCCATCATCGCACGAGCCATATCAAAGTCGTCGTTTCGGACGAAGTTAAAAAATAATCGTAAAGGGCTTGGGAGGCTATTTTGGGACAAAAAATCAATCCGATCGGTTTACGCGTCGGCATCATCCGTGATTGGGAATCGCTCTGGTTTCAAGCCAAGAAGCGCACTTATACCCAAACTCTTCTGGAAGACATCCAGATCCGCAAGTTCGTCAAAATGCGCTTAAAGCATGCTGGCGTGGCCAAAGTGGTCTTGAAGCGTAAGGGTGAGACCGTCGAGGTCGACATTTTCGCTTCCCGTCCGGGCATTGTGATCGGCAAGAAGGGTTCGGAAGTCGATAAGTTGAAGGATGAATTGAAACAATTCACCAAAAAAGAGATCCGCATCAATATCAACGAAGAAAAGCATCCGGAAACCAATGCTCAATTGATCGCTGAGGGTGTTTGCGGCCAATTGGAAAAGCGCGTGGCTTTCCGCCGCGCGATGAAGAAGTCCATCCAAAGCGCTTTAGATGGCGGCGCTAAGGGGATCAAGATCATGTGCTCTGGTCGCTTGGCCGGCTCTGAAATTGCCCGGACCGAATGGTACCGCGAGGGCCGCGTGCCTTTGCATACTTTGCGGGCCGATATCGACTATGGTTTCTCTGAAGCCAACACGACTTATGGAAAGATCGGTGTGAAGTGCTGGGTCTTCAAACGTGAGATCTTCGGGGCGAAGGATAGACAAGAAGAAGTTGTAGCCGCTAAGCCCAAGTCGGCTCCTCGGGAACGTAAAGCTCCCATAACTAAAGAATCGTAAGTTTTTAAACAAGGGAATTAGACCATGTTAATGCCGAAACGAGTTAAATACCGTAAGACCATGAAGGGTCGTATGCGTGGCAATACGAAGAACGGGGCATCTTTTGCTTTTGGGGAATACGCCTTGAAGTCCCTCGATGCAAGCTACGTGACCGATCGTCAGATCGAAGCTGCGCGTGTTGCGATCAACCGCCACATGAAGCGTGTTGGTAAGTTGTGGGTCCGTATTTTTCCGGACAAGTCCATTACCCGTAAGCCGGCTGAAGTTCGTATGGGTGGGGGTAAAGGGGCTCCGGATCATTGGGCTGCCGTCGTCAAGCCGGGACGCATCTTGTTCGAATTGAGCGGTTGCCCTGAAAATGTTGCGAAAGAGGCTTTTGAACTGGCTTCGCATAAGTTGCCTGTTCGGACCAAATATCTTTCTCGTTCCCAAATGGGAGGTTTGTAATGAAATCCAAAGAAGTGCGTGAGTTGAACGTCGAGCAATTGAAACAACAATTGATCTCGAAAGAAGAAGAACTCTTCAACTTAAAGATCCAATTGTCCACGAAGCAGTTGGAGAATCCCATGAAGATCCGGGAAGCCCGTCGTCATGTGGCCCGGCTTAAGACCATCCTTCGTGAAAAAGAAAAGGGCTCAAAGGCCTCGTAAGGAGAAGTTGAAAATGGATAGCAAGAAACCCGATCAGAGGGTCAAAACGGCGGTAGTGGTCAGCCGGAACATGGATAAGACCGCAGTGGTTGCCATCGAGCGTTTGGTGAAGCATCCGCTTTATCACAAGCTCATCCGTAAACGCAGCAAGTTCAAGATCCATGATCCGAAGAACGAGACCAAAAAGGGTGATGTGGTCTTGGTGGCCGAAACCCGTCCGATCAGCGCGGACAAACATTGGCGGTTGGTGAAGATCGTTAAAAAGGCAGTGGTTGTTGAGGAGGCCAAATTATGATCATGCCTCAAACGATGTTGAATGTTGCCGATAACAGTGGAGCAACCCGCATCATGTGCATCCACGTTCTGGGTGGTACCAAGCGCCGTTATGCGGGCATTGGTGACATCATTGTCGCCGCCGTTAAAGAGGCTATCCCGGGCGCTGGCGTTAAGAAGAGCGAAGTGGTCAAGGCTGTTGTGGTTCGTCAACGAAAAGTGTTGGTCCGTCCGGATGGTTCGACGGTCCGTTTTGACGAGAATGCCGCGGTCATTATCAATGATCAGTTGGCTCCCCGGGGGACCCGTATCTTTGGGCCTGTGACCCGTGAATTGAGAGAGAAGAACTTTATGAAGATCATTTCCCTGGCGCCGGAGGTTTTGTAAGTCATGCATGTTCACCGTGAAGACACTGTTGTGGTTTTGACCGGCAAAGACCGTGGAAAGAAGGGTCGTGTGATCCGCGTGATGACCAAAGCCGATAAGGTCTTGGTCGAAAAGATCAATATGGTCAAGCGTCATACCCGCCCCAATCAAGAGTTACCCCAAGGCGGTATCGTAGAGAAGGAAGCGCCGATCCATGTTTCGAACTTGCAAGTTATCTGTTCGAAATGCGGTAAGCCGACCCGGATCGCCCATAAGACCCTGTCGGGTGGTCAAAAGACCCGCGCTTGTAAGAAGTGCGGCGAAATTTTGGATAAGGAAAAGTAAGATGGCGACGATCCTAAGGGATAAATACAACAAAGAGATCATTCCGGCTTTGATGAAGAAGTTCGAGATCAAGAACGTCATGCAGACGCCGAAGGTCGAGAAGATCGTTATCAATGTTTGCATCGGAAAAGCGGCCTCGGAGAACAACATCAAGTTGCTCGATATGGCGGTCGAAGAATTGGGAGCCATTACCGGTCAAAAGCCGGCGGTGACCCGTTCCAAAAAGGCCATCTCTAACTTCAAAATCCGCGCTAACCAGCCTTTGGGCGCCAAGGTCACCTTGCGGGGCGACCGGATGTACCAGTTCATGGAACGTCTTTTTATGGTCACTTTCCCCCGGGTCCGCGATTTCCGCGGTGTCCCCACCCGTTCTTTTGACGGGCGTGGCAATTACACTTTGGGTCTGAAAGAGCAGATCATTTTCCCTGAGATCAACTTCGATAGCGTTCAGTTCATCCATGGGATGGACATCACTTTCGCGACGTCGGCAAAATCGGATGAGCAAGCCAAGGAATTGTTGAAACTCCTCGGCATGCCTTTTAGGAACTAGGAGAGTTATGGCTAAGAAATCTTTGGTCAATAAACAACAGCGCAAGCCCAAGTTCAAGGTCCGGGCTTATAACCGTTGCAAGCTTTGTGGTCGTCCTCATGCTTTCTTGAGGAAGTTTGGTATGTGCCGTATCTGTTTCAGGAATCTCGCTGGCGAGGGTAAAATCCCCGGCGTGATCAAAGCCAGCTGGTAAGTTCAAGGAGAACACTGTTATGTCCATGACGGACCCGATTGCCGATATGCTGACCCGGATTCGCAACGCGAACCACGTCTATAAGGAAAAGGTCGATGTGCCTTTTTCCAAGTTGAAACTGGAGATCGCCCGGATCCTTTCCGAGGAAGGTTTCATCAAGAATTACAAAGTGGTCGAAGAGAAGGGACGCCCCTCGGCGATCCGCATCTCGATGAAGTATGGCGATAAGAAAGAACGCGTCATTACCAATATCACCCGCTCGAGCCGTTCCGGTCGCCGGGTCTATTCGGGTAAGGCTAAGCTACCGAAGGTGATCGGTGGTCTGGGTATCGCGATCGTTTCCACGTCCAAGGGCATTTTGACCGACCAACAGGCCCGTTTACAAGGTGTGGGCGGCGAAGTCCTTTGTGTTGTTCACTAATTTTTTAAGCGTTTAAGGGAGAAGTCATGGCTCGAATTGCCAAAAAACCAATTGAGATCCCGGCCGGGGTCAAGATCAAGGCCGACGGCGGGAAGATCGTGGTCGAAGGTCCGAAGGGCTCTTTGAACCATCAGCTGATGCCGGGTTTGAAGATCGACGTGAAAGAAAAGAACCTTTTCGTTCTTCCGATCGAAAACGCTAACGTCGAGGCGAAAGCTTTGAACGCCAGTCATGGTTTGACCGCCGCATTGGTCAAGAACATGCTGCAGGGTGTTTCGACCGGTTTTGAACGTAAGTTGGAGATCCAGGGTGTCGGTTATCGCGCCGCGATGGACAAAGGAAAGCTCACCATGTCCTTGGGGTTCAGTCACCCGGTGGTGATCGAGTTGCCCAAGGGGATCACGGTCGACATTGAAAAGCAGACCCTTTTGACCGTGAAGGGAATGGACAAATATTTGGTCGGTGAAACCGCCGCCAAGATCCGCCGTGTGAAGCCGCCCGAAGTTTATAAAGGGACGGGTATTCGTTATTCCGGCGAATATGTTCGTAAGAAGGTTGGTAAGACAGGTGCCACCGGCAAAGCCGGCGGAAAATAAGTACTTAGGAGCTCTTAGATGGCGTTGGAACATCAAAACATCAAGCGGATCCGCAAACATATCCGCATCCGCAAAAAGTTGTCCGGTTCGACGGAAAGACCGCGCTTGGTTGTCCATCGTGGCGCTAAAAATATTTCCGCTCAGATCATCGATGATATGAAGGGGATCACAATTGTTTCCGCTTCCAGCTTCGATGGGAATCTGCGGTCCAAAGTGAAATTTGGGGGTAACGTCGAGGCCGCTAAGGCGGTCGGTGCCCAGATCGCTAAATTGGCGAAAGAAAAGTCGGTCAATCGTGTGGTGTTCGATCGTGGCGGTTATATTTTCCACGGTCGCATTAAGGCCTTGGCGGAAGCTGCTCGCCAAAACGGTCTGGAATTTTAAGGATAAAGGGAACTTATGGCGCGTATCGATGCTTCCAAATTTGATCTAAAAGAAAAAGTCATCAACATCAACCGCGTGGCGAAGGTCGTAAAGGGCGGTCGGCGTTTCAGCTTCTCGGTTCTTGTGGTGGTCGGTGACGGCCATGGCCATGTGGGCGTGGGTACTGGAAAAGCCAGTGAAGTTCCGGACGCGATCCGCAAGTCGGTGGATGATGCCAAGAAGAACTTGATCCATATCCCTCTGAAGGGGACCACGCTCTATCACGAGGCTGTGGGTGTATTTAAAGCCTCTCGAGTGATGCTTCGTCCGGCCGCGCCTGGTACGGGTATCATCGCAGGCGGTGGTGTTCGTGCAGTATGCGAATTGGCTGGCATCACCGATATCCTGACCAAATCAATTAAGTCAGACAACGTTTTCAACGTGGTGCAAGCCACTTTGGCTGGTTTAAAGGGCGTTCGGTCGCCGGAAGTCGTTGCGGCCTTGCGTGGTAAATCGGTCGAAAGCTTAACGGGAGTTGCCAAGTCATGAGCGAATTAAAGATCCAGTTGGTCAAAAGTTTGAATGGGCGCTTGCCGAAGCATGTGAGGATCGCCGAAGCTTTGGGGCTCCGTAAGATCCGTCAAACGGTCGTTCGTCCTGACACGCCGATCGTTCGTGGAATGGTCGAAAAGATCAACTATCTCGTTGAAATCAAAAAGTAAGGTTACAGCCATGAAAATGTCGCAATTAAAACCCGCTCGTGGAGCGGTCAAGCGTCGCAAGATCGTTGGGAAAGGCCCTGGCTCTGGCCATGGTAAAACCTCTACCCGTGGTCACAAGGGTCAAAATTCTCGTACAGGCGGCGGTGTCCGTTTAGGCTTTGAAGGCGGTCAGACGCCAATCTACCGTAAACTCCCCATCCGTGGTTTCAAAAGCATTAACAAGTTGGTTTATGATGTCATCAATTTGGAAGAGTTGTCCCAATTCGCCAGCGGATCCACAGTAACCCCGGTGGAACTCAAGAGCAAAGGTTTTGTCGGTGGTAATATGCCGGTCAAGATCTTAGGCAATGGTGAGTTGAAGAACAAATTGACGGTCAAAGCCCATGCGTTCAGCGCTTCGGCCATCGAGAAGATCAAGGCTGCTGGCGGCACTGCGGAGGTTTTGTAAGTGCTCTCGGCTTTCGCCAATATCTTTCGTATCCCTGAATTGAAGAACCGGGTTCTTTTTACTTTTGCGATCCTTTTGGTCTATCGCATCGGCATTCATGTGCCCATTCCGGGTGTCAATGTCGGGGCTTTGGCCAGTTTCTTGTCCAAGCAAACCGCTGGCGGAATCTTGGGGTTCATGAATCTTTTTTCGGGTGGAGCCTTGAAGCAAGCCTCGATCTTCGCTTTGGGGGTCATGCCCTATATCAGCATGTCCATCATTCTGCAGCTTTTGACGGCGGTCATCCCGGCTTTGGAAAAGTTGTCCAAAGAAGGCGAAATGGGACGCCGTAAGATAACCCAATATACCCGTGTGGGCACGGTCGCTCTGTGCGTGGTCCAAGGAACGGGTACTACCTATTTATTGCGCTCTTTCGGCGAGAGCTTCATTTATCATTGGGGTTTCGGGTTCCAATTCATGACTGTGTTGGCCTTGACGACCGGGACCATTTTCATCATGTGGTTAGGCGAACAGATAACTGAATATGGTATCGGCAACGGGATGTCTTTGATCATTTTCGCCGGTATCGTTGCGGCCCTGCCGGGTGAGTTGGTCCAAACCTATCGAATGGTCTCCATCAATCAATTGAGCTTGTTCGCGGTCTTGTTCTATTTAGTGCTTACCCTTGCGACCATCGCTTTCATCGTGGTCCTTCAACAAGGGGCCCGGAAGATCCCGGTCCAATACGCGACTCGCGTGGTGGGCCGTCAAGTTTTCAAAGGCCAATCGACCCAATTACCGTTGAAGGTGGATTATTCGGGTGTTATCGCGGTCATTTTCGCTTCTTCCATCTTGATCTTCCCGTCGCAGATCGCTCGTTATCTGGAGGCTATGGTGCCGTCGGATGGTTTTTTCTATGGCTTCTTCGATTTCATCGTGACGAACTTTTCTCCTGGCGCTTATTTTTACTATGTTGTCTATTCGTTCTTGATCATTTTCTTCTGTTACTTCTATACGGCGATTGCTTTCAATCCGATCGACCTGTCGGAGAACATGAAAAAGTACGGTGGTTTTATCCCTGGCATCCGTCCCGGGCAACCTACGGCAGAATTTATCGATAAGACTTTGACTCGCATCACCATTTGGGGCGCTTTGGCGGTTTGCGTGATAGCAATCGTGCCGGAAGTGATCGCCCGTAATTTGCATATCCCGATTTATTTCGGCGGCACTTCGCTTTTGATCATTGTAGGTGTGGCTTTGGATACGATGAAGCAGATCGAATCTCATTTATTAATGCGGCATTACGACGGCTTCATGAAAAAGGGTCGTCTGAAAGGTCGGAGCGCGTTTTGATCAGAATAATCCTTTTCGGTGAACCAGGCGCGGGCAAGGGGACTTACTCCGCCGAATTAGTGAAAAAGTATGGGATCCCGCAGATCTCGACGGGTGATATGTTGCGCGCGGCAGTTAAGGAAGGTTCTGAACTTGGCAAAAAAGCCTATGAGTTCATGAAAAATGGCGAATTGGTCCCGGACCCAATGGTCATTGAAATGGTCCACAACCGTTTTCAACAAGCGGACGCGGCCCATGGTTTCATCTTGGATGGATTCCCTCGTACGGTGACCCAAGCTCAAAGCTTGGACCAGATGCTCCAAAAGATGAAGTTGGAGCTGAGTGCGGTCATCAAGATCGAGATCAGCAAAGAGACTATTCTTTCTCGTTTGACAGGCCGCAGGGTCTGTACAAATTGCGGTTCGACCTTCAATGTTGTGACCATGAAACCTAAAACAGAGGGTATCTGCGATAAATGCGGTCATGAGTTGATTCAACGTCCCGATGATCAGCCGGATACCATTTTGAATCGTTTGGCCGTTTATCAAAAAGATACCGCTCCGTTGATCGAGTTCTATAGGAATAAAGGACTTCTCCGGCCGATCGAGTGCGAAGGTCCTTATAACGAGGCTTTGGCCCGGGTTTTTGGGGCATTGGATAAATTGGCGAAAGTTTAGTGATTACGATCAAGTCTGAAGCTGAAATAAAGTTGATGCGGGTCAGTGGAAAGGTTGTTGGGCAAGCCTTGCTGGAGTTGGGAGCGAAGGTCAAGCCGGGTATCACAACCCAAGAGCTTGATCGAGTCGCTTATGATTTCTTCAAGAAGAACGACTGTGTTCCCGCTTTTTTGGGGTATCACGGATACCCGGCTACCATCTGCACCTCCATTAACGCTGAAGTTGTTCATGGGATCCCCGGTAAAAGGGTCTTAGAAGAAGGCGATATTGTTGGGGTCGATATCGGTGCTTATTACAAAGGGTATTGCGGGGATTCGGCCCGTACCTTTGCGGTGGGCAAGGTTTCCGCAGAAGCCAAAAAGCTACTCGAAGTGACTTTTGAGGCCCTGAATAAGGGTATTGAACAGTGCCGAATCGGGAACCGTATCTCCGATATCGGCCATGCGGTCCAAAAATACGCTGAAAGTAAAGGGTTTTCAGTGGTTCGGGACTATGTAGGGCATGGGATTGGACGGGCAATGCACGAAGATCCCCAGGTCCCTAACTATGGAAAACCCCATCAGGGGCCCCGAATTGTTGAGGGTATGTGTCTTGCCTTGGAACCTATGGTGAATATAGGGACTGAGGAAGTGAAGGTTTTACAGGATGGCTGGACAGTTGTAACAAAAGATGGTAAATTCTCCGCCCATTTTGAAGACACTATCGCCGTTTTGGCGGATGGGCCGGAAAACTTAACAAGGGTTTCGTAAACAGACCCTTCTTGGGGTTTTGGAGGCTTATGGCGAAGGAAGACGCAATTTCGGTCGAAGGCATCATTATTGAAGCACTGCCGAACGCCAGTTTTCGAGTGGAGTTGGAGAACAAGCACGTTGTGCTAGCGCATGTTTCCGGAAAAATGCGGATGAATTTCATCCGTATTCTTCCAGGGGATCGGGTGACAGTTGAACTTTCACCCTATGATCTGAATCGGGGTCGTATTACGTACCGGTTCAAGTAACGTCGTTATTTAAGGAAGGATTAGAAAATGAAGGTTCGGTCTTCGGTCAAACCGATTTGTGATAAATGCAAGGTCATCCGCCGCAAGCGGGTCGTCCGCGTGATCTGTACCAATCCCAAGCACAAACAGCGCCAGGGATAAGGAGAAATTATGGCTCGTATTTCAGGAATTGATTTGCCGAAGGAAAAGCGCATTGAAGTCGCTTTGAATTATATCTACGGTATCGGCCCGGCGTTGTCCAAGAAGATCTTGGCCCTCGCCAATGTAAGCCCTGATATCCGCGTGAAGAATTTGAAAGATGACGAAGTAGGCCGTATCCAGAACGCCATCGCTTCGGAGAACTTGAAGGTGGAGGGCGACCTTCGCCGTGAAGTCTCGATGAATATCAAGCGTTTGATCGATATCGGTTCTTATCGTGGTAGCCGTCACCGCAAAGGATTGCCGGTTCGCGGACAAAGGACGAAAACCAACGCGCGCACCCGCAAGGGTCCGAAAAAGACCGCCGGTAGCGGTCGGAAAAAAGAAGAGTAGTCAAAGTCCTGAGCGATCAGGGTAAAAGGGTCGGATTAGTTCAAGGAGAAATAGAGTGGCCGAAAAAGTCGAAGCGAAAATCGAAACGAAAGAGGCGGCACAGTCAGCCGCGGCTAAAAAAGGGAAGAAGGCCCCGCGTAACGGCGTGGTGCATATTCAATGTACCTTTAATAACACCCTGGTGACCATCACCGATCCCAAAGGCAATGTCATTTCTTGGTCTTCGGCGGGTTCCTTGAATTTCAAGGGTAGCCGCAAATCGACCCCCTTCGCGGCCCAGATGGCCGCTGAAACTGCCGGCAAAAAGGCCTTGGATGCCGGTATGAAAGCTGTTGAAATTTATGTTAAGGGCCCAGGTTCGGGACGCGAAGCTGCCATTCGCGCCATTCAAACTTGTGGTATGCAGATACTCTTAATCAAGGACGTTACACCAGTCCCCCATAACGGTTGCCGGCCGCCTAAGCGCCGGCGCGTATAAAGGAGCAGTTGCATGGGTCTTCAATCCGTTTGCCGTATTTGCCGCCGCGAGGGCATGAAACTTTATTTGAAGGGAACTCGCTGCGAGACCGAAAAGTGCGCTTTCGAGCGCCGCGGTTATGCTCCGGGTCAACATGGCCAAAAGCGCAAAAAGGATACCGAATATGGTCTCCAATTGCGCGAAAAGCAAAAAGTAAAGCGTATTTATGGCGTTCTTGAAAAACAATTCCGCCGTTATTTCGATATCGCTTCCCGCCAAAAGGGCGTGACCGGCGAGAACTTGCTCCAAATTTTGGAGAAGCGCTTGGACAACACTACCTATCGTCTTGGCTTCGCTGAGTCCCGTCGTCAGGCCCGTCAAGTGGTTCGTCACGGTATGATCCAAGTCAACGGTAAGAAAGTCGACATCCCCTCTTATTCGCTGAAAGCCGGGGACAAGGTTTCCATTTCGGAAGGTTTCAAGGCTAATGTCGGCGTGAAGCGTTCTTTGGAAATGCTCCAAAAACGCGGCGTGCCGGAATGGCTCGAAGTCGATACGACGGCGTTGGCCGGAACCTTTAAGAAGGTCCCGTCCAAGGAAGAGATCGCTTTGCCGGTCCAAGAGCAACTGATCGTCGAATTGTATTCAAAATAAAGCTAGCTGAAGCTGAAGAGTTCGACCCTTGCAAGAGGGTTATTTTGTGGGAGGCAACATGCAAATCGGAAACGTACAAATTCCTAAGTTTTTGGATTATGAGAAGGAAAGCTTAACCCCGACCTATGGCAAGTTCATCGCGGAGCCGTTCGAACGCGGATATGGCCAGTCTGTCGGTAATTCCTTACGTCGCATCCTGTTGTCGTCCATTACGGGTGCGGCCGTTACCTCGGTCAAGTTCGAGGGCGTTTCCCATGAGTTCTCTTCGATCCCGGGCGTGGTCGAAGATACCACCGAAATTATCCTTAACTTGAAAGAACTCAAGATCAAATTGTTCAAGCCGGGTACTAAGACCTTACGTTTGTCCGTCAAGGGTGAGCGCAACGTTGTTGCCGCTGACATTCAGATCGACGGCGACGTTGAGATACTGAATCCGCAATTGCACTTGGCGACCTTGACTGAAGATGACGCCAACCTGGAATTGGAGATCGAAGTAGCCGATGGCCGTGGGTACTCTCCCTCAGAGCGCAACAAACGCGAAGGGCAATCCATCGGTGTCATCCCGGTCGATTCCGTTTTCACTCCGGTTTCGCAAGTGAAGTATTCCGTTGAGTCTGCCCGTATCGGCCAAATGACCGACTACGACAAGCTCATCATGGAGATCTGGACCGACGGCCGTATCCAACCGGAAGACGCCTTGGCCCACGCTTCCAAGATCTTGCGCGATTCCTTGCAGATCTTCATCAACTTCGAAGAAGAGCCGGTCCAACAAGACGACTCGATGAGCGAAGAAGAAGAACGTATGCGT
This sequence comes from candidate division FCPU426 bacterium, assembly GCA_027452205.1. GTDB lineage: Bacteria > Oederibacteriota > Muellerivitia > Muellerivitales > Muellerivitaceae > Bog-1183. The sequence goes on along the minus strand of DAIDGV010000015.1, from coordinate 134,271 downwards.
GAACTTTTGAACGAAAGCGTTGAAGAGTTGGAATTGTCCGTTCGTTCGGCTAACTGCTTGAAGACCGCGAACATCAAGACCATCGGCGACCTGGTCCGCAAGAGTGAATCGGATATGCTCAAGTATAAGAATTTCGGTCGTAAGTCGTTGAATGAGATCAAAGAGATCCTGGGTGGAATGGGCCTTTCGTTCGGCACGGATGTGGATTCCATTTTGGCCAAAGGCAAGCTGGCGTCTTCGACTCGCGTCGAAGCCAGCGTTTAATTAATTAGGAGTTTACAATGCGTCACCAAGCACATCACGGTAAATTAGGGGTCCAACCCGCTCATCGCCGTGCGATGATCCGGAATATGGTCACCTCGTTGTTCAAGCACGAACGGATCAAGACCACGAAGGTCCGGGCCAGGGAAGTTCGCCGCTATGCGGAAAAAATGATCACGACCGCCAAAAAGGAAACTTTGGCCGCTAAGCGCGAAGTTCTCGGTTTTGTCCGTGAACGGGAAGTGGTCAACAAGTTGTTCAAGACCCTTATTTACCGCTATGCTCAACGCAAGGGTGGTTATACCCGTGTGTTGAAGCTGGGCTTCCGCGCCGGTGACGGCGCCGACATGGTCTACTTGGAACTCGTGGACCGTCCTACTGAAGAAAAGGCTCCTGAGGCAGCAACCGAGAAGAAAGAAGCTACTTCGGATGTTGCAGAAAAGTCCGAAAGCAAAAAGAAGAAGTCGAAGGAAGCGACGACCGTTTGATCTGATCAGGGCGGGAGTCCTTGTGGGTTCCCGCACTTCTGCAGTTCGCGAGGATCCTAAACTATGAAGAACACTTCCTCAAAAGTCCTCTCCATTCTTGTAGTTCTTTTTTTTCTGGCCCTCTCCAGCAAGTCTTTCGCCCAAAGTGGTGATATCGATCTTTCGGGCGGCTTAGAGACCAATCATCAAAATTATTTTTACAAAGATCCAAACAAAGCTTTCTTGCAAGCTTTTTTTCCGGGTGTTCTGATCCACGGTTACGGCCATTTCTACGCGGATGATCAGTTGACCGGTGACATCCTTTTGACCGGAGAAGTTCTCTCGGTACTTTCTGTTGGTTGTGGTGTCCTGATTCAATCGAACACGACGACCTTTTCAGGTGGGATCTTGGGCGACAGCTTGAACGCCAATAATATCGCCACAAACTTGATCTGGGGCGGTATCGCCGCTTATACCCTTTTGTGGGTGGTTGATATGGCTCATGCGCCTACCGCCGCCAGCGATTACAACGCGGAACATAACTTGAAACCGATCGCTTACATGGAAAAAGACGCACCGGTCTTGGCCCTCGCCTTTAAGTTTTAATCCGACGATTCGAAAACAAAAAGCCCGTCAAGATTTTGATGGGCTTTTTGTTTTTAAACCTAAAGAACTAAAGTTAGCTCAAATTTGTCCGGAACCTTGCGCTTGCTCGTCCGAAGTTTTTCCACTGAGAACGTTTTTAGCTTCCGGTAAAAAAGAAGCGCTTTCAGCAATCTGATTTTGGTTCTTGTTCGAAGTTTTTGTCAGCTTGTAGCCAGCCTCTTCCAAAGCCTGTTTCCAGCTTCCAAACTCGCGTCGGGCCGCAGAATAAAGAGCCAGCCGATCCCGATAAGTGGTCAACAGATTCAAAGATTGAGACTTTTTGACTTCTTCCAAGACCTGGATCTTTGACCATTTTGTCAACTTGTTCCGGCGACGAGTCTTGCCCTCGTCCAGGATCTGATCATAGTTTATCCCTGCCTCGCGAACCGCATTGGCCCAACTACCAAAGTAACGGCGGGAAGAAGCGGCGGTGAAGAGGGAGACATGGTGCTTCGAAATATAGCCCGCCGAGAGGTCGATGTTCTGGTTCTTGAGATCTTTGACCATCTCGAGGATGATCTCTTTCGACCATTTTCTCTTCATTTTGTCCCCTCAGCTCGAAGTGGATTAAATTATAATAAAAACCCTCGTCAAAGCTAAAGAGATACCTTTGTTTTAGGACCTCCTGTGCCCCAGAAAATAAGCGATTTTTTCGAGGTTTTTCTCTTTTCCCTCCTGACCCTTTGGATTTATGCCCTTTTTATCCTGACCATCCCCATGGGCGAGGATGCCCACGGTTGGATCGCGCTGAACGGCTTCGATAAGCCTTTGTGGTTGGGGTGGGTTTACTGGTTTGTTTTTGGGTCTGCTTTGGTTTGCGCCTTGATGGGAGTGCTGATGATGCGGTGGGTTCCGGTACTGACGCCGGAAATGGTCCGCAATCTATGGGTCCTGACCTATTTTTTCATCTGGATCGATACGGTCCTGGCCCTTTCGTTGGAATACCAGACCTATAGTTTTCTCGTTGGGCTATTGATGGGCCTTCTTTTTCTCTTCTTGTTCTTCTACCTCATCCGCGCTTTGGGATATTCCCCTCAGTCCGAAAATTATGTGCCGGATTGGAAAAGCCAAGCGATCCATTATTGGACCTGGGGATGGATGAGCTTTTATTTCTCCCTCTCGATGTTATTGGTCTATGACTCCTACAAGTATACCGATTCCCGATTCGCTTTCTCTTTTGGCGCGTTGGCGGTGTGTTTCTTGAACTATATCTTTTCCCTGTATCTCAACAAGGCCGAAGGAAAAGCGATCGATCTTTATTCGAAGAGGGGTCGCATTTTTTTTGCGGTATGGTTCTTGGTCCTTTTGATCGGGTCATTGGGCGGGAAATGAATTTTTTGAAAAAAGACATACGTTTACATACTTGGATCTTGTTCACCATTTTTTTGTTCTCCAATTTTTGTTTGTCTTATTCCGGGCTTTCTTACCAAATGAAGGGTTGGATCTTCTTTTGCGGCATTTTTTTACCAGGTCTGATCGCCGTCCTGATGGCCATCCCTTCCGACGAGAAGGGGAATCTTTTTCAAGAAGAGACCATTCCCACATCGATGCCTCGGTGGGTTTGGATTTCGGCGATCTTAGTGCTTCTGTGCCTTCGTTTTTATCGACTAACTTCTTTTTTCGCTGGTCCGACCGGTGACGAGGGTCTTCACGGGTTTTTGGCAATCCCTCTGGTCTCTCAATGGAATTGGCAGTTCTTTTATACCGTTGGCGAGCACCCGCCGCTTTTAATTTGGGCCTTGGTCCCTTTTTTCAAATGGTTCGATTCGCCCTTTTTTGACCTCTGGTTCTTGCCCGCTTTTTTTTCGGCACTGGCAGTTCCGGCTGGATATTGGGCCTCACGACAATTCTTTTCTAAATCCTTTTCGTTGTTGTTCGGTTTTCTTTTGGCTTTCAGTTTTTGGCCGCTTTACTTCGGCCGGTTCTGTCATCAGGGTCTATTCGTTCCTTTTTGGGAACTTTTTGGTTTTGTTCTTCTTGCTATTTTTTTGAAATCGGATGGGTCGAAAAAACGAACAGGTTGGGCGTTGTTACTGGGGCTGTGGATCGGTTTAGGATCCTTAACCTTTACAGCTTGGGCGACGGTTATATTCCTTTTTTGCGGAATCATGGCCGTGTGGACCAGCGGGGATTTTAAGGCTCGGATATGGACCGGCTCTTCCTTTTTCCTGGGTCTTTTTGCCGGGATATTACCTTTTCTGGTGGCTGCCATGGGTCAGGGCTATGGCAATCATCTGATCGATACTTCCGCTGCCAGCCATTATTTCAGTTTGGCCCATCAATTAAGCACCCACCTTTCATATCTCACCTGTCTGTTCTGGGGCTCCCTTCAATCCGATTCGTCCTATGCCCCGACCTGGGGAGGGGTGCTGAACCCCGTTCTTGCCTCTTTCTTCTTTATCGGTTTGTTGGAACTTTTCGGTCGTTTGAGAGAAAAAAGGACTTGGTGGATCTTGGGAGCCTTTTTGATCCTTCTTTTGCCGGGACTTTTGTCTGCGGATTATGTGGAGTTCAACCGGGTTATCCAAATCATGCCTGTCCTTTTGTTGGTCGTTGTTCTGGGTCTTCAAAAGCTGTTGATCTGTTTGTCGAACGATAAAAGATGGGTCCTGATACCGCTACTTTTGGCGTCCTTTTTGCTGGACGTGAACCACCTGCTTAAACCCGTGGTAGAGGGGTCTGCCTGGAAGTTGAATTTCAAAAAGGGCCAGAAGAATGAAGTGCTGGAGGCTTATCGGGTTCTCGAAGAGGAGTATGAACAAGCGGGTCCCGGGCTTGTTTTCGCCGATTTTCTGCCCCTGAGCCATGGCCATGTCCTACATGTCTTGAGCTACCATTTCAACGCGGCCATTAATCCTCGATTCAATGATTGGAAGCCATCTTGGGCAGCGATCCTTGTTAATGAGGATTACCAAAAGCGATTGGAAAAGCGGTTCCCGGGTTCGATTTGGAAGCCGGTTACTGCCCAGAATCCTGAACAGGGCGGGATGGTCCTTGGAATACTGCCGATCACTGACCAGGACCGTTCGACGATCGACTATTGGAATCAAGTTCATCAATATTTCTATAAGCTCAATCTTCAAGCCGAGAATATGTATAACGACTCGAAGCTCTACCGTTCGGTTCTTGAACATTTTTCCGAAGGTTATCCCTTGGTGAAAGGGGACCCCTTCTTGGAGTCTTGCTTTGGGGAGTGGACCACTCAATTCCACTGGGGCTCGGACCATTCCATGAACGCGAAGTTGATGGAGCGGACCCTTCAAAAGGGTTACCCTTGCGCGCACCTGTATCTCAAATTGGGTCAATTCTATTTCTTGGATGGGCACCTTTCTTTGGCCCAACAGGCTTTCAAAAAAGCGATAAAGTGCGTTCCCAACGGAACGAACGCAACCGATTGGTTGACCACGGTTAACGAAATTAGCGGCCAAAATAAGGCGAAATAAGCCTCTCTTGACACTAGTTGGGCGGGTGAGTATAGTTCCTTCACTCGCAGTTATTTTTTTAGGAGTTGTTATGACCTTCGGACTGGCTACAACCTTACTTCTTCTCGTATTGGTAGTAGTTTTGCGTCCGGAGGCGGTTCGCTCCTAACGACGGCTACCAAGCCGCGGGGCCCGCTTCCAAGGGCTACCGCGGCTTTTTTATTTTCAGGCCAAAGTTTTCCTCCGAAGTAAAACCCCGAAACCGCGTATGAAACAGGGCTTTTTGAACGGAAAATGGGCGTAAAAACCCCGTTTATTCCTCGAAAAAGCCCACTGTAACTTGTAAAATCTGGGTCTTTCGCGCCGTCTAAAGCGTGGAACCTTAAGGGAGACAATGATGGCTAAAACCAAACTCAAAACCGGCGCCCAAATGGTGGTCGATATGCTGGTCGACGAAGGGGTCGAAATGCTCTGGGGCCTGACCGGCGGGGCCGTACTGCCCATCTTTGATGCGCTCTACCAGAACCGTGACCGTATCCAATTGATCGATACGCGCCATGAACAAGGCGCCATCCACATGGCCGAAGGTTACGCCAAGGCCACCGGTAAAGTGGGCGTTTGTATCGCCACTTCGGGTCCGGGCGCGACTAATATCGTGACCGGTTTGACCGACGCCTATATGGACTCAGTGCCCCTGGTCGCCATCACCGGCCAAGTTCCGTCCCCCCTCATCGGCACCGATGCTTTCCAAGAAGCGGATGTGGTGGGTATCACCCGTTCTTGCACGAAGCACAACTTTTTGGTCAAGAACATCCAGGAACTGCCCCAGATCATGCGCGACGCCTTCTTCATCGCCCGCACTGGTCGTCCGGGGCCGGTCTTGGTGGATATCCCGAAGGATATCGCCGCGGCCTCAGCCGAAGTGCCTTACCCAAAACATTCGACAGTTCCTCTCTCCAAACTGATGCCGACGGCGGATATGAGCCAGATCGAGAAGATGGCCGAGCTCATCAAGCACGCTAAACGCCCGCTGATCTATGCCGGTGGCGGTGTCATCAATGCCGGCGCTTCGGAAGCCTTGTATAAGTTCGCGCGCAAGACCAATATCCCGGTCACATTGACCCTGATGGGCCTGGGCGCTTATCCGGCGGGTGACCGTCAATTCATCGACATGCTGGGCATGCATGGTTCCTATCGCGCCAATATGACGCTGACTCACTGCGATCTCTTGATCGCCATCGGCGCCCGGTTCGACGACCGCGTGACAGGCAAGCTGTCCGGTTTCTCGCCAAACTCGAAGAAGATCCACATCGACGTGGATCCAACCTCGATTGGAAAGAACGTCAAGGTCGACGCCCATATCCTGGGCGACATGAACACCATTTTGGCCGCTCTTGCCAAGCAAGTTGGTTCCCAAGATTATGAAGAGTGGTACGACCAGATCGACGTTTGGCAAAAAAAGCATCCTTTGGCCTACAAGCAGCCGGCGAATGGCCCGGTGAAGCCGCAATTCGCGGTGGACGAGATCTACCGTCTGACCAAGGGTGATGCCATCATCACGACCGAGGTCGGCCAGCACCAAATGTGGGCGGCGCAGTATTACAAGTTCAACAAGCCCCGCCGTTGGATCACTTCGGGCGGCTTGGGCACGATGGGCTTCGGGTTTCCGGCGGCTATCGGCGCGGCTTTTGCCTTTCCTGATTCGACGGTCATCGACATCGCGGGGGATGGCAGTTTCCAAATGACCATGCAAGAACTGGCCATCGTGAAGCAGTACAACCTGAACGTGAAGATCATCATCCTGAACAACAAGTTCCTGGGCATGGTGAAGCAATGGCAAGACTTGTTCTTTGACAAGCGTTACGCCTCCACTTCGATCCCGGTCCAGCCGGATTTCGTGAAACTGGCTGAATGCTACGGTATCAAGGGCTATCGCGCGGAGACTATCGAGGAAGTGACCGAAGTTTTGACCGAAGTTTTCAAGAGCAAAGAACCTTGCATCGTGGATATCGCGGTGGACGTGGAAGAACACGTTTATCCGATGGTGCCTGCTGGCGGCGCCAATACGGATATGGTGCTTTCAAAAGAACATGATCAAGAACGTGTGGCGGCGGAACGCGCGGCCGCTCGCGCTAAGGGAGGAAAAAAATGAGACACACTATCTCGGTCTTGGTGAACAACCATTCAGGTGTGTTGTCCCGTGTTTCGAACCTCTTTTCGGCCCGGGGTTATAACATCGACAGTTTGGTCGTTGGCATCACGGACGACCCGAAAGTTTCCCGTATCACCATCGTGGTGCGCGGCGATGAACGGGTGATCGATCAAGTGGAAAAGCAGCTCAATAAGCTGATCGATACCATCAAAGTGGTCGACCTGACCCATGATGATTTCATCGCCCGGGACTTGGCCCTCATCAAGGTCAAAGCCGAACCCCATACCCGCAGCCAGGTGATGGAGATCGTCCAATGTTTCGACGGTAAGATCGTCGATGTGGCCCTGAAAAGCTTCATCATCGAGGTCACCGGTAAAGAGAGCAAGATCAACGCCATGGTCGAGTTGTTGAAGAACTATGGCATCTTGGAAATGGTTCGCACGGGCGAGGTGGCCATTTCCCGCGGTAAGAAAGTTCATGAAGAAACCGAAAAGCAGGTGAAGGTCAAGGCGGGTAAGGCTGGGCAATCCAATCTTTGATTGGAAGTTTGAATTATCAATTTTGAATTTTTAATTAAATTCGAAGAACTAAAGCAAGGAGAAGGAAATGGCTAAGATCTATTACGAGCAGGATGCGGACCTCAACGCGTTGAAAGGGAAGACCCTCGCGGTCATCGGCTACGGCAACCAAGGCCGTAACCAAGCGTTGAACTTGAAAGATTCGGGCATCAAGGTCGTTATCGGCGCCCGTTCGGAAAAGACCAAGGCCCAAGCGAAAGCGGACGGCTTCGAGGCTTATGACGCCAAGGAAGCGGCGGCCAAGGCCGACATCATCCAGATCCTCATCCAAGACGATTTGCAAGGTTCACTCTACAAGAACGATGTCCTTCCGTCCTTGAAGGCCGGCAAGGCCCTTATGTTCTCGCATGGGTTCAACATCCACTTCGGACAGATCGTTCCTCCGGCGGATGTGGACGTGTTCATGATCGCCCCCAAAGGCCCGGGCCACTTGGTCCGCACACAGTACACGGCGGGCCAGGGCGTTCCGGCTCTCGTCGCCATCTATCAAAACGCCACGGGTAACGCTTTGAAATTGGCCCTGGGTTACGCTAAGGCCATCGGTGCAACTCGCGCCGGGGTCTTGGAAACCACCTTCAAAGAAGAGACCGAAACCGATCTGTTCGGTGAACAAGTCGTTCTTTGCGGTGGTTTGTCCGAGCTCATCCGTTCGGGCTTTGAAACCCTGGTCAATGCCGGCTACCAGCCGGAAGTGGCCTATTTCGAATGCTTGCATGAGGTAAAGCTCATCACCGACTTGATCTTCGAAAAGGGTATTACCGGGATGCGTGACGCAATCTCCACCACGGCCAAATACGGGGATATCACCCGTGGCCGCCGTGTCATCACGGAAAACACCCGTCATGAAATGGCCCGCATCCTGGCCGAGATCCAAGCGGGCGCTTTCGCGCGTGAGTTCATCTTGGAGAATTTAGCGAACCGTCCGTTGTACAACTCGATCCTGCGCAATGACTCGCAGCACATGATCGAAAAGGTCGGTCAGCAAGTCCGCAGCATGTTCAGTTGGTCGAAGAAGTAATTGTCGAAAGGCCGCCGGGGCAAAACCCCGGCGGACCTAACAAGAAAGGGAATCATGAAACTGCCATTTATGCCGGAAACTTGGAGCATGTTCCTGCCCGTTCTGGCGGGGGGTTGGCTGCTTTTGCTCGCCGGCGCTCACTGGGGTATTTGGTTCCTTATCTTTTTAGGCGTCGTGGTGTTGGTCATCGCCGCTTTGATCCTGAACTTTTTCCGGGATTTTGAGCGTTCCCCGGAGAAGGGTCTCAAAGCCAACCAAGTGCTGTCCCCGGCAGACGGCAAAGTGGTCATCGTGAAGAAGGCGACCGAGAAGTTCTACTTAAAGAAGCCCGCGCTCCATATCGCCATCTTCATGAATCCCCTGAACAACCATGTTCAACGGGCGCCTTTTGACGGCAAAGTGCTGAAGAAGATTTATCACGAGGGTGAATTCATGGCCGCCTATGAAGATAAAGCGGACCTAGTGAACGAACAGGCCCATCTGGTGGTGGAACTCAAGGGCAAAGGGAAAGCTAAGGGTAAAATGGTCATCAAACAGATCGCCGGATTTTTGTGTCGCCGGGTCGTGACGACCGCCAAGGCGGGCGACAGTATCCAGCGTGGAAAGCGCATTGGGCGCATCTTGCTGGGTTCGCGGGTGGATGTTTTCATGCCGGTCAGTTTCAAATCGAACGTAAAAGTAGGGGACCAAGTTAAAGCGGGTGTGACGGTACTAGGAGAGTTCTAATGGCGGCTTCTAAAACAAGGGCAAGGGCCAAGGTCGACGAAAAAAACCTGAACTCCCGTCTGCGTAAATCCATCTATCTGCTGCCCAATACCCTCACCGCCGCCAATATGGTGCTGGGCTTATTAGCGATTGTTTTTGCCATCAATGATTCGCTTTCCCTGCCTCTGCAGGCTAACAGCGTCATTCCTTTTGTGGTTCCCGCCGAGTTGATCATCGCGGCGGCCTTTTTTGACTTTACCGATGGTTTTGTGGCCCGGGCGACCGGCACCACCTCCAAGTTCGGTATGGAATTCGACAGCCTGTCCGACCTCATCAGCTTTGGCGTAGCCCCGGCCTTGCTGATTTATTTATCGGTCCTTCGGTACCTGCCGCTGGTGCTGGGCCTGTCCATCACGTTCCTGTACGTTGTTTGTACGGCCATTCGCCTGGCCCGCTTCAATGTTCAAGCCCAGATCGAGGAAAAGAGCCACTTTACCGGCCTGCCTTCGCCCGCGGCGGCGGGGCTGCTGGCCAGCTATGTGCTCTTGGCCCATTGGAGCGGTTGGTATGAAAAGACCATCATCGTGAACAAGGTCATGAACTGGTATGAAGAGAACATCGGTTTTGTGGAACTGACCTGCATTCCCATCATGACCATCGTTATCGCCCTGGTCATGGTCTCGACCATTGCCTTTCCAAGCCTGAAGAAGTGGAACTGGGAAAGGGTGAAACCCCTGACCCTGGCCTTTATCCTGGTCGTACTATTCCTGCTGGTCTATGCGGTCCAATTCACCTCTTTCGCGTTGTTGACCTTCTACCTCTTGTGGGGCATCACCCGTGCCCTGACCAAAAAAGTTTTTAAAATCAAACCTAAAGCAGCTTAGTACCCATCGATCACCCACTGATCGACTTAGAGGAGAATGTCATGAAAAAGAGCATAGAAACCGCAACCAACGAAAGAATTTATATTTTCGATACGACCCTGCGCGATGGGGAGCAAGCCCCTGGCGCCAGCCTGAACACCGAAGAGAAACTGAAGGTCGCCGCCCAGTTGGAGAAACTGGGTGTGGATATCATCGAAGCCGGATTCCCGGCGGCCTCGCCGGGCGATTTTGAGGCGGTCGAGAAGATCGCCAAGAGCGTGAAAAAGACGATTGTCGCCGGTTTAGCCCGCGCGATGAAGAAGGATATCGAAGCTTGCGGAAAGGCGTTGAAACACGCGAAAAGGCCACGCATCCATACCTTCATTTCGTCCTCGGATATCCACCTGAAACACTTGTTCCGCAAGACCCGGGAAGAAGCGTTAGAAGCGACCGCGGACGCGGTCAAGTTCGCCCGCAAACTGTCGGACGATGTGGAATTCTCCGCCCAGGACGCGTCCCGTTCTGAATGGGAATTTTTGGCCAAAATGATCGAAACCGCCATCAAGCATGGTGCCCGTACGGTCAATGTGCCTGACACCGTGGGTTATACAACGCCGGATGAATATGGCCGAATGGTGGCCTATCTGCGTAATCATGTGTCAAACATCAATAAAGCGATCATCTCGGTCCATTGTCATAACGACCTGGGTTTGGCCGTGGCCAATTCCATCTCGGCCATCCAGAACGGTGCCCGTCAGGTGGAATGTACCATCAACGGCATCGGGGAGCGGGCCGGTAACGCCAGCCTGGAAGAGATCGTCATGGTGCTGAAAACCCGCGCGGATAAATACGCTTATCACACGAACATCAACACCAAAGAGATCTATAAGACCAGCCGCCTGGTTTCGACCCTGACCGGGTTCATGATCCAACCGAACAAGGCCATCGTGGGCAATAACGCTTTTGCCCATGAGAGCGGCATCCATCAGGACGGTATCCTGAAGTACCGCCAGACCTACGAGATCATGACGCCCCAAGAGATCGGGGTTCCCGAGAGTCGATTGGTGTTAGGCAAACATTCGGGCCGTCACGCTTTCACCAAGCGTCTCGAGGGTATGGGGTATACGCTGGACACTACCGCGATCAACGCGCTATTCGAGCGATTTAAGGAACTGGCGGACAAGAAAAAGAGCGTTTATGACGAGGACATCGAAGCCCTGGTCGAGGAAAAGGTCTTCTCAACGGTCGAATTGTACCAATTGAACTACTTGCACATCTCAGCGGGCAGCAGCACCTTGCCGACGGCGACCTTGAAGATCAAAAAAGGCGAAGTGGAAGCCCAAGAAGCCGCGACCGGCGATGGTCCGGTGGATGCGGTGTTCAACGCCATCGACCGTTGCACTGGTTTCAAAGGCAAGTTGGAGAATTATTCCATCAAGGCTTTGACCCAGGGCCGGGACGCCCAGGGGGAAGTGACGGTGACCTTGGGCCTGAACGGCGACGAGGCTAATGGTCGGGGGGTTTCGACGGATATCATCGAGGCTTCAGCCAAGGCTTATTTGAACGGGGTCAATAAGTTGCTTTTGAAGAATGGCAAGAAAAGCGCTAAGGCCGCGTTTGATATCCAAAAGGGTTTGAAGCTTTAAATAAAGATTGAATTGTGGCGGGGTCGAAAGGCCTCGCCATGATTTTATTCCACCTACTTAAAGGTTGGTATTGTTGATATGCCAATGACTGAAGCGGATGCTGATGAACTTCGTTTTACGTTTAAAAAGAAAAACGATGTTTGGGTATGTGTTGGTCCGTGCTCTGTTAAATTTTTTGGTGAGGCAAAAATACCTCTTGATGGAAGGCGATATGATTGCGGCGGAATTGTTATTTTAAAAAATGGTCAGGAATACAGGGCGAGCTTTACTATCGATACAACTACGTTTGATTTTTTAGACAAGGATAGTGTCTATATCAACGTTGAGGATCTTTGGTATCGTTGGGATGAGCCGGAATTATCATTAAAATTAAATGTTAAAAAAGAAGAAATCGTTCCATTCACTTGGTTGCCGGATAGACCTTTAGCCTTTGGTGATAATGGGCCTTATCCCATGGATTTTCATTCAAAAAATGAGTGAGCTTGTTTTTGATAATTGATTATGGACAGACATGAAAATAGAAAGCTAGTAAAGGGAAAAGATGAAATACCACATCGTTGTCCTGTCTGGTGACGGCATTGGCCCGGAGATCTGCGAAGAATCCAAAAAAGTCCTGAACCGGGTAGGCGAGATCTATGGCCATCAGTTCGAGTATGAACACCAAGACGCGGGCGGGATCGCGATCGACAAGTTCGATAATCCCTTACCTGACCATACCTTGAAAGCCTGCCAAAATGCCCAGGCGGTCCTGAAGGCCCCCATGGGCGGCCCGAAGTGGGACAAGATCGAGAATAAAAAACGTCCCGAAGCGGGCATTTTGGGCCTGCGCAAGGGCCTGGACCTTTACGCCAATCTGCGTCCGGTGAAGCTTTTCAACGCCTTGAAGGACGCTTCCACGCTCAAGACCGAGGTCATCGATGGAGTGGATATGCTCATCGTCCGCGAGCTCATCTCGGGCATCTATTTCGGCGAGCCGCGCGGTATTTTCGGCGAAGGAAAAGAGCGCTATGGAGTGAATACGGAGATATACCGTACACCGGAAGTGGAACGTATCGTGAAGCTGGCCTTTGAATTGGCCCAACTGCGCCGCAAGAAGGTGACCAGTGTGGACAAATTCAACGTTCTTGAATCCTCCCGTTTGTGGCATGACGTGGCCGATGAGGTGGCCAAGGGTTATCCGGATGTTTCTTTTGAACACCAGATCGTCGATAACGCCGCCATGCAGCTCATCTTGAAACCTAAGAGCTTTGATGTGATGGTAACGACCAATATGTTCGGTGACATTCTTTCGGACGAAGCCTCGATGCTGACCGGGTCTTTGGGTATGTTACCCTCCGCCTCTTTGGGCGGCAAAGTCGGTCTTTATGAGCCGTCCCACGGATCGGCTCCGGATATCGCGGGAACCGGCAAGGCCAACCCCCTTGCTATGATCCTGTCGGTGGCGATGATGCTTAAATACAGTTTTAAATTGCAGAAAGAGTCCGATGCCATCGAGACGGCCGTCGAAACGGTCTTGAATGAAGGCCTTCGCACCGCGGATCTGGCCAAGAAGGGCGAGAAGGCGGTGACTTGTTCCGAAATGGGCGCGGCGGTCGTGAAGCGGTTGAAATAAGGGAGAGCGTTTGAAAAAGTACTTTTTTATTTTTTTATTGGTCACCGCTTTTTCGAACGCGCAAACTGTGCCGACCAACGCTCCTGCCAATTCGGCAACTTGGACGATGGTAGCTCCTTCGAATACTTTCACGCCGTCATATACCCCTTCTTATACGCCGACCAATACCTTTACTTGTACGGCAACGGGAACCCGGCCGACCAATACCTATACCGCCACCTTCACTCGGACATTTACGATCACAAAGACCTTTACAGTGACGAAAACCTATACGCCGACCGTGACAGGCACTTTGCCAACATATACTTTCACCCCGTCCCCTACCCACACCTTTACAGCCACCCATACTTTTACCATCACCCCGACACCGACCATCAACACTCCTACCGAAACCGCCACAGGCACTTTGCCGACCAAAACCAATACGCCAACCGCGACCCACACCAACACGGCCACCGTAACGGGTACTTTTCCGACCAAAACCTTCACACCGACCTACACCATGACCCCGACCCTTACTTCGACGCCCGGTGTGGTTTGGTTCACGGTTTCAGCCAAGCCCGAGCCGGACGGCAAGATCAAGTTCAAGTGGGATTCTACCTTCAAAGCCAAGGAGGTGGACGTGAAGATCTTCACGACCGGATTCCGGCTGGTGCGCCAGTTCAATTACGATAAGCATGAACATGGGGAAAATCTGAACCCCGGAGAACACGAGATCTATTGGGATGGGAAGGATGAGGAAGACAGGCCCATGCCGGCGGGAAATTACCTTTGTTTCATCGAAGCTATGGCCGAAAAAAGAAGTTATGAAGCCAGCGCCATGACCAATATTCCTTAAGAAGACGGTTTATAGGTCTCTCGGGCTAAATTGTCCCGGATACCCAAATCCCGAGGGATTTGGGTATGGCTGGCTGGTTAAGGATCCTATTTAGATTTCAGCCAGCCATATGTTATTCTTTCCCCTCTTTTAGCAGTGATTCCTTAAGGAAACGGACTATGGCAAAGAAAAAAGTAGCGGTTATCGGTGCCACCGGCGTAGCGGGCCAGCAATTCCTGGCTTCCCTGGCAGGACATCCCCAATTCGAAGTGGTGGCTTTGGCCGCCTCCGAACGGTCGGCGGGTAAACTCTATAAAGATGCCATCACCGACGCTCATGGGGCTTTCCGTTGGTACTGCCAAGAATCCCTCAGCCCCGAATTCGCCAAGATCAAGGTGGAGGACGCCGCCAAGCTGGATGCCACCAAGGTCGACCTGATCTTCACCGCTGTCGAATCCGATGCGGCGAAGGACCTGGAACCCCGTTATGCCCAGACCACCCCAGTGGTCTCAACCGCCTCCGCTTTCCGTTATGAGAAGGACGTTCCTATTTTCATCCCGGGCGTGAACCAAAATCATGACCAGCTCATCGCGGTGCAACGAAAGAACCGCGGCTGGAAGGGTTTTGTCACTCCGGTGCCGAACTGTACCACCACCGGGTTGGCCATGAGCTTGAAGCCCCTCCATGACTCTTTTGGTGTGATGCAGGTCATCATGACCTCCATGCAGGCTTGTTCGGGCGCTGGCCGTTCGCCCGGCGTTATTGCCCTGGATATTACCGATAACGTTGTACCCTACATCCCGAAAGAAGAGGAAAAGGTCGAGAAAGAGACCCAAAAGATCCTAGGAACCATCGTGAACGGGGAAGTGGCCCCAGCGCCTTTCCCGGTATCGGCGACCTGTACCCGGGTGCCGGTGTTGGAAGCCCATACCGAGGCGGTTTTCGTGTCGCTGGCGAAACACGCAACGGTGGAGGACGCTAAGAAAGTAATGCGGGAATTCGCCAAAGACTTTACCGCCCTGAAACTCCCTTCCTGTCCTCCTCGTTTGATCGAAGTGACCGACGATCCTTTCCGTCCCCAGCCGCGTCTAGATAGGGACCGGGAAGGCGGTATGGTGACCAGCGTGGGTCGTATCCGCGTGGACCATGCCTTGCCGAATGGCATCAAGTACGTGCTGGTTTCGCATAACACTAAGATGGGCGCCGCCAAGGGAGGGATGTTGGTGGCGGAGTATTTGATCCATCAAGGACACATCTAAACATAATTCTGAATTTTGAATTATGAATTTTGAATAAGAGGAGACGAACATGGCGACTGAACGTAAAGGCGTGATCACTTTCAAAGGCAATCCGTTGACCCTTATTGGTCCCGAGGTCAAGGTGGGCGACACAGCACCTAATTTCTCGGTCCTGAACAATGGCCTGCAAGCGGTCACTTTGGACAACTATAAAGGAAAGACCCTGATCATCTCGGTGGCCCCTTCGTTGGATACCCCGGTCTGTTCCTTGCAGACCCAGCGTTTCAATAAAGAACAAGCCAACTTGCCGGCGGGCGTGGAAGTCATCACCATTACGGCTGACCTGCCCTTTGCCCAGGCCCGTTTTTGCGGCGCCGAAGGCATCAAGGTGACGACCCTGTCGGACCACCGGGATATGGCCTTTGGAGATGCCTATGGGACCCACATCAAAGAACTGCGCCTGGAAGCCCGCTCCATCTTCGTTGTTGGAAAAGATGGTAAAATCAAGCACGTTGAATACGTAAAAGAAGTGACCGAACACCCGGATTATGACAAAGCCTTGGCCGCCGCTAAAGCCAACGCCTGACGTTTCGCTGGATCAGGGGCGCTAAGTGCGCCCCTGAACTATTTTTTCAGGAATACTGAATGTTACTGCCTTCTCTTATCCCGGCTTTCCTCTTTTTCTTCACGTTCCTCTTTTATCTCCTGACCCATTGCGCCTCCTTTAACATCAACGATTCCGGCGAGACCATTATGGTCTGCGATAAGTTGACCATCAGTCACTCACCCGGGTATCCCCTGCATACCCTCTGGGGCCGCGTGAACTGTTTGTTGCCCCTGGGCCAGCCCATGCTGCGGGTAACCTTCAGTTCCATGATGACCGCGACCGTGGCGGTGGTCTTCGTTTACTGGATCCTCAAAATGATGCTTCAAAAGGTTTTTATCTCCCCGAGCGGGGAGACCTTGTCGGAAGACCAGCAACCGGGCGCTTGGTTATGGGAGATCCCGTCGGTTTTTGGGGCTTTGGTGTTCGCTTTTTCTTATCAGCAATGGTTCCAGGCCTGTGGGGCAAAGGGCGGCATCTATACCTTGAACACCCTGCTGACCGTGGCCATGCTCTTCCTTTTCTTCAAAATGAGGGAGAAGAGCTGGTATATCAAATCATTCCTTTTGATGGGGTTCCTGTACGGGATGAGCTTGACCCACCACTGGCCGAACCAAATCGTCATGGCACCAGCCTATTTATGGTTCTTTTTCGCTTCGCAGAAACGCGTTCCTTTCCCGGAGATCCTCCGCTCTTTGTTCCGCCCCTTCGATCTTTTTGAGAAGGTCAGGAATGTCCTGTCCACTTTTGGAATGGCGAATATCATTCGCGCTTTCACCGTTGGACTTTTGGCTTTATCCGTCTATTTGTACTTGCCGTTACGGGCCATCCAAAACCCCATCATCAATTGGTGGGATCCTCAAACTTTGGACCGGTTATGGGGTACGGTGATCCGGAAAGGTTATTTGGGTACGGGCGATGTGCGTTCCATGGTCACTGTTGTCCGTAACGTGAAGCGTTTTTGGATGCACGCCGAACATCAGTTCGGAGGCGGGTTCAGCTTCCTTCTTTACACTTTGGCCATCTTTGGTTTCATTTGGTTCTGGAAAAAGAAACAGTGGTCCGACGCGCTTGGCTTCTTCTTTCTGGGTGCCGGGGTCTTTTGGGGCATCATTCTTTTCAACAATCCTCTGGAAGGTTATCAGTGGACGCTGGATAACTTCTTCACGCCGGTCTTCCTGGTGATCGCTATATTCGCGGCCTTGGGTATGGCGGGTCTTTGTGAAGGACTCTCCAAAAAGTGGCCTTACTATTATGTTCCGCTCTTCACTTCAGCCTTTTGTTTGAGCTTTGGCCTGATGCCCTTGATCCTCAATTACATGGCGACCGATAAGGTCGGGCCGGACGGTCAAGTGGTCTACCAAGCGGTGGACCAAAGCCGCTATGTGAGCTCATACGACGAGGGGCTCAATATGCTTAAGACGGTCGACCGGGACGGGGTCATCATTTGTAACGGTGATATCGATATCCTGCCCCTTTGGTACCTTCAGAACGTGGAAGGGAAAAGGCCCGAGGTGGTCAGTTTCACCATGCAGCTTATCCCTTACGACTGGTACCGGGATCCCATGTTCAAACGGTGGCCCTTCTTGAAGGTGCCGGTAGGCTATGATGTGAGGCCCGAAACGGTGGTCCAGGATATGATCCGCCAACACGCCAAAGACCGGTCTTTCTACTTCACCAACATCTTCACCGCCCCCTGGATGCAAAAAGAGGATCCGGCGATCCCGGTGGGGTTCCTTTGGCGCATCATCGCCACTAAAGATATGAGCTATAGCTTCACGACCCGCGAGTTGAATGTTTTGTGGGACACTTACCGGTTAAGGAACTTGAATCCCGATGACCGTGGTTATTGGGATGAATATAGTGACGTCATGCGGGATTCTTACGGGATCGGTTACGATTTTACCGGTTATTTCTGCCTCGTGAACAAAATGCCCAATATCGCCCTATGGAGTTTCGAGAACGCCTTGAAGTACCGCCAGCCCCAAACCTTCGCACGGATCTACGCCATGATGGGCGAGACCTATATGGCATTGGGAAGGCCCGAGAGCGCGGTGAATAGTTTCCAGACGGCCCTGCAACGGGCTAACGGAACAGGGGATCCGCATCTATACGCCCGGTTGGGCGACGCCTTTTTCGGGATGAAGGATTACAGTGACGCCCGTTCGTCCTATCAAGCGGCCTTGAACCTGAATCCCCAGGAACCCATCGCGCAAAAAGGGGTCAGCGTGATCGAGCGGATGCAAGAGGTCCAGGAGCACAGGAAGGCCTCTTGAAGACCCGCAACATCCGCCTGACGGTCGAATACGATGGAACCGCTTATTCGGGCTGGCAAAAGCAAGCCCAGGCCGAGACGGTGCAGGGTACTTTGGAGAACAGGCTCCAACATGTTTGCGGCCATCCGGTGGATCTTTTGGTCGCGGGGCGTACCGACGCCGGGGTCCATGGCCTGGGCCAGACCGCCAATTTCCATACCAGCTCCAACCTTCCCGTCGCCAAGATCCAGGATGTCCTGAACCGTCTTTTGCCCCATGACATCCGTATCGTGAAAGCTCAAGTGGTGCCGGATACCTTTCATGCCACTTATCACGCCAAGGGAAAACTGTACCGATATGTCATCCGCAATTCGGCGGATTACACGGTCTTCGACCGCAATACCTATCATCATGTCCGGCCTTTGCTCAACGTAGCGGCTATGCGTAAGGCTGCCAAGTATTTGGTAGGAACCCACGACTTCACCGCTTTTCGCGGCACGTTAGGAAAAAAGGCGAATCCCAAAAGGACAATACACAAGATCCAGATCAAGACCCAGGGGAAAGACATCGTCTTGGAATATACCGGCGTCTCTTTCCTTCATCAAATGATCCGAATCCTTAGCGGCACGCTGATGTACGTTGGTTTGGGTAAACTGCGCCCAGAGGACATTAGACAAATCCTCAAGTCGAAAGACCGTAAGAAAGCGGGTCCTACCTTACCGCCGACCGGGCTTTTCCTGGTCGAGGTCTTTTATCCGACAAAATTCCCTAAGATCAAAAAATGGGTAAAAGAGGAAGCGGAATGAAGTGGGGATACTATCTTTACCGCATCGGGGCTTTGGGGCTTCTTTTGACGGCAGGTGTTTTTTGGAACGAACCCCTGGCGGCGGACCTTAAGAATGGCTCGGCCCAGTGGCCAGCGGTCCTGATCCTTTTTGGTTTCGCGGCGACCGTGGGGGCGATCCTGTTGTCTTTGAGACCCTCGTGGGTCGAGAGAAATAACCAAACGTGGATGTATGTCACCCATGGATTGTCCCTTTTGGCCATCCTTTGGCTTCTCTTATGGTGTTTTGTTTGGTTGGCGCTCATCTCCGCCCGGGGTGACAGCGCGGAGATGTTCATCAAGCACATGGCCGACCTCCATCTTTTTGGCGTGGGTTTCGCTATGGCCGCCTATGGGGCGGGTTGGATATCCCCCCGGTTGGGGGAACGGTCCATGCGGTTTGCCATGGGTGTGGGCTGGGCGGTCAGCTATATGGCCTGGCTCAATTTGTACCTTCAGCCGGGGCTCGCCTGGCTTTGGGCCCCAGCGGTGGGGGGATTATTGCTGATTCTAGGCGCCTATTTTGTGGTCCGTCAGGACCAGGGTGCGGGTTGAACTTTCACCTAAGCTCTAAAGTCATTTTCAGGTTCGTTTTTAGTCCCCTCCAAGCACTTAAGTTACACAGCCTTAATGAAAAGTGATTTAATTTCTTCAAATGGTTGCCGACAAATTCCGTTCAATCTACACCAACCGCTCGAATCGTTTTTTGGCGATTCGTTTAACCTTTTTTTGTCTCTTCTCGGCAACGGTCCCATCCCTCTACGCTCAAACCACTTATTACCTGACCAATGGCACGACAAATCCCCAACATGCCAGCACTGATTATTACGATCTGAGCACTGTCGCAGGTGGGACTCAAGATGGGTCCTTTGATGAGTCGCTGATCACGGAGATCGTCTATCCCTTGGCCGGTTCCTCTGGCTCCCCATTAACAGTTCCATACAATAACTATTACTTATTCGAACCGGGTGCCACCAATAGTCCCGCGTTGAATACCACGCCTCCCTCAGGAACGGCCCAAGGTTATGGTTGGGAAATGCCCAGTACCATTGGTTATGACGTTGGCGGCGGGACCTGGACCTTTAGCACAAATTATGAATACAACCTTGGCGCGGCCTTCATTGGCACAGGTTCGGTGACCTTCAGTTATCAACCAATGGTGGCTGTTTACGCTTATACCGGTTCGGCTGTGACCCAACTTTTCACGGCGGTCGGTTCGCCGGTAACCCAGCAGACCGGCGGCGTTGGCGGTAACTACTATACGGACCCGGGTGTCAACGTCACTTTCACGACGTCCCAACCGCCTTATAACACCAACGGTAACTATCTTTTGGTCGAGTATTATCTGAACATCAGCCTGACAGGTACGGCTGGGGCGACGGGCTATTACAACAGTGGTCAGTTCTACCAACTTTTCAATAACAACCAGTCCTACGTCATCGTCCCTCCTAAAGGGAATACTTGCACGGCGACCAGCACCCAGACCGCCACCAATACCGCAACGAACACGGCGACGGTCACTAATTCACAGACGGCCACTTCAACCAATACGGCTACCAGCACATCGACCAGCACTTCCACATCAACGGCGACCAATACCGCAACGAACACCAGTACGGTCACCGATACGGCGACCAACACCTCGACCAATACGGCGACCAATACGGCGACCGACACGGGCACCGATACATCGACAGCTACCAATACGGCCACCAATACGGCAACGAACAGCGCTACCGGCACCTCGACCGATACTTCGACCGATACGGCAACGAATAGTGCCACGAATACATCGACCAATACGGCCACCAACACCAACACGGTGACCAATACCCAAACCGCAACATCGTCCGATACCTCGACGAACACGGCGACGAATAGCGCCACAAATACCGCCACCAATACGGGCACCGATACATCGACGGATACCGCGACAGCCACATCGACATCGACGAACACCGCGACCAACACAGCCACGAACAGCGCGACAAGTACCAACACCAATACGGTAACCTATACGCAGACCAATACTTCGACCCAAACCTCTACAAACACCGCTACCAATACGGCCACAAATACCGATACGGCCATCAATACTTTCACTAATACTTCAACCAATACTGCGACCAATACCAGCACGAACACCAGTACGGTCACGAATACCCAAACCAACACGGCCACCAACACCGCTACAAATACCTCAACTAATACGTCCACGGATACCTCGACCAACACTTCAACGAACACTTCGACCAATACCGCGACCAATACGGCTACCAGTACGGTTTCTAATACCGGCACCAATACGGCCACTAACACCTCGACCCAGACGGCCACCAATACCCAGACCAGCAGTTCGACCTCGACCAGCACGGCCACGAGCAGCTCGACCCCAACCTCGACCAATACTCCCCTGAACACCAATACCGCCACCTGTACGGCGACCGCTACCCAAACGCAGACCAACACCGTTACTACTTTGACCACACCCAGTGCTACGCCCACCATTACCCAGGACCTTTCGGGATTAGGAAAAGTGGTGTTGGGACCGGTGCCGGTGGCTCCAGGTGGGAATTTGATCCTATTCCCGGACAAACCAATCCTGTCCTGTCAGGTGGATATTTTTGATTGGGTGGGGGAATCGATGGTCCATTGGACCGCAGCGGGTCCTTATCAACCCTCGTGGAATATCACCGGGCTTTCTCCCGGAATTTATCTGGCCCGCGTCAAGTTGAACTACCAAGATGGCAGTAATGGTACGACCTTCCAGAAGATCGTGGTGTCACGATGAGGAACGCCTGTTATCATCTTTTTCAAGCGATCGGCCGTCATATATCGAAAGGTCCATTGATACTGAAAAAGTCTCAAGCCTGTCTACTCCTTATCCTCGTCCTGGGTTTGAACGTTCCGATGCTTCGTGCCCAATCGGCCCCGGTCAATATGGGGACCAGCTGGCTCCGGATCCCGGACAACGCCAGAGATGGGGCCATGGCCGAGGCCATGGGGGCCGTACCGGACACGGTGGATGAAGCGGTCCTGAACCCGGCGGGACTTGGATTGTTGGGTGGGACCTATTTGACGGCCTCCCACAGTTTTTGGATCCAGAACCTTTCCTTGGATCATTTCGCGTTCACCTTGGCCGAGGGCGGGTCGGGCTTTTCTGTCGGTGGGGATTACATCAACTTCGGGTCGATCTCCACTTATAACGTCGTCGGTCCAAATCTGGTCCCCACGGGTAGCTATACGCCCATGGCGGTGAACGGCTTCGCGGCCTTTGGCACGAACCTGGGAATGGGCCTGCACGCCGGGTTGACCGGCCATTTCATTTACGACAATATCCAACAGAGCCAGCCGGACCAGACCGCTTCCCTGGACGCGGGTCTCCTTTATCAAATGCCCCAAAGCCCCTTGGTGTTATCGGCAGTTCTGTCCAACTTAGGATTCAATATCGACAATTCACTTTTGCCTTTGGTATTGAAAACAGCGGTCTCGGGCCAGATCTGGTTCGATGCAAAGCCAAAACAGCATTATCTGACCTTAGCCAGTGAGTCGGACCTGCTCCTGACCAACAATCAATTCACCAATGTGGGTTTTGGGGGGGAATATTGGTACAAGGGGCTTTTGGCCATCCGGGCGGGTTATCGCTTCATCAATACCCAGGACCTGACCGGGGTGACGGGCCTGACCGCCGGCGCGGGATTGCGTTTTGGTGACCTGCAGTTGGATTATTCTTTCATGACCCTCGGCGACCTGGGCAACACGAACCAGATCGAGTTGAGCGTGCAATTGGGCACGGAAGCGACCCCTACGCCAACGCCCAAGCCTTCCCCAGCGCCGACAATCGCGCCCACGCCGCCTATGCCGGTTTTGACCCCCGTCCAGGCGCCGCCGACACCGGTGCCAGCCAAGTCTTTCATGGAATATTACCGGGCCGGTATCCAAGCTTATGTGGCCAAGAATTATCCCGAGGCCCTGGATAACTGGTTCAAGGCCATCGTCCTCAAGGACCCGACCGTACAGCCCTTCTTCTACGCCGAGGCCTGCGCCATGATCGGTGTCGTTTACAAGTTCGACCTTCCGAACCACTTCTTGGCCCACCAATTCTGCAATGCGGCCTTGAAGATCGATCCGACCACCGAAACGGCGTTGAAGCTCAAACACGAGATCGACGCGACTACGACCCCTATCGAAGGGAAGTATTGGGAAGCGGAAGACGACTTCGAGAAGGGGCACTATGAATCGGCGGTCAAAAAATTGCGTCAGGTGATCGACGCGCATGACCCGACCACGCCCAGTTTCTATTACACGGAGACCTATTGTTTGCTGGGGGTCATCTACCAATATCACCTGGGTGAGCCGGACTTGGCTTATCAAAGTTATCAAGCGGCCTTGAAGATCGATCCTAAGGCCAAAACGGCAAACGAGAATATCGACAAGGTGACACCGCCCAGCACCAAACCGGGACAATAGCGGGTCCCGGGTCCGGCTATTTCTTCTTTTCCATCCATTTTTTAAGGTAAAGGGCGTTCACTTCAGCCAGCTTTTGACGGGCTTCCGGCATGTCGGGGTTCGTCGTAAGGATCTGCTGATAGATGTCGATGGCGGCCCTCAAAAGACCTTGGTTAACGCATATCTGGGCGGTGGTCATTTGCGCTGAAAGTCCATCAATGGGAATGGGCTCCGGCGGTAGGCTAACAATCGGTGGTGGCGCTTGCGCCGCAACAACAGGTTGAGGAGCTGGTTTTGGTCGCTCTGATGGTTCGGGGGCGGGTTCTTCCTCGTCGACAATGGGCTCGGATTCCTGGATCAAGGGGATGTCTGGAATGGTCGGTAATGTGACCGGGGGAGGCTGTTCTGAAACCGATGGTGAAGGTGGTGGGGAGGCTGGTTTGGTGGCCATTTGATGATCGGGGTCCAACTGATCGGCTTTGGCCAAGTATTCGGCCGACTCATTCAAAAGGCCCTGTTGTTCATAGACGAGGGCCAAGGAACGGCAAGCATCCGCGGCACCTTGAAGGTCTCCCAAGGCTTGAAGGGCCTGGATCAATTTGACCCGGGCGGAAACGAGATCCGGCCTGATCTGGATCATGATTTTCGAGTATTCAAGGATCTTCTGAGCGTTGTGCTCGGTGACGACCTTTTCCAATAAAAAAGCCAACTGGGGAATGGCCGCTTCCTTATCAGGCCCTTGTAGGCAGAAATCCACCCAAGCTTCCTGGACCATGGGATTGTTCTCGTCGATCTTGAAAGCTTTTTGGAAAGTCTCTTTGGCTTTCTCCGGTTGGGATAAAAAAACGAACGTTCTCGCTAAATGGGTCAGGGCTCCTAGATGGTTGACCTTTATGCGCAGAAGTTTCTCGAATTCGGTCTTGGCATCGAGCCAATTTCGCTTTTGGAAATGGGCCAGCCCCAAGATATATCCCGCCTCTAAACTTTTCAGTTCGATGGCCTTTTGGGAATATTCGATCGCCTTACCCAGGTCCGCTTTGGCCAAGCTCTGTTCGGCCAAATATAAATAGGCTTTCTTGGCCTCGTTTGGATGGTTTTGTTTGACGAAGGTCGTGGCTAACTCGGGCAAGGTCGAGAGGGTTTGGGGGTCCATGTCGGCGGCTTTCCGGTACATGTCCCAAGCTCTGTCCGAGAAGTCGTTCCGCATGAAGGTGTCGCCGAGGGTTTGATAACGCTGGACCGAAGGGGCGATCTGGTCGATCTGGAGTCTGATGGCTTTCAGGAGGGCGGGGATCATGGGGTCTTGAGGCCGTAGTTTTGAAAGCTTCGAGAGGGGAGCGATGGCAAACTCGTATCGTTTATCCCGGATCGCTTCGTCGATTTCGACATACCTTATATAAATATTCATATCCATGCGGACATCGCTGGAGAGTTTGGAAAGATCCAACTTGGATATCTTTTTGTAGGATTGGATGGCTCCGTCCAAACGGTTTTGGACCAAGTACTGGGGAACGGCCTTGAAATAGAATTCGAAGGCCAGTTGAAAGGATTTCTTTTTGGCGTAAGTGTCGGCTACGGCGGCCAGGCTGTCCGGGTCATTCCGGTCGATGGCCAGCAATCTTCCGTATTCCGTCAAGGCCTTGTCCCATTCGCCTTCACGAAAGAACATTTGGGCCGCTTTGAGCGTTTTGGCTTTATCGAGGTTGGCGGGGTTATCCATATCGCCTTCTTTAATGGATTAGGTAGGTTTTTAATATAACACCCCGGTTTTGCGGAGCGAAGCGTCTCGATGTAAGACCCTGGTTTTTCCATCATTAGGCGGGGTAACGATTGCCCGGGAAGGGCCTATCGTTTTTATCCCCCTTCTATTCCAAGGGCGGTGTTCTTAGAGTAAACCCTGTATTTAGATTAAAATGGGTCTGGTGATTAATGGGTTTGAACATCGATATCCAAAATCTCAGCTATCAATTGCCACGGGGTAAGAAGGTCCTGAACGAGATGACATTTCGGATCGCCCCGGGCGATTTTGTGGCGGTACTGGGCGAGAATGGCGCGGGAAAGACCACCCTGTTGGACATGATCATGGGTTTCCGCAGACCCACTCAAGGCCTTTTGAAAGTTCAGAACGCCAAGCCGTACCAGGACAATTGGCATAGCCGGCAAGAGATCGCCTATCTTTCGGAAAAGGTCGATATCCCGGGCGACTGGACGGCGGACGAGTTCCTTCGGTTCAACGAGTACTTCTACGGCCATTATTCCCATGAGATCGAAGCCAAATACTTGAAGCTTTTCCGGGTGAACCGTTCGGATCGGTTGGGGAACATGTCGGCGGGAGAGATCCGGCGGGTGCAGATCGTGGCGGCCTTGAGCATCGAGCCCGAGTTGATCGTGGTGGACGAGATCACCGCGGTCCTGGATATCGTGGGCCGGCGGCATTTCATGACCTTGCTCAAGGAACTGAACCGGACCACTGGATGTACCATCGTGCTGGCCACCAATATCTTGGAAGACCTGGCAACCAACATCACCCATGTGATGCTCCTTCGCCACGGACAGATCCGGACTTTCGAACCCCTGGCGGATTTCCTGAAGGGCGCCGAACCCACAGTGTTCTCGCAAAAGGTCGCGGACCTTTTGGAGGAAGACCTATGATCTGGCATTTCATCAAAAGGGATTTTCTTTCACACACCGTGGCCTGGGCCATCTTGGCCGCCACGACGGTCTTTTCGTTGCTCTTTTTTTCATACAACCATCTGGTCTACTTGGGTCTGCTTTACGTTTATTTGCTCTTCGCCATGCAGCCTATGGGGGAACTGACCGGCGCGAAATGGCGCAGCCAGCATGTGATGAGCCGGAGCTATCTACTGGCCCTGCCGGTGGAACGGAAAAAGCTCTTTTGGTTCACCCAGTGGCGGGCGTTGGTCTTTTTCCTGCCTTTGATCGCCTTTACCTACATCCTGCCCAACTACCTGCCCGAAGCGCACCGTATCTACATCAATTTTGTCCCGAAGGATTTTCCTCTCGGTATCTACCATGTACTCATCCTGGTCATGGTGGTTTGGCTGCTCAATAGCATGATCTCGATGCCTTTGGAGGCGGAGAGGGTCTGGACCTATCAAACGCAGCAGCGGCGCATGTGGGCCTATGTGCGGATGATCGGGGTGTTCTTATTTGAGTTGTTCATGATCATCTTGTCCTGCTCGGAGACCTACTTATACGCGTCCCACGCGATCTTTCCTTTGGTGGTGACCAGTATCGTGGCCTTCATCCGCTTTTATCTAACCCGGCGGTCCTGGCTGAACAGTCTTTAGTGATTCCCGGAACCTACAAATTGAATCCCCTCACGAAGGCTAAAAGGGATGTTTTATAGGGATTTTGTCCCCGCTCTTCCTCTGAACGAGGTTGTTCCCCATAGAGGGCTGTCGTAGAATGACCGCTCTTCATACCCCCCATAGGGAAGGTTTATGGCTTATTCCTCACTAACTGAATTCGTCGAATTCCTTGAAAAAAAAGGCCAATTGATTCGGATCACCGATGAGGTAGACCCGGTCCTGGAAGTAACAGCCATCGTCGATAAGGTTTCCAAATCCCCCCAGGGCGGCAAAGCCCTGCTGTTCGAAAAGCCTAAGGGCAGTTCTTTTCCTCTTCTGATCAATGCTTTTGGGTCTTACCAACGCATGAGTTGGGCGTTGGGTGTAGAAAACCTGGAAGAGCACGCCGCCGAGATCAAAGAACTCTTAGAGCTCAAACCGCCCAAGGGCTTTGTGGATAAACTGAAGTTCTTGCCCAAACTGGCCGAGGTGGCCAAGTTCCCGCCGGTGGAAGTTTCCAAAGGCGCCTGCCAGGAAGTGGTGGAGACCAAGCCGGACTTGACCACATTGCCGATCCTCAAATGCTGGCCCGACGATGGCGGACGCTTCATTACCTTCCCCCTGGTCTATACCAAGGACCCGGAATCGGAGATCCGCAATATCGGGATGTATCGCATGCAGGTCTATGACGGTCAAACCACCGGGATGCATTGGCAAGTTCACCACGGAGGCGCTGGGCATTACCGTAAAGCCGAAAAAGCGGGCAAACGTTTGGAGTTGGCGGTGGCTTTGGGCGGCGATCCCTGTTTGACCTATGCGGCCACAGCCCCTTTGCCGGAAGGTATTGATGAACTTTTGTTCGCCGGGTTCCTTCGCAAAAAACCGGTCGAACTGGTGAAGTGTAAGACAGTGGACCTGATGGTCCATGCGGACGCGGATTTCGTTCTGGAAGGTTATGTGGAACCGGGCGAGCGCCGCACCGAAGGTCCCTTTGGGGACCATACGGGTTACTACAGCCTGGCGGACCAATATCCGGTGTTCCATATCACCTGTATTACCCGTCGCAAGAACCCTATCTATATGACCACCATTGTGGGCAAGCCCCCCATGGAAGACGGCTATTTGGGCAAAGCCACCGAAAGGTTGTTCCTGCCTCTGATGCAAAAGGTGCTGCCGGAGATCGTGGACGTGGAGTTGCCGGTCGAGGGCGTGTTCCACAACCTGGCCATTGTTTCCATCGACAAACAATATCCCATGCATGCCCGTAAGGTCATGTTCGCCCTTTGGGGCCTGGGGCAGATGATGCTCAACAAGATCCTGATCGTGGTGGATAAAGACACCAATGTCCACGATTACGGTCAAGTCCTTTGGCGGGTAGGCAATTGCATGGACGCCAAACGGGATGTTCTCATTTCCGAAGGCCCGCTTGATGTTCTCGACCATACCTCGCCCATGTGGGGCTGGGGCGGCAAGATCGGTATCGACGCGACCAAAAAATGGAAAGAAGAGGGTTTCAATCGGGATTGGCCCGATGAACTGACCATGGACCCAAAGGTCGAAGACAAAGTAATGCCTATCCTGAAAAAATACGGCCTTCTTTGAACAACCCATTAAAGGAATTGAAATGAGCCAGAAGATCCAAAGCATGTTCGGACGCATCGCCGGGACCTATGACGAGGCCAACCACAGCCTGTCTTTCAACCAAGACATTTCCTGGCGCAAAAGCTCGGTTGCTCAAATGATGAAGGATGGCTTCGTGCCTTCGAAGGTATTGGACCTTTGTGCCGGCACCGGTGATTTTGCCCTAGTGGTGAAGGAAAAAGCCCCTAACGCCCAAGTGGTTCTTGCTGATTTTTCCAAGCCCATGCTGGTTTTGGCCAAGAACAAGGGCGGAGCTCAAACGGGCCTTGCTTATGTGGAATCGGACGCTTTGAAACTGCCTTTTCCGGACATGACCTTCGATACGGTGGTTTGCGGTTTCGGGATGCGCAATCTGGATTCGCTCGAAAAGGGCGTGAAGGAAATGGCCCGTATGCTGCGCCCAGGAGGGAAAGCGGTCGTTCTGGAGTTCTTCAAACCCACAGGCCTCTTGGCTGGGCTTTCTTACGTGGTCTATGTGAATGCCATTATGCCCATGCGGGGCGGGGCAATTTCTAAGGACAAGGATGCCTACAATTACTTGAGGGATTCAGCCAAGGGCTTTGTCAGCGTGAAGGAATTCAAACAACTTTTGGAAAAGAATGGCTTCAAGGATGTTCATATTGAAAGCCGCACCATGGGTGTGGCCCATAGCGTGGTCGCTGTTCGTAAGTAAAGGATTTACATGAAGAAGATCTTTGTCGCGGTCACGGGGGCGTCGGGAACCATTTATGCCCGCCGGTTCTTCCAACACTTTCCGTATGACGATTGGGAAGTGCACGCGGCCGTTTCCAAATCCGCCCAGATCGTAGCTTCCCATGAAGGTGGGCTGAACCTGCCGCCCCACGTCAAAGAATGGGACGAAAAAGATCTGACCGCTCCGGTAGCCAGCGGCTCGAACAAGTTCGAGGCCATGGTAGTTATCCCTTGCTCCACCGCTACTTTGGGCAAGATGGCCCACGGTATTGCCGATAACCTCATCACCCGCGCTGGGGAAGTGTTCCTTAAAGAGAGCCGTAAGCTGATCCTGGTGCCCCGGGAAACGCCTTTGTCCCTCATCCAGATCAAGAACATGGAATTGCTGACCTTGGCCGGAGCCCACATCATCCCAGCGACACCCAGTTTTTATGGCAATCCCAAGACCATCGAAGAACTGGTCGATACGGTCGTGGCCCGGGTCTATGACCACGCAGGGGTCGAAGCGGAAGTCTCGAATCGATGGCGTGCCGAAGAAGCGAAGGAAATCAAACACAAGAATGTTTAAAAAGCTCCAAGTCATTTCCAATTTGGTGGTGTTACCCCATTCGGTCTTCGCGCTTCCGTTCGCTTTGGCAAGTCTTCTGACCGCGACCCGGGGAAAACCTTCTCTTCATGTTCTCTTTTGGGTAGTTGTGTGCATGGTCTTGGCCCGTACGGCGGCGATGGCCTATAACCGGTTGGTGGACGCGGATGTGGATGCCAAGAACCCCCGAACAGCCAAACGGGATATTCCGGCGGGGCGGATCAGCCGGACTCAAGTCGCGCTCTTAACGGTCCTTTGTGGATTTGGATTTGTATTGGCTTGTTACCCGCTAAACGCTTTAGCTTTTAAACTTGCCCCTCTGGCTTTGGCCATTCTTTTCTTTTATTCCCATACCAAACGGTTCACTTGGACATCCCATCTATTCCTGGGATTGGCCTTGGGGGTCGCTCCGGTTGGGGCTTGGGTGGCGGCCACCGGAGAGCTTTCGGTGACACCCTTTTGGTTGACGGGCGCGGTCATTTGCTTTTTAGCGGGTTTTGATATTTTGTACGCGACCCAAGACGAGGCTTTTGACAAAAAAGCGGGCCTTCAATCGTGGGTAGTGCGTTGGGGTGTCCCGGCCAGCTTGTATGCCTCTCGATTCTTCCATGCCTGTATGTTAGGATTCCTCGCTGGTTTTGGGGTTCAAGCGGGCTTTCGCGGAGGCTATTTCGCGGGTTTAGCGCTGGTTGCCGCGGCCTTGATCTTCCAACATCTCAAGGCTTATTCCTTGGAAAAGACCGGCAAAAGCTATCAGTTCACTCTTTCCCCGCAAATGATGGCTTTGAACGGATGGATATCCGTTATCTATTTTTGCGTCGTAGGAGCAACCCTTTGGCTTTGAAGCGTTTGTTGGATCAATCACCAATTAAAGATATTTACGACAAGGTCGAGAAGGGTGTCCGTGTCTCGGACGACGACGCGTTGCGTCTCTATCAAACCAATGACCTCTATGTTCTTGGCGCCATGGCCAACATCGTTCGCGAACGCAAGAACGGCAATAACACCTACTACAACAAGAACCGCCACATTGATTACACCAATGTTTGCGCCACGACCTGTAAGTTCTGCGCCTTTTCCCGTTTCCCCGGGGAAGAAGGGGCTTTTGAGTTCACCCATCAGCAACTGGCCGCCAAAGCCAGGGAAGCCTATGAATTGGAAGGTATCACCGAACTTCACATCGTTGGCGGGCTCCATCCCAATTACAGCTTTGAATGGTACGAGGACATGTTGCGCATCCTCAAGCAAGCGGTGCCCGGAATCCACTTGAAGTGTTTCACGGGCGTGGAGATCAACTTTTTCGCCGAAAAATACAACATGACCCACGAGGAAGTCCTGACCCGTTTGAAGGCCGCGGGGCTGGGTTCCATGCCGGGCGGCGGCGCGGAGATCTTCCATCCGGATGTCCGTGAAGAAATATGCCCTGGAAAAGGGAACGCTGAGCAATGGCTGGCGGTACACCGGACGGCCCACAAGATGGGCATGCGCACCAACGCCACGATGCTGTACGGCCATATCGAAAAGTACGAACACCGGGTCGATCACATGCGCCGTTTGCGTGAATTGCAGGATGAAACCAAGGGCTTCCAAACCTTTATTCCCTTGGCTTTCCATCCGGACCATACCCAAATGGACCACTTTGCCCGCCCGAGCGGTATTGAAGACCTGAAGACCCTGGCAGTGGGCCGGGTCTATCTGGATAATTTCGACCACATCAAGGCTTATTGGATCTCTATGGGAGTGAAACTGGCCCAAATGTCCCTGGCCTTTGGGGTGGACGATATCGACGGAACGGTTATCGACGAGAAGATCTATCGTATGGCGGGGGCGGATTCGCCCGAAGCCATGACGGCGAAGGACCTGCAAGCTTTGATCCGTGACGCGGGACGCATTCCTGTGGAACGGGATACGCTGTACAAAGAGTTGAAACCGATGCTTCAAGAAGCGGTTGTTCGTTGAACTATCCCTTATAAAGAGGAATGAAAATGACCGAAAACGCTAATACACCAGCCCAACCGGTTGCTGCCGCTGCTGCGGCCCCGGCGCCTGCCGCTACTTCCGCACCCGCTGCTGCCGCTCCGGCCGCCACCGCCGCTCCTGCGGCCCCTGTCGCGCCTCCTCCTCCGCCTCCGGTGGAACTGGAGTTCAAGGCCAAGCCGATGAATGTGGCCGTCGTTCCTTTCTTGAATGCCCAACCCCTGGTCTGGCAATTGGCCAAGCACCATCATGTAACCCAAGTCGCCCCGATCGATATGGCGAAAGCCCTCAAGTCCGCCCAGGTGGATGTGGCCTTGGCCCCGATCGCGGCTTATTTGTTGGATCCCTCTTTGACCATCATCCCCATCGGCGCTATCACGTCGAAGGGTCCGGTCCAAAGCGTCCGCATCTTGTCCCACGGTCCTTTGAAGAGCGTGGAACGTTTGTTCGTGGATGACCGCTCTCAAACCTCCGTTTTGCTGGCCAAGTTGATACTCAAAAAATGGTATGGCGTGAAGAACTTAGAAGTGGTGAGCGTGGACATGAAGACCTTCCACCCGAACCAAGTGAAGCCTTGGGAAGCCACCCTGCAATTCGGAGATAACGCCTTGATCTCCGCCCCGACGGGGATGACCGTGACCGACCTAGGAGCCGAATGGACCAGCCGGACCGGGAAACCTTTTGTTTATGCCGTCTGGATGGCCCGGAATGTGCAGATCGCCCGGGAGATCGAGAATGACCTCTTGGCCTCGAAGAACGAAGGGGTGAAGCATTTCGCGGAGGTGGCGGACAACTACAAAGGTATCTGGGTGTTCCGCCATACCCAATCCAAGGAATACTTGGAAAAGAACATCGACTACACCTATGGGCCGGAACAGGTCCAGGGTCAGTTGGAATTCAAGAAACTCTTACAAGAACAAGGATTGATCCTCTAATGACGACCGCAATGATCGAGACGCTTCAAGAAAAAGTATTGGATGGCCATGTGGTGAACCGGCAGGAAGCTCTGGAACTTTTCCGCCATTCGGAATTGAGCGACCTGGGCGCCATTGCCCATACCTTGAAGACCCGCACCAAGGGCGACAAGATCGCCACTTACTTGATCGACCGCAACATCAACTACACCAACGTTTGCGTGACCTATTGTAAGTTCTGCGCTTTCTACCGTGAGGACGGCGATAAAGAAGGTTATGTGAACGAAGCCGACAAGATCATCCACAAGATCACCGAAGCCAAGCAAGTGGGTTGTACCCAGATGCTGCTCCAGGGGGGACATCATCCTAGTTTGACGCTGGATTGGTATTTGAACATGATCCGTAAGGTCAAATCGGCCCATTCGGACGTGACCTTCCACTCTTTTTCGCCCCCGGAACTGATCCATTTCTCCGGGCTTTTCAAAATGCCGGTCATCGAGATTCTGAAGCTTTTCAAAGAAGCGGGCATGGATTCCATGCCGGGCGGGGGAGCGGAGATCCTGTCCGACCGCGTCCGTAAAGAGATCGCCCCTTTGAAGGCGACCACCCAAGAATGGCTGGGAGTCATGCGGGATGTTCATTCCTTAGGTATGCGCTCAACGGCCACCATGATGTTCGGCCACGTGGAAACCCTGGAAGAACGGATCGAGCATATTTTTCTTATTCGCGAGCTCCAAGAAGAGACCGGAGGCTTTTTAGGGTTCATCCCTTGGCTTTATCAACCGGGCAACGAAAGCTTGGGACTGAAGAGCGCCAGCGGCCAGGAATATCTCAAGACCTTGGCATTGTCCCGCATTATCTTGAACCACACCTTGCCGAACCTGCAGGCCTCCTGGGTGACGCCTGGTAAAAAGATCGGTCAATTGGGCCTTCGTTATGGGGCGAACGACCTGGGCAGTATCATGCTGGAAGAGAACGTAGTCGCTTCCACCGGTCTTCGCTACCTGATGAGCGTGGACGAGATGCGGCGCTTGATCACTGAAATGGGTTACGAGCCCCACCAACGCAATACCTTCTATAAGCTCGTTAATTAATATTTAGCTTTTTTTGTTCGAGAGGTATGCCCGTGAAAATGCTCGGTATCGATCATGTTGTCTTTGCGGTGGGGGACATCAATCTGGCGGTCGAGTTCTATCAACGTTTGGGTTTTAAGCTCCAGTTCCAATCGGCCCAGGCTGGCGCGGCGGTGTTGATCATCAGCGAGGAACACCCGAACTTGCTTTTACTTAAAGGTCCCGAAAAAAAGGGAGGGGTCGAACATCCCCGGCTTTGGATCGAGGTCGATGACGCCCAGGCGGCAACGAAAGAACTGCAAGAAAAAGGCTTTAAGCTAGCCAGTGAACCGAGATTAATGGCCACTGGCTGGTTGGTCGAGGTGATGGATCCTTGGGAAAATGTCGTCGGTTTCAATGATTATCATTTACAGCCCCAATTCGGCCGTCGTGGCGGCACAAAACCCCGAAAGGAACCTGTGAAGTGAAAGAATACAACGAGAACCACGCGAAGTCGGGTGTTTCCATCAAGTTGCCTGCCATCGAGGTTTTTCCGAACCAATATCCGGGCTATACCATCCGGATCGAGATCCCGGAATACACCGCGGTCTGTCCTAAAACGGGCCTTCCTGATTTTGGGACGATCATCCTTGAATACGAACCGCTCAAGTCGGTCCTGGAACTTAAGTCCTTGAAGAGCTACATCTTGGCCTATCGCAACGTAGGCATCTTTTACGAGAACGCTGTTAACCGAATGATGCGGGATTTCGTGTCCGCCGCCAAGCCCAAATGGTGCCGGGTTACCGGGAAGTTCAATACTCGCGGAGGCATGTTCTCGACCATCGTGGCTCAACAGGGAAAAGTCCCCAAATAGGCTGATTTCCCTTAAAAGGGGCGGTTTAAAAACCCTTTTAAGAGGTATATAATCCTTTTCGCGTCCTTCACTGACCCTTCCGGGCCGACCTTGAAATGAGGAATTGTACCGAATGAGAAAACGTTTTCTGGTCTTCTTTCTCCCTTTTCTTTTCTCTTTCACACATACCTATGCCGGCAATGACACGGCCACCGCTAATTACAACTTGGGTCTTTCGTTCTATTCGAATAATCGTTATGAGCAAGCCCTTTCGCATTTTCTGGAAGCGGCGGATCAGAACTTCAACTCCTGGCAGTCCTATGAGATGGCAGGTTATTGTTATTTCGAGATGAGGGACAAAGACAGCGCTTTGGAGGCCTTTGCTGAGAGCCTGAAATTGAACCCCAAGAACACCAAGCTGGCCAAAGTTTACAACAATTTAAAAGAAGGCGCGGCGGACATCCCGCTCAAGCCTGTGGTGGACGCCGGCGGGTTCCTGCCCGGTACCTGAGCTTTTCCTTCTTAACAACTTCCTTTCGCTCCGGGGGCCTGGTGTATAATCGGCGCCATTCCATCCAAGGAGCCACCCCCTCATGCCCGTCAAAACCGAATGGACCACCAATACTTTCGGACATGTTTATAACGGTAAGTCCCTCTACAAAGGAAAGACCCCTTTCCAATCCATGGAAATATTCCAGAACGAGACCTTCGGCACCTTGCTTTTCCTGGACGGTAAGATCCAGATCAGTCACGGCGACGAGAATCGCTACCACCAATATTTAGTGTCGGCGCCTTTGTTGGCCCATAAAAACCCGAAAAGTATTTGTGTCATCGGCGGAGGGGACTGTTTTGCCATCGAAGAGGCGGTCAAGTTCAAGTCCTTGGAACGTATCCTCATGGTCGAGATCGATAAGGGAGTTGTCGATTTCTGCCGCAAGAACTATCCGGTCATCGAAAAGAAGTTGAAAGACAAACGCGTCGAGCTCATTTATGAAGACGCCCGCAAGTGGTTGGAAAACCACGATGAAAAGTTCGATGTTCTCATCATTGACCTGACCGAACCCCATGGGCCCTCGAAGATGCTCTATACCCAAGAGTTCTACAAGATCTGTAAGAAGCGGTTGAATGCCAATGGGATCATCGCTATCCACACGGACAACTATTATTTGTTCCCGGAATCCTTCGCGACGATCTATAAGACCTTCCGCTCGGTCTTCCCGAATATCCTGACCGCCCGGGTGGACATGCCTTGCTTCGGGATGGGCTGGACCTATCGCATGGCTTCGGCGTCGCCGATCTCTTTGAAAACGATGGAAACGAATATCCGGAAAATGAAAAAGAAGGGCATCACCTTCGACTATTTCACGCCTTCGACCTATCTGATGCAGCCGACCAATGAAGAACTGGCTGTCCTGAGAAAAAAAGGCCGAATTTCAACCGATAAAAAACCCTTTGATAAATTCGAAAAGATGGAAGAGTACGTTACGAAGTGAGCGCCCGGCTTACTTTTTGAGGAAGGCCTTGATATCGGTCAGGATGCGGTCCGTGTTGAGGGTTTCGTAACAGCGGATATTCTTACAGGTCTTGGCCATCTTGTTCACGCAAGTGATGTTACGGCAAGGGCTTTCGGAAACATAGGTCCTCGAAAGTACATCTTGGTTGGCAGGCAGGTAAAGCGGGTCCACCGAATCGTACCCCGATAGCCGCGGCGGCGTGGCCCCGAAAACGGAAATAACGAAGGTCTTGTTGCGGAAGGAGTGCTGTCCCGACCGGGAAACCTTCCGGGCGGCGGCCAAATGCAGCGGACCCGTATCCCCTGAAATGAACACATCGGCCAAGTCGATCAAGGCGCTGTAACCATCCAAAGAAACGGTCGCCGGTACGATCGTTACTTTCTTTTTTTCTTCTTCATTCATCATGCTCAATAACTCGGTTTCAATTCCTTTCGCGGTATAGGCAACACCCAACAGAATGGAAAGGTCCATTTCGGCCAATTGTTTCAGGATGCGCGCTTGGTCAACAACAGGGATCCGGGTGAAGGGCGAGGCGGTATCGGGATTCAAGAAAACGATCGGTTTCGAGCTATCGATCTTTTTCTCTTTCAAGAAATTCACGGATTCCTGAACAGCGCGGTCCGTTAAGGTCAGGGGAACTCCAGTAAAGGCTTCGGCCCGTTTGGGTTTATAGAACTTCGAAAGCAGTTGAAAGGGCATATCGTAACCATTGAAGGCGATGTGGATGTTGCCGGACCGGTCCATGTCGGATCGGACGACTTGGGGGGCGACCGACAGGAAGTTCAGTATCTTTTGGCCCTTTGGAAAGAGGTGGGTGCCTTCGAAAAAGGGGCTGCAATTGAAGCAAAGGTCGTAATCGGTGGCGGCGGCGATACGGCGAACCTGCTCGATGTCACTTTCCTTGGGGAAGACCCCGCCGGTGAAGACCGGATAAAGGTTGGAAATGTTCGGGTTGCCTTCAATGACACTGGCGATGATCTTATTGACGATATAGTCGATCTGAGCGTCAGGGAAGTAATCCTTAAAGGCCTTCAAAGCGCCTTGGGCCAAAATGGCGTCTCCCAAGTGAATATCGGGGATGACGAGGATCTTTTCGAACTTTTTCACGCTCCGGATGATCTTCTCGTTCTTACGGTTCAAATGGGCGATCAAAAGTTTGTTGCCGGCAATGGGAGGAATAAGGGTGTTGAAGAACCAGGCTCCGCCCCGGGGAAACCAGGTGGTCAGAAGGCTGGTGAGGTGAAAAAGGAACTTCTGAAAAGGGTTATCGAGCATAACGTTGGATACTTTAGGGCCGGGTCTTATCAGGGTCAATAGGCGCCGACTTCGTCGCTCACCCGAGGGTAACTTAAAAGAATGCTTTTTTTCAAAGTGTGGAGTGCTAGTCTAAAGCTATGGATCAACGCCTCGTTCTTTTTGCTAAGACCATATTGACCATGGACCGCCCCCGGCCGATCGAGGATGGTTTCGTCCTGATACAGGGTTCCCGTATCCTTCGCGTGGGGAAGAGACAAGACCTTTATTTGACACCCTCTCTGCGGATGCTGGACCTGGGTGACACAATATTGATGCCGGGTCTTATCAACGCGCATTGCCATCTGGATTTCACCAACTTTAAGGGCAAGGTGAAATACCAAGGAGGCTTCCGGGAATGGCTCCGGCAAATGGCCATGAAGGGGCGGGAGATGACCCCGGCGGACTTCAAAAATTCCGTCCGGCAGGGCATTGAGGAAAGTTTGGCTTACGGCACGACCACTCTTTGTGATGTGGCTACCAGTTGGGAAAGTTATCCTCTCTTACGCCGGTCTCCCTTGAGGTCCTTTGTTTTTTTTGAGCTCATCGATATGGCCCAGCCTTCCACCGCCCTTTATTGGAAAAGTTTCCAGGACCGGCTTAAGCATCTGGTCCATTCAGAACCGCCTACCGAGACCTGTCAATGGGGCTTGAGTCCCCATACTCCTTTTACGGTATCCAAAGATATGCTCCAATCCGTTAAACGCTATTTGAACGACCATCGGCATTTACTCACGACGATCCATGTGGCGGAAAGCGGGGAAGAGACTTGGTTCTTCAAAAAGGGCGCGGGTCCCATCGCGGAGCGCCTCAAAGTGCTCAACCCGGATTGGGCCATTCCCCGGGGCACAACGCCGGTGCAATACTTGAGCCAGAACGGTTGGATGCCCAAATTGGACATAGGTGTCCATTTGAATGAGGTGAACGGAAATGACCTCAAGATCCTTGCCAAGAACCGCACCGTGGTGGTCCATTGCCCGGGTAGTCATCGGTACTTCGGACATAAACGATTCCAATACGAGAAGTTCAAAAAGCAGGGGATCACGGTCTGTTTAGGCACGGACAGCTTGGCCAGCAACCAGTCCTTATCGATGTTCCGGGAAATGCGTTTGTTCCAGGAAAGTTATCCGCAGATATCCGCTCAAGAGGTGCTTTCCCTCGCGACGGTCAAGCCTGCCCGAGCCTTGGACGGAAGCCATCATTTAGGCCAGATCAAACCGGGTTATTTGGCGGACTTGATCGGAATCCCGGCCCCCAGAACGACCAACAGCAAGAGGACGGTTTATGACCATGTGGTGAATTACCGCAAACCGGTATCCTTCTCGATGGTTCATGGACAGCCTAAGTTCCGTTTGGCTTCGTCTAAAAAGAAGTAGTCAGGGTTCTTCCAGGCTCATGAGGTAGGCCTGTACCGCTTTTTTAGCGTTGGCGGTTGGGGTCAAGGCCAAAATGGTAACCAAGTTCACTTCTGCTTCCTCTTCCCACCAGCCGTACGCTATTTCGGATTCGGGATGGCCTTCCAAAGTGAATACTTCAACATAGCCTTTCCACAGCGGATTTTCCTCGGGTCCTTCTTCCACGTAGATACTCCGGAAATGGGTGGGGGTGCAGTTATGGTTCTCTTGAATGGAAAGTTCGAGGGCTCGGATCAGGTTTTCGGGGCGGGTTGGCATGGGTTTCCTAACGAGAATGGCGTTTAAACCATTCTATCGGCGTCTTTTTGCTTTTTCCTACTTATGCCTAAATTGGGGCGAAAAATGGGGTTTTCAAGGCCTTTCGTTCTTGACAGCCCCTTCAAAAACCATATAATTCAGGCCCTTGTAAAAAAGGCCCCTTTCATAGGGTTCATTGTTCGATCAAGAAGAGGACTGGTTCAGAAAAATGCAAAAGACTTACTTGCCGAAGACGAAGGACATCCAACGCAAATGGTGGATCGTTGACGCGAAGGACATGGTGCTTGGCCGCCTGACCTCTCAAGTCGCCGCCATTCTCCGTGGAAAGCACAAACGCACTTTTACCCCCCATGTCGAGAATGGAGACCATGTGGTCATCATCAACGCGGATAAGATCGTGTTGACCGGTAAAAAGTGGGAAACCAAAGCCCACCACCGCACCTCGGGTCGCCCGGGTGGATTGTCCACCGAAGAATACAAGCACCTGCGCCACACGAAGCCGGAACGCATCTTGGAGTACGCCATCAAGGGCATGCTTCCCAAGACGTCGCAAGGTGATCACATGTTCGGACGTGTCAATATCTACAAAGGCGAAATCCATCCGCATTCGGCCCAAAAGCCGGAAGCCTTGACCCTGAAGTACAAAGCGAAAAGAGGAGAAGCCTAATGCCCGCCACGAAAGAACAGTTTGTCGCCACGGGTCGCCGGAAAACCTCCGTCGCTCGCGTCATTTTGCGCCCCGGCAAGGGCACCATCGTCGTCAACGGTTTGCCGGTCGAGAAATTCTTCCCTGACCAGAAGTTGGCCGTGGTGAAGTCGGCCCTGGAGATCGTCTCCGCTTTGGGCAAGTATGATGTGCAAGCCAACCTCACGGGCGGCGGCGTTACCGGACAAGCCGAGGCCATGCGCCACGGTATCGCCCGGGCCCTGACCAAGGTTGATTCCGAGCTTCGCGCGCCTTTGAAGGCCGCTGGGTTCTTGACCCGTGACCCTCGTATGGTCGAAAGAAAGAAGTACGGCCGCAAGAAAGCCCGCCGTCGCTTCCAATTCTCGAAGCGTTAATATTTGGCGCCTGCTTACACAGGGAGGGCCAAGGTTCACCGATCCCGCGTTCTTTATCGAACGCGGGATTTTTTGTTTCCAGGCATATCTATTTTCTAAAGGCGTCCCTATGGCCCATCGACCCCAAGTCACTCCTAAGATCGCCGTCAACGCGGTAGTCTTCAACGACAAGAAACAAGTGCTTTTGGCCAAGCGTACGGACAACGGATTATGGTGCTTGCCCGGCGGCCACGTGGATTTGGGCGAGACCTTGGAGAAGGCCTGTCTCCGGGAACTTTTCGAGGAAACGGGCTTGAAGGGCTGCGTGATACGTCTAATCGGTATCTACTCGGACCCGGAAAATTCCCTTCACATCGCCCAGGGGCCGGAGTGGCACACGGTGCGGGTTTCGTTTTTGTGCGATGTCATTGGTGGTACAATAACTTCCAGTCCCGAGACCAGTGAGATCCGTTACTTTGACCTGGACCAGCTTCCCGCTTTGATCACGGACCATGCCCGGCGTATCCAAGACGCCATCGAGCCTTCGGGGCCCGTTGTCATTTAAACCAGCCAAGAAAGAGGAACCATGGCTATCCGCAAGACCAAAAAAAAACTAAATGACCGCCGGAAAGGACCCCGTTTCCCGGCGCATGGGGCCAGCCCTTATATCGCCAATGAGTTCAAGGAACAGGATACCTGGCGCCTCTTTCGTATCATGTCCGAGTTCGTGGAAGGCTTCGAGGCTCTCCGGGATATACGTCCCGCGGTGACCATTTTCGGATCGGCCCGCACGCCGGAGCCGGCCAAGGATTTCCAATTGGCCCGTAAGATCGCTTTCAAACTATCCAAAAAGGGATTTTCCATCATCACAGGCGGTGGTCCCGGCATCATGGAAGCGGCCAACATGGGCGCCCACGAGGCGGGCGGACGTTCGGTGGGATGCAATATCCAATTGCCTTTCGAGCAAAAAGGGAATCCTTACGTGAACCTGCCCGTGAACTTCCATTATTTCTTCATCCGCAAGGTCATGTTCCTTCGCTATACGTCGGCAGTCGTGGTGATGCCGGGCGGGTTCGGCACGATGGATGAACTTTTCGAGGTCCTGACCCTGACCCAGACCCACAAGATCGATCCTTTCCCGATCATCCTCGTGAACCGGGAATTCTGGAAAGGTGGAGTGGAGTGGATCAAGAACAGCCTGCTGGAGAGCAAATACATCGATGAGAACGACCTGAAGCTTTTCCACGTGGTCGACAAGCCCGAAGAAGTGGCGGATATCATCACAAAATACTATAAATACAAGAAACTCCTGTAATCCGCATGTGTAAAGCCCCTCTTCTATTTCTTGTTTTTGGGATATGTGCCAAAACCCTATGGGCGGACCCGGTTGGGTTCCACTGTTTGGACCTATCCAAGGTCGCTAACCGGGGTGTGACGCAATCTTTCGATGAAGTCACCCAAAATGTGCAGGACCTTCAAGAGAAGATCGGGTTCAAGAACTTGCCGGTCGGTCTCCAGACCTTCCGGGGCATCCCTTTCCAGATCATCGACCCGGTCCAAAATGGGGGCCGGTCCTTCGTGGTCCTCAAAGGACATCATCAATCTGAATTCCCGGAGGCGGTCTCCATTCCGGTGGACCATCTCAAGACTGCCGAGCTATTTTTCCTTCAAACCTGCCGCTGGGGCGGCACGGCTCCTGATATCAAGATCGGCGAATATGACATCGTGTACGACGATGGACAGGTCACCGTGAT
Organism: candidate division FCPU426 bacterium; assembly: GCA_027452205.1. GTDB lineage: Bacteria > Oederibacteriota > Muellerivitia > Muellerivitales > Muellerivitaceae > Bog-1183. The sequence continues at coordinate 92,414 of DAIDGV010000015.1, read as the reverse complement.
TCCCTTGCACGTGGGTTTGGAACTGAGCAATTTTTGGTACGCGGATGACACCTCGGTCAGTTTTGTGGGGTGGTGGAACAAATACAAGAACGCCGAGATGGGGTTGAGCATCTTTCCCTGGAAGAATCCGAGTCCTAACAAGCCGATCCAGACCATCCTTTTTAAATCCGTCGGCAAGGTGCCCATTCCCATCCTTTTCGCCGTGACCGCGGCAGATCAAGAGACGGCCGTGGCGGCGGTTTCCCCCAAACCTGAAAAGATCTTCCAGACGGACACGACGAAATGGTTGCCCTTTACAGGTGTCACGGCTTCAGTCCAAGGGAGCGCCTTGGATATGAGCGCTTGGGTTGAGGCACCCGCCGGAAAGCACGGGGCCGTTAAAACGGATGACTACGAAAAACTTCTTTTCGCGGACGGTACTCCCGCCCGGTTTTGGGGAACCCTGTTGGGCGATGGTTGGACTACTTGGCCCGCTGACCAGATCGCGCAGATCGCCGGGCGGTTGGCCAGTTCGGGTTGCAACTTAGTCGCGATCAACTTGGCTGGTGTGGATGTTTTTCCCGACGCGGCTGTCGGGATGGTCGCCGGGTTCAAGGCCAAGGGGATCTATACCTGTTTCTTGAACTTGAACAAGCTGACGCTACCAGCGGTTTTGGCCCAAGACCCGGCGGTCATTCCGCCCGGTCTTTTGACATTTGGTCAGGCGGCTTGGAACAAACCGGCGGTCGATCCAGTGTTCCCATTGATGTTCAAGGATGACCCGATGGTGCGTCGTCCAGCCGAGAGTTTACCGGCTCAGCTATCCTTTTCCAGGCCGCTCGGCGTTCCTTATGGAGTGCTTTGGCAGGATGCCAGGCCCAACGAATACTTGTCCGAAGCCCCGCTTCTCATGGCCACTTATGGCCTGTTCGAGAATTGGGACGCGGTCTTAGGGATGAAGGTGACCGAGGCCGATTGGGGCGGTGAGTTGGAAATGGACGGCGACTTGTTGAACAAGCCGGCGCTTTGGCTGCAATGGCCCTTGGCAGCCTTGGCCTATTTACGGGGCGACCTGAAACAGGGGCGGTTATTCGTGCTTAAAAGCCAGGATCCAGCCCAACTGAAGGCCCTGGACCAACTGAAAGCCCTCGCTCACCGATCGGGTTTCAACCCGGGGCCGAAGCATTTGAAGACCGATCCGCTGGCGGAGATGGATATTAAGGTCAAGACCAAGGAACAGAGCTTTAACAGTGACACGAAGCAGATCCTATGGCGGGGTATCACTGGATCAGTGGCGGTCGAAAGTCCCCGGTTCACGGCTTTCATCGGATTCCTTGGCGATCGAAAACTGAACAACTCCATTTGGACGGTCGCGACACCCAACTGGTTCGGTTCCATCTGCGCTATTTCGCTGGTGGACAGGGAATTGACCAACTCAACCCATATCCTCATTGGCGGTACGACCCGTATGGAAAATACGGGGATGGTCTACAACCAGGCCAAGACCAAATTAATAGATAAAGGGAAGGCGCCTCTTTTGTTCGAACCCCTAAGCGCCAAGATCACGCTCAAGCGTGGCCGTCAGGACCTGAAATTAAAAGCCCGGGCCTTGGACGCCAACGGCAAAGCGATCGCGGTCAAGGTGCCGCTCAAGTGGTCGAAGAATAACTTAACCCTCAGTTGGGTCCCTTCCGCCTTTTATTTGGAAGTCTATCGTTAAAAACCCGTGTTTAAAATGATTTGTAGGACTTGCCATATATGAAATGTGAGATAATATCTTTACGACATTTCCATACCTACCTTCGAGGCTTGTTATGAAAGACGACGCCAACAATAGCGATAAGAACGAGAAACGGAAATTCCACCGAATCAAGTTCGATGGGGATGTGACCATCCACCCAGTCATGCAGTCCAAATCCGGAAATATCCTTGAAGTCCAATCCAAAGGTATTCCTGCCAAGGGGAACGACATCAGCGAAGGTGGTATCCGCCTCGAACTGGGCGATACGAACTCGCCCACGGATATCCTCAAGGTCAATTTCAAGGTCCAAAAGTTCAAGACCGTCGATGCTTACGCCAAGCTGGCCTGGAAGAGCGGCACTACTTGCGGTCTTCAGTTCATCGTGCTGGATGAGGACTCCAAGAACCAGATCCACAACTACGTCGAGAAGCAAAAGTAACCAACCTTGGCGGCGTGAAGTTCCCGCTGGTATTTAAAATCCGTTTATACGACAATTCCTCGTCCCAATCTTTCCTCGCCGGATTTTTGCATCAAAAAGCCCTTTCAAGGGCGGGGCTTTGTCATTTCGGATCGCCTGGAACCCATGAAAAAGACTTATCAAGACCTCAATGAAGAGCAACGCGGCGCGGTGTTTCACAACGCCGGTCCGGCGCTGATCCTGGCCGGGGCCGGGTCCGGCAAGACCCGGGTCGTCACCTTCCGGATTGTCCGTCTCATGGAAGAATTGAATGTTTCGCCTTTCCGTATCCTGGCGGTTACTTTCACCAACAAAGCGGCCCAGGAAATGCGGGAACGGGTCGCCAACTTGGCGGGCAAGAAGGCTAAAGAGATCTTTATCGGCACCTTCCATGCCCTTTGCCTGAATATCCTCAAACTGCACGCTGACAAATTGGGTTATAAACCCGGGTTCACCATTTACGACGACTCGGACCAGAAGGCCCTCATCAAAGAATGTCTCTGGGACCTCAAATGGGACGAGAAACAGGTCAATCCCCAGGCGGTGCATTCTTATATCAGCGCCGCTAAGAACGAACTCAAGACCCCCAAAGATTACGACGAGATGGTGGCGGGCATCTTTATGGAAAAAGTGGCCCAGATCTATCCGCGTTACCAGACGAAGCTGATGCAGAACAACGCCATGGACTTTGATGATATGCTCTTCAATGCGGTCACGCTGCTGCAAAGGTACCCCGATGTGCTGGAAGGTTACCGTAACCGGTTCGAATATATCTCGGTGGACGAGTACCAGGACATCAACACCTCCCAGTACCAGCTCATTTCTATGATCGCCCATCCTTTGAACAATCTTTGCGTGGTGGGGGATCCGGACCAGTCCATCTATGGCTGGCGGGGGGCGGATATCCGCAATATCCTGAAGTTCGAGAACGACTTCAAGGGCGCAAAGATCTTCAAACTGCAGCAGAATTACCGCTCGACCAAGTCCATCATCCAGGCGGCCCAAGCGGTCATCCGCAACAATTCCCAGCGCAAAGAAAAAGAGCTTTTCTCCCTCCGGGAAATGGGGGAAACCCCGACCTATTACCAGGCTGAGGACGATAAGGACGAGGCTGAGTTCGTCATGAAGACCATCTACGAAAGGCTGGGCCAGCCGGGCCGGGCTTTCCGCCATGTGGCGGTGCTTTACCGCACGAATGCCCAGTCCCGTGTGTTGGAAGACGCCTGCCGGCGGCACAACATCCCCTATATCATCGTGGGCGGGCTTAAGTTCTATGACCGCAAAGAGGTCAAGGACATGCTGGCCTATTTCCACGTTCTCGCTAATCCACAAGATTCGGTCAGCCTGCGCCGCATGATCAACGTGCCCATCCGAGGTATCGGCAGCGGAACGGTCGAAAAGCTTGAGGAGACCGCCAAAAAGCTGGATATCACCATGCTGGACGCGGCCCGGCAGGGGGCCTTAGGCGGCGATTTCCCCAAAAAGACCAGCCAAGCCTTGGAATCCTTCGTGAAGATGATGGACGACTTGATCGCCCTGAAGGCGGTAGTGAAACCTTCCGAATTGGTGAAGGCAGCCCTAGAACGATCCGGTTATTTGACGGACCTGGCCACGGATGACACCAACGAATCCCGTATGCGCATCGAAAACCTAAAGGAATTGGTCAACTCGGTGGCGGATTATGAAGCCACCGCTGAAACCCCCAGTCTGGAAGGTTACCTGGACCAGGTCTCCCTGGTGGCCGATGTTGACAAGCTGGAAGACAAGCGTAACTGCGTGACCCTCATGACCATGCATAACGCCAAGGGACTTGAATATCCCATCGTCTTTGTGACGGGTATGGAAGAAGGTCTTTTCCCGCACCAGAATTCCATCGATGCCGATGATGAGGTCCAGGAAGAACGTCGGCTTTGTTATGTGGGCCTGACCCGGGCCATGGACCTTCTTTATTTGACCGGGGCCGCTTGCCGTTATGTTTACGGCACGCCCCAATGGCGGGCCCCATCCCGGTTCCTATCGGAAATCCCCAAGGACATGATCCAGTTTACCGGCAAGGCCGCGGGCATTGTGGCAACCCAGAACGGTCTTTATGAAGTGGCCAACGCCAAGAAGAAAGAGTTCGACGAACTCAAAGACCCTGAGTGGGATGATGAACCGGTCATGGCGCCTTATATGCTGGGCGACACCGTGAAACATCCTAAGTTCGGGCGGGGAATGGTGCTGGGACTGATGGGATCGGGCGAGGACCTCAAGGTGACAGTTTCGTTCCCGAATCACGGCAAGAAGCAGCTTTTGGCTAAGTTGGCCAATCTTGAGAAGATCGAATGAAGATCCGCACGATCTATCAAAAAGTTCAGGACCTTGAAGCGGCAAAATCCTTTTGGGTTTCTTTTCTTGAACAACAACCTTCCAAAAGTTCATCGAATTGGTGTTCATTCCGTTTGGAAAACCTAAATTTCTCTCTTTTGTTGAATGATTACGGTGATGAGCTCAAGGGCTCGAATTCAGTGCCTGTTTTTGAATTGGATGAAGGTGAAATAGAGCAGGTCGTTCAAAAAGCGAAGACTTTAGGCGCTGTGGTCATTTTGGATGGGCTGGCCGACCCTAAAATGAAAAGTATCGTGCTTAAAGACCCTTTGGGCAATGAATTCGAGGTCAGCCTGTCGCACGACTAACTACCAGTTCACATCCAGTTCAGACGTTCCTCCCAAGTCCACCCGGGCATTGATGCCGTTCTTTTCCACGAAGGCTTCCAGCACTTTAAAGGATCGGACATCGGTCTTTAAACGGCCAAGGGTCCCCACGGGACAGTTCAAGACTACGTTCATGCGTTCCTTTAATTTCTTCATGGCCGGCCCAATAGGGATGCGGGCTTTATGCCGCAATTCCTTGCGAATGTCCGATTTAATGATCCATTCGGCGGCTTGCACCAAAAAATCATTGGTCTTGATGTCGAAATCCAGGTCCCTCATGGTGATGGTCTGGGTCTTCACGTTGTATCTGGGCGTGCCCCGGAAATAAATGACCATGTGGGCGGGTTTGTCCGACAGGTTGACCAAAAGCGGGTCGTAATCCAAATGGGTCTCGATGACGATCTTTCCGGCGGCGCCATAAAGCCGCAGCTTCCTGACTTTCAGCTTATGTTCGCCGGTGCCGGGAATAGGCTTGCCGACGATGCCGAGTTTAGGGTCGTTGAGGATCCGATCCGCTTGCCCGAAGTCGATATCCACATTACTGATAGCCGTAAAGCCGGTCCGCCCGGGTTGGTAAACCTGCAGTGGAGGTAGGGGTTTTTTGGGTTCATGAGGATGGTCGCCAAAATAAAGGGCCGGATGGGCGGTCATTTCCAGCACCGTATTGAAACGGTAAGGTTTTTGAGGGTCGGCGTTGATGATGCCAGTGCTGACGCTATCCGGATTGATCAGAAGCCAGATGCCTTTATCGATGTAGATCGGGTTTTGGACCAATCCCCAGATGTCGGTGGCCTTCGGTAGAAGGTTCGAAAAACCGGCCAATACAAGGTTGAGCTCTTTGGCTTGGATATCGTCGTAGCGTGTTTGGGCGTTTTGCAGGGCCTTGCCGATGTCCTGCGATATCTTTTTGGTTTCCAACGAAAGAGGCATCGAGTTCACTTCCAGCTTCCAATCTTTGTTCCAATGGATCGGGAATTGCGTTTCAGTGACCGGCACCGAAGAGGGAGTTGGGATCGCTTTGCCCGACGGGTTGAGGGACTTGAGCCAGTTCATGTTGACGCTCAAGAAAAGCTGGCCGCCTTTGACATTCCATTTCATCATCCGCAAAGCGGTGCCCGCGCCCATAGCGGTGGTCCAGCGGGCTAGGTCGGGCAATCCCTTCTTCAAGTTGCCTTGGAGCACTTCGTGCATGTCCTTGCCGAAGGCATCGGTCTTTGGCAAGGTAATGATGACTGGTAAACGGATGATGGCGGGCGGAGCGGGGGAAAATTGGCGTAAGGGCCCGTTAGAGGCGGGGACATAGAGCGGTGAAACAGTGGCACAGCCGGTGGAAAGAAGGCCGATCAGGGCTAGGACATAGAGGGATTTCGGGCTCATGGCGTAATTATAAACGGCTAGGCCGGATGGAAATGGAGCGAAATGTTGAGCTTTCCAAGGCCTTCTGGCAATATAGGCGCCCTCGAAACCCAAGGAGCTCTTTTATGGCCTTATCCGAAAAAGACGTTCAATATGTCGCCAAGCTTTCCCGGTTGGAAGTGACCGACCAGGAAGTGGCCAAATACACCCAACAGTTGGCCAATATCTTGGGTTATGTGGAACAACTCTCGAAACTCGATACCTCCAAAGTAGAACCCATGGCCCACGTGTTGGACATGAAGAATGTTTTCCGTCCGGACCAACCGGCGCCTTCCTTGACCCAAAAAGAGGTCCTGTCCAATGGGCCGGAAATCCAAAGCGGGCACTTCAAAGTCCCGAAGATCATGTAAGGGAAACCCATGGAACTTTACGAAAAAACCATCCACGAAGTCGCCGGTGAACTGAAAGCCAAGAAGATCTCGTCCGTCGAATTGACAAAACAGGTCATGGACCATTTGGAAAAGGTCGAGCCCCACGTGCAGTCCTTCATCACCATTACCCGGGACCAAGCTTTGGCCCAGGCCGCCGAGGCGGACAAGCGTTTGGCGGCGGGGAAAGACGTAACGGCGCTGACCGGCATTCCCCTGGCCATCAAGGACCTGCTTTGTACCAAAGGGGTGCGCACCACCTGCGCTTCCCGCATGCTGGAAACCTTCGTTCCTCCCTATAACGCTACGGTGGTCGAAAAGCTTTACGCCGCCGGAGCCGTCGCGGTGGGTAAGACCAACATGGACGAATTCGCCATGGGTTCCTCGACCGAAACCTCGTTCTATAAGAAGACCAAGAACCCCTGGAACCTTAACTGTGTTCCGGGCGGCTCCTCGGGCGGTTCGGCCTCCAGTGTTTCCGCCGACCAGGCTTTCGCCTCCCTCGGGTCCGATACGGGTGGTTCCATCCGCCAGCCTGCCGCTTTGTGCGGTATCGTCGGTTTGAAGCCGACCTATGGCCGGGTTTCCCGTTACGGCCTTATCGCTTTCGCCTCGTCCCTGGACCAGATCGGTCCCATGACGAAGGATGTAGAAGACTGCGCCATCATGATGAACGCCATCTCGGGCCACGACCCGAAAGATTCCACTTCGGCCAATGTGCCGAGCCCGGATCATTTGACGGACCTGAAAAAAGGGGTAAAAGGTCTCCGGATCGGTATCCCTAAGGAATTCTTCCCCGATGCGATGAACGAGGAAGTGTCCGTGGCGGTCAAGGACGCTATCGCGAAATTGAGCGGTTTGGGTGCTGAGCTGGTCGAGATCTCTTTGCCGACCGCCCCTTACGGTTTGGCGGCTTATTACGTTCTGGCCCCTTCCGAAGCCTCGTCCAACCTGGCCCGCTACGACGGCGTTCGCTATGGTTTGCGGGTGCCCGGCGAGAACATCGTGGAAATGTATTCCAAGACCCGCGCCGCGGGCTTTGGGCCCGAAGTGAAACGCCGCATCATGCTGGGTACTTACGCTTTGTCGTCGGGTTATTACGACGCTTACTATCTCAAGGCCCAGAAGGTCCGCCGTCTCATTAAAGAGGATTACGACAAGGCCTTTGAGAAGGTGGATATCATCGCCACCCCCACCGCGCCGAATCCGGCTTTCCGCTTCGGCGAAAAGACCGATGATCCACTGACCATGTATTTAGAAGATATCTTCACCATCTCGATCAACATCGCGGGCGTGCCCGCTCTGTCACTGCCTTGCGGTTTGGCGGGGGGGCTGCCGGTGGGCTTGCAGTTGATCGGAAAGCCTTTTGACGAAGCTACTTTGCTGAAGGCCGCTTGGGCCTATGAACAATCCACCGAATGGCACAAACGCAAACCCTCGCTACGCAAGGATTAGCGAATGTTGAATTTTGAATGAATGAAAATTTGAATCCTGTATCCGGATTCAAATTGACCGAAATTTAAAATTGAGAATTAGAAATTCATAATTCTCGACTGAACTTTTAGGAGAGTCTATGGCTTTTGAAGATTGGGAACCCGTCATCGGCCTTGAGGTCCATTGCGAATTAAAGACCGCGACCAAACTCTTTTGCGGCTGCAAGACCATCTTTGGCAACGAATCCAATACCCAGGTCTGTCCGGTTTGCTTGGGGCTGCCCGGTACCTTGCCGGTGATGAACGAGAAGGCCGTGGAATACGCGGTCAAGATCGGCTTGGCCCTGAACTGCGAGATATCCAAGTTCTCCAAGATGGACCGCAAAAACTACTACTATCCCGACCTGCCGAAGGCCTATCAGGTTTCCCAATATGACAAGCCCCTGAACTTTAACGGTCATTTGGACATCACCACCAAAGAAGGCACCAAGCGTATCGGCGTGACCCGGGCCCATTTGGAAGAGGACGCGGGCAAATTGGTGCACCAAGGCGGCAAGGCGGGCCGGTTGGACTCGTCCGATTACTCCCTGGCCGACTATAACCGCGGCGGCATCCCGCTGGTCGAGATCGTGTCCGAACCGGATATCCGAAGCGCCGAGGAAGCACACGCTTATTTGACTGCCTTGCGGAACATCCTGCTCTATATCGACGTGTCGGACTGCAATATGGAAGAAGGCTCCCTGCGCTGTGACGCGAACGTGTCAGTGCGCAAAAAGGGCACCGAGAAGTTCGGCACCAAGGCCGAGATCAAGAACATGAACTCCTTCAAGTTTGCCAAGCAAGCCATGGAATACGAGATCAAGCGGCAGATCGCATTGCTCGAAAAGGGCGAGAAAGTCATTCAGGAATCCCGTCTTTGGGACGTGACCGAGAACAAGACCAAGCCCATGCGTTCCAAGGAAGAAGCGCATGATTACCGCTATTTCCCGGAACCGGACCTGTCCCCGATCGTCCTGCCGGAAGATTATGTGCAAAAGATCAAGGCGAGCTTGCCCGAGTTGCCGGCGGCCAAGCAAGCCCGGTTCGTGGCCGAATATGGCCTGACCGCTTATGACGCGGGGGTGCTGACTGCGGACCAGGAACTGGCCCATTGGTTCGAGGTGGGGGCCAAGTTGACCAAGAGCCCGAAGGGTTTCGCCAACTGGATGATGGGCGATATGGCCGCCCAGATGAAAGAACAAGAAAAAGAACTCAAGGACCTGAAATTCGACCAGAAGAAATTGGCCGAATTGGTCGATATCATTGAAGCGGGAACCATCAATAGCAAACAAGCCAAAGAAGTGTTCCTGGAGCTCTTTAACAACGGCGCTTCGCCTGCCGAGGTGGTGAAGTCCAAGGGGATGGCCCAAGTGTCCGACCCGAAGGCCATCGAAGCGGCGGTGGACAAGATCTTGGCCGAGAATCCCAATGTGGTGGCCGACTATAAGGGTGGCAAACAAGGCGTTATCGGCTTCCTGGTGGGCAAGGTCATGGCGGCCAGCCAGGGCAAGGCCAATCCCAAGATGGTCAATGAGGTCCTCAAAAAGAAGCTGGACGCTTAAGTTCTAGTGATTACAAGGTCATTCGGAAAGAATGGTTTTGATGAAAATAGCTAATTTATTTCATGGAACGATTACTCGGTCTCGTTATTTTTTAACTGGTCTTGGTCTTTCGGTTGCTAAGTTCTTCATTGATTGGGCAGTTATTTATTTTGTTTTTCATAAGGATGCCCAAAATTATTTTGATTCAATCGACAGCTATTATTTTTTGGGCGATACCTTCAGTTCCTTAGAATCTTTAATGTTCCAACAAGGCGAGCTGACCATTAATTTGACGTTATTGGCCATTACTTTGCCTTTTATGTTGATCGGTATCGGTTTGACATTGAAACGACTGAATGCCTTAAGCATCCATCCCTGGCTTTTGATCCTTTTCTTCGTTCCTTATCTACAATTATTCTTCTTCGCTTTTCTATCCGTTATTCCTTCTATGGGCGCTAGGTCTGGAAAGACAAAAACGTTGAAGGGAGATTGGCTGAGCCAATATTTGCCAAAAAAGCCCATACTTGCGGCGGCTGTATCGATCGCGATTACGAGTGCTTTTGGAGCTTTGATTATTTTCTTCAGTACGCATTTTTTACGAGTTTATGGTGGTTATCTTTTTGTTGGATTGCCTTTTTGTTTGGGCTTTCTTACGACTCTTCTCTATTCTCCTGACCACGAAGTGTCATTCAGAGAGGATATGGGTGTTGGAGGACTTTCCGTATTTTTTGTCGCTATAGTAATCTTTCTTTTCTTTATGGAGGGGGTCATTTGTATCCTCATGATGCTTCCGTTAGCGCTGTTGTTATCGATGATCGGCGTTCTGTGCGCTAGGGCGGTTCGACATTCTTTTGACTCCTATAAGGGAGGTCAACTTTTATTGTTGGCGCTCCTTTTGCCGAGTTTGATGGGTTTTGAGACAATTGGGTTAAAACCAACTGAGTGGCAAGTTACTAGCTCTGTCATTGTCAAAGCCTCCCCAGAAAAAGTATGGAAGAAGGTCGTGGCTTTTTCTGAAATACCTGTACCTCAAGAGTTTATTTTTAAATTCGGCATTGCTTATCCGACCCACGCTACGATTGTGGGTCGAGGTGTCGGAGCGGTTAGACGCTGCCACTTTAATACCGGCGACTTTTTGGAACCAATCACTCAATGGGATGAGCCGAAGTTGCTTGCTTTTGGTGTTGAGAGCGAAGCGGAACCTATGACCGAATTGACTTTTTATCACAACCTGCGTCCACCCCATTTGGATGGTTATTTTGTTTCGAAAAAAGGCCAATTTCGATTAACTCAATTGTCAGATGGTTCAACTTTACTCGAAGGAACGACTTGGTATTCTCATGCGATGTGGCCTGAAACCTATTGGCATTTGTGGTCGGATGGGATTGTCCATCAAATCCACATGCGCGTATTGAACCATATCAAAAAAGTCGCCGAAGAATCTTAGGACGAGTCTAAATTGAGCCCTCTTGCTTATGGTCCTTCCGATATCGTCAATCCGCGGTTCACGCCTTTCGCGGGAATGGTGCCTGAAAGCTACTGGTTGACCAAGGTGCTCATTTTCGATTTTGACTGGGTCGTCCGGGAAGTGGGCCATGCCCATAAGATGCCCGACCACGAAGCGACCTTGTCTTTGGCGGCCGGGTTCAAAGAAACCCTGCGGTTATTACGCAGTTTCGAGATCCGGATCGGCATGACCTCCAATGAGACCCAAAAGAAAGTGGTCGAAGAACTTCATAAGCTGAATTTGGCCGAGGACTTTGACTGTATCCGCTGCGCCGAAGAACTACCTTCCCTCAAACCGAGTCCTGACCTGCATATCAATGTGATGGAAACCCTGGGAGTACGTCCTATCAAGGCTATCGCCTTGGAAACCAACCTAGATGGGGTTAAGGCCGCCAAGGCTGCGGGGATCTTCTGTGTGGGGACTCCGGAACTGAATGGGGAAGCGGACTATCATCTCAAGTCTTTTACCGAGCACCCCCTGCTTCATGTTTTAGAACAAATGGACCGGGTCAAACGCAAGCTGATCTCTCCGCGGTAGTTCTAAAAGATCCTGTTATTGAGGTGTGGCTGTGGCTGACTCGGGTGTGGGTGTGGCCGAGTCAGGAATTGATACTGCAGCGACTGGAACAGTACCTGTACATTTCTGAACGAAATCCATGACCGGGTCCTTATATTTCAGGGCCAAGCTGGGGAAGTTAAGATGGTTCATGCCCGGCACCGCCATCCATTGCTTGGGTTGTGCGGCGGCTTGGAATACTTCCTGGCCTAACTCAATGGGGATGATGTGGTCATTCTCGCCGTGGATCATCAAGAGCGGACAAGTCCTTTGGGTCACATATTGGATGGTCGGGAATTTATCGTGCACCATGATGGGCAATAGGAATAGCCAAGGATAGCGGGACCGGCCCACCCGATAGACCGAGGGAAAAGCCCCTTCCAAAATAAGCCCCGCCGGATGGTTGTGGGCCGCTATCTCGGCGGCTACCGAGGACCCCAGCGAATGGCCCCAAACGACCAGGTTTTTCTCGTCCACGTTCTTTTCTTTTAATAGCCAGTTGTAAGCGGTCTGGGCATCCTCATCTACGGCGGTCTCGCTCAAGTCGGCGGAGGTGCCCTCGCTGGCCCCATAGCCCCGGTAGTCGAACAAGAGAGCGTCGAAACCATAATCGTAGAAAAGCTTGGAAACCTCGGAAAGCATGGAAAGATCATCCCCGTTGCCGTGGCAATAGATCAGGGCGGGATGGGGTTGCCCGTCCGTATGCCGGACCCACCAGGCGTTCAAGGCTTGGCCCGCGGGGTTTTTGATCTTCACTTCATCGTAATCGGTCAGTCCATAGTTCTTCGGCGTCTTATCTGCGATACGGGTCGGCACGAAGACCAAGTTCCTTTGATCCGCATAAAAACCGACGTCTACCGTGGCATAGGCGAACAGCAGCGGCAAAAGGACGATGAAGAACTGTTTCATGTGAGGTCCTGGTTAAGACTTGGCGCTGGGGATGGACTTCCAAACTTTTTGAACAGGCGCGGGCAATTCGTCCATGTGTTTCAGGAAAAGAACGACTTGCCAGATCTGTTCCTCGCTTAAAGCGCCGCTGAAAGCGGGCATACCCGTGAGCCGGACGCCGTGTTTCACGAACCAGTAGATCTTACCCTCGGGGTCGTCGGTCACGCCATCACCGGCTAATTGAGGAGCATGTTGAAAGAGGCCGGTCGCGACATTGGACGCTTTGGCATCCGAAGCCCCATGGCAAACAGCACAATTAGCCGCGTAAATGTGGATGCCCTTGATCAGATTCTCGTTGTTCAGGGCAATAGGAACGGCAGTAGTCGGCATTTCGCGCTTGAGGGTCGCCCGGAGAGAGCTGTGGGCGGCCCAGGTTTCTAGGGCGCCGGGTTTATCGTCGGCATTGGCGGGGATCCATCCATTCACGACCGAAACATAAGCGCCGGCCGCGAGGGCCAAGAGCGTGATGACAACCCCTGCGATGAAATTTTTCATGAAAGCCTCCTCGGAAAATTGGATGGATTATACCTCGGTCCCCGCTTAAACCCTTGGTCGGTTAGGACGTTCGGTGGTAAGAGAAGGGCATGAAACGGCCAAAAATAGCCTTCAAAAGGCCAAATGACATCGCTATACTTCCCATCAGTTATGAATTCTCCCTCCCAATCCCTTTGAATCGGCTGGTTTTACGTGGCTAAAAACAACAATCGTCAGCATTTCCTCATCATGTTCATCCTGGGCAGTATTGGGCTTTTGCTCAGCCTTTCCCTGATCCCTACGGGTGAGAATCCCAATTTACTCGGCAATGCGGGGTCGGGTCTCTCTTTCTTTCTTTACAGCGGTTTCGGTCTTTGTGCTTGGGTGCTTCCCGCGGTTTTCTTTTATTTGGCCTATGCCCGGTTCAAGGATGATCCGGTCCAAAAGCCTGGGTTCAAACTGGTGGGGCTTACCCTCTTGGTCCTTTCGGTTTCGGTCCTGTTCCGGGTCTTCTTTCCGGGTGTGGGGATGTTCTCCGCTTCCCAATTAAGGGAAGGCATCGAATGGGGCGGCAAGTTGGGTTCCCTGGTGGGGGACCCGATGGAAGCGGCACTGACCCGGTTTGGTACGGTGGTCATCGCTATTTTGGTGGGCGTCCTGGCTCTCTGGTTCTTGGAAGCGGAAGACCATGTGGTGAAGGGGCTTCAAGGCGCCACGGTAGGTTTCCAAAAGGGCGGGGGATGGTTCAAGGAACACGGTTTCAATGTTTTCGCCATGGTCTATGAGGAAGTGGCTCGGTTCTGGAAAGAATGGAATAGCCGCAGCGAAGAGAAGCGGGTTGTCGAGGAGGCCCGTCAGAAGATCCAAGGCGAGAGCAAAACAACCACCCTAGACCGGCAAGCTAAGGTTCAAACTCCCGTAATACCTAAAGCCCAACCAGCGAAACCAGCCAAGTCACGGGCTCTTTTCACGGGCGAAGCCGATGAACCCGCCCCCCCTGCTCCGGCTCCTACGCCGGTTCTGGAAGAAACTAATGAAGAAGATATGGTGGCCATGGCGATGTCCGAAGCCAAGTCCAAATCCTCCGACCCCATGACCTTGAAGCAAAAAATCGAAGCGGCTGGTATCGAAACGGCTGAAGAGGAAACACCCGAACCCGAAAAGCCGGTGCGGGTTGTCCGCACCTGGAAACTTCCTAACACCAATCTGCTCAAGGGCGCTGAAGAGTCGGGCGAGATCGAGGCGGATTTTGAGGGAGTCAGCCGCACCTTAAAAGAGACCCTGACCAGCTTTGGGGTGGATGCGACGGTGGTGGGCATCAATCCAGGCCCGACCGTGACCCAATATGAGGTGCAGCCCGCCGCGGGCGTGAAGATCACCAGCATTGCCTCCTTGGCCGATGACCTAGCCTTGGCCCTGAAGTGCGGTCAGGTGCGGGTGGTGGCCCCTATCCCGGGCAAGGCGACGGTGGGGATCGAAGTGCCGAACACCAAGAGCCAGATGGTGACCCTGCGCCAGCTGATCGCCAAAGACGAATTCATGAACGCCTCGAAGAAACTCTCGGTGGCTTTGGGGAAAGACATTACGGGCGCTACGTTCGTGGCCAGTCTCAAGGAAATGCCCCACGTCATCATCGCGGGCTCGACCGGGTCGGGCAAAAGCGTTTGCGTGAACACCCTGGTCATCAGTCTTATCTACAAATACACGCCCGAAGAGATGCGTTTGGTATTGGTAGATCCCAAGCGGGTGGAAATGACCGTCTATAAAGGTCTTCCTCACCTGGCTTTGCCGGTGATGAACGATTCCAAAGAAGCCCATTTGGCCCTGAAGTGGCTGGTACGGGAAATGGAAGAACGTTACGAATTACTGGCCAAGGCCGGTGCCCGGGACATCGACAGCTATAACGGCAAGATGAACCAAAAGCGTGAAGCGGGGGATACCAGCGTTTTGCCCATGTATTACATCGTGGTGCTGGTGGACGAGTTGGCGGACCTGATGATGGTCGCCAAAGACCAAGTGGAAGAGTCCATTACCCGGCTGGCCCAGATGGCCCGGGCGGTGGGTATCCATCTGGTTCTCGCGACCCAACGGCCCAGCGTGGAAGTCATCACCGGTATCATCAAGGCCAACTTCCCATCCCGCATCGCTTTCCAAGTGGCTTCCAAAGTGGATTCCCGAACGATCCTGGATATGAACGGCGCCGAGTCCCTTTTGGGCCGGGGTGACATGCTTTACCTGCCGCCGGGCGCGCCGAAACCCCTGCGTTTACAAGGCGCTTATGTCAGTATGGAAGAGGTCGAAAAAGTGGTCGAATTCTGGACCAACCAGGGTGGCCCCCAATATTCGGCGGACCTGAGCGTCAGCAAGAACAGTAAAGAAACGATTACGGAAGAGTCGAGCGATGAGCTTTACGATGAAGCAGTCAAAATTGTCTTGCAATCCAAGCAGGCTTCGACCTCCTTTTTGCAACGCCGCTTGAAGGTGGGCTATAGTAGGGCCGCTCGTTTGCTGGATGACATGGAGTTGCGTGGCGTGGTGGGTCCGGCGGACGGCAACAAACCCCGGAAGATCATGGGCG
This sequence comes from candidate division FCPU426 bacterium, assembly GCA_027452205.1. Classification (GTDB taxonomy): domain Bacteria; phylum Oederibacteriota; class Muellerivitia; order Muellerivitales; family Muellerivitaceae; genus Bog-1183. The sequence goes on along the minus strand of DAIDGV010000015.1, from coordinate 76,685 downwards.
TGGTCAGCAGCACGGATGGGTTCGATGAACGCGAGGAAGAGATGGATGCGGAACTTAACAACTAAAATTTTCACTGTTCTTTTCTTGATGTGCAATATGGCGCTCTTGGCGCAGGATTCGAACGCGGGAAATCCGGGATCGGCGCCCACAACCGTTCGCACCCCCTTGCCGAATATTGCCCCCACAAAAGGTCCGCTTTCGGTCCGGGACATCACCCAAAAGGTGGAAGAAGCCCAAGACTCGGCCACGGACGTCCAAATGAAACTTGAGATGAATATGAAAGACACCCTTTCGGGCCAGGAGAAGCATTTCCATGGTTCGATGCAGCTCAAGTCGCCGGATAAGGTCTATGTCCATTACGAGAAGCCCGACGAACAGTTCCTTTATATCAATGGCAAGTCGATGAACATGTATGTGCCGGACCAAAAAACCGTCTATAACCAGGACGCGGGCAAGGGCCAGCCCTTTTATCTGGGCGTGGGCCGGGCGCTAAAAAAATACGTGAAGGTCTGCCGGGTCTCCATCATCAAGGACTCGGGGGACGAGGTGGTCCTTCTCTTTATCCCGGTGGACGATAGCCAGGGTTTTGGCCGGATGAAGGTCTCGATCCATAAAAAGGATTGGTGGCCTTACCAAGTGGAAATGGAAACCCCCTCGGTCATCAGCCGGGCCCAATTCAAGGACATCCAATTCAACAAGGGTGTCGCGGATAGTTTGTTCAAATTCACACCGCCCAAAGACGCCCAGGTGGTAGAAGGATCGGCCTTTTAATGAGCATCGGACTCGAACTAAGAACCGCCCGCGAGGCGAAGAAGATCACCCTGGAGACCATCTCCAAGAAGACCCGTATCCCGGTGAAATATCTGGAGTCCCTCGAGAAGGAAGAGTTCGACGTATTTCCCTCGCAAACCTACGCGAAGGGTTTTATCCGGGCCTATGCCAAAGTCGTTGGTTTGGACCAAGCCAAGTTGACCCAGCAGTTCAAGGCGGAAGTGAAGGCCAAGGAAGTGCGCATCGAGCCGATGAATATCGAAGCGGAGATGGAAAAGAGCTCCGCTTGGGGCCCCATCGCGAACCTGCCGCCAGTCCTGCACCGCCAAGAGAGCCATGAGGACCCGGAGCTTGAACAACTCCAGGAAGAATATGCGGAGCCTTTCCGCCGGGAGCCGGCGGTGTTCCGCAACAAACGTATTAAGTCCGTGCGCCGGGCCAAGATCCTGAGGTCCTCGGGCACTTTGATCTTATTGGTCTCCGGCTGCCTGGTAGTGCTAGGGGTTTATTACTACACCCAAAAAGGTTTTCCGACGATCCAGTTCGGTCAAATACTGCCCAAAATGCCCGCGGCTGAAACGGTCCAAGTCCCCGGTCCGGCGGACGTAGTGGTGCCGGATAAATATCAGCATTTGGTGGTGAAGGGTTTGGATAAGTCCTGGGTACAGGTCTCGACCGATGACGGCAAGGGAACCTATGAGGTGGACCTGGACGAGGGTGAAGTGAAGATCTACCAGGCGGCAAAGAATTTCAAAGTGAAGATCGGCAATGCCGGTGGTGTGGACCTTTATTACAACGGGCGGGCCCTGGGAGTTTTGGGCGTGACGGGCCAAGTGGTGGAGATCGATCTGCCCGAGTCGGATACGGCCGAGGGCGCGGCGGACAAAGGCTGAACATCATGAACCACAGGCCGCCTTTGGCGGCCACAGAGTTCACAGAGTACGGCTGTTAAGAATTCGAAATTTTGGATTTAAAATCAATCTTCACCCTGTGTACTCCGTGTACTCTGTGGTGAAAATGTTTGAAATGAGGGAAATATGGCGGATACCTATTCCTTTGACGTGGTTTCGGAAGTCGATATGCAAGAAGTGGACAACGCGGTCAACCAGGCCGTTAAAGAGATGAGCCAGCGTTACGACTTCAAGGGCAGCATCAGCAAGATCGAGCTCAAAAAAGCCACCAAAGAGATCGATCTGGCCTCGGACAACGAATCCCGCCTGACGGCGGTGGTCGATATCCTGCGCGGCAAGTTCATCAAGCGGAATATTTCCCCCAAGGCCCTGGATTTCCAAAAGATCGAACCCGCTTTCGGCGGAACGGTCACCCAAAAAGTGAAGATCGTCAGCGGCATGCCCATGGAGAACTGCAAAGAGATCGTGAAGTTGATCAAGGATTCCAAGTTGAAGGTCCAAGCCTCCATCACCGATGAGAAGGTGCGGGTGACGGGCAAGTCGAAGGACGATCTTCAAGAAGCCATGCAAATGATCCGCACCGCGGATTTGAAGGTCGCCGTTCAGTTCAACAATTTCCGCTAAGGGGACCTATGGCCCGTAAGACCGCCGCTCCTGCCGAACTTTCGGACCTCTATCACCGGGCCTGGGACGCTTGCGCCGCGCTTTGGCCGCTGTTCCTCATCCGGATCGGGTTCCTTTTTGTTAACTTTTTCCTGATCGTGCTATGCCTTTTCATCGGCTTTTGGCCTTTGGTCCAAGCTTTGATCGGCCACGCCGATGAATTGACCAGCGGGAATGCCCGCAGCTTCTTTCAAAATTTCGACTGGATGAGTTATTTCACTGATTGGGGTTCGCTGGGTATGATGGCCTTGGTCGTGGCTTTTTACATCACCGCGGTCAGTTTTTTTATGGCGCTTTTTGACGGCGCCCTCTACAGCCAAATGAACCGTTTCCAAAAGGACGGGGAGAACTTCTCGTTGAAAGTTTTCTTTTCGGAAGGTCTGCGTTACACCTTGCCCATGATGGGCTTGCAAGTAGCTTGGATATTGGTCTTTTTTGGATTCCTTTTGGGTGTCCTGCTCGTCTTTGGATTGGGCGCGCTTGTTTTCAATTTCCTGCCTTGGTGGATCGGAGGGACATTGGCCGTTCCTGCGGGTGTGGTCGGTTTGTTGTTCTTTCTGGGTTTTGCCGTGGCAGGTTTGTTGGCGGGGGCTTATTTGGTGGACGGCCATGGCATTTGGGCTTCGGTTGGGGAAAGTATCGCCCAAGTCTGGCGGGATAAAGGCCGCACCCTTTGGACGGTCCTTCTCATCATCCTTGTTGCCTGCGTTTTCTACATCGCTTTCAATGTGGTCTTTACGGGCCTTTCATTCATTCCCTTGCTGGGCATCCTTTTCACCCTGGTCAAGGCAGCGGTCAATTCGATTCTGACCATCGGGTTCAGTCTTTACGCGGCATCGCTGGCCGTGACCCTTCAACTCGAAGCGAAAGCGGCCCGTTGATCCCTACCGCCGCCCGGGGATGGGTCTTAGGCACCACGAACTATGCCGAGGCCGATAAGATCGCCCAGCTTTATACCCTTCAGCTAGGCCGGGTGAAGGCGATGGTCAAGGGTATCCGCAAACCCAAGAGCAAGCTGGCCTCTTCCATCGATCTTTTCACCGAGTCTTCTTTCTCGCTTTTTAAAAAAAGCACTGCTTCTCTTTATGTCCTGGGCCAAGCGAAGGTGCTCAATGACAACTCTGCCCTTAAGAACGATTTTCAGGTCATTACCTGTCTTCAAGTTCTGTCCGAAACGGTGACCCAAGCGACCCCCGAAGGCGAACCCCATCCGGAGATCTATGAACTGCTCAAAGAAACCTTGGTTGCCTTAGAAAAAGAACCGAGGTCCTCGGAACTGCTTTTGACGGCTTTTGTCCTGAAACTGATGGAAGACCTGGGCTATCCCCTTGAATTGGAAAATTGCGCTGAATGCGGCGAGACGATCGTGGCCCAAAGGGTCTATCTCATCCCGCACCGGGGTGGGGCCCTTTGCGAATCCTGCCATGGCTCGACGGCCGCCAAGTTCCAAGTGAACAAGATGGCCCTGGAGATCCTCAAAAAACTGCGCCGCACGCCGGCGGAAAGAGTGCATGTGCTCAAGCTACAGCCGGTCCTGTCCCGGCAGATCTTCATGACGGTCATGGGTTATTTAGAACGCACCCTTGAGAAACCCTTCCGAAGCCTGGAGTATTACGCAAAGGTACTTCCCCTGGAGACGCGATGATCATCCTGCTCATGGGCGTGGCCGGGTCGGGCAAGACTACGGTAGGGAAGGCCTTGGCCCAAGCCTTGGGCTGTCCTTTCTATGACTCGGACGATCTTCATACCCCAGAGGCGAAAAACAAAATGGCCCAGGGAATCGGATTGACCGATGAGGACCGAAAACCTTGGCTGGAGGAACTGGCCCAGTGTTTAAAGGTGTGGAACGTGGAAAGCCCCCGGACGGTTGTCGCCTGCTCCGCCTTGAAGCAAAAGTACCGGGACTTATTAAATCAGGCTGCCCCGATAGAATGGGTTTACTTGAAAGGGGATAAGACCCTTATTGCCGAAAGGCTTAAGGCCCGGAAAGGTCACTTTGTGTCCGAAGCCCTTTTAAACAGCCAATTCGAGGCTTTGGAAGAGCCTAAAAAAGCCTTAGTTTTGGATGTTTTCGAAAGCCCCGAATCCCTTGTTTTCACGCTTTTAGGCCATTTTCGGGCCTAACGCTGAAGTCGAAAATTTCCCCATTATTTCTTGATTTCAAAAGCTCCCTGCCTATACTTGACTTTCTTTTCCACATTCAGCAGATTGGGTTTAGGCACTGTTTAGGAGTGTTTCAAATGAAATTCTCATCCACCGAAGAATACGGTCTGCGCTGCATGTTGCAGATGGCCAAAAAAGGCCTCGAAGGCACCACCACGATCGTGGAGCTGTCCCAAAAGGAACAGCTGACCAGCGCTTATGTGGCCAAGATCATGGGAGCCTTGCGTAAGGGCGGCTTGGTCAAGAGTATCCGAGGGCAAAGCGGCGGTTATCAGTTAGCCCGCCCCGCCAATGAGATCAATGTGAACGATGTGATGCAGGCGATGAGCGGCAGTTTCTTCTCCAAGGAAGAGTATTGCGCGACGACCACGGACCATATGGCCTGTGTCCATTCCATGGATTGCGCGATCCGGTCGGTTTGGACGGGGCTGGAATTGGCCATGTCGAGTTATTTGAAGAAGTGCCGATTGTCCGACTTGGTGAAGACCGAGCCGGAGATGCAGCAGTGGTTGGCCCAGGCGACCCCGAAGCCCGGGGTGCCGGCTGAAAAACGCTGAGAAGACGAGAGAGACATGAAAGCTAAAACCCAAGAAGAGCCAGTCGAAAAGGTCACCTCCGAAGAGTACAAGTACGGCTTCGTGACCGACATCGAAGCGGATTCCGCCCCGGCGGGGCTGAACGAAGATATCATTCGCTTTATCTCGCACAAGAAAAAAGAACCCCAGTTCCTTCTCAATTGGCGTTTGAAGGCTTACGGGCAATGGTTGAAGATGAAGACCCCGGAGTGGGCTTTCGTCCAATATCCTCCCATCGATTATCAAGATATCGTCTATTACTCGGCCCCCAAAGCCGGTCCCAAGAGCCTGGCGGAAGTGGATCCGGAAGTTCTGAAGACATTCGAAAAACTTGGCGTGCCGATGGAAGAGCGGGCCATGCTGGCGGGTGTGGCGGTGGACGCGGTGTTCGATAGCGTTTCGGTGGGTACGACCTTTAAAAAGAAATTGGGCGAAATGGGCGTGATCTTTTGCTCTTTCTCCGAAGCGGTGCAGGAACATCCGGAACTCATCGAACAATACCTGGGCTCGGTAGTGCCTTATAACGACAACTTCTACGCGACTTTGAATAGCGCGGTCTTTACGGACGGGTCTTTTTGTTACATTCCTAAGGGCGTCCGCTGCCCGATGGAACTGTCGACCTACTTCCGTATCAACGCGGCTAAAACTGGACAGTTCGAACGCACGCTCCTGATCGCCGATGAAGGCGCTTACGTCAGCTATCTCGAAGGCTGTACGGCCCCGATGCGGGACGAGAATCAGTTGCACGCGGCGGTGGTGGAACTGGTCGCCATGAAGAACGCGGAGATCAAATATTCCACGGTACAAAATTGGTATCCCGGTGACAAAGAAGGCAAGGGTGGTATCTATAACTTCGTGACCAAGCGCGGCGCTTGCCGGGGTGAGAATTCCAAGATCTCCTGGACCCAAGTCGAGACCGGTTCGGCCATTACCTGGAAATACCCCAGCTGTATCCTGCAGGGCGACAACTCGGTCGGCGAGTTCTATTCGGTGGCGGTGGTCAACAACATGCAGCAAGCCGATACCGGCACCAAGATGATCCACTTGGGTAAGAACACCAAAAGCACCATTGTTTCCAAGGGTATTTCGGCCGGAAAAGGCCAAAACACCTATCGCGGCCTGGTTCGTATCCAGCCGGCGGCGGAAAACGCCCATAACTTTACCCAGTGCGACTCGTTGTTGATGGGCGACAAGTGCGGGGCCCACACGGTGCCTTATATCGAAGTGAAGAACAACAGCGCCAAGGTGGGGCATGAAGCCTCCACCTCCAAAATTGGCGAGGACCAGATCTTCTATTGCCAACAGCGTGGTTTATCCAAAGAAGACGCGGTCAACCTGATCGTCAATGGGTTCTGCAAAGAAGTGTTCCGTAAATTGCCGATGGAATTCGCAGTGGAAGCCCAGAAGCTTTTGAGCGTAAGTCTTGAAGGGTCGGTGGGGTAAGGAAAGACAATTTTGAATTATGAGTTTTGAATTTTAAATTAGGGTGAATTTCAATCCAAAAAACGGATTGAAATTTTCAAAAATTCATAATTAAGAATTGAGAATTTAAAATTCGAACGGAGCGCGAATGTTAGTTATCAAAGGACTGAAAGCTAAAGTTGAAGATAAGCAGATCTTGAACGGCATCGACCTGGAGATCCGTTCGGGAGAGGTGCACGCCATTATGGGCCCGAACGGCTCCGGCAAGAGCACCTTGGCCCATGTGTTGTCGGGCCGCCCGGGTTATGAGATCACCGGCGGGGAAGTGACCCTGGATGGTAAAGATCTTTTGTCGCTCTCGCCCGAAGACCGGGCCCGGGCCGGTGTCTTTTTGGCTTTCCAATATCCGGTGGAAATTCCCGGCGTCAATAACACCTACTTCCTGAAGGCGGCTTTGAACGCGGTGCGTAAATCCAAGGGCGAGGAAGAACTCGACGCCATGGACTTTCTCGAACTGGTCAAGGCCAAACTCAAACCCCTCAAGATGGATGAAGCTATGTTGCAACGCGCGGTGAACGAGGGTTTCTCGGGCGGGGAAAAGAAAAAGAACGAGATCCTTCAAATGGCGGTCCTGGAACCCAAGTTGGGCATCCTGGACGAGACCGATTCGGGCCTGGACATCGACGCCCTTAAAGTGGTCGCGGACGGCGTGAACGCTTTGCGCAGCAAGAACCGTTCTTTCTTGGTGGTCACCCACTATCAACGGTTGCTCGACTACATCGTGCCGGACCAAGTGCATGTCTTGGCCAAGGGCAAGATCATCAAGACCGGCGGCAAGGAACTGGCGCTGGAACTGGAAGAGAAGGGCTACGGCTGGTTGACCGGCGAAAAGGAAGAGGCGAAACGCTAATGTCGAACTTAATGACCCAAGACCTTTACTTATCGGCTTTTACCGCCCGGCAAGCTTTCTTGCCCGGCCAGGACCAGGCTTGGCTGAAAGACCTGCGTCTTAAGGCGTTGGAGCATTTTAAACAAGCGGGATTTCCCACGGACAAGCTGGAGTCCTGGAAATACACCAACTTGGCGAACAACCTGTTGAAGATGAGCCTCTCTTTTGAATTGCCCAAGGTGACCCCTTCGGCGGTGACGGCCCAATTGAAGAAGCGGGGCTTTGAAGTGGAAAAGGCCCATGTGATGGTTTTCGTGAACGGTGCTTATTCGGCGGAATTGTCTTCCCTGAAAACCTTGCCCAAGGGCGTGGTCATCCAGAACCTGGCGAGCGCTTTGGCCCATGAAACGGTAAAAACCTATTTGGGCCAGGTGGCTTCGGCCCAAAAGAAAGCTTTTACCGCCTTAAATATGGCTTATTTTACCGATGGGCTGTTCCTGAACTTAGCCGCGGGCCAACTGTTGGAATGGCCGATCCACGTGGTCTATCTCTCGGCGAACGCCAGCCAAACTACCCAATCCCATTTGCGCAATTTGATCGTGTTGGGCAATGACAGCCGTGCCCAAGTGATCGAGCATTACTGGGGCGAGAATGTCAGCGCTTATTTGACCAATGCCGTTACCGAAGTGGTCCTTTCGCAAGGATCGGTATTGGACCATACCAAGATCGGCCAAGAAGACCTGAAGGGTTTTCATGTCGGGTCCATAGAAGCGAAACAGAACGAGGCCAGCCAATTCATCTCCCGTACTTTCTCGGTGGGCGGCGCTTTGACCCGTAATGAGATCGACACCACCTTGGCGCAAAAGAAAGCCGAAAGCGTCATGGACGGCCTGTATCTTTCCAAAGGCCAGCAGCATGTGGATACCCGCACTTTCATCGACCACTTGTCGCCTAACTGCAATAGCCATGAGACCTTCAAGGGTGTGCTTGACGGCGAATCGACCGCTATCTTTGACGGTTTTATCCTCGTTCGCGAGAATGCCCAAAAGACCGACGCGCGTCAGTCCAACAAGAACCTACAACTGTCCAATACGGCGAAGGTTTATTCCAAGCCCCAGCTTCAAATTTACGCCGATGACGTGAAGTGTTCCCATGGCAGCGCCACGGGCCAGATGGATGAAGAGGCTTTGTTCTATTTTCAATCCCGAGGTATCAGCCGGGCCGACGCGAAGAAAGCTTTGGTCTATGCTTTTGCCGGCGAGATGGTGGAACGGGTCCCCAGTGAGTACTTGAAACCAGCTTTGACAAAGTTCGTCCAAGACTGGATGGGAGGGGCATCATGACCGCTCCGGCTTCTATAAAGACCGCTTACGATGTGGAGAAAATCCGTAAGGATTTTCCGATCCTGAACCGTCAGGTCCATGGGAAGCCATTAGTCTATCTGGATAACGCGGCGACCACACAGAAGCCCTTGTCGGTCATTGAAATGGAAGACCGCTATTACCGTGAAATGAACGCCAATATCCACCGGGGTGTTCACCTGCTCAGCCAAGAATCCACTAAAGCTTACGAAGACGCCCGGGTGACCATCCAAAAGTTCATCAATGCCGCCTCTTCCAGCGAGATCATCTACACTCGGGGCACGACCGAAAGTATCAACCTGGTAGCCCAAACCTGGGGGCGGAAGAATATCCAGGCGGGGGATGAGATCCTCATTTCGCATCTGGAGCATCATTCCAACATCGTGCCCTGGCAGATGCTTTGCGAGGAAAAGGGCGCCAAATTGAAGGTGATCCCCATCAACGACAGGGGCGAACTGCTGATGGACGAGTTCAAGAAACTCGTGACCTCCAAGACTAAATTGGTATCGGTGGGTCACGTTTCCAATGCCTTGGGTACCATTAATCCCATCGCCGATATCATCCATTATGCCCATGAACATGGGGCTTTGGTGCTCATCGATGGGGCCCAATCGGTGGCCCACCTGAAGGTGGATGTCCAGAAGCTGGATTGCGACTTTTACGCTTTTTCCGGCCATAAAATTTATGGCCCTACCGGTATCGGTGTTCTTTACGGCAAATTGGCCCTGCTTAACGCTATGCCGCCTTACCAGGGTGGGGGCGACATGATCGCCTCGGTCACCTTTGAAAAGACCCTTTATGCCAAGCCGCCGCACAAGTTCGAAGCGGGCACACCCCATATCGCCGGGGTCATTGGCTTAGGCAAAGCGCTTGATTACGTCACAGCGGTCGGGCTTGACGCCATTGCCGCCCATGAGCATGAACTTCTTGTTTACGGCACCCAGGCCTTGTCCCAGATCAAGCAAGTTCGCATCATTGGGACCGCAGCCATGAAAGCGGGAGTCCTTTCTTTCACCTTAGGCGAGATCCATCCCCATGACATCGGCACTATTTTGGACCGTCAGGGTGTGGCGGTGCGGGCGGGCCATCATTGCGCGCAGCCGGTGATGGACCGGTTCAATATCCCGGCGACGGCCCGGGCTTCTTTCGCGCTTTATAACACCAAGCCGGAAGTGGATCTTTTAGTAGCGGCAGTTCATAAGGTGTTGGAGGTTTTCAAATAATTATGAATTATGAATTTTCAATTATGAATTTTGGTAACTTTCGACGGGAATCCCGTCGAAAGGTGACCTTAATTTTTAATTCAACATTCAAAATTCAAAATTGGAGTTTTTGATGTCCGACTTCAGCGACCTCTACCAAGACCTGATCCTCGACCACCAAAAGAACCCGCGCAATTTCGGGTCCTTGCCCGACGCGAACCATCACGCCGACGGGTTCAATCCCTTGTGCGGCGACAAGATCTCGCTCGACATGAAATTGGACGATAAGGGTGTCATTCAAGACATCCACTTCAAGGGTTCGGGCTGCGCTATCTCCAAGGCCTCGGCCTCGATGATGACAACGGTTTTGAAGGGTAAAAAGGTAGAAGAAGCCGAACATCTCTTTCATGAGTTCCATGACATGGTCATGGGCAAGATCGACAAAGCCCCTGAGGACCTGGGCAAATTGAAGGTCTTTGAGGGTGTGAAGGAATATCCGGCCCGGGTGAAATGCGCCAGCCTGGCTTGGCACACCATGGACGCCGCTTTAAAGAACGAAAAAGACGTCATCTCGACCGATGACGGCAAGGGAAGTGAAGGATGAGCAACTACGAATTAGTCACCGTTACCCGCGACTGTAAGGTCATTACCATTCCTTATGGTACCGAGAGCCTTCTGTTCCAAGACGAGAAGGTCTATATCACCCAAACACTGGGCGGAAGTTTCACCGTTCAGCGTGATAACGGACAGTTGTGCCGGGTCAGCGGTCAAGACGCCGACGCGTTGGGCAAGCCGGTGCCTGACGAAGCCAAAGTGTTCAAGATGGAGTATGACGACGAACCGGTCGATGAAAAGACCGTGGAACAGAACGTTTGGGAACAACTCAAGACCTGTTTTGACCCGGAGATCCCGGTCAATATCGTGGAATTGGGCCTGATCTACGGCTGTGTCATCAAAGCCATCCCCGAAGGCGGGAAGCGAGTCGAGGTGGTCATGACCCTGACGGCCCCGGGCTGCGGGATGTCGACCGTCCTCAAGAACGAGATCGAGGAAAAGCTCAAACGCATCAAGGGTGTCCGTGAGGCTCTTGTGGAAGTCACTTTTGAGCCCCCCTGGAACCAAAGCCTGATGACGGAAGCCGCCCGGCTTCAATTGGGAATGATGTAAATTCCCGCTTTGCCAGGTCATTTCGTCCATTTATATCCTGGCAGTTTTACCTTTCGCCGATAAAATAAAGGCCCTTCGACGCTATTTCGGACCTCCGGGGTTTTTATGGCTTTCTCCTTGAAGCTCAAACTCAAACCCATCTCCATCACCTGGCCCAAATGGACCTTTTTGGCCCGGTTGCGCGCTTTCCCGTGGAAGTCCCTGCCTCGGATGATCCTTCGTAAGCTTTTAGCCCTTATCCTTTCTCTGCTTTTCCTGGCGATCAGCCTACTCTTCCTGGGTTATTCCGGGGTCCAGATCCTGACCAATAGCATGGGCGTGGACGCCACCGTTTCCGATCTTTCCAGCTTGCCCAACACACCGGTGGGGAAATACCGCCTGGTTTATGAAGGCGCGGGTGTCTATCAAGGCGCCGTGGATAAAGACGGCAAGGTGTACGATCACATCTATTACGTCTATCCCGCCTGGCCCAGCCAAGCGAGCCCCGATTATGGCCAAGCGATTAAGGTTTGGCCCACCCAGCGGCCTTATGTGGCCGCCCTGGAAATGACAGGCCGGGGCTGGATAGTGGCCATCTTCTTCCTCATAATCGGCTTAGTGATGTTCGAATTTTTCTTGCTGGCCTGGACGATCCACTAAAGGGTCGGAGGTAGAAGTTTACCTTCCGGACATTTTGAGCATTGGTTTTCGTTCTTTTGTCCAAACGAGGTCAGGGTTTTTAGCTTGCGGATTAAGGCTAAATCCCCTATTTTTCATAAAGAATCTTGTGGATGGCTTTAACTTCACCTTGAGGTCGCTATGGCGCTGTCGTTCCAAGAACTCATCATGACGCTGAACCAGTATTGGAGCCGCCAGGGCTGTGTCATCCAACAGCCTTACGACCTGGAAAAGGGCGCAGGCACCTTTAATCCGGCTACTTTCTTCCGCGTTCTTGGCCCTGAACCTTACCATGTCGCCTATGTGGACCCTTGTCGCCGACCCAAAGATGGCCGTTACGGCGAGAACCCCAACCGCATGCAGCATTACTACCAGTACCAGATCATCCTCAAACCCTCCCCCGAGAACATGATCGAACTTTACCTGGGTTGCCTGGAAGAGATCGGTATCCGCCAGGACGAGCATGATATCCGTTTCGTGGAAGACGATTGGGAATCGCCCACTTTGGGCGCTTCGGGTCTGGGATGGCAGGTTTGGATGGACGGTATCGAGATCACCCAGTTCACTTTTTTCCAAGTGACCGGCGGGCTCGAACTCAAGCCCGTTTCGGGCGAGATCACCTTCGGATTGGAACGTATCGCCACCGTCATCCAGGGGGTCGATAGCGTTTGGGACCTGCACTATGGCGGCAAGAACATCACTTACCGGGATATTTTCCTGCAAAGCGAGAAAGAATTCTCGGCCTTCAATTTTGAGCAGGCCAATACCAAGATGCTTTTACGCAGCTTTAAGGACTACGAAGCGGAAGAACGCCGTTTATTGGAATTGGGCCTGGTGGCCCCCGCTTATGACTACGTCATGAAAGCCTCGCACACCTTTAACTTGCTCGATGCCCGGGGGGCCATTTCGGTGGCGGAACGCACCCAATATATCGCCCGGGTCCGGGGCATGGCCAAGGCGGTCGCGACCGCTTATGTGAAACAACGGGAAGAGCTGGGTTACCCCCTGCTCAAGAAGGTTTGATATGGCCATCGAACACCTGACCCCCCTTAAAGACGCTGTCCTTGAGATCGGCTGCGAAGAATTGCCATCCTCTTATATAAGACCGGCCATCGACCAAATGGTGGCCGCGGCGGAAGCTTCTTTGAAAGAACACAAGATCACGTATCAGAACCTTTACACCTATTACACGCCCCGTCGTTTGACCCTGTTCTTCAAGGGTTTACCCGAAATGCAGGAAGACTCCGCCAAAGAAGTGACCGGCCCCTTGGTGTCGGTGGCTTTTGACGAGCACGGCTTGCCGACCCGCGCGGGCGAGGGTTTTGCCAAGGCCCAGGGTGTTTCAGCGGCCGCCTTGAAGCGCAAGATGACCCCCAAAGGGGAAGTGGTCGTTGTTATTAAGAAGGGTGGCGGCCGTCTGACCAGCGAGATCATGGGCGAGATATTCCCCGAGGTCATCAAGAAGCTCCGGTTCCCCAAGGTGCAGCGCTGGGGGAATGGCGACTTTCTTTTCGCCCGGCCCATTCGTTGGGTTTGTGGCGTTTTCTCCCGTACGGTCATTCCTTTCGAGATCGCCGGTATTTACAGCAACCGGGAAACCCGTGGTTTGAGGGCCCTCAAAAAGGGCGCTTTGGATGTGATGGAAGCCGGGGATTATCTGGATGTCCTGCGTGAGAACGGGGTCATTGCCGATCCGGCGGAACGAAAAGCCATTATCTGGAACAAAGTACAGCAAGCCGCCGCCGAAAAGGGCGCGGTGGTCCCTGCCGACCCCGACCTTTTGGACGACGTGAACAATCTTATCGAATCGCCCGATGTCATTATGGGTTCTTTCGATCCTAAATATCTTGAATTGCCAGACCAGGTCATTGTGACCGCCATGCGAGAACACCAAAAATATTTCGCCGTTCGGGACGGGGAAGGCAAGCTTTTGCCTTACTTCATTGGGGTCATCAATGGCACACCCAAAGACAAACAAGTGGTCATCCGTTCCAATGAAGCGGTCCTGAAAGCCCGGTTGGAAGACGCCAAATTCTTCGTGCAAGAGGACCTTAAAGTGCCCATGGAAGAATGGGCGCAAAAGCTTTCGGGTCTTACTTGGCTGGAGGGTATGGGCAGCATGTTGGACAAGTCCCATCGTTTGTCCAAGTTGGTGGGTAAGATCGGCGAGGTTTTCGAAGTCCCGAAGGATGCCATTAAAACGGCCCAAAGCGCGGCCCTGCTTTGCAAAGCGGACCTGGTCACCAATATCATCCGCGAAAAAGAATTCAACAGCCTGCAAGGCGTGATGGGCGGTATTTATGTGGCCCGGCAGGGCGAAGTGGAAACCGGCGCGGCCATTCAATATCACTATTACCCCCGCTTCTCCGGGGATCAACTGCCGCCGACGAAGGAATCCTCCTTGCTTAGTTTGGCGGACAAAATGGACACCATCGTTGGTTGTTTCAAGGCCCGTATCATTCCCACTGGTTCCCAAGATCCTTTCGCTTTGCGTCGCCAAGCTTTGGGCGTACTGCAGATGATCCTGGAAAACCGCTATAGCATCTCTTTAGAAGAGTTGGTCCTGACGGTCCAAAAGGTCTATGTGGGCAAGTCCAAACCCGCTGAGACCAAAGAGATCGCCGAGTTCCTGAAGGGCCGTCTTCAAACGGTGCTCGAAGCCCGGGGGCTTTCTTACGATGTGATCAATGCCGCGGTCGCCACCGAAGCGCCCTCGTTGATCGATATGGTGACCAAGGCCGAGACCCTTCAAAAGAACAAGAATGACCAAGATTTTCAAAAATTGGTCACGGCGGCGGGACGGGTGCTCCGTATCCTTCCGGACAAAAAGATCTCGGACCGGGTCGCCAAACCTCTCTTGAAGCTACAGGAAGAGAAAGACCTTTACGAAGCCATCCAGACCGCCAAGGGTTATATCGCCGATGAGGACCGGTCGAGCGCCGATTATTACGAGGATGTGGTGGGCCATTTAGAAACGATGGTGGCTCCCATCCACGCCTTCTTCGAAAAGGTCATGGTGATGGACAAGAACGCCAAGATCCGCAATAACCGGCTGGCCATGCTACGCCAGGCGGGTGACCTGTTCCTGCTCTCGGGGGACTTCCGCAAGCTGGTCTATACCTCCGAATCCGCTCCTTCCGCCTAACTTCTTCGTTCAAAAGACCCCAAAAGCCTTTATTTTTTAACGGTCCAGACTGACGGCTTCCGTTGAATTCAAAACGGGGTTTGCTACAATGACGGCCTTTTCTAGCCAGTCTCATCGTTCCGTTCGACATTCATGTTTTTAATCTCGAGGAGGATGCACCATGCCGAAAGCCGCGAAGAAGTCTTCCAAGCCGTCCAAGAAAACCGCTACCAAGAAGTTCGTTTACTTCTTCGGCAACGGTAAAGCCGAAGGCCACGGGACCATGAAGGATGTCCTGGGTGGGAAGGGCGCGGGATTGGCCGAAATGACCAATTCGGGCGTGCCGGTCCCTCCGGGGTTCACCATCGTTACCGAGGTCTGCCGTCTTTATTACGAACACGGCAAGAAGACCCCCGAGTCCATCGACAAGGAAATGCAACAGCATTTGGCCAAGCTGGAAAAGGCCCTGGGCAAGAAGTTCGGCGACCGCAATAACCCCCTCCTGGTCTCGGTCCGCTCGGGAGCCAAGTTCTCCATGCCGGGCATGATGGACACCATCCTCAACCTGGGTCTGAACGACACCACGGTGAAAGGTCTCATCGCCTCGACCAATAACGAACGTTTCGCCTATGACAGCTACCGCCGTTTCGTCCAGATGTACGGCAACGTGGTGATGGAAATGGGTAAAGAAGTGTTCGAACGTGTTCTCGACAAAATGAAGGAAGACCTGGGCGTGAAGCTGGACACCGAATTGTCCGCCACGGACCTGAAGGATCTGGTCGAGAAATTCAAGAAACTCATCAAGGAAAAGACCGGTAAAGAATTCCCGCAAGACGTTCTGGCCCAGTTACGCGGTTCGCGTGACGCGGTGTTCCGTTCTTGGATGAACGACCGCGCGAACTTCTACCGTAAGCAGAACGACATCCCTCACGATATCGGTACCGCCGTGAACGTCCAATCCATGGTGTTCGGTAACATGGGCGACGACTCCGGAACGGGCGTGGGATTTACCCGCAACCCGGCTACCGGCGAAAAGAAGTTCTACGGGGAATATCTGCTCAATGCCCAAGGGGAGGATGTGGTGGCGGGTATCCGTACCCCCCAACCGATCCTGCACTTGGAAAAGGACATGCCCAAGGTGTTCAAGCAGCTCTATGACACCACCAAGAAACTGGAGAAGCACTATCGCGATATCCAAGACTTCGAATTCACCATCGAAAAGGGCAAGTTGTTCATGCTCCAGACCCGCGCGGGCAAGCGTACGGCCGCCGCGGCGGTGAAGATTGCAGTCGACATGGTGGCCGAGAAGCTCATCACCAAGGAAGAAGCCATTTCCCGCATTGATCCCATCCAATTGGATCAATTGCTCCACCCGGTCTTCGATCCGAAGGCCAAGAAAGACGTCATTACCAAGGGTTTGCCGGCCTCCCCGGGCGCAGCTTCGGGCCAAGCGGTGTTCACCGCTGAGGATGCCGTGGATTGGCGCAGCGAAGGCAAGAAGACCATCCTGGTGCGTTTGGAGACCTCTCCGGACGATATCCATGGCATGGACGCCTCGGAAGGTATCTTGACCGCCCGCGGCGGGATGACCAGCCACGCGGCTGTCGTGGCCCGCGGCATGGGCAAGACCTGTGTGGCGGGTTGTGAATCCATCAAGGTCGACGAGCACGGTAAAAAGTTCTCCGTCGGCAGCGTGGTCATTAAAGAAGGGGACTGGATCTCCTTGAACGGCTCGACCGGTGAGGTCATTCACGGCAAAGTGCCTACCATGGACGCGGAGCTTTCCGGCGATTTCGCCACCCTCATGGGCTGGGCGGATGCCGCCCGCACCCTGAAGGTGCGTGCGAACGCTGACATTCCACGCGACGCTAAAGTGGCCCGCGCTTTCGGCGCGGAAGGTATCGGCCTTTGCCGGACCGAGCACATGTTCTTCGATGAAGACCGTTTACCCCACATGCAGGCGATGATCTTGGCCACCGACGAGGCTTCCCGCCGGGAAGCCTTGAAAGCCTTGTTGCCGATGCAAAAGGCCGACTTTATGGGTCTCTTTGAAGCCATGGCCGGGTTCCCGGTCACGGTGCGTTTCTTGGACCCGCCCTTGCATGAATTCCTTCCGAAGCGGGAAGAGCTGATGGTGGAAGTGGCCCGCATGGAAGCCGCCGGCAAGACGACCACCTCGAACGAAGTCATTAAAAAAGCCCTTCTTTTGGTGAAGGAAGAGGGCACCGATCTGCAAAAAGCCAAGAAGCTTTTACACCGCGTGGAAGAACTGCATGAGTTCAACCCGATGCTGGGTCACCGCGGTTGCCGCTTAGGGATCACCTATCCGGAGATCACCGAGATGCAGACCGAGGCCGTCATTAGCGCCGCCTGCGAATTGGTCAAGAAGGGGAAGAAGATCGTCCCCGAGATCATGATCCCCCTGGTCGGGGACGTGACGGAATTGAAGAACCAAAAAGCGGTGGTCATCAAGACCGCCGAAGAGACCATCAAGAAGTACGGTGTGAAACTGGAATACACCATTGGGACCATGATCGAGCTGCCCCGCGCGGCGGTCACGGCGGATAAGATCGGCGCCGAAGCCGACTTCTTCAGCTTTGGGACCAATGACCTGACCCAGACCACTTTCGGATTCTCCCGCGACGATACCGCGAAGATCATCCGCCACTACCAAGACAACGGTATCTACGAGAAGGATCCTTTCCAGGTCCTGGACCGCAATGGCGTCGGCCAATTGGTCCGTATGGGCGTGGAAAAGGGCCGCTCGGTGAAGCCCAAGCTCAAGGTGGGTATCTGCGGTGAGCATGGCGGGGACCCGAATTCGGTGGAATTCTGTCATATCGTGGGTCTCAACTATGTCTCTTGCTCGCCTTACCGGGTGCCTATCGCCCGTTTGGCCGCCGCTCAAGCCGCTTTAAAGCATTCGGGCAAGGGTAAAGAATACTCATCTAAATAAGGCCTTTATAGGTTTTCCTAGGGGACGGCTTTCGGGCCGTCCCCTTCTTTTTTGCCCGGAAGGACCTTGGCAAACATGGGTTTTTGAGCCCCGTCAGAAGCCGCTTTATGGTTTGAGTGATAACGTTTTGTGTTATAGTAACCGAACTTTTTCGGCCAAAAGCCGTGCTTGTAAGACTGGTCGTTCAGCTTCGTTGATCTAAAACTCTATTCGAGGCCGCTACCCTTTTATGAAGCGCATTTCTTCCATCTTTGCCTTACTTATCCTGTTAGGGGCTTCCTCCCAACTGAGCGCTTCCACCAATGTGGGGGCCACCTTGAGCACCGATACACAATGGGACCAAAGCGGTAGCCCTTATATCATCCAAAGCCGTGTTCTCGTGCCTCCCGGTGTGACCCTCAAGATCGGCCCGGGCGTCCAAGTGGTTTTTCAAGGTCCTGCCACCCTGGAAATAGGAGGCGACTTGAAAGTGGCAGCTTCGGCGGCGGCTCCGGCGGTCTTCAACATGACCGATGGCGGTCTTCAAAGCGCCCTCTTTATCGATGGCGGCGAGGCTTTCTTGACCAACATCAAAGTGACGGACGGGGTCTTCCTGGTCCAGGACGCGACCATCCGTATGGACGCTTCCGAAGTGACCAAGGGCTCGGGTCTTTATCTCAAGGGCACGACGGTGGCCCATCTCAAGAACAACAAATTCTATGGCAACGCGACGGGCGTCGTGTTGGATGGTCCGGTGGAAGCCGACATCCAGTTCAATACTCTGGTCCAGAATACTTACGGTCTTTATTTGAAGGATTTTGCCAAGTTGGTCTTCCTGAATAACAGCATTCACGATAACGATTCGGAAGTGGTGAACAACGCCACCAAAGCCAAGTTGGGCGGCAACTATTGGGGCACCATGAGCCCGACAAGCGTCAAGAACAAGATCAGGGGTACTGTTTCTATCAGCCCGATGAAGGACTTAAAAGATATCCTCCGGTCCTATTTGCGCAGTGAACTACCGGTCATTACCAAATCCATGTCCGATCAAGCGGAAGCCGAGGATCGCCGAGCGGATGCCGCGGCCAAGGCCGCTTTGAAGGCTTATCGTCAAAAGCAAAGCGAGTCAGATGTGCTGGCCATGGAAGCCAAAATGAAGACCATGACCCCGCCTCCAACGATGACACCGACCATGCCGGCTCCGACGAATACGCCGGTCCCGCCGATGCCGACACCGACCTTGGCCATGTCGAGTGAACTTGCCGCCCCTCCAGCGATGACCGCTTCGGTCTCGGCTGCCCCTGCTGCTGCCGCCCAGGCCGCTCCCGTTGCTCCGGCTGCTGCCCCGGCGGTATCCGCTGCTCCCGCCGCACCAGAACCGGTCACTTCCGGTATTCCCGCGCCCCCGATGCTGTCTCCTTCTGCTCCCGAGCCTCCGGCTTTAGGTCAAATGGCCGCCAATGTGACGCCCGCCGAAACCCCGAACGCGCCAGTCTCGATCCCGACCTCTCAAGGCGCGACCGTCCCTACCGCCACTGCGACCTTCGCTTTGGGCGGGAACGGCATGACCTCGGACGACCTGGCCTCGATCGTGGCGACCGCTCAAGCAGCCTCGACCGCAACCACGCCGAGCGCTCCTTCAGAAGCGGTACCCGCTCCTCCCATGCCACCGGACCTGACCTCGGCTGGTTCGCCCAATGCGAATATCCAAGCCATGGTCGCCACAGCCGTTCCGACGGTCAGCTCGAATACTTCGTCGGTCGCTGCGACTTTTACGGATACCCCGGTCAATACCTCGACCGATACCCCGGCGATCACGGCCACTTTTACCATGACCCCGACCTATACCTTTACGACGGTCTACACCAATACTTATACCGATACACCCACAGTAGTTGTTCCAACCATGACCCCACTGCCATCCAACAGCGGCTCAGCGGTCGTTCCGCCTCCTCCTCCGATGACCTCCGCTCCAATGGGTGGAATAAGCGCTCCGGCGGTCGGTTCAGCGGCACCCGCAGCCAGTTCGGCTTCTTCCGCCCCGGCTTTGGTCGCGACTGTTTCCGCTCCAACTGGCGCTTCTGCGCCCCTGGCGGCTCCCGCCGCGCCCGGCGCTTCTTTAACAGGTGCAGTCCCTCCGCCGCCTGATTTTGGCGATAACTCTGCTAATTCCAATATTCAAGCCCCGATGGTACCGGTCAACAACGCAGCACCCGCTCCGCTTCAATCCCAAACCTCAGCCCCGGCCCCGAAACAGGACCTGGACGTGGATGGGATGCAGGCGCCCCCAATGGATTCGGGCCTGGATTTTGCCGCTCCTAAAAAGTAAGTCTTTCTTCGTCTGAGGCCCCCTTGCTGGAAACCAATCCGCTCTATGTCGGTCTGGCAGCCTTTCCAGCCACTGTTATCGATCTGAAATACGCCTCTACCGACAATTTCATGAAAGAGAACCTTTATGGTTCCTTCACCCAGGCTTATTTGCATAAAGATGCCGCGATCAAATACTCCCTCGCGATCGAATTCCTTCGACACCAAAGGCCGGATTGGTCTTTCATCATTTACGACGCCCTGCGTCCCCGGTCGGTCCAATGGAAGATGTGGGCCAAGGTGAAAGGTACCAACGACCAGAACTATATCGCGAACCCGGAAAAGGGATCGCCGCACAATTTTGGGATGGCCTTGGACCTGGGTTTGCTGGATGGGAACGGAAAAACGGTCGATATGGGCGCGGGCTTCGATGACTTCAGGGATATATCCGAACCCCGGTTCGAGGAGCGATTTATCCAAGAAGGAAAATTGTCCGCCAAACAAATGGAGAATCGGATGGTCTTAAGAAAGGCGATGACGGGCGGGGGATTCCTACAGTTGCCCCATGAGTGGTGGCATTACAACGCGCTGCCGGAAGATGAGATCCGCCGAGATTATCCGATCATCGAGACCGCTTAAGCGGTCTTGAACCTAAAATTATTAGAAACCTTCGTCCGGATAGGCTTGTTCGCCGCTAGCTTTTTTAGTGCCTACCACAGGGGTGGGGGTTTCCACCGCTTCAGTCACGCTGGCGGTCGCAGGAACAGTCGCTTCCGCTTTCACCACGGGCTGGGAACCCATCTCTAAAATGTCGCCGCTGGCCGAAGGAGAGTTGGAAGAACCATTGGTGCTATCCCCGGTGGTCAAGACCCCGCTTCCAGCCACATGAATATTGCAATACTTGGTCGGGGCGGTTTCTTTCCTGAATATTTCATCCCGCACACCCGGGCAGTCGGGTCCAGCCAAAAGACCGCTGGTCAAACAGATCTTCTTGGTCACCAATTCGCTATCGGCGCCCTTGGGAGGCTCGAAATCCTTGATGGGCTGGCCGGCGGTGGCGGCTTTCATGAACTCCGCCCAGATCGGAGCGGCGGTCTCACCGCCCGTCTGTTTCCTTCCCAAACTTTGACGTTCGTCATAACCCACCCAAACCCCACAGGTCAGGTCCGGCGTGTAACCGATGAACCAGGCGTCCACGTTGTCGTTGGTCGTGCCTGTCTTGCCCGCGGCGGGATATTCGAACCCTAAACGGCGGATGATGCGGCCGGTACCGTTATCGATGACGTCTTTCATGGTGTGGACCATGATGTAGGCCACCATAGGATCCAGAACGCTTTCGCCGACCGGTGTATTGTTTTCCAATACATGACCGCTCGAATCCTTGACGGTGAGGATGGCGAAAGGTTCGACCCGCACGCCCTGGTTGGGGAAAACCGAGAAGGCTTGCACCATTTCCACCAAGGAAACTTCGGAAGTGCCTAAACCCAAGGAAAGATTGGGTTTGATAGGGGTAGTGATACCCAAACGGCGGGCCACGCTGACGACGGGCTGGATGCCCAATTTGTCCAAAAGCTTGATGGTGACCACGTTAATGGAATACATCAAAGCGGTATGAAGGGTGGTCGGGCCGCGGAACTTGTCAGAAAAGTTCAAAGGTCTCCAGGGCTTTCCGGTGACCGGATCGGGATAAACGATGGGGGCGTCCAAGAAAACATCCGCCATGGTGTAGCCGTTCTCGATGGCGGCGGTGTAGATGATGGGTTTGAAAGCCGAGCCGGGTTGGCGGCGGGCCTGGATGGCCCGGTTAAACACGCTCTTATGATAATCGACCCCGCCGATCATGGCGCGGATTGCCCCGGTGTGCGGGTCCATGGCCAAGAGGGCGCCTTGGATCGGCTGATCCACGGGAATGTTGGTCAGGCGGTTCTTGCGAGCGGTGATCTCGGCATTCTCCAACCCGTGGGCCAGTGCCCTTTGGGCGGCTTCCTGAAGCTTCATATCCAAGGTGGTGTAAACCGACAGGCCGCCCTTATAAACGGCGTTGGATCCGTAACGGGCCTCCAGTTGCTGGCGGACATATTCCACAAAATAAGGAGCGTTCTGCACCTCGATCTTCTTAAGCTCGATGGGGGTGTTCTTGGCATCGGTGGCTTCTTGCTGGCTAATGAAGTTGGTAGCCACCATTCGGTCCAAGACCAGGTTGCGACGCTTGAGGGCCTCAAGCGGGAACTTATAGGGGTCGAAATGATTGGGGGATTTGGGCAGGCCCGCCAGCATGGCGCATTCGGGCAGGGTCAGGTCGGCGAGATGTTTGCCGAAATAAGTTCGGGAAGCGGATTCAACGCCATAGGCGCCCTCGCCGTAATAAATGTCATTCAGGTACATCTCGAGTATCTGTTTTTTCGAATAGTTCTTTTCGATCTGGACCGAAAGAAGGGCCTCGCGAATTTTACGGCTGAGGGTCTTTTCTTGGGTCAGGAAGAGGGTCCGGGCCAATTGTTGGGTGATGGTGCTGGCACCTTCGCGAAGGCCGCCGGAGGTCAAATTGACCATAAAGGCCCGGGCCACACCGACCAGGTCGATACCCCAGTGCTCGTAAAAGCGCTCGTCTTCGGTGGCGATGACGGCGTTCTGAAGGGTTTGAGGGATCTGGTCCAGGTTGACGATGGTTCGTTGTTCCAGCCAGAGCTGGCTGATGAGATTGCCATTGATATCGTAAATATGGGTGGCTTCCGAGGTCTTGAAGTCGTTCAAGTTGGCGATGTCGGGCAGTTCTTGTAATTGGGCATAGAGCACACCGCCCACCACACCCAGCAGGGCGAAGGCGATGAAGAAAAGATTTTTCAGCGTATTCCCAACGGACTTGGCGGGTTTTTCGATAGGCAAAAGAGTTCCTCGGACCATGGAATGAAAAGGCTTTTGGAGGGGTTCATTATAGCTTTCGGCCCTGTTTTGACCAGCGGGTTAGGCTTCTTTTGGCGTTGGTGGAAGGCCAAAAACCTGCGCTCTTTTGTTATGATGACGCCCCTATGAAAACCACTTTTACCCATACCCCGGAACAACAGTTGGAGTTGCTCCTTCAAGGCGTCGCCGAAGTCATCTCGAAGCATGAATTGCTCGAGAAGCTTAAAGAGTCCTACAAAGAGGGTCGGCCCCTGAAGGTGAAGATGGGGGCGGACCCCACTGCGCCGGATATCCATCTGGGCCATACGGTAGTCCTTCGTAAGCTTCGTCAATTCCAGGACCTTGGGCACAAAGTTCAATTCCTCATGGGCGATTTTACCGCCATGATCGGCGACCCAACGGGCAAGTCGGTCACTCGCAAGCCCCTGACCCGCGAAGAAGTGGAATCGAATGCCAAGACCTACCAAGAACAGATCTTCAAGATCTTGGACAAGGACCCAGCCAAGATCGAGATCCGCTACAACAGCGAATGGTGTCGGCCCATGTCCTTTGAGGATGTCATCCGCCTCACATCCAAATACACGGTTGCCCGCATCCTGGAAAGGGATGACTTCACCAACCGCATGAAAGAACAAAAACCCATCAGCATGCATGAGCTTTTGTATCCGCTCATCCAGGGTTACGATTCGGTGGCCTTGGAGTCCGATATCGAAATGTGCGGCACCGACCAAAAGTTCAACTGCCTGGTCGGCCGGGCTCTGCAGGAAGAAGCGGGTCAAAAAGCAGAGGTCATCATCGCTATGCCGATCTTGGAAGGATTGGACGGGGTCAAGAAAATGTCCAAGAGCCTGGGCAATTATGTGGGTGTGACCGAAGAGCCGAACCAAATGTTCGCTAAGCTGATGAGCGTTTCGGATGAGCTAATGTGGAAATATTACGAACTGTTGTCCGATATGCCAGCGGCTGCCTGGCAGGCCCGCAAGACCGAAGTGGCCAATGGGTCTTATCATCCGAAGCAAGCCAAACAAGAGCTCGCTAAGGAAATCACCCGCCGTTTCTATGACGAGACCAAAGCCCAAGAAGCTTGGAACTATTTCGAGAACCGCCACAACTTGGATCAATCGGTCGATTACAAACAAGTCCCGATGGCGCCCGGTTCCTATAAAGCCGCGGATTTCATGGTGGCCGTCGGTATCGTCAAATCCAAGAGCGACGCAAAGCGTCTCATCGAACAAGGCGCGGTGGAATGGGTGAACGGTGCCCAAGAAAAACGGAAGGTCGTGTCCTTCAGCGAAGCGATTGACTTGACCGCCGGTGAGGCCGGACTGATCCGGGCGGGTAAGGTTTTCCTCAAGATCGTTTCGCAATAGCGGTAAAATCCCTCTAAATTCGTGGTTTTGCCTCTTTCTTAATGCCTTTTCTCTGGCTATCGCCAATTACCCTACGATATAATTCCTCTCAACAAAGGTTCGCTTTCTTGGGTTTTCCCGTCAAGAAAGCGGCCTTTTGTCGTTTAAGGGCACTTTTTTTTCATCGAAAACCTTTATTTTTCGACGGGAAAAAAAAGCTCAAAGGCAGTTCGGTCGGAAAAAGCGAAGTTTGTGAACTTTTTACTTAGAAAATTAGAGGCTAGGCATGAGCGGACATAGTAAGTGGTCGAAGGTCAAAAGATACAAGGGCGCCTTGGATGAAAAGCGCGGAAAGATCTTTTCCCGTTTGTCCAAGGAGATTCAATTGGCCGCTAAGTCTGGCGGTGACCCGGATTCCAATGTTCGGTTGCGCGCGATCCTTTTAAAAGCTAAAGAAGTCAGCATGCCCATGGATACGGTCAAAAGGGCGATCAATAAGGGGACGGGCGCCGAAGCGTCGGCGGCCATCGAAGAAGTCGTCTATGAAGGTTACGCCCCTGCCGGTGTGGCTGTTCTAGTCGAAGCGGTGACGGACAATCGCAACCGGACCGCGGCGGATATCCGTTCCATTTTCGACAAGAATGGCGGCAACATGGGTGCTTCCGGCTCAGTGTCGTTTCTCTTTGAAAAGAAGGGACAGTTGATCGTGAAGAAAGACGCCATCGGCGAAGATGACCTGATGGGTTTGGTATTGGAAGCCGGCGCGGAAGACCTGAAAACGGACAAGGCGGATGTATATGAAATCCTTACCCCGCCGGAAGCTTTCGACCAGGTGAAGAAGGCGATCGAGGACAAAAAGATCGCCGCCGAAAGCGCGGAAGTGACGTTCATTCCCAAGACCACCGTGGTCTTGGACGAAAAAAAGGCCTCGTCGGTCTTGAATCTCTATGACGCGTTGGACGATTACGAGGATGTGCAGAACGTCTACGCGAATTTCGAGGTGAGCGACGAGATCATGGCGAAGCTTGATCGATAAGAAACTCCAGGCCTTTGTGCCCAAGATCGTTCTCGGGATCGATCCAGGGTTGGCTCGGATGGGTTATGGGGTGGTGACACAGAAGGGTAGCCAGCTCAAGGCGTTGGATTACGGTACCTTGACGACGGAAGCCCATACGCCGCTGGAAGAACGGCTGGCGGTGATGTTCGAAAAGGTCCAACGGGTCCTGAAAAAGGCCAAGCCGGATGTGGTGGCGATGGAAGAGTTGTTTTTTTCCCGCAACGTCAAAACGGCGATCGCGGTGGGGCAGGCCCGGGGTGTGGCCCTATTGGCCTGCGGTTTAGCGAAGGTGCCGATTTTTGAGTACAAGCCGTCGGAAGTCAAACAAGCGGTGGCCGGATTCGGTGCCGCGGATAAGCAGCAAGTGCAGAAGATGGTGAAGTTGTTGTTGGGTCTTCAAGAGGTCCCAAAGCCTGACGACACGGCGGACGCCTTGGCCATTGCCATCGCGCACGCGCAAAGTTCGGGAACTCAGTTGTCGGAAGCGGTGAAACGGCTCTCGAAGAGCCCAGTGAACTCGACGTTTTTGAAACGATAGGAGAATCTATGTCTTTAGCGAAATGCAAAAATTGCCATGTTAAGCTGGCCGATAACGCCCGTTATTGCGCCGAATGCGGATACCCGGTGGATGAAAAGTTCAATGTCACCGCTGAGGATTTCTTGAAAGATACCGAGAACAAGGGCAAGACCGACAAGATCAGCCCGGATAGCGGCCAACCCATGGTCCTTTTGGAACACCAAGGTCATGAGTACCTGTGGGACGATCAGAATATGGGTGTGTGGGTCGATAAGAGCATCCTGGAGGGCATCGACCGCGAAGCGGCCCAGGTGGTCTTCGAGAACCTGAACGAAGAGGACCAACGTTATTTCAACCAAGCCAAAGAACATATCAAGCTGCGTTCCTCGGGCTTGACTAGCCCTATTTCGCCTAATGAGTTGGACGAGCATTTCTATAAAGCTTTAGTTATCGACGAGGATTTCGAGACCAAGGGCATCTGGTTGGATTCCAACGTCGTGTCCTTCTGGTACGCGGCCACCCAGAACAAGGACGTGCCGGCCCTGACCCAGGTGGAAGAACTGCTGCATATCTTGGTGCATTTGAAGTTCTTGGAAGATTAATCGCCCAAAGGGCGGAATTTTGAGTTTTAAATTAAGAATTAAAAATTTAAGATTTGAAATTTCCGATGGTTTTTGGAGGGCTTGTGATCGCCTTTTTGCAGGGTGTGTTGGCCGCGAAACTGGCGGACCGGGTCGAAGTGGATGTGAATGGCGTGGGTTATGAGATCTTCGTTTCCCAAAAGACGCTCCAAGCGGTCCCGGCGGTGGGGAAGGGCGTGACGCTCAAGACCTATCTGCATGTGAGGGAAGACACGCAACAGTTGTTCGGTTTTTTGAAAGACTCGGAGAAGCAGGCCTTCTTGATGGCTTTGTCGGTGTCCGGGGTGGGGCCCAAGGCGGCGATGAACATGCTGTCCACCTATTCACCGGAAGCTTTTTTTGAGGCGATCCTACGCAATGACCTGGGGGGACTCAAGTCCATCCCCGGTATCGGTCAAAAAACGGCCCAGCATTTGGTTCTGGAGCTGAAGGACAAGGTAACCAAAATGATGGGGGCGGGAGTATTGAACGAGGAGAGCGTTTTAGGGTCCGAGTCCAAGGCCCTATCCGACGCGCTGCAGGCCATGATGGCCCTGGGCTATTCGGCGGTGGAATCTCGCCGGGCGGTCTTGTCCTCGATGCAGGCTTTAGGCGATAAAGCGACGGTTGAGGAAGTCCTTAGGGCTAGTTTAAAATCAGTGGTCGGTTGATCCGATCCAGATGGAGGGTTCGATGAAGAATTTCAGTTTACCCCGGTTGGCGATCGTGCTGTGGTTCTTGAATTACACGGTTTTCTCCCTGTTCAGCTATGCTTTGGGCGCGGGCCGTCATTTGATCTCGGATTTCATCATTTATGCCACGGTCTGGCTGGCGGTCGAATTGGTCTGTTTAGGCCTGATCGAGGATGTGTCGAAGTAAGCGGATTGACGGGCAGGGCGAGGGTGAGTAAGATTCCTCTCCCTTGAAACACCATTTCCGTTGGAATGGCGTGACCAAGTCCCACGCCTCGCCTGGTGGGCTCGGTGTAGGGCGGCCCATTAAAAACGGGCCTTCACCTCGGGCTGGGGTAGCTCAGTTGGTAGAGCAACTGTTTCGTAAACAGTAGGTCGCCGGATCGTTCCCGGTCCCCAGCTCCATTTTTCCTTCGTTTTCATTCCCAAAGCTCCCAAAACCCTTGATTTAGGCCTATTTTCTTGACAAAGCAGGGGCCTATTTCTAGAATTTGCTCCCTTGTGTCCCAGGTGGACCAGGCGCGCGGCTCCATTGAAGTCCCGTGAAAGCACCAAATCATTAGTTTGTTTTCCTTTAGGAGGAAATGTGGCACTGAAGATCCGTTTAAAACGCATGGGCAGCAATAAGAAACCGACGTATCGCATCGTGGTTTTAGATTCCCAATTCTCGGGCAAAGGCCGTCGTATCCAAGATCTGGGTACTTACAACCCGCGCGCTAAAGAAGAGAACCAAGTTCTCAACCTGAAAAAAGAAGCTATCGCTGAATGGGTGAAGAAGGGTGCGGTCCCGACGGACTCCGTTCAAACCATCTTGACCAAAGCTGGCGTCGCTCTCTGACGGAAGGGTGAAAAAGTCTAAGGAGCGGACTTTTTCGTATATGTGTCGCAAATTTAAAGATTTGCTCCTAACTCATGGCCGTCGACAGTGTGAAAGGCAATTTTTAGCACACTGTTAACTAGCAAATACAAGCAAGGGCTTTGGGCTCTTGGCGAGGTTCAGAATGAAAGAATTGATCGAGTTCGTGGCCAAGTCGCTGGTCGATAAGCCGGAGAACGTGGGCATCGAGCAAAGGTTGGAAGGTAATTTGACGGTCTTGGAACTGCGTGTGTCCAAGGAAGATTACGGCAAGATCATCGGCAAGCAAGGCCGTACCATCAAGGCGCTCCGCACCTTGGTCTCGGCTTCCTGCGCCAAGCATGGTTTGAAGTACTCTCTCGAAGTCGTTGAGTAACACTCCCGAACCTTCAAACGTCAGCCCCGCCGGTGATTTCATCGTGCTGGGGACCATTGTCCGGCCCCACGGGCTTAAGGGCGAGGTGAAGATCAACCTTACCTGCTCTGGGTTGGAACGATTGACCTCTTGCAAGAGTTTGAGGTTGGTGAAGAACGGAAAAGAATTGAAACGGGTCTCGGTCATGCGGGGCTTCGTGCATAACGATGGTGATGTGGTGGTCCGATTCAAAGAAGTGCAGGGAACCGAAGAAGCGGAATCCCTTCGAGGTGTAGTTGTCGCGATTCCCTCGGCGGAACGAGAAGAACTGCCCGAGGATCACTTCTATATCGATGATCTGCTGGACATGACGGTGGAGAACACTGACGGTCGTTCTTTGGGCAAGGTTGAAGAAGTGATGGAAGGCGTGGCCAACGCGGTGCTGGTTGTGCGGGCCAATGGAAGGGAAGTTTTGATCCCGGCTTTGAAATCGATCATCGGGAAGATCGATCTGAAGGCCCGGAAACTAGTGGTGGATCTGCCGGAAGAGATCGATGAACAAACCGCGGATTGACATCCTGACGCTGTTTCCCGAGTACTTCGAGGGGCCTTTTACGGTCAGCATGGTCAAACGCGCGGTGGCGAAGAAGGCGCTGGACATCCGGCTGCATCAGCTTCGCGATTGGGCGAACGATAAGCACCGCACCACCGACGACGTGCCCTATGGGGGCGGCGCCGGGATGGTGATGAAGCCCGAACCCTTGTTGAAGGCCATGGCCGACATCAAGAAGGGGCGCAAGAAGGTAAGGACGATTTTCCTTTCCCCCCAGGGAAAGAAGTTTGACCAAGCCGTAGCCCAGCGACTGGCTAAAGAGAAGTCGCTCCTTTTCGTGTGCGGCCACTATGAGGGCCTGGACGAAAGGGTGATGGGGAAGATCGACGAGGAGATCAGTCTCGGGGATTTTGTCCTTACCGGCGGGGAATCCGCCGCAGCGGTGATTGTGGACGCCCTGGTGCGGTTCCTACCGGGCGTTGTGGGAGACCAGGAATCCGTTGAGAAGGACAGCTTTTTTAATGGATTGTTGGACTATCCGCACTATACTCGTCCCCGCTCTTACCGGGGGATGGACGTACCGGATGTGTTGATGAACGGAAACCATGCTCATATCGAGCGGTGGCGCCGAAAAGAGTCTTTAAAGAACACGCTTCTGAAAAGACCCGACCTTTTACAAAAGGTCACCCTGACGGAGGGGGACCGGAAGCTCTTGATCGAGATCGAAAAAGAGATCCAAAAGGGCGAATAGCCCGAAATGTTCCGTTAAATTTTGCCAATGACCTTGGCAGTTGAAAGAAGCAGGAGACGAAGATGAACGCAATTATCAAGAAAATCGAAGAAAGCCAAATTATCCGCAAAGGCGCGGCCCCTTTCCGCGTGGGCGATACCGTGAAGGTGTCCCTCCGCATCAAGGAAGGCGAGAAGGAACGTATCCAGGCCTATGAAGGCGTGGTCACGGCCATCCAGAACAAGGGCGCGAAGATGAAGTTCACCGTTCGCAAGATCTCTTACGGCGTCGGCGTCGAGAAGACCTTCTACTATCAATCGCCGATGGTCAAAGAAGTCAAGGTGACCCGTTCGGGTAAAGTCCGCCGGGCCAAGTTGTTCTACCTGCGCGGCAAGCTCAACAAGAAGGATGCCCGCATCCAAGAAAACAAGAAGGGCGCGAAGGTTCCTCAAGAAGGCGCCGTGGAATCGGCTCAAGCCGAAGCTCCGGCCGCTGCTGCCGAGGAAACCAAGGCCTAATCAGCCGGAATTTGTTTTATAAATCAAACCGCCCCAGTTTCCTGGGGCGGTTTTTTTGTTTCAGCTCCTGCCATTCTTGCGACTTCGGGTAGGTGAGGGTAGGATATGCGCCATGAAACGTTTGCTACTCCTATTCCTTATGGCCCTTCCCCTGGCCGGCTGCAACGGCAGCGGGGCGGTCAGCCCCCTTTCCCCGGCGAACGCCTCCAAGGTCGATTCCGCCGATAACGCCGATTCCACTGTCATTTACTGGTCCAATTTCCCACTGCAAAACCCAGTATCCGATTCCATCAACGCGGTCTATTTGCTCAATAAGAAGAATGGCTGGGCCTGCGGCAACAATGGATTGGTCCTGCAATATGACGGGGAGACCTGGAACAAGGTCCAAGTGGGGCTGGGACAGAACGAGAACTTCATGAGTATCGGGTTCTATAACGAGAACGAGGGTTGGATCGGCGGTACCCACGGCATCATTCTTCATTACAACAACGGCAAATGGACCCAGGATCTCTCTCCGACCACCGAGATCCTTTACGGTATGGCGGTCACCCGGTCCCGCACCATCTGGGCGGTGGGGTCCACGGGCACGGTCCTGAACTATAACGGTATTACCTGGGCGCCGGTGACCATCGGGGGGCCTTCCAGCTCGACGACCTTTACGAACGATATTTACAGCATCAGCCTTTCGGACCAGAACAATGGATGGGCGGTGGGCAACCTGGGTTTCCTGCTCAAGTTCGATGGACAAAAATGGACCAGCGCCATCAGCCCCACTACCGAAAGGCTCAATTCGGTGTCGGTCCTCAGCGATGTGCAGGCCTGGGCAGTGGGGGCTTTCGGGACCATCCTCAATTTCAACGGCACGACATGGAGCAAGATGGGCAGCGCCTTTTCCGGCTTCGATCTTTATAACATTTATATGAAAGATGACAGTGACGGTTGGCTGTGCGGCCAGGACGGCACCATCTCTTTTTACGATGGTACCCGTTGGATATCCCACGTGAAGCCCGATAGCAAACCTTCCTTGAATGCCATGGCCTTCTATAAAGACACGGGTTTCATGGTCGGAGAGAATGGGACCATCCTGAAGTTCCAAGTTGGCGGCGCTCCGACCAAATATGATTTCACTTTCAAGGGAACAGTGGCCGAAAAACCGTCCAAAAGCCATCCTTTTTGGACGGTAACTTTTACCTTGCTCAATCAAAGCCCCAAGGCTACGGTGCCCATCGATTTTATCCTGCCAATGCCAAAGGGGTTGGAACCTTACAAGCCTAAAGGTACCCCTGTGCCAAGCGGGCCAGCCACGGAAAGCGCCGCTTCCGCGATCGTGACAGCGACTCCGACAATATCAACCACCGCTGTCGCCACGACCACATCCAGTTCGGCCTCGGCGCTCACCGCCTCCGCCCCTAGCGGCAATTGGGAAATGAAGGATGGCGCTATGGATTGGGAATTAGGGTCCTTGCCCGCCTCGGCGCTTAAGACCATCACCGTCCAGCTTTCGTCAAAAAAAGGTGAGAAAAAAGAATACCCGGTCGTTCTGAACGCCTCACTCAAGACCGTGGACCGGACCGTCGCTGACGCCCTTCCGGTCACGCTTTTGGCCGCTGAGCCGACGATCGTACCGACCGCCGCCCCGAATACGACATCTTCCGCCGCGATACCGAGCGCTAATTCGACCGAGGGTGCCCCTGTTGCCAAACCAACCGCTAGCGGAAATTGAATCAAAAGCCCTTCAGATCAATGATGTCCAAGAGGCCTTGACCTGGGTCAGGAAAGCTCTTTCCCAGGACACCCGTCCGGGCGCGCAAAAGCTCATCGAGAAGTTCGAAAAGAAAGCCACTCGAGCCGACAAAGAAAATGAAAAATTAGAGACCCTTTGGCGTTATGAAAAAGAGGCTTTCTTGAAAGGTCACAAGGCTGTCGCGGGCGTGGATGAAGCGGGCCGGGGCCCTTTGGCGGGGCCGGTGGTGGCCGCCGCGGTTATTTTGCCGCCCACGGGCGCTTTGAAGGGTGTCGATGATTCTAAAAAGC
This sequence comes from candidate division FCPU426 bacterium, assembly GCA_027452205.1. GTDB lineage: Bacteria > Oederibacteriota > Muellerivitia > Muellerivitales > Muellerivitaceae > Bog-1183. The sequence goes on along the minus strand of DAIDGV010000015.1, from coordinate 44,353 downwards.
TGACCCCCGCTAAAAGGGATGAACTTTTTGAATTGGTTCGCTCTACAGCGGTCAGTTACGGCGTGGGCCAAGCCAGCGTTCAAGAAATCGACGAGCTCAATATCTATAAAGCCACCCAATTGGCGATGAAGCGGGCTATTGAGGCCCTAAAACCTTCGCCTGATTTCCTTTTAACCGATGCCATGCCGCTGCCGTCCCTCTCTCATATCTCCCAAAAACCTCTCATCCATGGCGATGCTTTATCGTCCAGCATCGCGGCAGCGTCCATTCTTGCCAAGGTGACTCGGGACCGCCTCATGGAAGAACTTCATCAGAAATACCCGGTCTATGGCTTTGATGGCCACAAAGGCTATGGCACCGAGATCCACATTCAAGCTATTAAGGAACATGGACCCTGCCCGGAGCACCGGCGGACCTTCGCGCCGGTGATGGAAGTGCTGGCCCAAAGCAGCAACGGTGGTCCTTTTGAATTCTGGAAGGTCAAATTGGAAACCGCGAAAAGCATGAGCGAATTGAACCAAGCCGGGCTTCAGATCAAACGGGCCGGGTTGGAAGCCTTGACCCAAAATGAAGTGGGGAAATTGAGAGATGTCTTCAGGGCGATACGGGACCGTTTGCGGGTCTAAAGCGGGATCGGTGCCTGAATGGGCCCGAGTGTCTTGTTTTGTTCTCCCAATGCCAATGGAAAATGGTTTAAAGAACGAAAAAAGGTTAGAATTTAACGTGGATTTATTCGCCGGATGAGGTTGAAAGTATGAAGAATGAAATGTGGGGCTATATTCTTTGTGTCTTATGGTCACTCTCTGTTCCCTTACTGGCTCAGGACCAAGCTGGGGATGATCTGTCGAAAAAATTCCAGACAGTTTCAGTCTTTTATTCCGTTCCGGACGATGATAAGCAGCATTTTGCCGATGTGGTCTTTCGTTTTGGCTGGAACAGCCAACCTCCTTATGTTATCGGCCTCCAATTTTCGAACCGTAGCTATGAGATCCACAAGCTCAAGTTTGCCATCAAGGACGTGACCACCGGTAAAACGGTTGTTCTAGACCCTGTACGTAACACGGCCTTTGGTATGGAAGTCCTTGAAGCCACCTCGCCGGGCAAGGTATGGTCTGGGACGGTGGATGATGTGAAGGACAGTTTCGTCCTGAAGGTCTGGGATGAGGCTGAGGACGAGTTTGATAAGGTCCCCATTTCGATCACCGATCAGCAGTGAGCCGGCCTAGCCCCCAGTCTAAATCCAAGGTGAATGACATGAAAAAACGGATAGCCTTCAGGCTAACCATGATCTGGATGACCTTTTGTGCCGCCTATGGACCCTTCTCGGGAATGGCAAACGCCCAGGCACCGATGGATTTTTACCAAACTTTTGTGGCGGGTGGGGTCAGTTCGGGGTTCGCCGATGGAGCTTTCGATCGGGCCCGTTTTCATGATCCCCAGGGCCTGGCCTATGACGAAGAGAATGAATCTCTTTATGTTGCCGATTCGGGCAATCACCGGATCCGCGTGGTCCGATTGGATGAAATGAACCGGGTGGAGACCATCGCGGGTAACGATATCGCGGGTACCCAGGATGGACCTGTCAGCCTAGCGACCTTTGAATACCCAGTGCTCTTGACTTTATTATCACCAACCCGACTTGTGGTCTATGACGACAAATCCATGGCCATACGTATGGTCGATCTCAAGGGTGGCAAAGTATCTACTTTGACCAAAGTGGGCGGCGTATCCGACATGGTCTACATTCCAACGGATGACAGCCTTTATCTAGCCGAGCCGGACAATGGTAAGGTCGAAAGATTCGACCTGAGAAGCAATCTTCTGTCGGTGGTATTGCAAAATAACGCTAACATGCCTCATCCCAAGGAGCTGGCAGTTCTTCATGGGAATCTATGTTTGGCGGACAGGGACCTTGGTTCTATCCTTGAGTGGGTGACGCCAGCCTCAAGCCCGATCGGAAAAGGGTCTTTTTCCCTTTTGGGGACGGTCAGCTCGGTCCTCTCCTTAGCGGTTACGGGAGATAAGCTTTACTGTATTGATAAGACGGGTTCGTTGGTCGAGGTCGGAAATCCTTCCCGGCAGGTCCATTTCATCACTCCATGGGGGACCCCGTTCGACAACCAGGATCACGGGATGTCTTTTATCCAACCTAGTTTTGGCCCCAAAGCTGGGTTTGCTACAGCATCCGCAGATACCCGTAAGTTCTTTATCGTTTCCAACCAACAGATCGATAGCGTACGGGACCTTCATGTCGAGAATGTATTCGACATGGATTTCGATTATCCCGTGAAGAAACCCAAGAACACTTTCCGAATCTTGGCCATTGGCGGGTCCCGTAATTGCGTGGTCTATCCCATCCCAGACGATCCGGCAAAGCACTTGGATGAGGACCTAGTCCCCGGAGGGAACACAATGCAGAAGACATTCTGTAAACAGTTGGAATTCAAGTTGAACCTGGAGGCCTCGTTTCAGGACAACAAGCTCCACTATGAAGTGCTCAATTTTTCACGTCGGGGAAAATCGCTAAGTTCCTGGGTTTATGAGGACATACCGGATTTCGTCAAAAAGTACGATATTGACCTAGTCATTGGTATGACCGAAGGAAGTGGTTACCAGGACTATTATGATAAGCCCTTGACATCGGAAGGCATCCCTTCCCGCACGATCAACCAGGATTATCTGTTGAAACCATTGTCTCAAAGGGCCACAACCGGACCCGCATCGGACCTTTTAAAACGCTGTAAAGCCCTCAAGATACCCGTGTCCGAGAAACAAGACTCCCCAGGCGACGGGTTGTGGAGCCTTTTTTGCACAGGCGACGCGCAGATCGAGAAGGACTTGATCCAATTGACCGGCCAAAGGCTGGATATGATGAATGCCAAACTGAAAAAAATAAGGACTTCCTCGGGAAAGGCGCCTCAATTCTTGCTCTACTATGTCCCGACCGACTTGTTTCCGAACGAATGTTGTGTGACCTTTTGGAAGGCCCTGGGTGATTACTATCATTTACCTTTCGTGGACTTTTCGGATACCTATAACGCATTAAAGGTTGTTTATTATCCGGCGAATGCGGCGCACTATAGTCTCTATGGCAACCGATTGATCGCGGAGATCCTTTTCCACTATTTGATCCAGAATAAATATGTGCCCTTTTCACGGAACGTTCCAGAAGGTAGGAAAGGTTTCGGCGATGAGTAATTTATTTTGTTGGTGACCCCCCAATGAAAAAAAGTCTCAGTGCCTATCAAAAAGGTCAAATGGGGGAACGCCGCGCGGCAGCTTACCTGCGCCTGCGGGGTTATCAAGTTCTGGAGCGAAATTACCGGGTGCCCCAGGGTGAGATCGACCTGATCGCCCGAAAGAGGGAGACCCTGGTCTTCATTGAGGTGAAGGCCCGTAAGGATGATTCTCACGGCACACCTATTGAAGCAGTCTCGCCTCAAAAGGTGAAAAGGGTTTCGGCGGCCGCGGCGGTCTTTTTATCCAACTATGAACAACCCTATAACACTTGCCGGTTCGACATCATCGCGGTGGGCCCAGATAAGAATTTCTTGGGATTCCTGAAGGTTCATCATTTTGAGAATGCCTTTTCGGTTGATGGGGTTTTTAATGTCTGAGATGAAAAAATATTCATTCGCTATTCCACCCAAAACGCTCAAACTCTTTCGGCAGATCGGCTATTTGGCCGAGTCCCGGAATGAGAAGGCCTATGCGGTGGGAGGCTTTGTTCGCGACCTCTTCCTGAAAAAGACCAGCCCTGACATCGACATCACTATCGAGGGAGATGGTCTGGCCTTTGCCCAAGCCCTGGCGGCCAAGACCGGTTCCAAGGTCGAAGCTTTCACCCGTTTTGGTACCTCTATCGTCATCATTTCGGGTTTTGGCAAGTTGGATATCGCCACCGCCCGCACCGAGACCTATGCCCAGCCCGGCGCCCTGCCGGATGTAGAGAAGAGCGGTATTAACCAGGACCTTTTCCGCCGGGATTTCACGATCAACGCCATGGCTTTAGACCTTTCGCCCAAGTCCTTTCTCTTGCTTTTGGACCCCTATCAGGGCTTGAATGACCTTAAGAAGGGGAGGGTAAAAGCCCTTCATCCTTTGAGTTTTGTGGACGATCCGACAAGGGTTTTTCGCGCGGTACGGTTCGAGCAAAGATTTAATAAGCGCATCGAGGCCGAAACACAAAAATGGCTGATAGACTCTATCGGTCAAAAGTCCATGAACACCGTTTCCGGGGAAAGACTCCGGAACGAATTTTTGCTTATTTTCAAAGAAGAACATCCCGAAAGGGCGATTGCCCGGCTGGGAAAGTTAGGAGTCTTACCTATGGTCCATCCCGCGTTGGGTCTTTCCGCTTCGAAGCGCCGGTTATTGCCCGAGATCACCAAAGCCCTTGGCTTCTTTCATGATCACAAGATACATCTGGATTCGCCTGGAATGGTTTGGTTCCAAGCCATGCTGCTAACGCCTACTCCTGTTCAGGCAGAGGCCCTGGCCAAGCGTTTGATGCTGTCCCGGGACGAGCAAAAGATCGTTGTTCAACACGCCAAGGCTTATCCCGCGCTTTTAAAAGAGATCGCCTCGAAAAAGACCACGCCCAGCCGGATCTATCGCTTGCTTTCGCCTTTGCATCCTGAGGTCCAATGTTTTTTATTGGCCGCCGCGCCCAAGGCTGTGCGAAAGAAGATGACCGATTATTTCCTGAAAATGAAGAATCTCAAACCCTGGCTACGGGGAAGGGACCTGAAAGAATTCGGTATTCCACCGGGTTTCCGTTATTCCTATATCCTGTTGGAGGCCTTGAACGGCCAATTGGACGGGCGTTTTAAGTCCCGAAAAGAAGTGATCCAATGGGTCAAGCAGGCTTTCGCGCCAGCCGGATAGGTTGAAGGAACCCGGCGAATCGGCTAAAGTTGTGCCTCTTTTGGGCCTTTGTCCCGCCGAATCCAACGAAAGTAAACGCAATGATCGAATCCAAGATAGCTATGGCTTTGATGGAATTGGGAGTGTTGGTGTTCTCCCTTTGTTTCCATGAATACGGCCACGCTTTAGCCGCCACCCGCTTGGGCGACCCCACGCCCCGAATGCTGGGCCGTTTGACCATGGACCCCCGGCCCCATGTGGATCTGATCGGCACTTTGTTGTTTCCCTTCATTATGTTCATGGCCCCGGGTTCCTTTTTGTTCGGCTGGGCCAAGCCGGTGCCTATTACGACGCAGAACTTCAAGCATCCCCGCCGGGACGGCGCGCTGGTCGCTTTGGCGGGCCCGATAATGAACCTGATCCTGGCGATCGTTTCCTTCATCGCCATCCTGGTCTTTCAAGGGTCGAATTACTTTTCCTTGGATGAGGTCATGATCGATGTGGTCATGCAGTTCCTTCAGTTCTTCGTGTGGCTCAACGTGGTCCTGGCGGTCTTTAACCTGATTCCGCTCTATCCCTTGGATGGGTCCTGGGTCTTGAAGGCTATCCTGCCGCCCAAGTGGTCCTATCAGGTCTCGCGGTTGGACCCTTACGGATTCCTTATCTTGTTCGGTATCTTCATCTTATTGCGCTGGTTATAAGAGGTCCTATGTCACCCGAACCCCAAAAGCCCGTTCGTTATTTATCCGGTGTCCAGCCCAGCGGTCGTTTGCATTTGGGCAACTACTTTGGCGCGATCCAGAACCACATCCGGCTCCAAGACCAGGGAGAGTGCCTCTATTTCGTTGCCAATTATCATTCCCTCACGACCCTTCAAGATGCCAGACTTTTGGCGAAATATACCTTTGACGCCGCGGCGGACTACTTGGCCTTAGGGCTTGACCCGCAAAAAGCCCTCTTGTTCCGTCAAAGCGATGTGCCCGAAGTGACCGAACTTTCTTGGATTCTCAGCACCGTGACTGGCATGGGATTGATGGAACGGGCCCACTCTTATAAAGACAAAGTGGCCAAGGGTATCGCGCCTACCTTGGGATTGTTCTATTACCCAACTTTGATGGCGGCGGATATCCTCATTTACCAAAGTGACAAGGTGCCGGTGGGGCAGGACCAGATCCAACATATCGAAATGTGCCGGGACATGGCTGGCTATTTCAACCACACCTTCAAGAAGGACGTTTTCAAATTGCCCGAGGGCGTTCTGGGAACAGCCCCCAAGGTGATGGGCTTGACCGGCGGCAAGATGAGCAAGAGCGATGAAGCCAGTGTCATCCCTATCTTCGGGGAGCCCTCCGAGATCAAGAAAAAGGTCATGGGTATCGTGACGGACTCCAAAGGCGTGGCCGAACCGAAAGACCCGGATAATAGTATTATTTGCCAGCTCTATAAATTGTTGGCCACTGAAGCCGAATTCCAGGTCATGGACAACGCTTTCCGTCAGGGTGGCATGGGTTATGGCGACGCCAAGAAACTTTTATTGGCAAAATTAGAGGAAACTTTCGGCGGGGAACGGCGCGAAAAACGGAAAAAGATGGATGAAAAGCCGGAACTGGTGGAAGATGTGCTCATCGAAGGTGCCAAGAAAGTAAGGAAGATCGTCGCCCCTACCATGGAACAGGTTTACGAGGCCGTCGGCATCCCGTCCTCCCAGATCAAAAAAAGGCTTCTCGACTAAGTTCATGACCGATCAAACACCCGAAACCCCGACCGAACCCGTTAGCGTCGCTCTGTCCAAGGACGTGGCTACGGTAATGATCCGTGAGATCATCAACCAGGAAGACTCGCGTCCGACCTACCAGATCACCATCCCGCTCTTTGACGGACCAATGGACCTTTTGCTCCACCTCATCCGGGAGCATGAGCTGGACATCTACGACATCCATATCTCCAAGATCACCCGGGAATACCTCGATTATCTCGAGGTCATGCGGTCCCTGAACCTGGAGATCGCCGGGGACTTTTTGGTGATGGCGGCTACCCTGATGCAGATCAAGAGCCGCATGTTGCTGCCCATCGATCCTTCGCCTGACGAGCCGGAAGAGGACCCGCGGTTGGAGTTGATGCGCCGACTGGTTGAATATAAGAAGTTCAAGGATGCCGCCGACCAGTTGCAAGAGATGGAAAAGGGTCGGGCCCATCTTTTCCCCCGTAACGTGCCGAGTGACATGAAAGAAGTGGGTGAAGAGGAACATTTGGAAGAGGTCACTTTGTTCGGTCTCTTGGCGGCCTTCAAGGACGTGCTCATCCATACCCAAGAGGATGTCACCGCCGAATTGGTGCGTCCTGAGATCACCGTCAGCCAGAAGATCAACGACCTGATGGATCTGCTGCAACAAAGCGACCGACGTATCGTCTTCCGTCCTATCTTGACGGCTTGCCGCACCAAGATGGAAAAGGTAGTGGCCTTATTGGCCTTGCTCGAGTTGGTGCGCCTAAAGCTGGTCCGGGTGGTACAGAACAAGATCTTTGGGGAGATCGAAGTTCACTTGTTGCAAGCTGAGATGCCGGCCAATTCGCCGGAAACGATTTGAAAACAATCTAACTACAGAGTACACAGAGTGCTCAGAGTGAGACAAAGAATTAAGGTTTTGGTAAAAATCCAAACTCTGTGTACTCTGTGGCTGCCGGAGGCAGCCTGTGGTTCAAGGTTTGATCTTTAGAATTTAAGAGGAAGTTCATGGAAATCGATAAGCTCAAAAAAGTCCTGGAAAGCCTTCTGTTCGTCAGCGACTCGCCCCTGCCGGCCAAAAAGGTCGCTGCGTTCTTGAAGGATGGATCATTAGAAGAAGTCGAACAGGCCTTCGCTTCTTTGAGGGAAGATATCAATCAACTGGACCGCAGCTTTCAATTGGTGCAGGTCGCCGAGGGTTATCAATTGGTCACGCGGCCCGAATATCACCGCTGGGCCAAAGAACTTTACAAAGTCATTTCCAAGACCCGCTTGTCCAAAGCCTCATTAGAGGCACTGGCCATCATCGCCTATAAACAGCCCGTTACCCGGGCGGAAGTTGAAGCGATCCGCGGGGTCGAGGTGAGCAACCTCGTGCAGTCCCTGCTTGAAAAGCGCATGATCCGTATCCTGGGCCGTGCCGAAACCCCAGGTCGTCCTTTGCTTTATGGAACCACCACCGAGTTCTTGATCCACTTTGGTTTGAAAGATCTGGCCGACCTGCCGAAGGTCTCCGAGATCCAAGAATTGGCAGGGGACCGTCCCTCGCCGGGTTTCCTCAAGGAAATGGAAGGGGAGTTGCGTCGTCGTGAGACCAAGATGGGTTTGACGCCGATGGAACAGGCCGAGACCCCTATGGGCGAAGCCGAGACCCCTGCGGCTGAACCGACCCCCGAACAATCCAACTAAGCATCCATGCCACAACCGTTGACCCCCACGCCGAAGAACAAGGACGTCAAGTGCTTCAAGTGCGGGGCTTTTAACGTTGCGGAGAACCACATTTGTGGACGTTGTGGCGCAAGCTTGCCGGTGGTCTATGATTCGGAAGGCAAGGTTTTTAACTGGGAAGAAGCCCAGGGTTTTGAAGGGCTCATGAAAATGCCCGAACCTGGCCGGAAGGGATTTTCGGTCAACCGCACGCGCTGGCTTCTCCGTGGCGCGATCCTTCTTATCGCCTTCTTCATCGCTCTTTTCATCATGAACGCCCGCAAATAGGGCCCTTTGAAGCCCCGGGGCGGGTTGTCATCGCCCTTAAAACAAACTAAAATCCACCCTCTTCATTCTTCTAAAGGCCGCTATCCCGCATGGAAACATCGATGAACCCCACAACCGAAAAGAAGGTTTTCATGGAAACCTTCGGCTGCCAGTCCAACGTGCTTGAGTCGGATCACGTTTCCAGCCTTTTGGTCAAAGACCATTTTTCTTTCACCAACGAGATCAATGACGCTGATGTGATCCTTTTTAATACCTGTTCTATCCGCGCCCACGCCGAGGACAAGGTGTTTTCCCGCTTAGGGCAACTGGGCGAGTGGAAAAAGCAAAAAGAGGGTCGGGTCGTCGGGGTCATGGGTTGCATGGCGACCAGCTATAAAGACCAACTGCTCGAAAGGGCGCCACACCTGGATATGGTGGTTGGCCCAGACCAATATTTAAAAGTGCCCCAAGTTATCCGAGAAGCGTCGCAAACCGGCAAGAGCCAGGTCCTGGCGGACTTCGATCCCATCTATTTCCCTGAGAATGACGTCAACCGACTTTCCCAACCACACAAAGCCTTCATTGAGATCATGAAAGGTTGCGATAAGTTTTGCACCTTCTGCGTGGTGCCTTTTACCCGGGGCCGCGAGATATCCCGCCCCTCCGAAGATATTGTGTTTGAAACCCAAAAGCTAGCCCAAGCGGGTGTCAAGGAAGTGATGCTTTTAGGACAGAACGTCAATTCCTATGGCTTGGGGCTCAAGTCTCGGGGCAAGACCATTACCTTTTCAGAATTGCTTCGTGAAGTGGCTCGGGTGAAGGGTATTGAGCGTGTTCGCTTCATGACTTCCCATCCTTTGGACTTGCCGGATGATCTGGTCGAGGTCATGGCCAGCGAGTCTTCGGTCTGTGAATCCATCCATTTGCCCGTTCAATGCGGGTCGGACCGTATACTGAAACGCATGAGCCGTAAATACACGGTGGAGCATTATCTGGAGCGGGTCCAAAAACTGCGGTCCTCCATCAAGGACCTCTTCATGACCACGGACCTGATCGTGGGTTTTCCCGGCGAGACCGACGAGGATTTCCAAGGCACGATGGACCTACTCGAACAGATCCGTTATGACGCGGTTTATAGTTTTAAATACTCGCCCCGTATCGGCACGGTGGCCGCCCGAATGCTGGACCAAGTGCCGGAAGAAGTGAAGGATGAGCGCCTTGCCCGGTTGAACGAATTAGCCTGGAAACATGCCGCTCAAGCCTGTGAAACCCGTTTGGGCAAGGTCGAAGAAGTGCTGGTGGATGGCCCGGCGGATAAGACCCCTGGCGGGTTCTATGGCAAAAGCCGACAGAACCGAACGGTGGTCTTTTTGGGCGATGGTTATCGGACGGGGGATATGGTTAAAGTGAAAATTGACCGCCATAAGGTGGCCAATCTGTACGGTACGGTCCAATCCTAATTTCCAAGCGAGGTTCTATGCGTCGATCCCTTTGGTTTCTTTTCCTCTGTTTTATGGTCACATCGGCCGCATTGGCGGATATCGCGGCGGATGAGGCGGCCCAAAAAAAAGAGATAGATTCCGTGGTTACCCCGGTGGCGGGCGAAACGAAAGAACTTTTCGAAAAGGCCAAGAAGTATTTCGCCGATAAGGATTATAAAGACTGCAAGGATATCCTGGCTCCCCTGGTGGCGGAGCACCCGATGGACAGTATCATTCCTCAGGCTCGCTTGATGCTGGCCAAAGTGCAAGAGGATTTCGAAGTGTCGGTGGCCCAGTTGCAGGAAGTGGCCGCCGAATACGAGGACCAGCCCGAGGGAATGGAAGCCCAGAAGGAATTGGCCGACCGATATTATTTGGCCGACAAATACGAGGACGCGGCTTCGGCCTATAAAGAGTTCCTAGACCATTATGAAAAAAGCCCGATGGCGGTGGAAGTGCACTACTGGTTGGGATCTTCCTATTTGGCGGCGGAACAGACCGAGTTGGCCATCAAAGAGTTCGAAAAGGTCATGGATCAAGGGAAACAAACTAATTGGGCGCCCAAGGCTTTGTTGGGCATGGGGAACGCTTACTTCAAGACCCAAAAGTTCTCCGATGCCGAGAATCGCTATTTACGCATCCTGGATCAATATGCCACTTACGACGAATTGAATCTGGTCTATCTGAAGTTGGGTGAGACCTATGAGATGGAGAAAAAATGGAAGCAAGCTTTCGCCGCCTATCAAACGCTGGTCAGCAATTACCCTAAAGCGATCGAAGTGGGCGAGGCCCAGACGCGTATGGCGGAACTACTTAAAACGCACCCTGCGTTGCAAGCCTCCGTCACGATCGTTCCTACACCGACCGTGACGGTTGCTGTTACGGCCACTCCGGCCCTGGTGCCGCCTTTTGCAACAGTAGGAGTGACCCCGACCGTGGTCGAGACCGAAGAGGCGACGCCAATCGAAGAGGCCGCTACGCCCGAAGAGGCGGAACAAGAAGCGACGGTGGATCAACCGGTGCTCAAATCCACCCCTTACCATGTGCAGATCGGGGTCTATTCCAAGAAGGCCAACCTTCTTCTGACTGAAAAAGGCTTGCGCAAAGCAGGATATAAATATTACGTGGTCACGGTGAACGCGGCGGATGGAACTTATGTTCTTTATAAGCTGCGCACCGGGCATTTTGCCACCCGCACCGCCGCCCAGAAGCTGGCCAACAAGTTGTCGAAGCGGATCAAAGAAAAAGCCATCGTTGTTGAGGATTAAAACACTTTAACCACAGAGTACACAGAGTACACAGAGTTAAAATGAAAAACCAAAATTTGATTTCTGAAGAAACGAATAAGATATCTGGTGCGGTCGTGGATTCGGCTTATGCGGTTCATACTCAATTGGGCCCCGGGTTGTTGGAAAGTGCCTATGAACATTGTTTGTTGTATGAGTTGAAATCACGAGCTTTGAAGGTTGAACAGCAAGTGCCGGTCCCTGTTCGATATAAAGAAGTTGAGTTAGACGCTGGTTTTAGGATTGATCTTTTGGTCGAGGATCAGGTTATTGTTGAGCTGAAAGCCGTAGAAGAAGTTAAACCTGTCCATGAGGCTCAACTTTTGACGTATTTGAAATTAACGGAAAAAAGAATTGGATTACTTCTCAATTTCAATGTTGCTTCGATGAAAAATGGCGTTAAAAGAATAGTCCTCTGATTTTGATTTACTCTGTGAACTCTGTGTACTCTGTGGTTCAAAGGTTTTTATGTCCGAAGAATTAACGCCGATGATGCGGCAATATCTGGAAATGAAACGCGTCCATAAGGACGAGATGCTCTTTTTCCGTCTTGGCGATTTTTACGAGATGTTCTTCGAGGACGCCAAGACAGCGGCCCGGGTCCTGAACCTGACCCTGACCGCCCGGGGTGCTGGCGCTACCCGGGTGCCAATGGCGGGTATCCCTTACCACGCCTCCGAGAACTATATTGCCCGCTTGGTCAAGGCGGGTTTTTCCATTGCCATCTGTGAACAGACCGAAGACCCGGCCCAGGCCAAGGGTTTGGTCAAACGCGAGGTTACCCGGGTCATCACCCCGGGCACGGTGCTTTCCGCCGCTATGCTGGATGAGAAATCCAACAATTATCTAGCCGCCCTTTCTTATTCCACCCAGGCTTTAGGTCTAGCCATCGTGGATGTGACCACGGGTGAGTTCAAGACCTGCGAATTGCATGGTTCAGACCGGTTCTCCGTAGCGACGAATGAACTATCAAAGTTCAATCCCTCTGAGATACTCGTCGCCAATACCCAGCCCGACGTATCGGAATGGGCGGAGGTCATCAAGTCCCTCAATGACACCAAGAAGTCCCACATGGAAGACTGGAAATTCTCCGGGGACGAATGCAAAGAAGTCCTGCTGGAACATTTTCAAGTGAAGTCCCTGGATGGATTCGGTCTGTCAGACCAGAACCAGGCTATCTGTTCGGCGGGGGCCATCATCCAATATCTCAAAGAGACCACTCATAGCGTTCTTTCCCACTTAGTGACCCTTTCGACCTTCCAAGTGGGTGAGGGGATGGTCCTGGACGCAGCCACCCAACGCAATTTGGAAGTGGTCAAATCCATGAGGGATGGCGGCAAAGAAGGAACACTGCTATCGGTGTTGGATGAAACGGTCACTTCGATGGGCGGGCGGCTCTTGCGTCAATGGTTGGTCACGCCCCTGACTTCGGTTTCCCAGATCAAACACCGACAGGACGCGGTGGAAGAGCTTTTATCCCGCAAGGGCGACCTGGAAAATTTGAGGGATTTCTTCAGGGAAGTTTCCGACCTAGAACGTCTTTCGGGCCGTATCGGCTGTGGTACCGCCAATGCCCGGGATATGGTGGCTTTACGCAATACCCTGGCCCTTTTGCCCAAGATCCACCAAGTTCTTTCAGGTTTTAAGGCTGAATGGCTGCGCGAAAAGGTGGAAGGGTGGGACAACCTCAAAGAGATCCACCACCTTTTGGAGAAATCCATCGCCGATGAACCGCCCCTAGCCTTAAAAGAAGGCGGGCTTATCAAGGCCGGCTATAACGCTGAATTGGACGAGTTCAAAAGCGCCTCCATTGAGGGCAAACAATGGATCGCGAACCTGGAAGAGAAGGAAAAGAAAAAGACCGGTATCAGTTCCCTCAAAGTGCGTTACACCTCGGTCTTCGGTTATTACATCGAGGTCTCAAAAGCAAACCTGGACAAGGTGCCCAAGGATTACCACCGCAAGCAGACCCTGGTGAATGCGGAGCGCTTCATCACCCAAGAATTGAAAGACATGGAAGGCAAGATACTGGGGGCACAGGACAAGGCTGACCGGACCGAGTATGAACTTTTTGACGCGATTCGCTCGCAAGTGGCCAAGGAACTGCACCGGCTCCAACGGGTGGCCCGCATTATCGCCGAGTTGGACGTATTCGGTTGTATGGCCACAGTGGCCGACGCAGGCCGTCATGTGCGGCCTGAAGTGGATGATTCTTCTGAGCTCGCCATTGTGGATGGCCGCCACCCAGTGTTGGACCGCATTCTTTCCTCGGACCAATTCGTGCCCAATGACACTCACTTAGGAGTGGATGGGGTCGAAGTGGTGGTCTTGACCGGTCCTAATATGGCGGGGAAGAGTACCTATATCCGCCAGGTGGCCCTGCTTGCGCTGATGGCCCAGGTCGGGTTCTATGTGCCCGCGAAGAAGATGAAGATCGGCATTGTAGACCGTATTTTCTCCCGAGTTGGCGCTTCGGATGCCCTTACCCAGGGCCAAAGTACCTTCATGGTGGAAATGGTCGAGACCGCCAATATCCTCAATCACGCCACCAACCGAAGCCTTCTTATCTTGGATGAGGTTGGCCGGGGAACATCCACCTTTGACGGAGTCTCCATCGCTTGGGCGGTGGTGGAACATATCGCCCAAAAGCTAAAGGCCCGCACCCTCTTTGCTACCCATTATCACGAACTGACCCGTTTGGCCTCCTCCTTCCCGAACGTGAAGAACTTCAATATCGCGGTGCGGGAATGGAACGAGCAGATCCTTTTCCTACGCAAGATCGTGGAAGGCGGCACGGACAAGAGCTATGGCATCCAGGTGGCCCGTTTGGCGGGAGTGCCCAAGTCGGTGGTCGAAAGGTCCAAGAAGATACTGGCCAGCTTGGAGACCGGCAATCCTTTCACGGTCAAAAAAGAAAAGGCCTCCGAAACCGATGAGCCTCAACCGCAAGTCCCCTCCACGGAAGGGCTCAATCAGCTCACTTTCTTCGGTGGGGCGGGGACCAGCCACCCCATTTTGGAAGAGCTTAAAAGCCTGGAATTGGACGACCTGACTCCCCGGGATGCCTTGAATCTTTTGGCCGAATGGAAAAAGAAGATCCAGGAATAATTCGGCTTCAAATCCCTTTATTTCCACTCTAAATCCAGATTGGTGAGGTTGATAATGTTGTTATCAACCTTCTGCTAATTGGTCTAAAATAACCGACCCATGCCAGTTTCTCGTTCAGAAACTGGCACTGCCAAGCCGTGATTTTCGGCAAGAAGCCGCAAATCAGGCGCGCCGCGGGTAATTCGCACCAGGGTCCACCGTGAAAAAAGACGACAACGCTCAAAATAGAACTTTCCTCTACGAGTTCCAGATCGAATTGGAGACCCGGGCGAGCCATGTGTTGGCGCGCTGTGTCGCTTTACCGGGTTGCCAGGCCCAAGGCCGTAATCCCAAAGAAGCCCTCGATAATCTCAAGAACGCCATTGACCTTTATTTCTCCACAGCCGCCCCCGCTTATTTCGAGACGGTGGAGGATTTTAGAGAGATTTCCATGTTCTATTCCCTGGCGGAGTTCAAAGGGAAGATCTTCGCGGCCACAGGCCGAGACAAGGTCTTCTACTCCAATAGCGGTACGGCAGGTTCTTGGAAGTCCAATTTAGTTACCAAGACCGATACCAAGTTCTTCACGCCGGACCCCCGGGTCAAGGACGGCGGTGATTATTCCACCCAGATCTATTGCCTGACTGCCTATGGCACGCCCGGCAAGGAAAAGGTCCTCTTCGCGGGGACCAATCTGAACGGTTCCATTTACTACACGACTGACGGTGAAAGCTGGCGGGAATCCTTCGCTACCGGCGAAGACCGTATCCATACCCTGATCGAGTTCAAGAACCGCCTTTATGCCGGCACCAGTTCCCAGGGGAAGATCTACGCCTATGACGGCCTTCACTGGAACGCGGTGGCAAACTTGAGTGAGGCGGCAGTGACCGCCATGGGTGTTTTCAAGAACAAGCTCTATGTGGGCACCTATCCCAGCGGGTTGATCTTCTGCACTGAGGACGGCCTGAACTGGGAAGAGGTGGCTTCTACCGGACAAAGTTTCATTCAATGCCTGAAGGAATTCGACGGCGCTCTTTATGCGGGCACCTCGGGATCGAAGGGTGTGCGTATCTACCGTACGAACAATGGCCGGGACTGGCTGGTGGCTTACGAAAGCGCCCGGGAAATGAATTGTTATTGCATGGAAGTTTTCGAGAACACCCTCTTCGTGGGAACGGGTAATTCGGGCCGGGTCTTAAAGACCCTCGATGGTGTGGAGTGGAAAACCTCTTACGCGGGAGATATGGAAGGCGTCCGGTCTTTCTGCGTGTTCTATGACTATCTTTACGCCGGCAGCGAGAACCACGCCTCCTTGCTTCGGTCCACCTTTGATATGGCCCGGATGCCGGTCATCTCGGAACTTCACATCGAAAGGATCACTTCCCAAAGTGTGGTGCTTTCCTGGAACACGGATATTGCCGCCACTTCCGAGGTGCATTACGGGGTGAAGGAAGATGCCCCAGCACTGAATTTAACCTTTCAGGACAAGGCCCACCGCACGAAACACCGGGTCTTTTTGACCGGTCTCAAGGCTGATACGGAGTATGAATTTAAAGTTATCAGCGCCCATCGGTCCTCTTCTTTGGCGGTCACCGAGACCCTGTCTTTGCGAACCCCGGTGGTGCATAAACCGGTAGTCACCTCGACCAGCCACCCCCAGCAGGACAAGTGGGAAAAGAGCGATATGGTCGAATTGCACTTGGCCGCCCCGGCTCATTTGACCGGTTATTACTATGTTCTCGATCGAAAAGCGGATTCGGTCCCCGATCCAGCCGCGGCCACTTATACGGATTCGAACCGCATTGTCCTGCAGGGCCTTTCCCAGGGCATTTGGCATATCCATGTGGCGGGTGTGGATGAGGCCGGCAATATCGGAATGGAAGCGGCCCATTACCGGGTGAACATCGATACCGAGGCTTTGCCGCCAGTGAAGGTATTCAGCTCCACTCATCCTGATCCGGACAAGTGGGTCCCGAACCCGACGCCAGTCATCGCTTGGGAAACGCCCGATGATCTGTCCGGTGTGGTGGGTTATTACGTGAAGGCCGACAAAGTGCCCGACACGGTGCCGGGACCGAGCAAAGGGGACCTGACCAAGGAGAACCGCATTACCCTGGGGCCCCTGGACGACGATATTTGGTTTATCCATATCTCTACCCTGGACGCGGTTGGCAATGTGGGTCTTCAAGCGGCCCATTATCCCATCCGCATCGATACCAAAGCACAAGCCCCGGCGGTTTCCTCGCCCACACATCCCGAGAGCGACGAATGGTATTCCAAGAGCAAGCTGGAACTAACCTTGGTGCCGACCCAGGACCTGTCGGGCACTGATGGATTCTATTACTTGCTCAATGAAGACCCCAATGCGATGCCCCTGCCCGAGGATGCCCGTTGGACGACCAAGACCAAGATCAATGTCGACAAGCTCAAAGATGGTGTTTCCTATTTCCATGTGCGCACGAAAGACCGGGCGGAGAATCTTTCCTCTCAAGCGACCCATTTTAAGATCTGTATAGATACCGAAGCTAAGACCCCAGTAGTCAATTCTTTCACCCATCCCGACGAGAAGAAGTGGTACCGGGCCCGGGCGGTGACCCTGACCTGGGAAGAACCGGAAGACCTTTCGGGTATCGACGGTTATTACTACAGCATCGACCGCCGGGTGGATACGATCCCTGAGCCGGAGACGGCGCTTTTCACCCAACAAAAGAGCCTCACCTTTGAATTGACCGAGGACGGTCTTTGGTATTTCCATATCACCGCCAAGGACAAGGCCGGTAATCTCTCCAAAAAAGCTGGACACTATGCCCTGCATATCGACACCAAAGTGTCCCAGCCGACGATCACTTCTTCTACCCATCCGGACCAGAACGAGTGGTATTCCAAGACCAAGGCGGTCTTCCAACTGACATCGCCCAGCGACCTTTCGGGTGTGGCAGGTTATTACTACACCTTTACGGACGATCCGCGGGTGAAACCGGCGGCTCAGGGCTCTAGCTATATCGAAAAGGGCGAGATCAATCTGGATATTCCCCGAGATGGCGAGCATTACCTGTCGGTCCTTTGCGCCGATAAGGCAGGCAACATCAGTGAAGAGTCGACCGTTTACACCGTTCGCCTGGATACCCATGTCGAAGCGCCTGAATTGACCTCGCCCACCCATCCGGACCCGAACCGCTGGTTCGCGGGCCGTCATGTGGAACTGACCTGGAAAGATCCCATTGATCTTTCGGGCATCGAAGGCTATTACACGATCTTCAATCGGGAAGAGAACTGGATGCCGTCGCTTAAAGAGATGGCCTGGACCACTAGCCGGAGCGTCACCTTTAATCTGCCGGAAGACGGCACTTGGTATGCCCATGTTTGCGCGAAGGACAAGGCCCAAAATATCGGCGCCTTGGCTCATTTCAAAATGATGATCGATTCCAACGCTGTTGCCCCGGTGGTGAAGTGCCTGACCCACCCGGTTCATCGCTGGGTCAAGTCCGCCGCGCCCAAATTGACCTGGGAAGTGCCCCAGGACATGGCGGGCATCGACGGCTATTACGTGGTCATCGACCAGCATCCACATACCATTCCTGGCCCGGGCAACGGCGAATGGGTCAACCGCACCTTTATGACCGCTCCGGCCTTGAAGGACGGAAAGTGGTACTTCCACATCGCCGCCAAGGATAAGGCGGGCAATGTCAGTAAAGAAGCCACCCATTACCCCATTTGGGTCGATATGACCCCGCCCAAATCCACCATGGTTCGTTTACCGGCCCTGATGGATAAGACCCAACTGGCCCTGAACTGGGACGCTACCGACGCCAGCGGCGAAGTGGTGGCTTTTGACGTGCAGGTCAAGGTGGGCGAGACAGGTGCTTGGACTGATTGGCTGGTCAATGTGAACAACAAGAATGCTGCTTATCAGGGCCAGGATGGTATGCGTTACGCTTTCCGTTGCCGGGCCAAGGACGCCGCGGGCAACGTGGAAGAATATCCGGAAACCGAGATGGTGGCCGTTTCCATCGACATCGCGCCCCCAACCCCGGTGGTCCAGCTGAAGGCGACTCCCTTGGCGGGCGGGGATATTGAACTCAAGTGGTCCCCGGCGGAAGACCGGGTGTCCGGCTTGAACTTTTACCGGGTCTATCGCTGGATCGAAAGCCAAAAACCCAAGCTGGTCTCGACCGATGGCGAGGTCAAAGAGATCTCTTACATCGACAAAGGCTCTCAGCTTCAAGAAAACACCGTCTACTATTATTCCGTACACGCCGTCGACAAAATGGGGAACGAGCAGTTCGAGGGTAATGCCACGGCGGCCTGTTTGTCTGACGCAAGCGTAGGCACACCCCAGGTTTCCAGCCCGACGCACTCCAGCGACGATTGGAGCTCCAATCCCTTGCCGGTGCTTACTTGGCTGCCCCCCTCGGACGCGACGGGTATTGTGGGCTATTACTACGCCTTTGACCTGAGTCCCAATACCAAGCTTAACGGTGAGAACGGCATATTCCTCAACAAAACCCGTCTGGAACTCCCCAAACAGGAAAGCGGTGTCTGGTACTTTCATTTGGTCGCCAAGGACCGGGCGGGAAATATCAGCGAACAAACGGCCCATTACAAGGTGAAGATCGACGTACAAAAGCCCGAGGCGCCCCATGTGGCTTCGACCAGCCATCCGGACCGGGAACGCTGGTATTCGGAGACCCAGGTCGAGATCAAGATCGATTCGGCTCCCAAACTGTCAGGCATCGATTGCTACTACCATTCGTTCGATAAAAAGCCGGACACGGTGCCTATGCCGGATAACGCCCTCAAACTGATGGGTTCCTCGGTAGAAGTGAAGGCCGATGAACCGGGTACTTGGTACTTCCATGTGACCGCCCGGGACAAAGCGGGCAATCTTTCCGCGCCGACCCATTTCCTGGTGCTGATCGCGGCGGGCGAGATGCCGCCACCGGTCATCGCCAGCCCCACCCACCCGCGCGAAGGGGAAGCCATCAATGACCAATCGCCGGTCTTTACCTGGGAGGACCGCCATGACGGATCCTTCACGCCTAAAGGCTATTTCTACAAGATAAGCGCGAATCCGGTCGAAACACTGACACCCCAGGACACTTTTACCACTGAACGTATGGTGACCCTCAAAGATGTCGCGCAAGGTACCTGGTATTTTCACGTAGCGGCGGTCAGTAAAAAAGGGAAGCCCGGCGCTTTGGCCGCCAGCCGTAAGATCATCATCGACCGTCTGGGTAAAGTCTTCGGTCATTTCCTCCGCAAGGATGGAAAGACGCCCATCGAGGGGACAAAAGTTGAAATGGCCCAGGGCGACAAAGTGGTCGCTTCCTGCGCGACGGATGTAGAAGGTAAGTTTAATTTTTCGATGCTCAAAGAGGGTAAGTACGAGATCCGGTTGCACAGTGATCAGTTCCCGGTGCTGAAAGTGAAAGATATCAATGTCACCGTTGATCAGGGTTTGATCGACGCTACCTTCGTTGAGGACCTGGGTATCTTGCCCAATCCACCTCAGCCGGGCCCGGTGCGTTTTTATTATTTCCTCAAGGAAGACTGCAACGTCACCCTGGAGATCTTCGACGCGACCGGCGGGTTGGCGGCCAAATTAGAAGAAAAGAAAGAAGGCGGCGCCTACGCTGTCACTATTTGGGACGCTACCAAGATGCCGGTGGGCGAATACTTGTACAAAATTTCGGCAAAGAGTGTCCTCAAGAACACTATGTCCCGTTTCGCGGTAAAGAAATTCAAACTTGAAAAACCAGCGGGTGAGTTGGAACCCCAGCCGGTTTCCTAAGAAAAAGGGCCAGCTTCAGGGCCCTTGAAGTATTGACGAAAACCACAAGGGTGGGTACTATACGCCCTCGTTTCGCTTCCCTTACAAGGGCGTGACAAAGCGATGGAAGTTCCTTCCTTCATTTTCCGTCTCCTGCAAGGGGTTGTAGCTCAGCTTGGTTAGAGCGCCTGCCTGTCACGCAGGAGGTCGCGGGTTCGAGCCCCGTCAACCCCGCCATTTAGATCAAAAGCCTGTCAGCTTTCGCTGACAGGCTTTTTTGTTGTTCTGCATTTACATGCCATTTATCGAACTTTGGCCAGCCCGAAGCAAGGCTCCTTGCGTCTAAAATGCGTAGAATCACACAACAGTTCCGGAAAGGTTGTTCATGAATCGGTACGCCCAAGTTTTATCGCTGTTCTTGATGATCTTGACCGGTTATTGCCAGGCCCAAAACACGACTGGGACTTATAAGATCATTCAAAAGGTGGCCTTGCCTGGGGATGATGGTTGGGACTTTTTAACGGTCGATAGCGACGCACGACGGGTCTATCTGACACATAACAACAGCGTCCAAGTGATCGACGCGGACACTTACAAACTCATTGGAGCCGTTGAGAATGTACCCCGTCCCCATGGAGTAGTGGTCCTGTCCGAACTGGGGAAGGGTTACGCCACCAGCGGTGACCCGGGTAGCGTGGTGGTCTTCGACCTGAAGACGTTCAAACGTTTGGCCGAGATCAAGACCTATGCGGATACGGATGTCATCCTTTATGACAAGTCCACAGGTATGGTCCTTACTTTCGATGGTGACAGCAAGAACGCGACGATCATCGATCCGAAAAAGGACGAACTGGTCAAGACCATCGACCTGAAGGCCGCGCCCGAAGTGGCGGTTAGTGACGGACAGGGTGTCCTTTATGACAATTTGGAAAGTTCCAGTGAGATCATCAAGCTTGACGCTAAGACCCTGAAGGTCCTTGCCCGTTGGCCCTTGGCTCCCGGGGATTCACCCTCAGGGCTGTCGATGGACATTCAGAACAACCTGCTCTTTAGTGGATGCCGTAACAAGACCTTGGTAATCATGAGTGCTTTAAACGGAAAAGTGATACAGACCTTTCCCATCGGTGAACATGTCGACGGAACCTGTTTTGACCCCGCTTTAGCTAATGTATTCGTTTCCAATGGGGATGGAACTTTGACCGTTGTTCATGAAGACGCGCCGGATCATTTCACCTTGGTCGGCAATGTTACGACCGAACCGGGGGCTCGCACCTTGGCTTTTGACGCGAAGACAGGGCATATATTCTTGCCGACAGCCAAGACCGTGGAACAACACCAAGACTCGAAAACCAAAGGAAAACCCCATCGCAAGGTCATTCCCGGAACGTTCCGATTGCTGGTGTTGGGACAATAAGGATCCGGTACTGGAGAAGGAATGGCCGAGACCAAGAGCGATAACGTGTTGAGTAAAGTTCCCGAATTGACCCTGCTTTTTTGGGCCATCAAGATCGCCGCTACCACTTTAGGAGAGACCGCGGGCGACGCAGTCACCATGTCCATGAACCTGGGTTATTTGGTGGGGACGATCATCTTCGCGGCGATCTTCCTGATCACGGTAGTGATCCAGATCAAGGCCAAAAGATTTCATCCGGTCATATATTGGTTCACGATTATCGCCACGACCACGGTCGGCACTACCATGGCCGATTTTGCCGATAGGTCTCTCGGTATTGGTTATCCCGGAGGGAGTACCTTGTTGTTAAGTTTGCTTTTGGGATCCTTGGCCCTTTGGTATCTCACCTTGGGATCGGTTGCCATCAATACCGTTAGTTCACCAAAGACCGAGATCTTCTATTGGATGACCATCATGTTCTCCCAAACCTTGGGAACTGCCCTGGGCGATTGGACGGCGGACACGGAAAAAATGGGTTACTTGGGCGGTATTGGGGTTTTTGTGGTGCTTTTAGGTGTCGTCGCCAGTCTTTACTACTTTACTGAGGTTTCCCGAACCCTTCTTTTTTGGGCGGCCTTCATCCTGACCCGGCCCTTGGGCGCGGTCTTGGGCGATTTTTTGGACAAGCCGGTCGACCATGGAGGGCTAAACCTTGACCGTTATTCGGCCAGCGCCGCCCTAATGGTTTTCATACTGGGGTGTATCTTCGTTTTCCATCAGAAGGCGGCCCGCAAGGGCCATTGAAAGTGCTTTTGAACCCTTACTTGGAAGGCTCCGGTTTGGGTGTGGGGAAAGGGATTAGGTGCTGGCGCAGCAATTCGTGAGCCACTAATTGGACATAAAGTGGGGTTCCATTGGCGTTGTAATGCCAATCCTCATAAGAATACATTCCCTCGTAGGTCGGTTTGAAGGCTAAAAAATCGCCCACCATGTCATATAAAGGGAAATCGTCCCTTTTAGCCATGTCTTTCCAAAAGCTGCGCTGGAGCTCGGTCGCCGGGTTCACTTCGTCCCTGAAGATCAAGAACATATGGTAGTCCACGGGTTTTCCTTCGCTGTTCTTCAAGACCTTCAATTTGTCCGCCAGCATCTTGATCGGCTTGCTCAATAACTCGAGCACATCTTCTTTGACCGCGGGATCGGTCAAAGTGACTTGGGTCGGCTGGAAATCCAACTGGGTTTTTGAGGCCGGTTTGACCCAATTATGGGTCAGGCATTTTTCGTAGAAATCCTTAGGGATGCCCTCGGGGATCTTGTCTTTCCAGGGTTTTAGCAAGTATTCAGGATCGCTCTTGGCGGAAGGAATGCCCTCGGCGGTGATTGGGTTCTGGAAATAGAAGTTGCAGGAATAAGAGGTCTGGGTAGGCATGATGAAAAGCACGAAGTCGATGTCGAATTTTTTGACCAAGTCCGGAACTTCGTAATAGGGCCAAATGAAACAAGAGACGTTCGCTTCAGGGTGTCCGATGGAAAGGATCTCGTAATTAAGCGGGTTATCCTCCAGGGCCGCCTTGGTGTTCAGGAACAGTTCAAGTTCTTTGGGAAAAGACCGGCTGCGGTTCCAGGTGCCCGCCCGTTGATCGGCGAAGGTCATGGAATAAGAAAGGGAATTGCCCACGATAAGGATGCGGAAGGTTTTGGGAGGCTTTTTATCCGGGTAATCGAATTCGCTCATCCCGGAAGCGTTATAGGTGCCAATGTCCTCGCCGGGGGCGAAGTTATAGTCCTTGAAAGAAGAGACGCAAGACAGGGATTTGCCCGTGAAAATGAATTTTTTCTCATGGTTTGGATCCGGAAGCAGGCCCAAGACTTGGCGGTTCACGAAGGCTGCGGGAGCCAGTTTGGGGGAGAGTTCATGACCCCAAATATCGAAAAAACGAACTGGTATGTTGCCTGGCAGACGAACCCAAGGCTGAGCCACTCCTAGCCTGGCGCCGTAAAGGTCTTTGCCAGAGGCGGCGATGGCAGTGACTGTTGAAAGGGTTTTGTCGCCGGCGTCAAAATTGCCGATCGGATCAAAAACTTTTTTGACGATATCGGCCTTGAATACGTTGGAACTTGCGGAATCAACGATGCAGAGGCTGCCTTGATAAAGGCAAAGAGCCCCGGGCCTCAGGATCTTGGTGTCGTTCAAGAGAACCGAAGAGACCGAGTCGTCGACCAAGTCGAGCTTCCTTAAACGATAGTTGTTCGGCTCAGAAAAAAAGATCGCGTTGTCGGTGGCTAGATAGACCATGTTCCAAATATCATTGAGGGAACACTCGGCGGGTTTTCCATCCACATCGCCTTGTTTGCCATTGCCAGCCAGATCAGTGACCTGTCCTTTTGCCAGATCGATCGAGCGGAACTTAAAATTGCCCGAATCATAAACGATCAACTGGTCATTACCAATGTAGGTCAATAAGGTTGGCTTATTGAAGGAAGCCTCTTTAAGGGAACCATTGGAATCCCCGGGTTTTGAGGATCCGGCCAAGGTTTCGACCCGGTTGTTCTGATCCCTGAAGATGACCCGAATACAATTATTGTTCTTATCGGCAACGTAGAGCCGGGTGCCATCCCCGTTCAGAGCGAGTCCTTGAGGACCGTTAAAAAGGGCTGATTCGAAGGAACCATCCCGGTATCCGGGTTCAGGTTCACCCGCGATCAGATCGTGATAATGTTCGATGGGTCTCAGGGCCCAAGTGGCTGGAGGGGACAAGAGAAGGGACGAAAGGATAAGCATGACGGTTTTTTTAGATAAACGACGGAAAGAATTCAATTTAGCCGACCTATAAATAGGGATTTGAGGCCAAAAAGCTAAGAGATGGCACGCATTATAACCGGGTTTTGTTCTTCTTACCGGGCCAAAAAGAGGATCAACCCTAAAAGACCAAGTGCTAAAAGGAGCCAGGTGGTTATTTGGACCCAGGGCCGGGGTTTATCGAGAGTGATCTTTTCTTCGTAAAACTCTTCGTCTTCTTGGGTGATTTCCCAAGGTTCGGGCGGTTTCCACCCGCAGTTCGGGCAAGGGGCCCAATCGTATTCCAATTCTTTTCCACACTGAAGACAGACGTATTCGCTCATAAGACCCCGATAAAAAATTGCTGAATCCTGACCATGGTCATAAACAAAATAGAGCCCGCTGTCTATCTTGATATGAAGAGGGGGATCCTTCAGACGGCGCCACACAGGGCGTTAGCCGGCATGGGTCCGGCAACCAGAAAAGGGTCGCTTTTCAAAGTTGTGATGAGGCTGAAGAGTTGTTTGGGCTTATTATTCAGTTGAGGAGTCTAAAAGTAGGGACAATTGAATAGATGTGAAGCTGAACACAAAAACCCTTGGTGCCCACAGGACTCCAGGGGTTTTTTATTGGAGCCCCTACCCGGATGTGCCTCAAAAGTGCTTTAATGGTGCGCTTTCCATAACGGTTTGAGGTCCTCTCGACATGGTTGAAAATCCCCCGCCCTCCCATAAACCAAAATGGTTTTGGTTCCTGTCGGTCTTTGCCCTGGTCCTGTTCGGGACGTTGGGATGGTGGCTTTATGATCATTACGAAGGGATGCCGGGCAAAGACTCTCGGTTGGAAAGCTTGGTGCCACCCGCTTTTTCCACCCTGCCTTTGGGGGAGGTGAAGCCGCAAGGCTGGCTTTTGGGACAGTTGAGACTTCAAGCCTCCGGGTTGACCGGACACTTGGATGAATTTTGGCCTGACGTGAAGGATAGCGGTTGGATCGGCGGTAAGGCGGAGGGATGGGAAAGGGCGCCTTATTGGTTGGACGGTTTGGTGCCTATGGCTTACCTGATCGATGACGCCAAACTGAAAGCTAAAGTGAAACGCTGGGTCGATTATATCTTGGCCCACCAAACGGCCGATGGGTGGTTAGGGCCCCAGGTCGGGCAGCCAGCGACCGGAACCCACGCGCCCCCCAACGCGCCACGGGATCCCTGGCCCGAATTCATCATCCTCAAAGTGCTCGCCCAATATCAGGAAGCCACCCAAGACCCGAGGGTCTTGCCGGCGATGGAACGGTCCGCCCGCAACATCGATGTTCAATTGGATCAACGTCATTTGTTCTCATGGAATTATTTCCGCTGGGGCGATTATGTGATGACCCTTTATTGGCTTTATGACCATACCAAGGAACCTTGGCTGTTGGACGCGGCGGTAAAGGCCGCCAATCAAGGCTATGACTGGACCCATCACTTTTGGGACCTGCCGGTCAAGCACAAATCGGAAGGTTGGACCTGGGGTGGGCATGTGGTGAACAATGCCATGGGTCTGAAAGTGCCCGCCTTGCTTTATCGGCTGACGGGGGATGAAAGGTATAAAAAACTAGCTTGGCGGGCCATTGAACAATTGGATCGTTACCATGGCGAGCCGAATGAACTTTTCAGCGGCGATGAATGTTTGGCGGGGGTGAATCCATCCCAGGGTACGGAACTTTGCGCCATTGTTGAAATGATGTTCTCGTTAGAAAACGACCTTTCCATTACCGGGGATGTGCGCTATGCGGATCGACTAGAAAAAGTAGCCTACAACTCCTTGCCTGCCGCTTGCACCCCGGATTATTGGCAGCATCAGTATGTGGAACAATCCAACCAGGTGATCAGTGCTTTTATTGACCACCCCATTTACGCCACGGTTTCTAGCGGCGGCAATCTTTTCGGACTGGAGCCTCACTACGGATGCTGTACCGCGAATATGCACCAGGGCTGGCCCAAACTGACATCCCACTTATGGATGGCCTCGCCCGATGGAGGATTGGCGGCGGTGGTTTACGCGCCTAATGTGGTGGAGACCCGGGTAAGTGGAGTGCCGGTCAAGATCGAGGAAGTGACCGATTATCCTTTCGACGATACGATCACCTTTCGGATAACGACCCAACGGGCTGTGACCTTTCCCATCTATTTCCGGATACCGGAGTGGACGAAAGACGCTTCTATAAAACTGCCGGAAGCCAGTCAGGGGTCCTTGGCCCCGGGTACCTTTTACAAACTGAACCGTCAATGGAACGATACGCAAACGGTGACCCTTCGACTGCCGATGTCTTTTCATGTTCGAAAGTGGTATCAGGATTCGATCAGTATCGAAAGGGGACCGCTGATCTATAGCTTAGGTATCAAGACCCGTTGGATGAATTTCGAACCCTTTCCTTACGAGCCAAAAGGACAGAAAAAATACGATCTGTCGGCGGGCCCCGAAAGTCCTTGGAACTATGCCTTATCCATTGATACTGGAAATTTGAAAAGATCCCTGCAATTGACCCAAAAATCCTTGAAAGGGAATCCTTTCGAACCTGGGAATGAACCTTTGCAGGTGTCAGTCCAAGGAAAATTGCTACAGGATTGGCAGGCATCCCAAGGCGCTGCGGCTCCCCCGCCTCAAAGCCCGGTCCAAAGCATGGCTCCGTTGGAAAAGCTGACGTTGGTACCTTATGGATCGACACGCCTGAGGATCACCGCCTTCCCGGTTTTGAAATAAAGAATCTAGATAAGACCTCAAAACAGGTAAAAGGCGGGTAAATCCTTTCCTTCCCGGGGTTTTCCGTGGGCCTTTCTCATTGACGGGGAATAGAGGAGCGATAGAATTGCCTTCGAACGTTCTACAGACCATTTCTCCAAGGTGCCTATGAAGACCAAATTGGTTTTGGCAGTGTTTTTTCTGACAGTGACCCCGGCGATCCTCTTTTGGGGATGCGGTAAAGGAACCCAACCAAGCGCTCCCGCAGGGTCGGGGGTCTTGAATGTCCAGCTTTCTTCCAATAATCACTCAGGCGTGCAGTTCGTGGGCGCTTCTCAAAACACGATCTATTACAACGTCAGCGGCGCGGGCACCTCGGTAACGGGCAGCTATGGGCCGCTTTCAGCCTCCGGTGTCAGTGGAACGTTCAGCTTTCCCGTCAGCTTGGGAAGCCATGTGACCTATCAAACCATTTCCGTGGAAATAGCCGATACCAGCAGTGGACAGGCCTTGGCCGTGGCTGCGGCACCGCTTAATTCCGGCGTTCTTTCCATGGAGTTGGGACCTTTGAATAAAGGTTGTTATGAAGTGACTGCCTTGCCCCAGAATAATTATTACAACTTTGAGACCAATACTGTCAGCTCGACCGCCGCAAGCAATGATATTGAATGCCTCTATATGGGTGCGCAGGGTTATCAATTAGCGAACGCCAGCGGCGTTGTGGGAATCGCTTACATGGGCACGGGGGTGATGGCCAACTATTTGACGGTGCCACCGACGAACAATTTTGAGATCAATTCCAGCACCTCGAAATCCTTTGTCTTGACCGGAAGTGGTGCTTCGGCAAGCAGTTATCCCTTGGCCTTGAACGATGTTTATTGCTGCAAGCTCCATGGAGTGGGATATGCCTGGCTACAGGTAACCAGCGTGGGGAATGGTTCCACTACAGGGCCCAGTTTCACTTTCCGGGTGAACACAACTTTGTCTTACTGCGCTTATGAACAGACCACGGCGGACTTGGCTAGCAATGTTCTGTCCATCTTTGTCCTTCCGAATGCGACCCCTTCAAGCGGTTTGGCGGTCTCGGGTCCTGCGAACGGTGCGGCGACGATCCTTTACACGAATTACAACAATGCCACGAATAGCTGGATCGAAGGTTTCAATATGAGTCCGACTCCATCGCCGGTGGCCACGGCTGGGTTAGAACTCATAGCTTCTACACCAAGTTATTCTTTTGGGGGTGGTTTGGCGGTGATGAATGGCGGGGCCACGATCGTTAAGTCCTTTCCGACACCGGGGTTGGTCTTGGCTTTTCCTAGCAGTGGTGTGCCTGGTAGTGCCTATATCGGGAGTTCCGCGAGTGCTTATCCATCAGGTTACAATTCGCCCTCGTATTATTCTTCTTATGCTCCAAGTGGGGATTGGATTTTTCCCTATGGCATGGCCTCGGACAGTAGCAATGATGTGTTTGGTACCGATATTGTGGGAACAACGGTCTGTACTGATAACGTCATGGGGTTTGTGGGTGGATCATACTCTGTGCCAGGGGCTGGTCTGTTAACAACAGCGGGTTGCACGGCCTATGGCATCGCTGTTACTTTGTCGGGCGGTGTGACCTATCTTTATGTCGCGGATACAAGTGCGAACAAGGTTTCTTTGTTCAACAGCACGGGTAGCACGCTGGGCTCTTGGAGTTATGACAAGCTTAATTCGGGCAACTTGTTTGTCTCGCCCTCGGGCATCGCTTTGAACGGAAATGGAAAGCTTTTTATCGCTAATATGTCCTCTTCGTTCAGCGTGGTTGAGTGGAACATTTCCAACCTAACATCGCCGTCCTATGTGGCGGAGTGGGGTGCAAGTCCTTCCTCGAACATCAGTTCTTTCTCATTCAATGCCAATGTGCCCATTGGTATCGCGGTGGATAATGCCGTTCCGCCCAACGTTTTTGTCAGCGATTATGGAAATAGCCGTACGGTCGAATTCAAAGGTCAGTAACAACGCTTGCCTTTATCTTATTTGCCCATATAAGTGGCCGAACTAGGCTGTATTTTGTAAAATGTCAGTTAAATGGTCGCAGCGTTGTATGAATAAGGAAATGTCATGGAAGAACAACCGAAGAGGCAGGAAAAACGCCGTTTTGTCCGCGTAGAACTGACGGTTCCTGTTAAATACCGCAACTTCAGGAACGATTCCATCTTCCGCAGCAATTTCAATGTTGGCCGCAGCCGGGATATATCGGTAGGTGGTCTCAAGTTCAGCGTCAGCAAACATAGCCCACTCGATTCCAAGTTGGACATGGAGATCGAGTTGCCGGACGGAATGCCAGCCTATGTTATTGGCAAAGTGGTCGGCGGTGAGGACGTGGTCATCAACGGTATTACCCACCACTATGACCGGATCTCATTCGTAGATATGGACAAAGAGGTCCAAGACGTTATCATGAAGCAGGTGTTTGAGAGCATGCGCAAAAAGGGCCCCAAGCGCTGATCATCTATTCCGGTACTAAAACGACAAATTCTCCAGTGTTGCCGGCCTTTTTACTTTATAATCCTTCCTAAGTTCACTTCATCCTTCGGCGGTTCGAAAGAGCCATGGCCCAGATCGATAAATACCTCCAAGCTTGTATTTCCCGTAAGGGTTCGGACCTTCACATCGCTTCCGAAGCGCCGGTTTTCGTGCGTCAATTGGGCCGTTTGCAACCCATTACACCCCAACCCCTTTCCGCGACCGAATGCGACAAGCTCATCATGGAGATACTCGACGATAACATGAAGGCCAAACTGGCCCAGGATTGGGAACTGGATACGGCCTATGCCATGGAAAATGGGGAACGCTTCCGTGTGAACATTTACCGCCAGCGGAAGGGCCTGGACGCGGTTTTCCGTCATTTTAGTTCCAGGGTGATGTCCATCGACGAGATGGGATTGCCACCCATCCTAAAAAGATTCTCCGACGCCAATCAAGGACTGATCCTCATCACGGGCCCGGGACGGTCGGGCAAGTCAACCACCTGCGCGGCACTGGTCGATTATATGAATGATGAAAGCGAAGAACATATCATCACCATCGAGGATCCGATCGAGTTCCTCCACAAACGAAAAAAATCACTGGTCAACCAACGCAGCGTGGGCCCGCATACGGAAACCTTCGCTTCGGCCTTGCGAAGCGCTTTGCGCGAGGACCCGGACATCATTATGGTGGGGGAAATGCGCGATTATGAGACCATGAGTCTGGCCCTGACCGCGGCAGAAACGGGCCACTTGGTCATCGGCACCTTGCACACGGGGTCGGCGGCGGCGACTATCTCCCGGGTGGTCAATCTGTTCCCGGCATCGGAGCAATCCCAAGCGGTGGCCAGTCTTTCGGAAAGCTTAGTGGGTATTGTTTCTCAGCGTCTTCTCATCAATTCCGAAGGAACTGCGATGGTCCCGGCCTTTGAAATATTGGTGAACACCCTGGCCATGGCCAATGTGATCCGGGAAGGGGATTATTTCAAGATACCCTCAATGATCTCCACTGGCGGCGCGATCGGCATGCAGACCATGGAAACTGCCCTCAAAGAACTGGTGGCGGCCAAAAAGATCACCCAGGTCCAAGCGGATGAAATTTTGGCGGAGGAAAGCTAATGGCGGCCATTGACGACCTCTTCCGCACGATGGTGGAACGCAAAGCCTCCGATATGCATTTAACGGTAGGTAATCAACCTCTTTTGCGTGCCAAAGGGGAATTGGTGCCCCTGGCAGACTGGGTCCTAACGGAAGAAATGCTGCAAGGGCTGTTGTATGAAACCATGAGCCCGGAACAATGGCAGTTGTGCTGGCAAAGGCATGATTACGACTATGCCTATGAGGTGCCGGGGGTTGCCCGTTTCCGTTGCAATGTCTTTTTCAACCAACAAGGTATTGCCGCGGTTTTCCGTACCATTCCGACCAAGATCCTGACCCTTGAACAGCTAGGGATGCCACCGGTGGTCCGGGAACTTTGTAAAGTAAAGCGGGGATTGATCCTCGTTACCGGCCCCACTGGCTCGGGTAAATCCACGACCTTGGCGGCCATGATCGACGAGATCAATGATAACCGGGAAGGGAACATCCTAACCATCGAGGACCCGATCGAATTCGTTCATCCGGTCAAAAAGTGCAAGATAACCCAGCGGGAAGTGCATCGGGACACCCATTCGTTCAAGGCGGCGCTGCGTTCTTCCATGCGCCAAGACCCGGATATCATCCTGGTCGGTGAAATGCGCGATTATGAAACCATCTCCTTGGCCATTGCCGCCGCGGAAATGGGCATTCTGGTCTTTGGGACCCTGCACACCAATTCCGCCGCCAAGACCATTGACCGCGTCATTAATGTTTTCCCTTCGGATGAACGGGAAAAGGCCCGCGGGGCCCTGGCTTCCAGCACCAAGGGCATCGTGGCCCAACAGCTTTGTCCGACCAAGGACGGGAAGGGTCGTTGTGCCGCTATCGAGGTTTTGACCTATAACAAAAGCCTTCCCAACTTGATAAGAACCGGTAAGGTGTCCGGTCTTAATTCACTTATCGAGTTGGGCGCCAAGCAGGGGATGCAGACCATGGATCAGTGCCTGATGAATTTCTATGAAGAGGGCAAGATCACCGCTCACGAAGCCTATATGAAGTCCAATGAAAAGAAGAAGTTCCAACCTTTAGTAGACCAAGAAGAGGCGGCCGTGAAGCTGGCGGCCCTACGTGAAAAGCAAAAATCACCCTTTGACTGAGCTAGTCTGCAAAAAAGGCCCGACTCCTTGGGGAGCCGGGCCTTTTTGATTTGGACTGAACCGATGACCGAAGATAGGGTTATCTCGGTCTTGGTGGATAGAGGTTGATAATAAATAAGGGGTTTTTATAATTGGGTCCTGGATTTAAAGGTTTACCTTGTTTTGAGCCTCCTGATCAGGGTTTCGTTCGATCCAGTAAGTCCTCTCCACCCCTGTCCAAAGGTTAATGGCTTGATCTATTGCCCTCGATGCCAAACCGAGAACCGTCGCGACGCTCATTTTTGTTATCAATGCAGTTATAACTTCCAGAAAAAGAACAAAAAGCGCCCCGGTCGTTCGTTCATTATCCTGATTTTGATCGTTGGGCTTGTCTGGTTGTTCTTCCGCTCTTGTGGACCCAAGTTGAACTGGTCATCCAATCGGGCTGGATCCGAGTTCAATTCGTCAAATGAGCAAAGGATTCCGCGAGGTGCTCCGCCTGCGGAAATGGGGTCGCCGTCCGTAAAGCCGTCAGATGGGTCTCTTGTGACCGCTTCGGGATTGAAGCTGGTCCAATCACCGCCTCCGCCTATGGGAAAACCGCAGTTGCAAACGCAGATACCCGCACCTTCTTCGGGCTTGAAAACCTTACAAAAACTGCCGAGTTCCCAGTCGGGTTTGACCTTTATTGAAGAAATGCCTGGCGGCAAAGGTCTGGAATTTATTCAACAAGGAGCCAATAGCGGACTAAAAGTTGTCCAGGAAGTCTCGGCTTCCTCGGGGGTGCAAATGATACCCTTGCCTTCGGGAAGCAATATCATCGTTTTGCAAATGCCCGCTAATTCCCAGGGGATCAAGGTCATCCAATTGCCTTCGTTTTCTTCGGCTTCAAGCCCGTCGGCATCGTCCGCAAACCCGGATGATGTGGTCAAAGAGACACCATCGCCTGAACCAGTCGATAAGGAGGCCAACAAACCTATGCCAGCGGAAACGCCTGACCAAAAGAAAGATAAAGATACAGATCTTTCCCAAATGGCATTGATCCCGGCAGGTGATTTCATGATGGGTTCGCCATCGGGCAAAGGCAATTCGGATGAACATCCCCAACACAAGGTTTGGGTGAGCGCTTTTTACATGGATAAATATCTGGTCACCTTTGACCAATATGATAAGTTCTGTGAAGCCACAGGCCGTGATCCAGCGCAGGATAACGGCTGGGGCAGGGGAAAGAATCCCGTGATCAACATCAAATGGGGTGATGCGGATGCTTACTGCCGCTGGGCTGGAAAACGACTGCCGACCGAAGCGGAATGGGAAAAAGCGGCCCGAGGCGGCACGGACACGAGTTATTTTTTTGGGGAGGATCCGGGGCAATTGAAGGATTACGCTTGGTATGCCGATAACTCGAATGACCGTGTCCAACCGGTTGGTCAAAAAAAACCGAATCCCTATGGACTTTATGACATCGTCGGGAATGTGTGGGAATGGGTGAACGACTACTATGGCCAATCCTATTACGATGAAAGTCCGGCTCAAAATCCTCCGGGACCTGCTGGCGGGGAATATCGTGTCCTACGCGGCGGTTCTTGGAATATCAACGCGGACTACCTTGAATCTGCCCACCGGGGCATGGATGAACCGGATCACCAAGACACGAGTGACGGTTGCCGCTGCGCAAAAAGTCGTTAAAAACCCCTTAAAATTCCTTTGTTCCCACCTTCTTTTTTGTTGACGGTTTTTGGTTTTGTTTTATACTTGATGTTGATAATCATTATCAATTAGACGAGGATTGTTTTGGAAAAGCAAGAACAAGGTGAGATAGAAAAGGTATCGAAGTTCCGCCGATTCACGACTGATTTCCTTTTTGAAGGGCACACGGAGATCCTTGTTTTGCACGCGGGTGAGGAATACCGGCTTCGGATCACAAAGAACGGCAAATTGATACTGACCAAATAACCCAGCGGACGCCAGGCAGGAAAGGGCTTATAGATGGGACATGCTATTGAACATCAGATCGTGATCGGTGATTGCCAGTTGACCCAATGTTCTTGCGGACGGGGCTGTTTGAAGATCGGTACTAGGACCATCCTGGTGTCGTCGGCCGAAATAAAGGAATTAACTGGCATTTTTTCCCAACTGGGGACGGAACAGAAAAAGAACACCTCCCACTGGATGTCAAAGTTGAATGAGTTAACAGGTGAGAGCAGCTGGGGAGAATTTTCCGTACCGCAATAAACGGTAGGAACGCAGGACGCCCTAATGAAAGCCAGGGATGGGCGCAACAAATGACCGAGCGACTGATCAATAATTCAAGGAGCAGGCAATGGGAAATAGTTTTTCTAGGTTTTTCATCGGTTTTTCGATCTTGGGCTTAATGTGTATCGGTCCTTTAAGGGTCCAAGCGGCCGACCGCCACTTTATCTATAGCTATGAGTCGGAAAATATAAAGGCGGGGGAGCAGGAACTGGAAACTTATAGCTTTTATCAATTTGGGCGCAATAGCTTTTATTCGGCCCTGAATCAAAGCGTTGAGATGGAATTGGGGTTGGATTCTTTTCTCCAAAGCTCGGTTTACCTGAATTTCACCCAACAGTTAGTGGCCGCCGATGGGGGCGGTGTCCAACAAGGTGGGGGACCTATCTTGGATGGTATTTCCAATGAGTGGAAGTTCAAGCTAGCTGATAGTGTTTCGGACCCAATTGGGATAGGTCTATATCTCGAGCCTGAATTTGAACCGGATGATCTGGAAGTGGAAACTAAGCTCATTTTAGATAAGAGAATGGAGAATTGGCTGGCTACGTTCAATTTACTGGCCGCACCTACCTTCAATTACGCGGACACAGGTAGTTCATTCCTTTTGCGTCCCTCGTTAGGCATCGGTTATTTTGTTTCTGGAGTTGTTTTCTTTGGTGTGGAAGCCATGGACGAGAATTTCTACGATAACCAACCGATGAGGTCGGTATTCTCGGCAGGACCTTGTATCCAATATTCAGGAAAGGACTGGTGGGTGGAACTCACTTTTATGCCCCAATTGGCTAACTTTGGCGGCAATGGCCTGGATTTTACGGATAGCCAAAGGGATCAGATCGCTTTCGCGACCTCTTTCCACCTCTGAGATCATCTGTTTTCAAGGCGGTCGCCGATAAGGCGACCGCCTTTTTTGTTGTTGGCCTCTTTTTATATATCTTGATTTTGGTCTTGAATGAGTAAAATACCCGAGCTACACCAAATCAAATCGAGGGTTCCATGAAGAAAATTTTTCTAGCCATCCTATTTTTAGCGGCTATTCCGGTTTATTCCGCTGTTCCCGCGGAAGATTATTACAACGCCGGTATCAGCCTGTTCCAGCAAAAGGATTACGATAAGGCCATCCAATATTTCCACGCGGCCATACAAGAAAAGAGCGACTTTTGGCAAGCCTATCAGTTCTTAGGTGAGGCTTATTACCAGGATTCGAACCGCACCGAAGCGGTGGTGGCCATCCATCAAAGCTTGAAACTGCATCCAGACAATCCGGAATTGAAAAAGTTCTTGGCCATGATCCAGACCAATAGCCCTTGGGTAGCCCAAGGATCTTGGCGTGATATTTTGCTGGTTGCCACCTTTGTCTTGGCTTTGGCGGCCCTCTTACTGACCATTTACTTTAATAAACCCTCTTGGCTGGGGATGAAGAAGCCGAACCAGGCCTAATGCAAAAGATCGTCGCTATCGGAGGCGGGAAGATCGGCTTTGGGGCCACGGCCTCCGAAGTGATGCCGATCAGCCGGGAGATCGTCCGCCTTTCCAGCAAGAAGAAACCCCATCTCATCTTTATCCCGACGGCCAGCTCGGATGATAAGTCTTATGCCCGCATGGTGCAGGCCCATTTCTCCAGCAAGTTCCATTGCACCGTCGATGTTCTTTATCTTCATAAACAAAAGCCCACTTTTGCCGACATCCAAACGCGTATCCGTAAAGCCAATATCATTTATGTGGGCGGTGGCAATACGCTCATGATGATGAACCGTTGGAAAAGATTAGGGGTCGATAAAGTCCTCAAAGAAGCCCACCGGCAGGGAAAGGTGCTTTGTGGTACCAGTGCCGGGGCTCTTTGCTGGTTCCGGCAGGGTAACTCGGATTCCCGTAAGTATTACAACCCGAAGGCTGGCCTCATCAAGGTGACAGGTTTGGGGTTCGTTAATGCCCTCGGTTGCCCCCATTACGATGGCGAAAAGGACCGAAAGCCCCAGTTAAAGGCCATGATGCGCAAGACCGCAGGGGTGGCCGTAGCTATGGACAATTGCGCGGCTTTGGAGGTGGTTGGGGATAAGTACCGGGCCTTGGCCTCGAAGCCCAAAGCCAATAGCTACCGGGTTTATTGGGTTCGGGGCCGGTTCGTTCAAGAAGTTATCCACAAGGACCGTTGGCAGCGCTTATCCAAGATCGACGTAAAGGTTTTACCCGCCTGATCGGTGCCGACAAGAAAACGGTATTTTTTATCAATCCTATCCGGGTCAAAACGGCCTGAAATCACAAAGACTTCCTTGAGTGCGATAGACCCTTTATGTAAGATGCTCCCGCATTTCATACCTCAAGGAGACAAGTAACATGTCCACAGCCCGTAAGAAGATCGCCCTTAGCCTCGGCAAAGAAGTGCCTCCCGTTGAGGAGTACAAAGCCCAACCTGGACAAGCCATTTACGGCTCGCTGGTGTTCAATGACGCCGCCCAGAAACAATTCCTCTCCAAAGACGTCTATAAGAAGCTCCGCGCTACCACCCTTAAAGGTGAACCGCTTGATCCCTCGATCGCCGACCAAGTCGCTCAAGGCATGAAGGAATGGGCCCTGGCCCACGGCGCCTCACACTATACCCACTGGTTCATTCCGATGACCGGCTTGACCGCTGAAAAGCATGACACCTTCTTGGAACCTACTAACGAAGGCGGCGCCATCGCCGAATTCGACGGCAAGACCCTCGTTAAGGGCGAACCGGATGCTTCGTCCTTTCCCTCGGGCGGCACTCGTGCCACCTTTGAAGCCCGGGGTTATACCGCTTGGGACCCGACGTCCCCGGCCTTCATCCAAGAAGAAGTCAATGGCGCGACTTTGACCATCCCCACGGCCTTCGTCAGCTATACCGGCGAAGCCTTGGACCACAAGGTTCCCTTGCTTCGTTCCATCGAAGCTCTCTCCACCCAAGCTATCCGCTTGCTGCGTGTGTTTGGCAACAAGACGGCCAAGCGGGTCTTCACGACCATGGGTCCGGAACAAGAATATTTCTTGATCGACCGTAAATATTACGAACTGCGCCCTGACTTGATCGCCGGCGGCCGTTCGCTCTTCGGTGCGGCGCCTTACCGCGGCCAAGAATTGGAAGATCATTATTTCGGCGCCATCCGTGAGCGCATTTTGGCTTACATGATGGACCTGGACCGTGAATTGTGGCGCTTAGGCATTCCCTGCAAGACCCGTCACAACGAAGTGGCTCCGGCCCAATTCGAGATGGCCCCCATTTTCGAGAAGTCCTCGGTCGCCGCTGACCACAATATGATCGTGATGGAATTGCTCCGTCGCATCGCGTTGCGCCACGACCTGGTTTGCTTGCTCCACGAAAAGCCTTTTGCCGGTATCAACGGCAGCGGGAAGCACAACAACTGGTCCATGGCCACCGATGAAGGTGAGAATCTGTTGGAGCCGGGCAAGACCCCGCATGCCAACGCTCAGTTCCTGGCTTTTTTGGTCGCCACCATCTCGGCGGTCGATAAGTACGCCGAACTGCTCCGTATCGGTATCAGCGGCCCGGGCAATGACCACCGTTTGGGCGCCAATGAAGCCCCTCCAGCCATCATGTCCGTCTTCTTGGGCGAACAATTGCAAGATATCGTCGACCAATTGGAAAAAGGCGGCGCTTCGGGCAGCAAGTCGGGTGGCACCATGGAATTGGGCGTTTCCGTTCTCCCGCCTTTGCCGAAGGACGCGACCGACCGTAACCGTACCTCGCCTTTCGCCTTCACGGGCAACAAGTTCGAGTTCCGCGCGGTGGGTTCCACGGCCCCCATTTACTGGCCGAACACTATCCTCAATACGATCGTGGCCGAATCCATCGACCGCATCGCGACCGAATTGGAAAAGGGTGGGGATCTGAACAAGACACTGGCGGCCGTTCTCCAAAAAGAAATTAAGGAACACAAACGTGTCCTTTTCAATGGCAACGGTTACAGCAAAGAGTGGCATGAAGAAGCCCAGAAGCGCGGTCTGCCGAACTTGAAGACCACGGTCGATTCCTTGAAGGCCATGCCGAAGAAGGAATACAAGGCCCTCTTCGAGAAGTACAAGGTCTTGACCGAGCGCGAATACGATAGCCGTGAAGAGATCATGTGGGAACGTTACGTGAAGATCCTGAACATCGAAGCCAACGCGACGGTGGACATCGCCCGTAACCAGATCCTGCCGGCGGTCTTGGCTTACCAAGCTAAACTGGCACACACGATCACTTCGACCGCTGCGGTGGTGAAAGTTTCCCAAAAGGGCCAAACGGCCTTGTTGGAGAACGTCGCCAAGGGCGGCAACGATCTTTTTGAATCCATCGAGATCCTCGATGGTCTCATCGACAAGGCCAATGAAGGTTCCAGCCTCCACCAAGTGGCGGCTTCCTTCAAAGATTCCGTTGTGCCGGCCATGAACAAGGTCCGCGAAGTGGCGGACTGGCTGGAAACCATGGTCGACGACGAGCTTTGGCCCCTGCCGAAGTATCGGGAGATGTTGTTCCAATACTAATAGGTTAAGTCATAAAAAAAGGCCGCTCCCTAAAAGGGGTGGCCTTTTTTATTTTGCGGATTAATCCGCAGTTACCATCTTGGCCATGGCCTCGTTGTAGCGGTTACCTGAGATCTTGAACTGGACCAAAAGATTTTTGATCTGGTCGAGTTCGGAAGTGGAAAGGGGAACCTCGGCGGCTTTAGCGTTCTCCTCCAAATGCTTGATCCGGGTGGTGCCCGGAATGGCGACCACGTTCTCGCCGCGACTTAAGACCCAGGCCAAAGCCGCTTGGGAAGCGGTAAGTCCTTTGCTAGCGGCGATCTTTGTCACTGCCTCGACCAATTGGATATTGATATTGAAGTTCTCGCCTTGGAAACGGGGAAGATTGCGTCTCATGTCATTGGCGGGGATGTCCTCGTACTGCTTGATCTGACCGGTCAAAAAGCCGCGGCCGACCGGGCTAAAGGCTACTAGGCCGATCCCTAACTCTCGCAGGATCGGAATGACCTTTTCCTCCAAGTTGTTTTCCCAGAGGGAATACTCGCTTTGAAGGACGCTGATGGGGTGGACTGCATGGGCCTTGCGTAATGTATTGGGGCCCACTTCGCTCAAACCGATGTATCTCGCTTTCCCTTCTTTCACCAATTTGCCCATAGCTGCGACGGTTTCCTCGATAGGGCGGTTCGGGTCTTTGCGGTGTAAGTAATAAATGTCTACATAGTCTGTACCCAGTCGACGCAGGCAGCCTTCCAGGCTGGTGCGGGCATTGGCCTCGCTTCCGTCCAGGTTCTCGGGTTTGGCAATACCGTTCTGCCAGGCGAACTTGGTGGCCACAATGACCTTGTTACGGCGCCCTGCCAATACCTTACTCAACAACTCCTCATTGGTATAAGGACCATAACTTTGCGCGGTGTCCCAAAAGTTCATGCCCAGTTCCAAGGATCGTTCCAAAACTTTCAAGCATTCATTGGCGTCCGAACCAGTACCGTAAGCGAAGGTCATACCCATACAACCAAGCCCCAAAACAGGGACTTCCAGACCTTGAGTGCCAAGTTTGCGCTTTTTCATAAGAACTCCTTAGGTGGGGGATAGACAAGCCTAGAAGGTTCAGGAGGGTCGAAGCAAGGGTGCGGAAATAAAAAGCCGGTAATCCCTCTTGGGTAGGGTTACCGGCTGGAGACCGTTAAGAAGTGATTTATTTGGTTTCGACGCCTTCGATGGCAAAAAAGAGTTTCACTTCATTGGCGGCCAAAAGACCACCCTGGTCCAAGGTCTCATTGAAGTCGATGCCATAATCCTGGCGATTGATCTCGGTTTCGGCACTGAAAGCGGCGTGCATCTGGCCTTGATCGTCCTTAATCGAACCGTCGTAATGGGCTTTTAAAGTCACGGGTTTCTTGACCCCATGAAGATCCAATATGCCGTCGATGGTAAAGTCGCCATTGTTGAGGTTCGAGACCTTAGTGCTTTTGAAAACGGCGGTTTTGTAGGTTTCCACCTCGAAAAAGGCCGCGCTGCGCAAGTGATCATCCCGGCCTTGCACGCCGGTATCGACGCTAGCGGGGTCGATCGTGACTTCGACTTTGGAATGGGTTGGGTTCTTTTCGTCAAAGTTAAATTTGCCCGCAAACTTGGAGAATTTACCCGTGACCGTGCTGATGGTCAGGTGCTTCACTTTAAAGGTGATGCTGCTATGGTCCGGATCGATCTTATATTCGGCGGCTTGGGTCCAACTGGCGAAGCATAAGCTCAAAACAAAGGCAAATAGGGTGAATCCCTGTTTCATTGAAATCTCCTTGGGCTGAATGACGGCTTTCTTAGGATACGGCATGGGACGATAAAGGGTTACCACAGGTTATCAAAATGGAGGCTTTTAATAGGGTTGGGATAATTCCTGGTAAATGTTTTCCAAGATGCGGAAAGGAAGAACGGAATAAAAGGGATGGCGCTGGTAACTTTGCCGAAAGTCCGCCAGTATTAACCCACAGCTCTTCCCTGGGGAAGCGCATTAAATTTTAAAGGAGTTGTTCATGAACGGTCAGAAATTAGCCTCCACGGCCATCGCTACCGCGGTCGCCTTCAGCGCCGCCGCTCTCACCACCACGGCTCATGCCGGGGATTGGACCAAGGTGAAAGGTATCAAGACCGAGAAGGTCTATGGTATCGCTAAGGCTGGTAAGAACGATTGTGCCACCAAGGGCCACCAATGCGCGGGTCAAGCCAAGGTCGATAACGACCCGAACGAATGGGTGTTCTTGCCGATGGGCGTCAGCGCCAAGATCGCGGGAGCGAGCTTGAAGCCGGCCGAAGCCGCGAAGGGCATGTAAGAAGCCTTATGGGTCAAGTCATTATGGGAGCGGGGATGGGTCTCCGCTCCCCCCATTTATCCTACGTCTTAGAAGCAAAGCCGCCCGTTCCTTGGTTTGAGGTCATGGGCGACAACTATTTGCACCAAGGGGAAATCCCCCATCGCACGTTGGAAAAAGTCCGCTCCCATTACCCGGTCACGTTCCATTGCTTGGGCATGAACCTGGGTTCCACGGACCCTCTTAATGACGACTATTTCAAACGTCTTTCCGAATTGATCGACCGTTACCAACCCCAATGGGTTTCGGACCATCTTTGCTGGGTCGCTTCCAAAGGATTGCAATCCCACGACCTTTTGCCTTTGCCTTACACCGATGAGGCCGCGGATCATGCGGCTTCCCGGATCCTACAAGCCCAAGAAAAACTGGGCCGCCGGATGCTCATCGAGAATCTTTCGGGGTATCTGCGGTTCAACCAATCCCAGATGACCGAATGGGAATTCGTCAAAGCGGTCGCACAGAAAGCCGATTGCGACCTGCTGCTGGACATCAACAATATCTATGTCAACTCTGAGAACCTGCGGTTCGACCCTTACGCCTATATCGATGCCATGCCGGTAGAACGGGTCAAAGAGATGCACCTGGCCGGTCATTTGCGAGCCGAAGGTATCTTGGTCGATAACCACGGCTCCACGGTCTGCGATGAAGTTTGGGACCTTTATCGACACGCGGTGGCCCGGTTCCCTCAGGCGGCCACCTTGGTGGAGTGGGACCTGAATATCCCGCCTTTTGAAACGGTCTGGGCGGAAGCGCAAAAAGCCGAAAATATCCTCAAGGACAGCTCTTATGTCGCTTGAGAAGATCCAGAACGAGCTCATCGATTACCTTTACACTTCCAAACCAGCGGCCGAACAGCAGGAACAGATCCGTTCCTACTTTCTGGACCCTCACTATCCGGACCCCCATAGCGGGCTTAAGGTCTACCGTTCCAATCTTCTTTTTGGCATCCTTGGCGCGATGAGCGCAAGCTATCCCATGACTAAAGTCCTTTTGGGTGAGAATAACTTCAACTTTTTTGGCCGGGAGTTCCTTTATCGAAATCCTTCCACGAACTCAGACCTGATCCAATATGGAGCTGGTTTTGGCGAATTCCTCAGGACACGTCGGGAACTAGAAAACCTCGCTTTTATCCCGGATGTGGCCCGGTTGGAATGGGCCTTGGAGAGGGTTTTTTACGCCAAGCCCGAACCGTCTTTTTTGGGAGAAGTGCCTGCGGACTGGAAAAAAGTCTCGCCCCAACTCAAAGGCACGGTTCGATCCCTGCTGACCGAGTACCGGGTTCATCAAGCCTGGCTAGCTTTTATGGATAAGGGGGAGGAAGGTATCGAAGCCTCTCAGTTCAAAAAAGAAGCCGAATATTTGGCGGTTTGGTCCGATGAAGGAAGCCCCCGTGTGACCCCGGTGAATGGAACGCTGACCCAATGGATCGAAGGGGTCGCGGCGGGGTTAAGCCCGGAAGAGATACTTCAAAAAGGCCTTTCTCAAGAGCAGATCCTCGAAGCTTACCGATTCGCCCTGCGCCAGGGCTGGATATCTCAAAAGTAACCGCTTAATATTCTTCCCAGTAATGACCGGTATCAAGGTTCCGGGAGGGACATCATGGAAAAAGCTACCTTTGGGGCTGGGTGTTTTTGGGGTGTGGAAGAGGCCTTTCGCCAATTGAAGGGAGTCATTTCGACCGCGGTCGGTTATGAGGGCGGTCATTTGAATAAGCCCACCTACCAGGATGTTTGCACGGACCGTACGGGACACGCCGAAGTGGTCGAAGTCACCTATGACCCGGCCCAGGTCTCTTATGACGCCCTGTTAGAAGTGTTCTGGAAGGGGCACAATCCGACCACCCTTAACCGCCAGGGTCCGGATATCGGCACCCAATACCGCTCCGCCATTTTTTTCCACAGTGCCGAACAGGAAAAAACAGCGAAGGTTTCCAAAGAAAAAGCGCAGAAGAACTTTACCCGACCTATCGTGACCGAGATCGTGCCAGCCCAGACCTTTTGGAAAGCCGAAGATTATCATCAACAATATTTAGCCAAACGGGGGTTGGGGAGCTGTCACCTCTAATGGATAAAAAACGCTGTTGGTGGCCCGGCGACGACCCGCTTTATATCGCTTATCACGACAAAGAGTGGGGTGTCCCGGTCCATGACGACCGTAAGCTCTTCGAATTCCTCATCCTAGAAGGCGCCCAAGCGGGGCTTTCCTGGATCACGGTGTTGCGAAAGCGGGAGAATTACCGAAAGGCATTCGATCGCTTTGACCCGAAAAAGATCGCCAAGTACGACGCACGTAAAGTGGCCCAGTTGCTCAAGAACGAAGGAATCATCCGAAACCGCCTGAAGGTGAAGGGAACGGTCCAAAGCGCCAAGGCCTTTTTAGCGGTCCAAAAAGAATTCGGTTCCTTCGACAGATACATCTGGTCCTTTGTGGGTGGCAAAACACTTGTGAATCCCCGTAAAGGGAAGGGGGCCATACCCGCCAGTACCCCCGAATCCGATGCCATGAGCAAGGACCTTAAAAAACGCGGGTTCACTTTCGTCGGCTCTACCATCTGTTATGCCTTCATGCAGGCCTGCGGCTTGGTGAACGATCACACCCAGGACTGCTTTAAGGCCCCTCATCGCCGCTAGCCCCTGTTTAAAAAACCCATATAAACCCGCCCAAAAAAGGCGAAAGAACCCATGACCCTCGCGGGGGTTTGGGCTAGAATCTCCGGCGTTATGCCCGTGCCGCAAGGTGCCGGGACCATTCAAGAAGGACGGCTTTAAACCCGATGCAAATCAAACCCTGGGTCAGTGACGCGGTGGAAGTGAAAAAGAGCGGCATGGAAGGAAAGGGCGTTTATTCTGTCCGCGATATCAAGAAGGGCGAAGTGGTCGGTGTTTTCGGCGGCATTGTCATGCCTGAGGAAGATATCGAGACCCTCAAAAAGACCGTTCCGGCGGAAAAGCTCAATGTTGACCACGCCATGTATATTTACCCCGGTTTCATCATGCTTCACGATTACATCAATGGTTGCGACCCCCTTTGTTTCGTGAACCACGCCTGCACGCCCAGTGCTCATATCGAGAACGGCATTATTTTGTTGGCATCCCGAGATATCCCTGCGGGGGAAGAGATCAGCTGGGATTACCGCAAAACCGATAATGTTGGTAATTGGACTTATGAGTTCGACTGCCATTGTGGGACCGCTGGCTGTACCGGCAAGGTGCAGGTAGGTCCTCAATTCCGCTCCAAAGTGCCAGTTGCCTCGAATTAAGCCAGGTTGACCTAAAGGCCGTCTTTTCCTATGGAAAGGGCGGCTTTTTTATAAAACTTGCCAGAAAACCCCAGGCTTTTAAGCCTGGGGATGAATGGCTGCCCGGAGGGCCGAGAGATTTTGTCGGCCCGCAGGCAAGAAGTTATGGCATGCTCTGGACATGGCGAAATACTGGGTTGGAGCACAC
>DAIDGV010000014.1 GCA_027452205.1 candidate division FCPU426 bacterium | reverse complement strand
TGGGCGGATGGCTACTTTGCGGAGAGCATAGGGACGGTGCAGGAAGAAATGATTCGCAAGTATATCCGGGAGCAACAGCAGGACCAGAGCAAGCCTAAAGGTTGAAACCCCGGGCTTTAGCCCGGGGAGTAACTTCATTTTTGGGTCTTTTTCAGGTTTTTTCGAAGTTTTTCATTATTTCACTCAAGAAATCCAGTTCAACGACCGTTAGGAACAGCGTCTTACCCTGCTTGAACGAAGTTAACTTTTGTGAAAGCGATGAAAGAATGGCTTTAGGCGCTCTTAATAGCGCGATCTCCGGCC
Source organism: candidate division FCPU426 bacterium (assembly GCA_027452205.1). Lineage (GTDB taxonomy): Bacteria > Oederibacteriota > Muellerivitia > Muellerivitales > Muellerivitaceae > Bog-1183. Next base: position 28,710 of record DAIDGV010000014.1, on the reverse strand, counting down.
TTGAAGCGGACAGCACTTGGCTTGACGTCATTGGCAATAACATTGCTAACGTCAATACGGTGGCCTATAAGTCCAGCTCGGTGGCTTTCGCCAATCAATTCAGCCAGGCCCTTTCCAGCGGCTCGGGTGATAACGTCGCGTCCGAAACAGGCGGCACGAACCCCCAGCAGATCGGCGCGGGTACAAGAGTCCAATCCATTCAAACGAATTTTGCCGCGGGGGTCATCCAGCAAACTGGCATTTCCACGGATATCTCTATTCAAGGGAGCGGGTTCCTGGTGGCTAAAAGCGGGTCCAATGTTTATTTGACCCGGGCGGGTAATTTGACCTTTGACGGCAACGGCAACCTCGTTGATTCCACTGGAGCCTTGATCCAGGGTTATAACGCCACCCTTCAATACACCAAGACCACCATCAATAGTTATTCCTCGGCGGGCCCCCTGCCGCCAGCGGCTGGGTTGGTCCCAGCGGTCATTACGGCAGGGGCCTACACCCTGAATAACCAAGATCCCGCCAACATTGGCACGATCCATATCGACCCGAACATGACGATGATCCCTAGGGCTTCCACACAGATCAATTTGACCGGTAATTTGGACGCGGCGCAGCAAGCCAATGCCAATGGCGGAGTCTTGAACCTCAATCCGAATGGACAGCCAACCCTTCCTTTGGGAACGACCATTGACGCGGGAATCACCGGCGGCTTTCCAGTACTGAACCCTGCCTTCATGCAATTGCAAGGTATCGGTGGGCCAGCGACAGCCACAACTTCATATGGGATCAAACAGACCGCTCAAATGACCGATTCGGGAGCGCCGGGTGTCATCTTCGGGGTCAATGTAGACGCCATCAAAGCTAAGGCTGGGAATTATGCTTGGGAACAACAACCGCCCCTGCCGCCAGCCAACGAGATGCAGCAAACGGTCTATGATTCCACGGGCAACGCCCATACCATCACTATCCAGTTCTATCAGGTCAACGATCTGGGCGCGGGCGGCATTAATAGCGCCAGTGGTCCCAGCCAAGCGGCCTATGCTTGGTACGCGTTCGATACGACGGGTGGCCAATCGGTCTCGACCAATAACCTGATCGGTGGAACGGGTATTTTGGAAGGTAACAACTCACCCCTGCAAGGCTATGACGACGGGGTCACAGGTCAGGCCGAATTTGGGGACCTTTTATTTTTCAATACGGATGGTTCTTTAGCCTCGGCGGGCGGTGGATATGGCATTTTGGCCAACAACGCTTTTGGGTTGGCCGGAAGTGCCATTTTGCCGGAACAGGCACACCTCTATATCCCGGTCAATAATTTGGAAACCAATTTCCCCCTGCCGACAGCACCCGTTTCTCCTCAACCTCCCATGGGCGCTGAGATCTTGCGGGTCACGGTCAATTTCGGCACTTGGGGTGTGTTGGGAACCGGTAAAAGGGATGGCTTAACAGGAGATGCCCAAGGGAGTTACCAGACCGTTAACGGCGTTAATACTTATGTGCCGAACAGCCATGTGACTGGCACCCAAAATGGTTATGCGGATGGTAGCCTGCAAAGTCTTGCCTTTGACAGCACCGGAAAGATCGTGGGATCCTTCTCCAATAGGCAAACCGCAGACTTAGCCCAGGTGGTCGTGGCCGATGTGAATAATGAGAATGGCTTGAATAATGTCGGGAATGACCATTTCCAAATTTCGGCCAGCTCAGGCCAAAATCGGGTGGGCTTAGCGGGTCAAAATGGGTTTGGTTCTATTCAAGGCGGCGCTTTGGAAGGGTCTAACGTCGATCTGACCGTGGAATTATCAAATATGATCGTGGCGCAAAAGGGTTTTGACACGAATGCCCGAATGATCACCACGATGAGCGGTGTCCTTCAAACCCTGGCTCAATTAGGCCAATAGTCGCTTATTTCCATGCTTTTCTCCAAAACCATGCTATTTAAAGGTTTTTGCCGGCCCTGATACGCGTTCCAATCGCTTTATTTCCTCAAGAAATCGTTGAAAATGGTCGTTAGGAACAGAGGATTACCCTGTCCCAACAGGTTCATTTTGTGTGAAAGCGACGACCATTGAGTTCAGAAGCACTCAATAGCGCGATCTCCGGGTTGCAAGCGGATAGCACTTGGTTGGACGTTATCGGCAACAACATTGCCAACGTCAACACGGTGGGTTACAAGTCCGGCTCGGTGAATTTTGCCAATCAATTCAACCAAGCGCTCTCGAGCGGTGCGGGTGATAGCGCCGCGTCCGGGTTCGGCGGGGTCGACCCGCAACAAGTGGGAGCCGGTACTCGGGTGCAGAGCATCCAAACGAATTTTTCCGATGGTGTCGTCCAGCAAACAGGCGTTTCCACTGACATCGCGATCCAAGGCAACGGTTATCTTATCTCCAAGAACGGGTCCAATACTTATTTGACCCGAGCGGGAAACCTGACCTTTGACAGTAATGGTTATCTGGTCGATGCCAACGGCGGACTGGTCCAGGGTTATAACGCCACACTGACCTACAACAAGACAACCATCAATTACTTCTCCTCGCCGGGCAGCGGGGTCGTGACCCCGCCAGTCGCACCGCCCAATGTCCCAGCCCAGATCACTTCTGCTTCTTACCAGTTGGATACATCTGATGCCTCGAAAATAACGGATATTCAGATCAATCCGAACATGACCATGTCGCCCAAAGCTACGACCCAAATGAATTTCACCGGCAATCTGGATGCTTTCCAACAGGCGACCACCAATGGCGGTGTCCTGAACCTGAATCCCAATGGCCAACCAACCTTGCCTTTGGGGGCGGACCTGGATGTTTTTGGTTTTGGCGGGCTCAATCCAGCGGTCGCCACCCTCGCGGGTATCGGGGGGCCACCGGGTCCTGGAACCTCCTTTGCTATCCAACAGATCGCTGATTTCACAACCACCCAGGCCCCTATCATTGACGGCGGTATCAATCTTGGAAAGGTCAAGTTAGCCGCGGGCAATTACGCCTGGGAACAACAACCGCCTCTGCCGCCGGCGCTCCAGATGAACGAAACGGTCTATGATTCGAACGGGGTTCAACGACAGGTCACCATCCAGTTCTATCAGGTTAATGACCTGGGCCCGGGTGGAATCAATAGCGCGAACGGGCCTAGCCAAGCCGCTTACGCTTGGTATGCCTTCGATACGACCGGAGGCCAGGCGGTCTCGACTAACACGTTGGTGGGAGGGACGGGGATATTGGAAGGTGACCTGGAAACTTTGCCGAACCTTTATTCCTATGACAACGGCACATTGGGTCAAATCGAGATCGGAGACTTGATCTATTTCAATACGGACGGCTCTTTGGCCTCGGCGGGAGCCGGCTACGGCATCGCGAACGGCAATATTTTCGGCATTCCCGGGGGACAAGGGTTCCCGACCCCACCGCACATTTACCTGCCACCGACCAATTCCTTCAATCCTGTTTCCCCGATTCCTTCCACGGGCGCGGAGATCACCAGGGTTGAGTTGAATTTCGGTACCTTCGGCAATATCGGTATGGGTAAAAGGGACGGTCTGACCGGAGACGCGGCCGGTAGCTATCAAGTGATCAATGGGGTCAATACCTATGTGCCGAACAGCCACGCCACCGCCACGCAGAACGGTTATGGGGATGGCACCTTGCAAAACATCAGCTTTGACAGCACGGGGACCATTGTTGGGTCTTTCACTAACGGCCAGAACCTGGACTTGGCCAAAGTGGCCATGGCTACAGTCAACAACCAAGACGGCCTGAACAACATCGGGAATGATTATTACCAGGCAACGGCCAGTTCGGGTGCCAGCCAGGTGGGCTTGGCGGGTCAGAACGGTATTGGAACGATCCAAGGCGCTGCCTTGGAAGGCTCGAACGTCGATCTGAGCATTGAATTGACCAATATGATCATCGCCCAAAAGGGATTCGACACCAACGCGAGGATGATGACGGTGGTCAACCAGAACCTGCAGACCATCGCGCAGTTGGGTCAGTGATCTTCTTACCTCTTTTGTAGACCCGTCCCTTGGGTATAATCCAATGGTTCGCCGTTCATTTTGACCAGCCGAGGTTCCCGTTTTGACCGAACAACAAATGGTCCAAGGTATCCTCACCGGCGACCGATCTGTCTTCCAAGAATTCCATCGGACCTACAAAAAAGACCTGCTCCACACCTGCTGGTGTTTTCTCGGCAATGATGCCGAGGTGGAAAAGACGGTTCTGGATACTTTCGCTTTAGCGGTACGCCAAATGGGCCGGTTCCAGTTCCAATGCGCGCTCAATGTCTGGCTCGATCATTTGGCGGTCGGCCTGTGCCGCAAGCTCCTGGAAGAGAACAAGAAACACCTGCTTTACTCCGTGGATTTTTTCGTCCAACCCGCCGGGCACCAAAAGAAACCGGCATATCCGGAAGAGGTCTTGAAGCTGCTCCGGGAAGAAATGGAACAACTTCAAGGAGTCGATAAGGAACTCATCGAGATGAGGGAAGTGAAGGGCTGGCCTTATGAGGCGGTGGCCAATAAGCTCAAAATACCGGTAGGCGCGGCGATTTACGGTATCTTCCGGATCCGTCAAGAATTGATGGAAAAGGTCCGGGCCCGCTTATCCAGGTCCACGGAGAGCGCCTCATGAACTTCACCCCCGAGGGACTGGTCCAGATATATATGGGCGGCGCGCTCACCGAGGAGGCCCAAAGGACCTTTGACGATTGGATGACCAAGGATCCGGCCTTCAGTCAGGCCCTGGTCCAAGCCCTGAAAGCCCACTTAGGCCCCGCGCCTGACCTGAAGTTCGTGGAGGCCCGTATCGACGCGCAGGCTGACTCCCTTTGGTCCAAGAACAAACCCTCGTTCCCGCAAGTGCTCCTCAAGAAATACCCGAAGCAGTTGGTGGGGTTGGCCGCGGCTCTGGTCCTTTCCTGGGCCTTGATCCATTGGGGGGAAGAAGTCCAAAGGGCCCTCAAGGCGGCCCTTCATCTGGCACCTCCCGCGACCCAGGACGCTCCTGTCGTGGTACCTCCCAGCTTGGCCAAGAAACATAGACCCCTGATGGTCAAAAGGGCTCAGATTCCCAACGATGTGACCATTGGTTATGTGGACCATAACCTTCAGATCGTCATCAATTCCGACAAAAAACAAAAAGCGGCAATTACTATCCTGGACACCAAGGGCCAGATCGTTTGCCGGGTCTATCAGGGCCCCTGGATGGCGGGACACCATGTCCTGACTTGGACCGGCAAGAACGATATGGGGGCTTTGGTGACACCGGGTAAATACATAGTGGTCGTTCAGGCCAATGGACAGACGACTTCCGGGGTCATTAACTTCCCGGATTTTTGACCTTTTCAGACGTTTTCCCCGGTTGGGCCAGAAAGCCGAACGAACCCCGGGCCGGTTTATGTATAATCCGAGCTTGTTTTCAATATATTTCAACGACCGTATGGGGAACTTGTGAGACAGGAAGAACAACAACTCGTCCAGCAGATCCTCGAAGGGGATCAGGCCGCTTTTCGGCAGCTTTATGACACCCATAAAAAGGCCCTGATCCGCGCTTGTTGGTATTTCCTGGGGAATGACTCCGAAGTCGAGGATATGGTCCAAGAGACCTTCATTAAAGCCCTCCGAAATCTGCCCCATTTCCGTTTTGAATGCGCCCTTTCGACCTGGTTGAACCATATCGCGGTCAATCTCTGCCGGGATTACTTGGAAAAGAAGAGGAAAACGTTACCATTTTCTGTGGATTTTTTTGCCAGCCGTCCGTCTATAGAACAGAAGGCAGCTTATCCCGAGGAAACCCTCAAGCTTTTGAGGGATGAAATGACCCAATTAGAAGGGCGGGATAAGGAACTTCTGGAATTGCGGGAGATCAAGGGTTGGAGTTATGAGGCCATTGCCAACCGTTTGAAAATGCCCGTAGGAAGCGTGACCTCCGGTATTTTTAGGGCCCGGAAAAAGCTGATCGAGAGGGTCCGTGAAAAGATGCCGAAGGACATGGAAGAGGCGACAGAATGAAATATAGGCCCGAAACACTCTTACAAATATTCATGAGCGGCTCCTTGACCCCGGACGCCCAAACGGAATTCGACCGTTTGATGAAGGATAGCCCTGAATTCGCCGAAAAGGTAACCCAAGCCATGGCAGGGAACATGGGTCCCGTCCCCGAATCGATTGTTGACCCCATTACTGACCGTTTGGACACCAAATTCGAGGCCCTCTGGGTGAAGAACAAACCTAGCAAGCTAGCGCGTTATTTCCGTGTCGCCTCCAAGATCGGTTTGATCCTGGGCGTGGCCGGTGTGGCCCTTTATCTTTTCTCTGTGCTCTGGCCTAAGCTGCTTGCCGCCTTCCCGCAGATCGACCTAGCGGGTAGTAAACCCGCTCCTATCGCGGTTCCCAAGAGCGAATTGGCACCCCCGGCCATCATCGCCCCGGGCGGTCCTAAACCCGCGATGCCGACCTTGCCAGCCCTAATCCAGCACGCGGCCCCAGCGAAACCCAAAGTCGTTGTGTCCACGCCAACCCGGGTCCCGACCATTCCGCCGGCGGTCAAACCGAACTTTAACGTTCAAACGGGCAATTCGATCCGATTAGTGGTCGATAATGATAAACAGCAAAATGTCGATATAACGGTCCTGAGTCCCGCGGGTATTCTGGTCCGGCATCTTTACCAGGGTTCCTGGGTGGCGGGGAGTCATTTTGTGGATTGGGATGGGAAGAACGATGGTGGTGTTTCGGTCAATCCGGGGAATTACACCATCGTCGTTAAAACGCCCTCAAAGACACAGTCGGGTGTGGTAGTCATCCAGCCAAACCATTGAGTTTGCTCAGGTCATGGAGTTTATATAGTTCATCCATTCGGTCACTGAGGAATTAAAGTGTCCCAGGTCATCCGGTTCTTCCTTTTCCTGTGCTGTATATCAGCCTTGGGTCTTTTGGGTGTGGAAAAAGCTTGGGCGCAGAATACATCCACCGCTACCGCGACCTATACGTTCACCAACACGATGACCAGTACGGATACTCCCGCGGCTCCGGTCACTACCTCGACGAATACTCCTACCGATACCGCAACCGATACAGGAACCTCAACCGCCACCCAAACTTCAACTTCCACCTCGATCAATACCAATACATCGACCGCTACCCAAACATCGACCCAAACCTCGTCCGCCACCGCTACGAACTCCAGTACCTCAACCTCTCTTTCAACCAGCACGGCTACCAACACCCAGACAGTCACCCAAACCCCGACCATTACTTCCACGTCCTCTTTTACACCCATAGGGGGCATTCCCACGTCCACTCCGACCCCCGTTCCGGGAGGCTGCGTGGGAACGGCCATCAGTGGTTACTCCTATCCCAATCCGGCCACCGGTGGGACCATGAACGTCCTCTGTAACCTTTGCGAACCCAGTTCGGTCACGATGACGGTCTATAACACCGCTGCGGAACGGATCGCGATTTATAACCAGCCGGGAACCGACGGAGCCAACGTCTACTCCGTGAACATCGCCAGTTTTGCCCACGGGATCTATTTCTTGCTCGTTCAGTCATCGGGTCCGTCGGGAAGCCGCAAGTCCAATGTCATGAAATTCGCGGTGGTCCGATGATTCTTTCCAGGACCTTGCGGATTCTTTTCGCGCTGCTTCTTTGCGGATGGACGATGCGGCTTTCGGCTCAGACCATCAACGCCAACAGCTCCGAGGCCTTTCCCTTGATGAGCTTGGGCATCGGTCCCCGGTCGATTGGCATGGGGGAGAGCTTTACGGCAATAGCCGATGATTTCTCGGCGGTGCATTACAACCCAGCTGGAATTGGACAGGTTTGGGAGCCGCAGTTGTTTATGTCCCATCAAAGCTATTTGGAATCCAGCTTTTATGAGACCGCCGGTTTCGTCGATCCCTTAAAGGTGGGTACCCTGGCCTTGGGGTTGAGCTATATCAATTACGGTAACTTTGACCTACGGGATTCCACGGGGACCCTGCAGGGTGGTTATACCCCTTTTGACATGGTCGCCCGGGGCGCTTTTGGATTTCCGTTGGCCAGTGATCTTTACGCGGGGTTAGGGTCTGTCTGGCTCAGGCAACAGATCACCAGTTCGGTCTATACGGCTCTGGCCTGGAACTTCGGTTTTTTATTGCAACCCTCCAAGGCCCTCCGATTGGGCTTATCCTTCCAGAACTTGGGTGTGGACAATATCAATTACAACCTGCCTACCCAGCTCAACGCGGGGGCGTCTTACAAGATCGACCTCGCCGCGAAACAATCACAAACCCTACTCTTGAGCGGTGGGGGGGATTTTTCCCTGGAAAGCCTCAGCCACTTGAATGCCGGGTTTGAATACGCCTTTTTGAGCAATTATTTCCTGCGAGGAGGTTATCTCTATAACTTGCAAGACCAAGGGTTGGGATGGGAACAGGGGTTGAGCTTTGGCGCGGGGGTCAAGCTTTCCCAATTCCAGCTGGATTATTCCTATACCTTCGAAGGGGACCTGGGGAATGTTCAAACGGTGGCTTTGACGGTCTATTTCCCGCCCTATGTGAAGCCCACGCCGGAACCAAAAGTGGCGATGCCCCAGGCGCCGGTCACGGTATTCTTGCCGGGTTTGCCGGTGCTCGTCAAAGTGACGCCGAACCCCACCCCAGCACCCACGCCGGCCATGGCCAATACGGGCCTACTTTCGGCCAACGACAAGAACCCGGTCATGCTGCGCTTCCAGATCACGTCCCAGGATGATATGACCGCGACCCAGCTCTTTGACCTGGCCGAGTCCAAGTTCAGGATGGGATTGAGGGATGAAGCCCTGGGGCTTTACGTCAAAGCGATACAAAAGGACCCCAATTTCGACCCGGCTTGGTCCCGGTTGGCGAGGCTTTATTTTGACGATTCCATCGACGCCTACCGGCATGTGTTGCAACTGGAGCCTCAGAATGTCGCTTTGCGGGACTGGCTCAGCCATTTCAACCAAATGGCGCCCCTGACGCCCAGCGCGCCCCAAAAATAATTGCACTAAAAAGGGAATGGCCCGTCTAGAGGGTGTTGAAGAAGACCAGGTTCGATAACACCGGCTTTTTCAAGGTATATCCATACCTATCAAAGAGTTGTATAGCAGCGGCCCGGGAACTTATTCCTGGGCTTTTTAATTATATATTTGAATTTCTTGAGGCAAAGCAACCGCCGATCACGACAGATAAACGCCGATAAATCTTAACTATCATTATTCTCGATCAGCGTCCATCTGCGTTTATCTGCGGTTAAAAGATTTATTTTTTGGGTTTTTGTTTTAAATTCAAAATTCATTTTTCGTTACGAACCAGTGCTCTCGTATTGCTTTAAACCCCAACGCCAGAACCATCCCGATTCCCAAAAAAAGACCAAAGAGGCCGCCAAGACCGCCAAGGCCAGTCCCAAACCAGGCTCTTTACCGAAGAGCCAACTAGCCGGCAGGTAATGGAAGGACCCGAAGGGGACCAGGATCAAAAGGATCCACTGGACAGCCGCGGGATAGATCGTCACCGGATAGCGCGTGGCGTTGAGCAGGTTGTGGGGGATCATCAGGTGCATGGACGTGGGCGCGATGAAACGAAAAGATAGGGAGGCGAATAGGACCAAGCCCGCGGTGTAAAGCAAGCAGCCGCTGAACAGGAACAAAGGCAGCAGGAAGTAATACAACAGGGGCGCGTTCAGGTGATAGAGGGCCCAATAGCTCAAGACCAGCCCCGTGACCAGATTGCCAAAAGAATGCAGTTCCGGGCGGGTAATCAAAAGGAAATAGAGCGAGTTCACGGGATAGGTCAGCAGCCGGTCCAGTTCCCCCATGACGATATAAAAGGGCACCATCCAGATGTGGTTGAAAAAAAGTTCCGAGAGGCCCAAGGCGCCGGCCACCATGCCGAAAAGGAGGATGATCTCTTCCTTGCTCCAGCCGTTCAGGTTGGGGGTTTGGGTGAAAATGACCCAAAGGGAGACCAGAGCGGAAAGTTGGAGCATGCAAGAGGTGAGGACGCCCAGGAAGAAATCCACGCGATATTCGAACTTGGCCTGGAGGGCGGTGCTGAAGGCGAGCCAGTAAAGTTTCAGGGTCTTCATGTCAGCCTCCCTGCACTTCAAGCTGTTTCAAGGCCCTGCCCATCAGGAACTTGCCTACCAGGAACAAACCCACGGTCCAACCCAGTTGCTGTAACAATAAAAGGTAAGCTGCCGGTCCGGTCACCCATCCCATGTAAATGGCCACGGGGGTATAGATGGTATGGCGGAAAGGCAGATAGTCCGTGATGGTCCGCAGCAGGGGCGGGTAATAATCCAATGGCGCGGAAAAGCCGGAGAAAGTGAATTGCAGGGCGTTGCGGGCGGCGAAAATGCCATAACCGCTATAAGTGTAAAAAGCGCCTTGCACGAAAACAAAACCGATGCCGTAAATGACCGTGAAGCCCAGGACAAAACTGACGAGGAACAACAAAAAGGCGCTGGGGCTGGACGGCAGCATTTGGGTACCAAAGAGGAAAAAGCCAAGGGAAAAGACGACAAAACTGAGGGCGCCGTTGAACAGGCCATCGCTGATGGATTGGATGGCCTGGGCCATTTGAAAGTCGATGGGTTTCAACAGGTCAGTGGCGATCAGTCCGGTGCGGATGCGTTGGCCGATACGGAATTCCATCCCCAGGCTCATGGCGTAGTTCACCGCGCCAGCTAGCAGCAAATACACGTACATTTGGGTGCTGGGAATAACGTGGTTCGGGTTCTGCTGGTAGACCTGATGCCAGATCATGATGGTGATGGCATAAGCCACGAGGGTGGTCAGTAGGTTATTGATGGTAGTGGACTTATAAGAAAAGCTTCCTTTCAGGCAGCGCACCAAAAGGGATCGGTAGCTTTCCAGATTCTGCGTAAAAGTCAGGGGAGGCTGAAGGGGGCGCATGTCAGTTCTTGCCTGGTTTCTTTCGATAGATACGGGTAACGATGGTCTCGATATCGGTCTTTTCCAGGGTCAGGTCGGCCACCTTTTGGCGTTTCAATAAAATTTGGGTCAGGACCGGGGCGGACCCCTCTTTGCGGTAAGAAACGATCAGTTTGTGGCCTTCGCCGCCGGTCACGATACCGCCATGTTTTTTCATCTCCGCCGACAGCTTTCTGAGGGCCGAGGCGGTTGCGGGCCTTTCCAGATCAGCCACGATGCGGCTCTCGTTGGCGAATTTCTTCTCGAAGGCTTTCAGCGACCCGTCGAACAAGAGGGTTCCCTTGTCCAAAAGAAGAAGTCGGTCGCAGACTTCGGTAATGTCCTTCAGGTCGTGGGTGGTGATAAGCAGGGTGACGCCGAACTTATCCTGCATGTCCCGGATATATTCCCGGACCTGTTCCTTGACCGTCAGGTCCAAGCCGATGGTGGGTTCGTCCAAAAAGGCGATAGCGGGCGCGTGTAAAAGGGAAGCGGCCAGGTCGCAGCGCATCCGCTGGCCCAGGGAAAGCAGGCGTACGGGAGTCCCCAATAAGGGCTCCAGGTCCAACCTCCTTACGGCTTCTTTGTAGGTCACTTCATAAACATCGCTGGGGATACGGTACATGGCCTTCAAGAGCCGGAAGGTTTCCCGGACCGGGATATCCCATAACAATTGGGGGCGCTGGCCGAAGACCACGCCGATATTCAGGGCCAGTTCCCGGCGTTGCTTCCAGGGGAGGAGTCCCAGGACCTCCAGTTTGCCGCTGGTGGGCGCGATGATGCCAGTGAGCATCTTTAAAGTGGTGGATTTGCCCGCGCCGTTCTCGCCGATGAGGCCGACCCTTTCGCCCCGGTTGATGGAAAAACTGATGCCCTTGACCGCCTGGAATTCCTGGGTCTTGGAGGAGAATAACCCCTTGAAGGCGCCTAAAAGACCGGGATGGCGCATGCTCCGCTTGTAACTTTTGGCGAGGTTCTCGACGTGAAGGGCGTTTTCCATGGGAATTCCTTATGGGAAGTAGGCTTGAATCTTATCAGGGAAAGGCGGGCGGGGCTATAATCCTGCAAAACCCTTGGAGAGTGCCATGTCCTTGTCCCTTTCAAAACCTATACGCCAGTGCGTCGCTGAAGTGGGCGCGGTGGGCCAATTTTTGTGGCAAAAGGGTTGGGCCGAAAAGAACGCGGGCAACTTTTCCATGGATGTGACGGACCTGCTGAAAGTTCCCGATAAGGCGAAAGGTTCTGCCCCGGTCTTGGTCGCGGGTCTGTCCCCAGCGGTCGGGGGGCGCCGCTATTTGGTCACGGGCACCGGTACCCGCTACCGTGACATCCAAAAAGCCCCGGCGGATTGTTTGTGCATCCTCCAGATCACCAAGGACGCCCAGAGTTACCGTATCCTTTGGGGCGGGCAGAAGCCCGGCTTCAAACCCACATCCGAATTACCTTCCCACCTTCAAATGCAGGCCGCGCTTTTTCAGGGCGCTGCCGCCGAAAAGGTGGTGCTCCATACCCATCCCAACGAACTGATTGCCCTGAGCCATTTACCCGAGACGGCCGGTGAGGAAGAACTCAACTACGCCCTCTGGGGGATGATCCCCGAAGCCAAAATTTATGTGCCCCGGGGTATCGGTTGGGTACCTTACCGTTTGACCGCCTCGCAGGACCTGGCGGATGAAACAGTGAAAGCGCTTAACCGTAAACATAAAGTGGTGCTCTGGGAAAAGCATGGTGTGTTGGCGGTGGGGAAGGACGCCTACGATGCCTTTGACCTGATCGACGCCATGAACAAGGCGGCCATTCTTTATTTGCTTTGCCGACAGACCGGACAGAAGCCCCAGGGTTTGAGCCGGGAACAGATCTACGAGATCGGGCTTACTTTCCCTCCCAAAGACTGACGGGTTCGGTTGAAGAACATGGGGGCCGGGTGTAATCTAGATATGTAACCGACCGGAAACTATGAACGGAGAGAACGATGGAACCGTTTCAAGCGCCGCAATCCGATCCGAAGGACGTCGAACTGGAAAATAATATCAGCCGGGCAATCCGCCATATGGCCAAAGGGGTCCGCATCCATGTCAGCGGCGGTCACGTGACCGTTTCGGGCATCGTGGATGATTACGGCACCAAAAGGGACATTTCCCACGCCATCCAAGCGGTCGGCGGGGTCCGCGAGGTCACCAATAACATCCGGGTTTCCAGGGATTGATATTCATTGTTTTTAGCCCCTTCGGTTTTCCGAAGGGGCTTTTCTTTTTTCAGGGGAGGGTGAAAGCCCCCGGGGCTTTCGCTATACTCCTCCCGTTTCTCACTTCAGTCTTTCGGAGGTTCTTCCATGCCTTACCGTTTGATGGCTTTGTGTTTGATCGTCTTAGTGGTGGTCGCCTTGGTCGTGACCGCTTGCGCTAAAAAAGAGACACAAGAACAGGCGGCATCTTCCGCCCCCACCCCCTCGACGATGGCCAATCCGAACGCGAGCAAACCGGCTTCGACCAGCGCCATTGTGACCTTGCCGGATGGTTTAAAATATGAGGTGTTGCGCCAGGGCAACGGCCCGGAAGCTAAAGCGGGACAGACCGTGGCGGTGCATTACACCGGCTGGCTGACCAATGGCACCAAGTTCGACAGTTCGGTGGACCGGGGACAACCCTTCGATTTCACCCTGGGCCAAGGACAGGTTATCAAGGGCTGGGACGAGGGTGTGGCCGGCATGAAAGTCGGCGAGAAGCGCAAATTGACCATTCCGTCCCAATTGGGTTACGGCGAACGCGGCGCGGGCGGGGTCATTCCTCCCAACGCGACCTTGGTGTTCGATGTGGAGCTTTTGGGAATCCAATAGTCTGATATTTTGAACCAAGGGGAGATGGCTTAGGCCATTTCCCCTTGGTTGTTTTTGGTCAAATTCATTTAGCTTTGATCAAATCTGATAAATTTTGATGAGGCGAAATCATGAAGAATGATGAACTTGCCGAAAAGGTAATTGGGTGTGCTTATGAAGTGAGTAATTCTTTGGGCTCTGGTTTTTTAGAGAAGGTTTACGAGAATGCACTTGTTCATGAATTGAATAAAAAAGGAATCAAGACAAAACAGCAAAGTCCTATCGTGGTTAAATATGATGGTGTTATTGTGGGCGAATATGTCGCGGATCTATTGGTAAATGATGAGCTTTTAGTTGAGTTAAAGGCTGCGGAAAACATAGAGAAAGTTCATTTGGCTCAATGCCTGAATTATTTAAAGGCGACCGGTATGCGGGCTTGTTTGTTAGTGAATTTCGGAAGATCAAAAGTTCAGGTTAGGCGTTTGGTCAATCATTTTTGACGTATCTGCGTTCATCAATGTTCATCATAGCTAAATTGTTTTGGAGGGATCGTGACTGTTGAAGAGATCATCCTTAAATTAGGCTTACAACCCCATCCCGAGGGCGGGTTCTACCGGGAAACCTACCGCAGCGCGGGCCTTATACCTGGCCTCGACCGGGTCCATTCCACGGCCATCTATTACATGCTGGTGCCGGGTTCGGTCTCGAAATTCCATTCGCTCAAGCATGACGAGATGTTTCACTTCTACCTCGGCGATCCCGTGACCTGGATCCTCCTGAAAGTGGATGGCAGTGTCGAGAAGGTCGTGTTAGGACAGGACCTCTCCAAAGGACAAAGGCTCCAGTTGGTCATTCAGGCGGGGACCTGGTTCGGGGGTTATCTGAACGAGGGTGGTCAATATGGATTGATGGGCACGACGGTGGCGCCTGGATTCGAATTCGCGGATTTTATCTTTGGTTCCCAGGAAGATCTGTTGAAGGTTTATCCCGAGGTGAAACAAGAAGTCCTTCGTCTGACTTGAAAAGCCGAGTGTGTCTGTTGGATAGTAGGGTATTCCATCTTTTTTAGGAGATAGCCTTGAAAAAGTTATTCCTTACATTGTTGTTGGTTGCTTCGATACCCCAGGTCGCGAAAGCGGATGGGGCAAAAGTAGACCCGAAACCCGAAGCGAAATCCATCCAGATCCAGGGGACACTGATCGACACTTCCTGCTATTTTTCCGAAGGTCAAAAAGAGGACGAACACGATGGCATGAAAGCCTGCGGCAAGTCCTGCTTGGAATCGGGCATACCCGCCGGGGTCCTGGTTGGGGATAAGGTTTATATCCTCATTTTTCCGGCCAAGGCCTTCGCGGATTATGTAGGCAAGACCGTACAGATCAAAGGGGAACCTTATGGCGACGATTTGGTGCA
This sequence comes from candidate division FCPU426 bacterium, assembly GCA_027452205.1. Taxonomy (GTDB): domain Bacteria; phylum Oederibacteriota; class Muellerivitia; order Muellerivitales; family Muellerivitaceae; genus Bog-1183. The sequence continues at coordinate 13,569 of DAIDGV010000014.1, read as the reverse complement.
TCCGACTAAGGCCTCGGTCGTCGATAAAGACGGCAAGAAACCCATCAAGTTGACCGGTTTCGAGATGATGTGAGGAATACCCGCTTGAAAAGGCGCCCTCGGGGCGCCTTTTTTGTTTGATGCCCTCTTCCTGCTCTGTAAAATGCGCCAATGAAAAATAATCCTCCTTCTAAAGCGCAGTTAAAGCATTTCCTGTCGGTGGCCTGGCTGGCCGCCCACAAAGGGGGGCAAAAATCACTCTCCTATTTCCGCAAGAACGTCTCGGTCATCAAGAAAATCGACAAGACCCCGGTCACTCGGGCGGACCGCGAAGGCGAAGTGGTCATCCGCGGCATCCTTTCCCGGGAATTCCCGGACCATCAATTGTGCGGTGAGGAATTCGGCTGGAACAAGGACGAATGCCCGGATTACAAGTGGTGGATCGATCCCGTGGACGGAACCCGTCAATTTATCCGGGGTTTGCCCTTTTGGGGCACTTTGCTGGGCCTGGAATATAAGGGGGAGGTCATCGCGGGGGTCATGCATCATCCGGCCATCAACCTGACCCTGTGGGCGGGCAAAGGCATGGGCTGTTACGCCAACGGCAAGCGGGTCCGTGTGTCCAAGATCAAGAACCTAAAAGAGGGAACACTTACTTACGGCGGCATGCGCCGGGTCTCCAAAGAAAAATATGGTCCCAAATTCACCAAGCTGCTCCAAAGCTGTTTTGATGACCGCTCTTTTGGAGATAGTTTCGGTCACGCCTTGGTCTGCCAGGGGATGGTCGAGGCTAATCTGGACCCCGAAGTGAAGCCTTACGACGTGGCGCCGATCAAGATCTGCGTGGAAGAGGCCGGCGGTAAGTTCACCGATATCAAGGGCAACAAGACCATCTATGGCGGCACGGGCCTATCCACCAATGGTCTGGTCCATAACCAAGTCCTCAAGACAACCCTTTAACCCTTCGGGCGACGGGCCGGTTTGTCTGTATAATGGCCTCACTTCATCCCGAGGGCGCTATGCACTTACATCTCATTGTTCAGATCCTTTCCGGCATTGTCGTGGGCTGGCTGGCGGGTTTGATCGTGCGGGGCAGGGGTTTAGGCCTGCTCTTCGATCTCATCATCGGCGCTTTGGGCGCCTTCCTAGGCGCGGCGGTCGTTCATTATTTCCACATCCCCATCCAAGGCTTTTGGCAGTCGCTCGGCATGGCGGTGGGCGGCGCGGTGGTCCTTTTGATCTTCATCCGCATCATCAATAAAGAGTGACGCATGATCCACAATAAGAAAGTCGTGGTGGTCATGCCGGCCTATAACGCCGCTAAAACGGTCCGGGAGACCTATTTGGAGATCCCCAAGGACGTGGTGGACCTAGTCATCCTGGTCGATGACGCCAGCCGGGACGAGACGGTCCAAGTGGCCCGGGAATTGGGCATCCAAACCCTCATCCATCCCAAGAACCGCGGTTATGGCGGCAATCAAAAGACCTGCTATCAAGCGGCCCTGGAAGCGGGCGCGGATATCGTGGTGATGCTGCACCCGGACTATCAGTACACCCCCAAGCTCATTGGCCCCATGGCCCAGCTTTTGGAATCGGGTCTTTATGATGTGGCGTTAGGTTCCCGCATCCTGGGCGGCCAAGCCCTGGCGGGCGGGATGCCTTTCTATAAATATGTCAGTAACCGCTTTTTGACCTTTGTCCAGAACCTGCTCATCGGCGCCAAGATCTCCGAATACCATACGGGTTACCGGGCCTTCACCCGGCAAGTGCTGGAAACCCTGCCTTGGCAGCGTAATTCGGACGATTTCGTGTTTGATAACCAAATGCTGTCCCAGATCCATTTCTGGGGGTTCAAGATCGGCGAGATCACCTGCCCGGCCAAGTACTTCGCCGAGGCCTCGTCCATCAATTTCGTCCGCAGCGCGGTCTATGGCTTGGGCTGTCTTTGGACGGCCCTGCAATACCGGCTGGTCAAAATGAAGGCCGCCCGTTTCGCCATCTTTGAGCCAAGGTAAGGGAACCATGAGCAAGAAACCGAATTGGAACGAGCTTGTGATGAATGAGAAGGTGCAACTTCTCTTTTTGTCCCTTTTTTCCCTGACGGTCTTCTTCACCAAATTAGGATCCAACGGCTTGGCCAACTACGATGATTGTTTCTACGCTGAGGAAGCCAAAGAGATCCTCAAAACCGGCAACTGGATGATCCTTCATTACAACGGGGCGGCGGCCTATCACAACGCGCCCCTCTTCATGTGGCTGATGGCGCTGTCCTTTAAATTATTTGGTTTGAGTGTTTACGCCGCCAAATTCCCCTCGGCCTTGATGGGGTTCCTGACGGTCTTTTTGGTCTATGCCCTCGGGCGCATCCTTTTTAATCCCACTCAAGGTTTCTACGCGGCCTTCGTGTTGGCGACCACTTATCCTTTCTTCAAATACGCCCGCCATGCGATGTTGGACGTGACACTGGCTTTTTTCGTGACCTTATCCCTGCTGGGCCTGGTTTTGGCTCTGCGGAAGGATCCAAGGTATTTCTGGCTTTGGGGCGCGGCCATCGGGGCGGCAGTGCTGACCAAGAGCGCTTTCGGGCTTTTCCCCCTTTTTATTACCCTTCTTTTCCTGGTCCTGGCCGGGCGTTGGAAAGTCTTCACTAACGCCCATTTTTGGGGCGGGTTGTTGACCGCCCTGGGAATTGGGGCTGCTTGGGCTTTGAGCCAATACTTGGTCGGCGGGCAGGATTTCATCAATACTCATTTGAAGTTCATTATCCTGGGCAAGATCTCGGACGATCATGTGGAAGCCTGGTACGGTCACTTGGGCTACTTCAAGGATCTATTGGTCTTTTACTGGCCCTGGCTGCCAGTGACCCTTTTCGGTCTTCTGCTCGTTGTGCGGGGCGACCTGAAGGATAGGGAACTGACCTGGCTGCTTCTTTTGTGGTCCCTGACGGTACTGGCGGTGATGAGCTTCATGGCCATCCGTTACATTTGGTACTTGATGCAATGCCTGCCGGCCTTGGCCCTGGTGTCGGCCGTGGCTTTGGAAAGATGGACTGCCTTGCCGGAACAAAAAGTGAAGACGATCAAGGGTTTCATGGTGGCGGGTCTTTTGGCGGTGGTCGTCCTCAACTTTTCCCCCGTTCCCCTGGACGATAACCGGGAGATCGACACCCGGATCCTGTCGCCTTACGTCAAACATTTCGCCGAACAGGGGGATAAGGTCATCGCCCTGCGGGAAAGTTATTACGGCCTCAATAACGCCCTGCTTTTCTTCTCGGACCATGTGGCCGAACCGGTTTATTCCCAAGTGGCGGATGTGCAACGGGAATTCGCCTCGACCAAGCCGGTCCTTTGCATCGCCCATCAAGCGGACTTGAACGACCTCCAAGGGTCCCTGAAGGGCTGGTATCCGATAAAATACACAGGCAATCTGATCCTTATCTCCAATCAACCGCTGGATACGCATGATATCCAAACCTGGGGGGGACTATGGCTCAACTGATCCTGGCGATCGATCAAGGCACGACGGGCACCCGCACCTATCTTTTCGATAAATCGGGCAAGGTGGTCGGCAGTGCTTATCAAGAATTCACCCAATATTTCCCCAAGCCAGGCTGGGTCGAGCATGACGCCGACGAGATCTGGCGTACCGTGGAAGCTACCGGCAAGAAAGCCCTGAAACTGGCCAAAGCCAAACCATCGGATATCGCCGCCATTGGCATCACCAACCAGCGCGAAACTGCCGTGATCTGGGACCGCAAGACCGGCAAGCCCATCCATAAAGCCATCGTTTGGCAATGCCGCCGCACCGCACACCGCTGCGACGAGCTTAAGCGCCAAGGTTTGGAAAAGACCTTCGCCGCCAAGACTGGCCTGGTCATCGACGCTTATTTTTCCGGGACCAAGATCGAGTGGCTCCTTCAAAACGTTCTGGGCGCGGCCAAAAGGGCGGCCCAGGGCGAGTTGGCCTTCGGCACCATCGATACCTGGCTTTTGTGGAAGTTGACGGGCGGTAAGACCCACGCCACCGACCATTCCAACGCCTCCCGCACACTGGTCTATAACATCCAGACCAAACAGTGGGACCCGCAACTGCTCAAGACGCTCCATATCCCCGCTTCGCTCTTGCCCAAGACCCAGGCTTCTTCCAGTCTCTTTGGCCACACCGCGGCTTCCAGCTATCTGGGCGCGGGCATTCCCATCACCGGTATCGCGGGGGACCAGCAAGCGGCGCTCTTTGGCCAGGGTTGCCATGAACCGGGCACTTTAAAGAACACCTATGGCACGGGCTGTTTCTTGCTCCTCAATGCGGGGCACAAACGGGTCGTGTCCAAGAACAAACTGCTCACCACGCTTGCTTGTGACGGTAAAGGACAGCCGGTTTACGCGCTGGAAGGTTCGGTCTTCATCGGCGGCGCGGCCATTCAATGGGTGCGGGACGGGCTTCAACTCATCAAGACCTCCGCGGAATCGGAAAAGGTCGCCGCCCGGGTCAAGGACACCGGCGGGGTTTATCTCGTCCCCGCTTTCGTGGGATTGGGAGCGCCCTATTGGGACGGGCACGCGCGCGGAGCCTTGATCGGGCTGACCCGGGGAACGAACCGGGACCATGTGGTGCGGGCGACGCTGGAATCCCTGGCCTATCAGACCCGGGACCTGGTCGATGCCATGCTGAAGGATTCCAAACTCAAACTCCAAGAACTGCGGGTGGATGGCGGGGCTTGTAAGAACAATTTGCTCATGCAGTTCCAAGCCGATATCCTGAACGCCCGGATCAACCGACCCCAAATGGTGGAAACAACCGCCCTGGGGGCTGCCTTTTTAGCGGGCCTGCAGACCGGTTTTTGGAAGAACGGCGCCCAGATCCAGAAGATCCGCCGGGTGGACCGGGTGTTCCAACCCAAGATGGCCCTGAAGACGCGGCAAAAATTATGGAACGGCTGGCAAGAAGCGGTGCGGCGGGTTCTTTGACTTAAATTAAGTATGATCATTCTTCTTTTGGGGGGCGTATGAGGTTTCGTTATCGTTTGTTGTTGGTCATCCTATTCCTGTTAACCCTGTGGACGATCCCTGTCCAGGCCGTGGTGCCCATGGCCGACTTTAATGGTATTGTGGCTGGGGAAAGAAAGACTGGCTTCCGCGATGGTCATTACTCAACCGCCCTTTTCAATACCCCCGAAGGGTTGGTGATGGACGCGGAAGGCCGTTATCTTTATGTGGCCGATTCGATCAATCACCGCGTCCGTGCGGTGGACCTGGATAACGATAATGAAGTCTCCACCCTGGCCGGCAGCGATAAGGTGGGCAGTGACGATGGCACTTTGGACAAGGCCACCTTCAGCCATCCCTCTCGGCTGGCTTTCGTGTCCGTGGATAAATTGGCCGTTTATGATTCTTTCGGCGGTAATATCCGAGTGATCGATCTGAAGGCAAAGACGGTCTCCACCCTGGCGGGCAAACTGACCGCCAGGGACATGGCGTATGACCCGGACCTCGACTCGCTCGTATTGACCGAGCCGACCCTCAAAAAAGTGATCCGGGTGGATGTGAAGACCGGCACCTTGACGACCCTACTCGACAATGATACCCAATTGACCCAGCCCCTGGCGGTCTGTTTCCACAACGGCAAGATCCATCTTTCGGACGGCGTTACCTCGAAGATCTATAGCTTGGACGTGACGATCGATAAAAAAGACCAGAAAAAGTTCTCGGTGTTGTTGAGTGCCGTCGGTAAAGGGGACAAGGTCTTGGGTTTAGCCAGCTCGGATAAATTGCTTTATGCCGTCCAAGCGGGCAACGTGCCCCTGGTCCGGATCGGTCAAAATACCGTGCCGGTGGGTATCCCGACCCACTGGGGTTTTCTTTCCGATGATTCCATTATTGGATTCCAACCCCTCGCCTATTTTCAACCTGGCGACGTTATTGGTTTCGCCGCCTCTACCACTGAAGCCCGTCGGTTTTATTTGACCCGGGCCTTTGCCCAGGCCGGTGGTGTGATCTCGCTCAAAGATTACTTCTTCGCCGAATATTGGAAAGCGGCCGGCCCGCCGGGCTCCACCGCTAATGGGGACGGTCAGGCCATGGACTTCGATTATCCCTTGGAGAAACCCAAGAACACTTTCCGCATCCTTTTCTCCGGTGACTCGCGTACGAACATCGCCCCCGCGCTGGACCCCGGGTCCGACTACGGTAACGGTTGGTTCTACGGCGGCAACCGCATGGATACCATGGGCAAGCAACTGGAGTTTTATTTGAACAGCGAGGCTGCGGTCAAAGGCATCAAGACCCGTTTCGAGGTGCTGGAGTGGAACCGGGCCGGACATTCCCTGAGCAGCTACGCTTATTTCGAGATTCCACCCCTGGCCAAAAAATACAACGTAGATATGGTATTGGGCCTGGCCAGCGCATCAGGTTATGAGAACTATTATGAGGAACCCCTATCCAAGGAAGGGATACCCCAGGTCGAGATCGATTATGAGTACATCCTTAAGCCCCTGTCCAAGCGCCTGCAAACCCCGGAATCGAAGGACCTTTATGAAAGGTGGAAGAAGGGTTTTCCCGAGAACACCGAAAAGGTGGCCTATCCGGGCCAGGAGAAATTGAATCGTTTTGTCTGCTCGTCGGGCGATAACATCTATCAAGACATCATCCAGATGACCGGTTACCGGTTGAGAATGACCGCGGACAAAGTGGCTTCCTTCAACGGGGCCAAGATGGTGCTTTTTTACGTACCGGGTTTCGACCAGGAAGATGACTGTATGTCGCCCTTTTGGGCCGATATATCCAAGAAGTATGACTTTCCCTATATTGACCTGACGGACGCTTTCAACAGCATGCGCTTGGCCTATCACCCGGTCTTTACCCGCTGCTGCAGCGACCATTACACCGCTTATGGCGATCACCTGATCGGCTATCTATTGTCGCGCTATTTGATCGACGGCCATTTGGTCCCTTTTGAGCCCGAGGCGGACAAGAAAAAACCTTGATGAAACGCTCGAAAAAAGACCTTTTGTCCTTCATTTTGATCTTTGTCTTTTCAGGACTGGCCATTTATGGCGCTTTCGTTTTTCTTAAACAAAAAACGTCTTTCGACCCTAAAAAAACAAAGCTGAGAATCTACACGAACGTGGAATATGGTTTTCAGTTCCAATATCCCGATAGTATTTGGGGCACTATCCTCGAAGTTCAGCATAGCCCGGGCGATGCTTGTCTTCATGAAGTGCGGAGCGAGCATCTTGACCCCAATATCGAGATCGATATTTTCAAGAATGTAAAGGGGATCAAGGATATCCCCGGCTTGGAAAAGATGATCCTGAAGCTTTTTGGGATTCCCGATTGGGAGAAGGTTTCGGGCGGTTTTCCCTGCGGATTGAACGATATCAACGAAACGGATATCGATGGTCACGCGGCCATCATCTTTAATTACACCGAGTGCGACGAAAATTCAGCGCCGGGAGGGTCTGTGGTCCAGGTCTTCGTTTGCAGCCCGAAATATATTTTTAAGATGAGCCTCGAAGGAAATGTCGAAATGGGTGACTGGCTCCTGAACACGTTTAAAACCATCGATGATTAAGAAAAGAAAAATTCGAAAAAATTCAAATTTTATAACGGCGGCACTTTCTGTGCTTACGGTCGTTATTATTTTTTTGCCACATTATTTTTATTTGGTCGGTACCGATCGCCCCACCGCTGTGAATAGCGTACCATTCAATGAACACGGTGTTTCTAAGTACATTTCAGAATCTCAAGGTCAGTTGGTGTTTTGGCATCAATTTGCATTGTCTGTGGTGGGATGTGGAGGGCTTGTCTTTTTTGCTTTTAAACTTTATCGAGGAGAAATAGATACTCCATCGTATGTTTCAAAACCGATCCGAATCCTTTTATTGGTTTTCGTTGTTTTTCTCTTTTTGTTCGTTTCTTTTTCATATTTGAACCGCGCACTTTCTCCGAATCCTTTTTTGAATCAATAAATGTTGCTTCGGCAAACACGAATTAGGACCAATAGATTGGGTTTTGTGATAAATTTTGGTCTTTCAGCAACCCATATCATCGAGGCTTGATTGCGGACCTTATTACTTCTTCTCTTCTTAATAGTCCCTGTGTCCCTTTGTTTTGGCCAGAGACAACCAGCCATCACCTCGGCGGACTATCAGATCTTCTCGCCTTTTTATAAGGTCCCCAGCGCCGTCGGGGACCATTTGCGCTACCGCTTTGCCTGGACCAACTCGGCGCCTTGCACCATAGCGGTCCAATTCACTAATGACGGCATCCAGGACCAACCGGTCTATTTCATCGTTCAGGACCAGACCTACGACCAGAACCTTTTGTTCGATGAGGACCATAATTTTTATTTCGGTCGGGAAACCCTCAAAGCCCAGTCCCAGGGACGGATCTGGACGGGGATCATCCGGGATTATAAAGACGTCTTTGCTTTGAAGTTCCTGACCCCCGATGGGGCAACGGTGGAGCAGGAACCGGTCTCGGTGCTGGATACCTGGAAAGCCCGTCCCCGGTTCACCTTCACGCCGACCGTTGATTTGACCAAGGGAACCCCCACTTTTACCCGTACCGCGACCGCGACGGTTACACCTACCTTGACCCGTTCACCTACGCCGCTGGGGCCCAAGGCCACGCCCCCGGATACCTCTACCCCGACCCTGACCGCTACCTGTACCGCAACAGCCACCGTTACTTTTACAGCTACGCCTTGCCAAACGCCGGCACCTAAGTTCGCCAGTGTATTCCTGGTCACGGGAGATTCCTACGCCGCCGGGGAAGGATCGGATGGACCAAAGGGGCCCTTCGCCTATCAGGCCCGGGACGCGTTGTTGAAATGGTATCCGGGCACGGTCTTCGATCTGTTCGTGCTGCCGGCTACGGAACCGATCAGTTGGGCCAACACCGGGGGCATGCCGGTATTGATGAAGAATGTCCCTATCGAGAAAAAGATGCCCATCGGTTATATGCTGCTCGAGACAGGTCCTATGTGTTTTTACCGGCTCAATAGCGAGTTCGACGACGACTGCCATAACGCCACCCTCTCCGAGGGTGTTTCCATTTCATATACCTATCAAAAGTACATGGACACGATCTTGAAGGACATTTACGACGCGGCTCCTGATGTGAACCTGGTCGTTCTGAGCATCCCGGATTCTTCCGGCGGGAACGCTCATTACGCCCCGTCCGGGGTCTATGAGGCCTACCACCAACGATTGCTGGAGTTACAAGCCAAATATCCCCGCATGAGGATCGCGGACGCCTACAAGGCTACTTTGGGTCATAGCGAGTACTTCCACCATAACAACGATAACCGGGACCATCCCAACCACTTGGGTCAGGATGCCATTGCCGACGCCATCCTGGCCCAATTCGCGAATTGGCCTTATAAACCCGGTAAGCATCCCGACCACAAATAAAGACCGACTGCAACCGCCGATCAAGGCGGATAAACGCCGATAAGGAGTTAATTATTATTCGTTATCGGCGTCCATCTGCGGTTAAATGAAATTTTTTAGTTGTTCGTTCTTTTTTGGCTTAATTACTGTCCTTCGTAAAATCGAAACAATTCAGCATGGTGGCCTTTTCCACCCGCTCGTTCAGGGGTTGCAGGCTCCACCTTTCCGTGATGAGCTTCAGGATGGAAGTGCTGTCATAGACCGTCTTGTCGATGAAGTTTTTCTTGGCGAAGGGCGAGACCACGATCAAAGGCAAGCGCACACCCGGGCCCAGCCAATCGCGCTGGGGCGGGGTGACGTGGTCGAACCGGCCGCCATAATCGTCGTAGGTGATCAGGATGACGGTGTCCTTCCAATAGGGGCTTTGCTGTACCGCTTGCACCAGGTCGGCCACATATTGCTGGCCCTTGGCGATATCCGAGTAACCCGGATGCTCGTCGTTGGGCGCGGCGGCCTTGATCCAGCTCACCGATGGCAATTTACGGTCTTGTAGGTCGTGTAAGAAATCTTCCTCATCCTTCAAATGCTCCTTGTCGTAGGAATCAGCGGAAGCGTATTTCTTGAAATAGATGAAGGGTTGATGGTGATACTCGAAATCGTCGTCGCCCTTACCCTGTTTGTAGGCTGCCACGGCCTCGTTGAAGTCCTCGGCGTACCAGGCCCAGCTCACCTTCTTGTCGCTCAAGCGGTCGCCGATGGTCGGCAGATCCGAAGCGGGGAAGAGCAGTTCCTTGGGTGTCGCGGGGTTATGCGGCATGTTGGCGGTCTGACAGTTGTTGATGAGGTGGCCTTGGGGGTCCACGAAGCCGTCTTTCGCCATGTGGCCCTGGTCGTCCAACCGGGCCTTCACCTCGTCGGGCGCGTTATTCCAGGTCAGGGTATCGGCCGTGATGAAGAAGATGTGATTGAGCAGGGACCCGCCGAAAGCGCCTTGAAAATAGTGGTCGCAAAGGGTGTAGTCCGCCGCCAAACGGCCCTCCGGCAACTGGGAGGCATCGTAGTAGCTTAACACCAACCCGCCGTTGTCGCTGACGGCCACGAACTTATCCATCCTTCCGCCGTCGATTTGTTCCTGTTCCTGGTAAAAGCGGTGTACCAGGTCGCCGGTCTTTTCATTGACCTTGATGTATCTCAAAAGGTCGAAGGGTTTCACCGGCATGTCCTTGGGGAAACGGGCGTCCAGGAGGGGCTGGCCGGTCTTCTTGTCCTCGCCCTGGATCGGTTGGAAAAGGGTGATCAAGGCGTTGTTTTCCCGGTCCACTTGCTCGCAATGGAAATCGGAACTTTCAAAGCCCTCCGCCCCGGGGAATTTGCCATAGAGCCCGTCGAAGGGCCAGTTCTCCTGGTAGATCACGATGATATGGCCGATCTTTTGGAGCCCCTGGGCCTCCTCGGCATAAAGGGGATAAAGCCCACCCGTCAGAAGGAATAAAACGGTCAAAGCCCGGGTTAGAATTCGCATAAAGCCTCCTCGAAGATGGGCCTTTTTAGCCCTTTTGAACCGCGAAATATAGCCCAAACTTGCCCAATTAACCCTTTTTTTACGGTTCCTTTGAACTAAACCGCCCCCAACCCGTCTAGAGATTGAAGAAGTTGAAGTGAGGTTTTTAAAGCAAAGGGGCAGGCCATGAAAACCAATCTATTTTCGATCTTGATTCTGATCTTGCTCGGTTCGTCCTTCCTGGCCGCTCAAGGCTGTCGTATCAAACCGACCACTTCCCCGGATGGTGGGTCGGCTACCAGCACCCCGACGGTCACGGTGCCAACCGCTACACCGACTCCAGTGGTGATCCAATTTGTCACTGCGGCTAATTTCAACACCGTGGTCATGAACAGTACGGTGCCGGTGATGGTGGATTGTGAAGCTTCCTGGTGTTATTGGTGCGCGCAGTTGGACCCAACGATCCAGCAAGTTGCCCAGGATACGGCGCGTTATGCCAAGGTGGTCAAAGTGGATTGTTCCAATGGCGTCCCTTCTTTTATGGCCCCTTATGGTGTGACCGTTTATCCAACAGTTCTTCTTTTCCACCACCACAGTTTCGTGGGCCACTACACGAATGTTTATAACACAGCTGATATGGATGCTTGTTTAGCCGGCCTTTGAGTACGTCCTTTTAGCGGTTTTTTTGACTTATGTACGAACTATTCCGCTTCTTTCCCGTCTAGAAGGCAGAACCCAATAAGGAGCGGAACATGAAGAACATCCTTTTTGTAACCCTGATCCTGGTGATGGCGGCCACCACGGCTTGCCGTAAGTTCGACAATCCCACCGCGCCAGTCAGTTCGTCCCCGACAGCGGTTTCGACCCCGGTTCCCACCGCCCCGATCCCGACCAGCGCCACGCCCCTGGTTTATACGGATCGATGGGCCACGGCGGGTTCCGGTAACGGTCAATTGGGCACCCACCCGAATGGCATTGTTACCGACAGCCAGGGCAATGTTTATGTGGCGGATGCGACCAATTTTCGGATCGAAAAGTTCGACAGCGCGGGCAACTACATCACCCAATGGGGAGGCCAGGGTAGTGGGAATGGCCAATTCGTGGTATTGGCCAACATCTGCATCGACTCCTCGGATGATCTTTACGCTCTCGATCTGGGCACCCTTAAGATCCAAAAGTTCACGAACAACGGCACTTGGATATGTCAATGGGGTGGTTCAGGAACAAGTAATGGGGACTTTCAAACTCCGAGAGGCGTGTGTGTGGATTCCAATAACTATGTTTATGTCTGCGACGCGCAACGGCAGGATGTCCAAAAATTCACCGGCACAGGAACCTATATCTTGAGCTGGAGCACCAGGGGCTCTTGGGATGCTAACAGCAGTGACCCGGACGGCATCTGCGCGGATAGCTGGGGCAACATCTATACCCCGGATTACTATCACCAACAGGTCTATAAATACAGCAACACAGGCCGCTATGAATGCACCATCGGCCACCCCGGCCAGGGCCCCGGTCAATGCGGGGTGCTTTCCTGCGGGGTTTGTGTGGACCGCTACGGTATCTGTTATGTAGCTGACTACGGCAACCAACGGATCGACGAGTTCAATACCAATGGTGGTTATTTGTGCCAATGGGGCAATAGCGGCGCCAATGCTCTGGGCCCAGTGGATTACTTGTCCCTGAGTCTGTCAGGTAAGGTCTATGTAGTGGATGGGACGACGGTCAAGATGTTCCAGTAAAAAGAAGCCCGCAAGCCGCCCGGAGGGGGTCCGGGCGGCCGCTTTTTAAGCGTTGAGGTAGGTTTGGATACGGGCTTGGTCTTCGGGCGTGATGATGAGAAAGCTGAAGTCGAACAAATGGCCCTGGCGGGTCCACCGAGCATAGACCGAGATGGTGTCCCATTTTTTCAACTTGAACTCCACACGCACTAACGCCGGGATTGCGGCGTTTTTTGGCATTTCCACCAGCAGGCCGCCTTCGTTCAGGCTTACACCGGTGGCGTTATAACCCTTTTCGGCGATCTCAAGGATGTTGGCGCTGGCCGATTCAAAAACGGGAGTCACTTGCACCTGGCCCTTGAAGGGAAGAGAGGGGTTCGTTAGGGCCTCGGGGCCCAGGTTCTTTTTCATCGGATTCTCCTCGACATTGATCTGAAACATACAAGTCCTCCACAACCGGATTGACTTACAGGTCTTACTAGAACAAGAAGCGTTCCAATCCATGCCAAAAGCGAACATGAGCCAAACCATATAAATTGATGGGTTTTCGGTCTTGCCCCGGGGCCTATGGATTGGGCGCCATGGTGGGTCGTCCGGAATATGGACAGGCGTCCAGGTATTGGACGCAATTGAAGCCGGGTCATCGAATAGTCGAAACCGAGTTTTGAAGGTAAATGCCCCGGAACAGGGCAATAAAGTTGGACTTCACTTATTTAGAACTGGATCTGATTCTTAGAGGGGAAGAGGCCAAAATAAAAGGGGTGTTCCGTTGGAACGGAATACCCCTTATGAAACACTTTTTCAGGTTTTAAATAGATACCAGCAACTGACCTATTATTGGAACCCGTAGAACGAATAAGCCATAGCCTGAGAATCTTTGATCGTGCTATTTACGAATACATATCCGCCGGTGCTGTCATACAACCAACCGCTGGACTGACCCGTCGGCGTTCCATTGATCGCCGTGTAGGTGACGA
>DAIDGV010000013.1 GCA_027452205.1 candidate division FCPU426 bacterium | reverse complement strand
GGCGACCAACAGCGCCACCAATACGGCGACAAACACGGCTACCAATACCAATACCGCTACGAACACTTCGACCGACACCGCGACCAATACCGCCACGAATACCGCGACCAACAGCGCCACGAATACCGCAACCAACACGGCCACCAATACCGAGACCAACACGGCGACCAATACCGCTACCAATACGGCTACCAACTCCGCTACCAATACGGCCACGAATACGGCCACCAACTCCGCGACCAGTACTTCGACCCACACCGCCACGAACACCGTCACTAATACCCAGACGAACACCGCTACCCATACGGCCACCAACACCGAGACGAATACCGCTACCCATACGGCGACGAATTCGGCGACCGACACCTCGACGCATACGGCGACCAATACGGCCACGGATACCGCGACCCACACCTCGACCAACACCGTGACGGACACTCAAACGTCGACGTCCACGCGTACCTCGACCAATACCGCCACTGACACTTCGACCAACACCGCCACGAATACGGTCACCAATTCGGCCACGAATACTTCCACGAACACCGTGACCAATACCGCCACCAGCACCTCAACGAATACATCCACAAACACAGCCACGGATACGGCCACGAATACTTCCACGAACACTGTGACCAACACCTCTACCGACACCTCGACGAATACTTCCACGAATACGATTACGGATACGGCCACGGATACTTCCACAAACACCGTGACCAACAGCGCTACTGGAACCAGTACGGCCACTTCCGCGGCGACGGGCACTTCGACCCAAACGCCGACCGGTACGGCGACTCTCTTTGATACGGCCACCAATACCTTGACCGCTACCTCGACAAATACACTGACCAGTACCGCCACCAATACGGCTACCGAGACAGGCACTAACACGCACACCAATACTGCGACAGCCACAGCCACTTGTACGGCCACCTCTTCACCGACAGGGACGAGCACCGCTATCAGCACCAATACGGTCACTCAGACCGCGACGGCTACCCCGACCAATTCGCCCGTGAATACTTGGACCCCGACCCCGACCCCTGGTCAGGAAGAGTTCTACATTTGTAAGAATGTGTTCCATATCAGTGTGGATGGTACGGTCTGCTTTGTGTTGGCAACCCAACAGTTCCCGGGAACCTTAGAGTTGAAGATCTATAACTCGGCGGGAGAGCACATTCGGACGCTCTATTCGACGGTATTGAGCGCGCCTATGCCTGTGACGACAATTACCTGGGATGGCAAGAACAAGTACGGTCAGCCAGTAGCTTCGGGTGTTTATATCGTTTATCTCATGAAGCCCTATGGCCGACTTTTGGCCCGTTTAGTGGTTGTTCACTAGCAAAAAAGCGTCAGCATCTCAATAAATTGCCTTTTTGTAGTGTTTTATTGCTAGGCCGTGTTAGACTTTGGCCAGGGCTGTCCATAAATTCTTCTTTAATTAGAATTAGGTGATCCGTTGAAAAGCGAGTCGAACCAATCCAATTCGATGTCCGACAACCCGTCGACCGCGCCTTCGTGGCTCTTAAAGGTGCTTTCGCACAATTCAGTCATCAATCTCTTTACCGATTACATTTCCTTGCCCTGCTATGTGGTGGCCCGAAGCAACTTGAATCTTTGGTACACCTTGTCGCTGCCGACCAGCGACCAATCGCCTTTCCAGTTTGAGATGTATTTCGGCAAGAAAGAAGCCCGGGCCAAGTACAACAACGGCTGTTTAGAATTGGCCGCCCAGACCAAAAAAGGTGTTTTGGCCCAACATTTGGGCTTGTGGGATTATTTCGTGCCTGTCCTCAAAGGTGGCGAATGCGTGGCTTATCTTTTCTCCGGGTCCTTTCTAAGGGGTATCCCGACGATCGAATCGGTGACCCAGCAGTATGTGGAGATGGCGGGGAAGGCTCCGGCGTTATCGGACCCCGTTTTTACTGATTATGTCCGCACGCTCCTCAAAACACCGTTGGTCGATGAAGCGGCCTTGCCGGATTTCAAGAAGCTCATGGAGATCCTTGCCCAGATGATCGCTGACGAGCTTTTGACCCCCGAACAATTGGAAGAGATCGAGCGGATCAAGACCAAGGTCCTGTCCAAGGGGTTGACCAACCGCATGTGGAATTACGTCAAGGTCAAGCGGCACCGTTTGGCCTGGGGCGCCTGGCAGGGGGCGGAATTGGCCCCGTGGGATAGGGAAGAGTTCCGTTTGCGCCGTCACCCGAACACAGTTCTAGCCGTGACCGTAGGCCGTGATGGTGAGGACGCCACCAACGAAGTGAAAGCCATGTTGGAAGCGGCCCGGATGCAGTGGGAATGTTTCCAATTCGTCCAAGAACTGCCCGAGACCGTATCCGGTCAAATGGACGACCAAGGGTCCTTCTTTTTGACCTCGCCGGACCCGCAAAAAAGCCCGTCGCAAGCCCGATTGCAGATCCGGGACATGGCCCAAGCTATCGAGGACGCCTTGCGCAAGAAATTCAAAAGCCCCGTTTATGTGGGCGTCAGCCGGTTGGACCACGCGGCCGAAGAATTGCCGGAAGCTTTCCGGGAATCGGTCCTGGCCCTGCACTTAGGATTGCATAACCAGAAGAGTTTGGTTTTCTATCAAGACCAATATTCGACCGAACTGCCCCGAAACGAATTCTCCGTCCTGGAGTGGTCCTCTAAATTGGTGGACGCTTGCAGCCGGGCCGAAGAAAAAGAGATCCGCTTGATGCGCGAAGAATATGTGCGCGAGGCCTTGCGGTTATCCGGGGAAAAGCCGGATGTTTTAAAGGTATATTTCCTTCAACTGCTTTTCCAACTGATGGAAACGGTCCAAAAACGGGCCCTGGTGGTCGAATCCCAATTCACCACCTTATCCAAAGAATTGTCCGAGCAATACAGCCGGGCACTGACGACCAGCGAACTTTTGAGCCTTTTCCGCACCC
This sequence comes from candidate division FCPU426 bacterium, assembly GCA_027452205.1. GTDB lineage: Bacteria > Oederibacteriota > Muellerivitia > Muellerivitales > Muellerivitaceae > Bog-1183. The sequence goes on along the minus strand of DAIDGV010000013.1, from coordinate 15,285 downwards.
ATTTAGAGTTCTTTACGGGCCTTTTCTTGTCGCCGTTGCGCGGGGAGAGGAACTTCCGACTGGAACGGGCAAAGGACTATATCACCCAGAATTTCCAAAGGGATCTTTCACTTTCCGAAGTGGCTTCGCGCACCGGTTTTTCTGTGTCGCGCTTCAGCCGGTGCTTCAAAGAAGCCTTCGGTACGGGATTTTCCAACTACTTATTGAACCTGCGCTGCGATCACGCCAGGCGGCTTTTGGAAACGACCCGTCTTTCCATCGGCGCTATCGCGCAGGATTGCGGCTTCCAATCGACCAGCTATTTCATCCATCAGTTCAAACGCCGGGTCGGGATGACCCCGCAGATCTACCGCCAGAAAAAGACCGAATAGCCAAGTCTTTCAGCGAAAAAGGTGTAGGAAAACCACCCTTTCTCGATATAAACTTGCCCCCTGCGTTGGACCGTTTCACCCATCAAATCACAAAAGAGGAAAGAACCGTGGCCCAGACAAAGACCCTGATGGAAAAAGAGATCATGGAAAGCCCCAAGGTGGCCCAAAAGTTGGTGACCAGCCAATGGGGAGCGATCCTGAAGGCAGCCGAGGCGATCCGGGTCTATAAGCCGCGCTTCGTGGTGCTGGTCGCCCGGGGCACCTCGGACAACGCTTGCACTTACGCCCGCTACTTGATCGAAAAAGAATGGAAAGTGCCCGTTTCTTTAGCCGCTCCCGGTGTGACGACCCTCTACAACTCGAAGATCGATTACCGCGGCGGTTTGGTGATCGGTGTTTCCCAATCGGGCCAAGGCCCGGACGTTTGTGATGTCATCCAAACGGCCCGGTCGCAAAGCGCCCTGACGGTTGGCTTGACGAACAATAAAAAGTCCCGTTTGGCCCAAGAGGCCAAATATGTCATCGATCTTTCCTGCGGCCCTGAAAAAAGCGTGGCAGCGACCAAAACCTACACTTCCGAGTTGGTGGCTTTATACGGCTTGATCATGGCGGTAACTTACGGCGAAAAAGTGAAGAATATCCTCAAAAGCCTGCCCAAATTGATCGCCCAAGGTTGCAAGTTGTCTCAAGCGATATGGGAACATTCGCACCGCTTCATGTACCTCTCCAGCTGCGTGGTCGTGGGCCGCGGTTTTCACTATGGTTTGGCCCAAGAATCCGCCTTGAAACTGAAGGAATGCGCCCAGGTCATGGCCCACGCTTATTCCACCGCGGATTTTCACCATGGTCCCAAGACCCTGGCCGGGAAAGATTTTCCAGTGATCTTGATCGCTCCTCCGGGGCCCACTTTAAAGGGGACTTTGGCCCTTTTGGCCGAGTTGAACGAGCGCGGGGCCTTCGTCATCGCCTTCAGTTCGGTACCCCAAGTCTTGAAAAAGGCCTCTGTTCCTATCCGCATCCCCGGTGGGGATGAGATCGTGAACCCGATCGGTATCGCGCCCATGATCCAGACCTTGGCCTTGATCGTGGCCACGGTGAAGGGGCTCAACCCCGATCAGCCGCCATACCTGAAAAAAGTCACGCAAACCAAGTAAAAAAACCTGTCGATTTGAGGTTTTTTGAAACTTTTGGCGGACTAAACCCATAAGTGTCTATATGGGCGAAGCCTTCGGTTTTGGTATGATGAACGTGTTTTTCCCCCTGATCTGGCCTTTTCGCTAAGAAAGGCCTTGGTTGTATCGCGGGGGACAGGGTATGGAATCGGTCGTAAATCAAACAGAAGAGGTGCTTATGAAAATTTTCGGCGGCATGAAAATTTGGGCATGGGCTGGCGTATTGGCGGTCCTCGCCATGACGGGTTGGGGTTGTTCTCAAATGGGTTCGACCACCATCAAGATCTCCTCTTGGGGCGACCCGAAAGAGAACGCGATCCTGCTGGACTTGGTCGATAACTTCAATAAGACCCATACCGGAACGAAGGTCGAGCTTCAACGCGTTCCTTGGGGCGAATATAACACCAAGCTTTTGACCCAGGTCGCCGGCGGTATCGCGCCGGACGTGATCTTCGTTTCCACCGATAATATCGCGGACCTCTATCCCCGCAATATCCTGGAACCGCTGGATGACTACATCAAGGCGGACAACTTCAACACCGCTGACTTTTATCCCTCCGTGTTGAATCGTTTCACGGTCAACGGTCATCTCTATGTGCTGCCGCGCGACACGTCGCCTATTTGTGTGGTCTATTACAACAAAAAAGCTTTCGATGAAGCGAAATTGCCCTATCCCACCGATGATTGGAGCTGGAACGATCTTTTGACGGATGCCAGGGCCTTGACCAAGGTGGATGAGAACGGCCACACGACCCGCTGGGGCTACACCGAAGATTGGCCCATGTTGGAGCTTTGGACCTATTCGGCGGGTGCCCGCTGGGTCAATGATTCACAAAATCCGACAGCTTACGCTTTTGACAACAAGACCTTCGTCGACGCTTTGCAATACCGCGTGGACCTGATCTTGAAAGAGAAGGTCATGCCCGGTCCTTCCAACATGACCGCCATGGGTGGCATGGGAACGTCGGACCTGTTCATGAACGGTACGGCAGCCATGTTCGTTTCCGGTATCTGGAAGACGCCGCAATTCCGCGACATCAAGGATTTTGACTGGGACGTTGCCATGTTCCCCAAGGGGCCTACCGGTCTGCGCGGGTTCCCGGGTGGTGGTTCGGGTTACGGTATCCTGAACACCTCAAAGAACAAGAAAGCGGCTTGGGAATTCATCAAGTATATCGCCGGTCCGGAAGGCGAAGCACGCATGGCTTCCACCGGTCTGGCCCAGCCGGCTTTGAAGAGTGTGGCTGAATCGCCGGCCTTCCTCGACAACCAAAAGCCTTTGAACAAGAAGATGTTGCTCAAGGCGGTGGATTTCAGCATTTACCCGCCGATGGCCAAGAACTGGCTGGAGATCTATCAGGGGACCATCACGCCGATCTTTGATCAGCTTTGGGTGGGTAAGTTGACGGCCCAAGAAGCGATCGATCAGTTGGCGGAAGCGGTCAAGACGAAGGCTTTGGTTTCTGAAACGGTGGCTAAGTAATCTCGATCCGAAAAGGGGTGTGGACCATGAGACGATTCTTCGCTTTGATGCTGGTGCTGGCGATCGCCGTACCATCCATGGTCCACGCCGAAGATTTGAGCAGTAAGTATGAAAAGGGTAAATATCCCAAAAAGGGGCCGGTTGGCATCGGTGGTTGGGTGGTCTTTTGGGACGCTAATAACGCCTCTCTGGTGAGCTTCGAGAAGCACGCTGACCAGACCGACCGCGCTTATTGTGAGTGGTACAACTTGCAGAAGGATTGCATGCCGCACCCAGTCGAGTCCGCGACGGAACCTTTGAAAGAAAGGGCGAAAGCCGCGGCTAAGAAGAACAACGTACAGCTTTGGATGATGGTGGGTAACTACAACCTGGCCATCAATGACCACGATAAGAATTTTGTTGAACCCTTCCTTTATGACGCCGCGATGCGGGCGAAGCATATCCAAATGTTGATCGATTACGCCGTGAAAGATGGCGTGCAGGGCGTGCAGATCGACTATGAGAACTTCTTGGCCAAGGACAAGGATCCTTTCTCGAACTTCATGGCCGAGTTGGACGCGGCTTGCAAAGCCCATGGTTTGTTGTGCGGTGTAGCCTTGCCGGCCAAGTACGATCCGGAAGGCACCTGGGATGATCCTCAATCCCGCGACTATAAGGCGATCGGCCGGGTGACCGACCAATTCGTTCCCATGACCTATGACTATCACTGGGGAACAGGCACGGCGGGTTGCGTGACCTCTCCTGAATGGGCGGAACGGGTCGTGAAGTACGCTGTGACCACCCTGGACGCGGACAAAATGGAAGTGGGTTACCCGACCTATGGTTATGACTGGGTCGGAAAAGCGGGCGAGACGATCACCTACCAAGAGTTCATGAAGCGGGCGAACAAATACCATGTGACCCCGATCCGGGACACGACTGAAAGCCAAGAGCTTTATATCGATTACGTGGATGAAAAGGGCCAGGCCCATGAGGCTTGGATGCCAGATTCCATCTCATTGCAGTATCAATGTGACATCGTGAAGAAGTACCACCTTTATGGTATCGGCATCTGGATGTTCGGTTCAGAAGACGAAAGTTTCTGGACGACCATGAAAATGGTCAATTCCACCGATCAGTTGACATCGAAACTCTTGCCTCCGGAGCCGACGCCAACGACTCCTCAAAAATTGAAGTTGGTCAAGTTCCTGACCGATGACAAGCCGACGGGCTATGAATATGTCTATCCGGCGACTTCGAAGATCCTTGAGTTGTTCAAACAAGGCAAGCGTTGGGTCGATATCAAGCTGCAAGGTAACGCCTGGGCGGGCGGCGGGTTGGGTGTGGATAAGGTCAATTTGGCGCCTTACATCAAGAATGGCGCCCTTCAGTTTTATATCCGCGGCAATAAAGGCGGTGAAACCCTGAGCGGTATTGGTTTTGTCATGGATACGGGTTTGAGCGAGGATGAGAAATACCATTATGAAACGTCGGTGCCTTTGGGAAATTATTGTAATGTCACGACCAAGTGGCAGATGGTCACGATCCCGCTGTCGGATTTCCCCAGCAGCGGCCATCATTACGACGAGCGTAATGGTCAACAGATCTCGGGTCCGTTCAAATGGAGCAAGGTGATCGAGTTCGATTTCGATCATTCACCGGGTTCGGACGCCGATTTTGAGATCCAGATCTGCAACGTTCGCGTGGTGCCTAAGTACAGCGCGAAAGCCGTACTCAAAGAAAAAGAGGCTATGCAACAATAATGGATAACACCAAGACCCTGAACCTGCTCCAGATCGAACCGGGCGTGAAACCGCCTTTGGATCCGGTCTTCCGTCCGGCCTATTTGGCCCATCGTGCATTCGCCGCGGCGGTACAAAAGAGCGGACAGGGTGTTCCCTTGAAGTTCGCCTTGGAGCGGTCGGGCGGCCAGTTCTCGGTCTTCTCCACCCAAACTTTCCCGGATGGGCACGCCGAATTCCTTCAAGCCCGGCGGTTGGCTGAACGCATCTTAAAGTTCCTTCTGTGGCAGCGCGGATCTGGAAAGATCTATGTGCTGGGGCCTCAAGGTGTTGTCGATCACTTGAAAAAGGTCTATGCCCCTGGGGGTGAGCGGGTGTTTGACGCCGACTTCATGAAGGGTGTTTACGAGAAAAATAATTTTGAGATCATCGGTGTTCCCGAGAAGGACTTTCCCAAGGCCACGGAAGTCTCCTCGCCGGTGGGCCGTCATTTGGAAGGTTGTCGGATCGGTTTCGACGCAGGCGGCAGTGACCGAAAAGTGGCCGCGGTGATCGACGGCAAAGAAGTGTTCTCTTGCGAAGTGGTTTGGGAACCAAAGCTTCAAAGCGACCCGAATTATCATTTTAACGGGGTGGATGATTCCATCCGCCGGGCTATGGAGCATTTGCCGCGCTTGGACGCCATCGGCGTCAGCTCGGCGGGTATTTTCATCGACAACAAGACCCGGGTCGCCTCGCTTTTCCGTAAAGTCCCGACGGACCTTTTCGAAAAGCACATCAAGAACCTCTATTTAGATATCGCCAAGAAATGGGGCAATGTGCCGGTGGAAGTGGCTAATGACGGCGACGTGACCGCTTTGGCGGGCGCGATGAGCTTGAACGTGCAACCGGTCCTCGGTATCGCCATGGGCACCAGCCAAGCGGTGGGTTATGTGGATGAGAAGGGGCATATCACGGGCTGGCTCAATGAATTGGCCTTCGCTCCGGTGGATTATTCCGACAACGCGCCGGTGGATGTGGAATGGTCCGGGGATAAGGGCACGGGCGTTCAGTATTTTTCGCAGGACGCGGTCATTCGATTGGCTCCCAAAGCCGGTATCGAATTGGATCCGAAACTTTCCCCAGGCGATAAATTGAAGGTCGTGCAGAATCTGCTTAAGTCGGGCGATAAGCGCCCCTTAGGTATCTTTGAAAGTATTGGGGTGTACCTGGGTTACGCTTTGGCCCAATATGCCGAATTTTATAACCTGCAAAATGTCCTTATCTTAGGGCGGGTTACCTCCGGCGAGGGCGGGACCATCATCCTCGAGAACGCCCAAAAAGTGCTCAAGGCCGAAGCCTCACATTTGAGCGATAAGATCAAGATCAACCTGCCGGACGAAGCCAGCCGCCGCGTGGGACAGGCTATTGCTGCCGCTAGTTTGCCTGCCATCCATTAACGAGCCCGGAAAGATCATTTTTCAGCATTCCGCTAACGTTTACCCGCTTCGAAGTGGTTGAATGAGGGGCCGGGAAGGGGTATCTTTGACCCCTTAACGGCTGAACACCCCACCGACGAGGAAACGATGAGCCTGCAACTAAAAGCTTCCGGCGCCGAACTTTTCATCCCGAATAATCAAGACCCCGCAGTTTCCCTTAAACGCACGACCCATCTGGGCATTTGTGCCCATCAAGATGACCTGGAATTCATGGCCTATCACGGTATTTTGGAATGTTTCGGCCGCAAAGACCGGGCTTTTACCGGTGTGACGGTGACGAACGGCAGCGGCAGCGCCAGGGATTCCCACTATAAAGACTATACCGACGAACAAATGATGGAAGTGCGCAAGCTGGAGCAGAAAAAGGCCGCTTATGTCGGCGAATACGCCGCCCACTTTTTGCTCAATCATCCCAGCAAGGCCGTGAAGGACCCGAAGGACCCGTATGTGGCCTCGGACCTAGACCTAATCCTGGCCCATACGAAACCCCAAGTGGTCTATACCCACAATTTCGCCGATAAGCATGACACCCACGTGGCGGTTGCCTTGAGGACCGTCGCGGCCCTGCGTCGAATGCCCAAAGCGGACCGTCCCAAAAAAGTGATCGCTTGCGAGGTTTGGCGCAGCTTGGATTGGCTGTGTGACCCGGACAAAGTGGTCATGCCGGTGGACGATCACGAAAACCTGGCGGATGCCTTGATGGGCGTGTTCGATTCCCAGATCTGCGGTGGCAAGCGCTATGACCTGGCTACCCGTGGGCGCCGTTTGGCCAATGCCACCTATTTTGAAAGCCACGCCGTTGATAAAAGCAAGGCCCTTGCCTGGGGAATGGACCTGACCGCTTTGGTCAATGACGAGTCCGTGGATCCGTTCGAATTCACAAAGGCCTACATCGACCGGTTCGCGGCCGAGGTGAAGGACCGTGTCTCTCGTCTATCCGGGAAGTAAACGATCGAAAGGTTCAAGGTATAGGTTTGTTCAACACCATTAAGATAATCACCCTTAAAAACGTTTGCCGTGGTCTTTTATTGACCACCCTGTTCCTTTGTGTTTCCAACGCGCAAGCGGTTACGTCCAATGATTACTATCAAGCGGGATTGAAGCTCTATAACACCAAGGACTACGACAAGGCCATCCTCTATTTTGGCGCTGCCGTTAAATTAGATCCCCAGAACGCGCCGGCCTATCAAGGCCGTGGCAATTGCTATTACGCTAAGGGCCTCTACGCCAATGCGTTGACGGATTACAAACAGGTACAACACTTGCGTCCTTCGCCCCAGATCGATGCCTTCGTCGCCAAAGTCCAAACGAAAGTGAGCAGTGAACAGCAAATCGCGAGCGCCACTAACGCGAATATGGTCGCTTCCAGCGAGTATCAAGAAATCCTCAAAAAGGGCCAAGGGGAATTTCAGGCCAAGCAATATTCAGCGGCTATCCAGGATTTTGAGAAGGCGCTTCATCAGAACCATTCGGACTTCACCCTTTACTATTACATGGGACTTACCTACAAGTTGCTCGGCGACATGAAGGACGCGGTCGTCGCTTTGGGCATCGCCAATCAAAAGAAGCCCACCCCCCAGATCGCGGCTTATGTGAAGGACTTGCGGGCCAAATTGTCCCAAGACGACCGGGATTGGGCGGATGAACAATTGTCGGCCTCGGCGGGCGGTAAGGAGGTTAATCTCCATACTAAACCGGCGAATGCGACTGATTTTGTTTTGCGCCTTGAGCCGGGTTTCGTTTTTCCGAACATTCCGGATTTCAACACGGAAGGTAATAACGGCGTGACTTACGCCACCAACCAAGGCAGCGCATCCTATAACGCGGCCATCCCCAATTTGAGCGCCTTTTTGGGTATTGAACCTGTGGTCAATCTGGAACCGGATATTGAGCTGGGTTTTTTGGTCGCGGCTATCCCAATAGGCACTATGAGCGAGAATTATTCCAACGGTGGCCAAACCCAAAGTTATACCTTCGGCGTGACGGCCTTTGAGTTGGGGCTCAATTTGCGTTGGGTGATCGGCGAGGGCCCGGTCAAGTTCTTCGTGGGGGCGGGCCCCATGCTGACCCCGATCTCGATCAGCTATACCGCAACGGCCAACCAAGTGCCCTTGACCGGCAATTTCATCAGCTGGGGTTTTGGTGGACAGGCCCAATTGGGTATTGATATCCACGTGGATAACAACGTTTCTTTCGGGCCTTTCGTGAGCTTGCAAGCCGTGAGCGCCAATAATTTCACGGGCAACGTGACAGACAACACCAATAACATCAACACCACCGGAACTCTTTATACCCTGTCCAATGGGCAATGGCCTACTATTGTGCCGGTTACCGCGGGGCAAACAGTGCCCAGCGGGGCAACCCCGACCACCATTGACCTAAGCGGCGTGGTGCCCGGGTTCCATCTTTCGATGTTCTTCTAAGGCTCCCCTCGCATTCGTTCCTCTTCTTGGTATAAAATCCATCCCTCAAACCTTCTTAAAGAACAAGGGGTAGCTATGCGCGTTCTGAATGTTTTTCGTTCCATCCTCTCTGTAGTCCTTTTCGTGACACTGACGGCCGGCTTGTCCGCCCAAGAATCAACGGACCTGAGCCTTCCGGTCATCGAGAAAGTCCTCAAGAACGGTTTGAGGGTCTTGATCGTGGAAAGGCCTGGAGTTCCGGTAGTCTCTTTTTCTTTCATGCAGCCGGTCGGGGCGCAGGATGCTCCGAAGGGCAAAACGGGCCTTCCGCATATGCTGGAACACATGATGTTCAAAGGCACCGAAACCATCGGCACGCTTTCTTACGCTAAAGAAAAGCCCATCTTGGACGAAATGGACAAGGTTGCCCAAGAGATGAACGATGAGAATGATAAGTTGCAACCCTCCACCGAACGCTTGAAAGCCTTGGCCGATCAGATGAAAAAACTGGAGGAAGAACATCACCAGGTCGTCGTAAAGGACGAACTTTCCGCTATTTACACCCAGAATGGGGGTCAAAGTTTGAATGCCTGGACCAGCCAGGACGCGACCAATTACACGATCACCCTTCCGGCGAACAAAGTGAACCTTTACGCCACTATCGAGCAGGACCGGCTGACCCATCCAGTCTTTCGCGAGTTCTATTCGGAGCGGAACGTGGTGGCGCAAGAACGCCGTTGGCGGACCGAATCCAACCCAAACGGAAAACTGGAAGAAGCTCTGGAATTTACGGCCTTTTCAGCCAGCCCTTATAAAGACCCGACCATCGGTTGGATGACGGACATCTATAAATTGATGCGGCCTGATGCCGAGGCTTTTTACAAACAGACCTATCGGCCCGATCAAGGGGTGTTGGCCATTGTAGGCGGCATCCAAGCGAAAGATATCTTACCGGTCCTCGAACGGACCCTGGGTGAAGTGCCGAACCCGCCGGTGGCACCTTTAAAGAAAGATTGGTCCAAGGAACCCCCGCAGGAGGGGCCTAAGACCGTTCATGTACAGTTCGACGCGGACCCTATCGTGATGATGGGTTGGCACATGCCGAATTTTCCGCATAGCGAAGCGGTAGCCCTGGACCTGCTTTCCAATATCCTGACCTCGGGCAATACGTCCCGGTTGATCAAGGATCTGGTGTACGGCAAAAAAATAGTGACCGCGATCTCTTCCTATACAGGATTCCCGGGGGACCGTTCTCCGGACCTTTTTGTGCTTTCTTATACACCGGCGCCGAAACATAGTTCGTCGGAGATATTGGCCGCGATCGATCAAGAATTAGCGGGTATCCAAAAGAAGGGTGTGACCCAAGAGGAACTTGACCGGGCCAAAAGGTCCGTCGAATCGTCCTTTTTGTGGGGGAAAGTGTCCACCTCAGAGCTGGCCCAGGATCTGGCCTATAACCAAGCCGTGCACGGGGACTGGCGTTATGTGACCCGTTATTTGGATATGGCCAACTCTTTGACCACTGCGGACATCCAAAAGGTGGCCACTCAGTATTTAGTGTCGAACAACCGAACGATTGCTTATTTGGAAAGGGCGCAAAAATGAAATTGAAAAAACTCGTCCTGGCTTTATTGACCCTCTCGGTCCTTTCGCCGGCTTTAGCGAAACCGCCGGTTGTGCCTGAAAGCGCGCCTTTGGATATCGCGGTGCCGGTCTTTGATGTGAAGACACTTTCTTGCGGGATCAAGGTTCTTTTCTTGAAGAACGATGAAATGCCGCTGGTCTCGGGTGAGTTGTTGATCCCTGGGGGGAATGTAGCCGACCCCGAGGGTAAAGAAGGACTTGTAACCCTGATGAACGCTTCGATGCGGAACGGTGGCGCGGGGGACCTTTCGCCTGAGGACCTTGATGCGGCGTTAGAAAATAAAGCGGCCTCGATGGGCGCATCGGCGGATACGGAACATTTTTCCGCTGAGTTCAAATGTCTTTCACGGGACCTGGCCGACATCCTTCCTCTGTTCGCCGATATGGTGATCCGCCCCCGATTTGACGCAAAAAGATTCGAGACCAATAAAGCGGACCTTTTGGATGAGACCGAAAGGGTCGAGGACACACCGGACGCATTGACCCGGGTGCTTTTCAACCGCGCTTTAATGGCGAACAGCGCTTATGGACGTTGGGGAAGCCCGAAAAGCGTGGCGGCGGTCACTCGGCAGGATGTCGTGAATTTCTTCAAGAGCCACTATGGCCCGACCGGGGCAATCTTGGCCGTGACCGGAAAGTTCGATGAGGAAAAGATCTTTCAACAGCTCAACAGCCTTTTCGCGGATTGGGCAGCCCAAGAAAAACCGGCTGAGTATACGGACGCGAAGCCTTTGGGACCGACCATCTATTTCTTCCCGAAGAAGGTGGGCCAAGTCTTTATTCGCTATGGGGTCTTGGGCATCAAACGACATGATCCCCAAGATTACGCCCTGTCGGTGGCTAATTATATCTTGGGTGGCTCCGGGTTCACTTCCAGGCTGATGCATCAGATCCGTTCGGACCGGGGGCTGGCTTATTTCGTGGATAGTGTGATGGTCCCTTATAACATTCCGGGTATTTATGAGGTCATTGGGGGTACCCGTCCGGATTCGGTGAAGGAATATTTGAGCGTCATGTTCCAGGTTTTGAATGAATTCGCGAAGAATGGACCGACCGAGTTGGAGCTGAAACAGGCTCAAAAGTCCATCGTTGAGGAATTCGCCTATAACTTCGAATCGCCTTTTTCCATCGCGGACTACAATGCCTCGTTGGTCTTCAATCAGTATCCGGACGATTATTTGAAGACCTATCGCGACAAGATAAAAGCCTTAACCCGTCAGGAAGTGGCGGACGCCGCGAAACGCGTCTTGACCCAAAAGGATTGGGTCTTGGTCGTGGCGGGACCGGAAGATCTGGCCAAGGACCTGGCGTCGTTCGGAACGGTGCATAAAGTGAGCAGTATTTATGAACCGTTAGCGGCAAATCCCTGATTTTCCTTCGTGTATTTTGGTTGTAAAAGCGGGGTGCTTTTCCTAGAATTCGCCCGTTGATCAGTTCAAGTTGGCCTCATCGTCTAACGGTTAGGACGGATGGTTCTCAGCCATTAAATCGGGGTTCGATTCCCCGTGGGGCTACCAAGTGTTCACTTTGAGTGCGGGAAGCGCTCAAAAGTGTGTAAATAGGGGCTGGTTTGCTGGTTCCAAATCCAGTTTGTCCGAAAATTAGTCCCTGGGGAAATAGAACCTTTTGAAGGCGTTGTTTTTGCTCTAACGTCTCATTTTTCCAGATACTTTCTGGGTTCGATAAAACCGCCATAGCAAAGTCCACCATGTCTTGTAGGTCGAGTTCTTCTGTCTCGTTTTCCCGAATTCCGGCCTTTTTAAGCTCTGCCTCTTCATTTAGCTTTTTGACTTCGTTTTGGTAAGTCATGGGATCAATGTGCTTTTCGAGCAAGGCGTTTAAGAGCTTTGTTTTTTTGTCTTCCAAGGCCATTAACTGCGTTTGGAGTTCTTGGGTATGTAAACGGGCTTCTTTGTGCTTATCGTTCCAAGAATCCACGATTACGGCCTTAAAGAGGCGCATTGAATCTAGGGTAGGCTTCAGTTTGTCCATGTGGTCTATGAACGTACTTTCTAGCTTTTCTTTGCGGATGCTGACGGCTTTGCAGTTTCGGTTTTGGCACCTGTAGTTTGCGTATTTTTTTGTCCTTCCTCTCGACCAACTTCCTGTTAGGGGCCGTCCACAGGTTTCACAAAGAGTGAAGTGCCGAAGAGGGAAGTCTTCATGGTTGCGCTTGTGCGGTGTAATGGCTGTTTTTTTGCCTGTGATAAGGGCTTGGACTTTGTCAAATAGGTCTCGAGAAACAATAGGCTCAAAATTACCTTGTTTAAAGCTTTCCCATTTGTTGACTGCCAGCAATCCGGCATAAATGGGTTTGCGAAGTAGTTTGTTGAACGCTTGTGAGTGAAGCTTTTTCCCGGTTTGGGTTTTTAGTCCTAACGCGGTTACTTTTTTTAAGACCTGTTCTTTCGTGTAAAGGCCAGTGGCGTAAAGTTCAAAAGCCTGGCGTATTAGTGGTGCTTTATCGGGATCGTGGACAATGGTTTTACCGTTTTGTGGGCTCTGGACGTTTAGATATCCTAACGGTGCTTTAAAGGTCCAACGACCGGATTGAAGAGCAGATTTCATCCCAGCCACAGTTCTTTCTGCCCTTACATCGTTGTCAAATTGAGAGAAACTCGCTAAAACGCCTTCCATTAGACGGCCTGTAGAAGTGTCTTCGATGGGCTCTGTGACGGACCTTAAGGTTACTCCGAGACCGAGTAGTAAAGCTCTTACTTCGGCATGATCGTGAGTGTTACGGGAAAAACGAGTAAGGGCATAAACAACTACGGTTTGAACCTTGCCGCGATTTTTGTGACAGTATTTGAGCATCTTTTGAAATTCGGGTCGGTTAGCGGTCTTGGCTGATTCACCTTCTTCGACGAAAATCTCCGATACTGCGTAGCCTTCACGTTCACAGTATTCGATGCAAGCCTTCTGCTGGGTGGGTAGACTCAGGTTTTGAACTTGGTCTTTGGTGGAAACTCGGCAATAGATGACGGCAGTTTTCATTCAATTAACCTTTCCGTTTTTTAGATAACGTGCAAGAGCCTGTTCTTCCGCTTCTTTTCTTGAAACTCCGCTGTCAAATTCGATGATACAAGCGCGTTCAATAGCCTCGGATTTTTCGCTGTCAGATAATGTGTTTAGCGCTTCTTCGAACGTTACAGAAGGTTTTTGAAATGGGAGATTTTTCTTTGTGTTGGGATATTTTTTGTTCCATGAATTAAAAACAATATCGGCTAAACCATAAAGACTATTTCGATATTGTTCGAGTTCTGAATCGGATAATGAGTGGGAAGAGTCTAAAATTTTTCGGCATTGTTGTAACGAAAGCACCGGACGCCTCGCAATAGAGAGGGGTGCCTATCGTTGTTATAAAAGGACGTAGGACCGCCTCGATTAGAGGAGCAGATCCCGTGGACTCCGTCCGTAGGTGTAAGCTTTCAACTAAACCGCACATCAACTCCCGGTGCCTAACCAAAAAACAAAAGGCTTATTAAGTTGATGCTCAGTGATTATTGGTTTAGTTGCTCATATTTAGTTTATTTATTCTCCGTTAGTTGTCAATTTATTGTTGTGGTCATTGGGTTCTTGTTGAATTTGAACGCAATGGTTTGAATTCCACATAGCGAAAATAAGTATAGGAACAGCCCCCAGTATGGTCATACCCCGGTTTATGTATTGTGGATACCATCCGATTCCAAGACACGAAAGCAACAATAGGGCTATTGCTGACGACACTGCTAACGCGAACCAAGAAGCGAAAAGTAAAACGAGAACAGTAAAAAAGTTCCAATTTTTTCGATTTTGTAAAAGATTCAAAAAAACAAAAACAAGTGCTACCAATGTTGGAATCCCCATATCACACGTTTTTGATGAAAGTCGTAGTCGTTCTTCTGTGAACCAGAGTGCTATTTGAGTAAATAACCAATAAAGAAATAAACCAGTGGCAGGTTGTCCTTTTATCCAACTGTATTTTTTTTGTTCTGGTAGGGCCATTTGAATTTTCTCAGTTTGGTTGTTTGTGGATTATTTAGATCAAGGTGGTGGTTGATAGATGTACGACAAGTAATAGGGTGCCAAGTCGCTATAAATGACTGTAACGGCTTGTCCTAGGGCGTATTGATCCGGGGGGAAGTAATCGACTTTCTCGGTTCGTCCGCTAGAAAATTTTGTGACGATTATATAGCTAACCCTTTGGGGCAGAATCGCACTGTATATCTTATAGCTGTTGGTTTTTTCGCTTCCAATGTACGTAACGTTGCCCACAAAGTTTGAAGGGTAAATACCCAATGTTTGTCCGAGACCATGTTTCAATTCAGGGTGAACTAAACAAGCCAAAAATATGATGCCGATGAAGGTAAGAAACAAATTGCCCAAAACGCCTTTGTCATTGCCGTCGGAATCCATTTCCTCTCCCCGTGATCCTGGAGGTTGCCTATAAGCAACTTCTGATGTTAGCTAAATAAGTATCTTTTGTGGGATGAAAACCGCAAATGACAGGGTCATTGAGAACATAAAGGCTTTAATTAAAAAGCGCGAAGAAACCGCCGAAAAAGTGGCTTTCGGTGCTGATGTCGCTAAGTCAACTATGTCCAGGCTTTTGGCGGGCCGATTAAATCCGACAGTTCGTTTACTTGAAAAGATCGCAAATTATTTTGAGGTCGATATAAAAAGCCTATTTTGACCAATGGCACAAAACAGGCGCACGTTGTCTGATATTTCTTTGTTCAAAACGGTGCCAGTTTTGCTGGCTATTTGGCGGGTCCCGTTTTGGTTTGTTGGTAGGGAATGTCATCATTTCTTTCAAGGTTTTCGAAAAACCTTGTTTTTTTGCTACCTAAGTCATTTTTACTCGAAGACATTCCAAATGCCCGCCAGCGCACAATGACCTGCCCCCCAAAAACTGGTCCACCTGTAAGGTTATAATAACCCGAAAGGCGGGCTGAAAAAGGGGGCTTTATGCCGAGAAAGAAACATAACGCAGAACAGATCATTTCCATACTTCGCCAGGTGGAAGTAGAGCAGG
>DAIDGV010000012.1 GCA_027452205.1 candidate division FCPU426 bacterium | reverse complement strand
GACGATTCCCTGGATGCTTTTGGCGTTCACGGGGTGGGCGGTACCTGGGGCGCTATCGCTACCGGTATTTGGGCCACCAAGGCTGTCAATGCCGCCGGGGCCGATGGATTCTTCGCCAGCGGGTATAAATTCGATCAGCTTTTGATCCAATTGAAGACCGCCGGAGCCACCGCGGTCTATTCCATCTTGGTCACCATCGTGCTTTTCTTCATCGTCGATAAGACCATCGGCTTCCGTGTGGACGCCAAGTCCGAAGAATTGGGCTTGGATCTGTCGCAGCATGGTGAAGAAGGCTATAGCCAAAATTTAGGTTGATCCCATTAGGAGGGAATGAATGAAACGCATCGAAGCCATCATTAGACCTAGCGCCCTTCGGGCGGTGTTGGACGGCCTGAAGGCTGTTGGTTATTCCGGCGTGACGGTGTCCGAAGTGCAAGGACACGGCACCCAAAAGGGCATCACGGAGTCCTACCGCGGCCAAAGCGTGGAAGGGCTCCTGCCCAAGCTGCTCATTACCGTGGTGGTGGGCGACAAGCAGGTCAATAAGGTCACCCAGATCATCTCGCGAACGGCCCGCACCGGCGAGATCGGGGATGGGAAGATCTTCGTTTCCCCGGTCCTGACCGCCTTGCGTATCCGTACCGGCGAAAAGGGTGAGAAGGCCCTTTAGTATATTTTCGGGGCCCCTGTTAACCGTTCCTCGTTTTTTTGTAAACTAATAGCCCAGCGGACCTCGCCGGGCTATTTTTTTGAGGAAAAGATCCATGAACCAAACTCCACTTCGTTCTTTTTTCGTTGTTCTTGCCTTGCTCTTGAACGTTCGACTTTTCGCCCAAAACGCCCAGCCTCAGCTTCAAGTGGTTCCTTGGAACGGCCATAAAGCGGCCACTTCCCTTACCTTTGATGACGGCGATCCGGTCCACCTGGATGTGGTCATTCCGGACCTCAACAAGCGCCATCTTCACGCTACCTTCTTCCTGATCGCCAATAAATTGGACCGCAAGGATGACTGGCGCCAAGTCTTGAAGGCGGGGCATGAGATCGGCAACCATACGCTGGACCATTTGCACGCTAAAGAATTGGATGCCTCCCAGGAGAACGCCCAGGTCGTCGGGGCCCAGAACGTGCTTCAAAAAGAATTCGGCGTTCCCATTTATTCCTTCGCTTATCCTTTTAGCGAAGCCTCGCCAGGGCTGAAGGGTTGGGTTTCCAAGACGGTTTTTGCCGCCCGGGGTGGAGCGCCGGAAATGACCTTTCCTTCGGATAAAACCATCGATTGGTTCAACTTGCCCGCGAAGACGACCATGTCCAACTATCCTTTTTCCACCTATCAAGGTTGGATCGACGAGGACCTGAGCGCCGGGGATTGGCTGGTCTGGATGATCCATGGGGTCGAAGGCACGGCCTGGGGCTGGCAACCGGTGCCTTTGAAGGTTCTTGACCAAATGCTCGATTATCTGCAGTCGAAGGATATTTGGGTCGGCACTTTTACCGAGGTGGCGTCCTATCTTCGGGCTTGGAAAACATTCGAGGCCGCGACGATCACCCCGAAGGGGACAGACCGGATCTATAGCTGGACCGTGCCGGATCATTGCCCGACTAATGTCACTTTCCTTGTGAAAGCCCTTCCTGGTGGACCAACATTCGAACTTTGGCAGAACGGCCAAAAAATCCTGCCTGACTCCCAAGGCCGATACCGAGTCTCTTTTAACGCGGCAATGCTGACATTGCGTCCCTAGGTTAATGTTTACCCTTTTTTAACCTCGGCCTGGTGTAGAAGTTGACAGCCCTGAAAGATTAAAAACGAACGTTCCCAAAATCTAGGGGAGGGGAGTAGTCAAGGCCCCACGCTGCCCCTAAAATGCGACTCAATGTTCTTCATCCAGTCGTCTAACCCGTAGATCCGTGGTTGTGAGAGACAATGAACGGACGAATCGGAGCGGGTCTGAACGCCCAGTGAGCTTTCCCCTCCTATTGAAAGAATGAAAGTCGGGGGTCTTCCATGGCAACCATCAAAGATGTCGCTAAAAAAGCCGGTGTCACTATCGGGACAGTGTCCCGGGTACTCAATAACAAACGCTGGGTCAGTGAAGAGTGCCGCAAAAAAGTGCAGGTCGCGATCAAGGACCTGCATTACAAACCCCAGGCCCATGCGCGCCGGTTGCGTCAAAAACATTCCCAGATATGCGGGGTCATCGCCCCTCATCATACCTCGGTCTTTCATAGCCCTTTTTTCACCGAGATCATGGAAGGATTGGAAAAGGTGGCCGCTGAGAAGCATTACCGTTTATTGCTCCATCCTTTGACCGAGACCGCCCGCACCCAAGTCTCGTACCGGGCGCTCTTAGGTGACGGCAGCGTGGACGGCATGTTCGTGTTGAACGCCTGGTCCACCGACGTTTCAGTGCGTGAATTGGCCGAAGCGAACGTTCCCTTTGTTCTCATCAACGGCAAGATCACCGGTCATGAGGACCTGCCTTACGTCGGGTTTGACAACCGGGGTGGGGTGAAGATCGCTATCGATCACCTGGTCAAGTTGGGCCACGAGCGGATCGGCATCATCAACGGCCGCATGACCACCACTAACGCCCTGGAGCGTTTTCAGGCTTTCCAAGAGAATTTGTCCGAACACCGTTTGGAATTCGAGAAGGAATGGGTCGCTGACGGTGACTTTGAAGAGGAGGGCGGTTATCAAGCGGCCCTGACCATCCTCAAGGCTATTCGCAAGCCGACAGCTATCCTTTGCGCCAGCGACTTGATGGCCATGGGTGCCATCCGGGCTTTGAAAGAAAATAACATCTCAGTGCCGGATCAAATGTCGGTGGTCGGATTCGACAACATGGAAGAGGCCGCTTACCACGAACCGGCCCTGACCACGGTCGCTTTTTCGGCCTTCGATATGGGCAAATTGGCCGCGCAGAAGATGTTCCAGATCATCGCCGAGGAAGATATGGGCGCCCGGGCCACGGTTTTGCAGGCTAAACTGATGGAGAGGGAATCGACAGCGAAAGCCCGTTGATCCTTAGGTTTTTAAAATCCGATTCAGTAAAATAAGCCCGGACCTTTCCGGGCTTATTTTTTGTAACCAAATCCTTGTTTTCAAGGTAGTAAAGACCATGAGACCTTTTTCCCGCCTTTTTGTCGCGAGCCTTTTAATGTTCTTCGTCTTTTCGAACGTCCGCGCGGGGCTCGTGGACAGCTCCCAAGTGGTCTCCGCGGCGATCCACTCCAACGTGAACCCGGCCCAACCGGGCAGCCTGGTCAAGGTGGCGGTAGTCGCGCAGATCGAACCGGGTTGGCATATCAACGCCCATGAAGGGCTGCTCGACTTTTTGATCCCAGCGGAACTGACGTTGGAAAAGAACGTCTCCGGTATTTTGGAAGGAACGGTCCAATATCCGGCGGGGAATAAAAAGAACCTAGCGGGATTGGACAAGCCGTTTTCGGTCTATGAAAAGGCGGTCACTTTCTACGCGGACGTCCGGCTAAGTTCCTCTTTAAAACCGGGGCTGGTCCAATTGCCTCTCCAACTGCGCTTTCAAGCTTGCAACGATCAATCCTGCCTGGCTCCGGCAACCTTAAAGTTATCCCTGCCGTTACAGGTGGGCGCGACGGGACAAGCCTCAGTGCCGACGAACTCCCAATTTTTCCCAAGCTCATCCGACGCCTCGGTGCCTGAGGACAACATCATCCAGCGGTATCTTCAAAATAAGGGCGTCCTGCTAACCTTCATCCTCATTTTTCTGGGTGGGTTGGCGCTGAATTTGACGCCTTGTGTCTATCCGATGATCCCTTTGACCATTTCCTATTTTGGTAATCAAAAGTCGGAAAAGCCCATGGTCATCCTGGGACGGGCAGTGGCTTATGTTTGCGGTATTTCGATGACCTATTCGGCCTTGGGAGTTACGGCGGCGCTGACGGGGCGCATTTTGGGATCCAGCCTGCAATCTCCGGTGGTCTTGGCGGGTATTTCTCTGGTGCTGGTCACGCTTTCCTTTTCCATGTTCGGCCTTTACGAGATCCAAGCGCCATCTTGGCTACTCAACCGTATCGCTTCCACCAGCACCCAAGGCTGGCTGGGGGCGTTCGGAATGGGGCTGGTCTTTGGCATCGTGGCGGCTCCTTGCGTGGATCCTTTCTCGATTGGCCTATTGACCTTCGTGGCCGCCAAAGCGAACCCCTATTTGGGTTTCATCATGTTCTTTACCCTCTCCCTGGGGTTGGGTTTCCCTTATATCTGGCTAGGGTTCTTTTCGGGTGAGATCCAAAGGCTGCCCCGGTCGGGAATGTGGATGGTCTGGGTCAAAAAAATATTCGGGCTTATTCTTTTGGGTATGCCGCTCTATTTTTTGAATCCCTTGATGCCGGAAAATCTTAACCATTGGCTGACGCCGGGTTATATCATCCTGGCGGGGGTCCTTCTGGGGTTCGTCTTCTCGGGTCGTGGCGTAGCGCCGGGCTTTAAAAAGTTCCAGATAGGTTTTGGGGTTCTCTTGATCGCGTTGGGGTCTTTTGTCCACCACAGTTGGCCCGAACCTATGAAGCTGTCCTTCCAGCCCTATCAGACCGCTTTGGTCGAACAGGCCAAAAAAGACGGCAAACCGGTCTTCATCGACTTCACGGCGGCTTGGTGCCTACCTTGCAAGGAATTGGAGATCAAGACCTTCTCCGATCCTCAAGTGCGGGACGGGCTGAAGGATTGGGTGCTTTTGAAGGCGGACCTGACGCAGTTCACCTCAGGCCCGGTGGAAGAACTGAAGAAGGCTTACGGGATCCAGGGCGTTCCCACCTTGGTTTTCTTGGACGCCCAGGGGCGGGAACGCAAGGACCTGCGTGGGATCGGCTTCGTCACACCGGACCAGATGCTGGAAAAGCTGGCCCAGACATTGAAGCGTTAGAACATCTGGAATTTACTGAACACCTTCTCAGGTGAGACTTTACTGAAATCCGGCAGTTTCTTTCCTTTGAACACTTTAGACCGTAATAACTCGATGTGACAGATCTGCTGCATGCTGTCCCACTTGGGCAGGCCGTAATCGTCCCGCTGTAAAACATAGACAATATCCACTTTCATCAGGTCGGTCTTGGAATCCGCCGGGGCGACCTTCTTCACCAAATAAATGGCCGCATCGGCCATGCGGCGGGCTTTGTCCTTCAACTCGAAATTAGCCTTGAAGTCGTTGGCGTTCCAAAAGATGTGGATATATTCGTTCTTGTCGGTGGCAATGGCATTGTCCTTGAACCAAAGGTCCCAGGGAACCTTGGCGGCATTCCATTTGCCGGGAAGGAGCGGTGTAGGGGTAGGGGTGGATTGGGCGAAAAGGGGTGTGATGACCAAGAGGGATAAAAGTAAGAGCCACTTGCGCATAAAAAATCCTCCAGAAAAAGATGGGTTATTTTACGGTGAAAACCTAGTTTAAGTTAGACGATTCAGAAACGAAAAAGATAGCGGGTTATTTTCGCCACTTCATCCATGGGATAAAAGAACAAAAGCCAGCCATAAGCCACGAAGATGTTGGTCAGCGCGATGTCGATCCATCGGCTGGGACCCCAAGCGGCCCATTTTTGCCTGACCGGGGTCTTTTCCCAGGTGTGGTGCAAGGTCAAACCGAGTCCATGGTAAATACCCCAAATGCCGAAGTGCCAATTGGCTCCGTGCCAGAGTCCACAAATGAACATGGTGGTGAGCAGGTTGATGAATTTGCGCAGGGGCCCGTTCCGACTGCCACCCATGGGGATATAGATGTAATCGCGGATCCACGAGCTGAGGGACATGTGCCAGCGCCGCCAAAAATCAGTGATGTTCCGGGCGATATAGGGAAAGTTGAAGTTTTGCGGCAGATCCAGCCCGATCATGCGGCCCAAGCCGATGGCGATATCGCTATAACCGCTGAAGTCGAAAAGGATACGGATGGATAAAAGGGACATGAGAAGGCAAACAGGTCCAAAAGAAAGATCGGTCCGCTTTTCCAACAAATGGATGAGCAGGGTTGCATTGTCCGCGATGACCAGTTTTTTAAAGAATCCCAACAATACTTGGGCCAGTCCCAAGGCGGCCATTTGAACCAAGGGCCTCTCTAAACCGTTCTCCAACTGTTTGAGGAAAGGTTCGAACCGCTTGATGGGTCCCGACACGATAGAGGGGAAGAAGATGCAGAAGATAGCGAACTTGAAGGGGTTGGAGACCGGTTTTCCTTTGCCATGATAGATGTCGGTCAAATAGTGTACGAACTCGAAAGTGAAAAAGGAAATGGCCAGGGGCATGGCGGGCTGAATGGCATAGGGTTTTATCCATTGGCCAAAGCCGCCCAAACAGGGAATGAGCGAACCCAAGAGAAGGACCCGATATTTATAGAAGATCAGCCCGAGGATGGGTACCAAGAGGGCCAGGGTAAAGACCCTTTTTTTGGAAGCGCCGTCGTGCGGTAGGCGATCCATCCATTGGGCGAGGAAAAAGACAAGGACGGCCATGATGATGATGGGGGTGATGCCCGCGGGACCGGCGAAATGGTAATGGAAGATAGCGCTGGCAGCCAAAACGTAATAAAAACGCAGACGACGGTTGGGGACCAACCAGAGCAGGACATAAAAGGTGACGAAGAAGTAAAGGAACCAACTGGTGTTAAAGATCAATCCGCGGTCTCCCCTTTACAAAGTGTGGCGCAAAGGTATTTTTTGATCGACCATTAGAAATCCACATAAATGAATTTGGACGCCGAAAGGTCACCCGAAAAAAGCAGAATGGCCATAAAGAGCGCGAAAAGAACCAGCCCTAAGCCCAAGCCTTTTAAGAATTCATTCCGGTTCATAAACGGCCTCCCAACAATCCAGCCAGGTCCTTGGCATAGCGTTCGTTGCCTTCGGGTTTTAAATGGCAGTGGTCGAAGAAAAGTTGGGAGGAGTACTTGGCCGACCAATCCTCGTAATGAATACTCCGGTAGGCTTTCATGAACTTGGCCAATTGGGACCGGTTCTTCTCGTAGCTGGGTTTGTCCAAGTATCCAGCCAGGAATTTAGGGTTCTGGGGGGTGAGGATGACGGTCACCTGGACACCCTTGGCTGCCCATTGGTCCAATAATTGTTTCAGAGCGGTCAAGGGAAGGCCATTGGAGGGCCAAAGGTAGGGGGCATAGTAACCGGCCACCTTTTGCTTAAGGGCCTCTTCAGCGATCTCTTGTTGTATCTCATTGGTGCCGACCAGGCGTTCCAAGAGGTGTTGGAAGAAGTCTTTTTGGCTGGGGTAGTACCAGAGGGTCTTGAGCATCTGGGTCTCACGGAAAAGCATCCAATGCTGGGCCATTTGGGCGTAAAGGTCGTCGCTTAGGCGGGCTTCCTGGCTCAAGGGAGGGTTGGGGGCCACCCGGGCTTGTAGATCCATCGGCAGGTTCGCCATTAAAAAGCTATGGGCAAGGCCTTTAGGCCCCTCGGTGAACTCCTGGGCGAACATGCGAAAGTTCAATAAAAGAAGGATGTGATCGGTGGACTGGGGGTCGATCTCAGTGTTCAAGGCCAAAAGGTCGGTCATCAGGTTGCCGTCGGACCCCAAGCTTAAGGCTGGATGGCCTTGGGAGGCCAGTTGGGTGGTCAGGTAATGGGTCAGGGTTTGGGTCCGGGGCTGGGGCACCCGGTGTTCGGCCAACGCGCTGGCACCCAGTACGCTATCTCCTAATAAGAAGACAGGGCGAGCGGGGCAGGCGTAGCGGATGCGGTCCTGTAATTCGGGCAGGCTGGTCATGTCACCCGAAATGTCGAAATGACGATACCAAAAGCCCTGGGGAACGGTCAGGCGAACGGCCACCTCGGCGATCAAAAGCAGGCCGAAGAGGCTCACAAAAACGCCCAACCAGAAGGATTTACTGGAGAACATGGCTGGCTTTCACGGGACTAGGATCTGGCCGCAAAAGTTTAACACCGACCCGGAACAACTAGGGAGGGCTTTTTTAGTCCTCTTCGACCAGGGCCAGCTCGTTCTGGGGAGCATGGCAGCTGGGACAATGGCTGGGAAGACCGTCCTTACGGTGGATCAGCTCGCCGCAGATATCGCAGCGCCACATCAGTTCGGTCTGTTCGTTCACGGCATCGTATTTGTAATCGTTGAGGATCTTGATCTTGCCTTCGAATTTGGGTGTGGTAATGGTCATGAGGCACCTCCATCTACTCTCTCAATCAAGCTAAGACAACTCTACCCCTGGGGATAGGGGCTGGATAGATGGGAGAGTGTTAAATCGGGTTAAAAGAATACCTTGGGATAATTAATGTTCAAAATGTGGCAAATGGATTGGGGGGTGGCAGATTTCAAGGCCCAATCACTAGTGTTTTTAGGTTTTTTAGCAGGATGCCCAAAAGTCCCTTGGGAACTTTTTCCTATCTAGGAAAGCCAGTTAGGGAAGAAGGTCAAGACAACGGAAAGCAAACCCAGCAGGATGATGACGGCACCGGTGCCTACCGCCAACAAATTGGAGTGCCACTTGTTCACGTGCTTGCCCAACAACTGTTTGTCGTTGGTCAGCAAAAGTAAGAAGGTCAGCACGATCGGAAGGAGCAAGGCGTTGCCGGCCTCGACCAGAACGGTCACGGTCACCAAAGGAATATTGGGGATCAGCACGATCGCGGCTGCCAATAGAACACCCACGGCATAAAGGGTATAGAAGCGTTTGGCTTGGGGCGGACGGTGGTTCAGGCTATGGGGCCAACCGAAAGTCTCCCCAAAGGCCCAGGCCGTGGAGACGGCCACCACAAAAGCTCCTAAGAAAGCCGCGCTGACCAACCCGACGGCGAAGAGGACCCCGGCGTAGCTGCCAGCCAGGGGAACCAAGGCGGTCGCGGCTTGGGAAGCGTCATCGATCGAGACATGATGGATGAAAAGGGTCGCTCCGGTCGAGATGACGATGAAAGCCATAATGATCTCGGTGATCACCGCGCCGATGGCGGTATCCAAGCGTTCCAAGGGCAGTTCTTTTTCCGTCAACTTCTTGTCGACCACCGCGCTTTGTTGGTAATAGATCATCCAGGGCATGATGACCGCGCCGATGAGGCCGATGACCACCAGGATGAAGTCCCGGGTGATGGTGTGGGTGGGTATGGTGAAGACTTGCTGGGTCAGGTTGGCCCAATCGGGGTGGGCCATAAAAGCGGCAGGGATAAAGAGAAGGTCGGCCGCGCAGAAGGCCAAGGCTATATATTCGGCGGTTTTATAGCTGCCGGAAGCAACCACCAGGATGAGAAGCAAGGCCGAAACCCCGACTGACACAATAGGCGGGATATGGGCGATCTGGGCGGCGCTCATGATGCCGGCGAACTCGGTGACCAGGGCGGCGATGTTACAAACGAACAGAATGGCCAGGGAGACCCAGGCCCAGCCCATGCCATATTTCATCCGGATCAAATAGGCATGGCCCTTGCCCGTGATGGAGCCCAGCCGGGCGGTCATTTCCTGGACCACGTAAAGGGGAATGGTCAAAACCAAGAGGAGGCCTACCAGCATATAGCCGTATTGAGCTCCCGCCACCGCGGCGGTGGTGATGCTACCCGCTTCGGTGTCGGCTTGCATGACGATGAGCCCAGGTCCCATGACCGACAGGAACATCAAGAGCCGTCTCCACCAACTGCGCTGAGGAGAGGCCGCTTTAGTGGATATTTTTTTGGCTTTGGACTTTTTCAAGAAAAACCCTTCAAGAGAATGCATGGATGGTATTGAAAATGGTTCTCAATTACAAGGTAAAACCGATCCGAAGCCGGTTTTGATCGGTGGATCGGACTTATTCGCCGAGTTTATGCAAGGTGTCGAAAGAATAAAGCCCCGTACCGTGACCATCGGACCACTGAAAATGCAGGGCATAGCGGCCCACCGGGGACACGCTGACCAGCCGCACGTTGGGGTCGATCGAATCGATGGTGATCATCCGCACGCCGGTCGTTTCGTTCACGCACTGCGCGCAGGGGCACATGCTGCGTAAATAACGGTTGGGGTAGCGGGATAATTTGCCGTCTTCCCAAGTGATGACCGTGACCTTATCGTCGTTGGTATTCACTTCCTTCGGCCGATTGGTCACCTTGATGGTGTTGGTGTTGATGATGGAAAGCTGTGCCGCCATTTGGAGAGCCAATTCGTTATAGGCTTTGCCCGATGGGGTGTCCGGGTGGGCAGCTACGGTGGGCACACCATAATCGCCGTCGGCGGCGATGGTCGGCTCCAGAGGTACTTCGCCCAGGAAGGGAACCATGAGTTCTTCCGCCATCTTGCGTCCGCCGCCCTTCTTAAAGATAGGCGTCACTTCATGACAATGCTCACAGACGAAACCGCTCATGTTCTCCACAATACCCACGATGGGAACTTGCACTTGTTGGAACATCCGCAATCCCTTTTGGGTAATGGTGCGGGCCACGTCCTGGGGGGTGGTAACAATGACGGCGCCTGCTAAGGGAGCCGATTGGGTGAGGGTCAGTTGGATATCCCCAGTGCCCGGGGGAAGGTCGATGAGCAAATAATCCAATTCGCCCCACTCCACGCCGCCCAGGAATTGTTGAATGAGTTTGCTGGCCATGGGGCCGCGCCAGATGAGGGCAGTGTCCGATTCTGCCTGCAGCATGCCGACGGACATGAACTTGATGCCGTGTTTTTCAAAGGGGATCATCTTCTTGGTCTCGGGGTCGGTGGCAGGTTGTTGACCAAGAACGCCTAACATACGAGGAATGGAGGGGCCGTAAACGTCGGCGTCCATCAGACCCACCTTGGCGCCATTCTTGGCCAGGGCTAAAGCGAGGTTGGCGGAAACGGTGGATTTACCCACGCCGCCCTTGCCCGAAGCGACCGCGATGAGGTTCTTCACGCCAGGCATATTGACGTTCTTGATGCCCGTCGGGGCGGTCTTGACGTTGGACGCCATATTGACGGCCACTTCGGAAACACCGGGAAGTCTTTTCACTTCCTCCTCGGCTTGTTTCTTGAACTGGTCCTTCACTGGGCAGGCGGGGGTGGTCATTTCGATGTCGAAAGCCACTTTGCCGCCGTCGATCTTCATGTTCTTGATGAAACCCAGGGAGACGATGTCCTGGTGCAGATCGGGATCTTGAACTTTTTTCAGTACGGTCAAGATGTCTTGTTCGTTAACGCTCATGAGGGCTCCTCGGTGGTTCGGTGCGGCACTAAGAATGGGTTTTACCCAATTGAAATGCAAGGTCGTTTTCTGGAAAAGGCTCGACCGGGGCGTTATTTTGCCAGCGAGCTTCGGAATAGAAAAGTTATATTTTGGGCCAAAAAAAGAGCTAAGATAGGCTTGTCTTAGCCTCCCGGCCTGTTTAAAACCGAATATGCATTCCGCCCCTTTTTCCTGACCGAAGAAGAGGCTGGCCTGTCTCTCGTAAGTGTTGCCTTCAAACGGCGGTTGATATGCACCGATCTTCTTTTGAGATCCTCAAAATGAGATCGGCGCTATGTCAAACCCCGTATTTGTCGCGCGATCATTCGCGCGACGTTCCTAGGAGGTTTGACATGAAAGCAGTCATCATGGCCGGTGGTTTTGGGACCCGTATGCGGCCCCTGACGATCAACCTTCCTAAACCGATGATCCCTATGGTCAATCGTCCCATCATGGAGATCATCGTCGACCTCCTTAAAAAGCATAAATTGACCGACCAGATCGGGGTAGTCTTCTACCAGCCCGAGATCATCACCGAATATTTCCATGACGGCGCCGACTTCGGCATCCAAATGCAATATAAAGCCGCGGAAAGCGACCTGGGCACCGCCGGGTCGGTGAAGAACTGCCAAAGCATGATCGGCAAGGAACGCTTCGTCGTCATTTCGGGCGACGTTCTGACGGACTTCGACCTGACTGCCGCCATCAAGTTCCACGAACAGCGCAAGGCAAAAGCCACCATGATCCTGACCCGGGTCGAGAATCCCCTGGCCTTCGGCGTGGTCATCACCTCCAAGGATGGCAAGATCGAACGCTTCCTCGAAAAACCCACCTGGGGCGAGGTCTTTTCCGACACGGTCAACACCGGCATCTATATCCTGGAACCCGAAGTGTTGGACCTGATCCCGGAACAGGTCGATTTCGACTTTTCGAAGAACCTTTTCCCACTCATGCTCAAAGAGAACATGCCCCTTTATGGCTACATCGCCGAAGGCTATTGGGCCGACATAGGGAACCTGGACCAATACCGTTTGGCCCACCAAGACATCTTCAACGGCAAGGTCGAGGTCAACATCCCGGGCTCTCGCATGAACAAGATCGGCAAGGAGATCTGGGCCGGGGAGAACTGCCACATCGACCCCAGCACCAAACTTTCGGGCACGGTGGTGCTGGGCAACAACTGTAACATCGGCAAGAACGTCAAGATCACCAACTCCGTCCTGGGCGACGGCTGCCAAGTGGAAGAGGGCGCGGTACTGACCAACGCCATCCTGTGGCGCAATGTGGCCATCGGCGCGGAAGCCCAAGTGAAAGAATGCGTCATCTCTTCGGGCACGGACGTGCAAGAAAAGGCGAACATCTTCGAAGGCGCCATCATCTCGGACAACTGCACCATCGGCAAAGAAGCGGTGGTGAAGGCAGGGGTCAAGGTATGGCCCAATAAAGTGGTGGAGGACGGCGCGCAGCTTTCCACGTCGCTCATCTGGGGCGACAAGTGGGCCCGGTCCATTTTCGGCCAGCATGGCGTGACCGGCATGGCGGGCATCGACATCACCCCCGAATTCGCGGCCAAACTGGGCGCGGCCTATGGCGCTTCGTTGCCCAAAGGCTCCACGGTAGTGACGGCCCGGGATATCCACAAAACCAGCCGCATGATCAACCGCGCGCTCATCTCCGGCATCCTTTCCTCGGGTGTGAATGTGCATGACCTGCAAGAAATGCCTATCTCCGTATCGCGTTACGCGGTGCCCAAGCTGACCGCCGCGGGCGGGCTTCATACCCGCCGGAGTCCTTTTGATCCGCAATTCATCGATATCAAATTCTTCGACAACCGAGGCTTGGCGTTGTCCTCGGCCAAAGAAAAGGGCATCGAGAACCTTTTCTACCGGGAAGATTTCCGCCGGGCAACGATGGAAGAGACCGGTGAACTGGGTTTCCCGCATCGCATGCTGGAGTTCTACCACGAGGGCTTTTTAGAAGCGCTTGATAAAAAAGCCATCCAGGATTACAAACCGAAGATCATCATCGACTACGCTTTTTCCGCGGCGTCGCCGATCTTCCCGTTCCTTTTGGGCAAATTGGGCTGCGAAGTGGTGGCCCTGAACGCCTATATGGATGAGACCAAACTGACCAAGACCCAGGAGGAGTTCCAAGCCTCCTTGAAACAATTGTCGGACATCGTACCGACCCTGCGGGCCAACTTTGGCGTGTTGTTCGACGCCGGGGCGGAAAAGATCTTCGTGGTGGACGAAAAGGGTCACTTGCTGCCGGGGTCCGAACTGTTATCGCTCTTTTCGCTCTACTCCTATCGCGCGAAGAAGGGCGCCCAAACGGTGGTCCCTATCCACGCTTCCCACGCGTTGGATGAATTAGCCAAGGCCAACGGCGGTTCGGTGAAACGGACCCGGACCAACTATTATTCGCTGATGGACGCGGCTACCCAGAAGGACGTCACTTTCGTGGGCGAGCCGGACGGCGGGTTCATCTTCCCGACCTTCGCGCCTTTCATGGACGCCATGATGTCCACGGCCAAATTGATGGAATTCATCGCCCGGGAAGGGAAATCCATCTCCCACTTCCTGCAAGAACTCCCCAAGAAGGCCCAGCACACCCAGAACGTTCCCTGCTCTTGGGAACTGAAGGGGACCATCATGCGCCATTTGATCGAGGACACCGCCAGTGACAACCGGGAACTGATCGACGGCGTGAAGATCAACCGGAACGGATCTTCCATCATGATTCTGCCGGACGCCGACGCGGCCTTGTTCCACGTCAGCGCCGAGGCTCATACCGAAAAGGAAGCCAAGGATTTGGTCCATTCCTTCGTGGAAAAGATCAAGAAGTGGCAGAACTGATAAATTATAACTTCAGGTAATCCATGGGTTCTTTTGATAATTGGTTTTGGCTTTTGGCTATAGGTTTTTCTCTGTTTTATGGTTTTGGTGCTTTTTCCATATTTACACCTGAGAAACTTAGAGGCCAGATTGTCCAAAAACAAATACATCAAGTGTGGTTAAATTTTTTGGGTTCTTTGATTGGTTGGATTTTTTTATGGTTTGTTATTAATCAGGTTTTGGAATCATGGCCCAAACTTCAAAGCTACAAACCGGATTTGACTGATTTGGGCATGATGCTTATTGCGTTTCTTGGAGTGACAGGCCATTTGCCTTCCATAGTCATTTCGACAGCAAGCTCGCTTTCTGCAGTTTTAAATAAAATTGTAGAAAAAATGTTCAATTAAGTTTGGAGAAAACATGACCAAAATCACTTTCGGCACTTCCGGCTGGAGAGCCATCATGGCGGAGGATTTCACCTTCGCCAACGTCAAGGTCGCCACGGCAGCTATTGCAGAATACCTGAAAAGATCCGGTGAGGCTTCCAAAGGGTTGGTGGTCGCCGGTGATTACCGTTTCCTTTCTGAAGAGTTCCAAAAGGTTACCATCCAGGTTCTGGCCGGCTACGGCATCAAGTCTTACGTTCTCCCCACGGGTACGCCGACCCCGACAGTTTCTTATGAACTGCTCCGTTTAAAGACGGCCGGTTCCATCAACTTCACCGCCAGCCACAATCCGGCTACCTACCAAGGCCTGAAGTTCAACGGCGCGGACGGTGGACCTGCCCCGGTCAAGGTAACTACCGCTCTTGAGGAAGGGGTGGTGGCATTGCAGAAGGCGGGCAAACCCGTGCCCGAATTGAACTGTGACAAGGCCGTCCAACAGGGGCTAGTCGAATTGGTGGACCCTAAAGAAGCTTATTTCAAACGTATTCAAGAGTTCGTGAAGTTCGACGTGCTGCGCAAGGGCCGCATGAAGATCGTGGTGGACCTGATGCACGGTAACGGCAAGGGTTATTTGGATACCTTGCTCGAGGCTAATGGCGTGAACGTGAACGTGCTTCACGCGGAGCGGGACCCCTTTTTCGGCGGCCATCACCCCGAACCCGGTGCGGCGGAACTAAAAGAAGCCTCAGCCCTGGTCAAGAGCTGGCCGGCCCACATGGGCCTGGCCAATGACGGCGACGCGGACCGATTCGGTATCCTGGACGCCGACGGCACCTACATCAGCCCGAACGAAGTGCTGGCCATCCTGTTCGCTCATCTGATGAAGACCCGGGATTGGAAAGGTTGCGTGGTACGCACGGTCGCCACTACCCACCTGATCGACGCCATCGCCAAGGCTAATAATGTGCCCTTAAGGGAAACTCCGGTGGGCTTCAAGTACATCGCCGAGGTCATGGCGAAAGAACCCATCATCATCGGCGGGGAAGAGTCCGGCGGCTTGACGGTGCATGGACACGTGCCGGAGAAGGATGGTGTGCTGGCCTGCCTGCTGATGGCGGAAGTGGTGGCCACCGAAGGCAAGACCCTGCGCGCGGTCTTGAAGGGTCTTTATGAGAAATACGGTCTGTTCCTCACCGATCGCATTAACCTGCCCCTGAAGGATGGCGTGAAAGAAGTGATGACGGCCAAGCTCAAGAACGACCCGCCCACGGAGATCGCCGGGCAAAAGGTGAAAGAGGTCATCCGCATCGACGGCACCAAGTTTCTCTTGGAAAGCGGCGAATGGCTGATGGTACGCTTTTCCGGCACCGAACCCCTGATGCGCTGTTACATGGAAGCGCATTCGGCGGAAGGGTTGGCCAAGCTCAAAACGGCCGGTGAAGAGCTGACCAAGGTCTAACGCCATTCCACAAAAAGCCTTCTTTTGCAAAGGCTTTTGCCCCAACTTTGATCTCCTCGGGTATCATTTGTCATCCTTTTTGGATAGACTGTTTTGGACTCGATCTTCGCCTGCTTTACGAGGTCTTATGCCTGATCCATTCACCCCTATTGAGAAGAAACCCTCCAAATTCCTCCGTCTTATCCCGTTTCTCGTCCTTTGGGTCGCCATGAGCGTTGGTGTCGGTTTCGTGGCCGCGAATTACATTGAGGACATCCTGATCGTCCAATACATCGGTATGGGCGCTTTCGTTCTTTTGGGCATTTGGTGGTTCATGGTCAGCTGGCGCTTGCGGCATCTGTGGGTGGGCGACCTGCAGGACTTCATGGTCCAGAACAAGATGGTTCCCTACGACTTCATCAAGCTCAAGAACATCGCGCCTTGGAGCCTTTCACGCAACAAGGGACGCTTGTTGCGTGCTTCTGCGGCGGAATACCGTGCCCTGATGGACAAGGTAAAGGATTCCAATCAAACCCTGGAAAAATACGTGGGTACCAGTGTTTCGGCCAAAGCGGCCAAAAAGGCCATGAACTCCGAGTTGGGCGGCGAATTGCGCCGGGTCTATGTGCTTTTCTCCGATGTGCGCGGGTTCACCCGCATGACCGAACAACTAAAGGCCGAAGAAACCGTCGAGATCCTTAACAGCATGTTCACCGCTATGGAAGATGTCATTACCTCCAGTGGAGGCGACATCAATAAATACATCGGCGACGCCATTCTGGCCTATTTCCGCCGTCCTTATGGCAACGAGACGGATGCCGCCAAGTCGGTGCTGCGTACCGCCCTGCGCATGCAGGACAAGTTCGAGCTGCTCAATAGCAAATATAAGGTGGCTTACAGCCACCCGGTCGATATCGGCCTGGGGATCGGTATCACCGCCGGGGAAGCCATCATGGGCAACCTGGGTTCAAGCAACCGGATGGAATTCACCCTGATCGGGGACACGGTCAACTTCTCCTCCCGGCTTTGTGGTATCGCCAAACACGGGCAGATCCTGGTCAACGAGGAAATGGCCCATATCGTCGAGCATGATTTCGAAATGATGGCCTTGCCCGCGGTGCAGATCAAAGGTAAGTCCGGAATGTACACTCCTCACGCGGTCATTCGCGAACGGTTGACGATGAGCCGCTGACCCAAAAGGGGTCCCTGTGAAAAAAAGAACCAACCCGAAAAAACAACGGACCGCCTCCGTGCCCCAAGCGGCCTATGCCCACTTCAAACTCAAGTTGGACCCATTCACCACCCTGTCCTTGCGGCCCCAGAACCTGGAACATTTCATCGGCCGTGAACTTTTGATCGATCGGGTCTCCTCGGCGCTTTTTTCCCTATCCAACGTGGGTCTTGCCGGCGAACCGGGCGTGGGGAAGAGCAGCTTGATGCGCATGATCCAGTCCCAAGTCCCGTCCCAATTCTACTGGGCGGCGATCGGGGTCCCGAGGGACGATGCGGCTTATTTCCTTTCCGAGCTCCTTCGCGAAATGCTGGTGATCATTCCCAAAGTCAAAGGCCTGGACTTGAAGGCCATTGGGCGTCGGCTGGAAAAAGAGGGGTTGAGCAAGAACGAGGTCTTTTCGCTCATTCGTTCCATCGTCCGCAAATTAGACAAGCCCCTGCTCGTCTTCGTCGATGACCTGGAAAAGATCAAGGACGACCGGATCCGGCATCTGTCCCGGTCCGAACGTACGTTACAGGTACTGGAAGAGATCAAGACCCTTTTCGAACTACCCAACATCAGTTTCGCGATTTCCCTCCAGGAAGAGTTCTACGGCAAGGTGCAGTCGGTGGTCCAAGAAAACGGGGACCCGACGGTGTTGGGTCTTTTCCGCCACATCGTGTTGGTCGAGAAATTCTCCATGGCCGAGCTCAAGGGATTGCTCCAAAGGCGGTTACAGAAGGCCGGTTATACCGGAACCGCGGACCAATTCTTCGAACCCGAAGCCCTGATCTTGGGTCTGGCGCTGTGCAACGGCAATCCCCGCCGGTTCCTTTACCTTCTCTCCGAGGGGATGTTCCGGGGCTACCGACGCAAGGCGGCCCGGGTGGAATTCCAGGATGTTTTCGAGGCCCTGAACGAACACCTGAAATTGGACAACGTTTGCCGCAAACTGCTCTATTTTTTAGCCAAGTCGGGCCGGGCGGTAGCCTCTAATAGTGACCTGCAGGCCTATATGGGATTGGACATGATCTCCATCGCCCGGCGCTTCGATGTGCTGGCTAAGAACCGTCTGGCCGAGATGGTCGAGGTCGTCAATGGCTCCAAGGTCTATGCCCTGCCCGGGTCCAAAACACCGGAGGAGAACAAGGCCCCATTGAGCGTGGTGAAGGTGACCCGCAACTTGGCCGGCGAGAAGGTCTTCAATCTTTTCGAACCCGAGGATAATTGATCATGAAAGCCTTTGTGGTCCTGGTCACCTCACCCAACCGTAAGATCAGCGAGAAATTGTCCAAGGGCTTGGTCGAGGGCAAGCTGGCCGCTTGCGTGAACCGGGTGCCCGGGATCGCCAGCCGCTATTGGTGGCAGGGCCGGGTGGAAACGGCGAAAGAAGAACTGCTCCTTATCAAAACAACCAAAACCAAACTGCCTACCTTGATCCGGTGGGTGAAGACCCATCATCCTTACCAAGTATGCGAAGTACTGGCATTGCCCGTGGCCACGGGCAATGGTGATTATTTGAAGTGGATCGAACAAAGTCTGCGTTGACGGGTATCAAGTTGTTTTCGCGACCGGCCGAACCAGATCTTAAAGGAACATTCTTTGTCCACCGCCGAGACCCGAACCCTTAGTTTTCGAGCCCTCATCCGCATCCGGACCATCTGTTTGGTCCTGATGAGCCTTTTATTGTTGGCCTCGGAAGATGTGCACACCTCACCGGTGGTTTCCGCGGGCTGGGACCTTCTTTTCGTCAACATGTTCCTCAGCTTGGTCTTTGGGGTACTGGGCAAAAGCCAAAAATTGGTGTCGCTATTGTTACCGGTGGTTTTTCTGGTAGATGGGTTCTTTGTCTGCCTTTGGATCGGTATTTCGGGCGGTCCAGTCAGTTATTACGCTCCTTTCTTCCTTTTGGTGCTGGCGCATTCCATTTTGGTGCTCAATGCCCGAACGACGATGATCGTGGTGCCGCTGCTCCTGGGGATGTTCTTAGGTTTTTTCTATATCGATTATCTTTGGAACCTGGCAACTTCTTTCGGCGCGGACCAGATCAATTTCGTTTCCTACCACCTGGAACATTCGCCGCCGGAGATACGTCGGTCCATCTACTGGCATCAAACTCTGCGGTGGCTGTTCTTTTCCGGCCTGATGATCGTCGTGGTCGCCATGGCCATGAAACAGGTCTGGTCTCGGGAAGAGAAACTGAGGGTGAAGGAGCGGGGCCTGGAACAGAAAAGGCATTTGATCCAAATGGGGGAGATGACCGGCCGTATCGCCCACGGGGTGAACACGCCTTTGGGGCTTATCTCCGGTAACCTGGAACTGCTCATCGCGGAGACCCGGAAGGGGACCAAAACTTATAAGGCGCTCGACCAGATCAACGAATATGTCCAGCGGGCCATCCATACCGTCCGGGATATCCTGGATTACGGCCGACAGACCATGTCGGTGATCAAACCGGTATCCTTTGAAAAGATCATCCAAGCGGTGGCCCTGGCGGTCCAGCCCAAACTGAAGAAAGTCGGCGGACATTTGGTCCTTGATGTGGCCCCGGGCCTGCCCCTGACCAATGGTTACCCGGAAGGTCTCTTTCAGGCGTTGCTCAACCTGGTGGAGAACGCCATCGATTCCATCGATAAAGGCGGGCTGGTCACCCTGTCGGCCAAGTTCCAATACCGGTCCATGCGTTTGAGCGCCCAGGACGAGCGTGGTGAGATCAAGGTGGTCATCCGGGATAACGGTAAAGGGATCCCCGAGGACAAATTGTCCCGTATCTTCGAGCCCTTTTATTCCACCAAGGATTTCGGCAAAGGGACGGGGTTGGGTCTCGCTATCGTGAAACGCATCGTGGACGAGCACCGGGGTTCCATCGAAGTGACCAGTCAGCCGGGCAGCGGAACCTCTTTCACCCTCGTCTTCCCCGTGGAGGAGGCGAGCCCCCGCAAAGATGCCGACGCGGAGGATTTTTACTATAATAAAAGCGAGTCGATCTCCAAGGATGTGGACCTATGAAAAAGAAAGCCCCCCCAAAAAAAGCTTCCACCAAGATGAAGGTGATCAAGCCCAAGATCGCTCCTGCTCGGCTTTTGGTGGTCGATGACGAGGCGGATTTTGCCAAATTGATCCAGACGATCCTGAACCAGGTCGGTTACAAGGTGGATATGGCCATCAGCGCCACCCAGGCCATCGCCCTGCAACGCAAGAACGCTTATGACCTGGCCTTGGTGGACCTGCGCATGCCTGAGATGACCGGGCTTGAATTGCTACAATACCTTAAGGCCCGGGACCGCTCTATTTTCGTCATCCTCATGACCGCTTATGGTTCCTTCTCGGTGGGAATCGAGGCCTTGCGTCAGGGCGCCTGTGATTACGTGGCCAAACCTTTCAAGAACAAGGCGCTCAAGGAAAAAGTGGCCGAAGCCCTGCAGCGTCGCCAGCAATATCTGCGCGAGCAACACAATCATTCCTCGGTGGACGAGCTTTGAGCGCGAAACGGTCGGCTGCCGCTAAAAAATCACCCAACTTCAAACGTAAGAGCATTCCAGAACCTACCATCGCCCGGCTGCCTCAGTACCTGCGCAGTTTTTCGGAATTTTCCCAAAAGGACCAATTGGTCATTTCTTCCAAAGAATTGGCGGCGGTCTCCAGCATCAATCCCGCCCAAGTCCGTAAGGACCTGGCCTATTTCGGCCAGTTCGGCCAAAGGGGCGTGGGTTATGACGTGAAGACCCTGGATTCCAAGATGCGTGAGATCTTGGGCCTGCATAAAGGCTGGAAACTGGCCCTGGTCGGCGCCGGACATTTGGGAACGGCTTTGCTGCAATATGGCGGTTTTTTCAAAGCGGGTTTCCGGGTGGAAGCGGCTTTTGATGTGGATCCCTCGAAAGTAGGCTGGGAATTGGAAGGGGTGCGGATCTGGGCGACCCCGGCCATCCGCCAAGTGGTGCGTGAAAAAAAGATCGAGATCGGCATCATTGCGGTACCCGCCAGCCAAGCTCAACGAGTGGCCGACGAGTTAGTGGACGCGGGTATCCGCGCCATCCTTAATTTTGCGCCTTGCGTGCTTTCGGTCCCCAAATCGGTGCTGGTCCGAGGGGTTGACCTGGCTTCGGAACTGGAACATTTGACCTATTTCCTGGAGAAATCTTCCAAGGGCGACAAGTCCAAATCGGGCGGGTGAAGTCTCAGGGGCTCTAACAAAATAAAGGCTGTTTGAACCACCAAGGGCACTAAGATCACCAAGAAAGGCCAAGACGAGATCGGATTTAAAGGGCTTTTAAACATTATTGTCTTTTGTCGTTCTTGGTGTCCTTAGTGGTGAAACAGGTTTTTTTGTTAAAAGTTCTTAATATAAGTTAAGGGAATGTTAAATCAGTTAAGGAGACGGCTCTGAGGCAAAAAGCCGTTTCATTCAAGTAAACGCCGTGATAACGTTATCCGCGTTGAAAAGCTTTACTGTAAAGGAATGGCCGTGAGCAAGAAGATTACTGAAACGAAAACTTTCCAAGGGTTCCGCAAGATGTATCACGTCTTGGCCTCGTCTCTTTTTCCTTTGGCCTATCTCTACCCGCCCTTTGGGTTAACCGTGGCTCAGACCCACAATTGGCTCTTGATTGTGGCAGGGAGCTGTTTTGCCATCTCCTTTATTTTTGACCTTTTGCGCCTCAGCAATCACCAATTCAATTCCCGGTTCATGCAGTTCTTCTCGGCCTTCATTCGCCGTACCGAAGTGGATAAATTCAACGGCTCCACCTTCCTTTGCCTGGCTTTTTTCTCGGTCATTTTCCTGTTTCCCCGGCCGGTGGCCATCGCGGCCATGTTCTTCCTTTCCTTAGGGGACGCGGCGGCGGAATTGAGCGGCAAGAATTTTGGACGCATCCGCATCTTTCAAAAATCCCTGGAAGGTTCCCTGGGTTTCTTTTTTGTGGCCTTTGTCACCGCTTGGATGTTGTTCTTTGATTGGAAAGTCGCCCTTTTAGGTGGAGTTGCGGCCGCCCTGGTCGAGCTTTTTTCCTTTGAGTTGGACGACAATTTGACCGTACCCCTGGGTTCGGCCACCGCTCTCTGGCTGGTGGTCACCTGGTTCCATTGGGGCGTGTCGATCTAACCTTTTTACGGACAGGGTTGGGCTCTGCGAAAGTAGATGTTCCAAGCTCCCTTTTTCCATTCCGAATAACGCTCGAATCCTTTGGCTTCCAGGATGGTGTATAGCAGCTTGGGTTCCGCTTGAAAGACCAAATGAAAAGCCTGGCAGGGCCGGAAATCGTCCAATAGCCGATTGATGGTGGGAAGGGGTTCTAACCCCAGGTCCACCATGGAAGACATATCGAAACGGATCTCATCTTTAGGCGCGATTTGATCGACCCAGGCTGGCCGGGCAGTAGTGGTGGTCATGGCATCCTCCTCTTGGTTCATTTCTAAGTTCATCTTCGGATAATGAAGCGCTTTTACAAATGAGAAGGCTCATAAAGGGCTATTTTTGCGGATTTAAAAATATTGTCAAAAATGAATCACTTTTATGTCCAATTTCCGTCACATGGCCCCGAAGAAACCAAGTTTTTAGAGATCCTTTGATCCGTCATACCCTGAAAAGGCCCAATCAAAGCCCTTTCACGACTGGCACGCTTGATGCTCTTTTATCAAGTATTAAGCAGTCACGCTACCGCCTGTCAGCGATACCGAACACAACACTTCAGCACAGAAACCGCCTTGGGTGGTTTGACGGGTCCGGAAAGGATGGAACCTTCCTTTGAACCGTCCGAAAGCGAGGACGATATGAACCATGAATGTATAGAGATCAAACAGTTGATGGCCTTGTATCAAGCCGGGAAATTGAATGAAGAGCAAAAGGCCCATTTGAACCAGCACCTGTTGTTCTGTCCGGAATGCGTGTATCTGATGGTCTTGGCGCCGTCCTTTAACGCCGACTGATCCACTTCTCCTTAAATTTTTCCAGCCCGCCCTGTTCTGGGACGGGCTTTTTTTATTCCTGTGATTGACATGGGCCGACGGGGCGGGCAAACTCCTCGGACAATTCAAGCGTTTCCCAGGGTTTTCGGTTCTCGCCGCGCCGCGGCGTCTACTGAAAGCCCTTAGTGCGTTTACTGAAAAAGAGAAAAAATTCGTCCATGGAAAACAACACATTACCTTTTGATTTCGCGAAACTCGACTGGCCCGCGGCCCAAGAAGCGCTGGAAAGCCTAAAAGCCCGTAAGCCCCAAACCCTGGTGCATGGCCTGCCCGGGTCGGCGAAGGCTTTTTACTTGGCCTGGAACTACCAAAGGCTCAACGAAAAAAATCCTTGGCTTATCCTCACGCCCAGCCGGGAAGAAGCGGTCCTTCTTCAGGACGACTTATCGAGTTGGCTTCCCGGGGTGCCGGTTTATCTTTGTCCCTCGTGGGAGATCCTTCCGCAAGACGTGGAGGTTCCGGACCCGAGCTTGATCGGGGAGCGGCAAAGAGCCTTCTATCAACTGCTTCAAGAGGAAGCCTGCATCGTGGTGGCGCCGCTGATGGGGGCCCTGCAAAGGACCCTGCCGCCGGACGAATGGATCGGTCATGTGATGATCCTGCGAAAAGGCCAGGATGCCCCGGCGGACATCAAACAGCGGTTGATCGCCATGGGTTATGAGTCGACGCAACAAGTGGTGCGGTTGGGACAGTTCGCTTCCCGGGGCGGCATCCTCGACATCGCCTCGCCGGGCTCACCCTCGGGCCCGGTGCGGTTGGAATTCTTTGGTGATACCCTGGAATCGGTGCGGCCCCTGGACGTTCTTAACCAAAGATCCAGCGGCAGCTTGGACGAAGTCTTCATCTTCCCGGCCAACGAAGTCGTGATGAACGATGAGGCCCGCTATAACCTGCGCCATGCCTTGAAGGAAAAGGCCGGTCAGGATTCCCGCTGGGCCAAGGACGCGCTGGAGTTATTCAGCACCACCCATCAATTTCCGGGCTGGCATTGGAAAGCCGTTGGCGCTTTAGAGAAAAAAGCCTGCCTGTTTGATTATCTGCCCGCCAAGACCCGGCTCATCCTGATGGAGCCCCTGGCTTTTGAACGTAAATGGGAAGAGTTCCAGGACCGGTTGGCCGCCAGTGAAAAACAAGCCAAGGAAGAACAGGCGGACCTTTTTCCGACCGAAGACCTTTTCGCCGACATCCAGTTCGTGAAAAAAGCGGTGTCCAAGGGACAAGCGATCGCCATAGGGCAATTAGACCAAGATCTTTTTGGTGAAGCGCCGGCCGCGAGCCACAGCGTGCCGGGTCGGTCCGTGTCCCCCTACTACGGAAAGTTCCCCACTTTCGTCAACGACCTGAAGCGGTTCCTGGCCAGCCAATACCAAGTTCTTTTGTGGTGCCACAACAAGGGTGAAAGGGAACGGCTGAGCGAGCTGCTCAAAGATGAGGATGTGATGGTGAAGGACAATCCCCAGGTCCACATGATCCTGGGCGAGATCGAACAAGGCTTCGCTTTCGACGGCATCAACCTAATGGTCCTGCCGGATCACGATCTTTTCCGCCGTTACCGGGGTCGCCGTCACCGGCGGGCAAGGGCGGTTTCGGGCGGCAAGCCGCTCAATTCGCTCAATGAGATCTCCATCAACGATTGGACGGTGCATGTCGACTCGGGTATCTGTATCTACCGGGGCCTGACACCTTTAGAGATCGACGGCATCACCCGGGAATATATCCAACTCGAGTTCGCCGACAACGAGAAGATCTACCTGCCCTCGGACCAGATCGCCCTCATCCAGCGCTATATCGGCGCTGAGGGTTCGCCGACCCTGACCAAACTGGGTGGGGAGCAATGGACCCGGGCGAAGGCCAAGGTCAAACGCGAGGTCGAAGCCATCGCGCAGGAATTAATGGCGCTCTATTCCACCCGGCAGGTCCTGCACAAAAGGCCCTTCTCGCCGGACACCCCCTGGCAGCTCGAATTCGAGGACTCTTTCCCTTATGAACTGACCCCCGGTCAATACACCTCGGTGCGGGACGTTAAAAAGGACATGGAGTCCACCAAGGTGATGGACCGGTTGGTCTGCGGCGACGTGGGCTACGGCAAGACCGAAGTGGCCATGAGGGCCGCCTTTAAAGCGGTGCAAGACAAACGGCAGGTCGCTTTGCTGGTTCCCACCACCATCCTGGCCCAACAGCATTACAACACCTTCAAAGAGCGCATGGCCGAATACCCGGTCGAGATCCAGATGCTCTCGCGGTTCAAGAGCCCCAAGGAGATCAAGAAGAGTTTGGAACAGGCCCGGGAAGGGAAAGTCGATATTTTGGTCGGCACCCACCGCTTGCTGGGCAAGGACGTGAAGTTCGCCAACTTGGGACTTCTCATCATCGACGAGGAACACCGGTTCGGCGTGGCCCAAAAAGAAAAGCTGAAGTCCCTCAAGCACGATGTGGATGTGTTGACCTTGACCGCCACCCCCATTCCCCGGACCCTGCACATGTCTTTGTCGGGCATCCGTGAAATTTCCGTTATCGACACCCCGCCCCGCAACCGCTTGTCAGTAGCGGCGCAAGTATCCCCCCTGGATGACCGACTGGTAGCCGAGGCCATCCGCCGGGAAATGAACCGAGAGGGCCAGGTCTTTTACGTGCATAACCACGTGCGAGACATCGAACGCATCGCGGACCGCCTGCACAAGATCGTGCCTGAGGCCAAATTGGCCGTGGCCCATGGCCAGTTGACGGAACATGAACTGGAATCGGTCATGATGGATTTCGTCGATAAGGAATATGACGTCCTGGTCTGCACCTCGATCATCGAGTCGGGTCTGGACATGCCTAACGTGAACACGCTTATCGTGGAGAGGTCAGACGCCTTTGGACTGGCCCAGCTTTATCAGCTTAAAGGCCGGGTGGGCCGCACGGACAGACAAGCCTACGCTTATTTCTTTTATCCCCGGCACACCACCTTGCGGGAATTGGCCCAAAAGCGGCTGGAAGTACTGCAGGAATTCTCCTCTCTCGGCTCGGGGATGCACGTGGCGATGAAAGATATGGAAATTCGCGGCGCAGGGAACGTGCTAGGCGCCAAGCAGCATGGCAACATGGATTCGATCGGGTTCGACCTTTACAGCCGCATGCTCAGCCAGGAAGTGGCCCGCATGAAGGGCGAAGAGACCGCCGCCGACTTCACGCCGCTCTTATCCTTGGGCGTGACCGCCTACTTCGCTAAGGATTACATCGAGGACGAAACGGTCAAGATCGAGTTCTACCGCCGCTTGGCGGAGGTGAACGAGCCCGAACAGATCAAACAGATCGAGGAAGAGCTTGTTGACCGTTTTGGGCCCTTGCCTTTGGAAGCTCAAATGCTGCTCAAGGTGGCCACCTTCCGTCCCCAGGCCAAGAAACTGGGGATCCAGCGGTTGGAAGCCCAAGGCGGCTGGGTGAGCCTGCAGTGGCATCCGGACCTAACGCCTTCTTCGGACAAGGTGGAAAAGTGGTTCAAACAATGGCCCCCTTCCCGCATTCGTTTTGCCCCCCAAGACCCGAATGCGGTCTCTTTCCGTGTCATGAAGGGTGACGAAGGCCCGGAAAAACAGATGGAAGCGGTTCAAAAGCTTTTCCAGGACCTGGGAAAAGACCTTTTATAAAAAAGCTTATTTCTTTTTGGGATGATGCTGGTCGCCCATGTGATCGATGACCTTTTCCATGCTGTAAGGTCCCGCTCCGAAATAGGCGATCAAGAGGGCCCCGCCCAACATGGACAAGTTCTTGGTGAACATGGTCATTTGCATCATGGAGACCTGGGTATCGCTGACGCCCCAGAACTTATGCATGACCAAGGTCACCGGCACCAGGAAAGCCACGATCATCCAAGCGCCCCATTTGGCCTTGTAGCCCGTCAGCACGCTCAAACCGCCGAAAAAGGCCAAAAGCCCCGCGGCGGGAACCAGCATGCTGGCCGAGGGAACACCGGCGTCCGCGGCGTATTTGATGAGGTCCGTGTTCATCACATGGTTGTAGCCCGCCATGATGAAGATAGCGCTATAGAAAAACCTGCCCACCAGCACGAGAAGCTTTGCCATGACTTCCTCCTTGAAACCGAATGCCCCCGGCCCAGGCGCTGAGGGCCCAACAACCCCTCTTTAAAGTTTAAGTCTTAGTGGGAAATTCTCAAGGAAGGGCAGGTATTTACCGGAATTCGGGAGCCTGGGAACCTTGCGAAAGCCTATCCCCCCTGTTAT
Organism: candidate division FCPU426 bacterium; assembly: GCA_027452205.1. Lineage (GTDB taxonomy): Bacteria > Oederibacteriota > Muellerivitia > Muellerivitales > Muellerivitaceae > Bog-1183. The sequence goes on along the minus strand of DAIDGV010000012.1, from coordinate 178,218 downwards.
CCTACCGCCTTCTCAAAGGCCGTTATTCGCCGTTTTGAAAGGATCTTTATGTCTTCTCGCTTGAAATACTCCGTTTACGCCGCCGCCCTTGTCCTTTGTTTCTGCGCGGGTTGGGCTTGCGACAAATTCACCGGCAACAAGGCCGGTATCTCGGACAGCCAAGTGGTGGCCACCGTGGACGGCAATAAGATCACCTTCGGTGACTGGATGAAGCAGTTGGACCTGCTTCGCGTGTTCGATACCCCGGTGGATCCGGAAAACACCCAGCAAGTGAAGGCAGTGCTGGAGACCCTGATCAACCAAGAGCTCATCATCCAAGCGGCCCAAAAGGCCAATTATTCGGACCCGAACTTCGATGAGTACCTGAAGAACAAGCTCATCCAGGCCGATATCCGCGTGAAGGAACAAAAAGAAAAACTGGAACAGGACATCGCCGCGGTCAAGCGCGTTGAGAACGACTATAAGGACGCTTATAAGAAGGTCCTGTTAGCCCGCGGGTTCGCCTCAGCCCAAGTCGAAAAAGTCCCGGTGTCCGAAGCGGACATGCAGAAGTGGTATACCCAATATTCGGCCCAAGCCTCGGCCCAGGGTCAAAAGATGCGTCCTTATTCCTCCCTCGATTCTTCCATCAAGAAAGAGATCAAGCAGAATATCCAGGCTGAGAAGTTCCTGGACCAATTGCAGGCCAGCGGAACGATCGTCCGCAATGACGACGTGATCAAGAAATACCTGGATAGCCTTTCTCCTTCCCAGGATGTATTGGACGCCAAGGGAAGCAGTCCCGCTCCGGCGGTTTCCGCCGCTCCTGCGGCCCCCAGCGCGCCGAAAAAGAAGTAACTCTTCCGGTCGAACGGAAAGATCCCGCGGCGGGGTCCCTAGGCCCCGCCGTTGAAGCGGTGAAGCTTGTTTGATGTCCGTCATTTAAACCGAAACCACCTAAAAGGCCTCCTCGCGACAGCGGGGTTAGGCCTTTTTTTATCGGCTTGTTCCGCCACGCCCTCGGTGGACCTGTCGCCGGTGCCGGTGGAGCCTTCCAAGATCGCGGTGACGGTCAATGGGGAACCTATTTCACTGGAGGAGTTCGACAACGAGTTCCGTCTCATCAAGATCTACTACAGCGCGGTGTCCGAAGGGGAAATGCGGGCCATCAAATTGCGGCTCTTCGAGCAGGTCATCGACCGTCATATCCTGGTGCAGGAAGCCCGCCGGTTGGGCCTGAAGCTGACCCAGGCCGAGGTGGACGATGCTTTCCGCGGCGCGTTCAAGGACATGCCCGATGATTTCCTGGTCATCCTGCGCACCCAGGGCGTGAGCGTCGAGTCTTGGAAACGGAAATTGCTGCAGGAAAAACTGGTCCAGAAATTAGTGAAGAAGGAAGTGAACGACAAGACGAATGTCTCGGCCCGGCAAGTGGAGGATTACTATTGGTCCCATTTGGGCGACTATTGGATGCCCGAAGCGGTGAGGGCCCGGCACCTGGTGGTTCAACGCAAGCAGCGGTTCGATCAAGTGATGGCCGCCTTGAAAAAGGGGGAGGGTTTCTCAAAAATAGCCGAGACCTTTTCCCAGGAACCGGACTCGTCCCAGGGTGGGGATTGGCACTTTATGGAGACCGACCGCCTGCCGCCGGCCTACCTGTCGGCGCTGGCGAAATTGAAGCCCGGGGAGATTTCGAAGCCTTTGAAGGACGATTTTGGGTATCATCTGTTCCAATTGATCGAGTGGCGGCCCCGCCGGATGAGAACTTTGGCGGAGGTCCAGGACCAGATCCATGACGAGCTTTTGAAGAGGGCCCAGGACGAGGCTTTTGACCAGTGGGTCCTTATCCTCAAGAAGAAAGCAAAGATCAAAGTGAAACAAGATGTGGCCCCGGTCATTGGGGCCGCCCTGGAGGGGCATCGTGAGCAATAACCAACGTTTTTTCATTTTCGCGGCGGCACTGGCTTTGGGACTGGCCTTCGCGCCTGCCTGGGCCAAGATCGTCGATAGCATCGCCCTGGTGGTGGACCAAGACGCCATGACCCAAGGGGAACTGCAGGAGGCCATCCAATCCTATTTCGCCTCCCAACAGTCCAAAATGGCCCCTCCGGGCACCGCCGAATATGACGCGGCCAAGAAGCAAGTGGAGGAAGCTTTCATCCGCGAGGTACTGCTGGCGGAAGAAGCGGACCGTGAAAAGATAGATCTGCAAGAGGGGGAGGTGGACCGGGAGGTCGATAACCAGGTCCAATCCATGAAGAAGAACTTCGCCACCGACCAAGAATTCAACGACAGCCTGAAGGCCGAGGGTATCACCCTGGACGACCTGAAACAGGATATCCGGGACAAGATGACCCGCCGGATCAAGGCCGCCCACATGATGCGCCAAAAGCAGATGGACCTGCCCAGCTCGGTCGTCGTGACCGACGAGGAAGCGCGCAAGTATTACGACCAGCACCCGAACAATTATGACCGTGTCCGGTTCTCCATCATCCTGCTGCGGGTCTCGCCCCAGGCGACCGCCGGCGAGGTCAAGCAAGTGGAGACCCAGGCCCGGAGCCTGCTCAAGCAAGTGAAGGAAGGCGCTAATTTCGCGGCCCTGGCCAAGAAATATTCCGAGGACCCGGGGTCCGCGGCGGATGGCGGGGATATCGGGACCGTCTCACGCGGCGAGATCGGCGACGCCAAACTGGCGGAAGGGGTCTTCGCTTTGCCCGCGCCGGGGACGGGGTTGGTGCGCGCTACGGATGGCATCTACGTGGTCAAAGTGGTTTCCCGCGGGAAGGCCGATTTTGACTCGGCCGCGGCGGACATCAAGATCTTCCTGAAAAAGCAAATGCAGGACAACGCGGTCAATACCTGGATCGACTCGCTCAAGAATGACGCCTATATCGTCGAGGATGGCAAGGTCATTTCCTCGAAGGAATTCCTGTCCGCAGCCGCTTCCACGGACACCGTTGCCCCGGTCAACAACGCACCGGCGACCATGACCGCGGAAGATGAGAAGCTGTTCAACACGAAGAATCAGGGTTATCCGAGCCTGCCCACAGGCGGCAGTTGGTTGCCTTATTTCGGTGTCACCGGCTTTTTACCGGACGCCACGGATCTGACCCAATATTACGGCGCCGACACGTCCCAAGGACTCCCTTTCGGTTTAACGGGTTTCGGCGGTATGGACTACGCCTTGGACCCGACCTGGCAAGTGGGTGTGATGGGCGAGGTGCTGCGCAAATTCTCCCAGTCGGTAACCGCTTCAGGCCAAGTAGAACAATGGAATTCCACAGCGGTCGGCGCTTCTCTGGGGCTCAAGTTATTGATCCCCTTGGATGAGAGCACGAACTTCACCTTGAACGCTTCGGGCGGCATCTATACGCTGCTCGATTCCAGCGTGACCATCTCGGTCCTGAATGGTACCGGCACGAGCCTTTCAGCTACCGACCTGGGCGGCCAACTGGGCGCGGGGTTGGAATTTATCCTGGACGGCCAGAAAAGCTCAGCCTTGGACCTGGGTCTCGACTATCGTTTCCTTACTTTCACCCCTGTTACCAGCAGCAATCCCGGTTTCAAAGCCTCGCCTTTGACCAATTCGGGCGGCGCCAGCGGCAGCGGGGCGATCGATTTCTCCGGTTTCCAAGTGCGGCTGGGCGTAAAGTTCTTCATCAGTCCGGATAACAGCGGCGGCGGTGGCGGCGGCAGTAGTGGCGGCGGCGGTCAGGCCTCCAAGAACTAGGCGGAACCTTGCGGGTCGATCTTTATTTGAAACTGATGGGCATTACTAAGACCCGCATGGCCGCCAAGCACCTATGCGACCTGGGCAAGGTGTGGCTGGCGGGAAAAACCTTGAAACCCTCCCACCTTCTGGCGGGAGGGGAAGCTTTAGAGATCCACCTTCCCTTCAAAGAGATCAAATTAACGGTACTTCAGTTGCCCGAGGGCAAAGCCCTGTCCAAACAGGACCGTCCCCAATTCGGCACGGTTGAGACCCTGCGGGAATTCTAGTCTGTCTTTTAGTTCACACTGATTCAATTCATAATTAACACTTTTGATTGTTGACATACCCCCTGGGGGTATATTATCAAGGCATCCTTGATAATAGCGGGGGAACCATGCACGTCATTCACGACAAAGAAAAGTTGGTTTTGCGGGCCCGAAGGCTGACAGGACAGGTGAAGGCCGTCGAGAAGCATCTTCAAAACAACGAAGACTGTATCCACATTCTCCAGCATTTGTCCGCTTGTCGCGGCGCCTTGAATTCCTTGATGGCCGAATTGATCGATGAGCATATCCATTTCCATGTCTTGGACCCGAAGAAGAAACCTTCTCGGGCGCAAACGGAAGCCGCCGCGCAATTAATGGAGATCGTCAGCACTTACCTGAAATAAGGGGACAGTTATGGAATTAAGCTTATTCAAAAAGGGCGGTCAGGCGATCCTTTTGGTGGCGCTGGCGCTTTCCGGCGTTTCGGCCCGGGCCGATGAGTCGGCAGTTGACTTCGTTCCGGCTCTTTGGACCTACCATTTTCAATCGACCGTCATTCCCCAATATCACGGGTCTTTCCCAGCTGCCTACTCGGGAGCCTTCAGCCTGAGCAATAATCCGGAGATAGCGACTTCTTTCACGGCCACCCTTTTCCTGGGCGCCAAGATCTGGGACGGTGGATTTGTTTATTATGACCCGGAAGTCCCGGCGGGTACGGGCTTGAGCGGCGTGAATGGCTTGGGCGATTTTTCTAACGGCGAGATCTCCAAGGTGGGCAGCGCCAGCCTGACCTACAACACCGCGCGGTTCTATTTCCAACAGGTCCTGGGGTTGGGCGGCGAGCAAGAGAAGATCGACGATGACCAGAACCAAGTGGCCGCCAAGATGGATATTTCCCGCCTGACCCTGACCGCCGGCAAGTTCGCCCTGAATGATTATTTTGATAATAACGCTTACGCCCATGATGCCCGGACCCAGTTCATCAACCTGACCTTTGTGGACAATTTGGCCTGGGATTTCGCGGCGGATACCCATGGTTATACCATGGGTGTGGTGGCCGAATTGAACCAAAAGACCTGGGCCCTGCGGGGCGCGGAGGTGCTGGTTTCCACGGTGGCCAATGGCCCGGATTATGACTGGAACATCGGCCAAGCCCATTCGGAGAACATGGAATTCGAGTGGCGCTATGGCGCGGATAACAACGCGGGCAAGCTGCGTTTGCTGGGCTACATCAACCAAGCGAACATGGGTAACTATCAAACCGCGCTAAACCAATCCCCGGTGAATCCGAACGTAGTTTCAACCCGTACTTATGAGCAAAAGATAGGGTTCGGACTGGGATGGGAACAGGCCGCCGGGGATGACCTGGGCTTTTTCGCCCGGGCCGGATGGAATGACGGCACCACCGAGACCTGGGAATTCGTGGCGGTGGACCAGAATGTCTCGTTTGGAACCGCTTTAAAAGGTAATCGTTGGGGACGGCCTGATGATGTGGTGGGTTTGGGGATCGCCGCCAGCGGGATTTCCAGCGTGCATCAAGCCTACTTAGAGGCGGGCGGGACCGATTTCAATATCGGGGACGGGGCCTTGAATTATGGGCCGGAAGAATTATTCGAAGTCTATTACCTCTATAAACCTTTCAAGGTGTTGGGTTTGACCCTGGACTTTCAGGGAATCCAGAATCCAGCCTATAATCAGGCTCGCGGACCGGTGGGTATCGTCTCGGGCCGGGCTCACTTGGAAATATAACTAAATCGAACAAAAGGAAAATGAATGAATTTTAGCGCGCCCTTTTTGTTGATCAGTGCCGTGACGGTCGTCGGTGTCCTTCATACCATCGTGCCGGATCACTGGGTCCCGATCGCCTTGATCGCCCGACAAAGAAAGTGGAGCAAAACTGAAACGATCAGCGCGGCGATTAAAGCGGGTACGGGACATGTCCTTTCGACCCTGGCGATCGCTTTGGTGGTTTGGTTCGCGGGTGTTGCGGTGGCGACGCATTTTGGTCATCTGGTCGACCTGGCTTCCAGCGTCGCTTTGATCGGTTTCGGTCTTTGGATCGCGATTGCCTCTTGGCTGGAAACGCGGGGAGGCGGCCATGGACACCACCATCATCACGAGCATACTTTCATGGATACGGCGGCGGGTGAGATCCATGGTCCTGAATTCCACCAAGTTAGGACCGATGACGGCCTTTTTGAGTTATCCATTTATGAACAGGGTATGCCGCCTCATTTTCGGCTGACCGGCATACCGGTAGACCGGGTCCAGTTAGAAACGATCCGTGACGACGGAAAAAAACAATCGTTCAAGTTCGAGAACAAGGGCAGGTACCTGCAATCTATCGATCCGATCCCGGAACCCCATCAATTCAAGGTCCGGATAACGGTCTCCCACGCCCATCACTCCCACAGTTATGAAGTCGAATTCAAGGAACATGAACATTCCCACGAAGGTCATGGACACGAAGAGCATTCCCACGGACATTCCCATGATCATGCCCCCAAAACCAACCAACGAACGGCGCTTTTATTGATCCTGGGTTCTTCGCCGATGGTGGAAGGTATCCCGGCTTTTTTCGCGGCGGGTAAATATGGGGTAGGGCTCATTTTGGTCATGTCCCTGGTCTTTGCCTTGAGCACTATCGTGACCTATGTGGTCTTGTGTGTTTACTCAACTCAGGGACTTCAGAAAATGAAATTTGGGGCCTTGGAACGTTACGGCGAGGTCATCAGCGGAACTTTCATCGCCCTGGTCGGCCTGATTTTCTGGTTCTATCCAGTCCTCTAAATCCCTGAAAATATACCTTTGAAGTGGTTTTGATCCCACCGCAAGAATCGGGTGGTTAGCTCTTTTGCTCCTGCTTATAGTTGGTCCATGAAACCTTCGCAAGATTACGACCGTGTCGAAAAGGCCATCGGTTATTTGGAAAAGCATTTCCAGGAACAACCGACCCTGGAAAAACTTGCCCAAACGGCTGGGCTGAGCCCTTTCCATTTCCAAAAGTTGTTTAAACGCTGGGCGGGAGTGACGCCCAAGCAATTCCTGGGTTATCTGACGGCCCAGCACGCGAAAGAGAGGTTGGCCCGATCCCGCTCGGTGCTGGAAACGGCTTACGAGGCCGGGCTTTCGGGGCCGGGACGGTTGCACGACCTGATGGTGTCGGTCGAGGCCATGACGCCGGGTGAATATAAGAACGGCGGAGCGGGGCTGCGGATTCTTTGGGGTATCCATCCAACGCTTTTTGGGGAAGCTTTGATCGCCATGACGGCCCGCGGGGTGTGCGGGCTTTCTTTTTTGGATGCGCGTCCGGCTTTGGCCGCGCTAAAAGAATTGAAACTATCCTGGCCCCGGGCTCAATGGGTTCAAGATCAGGTCCGCACTTCGGGCGCTATCCGGTCAATTTTCTCCGGTAAAAGGTCCAAGGTGAAAGTGCTGATGAAGGGGACTGATTTCCAGCTCAAGGTTTGGGAAGCCCTACTCAAGGTCCCACAAGGTTCGGTCTGCTCCTACCAAGACCTGGCCCGGAGGATCCGGAAACCAAAAGCCTCCCGGGCGGTGGGCAGCGCGGTGGGGCAGAACAAAGTGGCTTATCTTATCCCCTGTCACCGGGTCATCCGTGAAAGCGGCGTTTTAGGGGACTATCGATGGGGCTCGGCGCGAAAGAAGGCGCTATTGGGTTGGGAAGAAGCGAAGGGTTAGACCAGAAAAGGGATCAGTTCTAAAAGCGAATCGACGATCCAGTCCGGATGGTTTGCTTCCAGCATCTCCCGGGTGCCGTAGCCGTGGGTCAGGACGCCCACCCGCATGGGAGCGGCCTGGGCGGCCAGGATATCGACCACCGAGTCGCCGATCATGATAGTTTCCGAAGCGGAGGCGCCTAGTTTTTCGGCGGCCACCAGCAAAGGCTCGGGATGGGGCTTGCGGTTGACCGTGGCTTCCGGGCCAAAGGCCACGCCGAAATAAGGCATGAGTCCCAGCTGATTTAAAACGGAGTCGGTAAACTCCTGCGGTTTGTTCGAAACCACACCCATCCGGATACCGCGATGCTTCAAATGATCCAACAATTCAAAAGTACCCCGAAAGGTCTTCGTGTGGTCCGCGCAATGGACCCGGTAATGCTGCTTGAAGACCTCATAGGCTTCCAATATTTTCGATTTGTCCCGGGTCTCCAGGCTCTTTTCCAAAAGAACTAAAACCCCGTTGCCCACATATTGGGCGATGGTGGAATCAGGCACCCGGGCTAAGCCGTAATGCTGGCGGGTGAAATTGGCCGCCTCGGCGATATCCTTTTCGGAATCGATCAAGGTGCCGTCCAGATCGAAAAGGACGACTTTTAAGGGGCTCTTCATGGGTTCTCCTGGTTTTGAATGGCGGTCATCCTAAGCGTTTGAGGCCAAAATTTGAAGGGCTCCTGCTAGAATGCCATAACTTCAACAAGGAACTTTCTATGGCCAAGAACACACTGCCTCTGCCGCTGGGCTTTCTCGCGTCGGGTATCCACGCGGGGCTCAAGTCCAAGGGCAAGCTTGATATGGGTTTTATCTATACGGCCCATCCTGCCGTTTGGGCGGGCATGGTGACGAAGAACGCGGTCAAGTCGGCCCCGGCCCGGCGCACCGAACGCTTGTTGAAGTCCAAAGGCCCTCTGCGGGCCGTCGTAGTGAACACCAAATACGCCAATGACCTGACCGGTAAGCAAGGTTATAAGGACGCGGACGACACGGGCACATGGGCCGCCCAAGCCTTGAAGGTAAAAGCCAACGAAGTGCTGATCCATTCGACCGGCGTCATCGGCGTGCCGGTACCCCGGCCCAAGATCCAAAAGGGTGTGAAGCTGGGCGTGTCCGCCCTGTCACCCTTAGGCGGCGAGGATTTCTCTAAAGCTATTTTGACCACCGACTTGGTGACCAAGACCAGCGCCCGGCCCCTGATGGTGGGCGGCAAGGCTTGTTGGATGATGGGTTTCGCCAAGGGATCCGGCATGATCCATCCCAATATGGCCACCATGCTGGTCTATATCCTGACCGACGCAGCCATTTCCCGGCCTTTGCTGGATAAAGCCCTGCGGGAAGCGACTAATCGGAGCTTTAACCGCATTACGGTCGATGGCGACACCTCGCCCAGCGACTCAGTGGTGGTATTGGCCAATGGCGCCTCGGGCGCGAAGCCCATTACGAAAGTAGGCGCGGACTATAAAGTGTTCCTCGAAGCTTTGAAGGCGGTTTGCCTCGACCTGGCCCAGGACGTGATCCGGGACGGGGAAGGGGCCACCAAGTTCGTGACCGTGACCGTTCAGACCGCGAAGAACGATGCGGACGCTCTTTTAGCCGCGAAAGCCATTGCCCATTCACCTTTGGTCAAAACCGCTATCTTCGGCGCGGACCCTAACTGGGGCCGTATCCTGACTGCGGTCGGTTATTCAGGCGCTGCGGTCGATGAGTTCAAAGCCAAGGTCGCCATCGGCGGTTACGCGCTTTATGACGGACAGCCCCGCAAGGGTTGGTCCCGGGCGAAACTCAAAACCATCCTTCAACAAAAAGACGTGAACATCGTGGTGGACCTGCGGTTGGGCAAGGGCAAAGAAACGGTCTATACCTGCGACCTGACCGACGGCTATATCGACATCAACGGAAAATATACGACGTAAGTTTGAGAGGATTAATGGAAAACAGGGCTGTTATTGAAAATGGTTTTTGGAAATGTCCGAAGTGTAATTTGGATTCACAGAGTCTTTTTTGCGGAAATTGTGGATTTAAAATTTATGCCGGAATTGAGTTGAGGTTTGCTGCTGTTTTTATCGATGGAATCATTATAAGAGTTTTCGATTTTTTATTTGATAACGTTCCAGGCAATACGCCGGTTATAAGAATTGGAATCGGTTTATTGATATTTACAGTTTATCTTTTGGGTTTTGTATTTATGGTGAAAGTCTGGGGACAGACACCAGGAAAATTATTTGTTAAAACGAAAATCGTTCAATTGAATGGCAAGGAACTCTCTTGGCGAAATGTTTTATTGCGATATTTGCCTGAACTTTTTCTTGTTTTGGTTTTGTTTTTGATGCCTTTGTTGGGTTTTTCTAAAGAGCTCGGATCTTTGGTTTGGGTTAGTTTAGTGGTTTCTTATATCGTCGCATCGGTAGTTATGATTTTTAAAAATGAGAAGCATAGAACTGTACATGATTTAATTGCAGATACTGTGGTTATCCGAGATTTTCAAAATTTAGATATTGTTAAAAATAAAGAGTGAAAAAATTGAAAGATCCGAAAGACATCAAGAAGACCATCGGTTCCATCGGCGAGTTCGGCTTCATCGAAAAGATCCGCCAATCCCTCAAGACCAAGGACAAGTCCATCTTGTCCGGTATCGGCGATGACGCGGCTATTTTTAAACCGACCTCAGGTCACGAACTGGTCTTTACGACCGATATGCTGGTCGAAGGCCGCCATTTCGATTGGAAATTCATCACGCCCTGGCAATTGGGGGCCAAGACCATGGCGGTCAATATCAGCGATTGCGCGGCCATGGGCGCTAAGCCCACGGTGGCGGTGGTTTCGCTTGGAATCCCGAAGAATTACCCCGTCGCGAACCTAGAGACCTTTTATGACGGCATGAAAAGCATGGGCGAATCCTTCGGGGCTCACATCGTTGGCGGCGACACCGTCGGCAGCGACCAATTCGTGGTGAACGTGGCGCTCATCGGCGAAGTGGAGTCGGGCAAAGCCTTGCGCCGCAGCGGCGCCAAGGCGGGCGACGCCATTTTTGTGACGGGCACCCTGGGTGATTCGGGCGCGGGGCTGCATGCATTGAAGCATCCCTCGGAGAACAACCCGGACGCGGCGGCTACATTGGTCAAACGTCATTTGAACCCCACGCCCCGTTTTACGGTGGGCCGGGCCCTTTCCACGAAACGGCTAGCCACTGCCGCGATCGATATATCGGACGGGCTTTCCAGCGAGGTCCATCACCTTTGTGATGAATCCAAACTGGGCGCGGAGATCCACGAGGAAGCCCTGCCCATCTCACCGTCCCTGAAGGCTTATTGCGCCTCGCACGGCCTCGATCCTTTGGAATTTATCCTGAGCGGCGGCGAGGATTATGAACTTCTCTTTACCGTGCCTTTGACCCATATTTCCCAAGTGCTTCAAAAGGTGCCGGGCGAAACGGGAACGCCCTTGAAGTCCATCGGCCGCATGGTGCCGGCAGTCAAGGGCATCGTGCTCATTACCCGCAAAGGCGAACGGTTGCCCTTGAAGGCCAAGGGTTTCGATCACTTCTCGAAGAAATAAGGCATCCCTTTCATGGTCACTTCCAGTTTTCTATGTGAGACACCGGAGCAGACTTTCCAGTTGGGCGAGGCCATCGGAAAGAGCGCCCAAGCGGGTGAGGTTTGGTGCCTGACCGGCGGTTTGGGCGCGGGCAAGACCCAGTTCGTGAAGGGTATGGCCAAGGGACTGGATTATGAGGCCCCGGTCACTTCGCCCACTTTCAGCTTGCAGAATATCTATCCCGCTCGGTTGCCGCTTTATCATTTTGATTGGTACCGTCTGAACAAACCGGAAGAAGTGGAAGGCCTGGGTTGGTCCGAATGGCTGAGCAAGGATGGGGTGGTGGTCGTTGAATGGGGGGATAAGTTCCCTCAGTTATTGCCGTCCTACGCTATCCACATGCTTTTTGACACTGTTAGCGACCAAGGTCGTCGTCTCATTATTCAGGGCAAGGACGAGCAGAACAAATCCCGGGTCCAGGAGATCATCCTTTGCTGGCCTCTTTAGAAGTCTCTACCCGTTTATGTAGCGTTGCTCTCTTCGATCTGGAAAAGGGAATGCCGGTGGCCGAGTTGGTCCTGCCCGCCGATAAAGAAAGCTCGGTCACGTTGTTGCCCGGTCTCGAAGGTCTCCTCAAGGAAAAAGGTTTGACCGCGTCGGCTATCACCGCGCTGGCAGTAGCGGTCGGCCCGGGCAGTTTTACAGGTATCCGGGTGGGATTGGCCACCGCGGAAGGGTTCGCTATGCCTCAGGCGCTTCCGGTCTATGGTGTCCCCACCTTGGATGGCTTAGCGGAAAATTTGAGGACCGCAGGGATCTTCGGAGAGGTGCTTTGTCTCATTGACGCCCAAAGAGGTGAATGTTTTGCAGGCCATTACCAGATAGAGTCCCAAAGCTTTCGAGAACTAGAACCCGCCGCGATCCTGAACTTGCCGGCCATCGCTGAAAAAATATCGGTCTCGACCTGGGTGGTCGGACCCGGCGCTTTGAAGTATGAAAACGAGCTCAAAAAATTGACGGTCTCTAAGGGCCAATGGGTCGAGAATCCCCTGCATCAACCTAGCGCGATGAGCTTGGCCCGGATCGCTTATCACCAATGGAAAACGGGAAAGAAACCAATGGTCTGTGACCTGAAACCCTTTTATCTGCGGATACCCGCGGTGGACGAGAAAAGGGCCCAAGGGAGTGCTGGTTGAGAAAAATCGCCTATTACCCCGTGCCTTATTTTTTGATCTTTTTCATCACCAGTTTTTTACTGACGTATTTTCCGTTCGGCACTACCGCAAAGGTCCTTTTGTTTTTGGCGGGTTTTATCGTCCCCCTTCTTTTTGCCTTTTGGTTCCATCCCTTGGAAGAGAACGATCAAGCGCAGCAAGGAATGTTCTCAGATGTCCCCTTATGGCTTTTCGTTTTGATCGGCGGGTTGGCCTTAGGGCTGCGCTTTTGGGGGCTGGACCCGGTCCATGTTTGGCCCAGCGGCGACGATTCCATGGTGGGGTTGACCATCCTAGATTGGGTTCGAAATGGAAAGTGGAGATTTTTCAACGGCCTGGCTCAATTGCCGCCACTGACCTACGGTTTGGGGGTCCTTTTTTATCGGATCACTCGGTCCGCTTTTCTTTCCGTGTTCCTTCCTTCGGCGATCCTTTCCTTAGTGGCCATTCCATTGGGTTATTGGGCGTCGAGGCAGTTCTTTTCCAGGTCCTTTTCCCTTCTGGTGGCGGCAGTGCTTTCTTTCAGTTATTGGCCTCTTTTTATGGGCCGTCTTTTCGCGCCACCAGTACTGCTTTTTGTTTGGGAGCTTGTCGTTCTTTATATTTATGGCCGCTATTTGAGGGCCAGTGGAGGGGGCCGAGGTTTAGGTTGGTCCATCTTGCTGGGATTGGCCACGGGTTTCGGTTCTTTTACCTTTACGCCTTGGGTGGTGATGGCAGCGGTTGTTGTTTTTGCTGTCTTGAAACAAACATGGAGCCGCCAGCGGCACCGAGAAACGGCTGGGTTCCTTTTAGCGCTCGGTGTCGCGTTAGGACCCTTTCTTTTCAGCGTTTTTCATGAAGGTTATGGCCAGCACATTTTGAGCGTGGGGGCTTGGAAAGAGGTCGGTGACGCCCAGGTTCGTTTCTCTTCTTTCGCTGATTATTGGTTGATCCTTTTTGGCTCGGCCACGAATCTAGGCGCTTATGCCCCTGTCGGCGGAGGAATATTGAACCCTTTTGCCAGCGCCTTTTTCTTCTTAGGAGTCATCGAAGCTTTTCGCTGTCCGCGTCGAGCGGCAACCCGATGGTTCTTCTTGATCTTTCCTGTCCTATTGGCGCCTGGGTTTTTATCAAAAGATGTCGAGGCTTTTCGGATCATCCCCATACTTCCCTTATTGATCTTGGGAGTCTGTGTTGGTTTAGAGTCTTTATTCCGTTATCTTCCAATGAACAAAGCGCTGTGGATCAGCGCTCTGTTCATGGTCTTTTCATTTTTGGTGGATATCGATCGATTAATGCCCTTCTGTTGGCGGATATCCGATCAGCCTGAAAAATTAGCGGTAATAGGAAAGTCTCCTGAAAAATATAGGGCATATCAGGTCCTCGATGAGCTTCACGAAAAGTGGGGCAATGGTTTGATCTTTGATGATTTCGTTCCAGAGTATGTGGACGCGACTTTGCCTTTCGCCACGTATGATTTCAATTCTTTGTGGAACCCCGATCAGCCGTTTTCAACGGCTCGATGGGCGGCGATCTTTATCCCAGCGGACTATTGGCCTTTCCTGGCCAAACGGTTTCCCCAAACCCGATGGGTACGGCTTTCGTCACAAGAATCCGGGTCTTATAGCGGGTATCTTTTGGGTTTTTTTCCGATCCCGGCGGATGAATTAAAACACTTTGAGGCGTGGAGGGAAGTCTATCGGTTCTTCATGGAAATCAATGTTCATATAATTGAGGATAGAGACGGGGAATCGAAAAGACCGGTCCTGGAAAAAATGATCCAGGTCTATCCAAGTTTTCCACAAGACCCTTATTTACAGGCCTGTTATTTGACCAAACTGATTTTTTATTATTCTGGCGAAAAAACATTCAGGCCGGAGGATCTTTGGAATCAGTGCTCGAGTTACGCGCCAATATTCGACGCATGTTCGCAAAAAGCCTATCCCAGCCCGATCGTGGATGAAAAATTGGGGTTGGTTTACGCTTTGGATGGACAATATAAAAAATCGATGGCTTATTTCGATCTAGCTTTAAAAATGATTCCCGGAAATCCCAGTGTTCTCAATGATCTAAAAGCGCTGGCTGAACTGCAAAAGAAGCCGTTTTAATATTTTTTGGCGCAAGAATTTGAGCATTTAAGTGCAACGGGGAGGCTGTTTTTGAAAAAGAACCGGCTTGTTGAAAAAAAACAATGGCTCTGTTTGGGTGTTTTTTTTGCGGCCAGCTGGTTCTTGACCCTTGGACCGTCTTCGCTCGAGCTCAAAATCTTGATATTGATCTTCGGTTTCGGGATCCCTCTTTTCCTTTTAATGGCAGGGCCAGTCGTTCCGCGGCAAACAGAAGAAACGATAAAAATCGAGATATTTGGATCAGTCGAACCTTGGATTTTGTTTTTTCTCATTTTCGTCGCTTTTGCGCTTCGGTTCTGGCGTTTAACAACCTTGTTCGCTTGGCCCACCGGTGACGACGCCTCGGTCGGGATACTGATCTTGGATATGGTCCGGCATTGGAATTGGGATTTTTTTCATGGCGCCGGCCAGATACCGCCCCTGATCTATTGGCTGGGCGGGTTGATCTATCCGCCCACGCAGTCGATCTTTTTGAGTCTTTGGCTTCCTTCGGCGGTCTTTTCAATGGCGCTGGTGCTGGTCGTTCATTTTGGGGCAAGGCAGTTTTTTTCAAAATCTTTTGCCCTTATTTTTTCGGCTTTAATAGCCGTTTCCTATTGGCCTCTTTTCTCAGCCCGCTTATTCGCGGGTCCGGCAGGGTTGGTTCTGTGGGAATGCGTGGTTTTTTACCTTTTGGCTCGATTCGTGGAAGTTGCCCCCGGAAACAAAGGTCGCTGCTGGGCGAGCTTGCTGGGCCTGGCTACCGGTCTTGGTTTTTTTATTCATACCAATTGGTTCGTAATCGCGGGCATCACCGCGGTCACCGTAATTTGGCAAGCGGTTCGTCAAAAACGGGCGGGGGAATTGTTCTACTTTATTTTCTTTTCGATCCTCACGGCTTTTCCTTTCTTAGTGGCGATAAGACACGAGGGATTCGGGAAGCATATTTGGGCATCGGGGATATGGAACAATGCGGCTGGGTTCAGGGAAAAAATATCTGTTTTTATCGATTATTGGGTCGTTCTGTTCGGTTCTGTAGGATATAGGGCGGATTACGAACCGGTCCTAGGCGGGGTCTTGAACCCAGTTTTGACCGCTCTTTTCTTTGGGGGAGTCGTCGAGATCTGCCGGGGTTTCCGAAAGTCGTTCGTTGTGTGGTTCTTTTTAGCCTTCGTCCTTTTGATGGCCGAAGGATTCTTGTCCATGGATGTCGAAGTGAACCGGATATTTCCGGTACTTCCCTTTTTGTTCTTCGCGGTTGCTTGTGGATCTTGGTCGTTGTTGCTTGGTATATCATCGGTTTGGCGTGTTCATTTGATCTTGTTCCTTTTGGTGATCGTCGGAGGTTTCGATGTTTTTCGATTGTTGGAACCCTATTGGAATGTTTCTCGCCAGCCTTATCAGTTGACGGAAGTCCAAAAGTCCCCCGAAAAATACCAGGCTTTCCAAATTTTGAACAAGGTTCAGCAACAGTGGGGACCGGGACTTGTTTTTACCGATTGGTGCCCCGATTGTCGGGATGAATCCCTGGCGGTGGCGACCTATTCCTTCAATTCGGCTTGGAACAGCGGCCTTTCGTTCCGCGATGCCCGGTGGGCCGCCATTTACTCCCGGGCAGATTATCTTCCTTGGTTGGTCAGGCGTTTTTCGGACGCTCGATGGAGCTATCTTCCTTCGGAAGTTCCTGGGCGGCATAGCGGCTACGTATTGGTGATCGTTCCAGTCGATTCGAAAACAAGGGATGTCCTTTTTTCCTGGAGAGAAACCTACAATTTTTTCATGGATCTGAATGTTCGGCGTATCGACGACAAGAACGGAAAGACGGATTATGTCCTGATAAAAGAAATGGCCGATCATTACCCGGCGATCCCTCGGGATGCTTTCCTTCAGTCCTGTTTTTTGGATAAATTCTTTTTCGATTACATGGTTGAAAAGACCTTTCACCCTGAAGATGCCCGGAATCGCTATTCCGATTACGCCTCAATGGTGAGGGCTTGTTTGAAACAAAGTTATCCCAATTCGAACACTTATGAAAAAGTGGGCCGGGTCTTAATGCTGGAAGGATTTTATGATGAGGCGGATAAGATATTGAAAAAGGCTTTGACCCTGGGATCGGAGCGCGAAGCGATCCTCGCCGATCTTAAAATGCTTCAAACGTTGAGAGGTTCCAAATGATCTTCCGCCCGATGCTGCAAGAAGACCTCGACCAGGTGGTGGAGATCGAGAAAACCTCTATGCCCTCACCTTGGTCCAAGGAACTGTTCGAGGCTGAACTGCAAAGGTCCCTGGCCCGTTATTTCGTGGCGGAGGATAAGGGCCGGGTGGTCGGTTATATGGGCTATTGGGAGGCGCCCCAAGAGGCCCACATCATCAACCTGGCGGTGACGCCGGATTACCGTCAAAAGGGCGTGGGCTTCGAGATGATGGAATATTGCCTGCGCTTTGCTTATAACCAGGGTGCCAGGTTGGCTACCCTGGAAGTGCGAGCCAGCAACATGGCCGCCCAAAAACTGTATGAAAAAATGGATTTTCGCACCGTGGCCATCCGAAAAAAGTATTACAGCGATAATCAAGAGGACGCGGTCGTGATGTTGAAGGATCTGGTCTGATACCGGGTTTGGGAAAGAAGTTGTCTTTATGTGGAAGCATTTAAAAACGTTCTCAGCCGCCATCAAGGAAATGTTCGTCCTGCCGCGCACCCCGGCCCTGACCATTTATGTCGGTATCCTTTGGCTTATCCCCCTGGCGATGGTCGGCCCCTACCGAAGCCTCTATTTGGTCTCTCTCGGCTTATCGAACACCGAAGTGGGGCTTTACAGTTTTCTCTTCATCCCTTTTGGTCTGGTGGCCCTTTGGGTGGGCGGTTATTTGACCGATGTTTGGGGACGTAAAAAGACGCTTTTCCTTTTTGATGTGCTGAGTTGGGGTGGCTACTGTTTTTGCATGGCCTTCGCCT
This sequence comes from candidate division FCPU426 bacterium, assembly GCA_027452205.1. Taxonomy (GTDB): domain Bacteria; phylum Oederibacteriota; class Muellerivitia; order Muellerivitales; family Muellerivitaceae; genus Bog-1183. Next base: position 160,730 of record DAIDGV010000012.1, on the reverse strand, counting down.
CCAATAAGTGGTGGGGCGTGGCGGCCTTGTTCTTTATCGCCCTCAATTTGGGGTCCGGTCCGGCCTATCAATGCCTTTTGAACGAGGGAGTGCCCGAGAACAAAAGGGCGGTGATGTATTCGGTCCTTCAATTCGTGAATAGCGGCGCAGCCCTTTTGTTCTTTCCTCTTTTAGGCGGTTATTGGGTGGGTCGCCGGGGTTTGGTGACGGCGAGTCATGAGATGTTCGGGATGTTCCTGGCTTTTGTCGCTATCGGCATCGCTGTACGGATGGTCTATATCCAACATTCGGGCACTTTTGAAAAAGTGCCGGCCACCTGGAGGCATGGGTTCCGAGAGGGGTTGGATCAGTACCTGAAAACCTTCGAGGCCTTGATGAAAAAAACGGGTGCGGTCCCTTTCCTGGCTTCCCGGATCCTGGATGAATCCATTTTCGCGAGTTTGATGATCTATGCCTCGCTTTATTATGTCCAACGCCTGGGTCTTCCCGACACATCGCTTTCGTTATTGGCCCAAGTGACGGCCTATACTTCCTGCGTTGTGTTGTTCTTTTTTACGCCCCGCCTTTCCTACCGCTGGTCCCTGAAGTTATTGGGGCTGGACCAAGTGTTGGGCTTTGCCGCACTGGCGCTATTGTTGGTGCCGGTGAATGGCTCGTTGAATCCCCTAATCCTTTGTCTGGCCTCGGCGATCCTGGCGAGTTGGGGTTCTTCCTTTTATTACTCGGTCAGTACGGCGGTATGGATGAATATCATCGGCGAGCGGGAAAGGGCCAAAGTGGTAGCGGTTTCAACCACGATCTTTCAACTGGGGGTCTGGGTCCTGGGGTCCGTCGCGGCCTTCTTATATGGCCATGTTTCCCCGGTGGCTCTGGTGCTTTTTCTCATGACGGCCCGGGTTGCCGATTTCTTTTTGTTGCGCCGGGTGAAGATTGCCTTACAATCCCACCTTCATTTCAACTAGGAGCTTTCATGGGTTATCTTTGGGCATTGGTGGGTTTTGGTTGTATCGGCAGTTACATGCTGCCGATCCGATTCTCGACGACAAAAGGGTTCTCTTTCTTTCATTTAATGGGATGGGGATTGTTGGTGATTGTGCTACTTCGCTGGAATTCCGTGACACTGCTTTGGGCCCATCCCCAATGGTTCTGGGCAGCGCTCTTGTCGGGTGTTCTTTGGGGTTTGGGGCAAATCGCCGCGAATTCGGCGCTGGATGAGATCAGCCTGGCCAAAGCGGTGGTCTATTTCAACTTCAATACCTTGCTCAATATCGTCCTGGGTTTGGTGATCTTCCATGAGGCGGCCAGTCTGCGGTCCTTGGGTATCCTTTTGCTCGGCGCTTGTTTATTGAGCGCGGGAGCCCTGTGGGTGACCATGATCTCCGCGGCCCCTTCCAAAGAAGGTAACCTGAAAAAGGGGGTCTGGTTGAGCCTGTTGACCGGGGTTTTCTGGGGTGTTTATTTCCTACCCATTACGCTGGTGCGCCAATGGGACGCCCAAACGAATATCAGCCAGTTGGATGTGCTGATCGTGCTGGTCTTGGGTGGCGCGGTGACAGCCCTTTTGATCCCTCTTTTCCATAAGCCAAAGAACATGACAGCCGCCAACTTTGGTTTGGGGTTGGCATCCTCCATTTTGTGGATCTTGGGCATGTCGGGAATGTTAATGTCCATTCAAATGCTGGGTCTTTCCCGGGCGGTGCCTATTGTGAATTCCAGTTCGCTGGTCTACGCGGCTTGGTCCTTGTTCGTTTTCAAGGAACTGCGCTTTTCCGAATGGCCTAAGGTTTTGGGCAGCGCGCTTTTGGCGTTGGCGGGCGGCATTTTGATGGCCTTGTCCAACTGACCAAATCCTTTGAGCTTGAAAGTTAAAGCTGAAATTCACATAATCGACCCACTATGAAACTCCAGAACAACATCGCACTCAAAGAATGGGCCGTGGTGCTCAAAGCCCTTGAAGAAGGGAAGCAAACGATCCTGCTTCGTAAGGGTGGTATTGCCGAGGAAGGCGGGGAATTCAAACCCGAACATTCCGAGTTTTTCCTTTATCCCACTTTCGAGCATGAGAACGCCCAAGCGATCAAACCCGATTGGCGCCCCCGGTTGGCGGCCATTGAAAAAGAGAATAAAGATCCCAAGCGCGTTCATTTCCGTCTTTACGCCATCGTTGATCGGGTGGAAAAGGTCACTGATTGGGAAGCGGCCAAGCGACTCATTCCTTTCACGGTGATGAGCGACGAGGCGATCGAGAAACGCTTCAACTACGGCGATTGGCAAGGTTTTTATGTTTTTATCGTCCGCGTTTATTCTTTGGCCATGCCTTCGGACCTGCCGATAAAGCCTAGCTATGAAGGTTGTAAATCCTGGGTGCCCCTGGAAACCTCCATGTTCACGGCGGGTTCCATGGCGGTCCTGCCGGACGGGGCCTGGCCCTATACCCGGGATAAGATCACCAAGGTCATCCACGGTTAAGGTAAAATCTTCACGCTGGTATTCGGATCCTTTTTGGTCGGGAGAAGCCCTATGATCTTTTTGATCGGTCTTTTAGTTTTCATTCTGGTGGTCATCCTTTATCTTGTCTCCGTTTATAACAACTTGGTCGGTTATCGGGTGGAAGTTGATAATTCCTGGAGCCAGATCGATGTGCAACTCAAGCGCCGTCATGATTTGATCCCCAATTTGGTGGAAACGGTCAAAGGTGTCATGGAATTCGAAAAGAATACCCTGAGCCAGGTGATGCAGGCCCGGGCTAACGCCTTGGGCGCCGGCAATCCCAATGACCGATTAAAGGCCGAGAACGAGATCACCAATGGTTTGGGTCGTTTGATGGCGGTCTGGGAGAATTATCCGGCCCTCAAATCAAATCAAAATGCCACCCAACTGCAAGAGGAGTTGAGCTCCACCGAGAACAAGATCGCCTACTCCCGCGGCCACTACAATGACATCGTGGCCAATTACAACACGGTCATTCAACAATTCCCGGGGGCGTTGATCGCAGGACCTTACGGCTTCCAACCCCGGGAGTTCCTCAAGGCCGCGGAGACCGATAAAGAAGTACCCCAGGTCAAGCTCTGACCCCGATGTTCTACGGTCTGCCCGCCGAAACCGTTTTTGAGGTGAAGCGACGGACCCAAATGGCCACGGTCTTTCTTTTTTTCTTTTTGATCCTTCTTTACGTTTTCTTCATCGACTTGATGGCCGTTTCTTTCTTCTTTTTGGTTCGATTGTGGGTTCCTTATCGCAACTTCCATGGATTGCCCACGATTCTATTGTTCAGTACCGGTTTGGCTTTTGTTTTAGCAGTAGGCCATTTTTTGAGCGCGCGTGGCAAGACACTGACAGAACTTTTGGTTCAGATGGAAGCCCGCCCCGCTGATCCCCTGGATACTTTTCACGCACCCTTCATCCATATGGTGGAGGAGGCTTCCATGGCCACGGGTATCCGGGATATTCAGCCGGTGGTCTTATCCACTTCGGGTTGCAACGCTTTTTCCGTCCAGGATACTCAAGGTAACGCCGCCATCGGGGTGACCGAGGGTATTTTGACCAAATTAACCCGCAACGAATTATCCGCGGTGATCGCCCACGAGGCCGCTCATTTAGTGCATGAGGATTCCCGGTTGGTCACGACGGCTTGCTTTCTTTTCGGTTTTTTTGGGGATGTGAATGAATATGTGAGCCGGGTGATGACCGATAACTCCCGGTCCAATTCCAGTGGTTATTCCAGTAGCCGGGGGGATGGAACGATCTTTGCCATGGTGCTCTGGGTCATTTCGGGGCTGGGTTATTTAATGACCAAGCTGGTCTTTATGGCCATTTCCCGGGAACGAGAGTACTTGGCGGATGCGGATGGGGTGAAGATCTGTAAGGATCCCATGGCCCTGGCCGACGGTTTGTATAAGATCTCGCACCGGTACCGAGGGGATATGCCGGATAATTACAAAGCCCTGTTCATCATGAATCCTTCTCATTCGGATCTGGATGAACAGGATGGGGTTTTATCCGGTTTTTTCAGCGATCACCCGCCGGTTTCTCGCCGGCTCCAAAAGATCCTTCAATGGGCCAAGAGCGACCTGGCCTCGGTCCAAAAACAAGTGCAGCAGGAAGAAGCCGAAGAAAAGCCCCCCAAAGACCAACCTGCCGCCGACGGGTCTGCCTTTATGACCTATCTGAACGACCAATGGGCGGGGCCCTATACGATCCCCCAACTTCTAGCGACGAAGACCCTAACGCCCGCTACTTGGGTATGCCCCGCGGGAAGCCAAGAGGTTCATCCGGCCTCTGAGGTGGCGGAGTTCCTGCCTTTCTTCCAACAACAGGTCCAAGGCGCGGTTTCGGAATGGGCTTGTCCCCGATGTAAGGTTTCCTTGCTCAAGGATCAACGGGAAGGAGTGGAAGTGGAGAAGTGCAGTTTTTGCCAGGGTCATTTGTTGCGCGGCGGACTGTTGGAACGGATGATCGCCCGGGAACAAAGAGAATATAGTTTGGACGAGATCAAAAAAGCCCGGACATGGCGAAATACCCAGCAAGGACCGTTAAAGGACCGGGACAACTTTCCTGAGATCAAGTGTCCCTATTGCCAAAATTCAATGAGTAAATGCATCCATTCGGCCCTGACCCAGGTGGTCGTGGACCGTTGCACGGGCGATGATTGCCGCGCCATCTGGTGTGATGGAGGGGAGTTGGAGACCATTGAGATGTTGATGCAGGACCTGCGGGACGAGGCTTAAGCCAGGGCTGTTTTAGAAGACCCTTAAGTTTTATAGTATCCCTATGAAACTTAAACCGGTCGTGGCCGGCCAATTCTATCCTTCTAAACCCGTGGAGCTTCAAAGGCTTTTCAAGATCTTTGAACAGCTCAAGGTGCCTGCTGTGCCGGGCCCGGTCGAAGCCCTGATGTTGCCCCATGCCGGATATGTCTATTCGGGAACGACCGCGGCGGTGGGTTACCGGGCCTTGAAAGAGAAACCCGCAACGGTGGTCGTGGTCGGCCCCAGCCACTATGTGTCTTTTAAAGGGGTCTCGGTCTTTTCGGGCGATCTTTTGGAAACGCCCTTGGGAGATATCCAGGTCGATCAAGAGGCCCGGGATTTTCTTTTGGATTTCAGCCCCCATTTAACGGACCTGCCGCTGGCCTTTGAAAAAGAGCATTCGGTCGAAGTGCACCTGCCGATGATCCGGCATTATTTCCCGGAAGCCCAAGTGGTCGCGGTGGTGATGGGACAAGGGGAGAACCAGGCGGTGCGTCCCCTGGCCGAGGCCCTGGCGACGCTGCGAAAACAAAAACCTTTCCTGTTGGTCGCTTCCTCGGACCTTTCGCATTATCCGAGTTACGAAACGGCTGTCCGGGCGGACCGGCAGTTCTTGGATTCACTGCTGACGGGCGACGAAAAGGTAGTGGATCGGACCGATGAACTGATCCTCTCCCAGCACTATCCGGAGTACTATTGCACCCACTGTGGGAAAGAGCCGGTCTCGGTCCTTTTGCGTTTCGCCAAGGACAGGGAGGCGGCTGATATCCGCCTGTTGAGTTACCGTAATTCAGGCGATGTGACCGGGGACCATTCCCGGGTAGTGGGTTATTCGGCGGTGGCCTTTTGCCAGTAAAGGAATTGTCTTGAACCCAGCGGAAATGGTCCCGGAAAAGGACCAAGCCCTCTTACTTCAATTGTCCCGCAACGCGATCCAGACAACCGCGCGAAAAGGCCGTCAATTACCGGTGGTGGAGACCCTGTCGCCGCTCTTGCGCCAAAAGCGCGGGGTTTTCGTGACTTTATGGAAAGAAGGGGAATTGCGGGGTTGTATCGGGTTTCCATATCCGGTGAAACCCTTGATCGAAGCGGTGCAGGAGGCCTCGGTCAGCGCGGCCTTTCAGGATTTTCGTTTTCCTCCCGTGGCGGAGAACGAACTTTCACACCTGGAGATCGAGATATCGGTATTGACGCAGCCCCGGCCCATTGAACCGGACCAGATCAAAGTGGGCGTTCATGGCTTGATCGTGAAAAAAGGGAACGCTTCGGGTCTTTTGTTGCCGCAAGTGGCCATGGATTATCACTGGGACCCAATGACTTTTTTGGAACAAACCTGCGTGAAAGCGGGATTGCCGAAGACCGCTTGGAAAAAAGATTGCCAAATAACCGCTTTCGAGGCCCAGATCTTTTGTGAGACGGATCTCAAAAAACGTTAGAGGGATGATGAAAAAGTCCCAAACAGGGTAAAAAATCATTTTTCCGCGTCCTATTAGTTTTGCCCGCTCAATAGCCGAATGTTAAATAGTGTGAGAGAATTCCTTTCGGCTAGACACCCAGCCTTGAAAAACCGATAATCCCGACTCATTATTCGGCGTACAATAGATGTAGTCGTTCTTCACGGAGCTCAAAACCATGATCGAAATGAAAGTCCGCGGTATCGCGGTGGACCCCAACCTAAAAACCCCTTCCGTCATACTGACCGATGACGACGAAAAGCGTTATTTACCCATCTGGATCGGCGTGGCCGAAGCCACCGCGATCTTCATCCAGTTGAACGACCAAGTTTTGCCCCGGCCCATGACCCATGACCTGCTCAAGAACGTCATTTCGACCCTGGGTGCCAAGGTGGCCAAGGTGGTCGTGAACGACATCGACAAGAACACTTTCTTTGCCCGGGTGGTGCTGGAACTGAACGATACCGGGGAAAGGTTCGAGATCGACGCGCGGCCTTCGGATGCCATTGCCCTGGCCTTGCGGACCCATTCGCCGATCTTCGTGGCCGAAAAAGTGGTCATCAACGCCACCATCGTCGATAAAGAGAAGTACAAAGAGGAAATGAGCGAGTTCAAAAAGTTCCTCGAAAACCTTTCGCCGACGGATTTTACCGGCGGCGGCCAAGAGCACTAACGGGGTATCTATTTATGTATTTGAACCCCGTCAGCGGCCATGGGTTAAGAGCAAATCGATGTGAGTCCTTTGAAATAAAAGGAATAATCCGCGACTTAAATATGAAAAAGTCCGTTTTATGGACTTTTTCAACCGTCCGCTAGCCCCCGTGGCGGGATCCCAGCCCTCGGGCCGGTTGGCCTTGGATGACCGTCATTTTGTCCTGCTATTCCATACCACCCACGAAACCATGCATGCCGAATCGATCCTGAAGGAACAACGGATGCGCTTTAAGCTCATCCCCCGCCCCCGGGATATCCGGGACGATTGTGGGTTAGGGTTGGTCATTGTGAAAGAAGACCGTGGTAAAGTAGAGGCCGCCCTGCCGCCGGAAGGTATCTATATAAAGGCGGCTTTCCACATCGAAAAGGACGGCCAATGGACCCGAGAAAACTATCCACCGGCGCCAATCTCCTACGACTCTCCACCCTCGGACTGAATTTCGCCCTTTCGATCTTTGTGGGCCTTTTTCTGGGTTGGGGCCTGAATCGGCTATTTCACTGGGGAACCTGGGTGATCGTGGTGGGGATGATCCTTGGGGTTGTTTCCAGTTATGTTCTATTGTTCGAAGATCTCAAAAAACTCAATGAACCACCCCAAGAGTGATCCTGTGGACCCGATTCCCAAACCATCCGCTGGGATCCTCTTACTGAAAGCCTGTTTGATCGGTTTGGCCGGAGCGGCGGCCCTGGCGGTGGCAGCCATTTATAAGGGGTATCCAGAAGTAGCTAAGGGTCTTTTTTTGGGCGGTCTTTTATCTCCCCTTCATTTGCTGGGTTTAAGGGCGGTCACCACCCGGGTCTTGAACGCCGGCGAGGCCAAGGGGCTCGGTCTTTTTCGGGTCTATTACCTTTTACGCTGGGGTTCTTTCTTGCTGATTATGGGAATTTTGTTAACTATCTCAGTGGAGTGCCTTTTGGGCGCGTTGGCGAGCTATACCTGGTTCCTTTTGGCGCTGGGGTGGACCGGATTAAGGGCGGCGGTGCCAGAAAAAAGAACGCCCCTGTCGGGCCTTTAACAGTGTGTTGAAAAGTCCTAAAAGTGGACTTTTCTTATTTAGGTCGTGTATCGCCCCTTAGAAAACAGGGCCTGATCCACTCCTGCCCATGGCGGTTGACGGGGTGCTAATGCCTTTGATGCACCCCGTCAACCGCGAGATTTGCTCCGGTGGTTCCCGCCAGAAAAAACTATATACTCCAGTTCCCAAGGGTTGACCATTCCTAGGTCCACCATTACACTAGCGCCCGCTCTAGGGGCTTTTGTCCCGTTTTTTCGCTTCCGACGACACTTTTTCACGCCCTACCAACGGTCTTTTGAAAGGTCTTTGCCGCATGAACATGGAACAAGCTGAAAGCCCTCTCGTCCTTAAAACCGAACTGTTCCGTTCGATGGGCTTCGAAAATTGGATCAACCCTTACACGATGAGCTTGGTGGCTTTCGCCATTGTGTTCCTCTTGATGAGCATCGCCAAGAGGAAGAAACAACTGGTGCCGACGGGCGTTCAAAACTTCGTCGAATTGGTCATCGATTTCGTCCAAGGCATGGCTGAACCCCTCGTCGGCAAGCATGCCGAGTTCTTCTTTCCCTTATTCTTCACTCTCTTCATGTTCATCTTCTTCGCGGATCTGTTGGGTCTCGTTCCGGGCTTGGTCTCGCCGACCAGCCGGGTCGATGTGAACCTGGGAATGGCCCTGATCGTTTTCCTTTCCACCCATTACTGGGGGATCAAAGAGAAAGGCCTGAAATATTTCGAGCACTTCCTGCCGCCGTCCTTGCCGACCAACGGGCCGAACTTCATCTTGAATCTCTTGATGATGGTCATCCAAGGGGTCCTTCTCATCCTCATGCCCATCATCCACATCATCGGCGAACTGGTGAAGCCGGTCTCCCTGACCCTTCGTTTGTTCGGAAACATGATGGCCAAGGAAAAGCTCTTGGCGGTATTGGTCCTCCTTATTACGGTTTTTTGGGGAATGACCCCGGCGATGAAGCCGGTCGCCGCTTTCCCCTTCGTCTTGCGGGTGATGATCGTTATTCTCGGTGTCTTCGTTTGTTTCGTGCAAGCTTTCGTATTCATGCTTTTGGCCATGGTTTATATCGGTGGGGCGGTGCAGTCCCACGAGCATGAGGAGCACGACGAGCAGGGCCATGTCGTAATGGTCGATGAAGAGCGCAGTACCCTCATTTAGAGGGTTCTCCGGCCAGCCCCCGCTGACCACCGGAGATACTAATAATAAGTAGAAGGAGCTGTCATGAAAAAGTCTTTGATGACGTTGGGCTTGGCGCTGGCGGTGTTCGCCGTTAACGCTGCGGTGTTCGCTGCTGAAGCCGCTGCCCCTGCCGCCAAGGGTGCGCACGAGGGCTCGGTCTGGTTCTTCGCTTTCACCGCTTTGGCTGCTGGCTTGGCTATTGGTCTGGGTTCGGTCGGTACGGGTATCGGTCAGGGGACTGCTGTTGGTAAGGCCTTGGAAGCAATGGCCCGCCAACCGGAAGCCGCTAGCTTGATCCAAACCAACATGATCATCGGTTTGGCCTTCATTGAGTCCCTTTGTATCTATGCTTTGGCCGTGGCTTTGATCCTATTGTTCGCCAATCCGTTCCAAGGTTTGTTCGTCGGCTGATCGTTGTGAAATGGTTCCTGGGGGAGGTAACTTCCCCAGGACTACTTTTTGAAGAAGGATAGTCATGGAATTCAACGTAACGCTCTTTACCTTACAAGCTGCCACCTTTTTGGTAGGCATGTGGCTTTCGTCCAAAATTTTTCTCCCTTATTTGACCGGTTGGATGAAAGACCGTCAAAAACGCATTGAGGACCAACTGAAGACCGCTGACCAACGCCAAAAAGAGGCCGAAAACCTGAAGATTGGGTTCGAAACAAAAGTAAAAGAACTGGAACAGAACACTGCCGATATCTTGCAACGGACCCGCCAAGAAGCCACCAAGAGCCGGGATGAGGCCATCCAAGCAGCCCGCAAAGAGTCCGAATTGATCCTAGCCGACGCCCGCAAAGCCATTGAAAGCGAACGTCAACAAGTGACTCAAGACCTCCAAAAGCAAGTAGGGGCCTTGGCTGTGACCATCGCCGAGAAGATCATCCGCTCCTCTGTGGACGCGAAGGCGCAGTCCAAGTTGATCGACGAGAGCGTGAAAGAGCTGAGCGTTCGTAAGAACTAAATGTTCCTGGGGTGAACCCGGGTCGAAGTATTGGAGCTAATGATGGAATCAGTGATCGCTGAAAAATACGCCGTGGCCCTGCTGCAGGTGGCCAAGGACCAAAAGACGGTGGATGCCATCTCGACTGAGATGCAGACCATCCAAAAGACCGTGGAATCCAATCCATCCTTGAAGACCACCCTGGAACATCCCCGGGTGAAGGCGGTCGAGAAACTGGACGCCCTGCGCCGGGGGTTGAAAGAAAAACTCTCGGGTACGATGGAGAACTTCCTGATGCTCCTTATTTTAAAGAAGCGGATCAAGTACCTGAACGCCGTGGCGGAGCATTTCGAACGGCTTTGTTATGAGATGAAAGGCAAAGCAGTCGCCCGGGTCTTGAGCGCGACGCCCCTTTCGGCTCAGCAAAAAGAGGCTTTGACGGCCAAGTTGTCCCAAATGTTTGGGACCTCGGTGGAATTACATGAAGAAGTGAAGCCGGGGCTGATCGGCGGCATCATGATCTATCTGGGCGACCAGCGTATGGACGGTAGCGTGCTGGGGCAATTGGAACGCATGAAACAACGGTTGTTGAAAGTTGAGATCGAATAGCAGGTTTTTAGTTCTTTAATCAATTAGGAGATCGAGCATGGCCATTCAAGCCGACGAAGTAACCAAGATCATCAAGTCCCGCATCGAGGAGTTCAAACCCGATGCGAACCTGACCCAAGTGGGCGAAGTTCTCAAGGTAGGCGACGGCGTGGCCGTTATCTACGGCTTGAAGAACGCGATGGCCGGCGAATTGCTCAAGTTCCCGAACGATGTTTACGGTATCACCTTCAACCTGGAAACCGACTCGGTCGGCGCGGTGTTGATGGGCGAAACCCAAAAGGTCCGCGAAGGTGACCCGGTGCATTTGACCGGCCGTATCGCCGAGATCCCGACGGGCAAAGAACTCTTGGGCCGTGTGATCAATCCGCTGGGCGTTCCCTTGGACGGCAAAGGTCCTTTGAACGCTTCTTCCAGCCGCCGGTTGGAATTCAAGGCCCCGGGCGTGGTCGACCGTCAACCGGTCAAGGAACCCATGCACACGGGTATCAAGGCCATCGACTGCATGATCCCCATCGGCCGTGGTCAGCGCGAACTGATCATTGGTGACCGCCAAACGGGTAAGACCGCCGTCGCTATCGACGCGATCCTCAACCTCAAAGGCAAGAACGTGATGTGCGTGTACGTGGCGATCGGCCAAAAGCAATCGACCGTGGCGCAGATCATCCGTACCCTCGAAGAGCATGACGCGATGAAGTACACAATCATCGTTTCCGCGACCGCTGCTGATCCGGCGCCGCTGCAGTACATCGCCCCCTACGCGGGTTGCGCGGTAGCCGAAGAGTTCACCTATAACGGTGGTCACGCTTTGGTCGTTTATGATGACTTGTCCAAACAGGCTGTGGCTTACCGCGAATTGTCCCTCTTGCTTCGCCGTCCGCCGGGACGTGAAGCTTACCCGGGCGACGTTTTCTACCTGCATTCCCGTTTGCTGGAACGCGCTTGTAAGCTCAACGCCAAGTTGGGCGGCGGTTCTTTGACCGCTCTTCCGATCATTGAGACCCAAGCGGGCGACGTGACGGCTTACATCCCGACGAACGTGATCTCGATCACCGACGGTCAGATCTTCCTCGAATCGAACCTGTTCAACTCGGGTATCCGCCCGGCCATCAACGTGGGTATCTCGGTCTCCCGCGTCGGTGGTAACGCTCAAACGAAAGCGACCAAGAAGGTCGCCGGTAAATTGAAACTCGACATGGCCCAGTACAACGAATTGGCGGCTTTCGCCCAATTCGGCGCGGAACTCGATAAAGCTTCCATGGCGCAGCTCAACCGTGGCGCCCGCTTGGTCGAACTCTTGAAACAATCCCAGTACGCTCCGGTCGAGATGGAAGACCAGGTCGCGGCGATCTTCGCGGCGAACAGCGGTTTCCTCGACAACGTGCCGGTGAACAAAGTGAAGGCCTTCGAAACGGGTCTCGTCGCTTTCTTGAAATCCAAGCACTCGAAGGTGATGACGGAGATCAAGGAAAAGGGCGACCTGCCGGACGATCTCAAGGCCAAGCTGACGACAGGCATCGAGGAATTCTCCAAGACGTTTTATTGATACCCGCGTTAGCGGATAAAAGGGTTTAACCATTGGCACAGATCAAAGAAATTAAATCACGGATTAAGACCGTGAAGAACATAGGGCAGATCACCAAGGCCATGAAAATGGTGGCGACCGCCCGTTTAAAGAAAGCCCAGGAACGCATCTTGGGCGCGCGTCCTTATGCGATCCGTATGGCGGACGTGATGAGGAATCTCGCGTCGAGAATGGGCGAAGAGGTCCATCCGCTCTTGGCGGTCCGTAACGAAGGCAAGACAGCTTTGATCGTCATCACCGCGGACCGTGGTTTGTGCGGCAGCTTCAATGTGAACATCATCCGACAAGCCAATAACTATATGAAAGAGAATCCGGATACGGTGCTCTTGACCATCGGTAAAAAGGGCCGGGACTTTTTCCGCCGCCGCAATGTGCCCATCCGCAAGGAGTGGCTAGGCGTGTTCCCGAACGTGTCTTATGACACGGTCTTGGAGATCCGTGACGAGATCGAGACCCTGTTCTTGCAAGAAAAGTTCAAAAACATCCTGGTGTTATTTACCGAGTTTAAGAGTGTCATCCAACAAACCGCCTCGTTGAATACCCTACTGCCTTTACGCTTTGAGGACCTTCCTCCGGCCGAGAATAAGGTGAATCTTGTGGGCGGCGACTATGAATTCGAACCGGACCTGGACACGATCTTGAACACTCTGGTGTCCCAATATTTGGCGACCCAGCTTCACCGAGTGCTGCTCGAAAGCTTTTCCTCGGAAATGGGCGCCAAACGCAGCGCGATGGAATCCGCCAGCAAGAACGCGAGCGAGATGATCGGACGATTGACGTTGGAATTTAACCGTGCCCGGCAGGCGATGATCACCAAGGAATTGGCTGAGATCGTCGGCGGGGCCGCAGCTTTAGAATAGGGAAGAACCGAGCCGCTTAAAATTTTTTAACTGAATGAGGAGATCTATGAGCGCTGCAAATACCCAAACCAAGACCGGGGAAGTCGTCCAGGTCATCGGCCCGGTGGTCGACGTGAAATTCGCGGGGAGCGAGGTTCCCTCCATCTACAACGCCTTGAAGTTGGAGATCCCCAGCGAAAAGATCGACATCACCCTCGAAGTAGCCCAGCATTTGGGCGATCAAACGGTCCGCGCGGTCGCTATGAGCTCCACCGACGGTCTTCGCCGCGGCATGAGCGTCACCGATACGGGTTCGCCGATCTCCGTCCCGGTGGGGCGCGGGGTTTTGGGTCGTGTCTTGAACGTCTTGGGCGACGCGGTCGATGAACTGGGCCCGGTGAAGCACGAAAAGCGTTATCCCATCCATCGCCAAGCTCCGCCCTTGGTCGAACAATCCACCAAGAAGCAGATCCTCGAGACAGGGATCAAGGTCATCGACCTCCTCGCCCCCTATCAAAAGGGCGGTAAGATCGGTCTGTTCGGCGGCGCTGGCGTCGGCAAGACCGTCGTGATCATGGAACTGATCCGCAATATCGCCACCCAGCACGGTGGGTTCTCGGTGTTCGCCGGGGTCGGTGAGCGTACCCGTGAAGGGAACGACTTGTTGATCGAAATGAAAGAATCCAAGGTCTTGGATAAAGCCGCCCTGGTATACGGGCAGATGAATGAGCCACCTGGCGCCCGTCAACGGGTGGCCTTGTCCGGCCTGACCGTCGCCGAGTATTTCCGCGACGAGGAGAACCAAGATGTGCTCTTGTTCGTGGATAACATTTTCCGCTTCACTCAAGCGGGTTCGGAAGTGTCCGCTTTGCTCGGTCGTATGCCTTCGGCTGTCGGCTATCAGCCGACCTTGGCCACCGAAATGGGGGCTTTGCAAGAGCGCATTACCTCGACCCAAAAGGGTTCAATCACCTCAGTGCAGGCCATTTACGTGCCTGCCGACGACTTGACCGACCCGGCGCCGGCGACGTCCTTCTCGCATTTGGACGCTACTACCGTCTTGAACCGCGCCTTGACCGAACTGGGTATCTATCCGGCTGTCGATCCTCTGGACTCGACTTCCCGCATGTTGGATCCCTTGGTCATCGGCGAAGAGCATTACACTATTGCTCGCCGGGTGCAGCAGACCCTGCAGCGCTATAAAGAATTGCGCGACATCATCGCGATCCTGGGTATGGACGAATTGTCCGATGACGATAAGCAGATCGTGAACCGTGCCCGCCGTATCCAAAAGTTCTTGTCGCAGCCTTTCTTTGTGGCCCAAGAATTCACCGGTACGCCTGGCCGTTACGTGACCTTGGCAGACACCCTGCGCTCCTTCAAGGGCTTGGTGGACGGTCAATACGACCATATCCCTGAACAGGCCTTCTATATGGCAGGCAGCATTGACGAAGTGCTCGAACGCGCGAAGAAGCTCTAAAGGAACGTCATGTCCAAGACTTTTCAACTCAACTTAGTGGCGCCGGATCGGCCTTCCCTGACCGAAGAAGTGACCGCCTTGGTCCTTCCGGGTGGGGCGGGAGAGTTCGGCGTGTTGGCTGGCCATATGCCGCTCATCTCGACCTTGAAGCCGGGCACTTTGGAAGTGACCAAGAACGGCGTGAAAGAGTTCTACTTCATCGCCGGTGGTTACGCTGAAGTGAATGGCACTTCGGTGATCGTGCTGGCCGAAGAATATGAAAAGTCCGAGACCATCGATGTGGAACGCTCCCAACTTTCCAAGAAGCAAGCCGAGGAAAAGTTGACTTCAAAGGCCGAAGGAGTGAACCTGACGAAGGAAAAGCACGCGCTGGACCGCAACGTGGCCCGATTGAGCACCGTCGAGAAGGCCAAAGCCTATAAAAAGTAGTTTTTTGAGCTTTTCTCAAGCCGGGTCCGGAAGGGCCCGGCTTTTTTGTTTTTGGACCTGGTTTTGGCCCGGGGCCTGGATAGAATGAACAACGGTATAAATCACGTTGAGGTCAATTCATGATCGTGGGTTTAGGTGTGGATCTTATCGAGATCGAAAGGGTGAAGGCCGCTCATTTAAAGCATGGGCAGCGCTTCATTGACCGTCTTTTTACCCCTGCCGAAGCCAAGTATTGCCTGAAGAAATCCGATCCCTATCCGTCCTTGGCCGGACGTTTCGCCGCTAAGGAAGCGGTCATCAAAGCCATGAGCCATGGGTTCGGTGGGCGTTGGAAGTGGCCCCATATCGAAGTGGTCAAAGAACCCAGTGGTAAACCGACTTTGAAGCTCCATGGGATCATGGAAAAACTCCGGGTCGAGCGCAAGATCGAGAAAATGCACCTGACGATCGCCCATAGTAAGAGGGACGCGACGGCGACGGTCATCTTTGAAAGTGGAAAATCATGACTACTGAATGGAAACACGCGAACCGGGTTTTGACGGAGAAACAGTGGATCTGGTTCATCGCGGTCATCGCACTTTTAACACGGTTTCCTTTATTGGGGGTTTTCACCGCCGAGGGCACGGATGGCATCCTCTCCCTGACTTATTTCTCCAAAGACTTTGTCGTTACTCCGCGATTCGTGATCATGCCGGGTTATCCGGTCCTGCTCCAAATAGGGCAATGGCTGGGTTGGGGCGGGATCCTGTGGGGGCGAAGCGTTTCCTGTCTGTCCGGGTTATTGTTCTTGATCCCTTTGTGGCGTTATGCGCGTCGATGGATGGGCGTGGAAATGACGGCCATGACCTGTTTGATGGCTCTCTTCTCGCCGTTACTTTGGCAATGGTCCCTTAAGGTCATGCCGGACACGACTTTTCTTCTTCTTTTTTGGTGGTCGCTGGAACGTTTGACCACCGCTTATTTGGAAAAGAGCTCTAAGGCTTGGTTGGAAGCTTGCGTGGCAGGTGTTCTGGCGACTTGCGTTCGCCCCGAAGGGTTCCTGTTGTTGCCGTGGATCCTGGTGTTAGAGACCCAATTGAGCGGCAAAAGTTCTTGGTGGCGCAAAGTTCTTTTGCTCGCCCTTTGGTGCGGCCCGATCTACTTGATCAAGGAAAAAATCGTTCTGCTTTTTTCGGCCTATCAGGAAGGGGTCGGAATGGGAGTCCTGCCGGTGGACGAGACTTTTCCCATCACTAATTTTCTCTATCACTTTTACGCTTATTGCACACAACCGTTTTTCGTTTTTACACCCCTGGTTTTTCTATTCGCTTTATTCGGATTGGCCAAGATGTTAAAGCGGAAGGATGAGCTGGGAGAGTCCTTTTGGAAGATCCATTTTCAGCTTTATGCGGTGCTTTTCCTTACGCGGTTGGTTCCGGTCACTTACCAAGACCGGCACATGATGCCTTTCTTGCCGGTGCTGATCGTGGCGGCCGGGTATCAGCTGGAAACCATCTTCGAAGGTTTGGGCCATCCAAAGACATCGGTCGGCTATCACCTCATCAAGAACGGTGTTCTTTCGATCGTCCTGCTTTATTCGGCCCTGTTTTCTGCGGCGGTCATCGGGAATGTTTCGGATTCCTTTGGGGATATCAAAAGGTCGGCTGAATTCCTAAAAACCTTGCCACCGCGAGCGGTCATTTATTCGGACGAGGTCCCCAAAACCCAGTATTGGGCCGGTAGGTCCGTTCAACTCTTGGATTATTCCCAGCATCCCTTTTCCCCTAAAAAAGGCGATTATGTGGTCCTTCACAGTTTTTATACCGCCCGGTTAGGGACGGTGGGCGGGAACATGGCGACCCGGTTCGGGGCCCAGGCCATTTACGCGGATTCGAGCCTGATTGTCCCTATCTTGACCGATCTTATGCAAGACATGCGGCTTCAAAACCGGACCCAAGCGACAGCTTACCGATTCGAGCCGCAGTTCTTTAATTCGGTCGTTTACCAGATCGGTCGATAAGGATCCCTTATGAAACTGGCCACGGCTTTGGACATGAAAAGGATCGATGAGCGGGCGGTCAGCGATCACCGAATGACCATCGAAGGGTTGATGGAAAAAGCCGGCGCGGCGGTGGCGAAAGCGGTCGAAGAGACCTATGGGCCTCTTTCCAAAAAGACCGTCGGGGTCCTATGTGGCCGAGGCAATAACGGCGGGGACGCGTTGGTGACGGCCCGGCTCTTTAAAAAGAAAAAGATCAGTGTGGTTGTTGTATTGGTCGCGGATGCCGATGAACTTTCGCCTGAGGCCCAAAAGCAATATCAAAAGGCAAAAGCCGCGAAAGTGCCGGTTCTGCTTTTTGATAGCGGGGAAAAGGCCAAGGCTATCCAAACGGCCCTGGAAGAATGCGATCTTTTCATTGATGGTCTTTTTGGCACGGGACTTTCCCGGCCCGTGGATGGTCTCTACCGCGATCTGATCCTGATGGTCCGCTCCACGAAGAAACCGGTGGTGGCGGTGGATATCCCCTCGGGTCTCTCGGCGGATTCGGGATCGCCCCTGGGTGAGGTCCTGCCCGCCCAAATGACCGTGACCTTTGGGCTGCCTAAGATCGGCTTTTACACTTCCGCGGCCTCGTCCTATTTGGGAACTTTAAAGACCGTGAACATTGGTTTTCATGAAAAATTATTGAACGAGCCTTCCATCCGACAAGAGTTGTCGGACCTGAACATGGTCCGAAAAGCTTTGCCGGTCTATGACGAGAACACCCACAAAGGCACCCGGGGGCGGGTCTTGATCGTGGCGGGGGCCCGGGGGTTGACCGGCGCCGCGACACTTTCCGCTTACGGAGCCCAACGCATCGGCGCGGGGCTGGTGACGGTGGCTTGCCCTGAAAGCTTGAACGCGATCCTCGAGGTGAAATTGACCGAACCCATGACCGCTCCGGTTCCTGAACTGGAAGGCGGTTTTCTTTCTTCCCGGGCAACAGGACGGATCCTGGATTTGGCCCTGAACGTCAATTCGGTCGTTCTGGGCCCCGGCATTGGCCGGCAGCGTGATACCGCACAGCTTGTAAAAGACCTAGTCACGAAACTTACCGTGCCTATGGTGGTCGACGCCGATGGCCTCTACCTGTTGGGGGGGCAAATGGACATATTTCGGTCGGCCCAAGCCCCGGTCATCATCACACCCCATCCGGGTGAGGCGGCCTGGCTGCTCAAATCCACCATTGCCGCGGTCGAACAGAATCGCCTGAAAGTTGCGAAGCAATTAGCCCAAGACTATAATGTGCACGTTATTTTAAAAGGCCGGTTCACGATCGTCGCCAGTCCGCAAGGGGAGGTCCGGGTCAATCCAACGGGCAGCCGGGCTTTGGCGACAGGCGGCACAGGGGATGTGCTTTCCGGGATGATCGGCGGGTTGTTGGCCCAACGGCTCCCGGCTTTTGAAGCGGCGACGGCGGCGGTCTATTTGCATGGTCTGGCGGGAGAGATGGTCGGCCAGAACCTGGGCCCCGACGGCGCGCTGGCAGGAGATCTTTTACCTTTGTTGCCGCGACTCTTACGGAAAGTAAGAGAAAATCAGGAGCCCCTATGGCCGTCTCCATCGAACTCCAAAACCAGTGGGAAGCGTTCCTCAAGCTCCTCCAAGTCCGCGAGCCGAAGCTCTACGAACATCTCAAAGTAGGCCGCGTTAAAGAGATCACGAAATATAACCTGATCGTTTATGCCCTGACCCCGGACGACCTGCGCGAGATCGAGGTGGGCCTGAAGGTCTATCAAGATAAGGTCCAAGAGTTCCTGCCGATGATCTTCGGAACGACCCGGGGTGTTAAGACCGAGTTGGCCTCGGAAGAGGATTGGGCCGCGGCAGCCCCGGTGGCTCCCTCGCAAACGGCCCAGGTCATCAATTTGGTGCAGCCGGCGGCCCCGGCTTCCGTGGCGGCCCCGGTGGTCAACCTTGGCTCGGACCAAAACGAATTGTTGAAGGTCCTGGAATCCTCGATCCGTCAAAAGGTCGAAAAAGAGATCCGTGAGGCCATCGAACGGGAAAATTCCAGCCCGTCGGCGCAGGGACAGATGTTCGAGAAACTGCGGGAGGATTTCCAAAGTGAGGAAAACAACCGCCGGCAAGCAGTGCGGATGGCCTTGATGACCGAGGGGGACAATACCCTGACCCAATTGGTCATGGCCTGGCAGCAAGCCAAGCAGAACGGGGAAGGCGGACCCCAATGGCAGGAAGTCAAACAACGCCTGTTGGAACTTTTGGACGCCACCGTCCAATTGATGCATTCATAAGTTAACGTAAATTCGGGAACGGAGTTAGGGATCAATGATCAATCAAGGTATCAGTTCTTCACTGGGCTTCATCGTCCTGTCCTTCCTCACCTGGTCGGTCACCTTCGCGGTGCTGGTCTTCGGGGTCATCCTTCGCCGTAAAGTTCTCTTATGGAACGAACAATGGAAAGAAATGGTCGAGAACAGCGGTACCAACATGAAGGACTTCGCCGATGACCTGGAAAGGACCTTCGAGAAACTACGTGGTACTTACCGCCTTTTGGGGTTCTTTTTGGTCGTGATCCTGGCCTTGATGGGCGTGGTGCTTTATTTCGGGTTCGCCAAGCCGGTCCTGGGGGCGCCCCAGATAACGGACAGCCTTTGGCTTTTGTCCCTGATCGCCCTGTCCGCGGTTTTGCCGGCCTTTGTCAACTTCGGGGTGGGTCTTTACATCACCGAGACCATGATGCTAAAAGCGAATGACTTCGTTTACGACGAGGTCTATCAACAAATGAGGGAACGCAAGATCCGGATGAAGGCCTTGGCGAAAGCCAAGGAACTTCGGGAAAAACGGCAAGCCGCCCAACAGCAAGCCGCCGCTCAACAACCCGCCAAGTAACCCGTTCGTTCGGTCCATTTTCCCTCACTTTTTAAAGGACCTTTCATGAAGACCCTGGCCTTCTTGTCGCTCGTTCTTTTGACCGGTTGCGCCACTTTCGGCGTCCGGGACCAAAGCTTGGAACTTCAGATCAAGCCCTTGCCTATCAACCGGGGCAAACCAGCCACCGCCAAGATCAACGCGCCTTTGGACGCGGATAAAGTGATCGGCGTGGTCGAGACCTTTGGCAGCCCCCAACTGATCTTCCGCAAGAGCGCCGACGAAGGTTTGTGGTATTTCCGGGGGACCATTCCTTTCTCACCCTGGGTGAAGCCCGGGGTTTACACCGTTCGAGTCGCTTATTACGAAGGCGCCGCCCAGCCCCGTTACACCGAAATGAAAGTCGAACTCAAATGAAGCATACCGAGGCGGTCTCGGTCATCATCCCGGCTTATAACGAAGAAGGCGGTGTGGGGGAAGTGGTCCGCCATGTCCGCCAGGTCTTGACCCGGGCCAAGATCGTCCACGAGGTCTTGGTCGTTGACGACGGAAGCACGGACCACACGGCGCTCAGGGCCTATCAGGCGGGGGCCAAGGTTGTTCCCATGGGGGAGAACCGGGGATACGGCGCCTCGATCAAGGCCGGCATGCGGCAATCCAAGTATGATCTCATCGCTATTACCGACGCCGATGGCACCTATCCGGTCGAAGAACTGCCCGTCCTCATCCATATGACCCAGAATGCCGACATGGTGGTGGGGGCCCGCACCAAACCGGGGGTCGTCATTCCCAGCCTGCGTAAGTTCCCCAAGTGGCTGCTGGGCAAATGGGCGAATTATCTGGCGGACCGAAAGATCCCGGACCTCAACTCGGGCCTGCGGGTCTTCAGTAAAAAGATCGCTTTGCGCTATGAGGGGCTGTTTCCCAATGGCTTCTCGTTCACCACCACCATCACCCTGGCCCTGGAATGCCACGGTTATATCGTGAAATACCGGCCCATTGATTATGCCGCCCGGGTGGGAAAGTCCAAGATCCGGCCCATTCAGGACACAATTAACTTCTTTTCCCTGGTTTTAAGGGTGGTCATGTATTTCAAACCTCTCAAGATTTTTATCCCTATGAGCGGTATCATATTCCTAGTAGCTTTTGCACAGATGGTGAATGCCTTCACCCGTTCGTCCGATCTACCCAGTTCCACTTTATTCCTTTTAGTCGCAGGAGTTCAGGTCGCCGCCTTGGGCTTGCTCGCGGACTTGTTGGTCAAAAGAGGTCGTTAACCATGAAAGTTTTGATGATCAATCCACCTTCAGAGCACATGATCACCACCAACATTCCGTCGGTGGTCGATGAAGAACGCGGTTTTAACCCGCCCCTCGGGCTTTTGTACGTGGCCGGTTACGCCAAGGCCAAGACGCCCCACCAAATATTGGTGATGGATTGCCAGGTCGAAGAGGTCACCCAGGAAGAGGTCGAGGACCGGATCCGGGAGATCAACCCGGACGTGGTCGGCATCCAAGCCCTGACCTTCACCATCATTGACGCGCGCATGGTGGCCCAAGCGGCCAAGCGGGCGAATCCCAATTGTAAAGTCGTCATGGGCGGGCCCCACGTTCATATTTTCGCCCGGGAAACCCTAGCCATGCCCGAAGTTGATTTCGCCATTAAGGGCGAAGGGGAAGTGGGTTTTACCCAACTGCTTTCGGCCCTGGAAGGGCATTTGACCTATGACAAGGTCTTCGGTCTGGCCTACCGCGACAAGACCACGGGGCAGATCAAGGACAATCCGCCGGCACCGCCAATCGAGGACCTGGACTCGCTGCCTTATCCCGCCCGGGAACTGACCCCGGTGAATAAATATTATTCCCTGATCGCCAAGCACAATCCCATCACGACCATGTTCACCAGCCGGGGATGTCCCTATCGCTGCCTTTTCTGCGACCGACCCACCATGGGCCGCCGTTTCCGCAGCCATTCGGCCGACGCGGTGGTGAATGAAATGGAAGCCTGCAAAAAGCTGGGCATCCATGAGTTCTTCATTTACGACGACACCTTCAACGTGAACCGCAAGCGGGTCTTCGAGATCTGCGGCGAGATCAAACGCCGCAAGCTCAACATCGCCTTCGACATCCGGGCCCGGGCGGACCGCATGGACGAGGAAATGCTGGCGGAACTGGCCTCGGCGGGTTGCGACCGTATCCACTACGGCGTCGAATCCGGCAACGAGGAAGTTCTGGCCACGCTTTTGAAAGACCTGGACCTGAACCAAGTGCGGAAGATCTTCAAGGCGACCCGCAAGCATGGCATGAAGACCCTGGCTTATTTCATGATCGGCAATCCCGGCGAGACCCGGGAAATGGCCCTCAAGACGATCGAGTTCGCCAAAGAACTGGACCCGGATTTCGTCCACTTCTCGGTGCTGACGCCTTTCCCGGCGACGGCCATTTATTACAAAGCCCTCGAAGAGGGGATGTATGACAACGATTACTGGGCGGAGTTCGCCAAGAACCCCACGCCGGATTTCAAACCCAAGTTGTGGGAAGAGCATATGAAGCGGGATGAGCTGATCGAACTGCTCAAGTACGCTTATAAATCATTCTATTTACGGCCCAAAATCGTCATGAAAAACGTCACCTTTACCCACACGCCCTTGGATTTTTACCGAAAAGCCAAGGCGGGCCTGAGGATGTTTCGGATATAATGCGGGTCCTTCGTCGGTCAATTTTTTAAGGAAATCTTTTTCATGTTCAAACGCATTTTCCCGGTCCTTTTGGCGGTCCTTTGCTTCATCCCTTTGCTTTTCAAGGTGGATTGGAGCAAGACCTGGGATTATTTGCGCGGTACGGACCCGATTTATTGTATCGCAGGGTTGGCCTTCCTTCTTTTGATGATCTATATCAAGGGCATCCGCTGGAGCTATTTGCTGAAGATGCAGGGCGCCACCTATTCGGTATGGAATTGTTTCCTCATCTACATGTCCACCCTCATGATGGGAAACTTCACCCCGGGCCGGGCCGGCGATTTCGCCAAGGTTCTCTATCTGCAAAAAGACCTGAAATTTTCCCTGGGCAAGAGCATGTCGTCCACCTTAGTGGACCGGGTTTTCGATCTTTACAGCCTTCTATTACTGGGTTGTATCGGCATCCTGGCCTATCCCATGCCACTGGACGCCAATCTCATCAACGCGGTTAAGGCTTTCTTTGTCTTCTTGATCTTGGTGACCCTTCTGGCCTTCAATCAAAAGATCGGCGGCGTCCTGCTCAAGGCCGTCTTCCAACGTTTGATGAAACAAGACCACAAGGAAAAGACGGACAAAATCTTCGATGATTTCCACCGGGGAATGGAGGATTTTTACAAACCCGCCATCCTTTATCCAATCTTCCTGACCTTTCTTTCCTATGTCTCGTTCTTTACGGGTTGTTACTGTTTTGCCCGTTCACTAAGCATTCCAGTCAGTTTCTTTTACAACGCTTTTGCGGTGGCCGTTGCCAACATTGTCTCCCTCCTGAGTTTCCTCGGGATGGGAACCCGGGACGGGGCCATTTATATCTTGTTCAAATTAATCGGCCTTCAAGATCAAGCGGAGGCCTATTCCATGCTCTTTTTCTTCGTCGGCATCATTGTTTTTAGCGGTATCGGTCTCGCCTGTTTTTACTTGAAGCCGATCGAATTGAGCTTCCTCTTCAAAAAGGAAAAAGCCCCCGTTAAGGCCGCTACCCGCCGCAAGACCCGGAAAAAGTAAAAAAACATGGCCCGTATCATCTGCGTGACCAATCAAAAGGGCGGCGTGGGTAAGACCACGACCACGGTCAACTTGTCCGCTTGTTTGGCCGCCGCGGAAAAAAAGACCCTTCTCATCGACATGGACCCCCAGGGCAACGCCACCAGCGGGGTGGGCATCAACAAGAACGAATGCGAGGTCACCTCCTATCACGTGCTCATGGCCGAGGCCACCATCGACGAGGCCATGAAAGAGACCGAATTACCCAATCTTTTTTGCGTTCCCTCCAACGGGAACCTGATCGGCGCCGAGGTGGAACTGGTCAGCCTGGAGAACCGGGAGAACCGCTTAAAAGACGCCCTCCTGACCTTGAAGCCCCATTTCGATTACATCCTCATCGATTGCCCGCCCTCTTTGGGGTTCTTGACCCTCAATGCCCTGACCGCGGCGGATTCGGTGCTCATTCCGGTGCAAAGTGAATATTATGCCTTGGAAGGGCTCAGTTCCTTGATGGACACGATCGAGAGGGTCCGGGAGAGCTTCAATCCACAGTTGGAGATCGAAGGGGCCCTTTTGACCATGTATGACGGCCGCACCCGGCTGGCGTCGCAAGTGGCCGAGGAAGTCCGTAAGTTCTTCGGCGACAAGGTCTATCAAACGGTCATCCCGCGGAACGTGCAGTTGTCCGAATCGCCGTCCTACGGGAAGCCGATCATTCTTTACGACATCCGCTCCCATGGAGCCCAAGCTTATCTCAATCTCGCGAAGGAGCTGATCCATCATGACTAAAAAAGCGCTCGGGCGGGGCTTGGAAGCCCTCATCCCCAAGAAAGCCGTGGATGAAAAAAAAGGAGCGGCCCAGCAGATCCCCCTTTCCAAGATCAAACCGAACCCTTTCCAACCCCGGAAAACTTTCCACCCGGAAGACCTGCAGGAACTGACCCAATCCATCAAGGAAAAGGGCGTGCTGCAACCGATCATGGTGCGCAAGCGCGGGGATATCTGGGAGATCATCGCCGGGGAACGCCGTTACCGCGCGTCCCAAAAATTGGGACTCTTGACCGTTCCGGCCATCGAGGTGCAAGCCTCGGATGTGGAAGCCCTGGAACTGGCTTTGATCGAGAACTTACAGCGTGCGGACCTCTCTCCGCTGGAAGAAGCGGAAGGCTACCAGCGCCTTCAAGAAGAATTCAACATGACCCAAGAACAGATCGCCCTGAAAGTGGGCAAGGACCGCGCCACGGTTGCCAACGCTTTGCGTTTGTTGCGCCTGACGCCGGAAGTAAAGGCGCTGGTCGCGTCGGGCAAATTGACCGCGGGTCACGCCAAGGTCCTGGCGGCGCTGACCAATCCCCTGGAACAGCACAAATGGGCCGACAAGATCGTTCGCGAGGGTTTCTCGGTGCGCGAAGTAGAAAAATGGCTGCAGGATCAAAAAGGTCCCACGAAAAAGACAAAAAACTCATCCAAGGGCAAAGATCCCAACATCTTGAAATTAGAAGAGAGCTTGCGCCACTGGTTGGGCACTAAAGTGTCGGTGCGCACCTCAGGCCGGCAACGTGGAAGCGTTTCTTTCGATTATTACTCGCTGGACGATCTGGACCGCATCCTGAACCTGTTCCGCAAAGCCGGGTATCGTTGACAAGAAACTGGGTTGTGATAAATTGAATTTCGCTTTTTAACAGCGTAGTTCAACGGATATCACATCAAGGAGCGTCCAGTGCCTATTACTCCCGCGGAAATCCTCGCCAAAAAAATGGAAAGCGAAGTAGCCCGATTGGCTCCCCAAGCGGTCATTCGGAACGATTTTTCCAACTACAAGGACGACGGCGTCGATATTTATATTTACGCGCCACGCAAAGTCTCCGATATTTTGCGCGCCCGACTAAAACCGATTTTCGCCACCGAGCTCAGCAAAGCCAAGGGCGGCTTGAAGGCCAAGCTCTTGATGGAAGACATCGAGAACATGTCCGCCGAAGCCAAGGCTAAGTACGGGATCCAGTCCTAACTTTCGCCTTGGGTAGTCTCGATTTTCGGACGAAAAGCCGTTTATCCTCCGGGATAAGCGGCTTTTTTATTTTACGGTCCTGTCTGCTAGACTGCGTGGCATCAATCCCTATTAAGGTGGCCCATGGCTAAACCCCGGTTGTACCTTCTCGATGGCGCGGCGGTGGCATACCGTTCCTATTTTGCCTTCATCAAAAATCCCCGGATGACCACCCAGGGGCTCAATACCTCGGCGATGTTCGGCTTCTTGGACACGCTCATGATGATCCTCAAAAAACAGAACCCCGACTATTTCGCGGTGGTCTTCGATTCCAAAGAACCCACTTTCCGCCACAAGATGTACAAAGAATACAAAGCCAACCGGGAAGAGATGCCCGAAGACCTGGGAAAATCCTTTCCCTATATCTACCGCATGATCAAGGCCTTGGGCATTCCCATACTGGTCAAACCGGGGTTCGAGGCCGACGATATCATCGGCACCATGGTTGAAAAAGCCAAAAAAGAGAAGATCGATTCGGTCATCGTGTCCGGGGACAAGGATTTCATGCAGCTCATCGGGCCCGGGGTCTGGATGTTCAAACCCAAATGGCCCAATGACTGGTCCATGGCGGATGAGAAGGATGTGATGGAAAAGTTCGGAGTCAAACCGGAGCAGGTCATCGATGTGCTGGCCCTGATGGGCGACGCTTCGGACAACGTACCGGGGGTGCCGGGCATCGGCGAAAAGACCGCTACCAGCCTCATCCAAGAATACGGATCCTTCGAAAAGCTCTTCAAGAATGTCGACAAGATCGAGAAACCCAAGCTGAAAGAAACCCTCGAAAAGAACAAGAAGCTCGCGGACCTTTCCAAGGAATTGGTCACCATCCACTGTGAAGTGCCGCTGAAAGAAAAAGCGGCGGACTTGGTCGTCCAAAAACCGGACATGGGTGATCTGCGCGAGCTCTTCAAAGAATTGGAATTCAATCGGTCGGTGAACCGGGTCGAGGAATACGCCGAGAAGTTCGGGGAAGTTCCTTTCGCGCTCGAGAACCAGGAAGAGGGCGGCAAAAAGGGTAAAAAAGAAAAAACCGCCAAAAAAGAGAAGGCTGAAAAACCAGTCCCGGTCGAATATAAGGTCCGTATCGTTTCCGAAAAATACCGGCATCTTTTGACGGTGGAAGAGATCGAAAAAGCCCTGGCGGCGGCCTCGAAGGCCGATTGGATCACGGTGGACACCGAAACGACGGGGTTGGATCCCTTGTCGGTGGAGATCGTCGGCGTTTCGATCTGCTGGAAAAAAGAGGAAGCGGTCTATATCCCGTTCAACCAGCAATTATCCAAGGACAAGATCATCAAGCTGCTCAAACCCTTCCTGGAGAATCCCAAGATCCCCAAGGGCGGCCAGAACAGCAAATATGATTGGGAAGTATTCAAGACCCATGGCATCGAGGTGCAAGGCCTGGCCTTTGACACGATGCTGGAAAGTTACCTGCTCGATTCTTCCAGCCGCCAGCACAATCTGGACGCCATGTCCCTGAAATATTTCAATTACACCAAGATCCCCACGGAAGCTCTTATCGGCAGCGGCAAAAAGCAGATCACCATGGATTTCGTTCCCTTGGAAGACATCACCCAATATGCCTGTGAGGACGCGGATTATACCTACCGCATCCACGAACTTTTCGCTCCCCGGATCAAGAAGGAAGGGTTGACCAAACTTTATGAGGAAGTGGAATTGCCCCTGGTGCTGGTCCTGGCCGCCATGGAACGTAAGGGCATCTCGGTCGATGTCAAACTGCTCAACCAACTCTCCAAGGAAGCGGAAGATGAGCTCAAAAAGCTGACGAAAAAGATATTCAAGGAAGCCGGTGAAGAGTTCACCATCGGTTCGCCCCAGCAATTAGGAAAGATCCTCTTCGAGAAGTTGCAGGTCCAAAAAGAGAGCGGGTTCCGGGTCAAAAAGACCAAAACGGGTTACGCCACCGATGTGGACGTATTGGAAGCCCTCAAGGGCGTGCCCATTGCCGATATGGTGCTGGATTACCGGATGCTCTCGAAACTGAAGAATACTTACCTGGACGTGCTGCCCGAACTGGTGCATCCCCTCGATAAGCGGATCCACACCTCCTACAGCCAGGCGGTGGCGGCCACGGGGCGTTTATCCTCGAACGACCCGAACCTCCAAAATATCCCCATTCGGTCCGAATTCGGCCGCCGCATCCGGGGCGCCTTCGTGCCCAAGGACGGCAAACATGTCCTTATCTCGGCGGACTATTCGCAGATCGAGTTGCGGGTGCTGGCCCACCTGACGGGCGACCCGCATCTTATCGAGACCTTCAAACACGACGAGGATGTGCATGCCCGCACGGCGTCGCTCATTTTCGGTGTGCCGATGGACAAGGTCACTTCCGCCCAGCGCTCCCAGGCCAAGACCATCAATTTCGGCGTCATCTACGGCATGGGCCCGCAGCGTCTGGCCCGGGAGAACGGTGTTTCCATGCAGGAAGCCAAAAAATTCATCGAGGACTATTTCGCCAAATACCCGGGGATCAAGGAATTCACCACCGAGCAGGTCGAACTGGCCCGAAAGCAGGGCTATGTCTCGACCATCCTGGGCCGCAAACGCCTGATCCCGGAGATCAACTCCACCAATATCGGGCTCAAGATCAACGGTGAGCACATGGCGGTCAATACGCCCATCCAGGGCTCCGCCGCGGACCTGATCAAGGTCGCCATGGTCCGGCTGCATGAGGTCTTCAAGGCCAAGAAGATGGAGACCGACATGCTCCTTCAAGTGCATGATGAATTGGTCTTCGAGGCGCCCAAGGATGAGGTGGAGGCGGCCAAGAAGATCATCGTTCATGAGATGGAGAACGCCATGAAGCTCAAGGTGCCCTTGCGGGTGGACGTGGGCGTGGGGAAGAGCTGGCTGGAAGCCCACTAATGATCTTCGCGGTCGTTGACGACCCTACTTTCATGGAGTTGATCGAAAGGGCCGCTAAGGCGGAGGGGTCTTTTTGCCGTTGTTTCCATACCGAGGGATCGTTGGTTCAGGGCTTTGACGAAGAGATCCCCAAATTCATCCTGCTGGATATCGCCGTTCCTTTTTTGGATGGCCCGACTTGGGTCGAAAAGCTCAAGCAAGACCCGCACACACGGAATATCCCCTTGATCGTTTTCGGCAGTTCCATCCGGGCGGACCTGATGCAGGACGCCAAGGAGTTGGGCGCGGACAAGGTGATGCCCAAAGCGGCCTTTCGCGATCAACTGCCGGAACTTTTGAGGCATTACCTCAAATAGTGGAGAAGCTTGCCCGGGCTTTACATTACCGGAGAGTTAAGCCTAAAATGCCTTTCACATTTCCTTGAAGGAGTCGTTCATGTTCCGTTGGGAAGATATGTTGGTCATCTTGGCCGTGGGGCTTATCTTGTTCGGGCCCAATAAATTGGTGGATTTCGCGAAATCCCTCGGAACGGCTTTCACTGAGTTCAAAAAAGCCGCCAATCCAGAAGGTTCGAACGCCCAAGCCGCTCAACCGGCTTTGACCCATGCCGCTCCGGCCCGCGCCCGCGCGCCTCGCAAGACCGCCGCTAAGAAGCCGGCCAAGCGCAAAGCCGCCCGCACCTAATTTGAACGATAAAAAAGCCGCTTCCCCATGGGGAGGCGGCTTTTTTTATTTGAGAGCTTTTTTCTGAGATAACTTTTGAAAAGTCATTCTTCTCAACCGAAATGAAATCAGTCCTCGTCCGATGAAAACCCTCATTTTCAGCTCTTAGGTCGCCGAGATCGGTCGTTCGGAGAACAACTGCCACGAGTTGGTAAGACGAGCCGCAAGCCTTGGTTGTCGTTGTGATTTAGACTATAACGATTGCAATGAATTTTTTTGTCGTTGGTTCTGGTCAGATGGGTCAAAAGACTTGGGGAAGTCAAAGGGGTCTACGATGAGCTTTAAAGACGAATTGTTAGAGGA
This sequence comes from candidate division FCPU426 bacterium, assembly GCA_027452205.1. GTDB lineage: Bacteria > Oederibacteriota > Muellerivitia > Muellerivitales > Muellerivitaceae > Bog-1183. Next base: position 131,195 of record DAIDGV010000012.1, on the reverse strand, counting down.
TCCCAGCATCATATGGATCTTGGCAGCGGTCATGATAGGTCTTTTGTCTTTGCCCTTCGTGATGAAATGGGGAAACAAACAGAAGATCGACAGGGTCTATTATGACGCCCCGGAATTCTCGTTCATGAATTCAACGGGACAAAAGACGAGCCTTTGGGAGTTCAATGGAAAGATCTGGCTGGCGGATTTTGTCCTCATTCGCTGTACAACCCAATGTCCTATGGTGACCGGCGCCATGGCCGATCTTCAAAAGAAGTGGAGGTCCAAAGGACTGCAATTGGTCTCTTTCACCCTGGATTCGGAGGGCTATCCCGACGCCTTGAAACAATACGCGAAGAAGACCGGGGCGGACCCGAAGGATTGGTTCTTCCTGACCGGCAAGAACCAAGAAATGATCGACCTGGCCCGTAACGGTTTCCATTTACCCGACATCGGGGACTTCCAAGCGGATTTTATCCACAGCTCCAAGATCGCGCTGATCGACGCCCAGGGTCATATCGAAGGCTATTTCGATGGAATGAATCCGGACGAACTCAAAGCCTTGGACGCGAAATTGAAAGAACTCTTTTTGGCGAAGTCTTAAAGATGTCCTTTAGGCAGAGGTGCAAAAAGTAACGGACTTTTGAGAAACGGTTTTACTGGGCAATGTAGAATTGATCTGTGTTGAATGGGAAAGTAAAGGTGGCCTGGTGAGGACACTTGTTGTTTTGATCATAGCCTTGGCTGCGGGTTGTTCTCGGCCGAATTATCCTGTGGTCAATAGAGACATGCAAAACCAAACCGCCACGCCGCAAATGACTCCCACTTTTACGCCGACACCGACAGCCACGCCGATGAACCAACAGACCCTGTACCTGGGAGATTCCTTGACGGCGGGGCCGTCCGCGCTTTGTTCCTCGTATCCATGTACGTTGGTGTGGCCCTATTTGGTACAACAAACCTTGAACAGTTCTTACCCCTATCAGACCTACGATAATTTCGGGGTCGGCGGAATTTCTTCCCAAGATTATGTTACGGGGTATCTTAATAACTATATCGCCCAGGCTTTATCTCAATCCGTGACCGCGGGACCCGTCACTCGGGCCACGATCTTTTTCGGCATGAACGATCTGAGCGAATCCTATGGAGCGTGTAATTCCTGTATCAACGGGGGAACGACCACCCAGATGCAGGCCACCGGCGCGGCTTTCGCGGCGAACATCAACACCATCGCCCAATCGGTCCTCAGCAATTGGCCCCAATGTAAGCTCGTCATTTGCACCTGCCCGGACCGAAATAACGAAGGGTTGGGCACCGCGGCCCCGGTCGTCCCGGCGGAAGCGGTAACTTTTTATCGGACCCAAGTGGTCGATCTGGTCAACTCGATGGCAGTGACCGACGCGAGGATCGTGTTGGGGGATGTTTACGCGATCGAATATCAAAGCCCCGGCGACTATTTCAACGCGGATGTTCACTTGAACGCGACAGGTAACCAGCATGTGGCGTTCGGAAATCCGAGCAATCCAGCGGCTGAAAGTATGACGAGTCTTATCCAATAATATTTTTGGAAGATATTGATGTTCGTTGTCTGAGGGAATAAAGGAGCCTGGCGCGAAGAAACCGGTCCGTGCTTAACATAGAAATAAAAAAGCCGCTTCCCTGAGGGGAGGCGGCTTTTTTTATTTCCTGGCGTATTAAAGTCAGTCGGCGTTCTTCATGCGGGTGCCGATGGAGACCAAAACGACCGCCAAACCGAACACGCAGACGATGGTCGCGCCCATGGGCCAGTCCCGGTTGTAGGACAAGCCCGCGCTGATGACCGAAACCACCAAGCCGATCCCCCAAGCCCAATAGAGCCGGGTCGGTCCCTTGTGGCCTAACAAGCTGGCGCAGACCAAGGGCACGATCAAGAACGAGAAGACCGCCAGAACGCCGCTGATCTTGACCGAACTGGTCACGACCAATCCGAAAGCCGCGTAAAAGAAAAAGTCCCAAAGATGCACCGAGATGCCCTGCTTCTTCGCTTGGGTCGGGTCGGTGGAACAGAGGGTCAGTTTCTTGCGGTTGATATACAAGAAGGCTCCCACGATCCCATAAAAGAAACCCATGATGAGGATATCCTTCATCGTCACCCAGCCTAAGGCCTCGCCGTTCAAGGTGCCTTGAACGTGCTCGGCGCCGTGTGGGGCGTTGGCCAAAAGCAAAAGGGAAGCGGCGGTCGAGAGCGAAAAGGCGATGCCGATAAAGGCCTCCTGCAGGACCGAATGGTTCCGGTCCCACAGGAAACTGAAAAGGGCGGCGCCCAGCAAGGTGAACCCGAAAGACCACAGGTAAACGCTGGGGTCATGGGGCTCCGCTCCCAAAAGAAAGGCCACGCTTTGTCCCATCGCGGCGATCTGCGCCAGGGCCAGGTCCACAAAAATGACCCCCCGGGCCAGCACGTGCGTGCCCAAGGAAGGGTGGATCAATACCAATAGCACACAGGCCAACAAAGGCAGCGCCATCACCGAGATGAATTCATGCATAGTTACTTCCCTCCGAAAGCTTTCGCTAAGGTCGAAACGATGTAATCGAATTTCGAAAAGACATCCTTGGCCTCGTCCACCCCGCCGACCTCATTGGGGATGAGGTAAGCCGTGGCCCCCGCCTTGCGGGCCAGTTGCTGGGCCGTATCGGCGTCATAGTAGGGCTGGTACAGGACCACCTTCACGCCCGCTTCCTTCATGGCGGCGGCGGTCTCGTCCAAATATCTCGGGCTGGGCGGAATGCCCGGTTTGGGCTCCACGGTCCCAAAGTCCTTCAAGCCGAAACGCTTGGTAAAGTACTTGAAGTTCTCGTGATAAGTGACAACCGGCGAGCCTTTGTAAGGCTTGAGTTCCTTTTCCCATTTCTTCAATTCTTTTTCCATCCGTCCGTCGAAATCCTTAGCGTTGGCCGAGTAATCGGCGGCGTTGGCCGGGTCCAGGTCGCTGAACACATCAGCCAAGTGGTCGGCCACGATGGTCAGGTTCATGGGATCGGCGTAATAATGCGGATTACCCAGGGGATGGATGTCCCCTTCGGCCCGGCTGACGGTACCGACGGGTTTATCCAACACGCTGATGCCTTCGGAGGCGTCCACAAAACCCTTGGACCCCGGTTGGATCTTCGGGTTGCGGCTGCCGGGAATGACCAGGGGCAGCCAGCCGCCGTCCAGTTCCAGGCCCACCGACACGAATATATCCGCATCCTGAATGGCTTTCATCAAACTGGGTTTGGCCGGCACAAAGTGCGGGTCCTCATAACCTTTGCAAAGGCTGATAACCGATACGTGTTTGCCGCCGACGGCCTCGGCCACCGAAGCTAAGTCCGACAAGGACGTGGCCACCTTCAGGTCCGCAAAGGCGGGCAGGGTGAGGGTCCACGACAGTAACAGTAATATCCATGCTTTTGCGTATTTCATTCCTAATCTCCTTGAATCCGGTCTTTGCCGAATTTTTAATTTTCAATTATGGATTTTGAATTAGAGTGATTTCCGCTTCGCGGAAATTTCATTCATTCAAAATTTAAAACTTAGAATTTAAAATTATCCTTATTAGCATTAGTACGAATGCGGCGGGTGGAAGCCGATGACGTAATTGAACTGCAACATCACCCGGTTGTCCACCGTGCCCGCGTCATTGCGGGCCAAGCTGTAATCCAAACGCATTTCCGAAAATTCCGACGCCAGCCAGGCCACATCCACGGTGGCGCGTTGAACGTGGCCGGTCAGGGAATTCTCCGTGGGGTCCACGCTCAGGTCGGGTGTGGCGTTAAAGGCTTCCTCGCCGCGGATGCCGGTCCACCAATTCTGCGAAAGACGGTATTGAAAAGAACCGTACCAACCATCGGTTTCCTGGTTGTACACGGCGCTGTTGAAAGAGACCTTCTTCAAATACTCGGCCTGAAGGATCCAACCCCTTTGGTTCGATTGGTTCAAGGGCACGTTCCGCACGGTAAAGTCCGCGCCCAAGACCTGGTGATGCAGGCTGTCGTCGCCCATGCCGGTCAGGGCCGAAGCGCCCAGTTCCATCGTGGTGTTGTCGTCCAGGTCGAAGAGATTCTTCAAGTGACCCAGATAGGGGATGTTGTCATGCGCGTTCGAGTTGAAATCCAAAGGATGATTGCCTTGCCCGTTGATATCGTTGGACACGGGCGCGTACATGCCTCCGGTCAGCTCGCAATACCAAGGCAGGGGCGTCAACCAGGCCGCTTCCAATCCCGCGTCCTTGAAGCCCTCGAAGCCGATGGTGTTGCCCATGATGATCGGAGCCTGGATGAAGGGGAAAGCGTGGGTGTGCAACAGGCCATGCTTGCCGAAAGTGGTCCGCATTTGACCGACCTTGATCTGGATGTTGGGGATGCTGTCGGTCGTCGCGTATGCCTCCTCGGCCTCCACGATATCGGGCACACCATTGGTCGGATCGGCGGCGAAGACCAAATTGGCCGCGAGGGTCCAATAGGGGTCCACGGTGGAGATCACGCTGAGCTCAGCCTCTTGGAATTGGATTCCATAGGGCTGGTTCAGGTTGGGCGCGGCTTGGCCCAAGAAAAGGGCGCTCATGCCGATGGCGGGATTGGCTAAGTTCGAGATGATCGAACGAGTTTGGGCTTGGGATAGAACGGGCACGCAAAAGAGAGCGCCGATGAATAAAAACAGTTTAAAACGAGACATGGTTCCTCCTGTGATTTTGGCCCACGAGGGCCTGGGTCCAACTAAGACGTTACAGGAGGTTTTGGGGAGGGGCCCGGCCAGGATATTCAACGAGAATGATCCGCGACGGCATCAGGGTCGTGCGAAGAACGGCGGTGACGACCAGGAACAAGGGGATCAAATGCAGCGGAGCGGCGGAGAAGTCGGAATTCGAGACCGTCTTGTGGAATTGGCAATAAGCGCAATCGTCGGTCTCTTGAATGTGGTGATGGACGAAATTCTCGGACAGCGATACCCACGCGAAGGACGCGAAGAGGAAGAGGGCTAGGAATTTGGTCCAGCTAGGCAAACGCATGGCGGCTCCTCGAATGACGACCGGCGTATAATGGCAAAGTCCCATGAAAAAAGTCAACTTGGCCCAAGTTGCTTTGTCCCGCGGCTTGCTGGAAAATGGACGGACGATCCCGCTCGAAAGGTTTCAGATGGCCCATCTTAGAACGGTTTTAGCCCTTTCCCTTTTGTTGTTCCCGCTGGGTTGTGGTCCCTCGGCGCCGCCGAAGGTCTTGCAGGTCGGGGATAAGGCCCCGTCCTTTTCCTTGATGGACGCTTCCGGTCATTGGTTCAAGTCCTCCGATGTCCAGCCGGGTTACTATCTGGCCCTCTTTTTTTACCGGGGCTCCTGGTGCGGAGCCTGCGAGAATTGGTTACTGGACCTGCGAAGGGACGTTCCCCAGTTCACGGCGGCCCACGTGGCGGTGGCGGCGGTCAGCGTGGACCCGGTGGATGATTCGGCCATTTTCAATAACCAATGGCGTTTTCCTTTCCCGTTGCTCAGTGACGGGGAGTTCCATTTGATCGATGCTTACGGGTTCCGGGACCCTAAGGGCGGGCACCATGGCGAGGATATCAGCCGGGTGGGCGTGGTGGTGGTTGATCCCCAGGGTGTCGTGCGGTATGTGCGATCGGCCAAAGAGGCTTACAATCATCCTAAGGACGATGAAGTGCTTTTTGAGATCAAGCAGATGCAAGCCGGAGTTCCTAAGGGAGGCGCCTCATGAGGATCGGGTTCGAGTCGAAACAGGGGGATACGGGCATCTTATTGATCCATGGATTGACGGGCACGCCGGGCGAGGTGGAGCCTCTGGGGAATTATCTGGCCCAAAAGGGCATCTCCATCCTGGCCCCTTGGCTCAAGGGCCACGGCACGGACCCGAAGGACCTGTCCAAGACGGCCTGGGAAGATTGGGTCGTCAGCGTTCTCGAAGCCTATGAGGAGATCAAAAAACGCTGCTCCAAAGTGTATGTGGGCGGGCTTTCCATGGGCGGTCTGCAAGCGTTGCATTTAGCGGCCAACCACCCGGTGGAGGGGGTTATCTCCATGGCGACGCCGGTGAAGATCTTCGATTTTCGCTTCAATGGCATCGCCTTTTTCCGGTTCCTGCAATGGCGCACGTCCAACCTGACCGGGGGCATTCTGGATAAAGGCGCTCCGAAGCATGTGACCTATCCCTATGTGGCGACCAAGAACCTGTTCGAGCTGAAGAAATTAATGGATGTGGTGCGGCCCGAATTGCCCCAGATCCAAGTGCCGGCCTTGGTGGTGCAAGGCCGGAAGGATTCCATGGTGCCCCCGCCTAACGGGCAGATCATCTACGACGCCTTGGGCGCCTCCCATAAACACCTGCTTTACCTGGACAACTCGGACCATGTGGTCACCATGGACTACGAGAAGGAAAAGGTGTTCGAGGCGGCCTACCGGTTCATCCAGACCAAGGGCGAATCGATTTAGGTTTAAAGCCTAAACGAGAAACAAAGGGAACCACAGACACGCTTTACGGTTTAAGTTCATTTGGAACCACAGATGAACACGGATGGACACCGATCATTATTTGTTTTGCAGCCCCATATGTGTTTATCCGTGTGTATCTGTGGTTCCCCCGCCTTTAATACAGTAAATCTATCGGTTGTTCCCTTCGTTGTTTTTGTTGGGGCTCTAAATCCCCCGGGTGAAAGAACGCCGGACGGACTCATCCTAATTGACAGTCTTTCGGGAACGGCTTATTTTACAGTGAGGTGAAAAAGTCGTAAAAACCGGCTTTTTTCCTTTGTTCCTCCCGGTGTTTGAAAGGCTCGGTTGTTCATGGTGCAGCAGATCAAAACCTATTTTCGCAAGAAGATGACCTTCATGGTGGTCCCGCACGACGGGGGATCGCCTATCCAGATCAAGACCAACCTGTTCATTCTCCATACCTCGGTGCTGCTCCTGGGCGGTTTGGTGACCTGGGCCGCCATGCTCATGATCAAGGACGTCAATTACGAACTCGCCTCCTTGAACGACCAAAAGATGCGCGTCCAAATGAATTCCATCATGACCGAATTGGAGCACAACCGTATGTTGCTTTCGCACATGGCCGAGGTGGACCGGCGGTTCCGTAAACTGCTCAAGTTGGGGGACCGCAAACAAGCGCTCCTTTATAACGGGGTCGAGGGCCCCACGGAAACCGACAGCGACCAACTGTTCCAAGCCCCGGACCAGGAGATCCTCAACAAGGTCCAGACGGACCTGCAAGAGGTCGGGTCGGTGGCGGCCAAGCAGGAAGCCAGTTTCGAGGAAGTTTCCTCTTATTTGACCCGGCAGCGTTCCATCGTCGCGGCGACACCTTCTATCTGGCCCCTCAAGGGTTGGATCACCTCGGGTTTCGGTAAAAGGGCGTCACCCCTAACCGGGGAACCGGGCCGGCATTATGGCGTCGATATCGCCAATGAGGTCGGATCGCCTATCCGGGTCACCGCGGACGGGTTGGTGGTCTACGCGGGTTGGGAAACGGGCTATGGCCGCATCGTGGTGGTCGAGCATGGTTACGGTTTCAGCACCCGCTACGGACATTGTTCCCGCATCGACGTGAAGGTCGGCGACGAAGTGAAGCGGGGCCAGGTCATCTCTTATGTGGGTTCCACGGGCCGCAGCACCGGCAGCCATTTGCATTATGAAGTGCGTATCCACGGCATTCCCGTGGACCCGGAAAAGTACCTGCCACAGATCGATTAGTTCACAAAAGGGCCGAAGAGGCCCTTTTGTCGTTTCCTGTCCTTTGAATTCCCTTCGTTTTAATACTTTCCTAACATCATTGGCTTCCCTCCTAACAGCATCTTAATCCGGTTTCTCCTTATCCTTTCGACTGTGACTGGGAGCATATCCCGGTCCTGTGATTTGCCGCAGACTTGAACAGAGTCTCGAGTGAATGGATCTTTGGGAGGATCGTCCATGATCGAACTTTTATGCGTTGGGGTTTTCATCCTGTTCTGCCTTTCAACGGTTTGGTTCATTTCAGCGCTGGACCACATGATGGAGGCGGAGCAATGACCGCCATCTATATCGTCAGCGCCATCGTCGCGATCGGTCTTTTGGTCTATCTCACCATCGCTTTACTCAAACCGGAGTGGTTCTAATGACCAATTCACAATGGCTACAGATCGGGTTTTTCTTTTTCGCGCTTTTGGTTTTGGCCAAACCTTTGGGCTGGTATATGGCCCGGGTTTATGAGGATAAGGGTTTTGGGTTGGACCGCTGGTTCGGCTGGCTGGAACGCCTCATATACCGCGTTGGAGGCGTGGACCCGCAAAAAGAGATGGATTGGAAGAATTACGCCTTGGCGATGCTTTTGTTCAACATCGTCGGCGGGGTAGTCCTTTATGCCATTCTGCGTTTGCAGAATTATTTGCCGCTGAACCCGGCGGGCCAAAGCGCGGTTGCGCCGGACCTGGCTTTCAACACTGCTATCAGCTTCATCACGAATACCAACTGGCAAAATTATGGCGGGGAGAGCACTTTAAGCTATTTCACCCAAATGGCTGGATTGGCGGTGCATAACTTCTTGTCCGCGGCGACAGGTATGGCCATCTTGGTGGCTTTCATCCGGGGTTTTGTCCGGAAGGAAACCAAGGACCTGGGCAACTTCTGGGTCGATATGACCCGGTCCATCCTTTATATCCTTCTTCCCATCAGTTTGGTCATTGGTCTGGTGCTGATCAGCCAGGGAACGCCCCAAACTTTCGCCCCCTACCAGAACGTCACCCTATTGCAACCCACGTCTTATGACCAAGCAGTGAGCACTGCCGACGGCACACCTGTGACCGTGGCAGGTAAACCCCAGATGACCCATGTGGTCGTCACCGAGCAATCGGTGGCCCTGGGGCCGGTGGCTTCCCAGGTCGCCATCAAGATGCTAGGCACCAATGGGGGCGGTTTTTATAACGTTAATTCGGCGCATCCCTATGAAAACCCTAACGCTTTTACCAACATGATCGAAATGTTGGCGTTGACCGCTATTTCAGCGGCTTTCTGTTTCACCTTCGGGATCATGGCGGGGGATAAGCGTCAAGGTTTGGCGGTTTTGCTGGCCATGTTGGTCCTGCTGGTGCCGATGGTCTACCTCTGCGTGCATTTCGAGCAACAGGGGAACCCTATCCTGAACCATCTGACCGCAGGTAAAGATGGCGCGGTCTTGAACAACGGGAACATGGAGGGGAAAGAGGTCCGTTTCGGTATCGCCAACTCGGGCCTATTCGCCACCATTACCACAGGCACTTCCTGCGGCGCCGTCAACGCCATGCATGACTCCTTCACGCCCATGGGCGGCTTTGTGCCCTTGTGGATGCTGATGCTGGGTGAGGTGGTGCTGGGTGGTGTGGGATCCGGTCTTTACGTCATGCTCATTTTCGCCATCGTGGCAGTCTTCGTGGCGGGGCTCATGGTGGGCCGCACGCCCGAATACTTGGGCAAGAAGATCCAGGCTTTTGAGATGAAGATGGCCTCGCTGGTCATTCTTTTTCCACCGGTCCTGATCCTAGCCTGTACCGCCATTGGGGTCACCACCGCCGCAGGCCGGGCGGGTGTGAGCAACCCAGGCGCCCATGGTTTCAGTGAGATCCTTTATGCCTTTACTTCCCAGGTCGCCAATAACGGCAGTGCCTTCGCGGGGATCAATGGCAATACCCCCTTTTATAACCTGTTGGGCTCCGTGGCCATGTGGTTTGGCCGGTTCTGGCTGGCCATCCCGGCCTTGGCCATTGCGGGAAGCTTGGCCAGGAAAAAGATCGTGCCCCAGGGTTCGGGGACACTGCCGACCCATAACCTGTTGTTCATCGTGATGCTGGTCTCGACGGTCATCATTGTCGGCGCTTTGACCTTCTTCCCGGCGCTGGCCTTGGGGCCTGTCGTCGAGCATTTGAAAATGTTGAATCAGTAAAGGGGAATGGAAATGACCGATCATACGAAACCACGCAAGCTCTTCGAGGCCGAGATCACCCGTAAGGCGATCCTTGAGTCCTTTAAAAAATTGAACCCAGCCCACATGGTCAAGAACCCGGTCATGTTCACCGTCTGGGTGGGCAGTCTTTTGACCACGGGTCTCTGGGTCCAATCGCTCATCGGAAAAGGAGAGGCCGCGCCGGGTTTCATCTTCGCCGTATCCCTGTGGTTGTGGTTCACGGTGCTTTTTTCCAATTTTGCGGAAGCCATGGCGGAAGGCCGCGGTAAGGCCCAGGCCGATACTTTGCGCAAGTCGCGGCAAGAAGTGAAAGCAAAGAAGCTGAAAGAGGCCAAGAAGGAATCCAAGGTCACCGAGGTTTTGTCCGGTGAGTTGCGCAAGGACGATCTGGTGCTGGTCGAAGCGGGCGACTTTATTCCCGCGGACGGCGAGGCGGTGCTGGGCGTGGCCATGGTGGATGAAAGCGCCATTACAGGCGAAAGTGCCCCGGTGGTTCGGGAGTCCGGCGGTGACCGCAGCGCGGTAACCGGCGGTACCAAGGTCATCTCGGACTGGCTGATCATCAAAGTTTCCTCGAACCCGGGCGAGTCCTTTTTGGACCGCATGATCTCCATGGTGGAAGGCGCCAAACGTCAAAAAACACCCAATGAGATCGCCCTGAACATCCTTTTAGCGGCCTTGACGATCGTCTTTTTGATCGTCTGCGCGACCTTGTTGCCTTTCTCCATATTCAGCGTTTTTGTGTCGGGATCAGGTCAAGTGGTAACGGTGACCGTGCTGGTGGCCCTGTTCGTTTGCTTGGCGCCCACCACTATCGGCGGCCTTTTATCCGCCATCGGCATCGCGGGGATGGACCGCATGATCCAGGCTAATGTCATCGCCATGTCGGGCCGGGCGGTCGAAGCGGCCGGGGACGTTGACGTCCTTCTTTTGGATAAAACAGGGACGATCACCCTGGGGAACCGTCAAGCAACCGAATTTATCCCGGCGGCGGGCGTCGATATCTCGGATCTAGCCGAAGCGGCCCAACTCTCTTCCTTGTCCGACGAAACGCCGGAAGGTCGCAGCATTGTGGTTTTGGCCAAGGAAAAGTATGGACTGCGGGCCCGGGAAATGAACGTTCTCAAGGTTACTTTTATCCCCTTCACGGCCCAGACCCGCATGAGCGGCGTGGATATCGGCAGACGGGCCATTCGTAAGGGGTCCGCGGACGCGGTCGAGGCCTATATCAAAGAGCAGGGCGGAAAATATCCCGATGATGTGCGTGTTGGGGTCGAAGCAATCGCCCGTAGGGGCGGCACACCCTTGGTTGTGGCTGAGGGGAAAGCTGTTTTGGGTGTGATCCACCTGAAGGACATCGTCAAGGGCGGCATCCAAGAGCGATTCGCGGAACTGCGCCGCATGGGGATCAAGACCATCATGATCACCGGGGACAACCCGCTCACCGCCGCGGCCATTGCCGCCGAGGCGGGTGTCGATGACTTTTTAGCCCAAGCGACGCCTGAAAATAAATTGAAGCTTATCCGGCAATCCCAGGCGGGCGGCAAATTGGTCGCCATGGCAGGGGACGGCACCAATGACGCGCCGGCCTTGGCCCAAGCGGATGTGGCGGTGGCCATGAATACCGGAACCCAGGCCGCGAAGGAAGCGGGCAATATGGTGGACCTGGACTCGAACCCCACCAAGCTCATCGAGATCGTCAAGATCGGAAAACAGCTGTTGATGACCCGTGGGTCCCTCACCACTTTCAGCATCGCGAACGATGTGGCGAAATATTTCGCCATCATTCCGGCGGCTTTTGCCTTGACCTATCCGGAACTGAACAAGCTCAACATCATGCATTTGGCCACGCCCCAAAGCGCCATCCTGTCCGCGGTCATCTTCAACGCGATCATCATCGTGTTCCTGGTGCCATTGGCCTTGAAAGGCGTTCAATACAGGCCCGCTTCGGCCTCGGTGCTTTTGCGGGATAACTTCATTGTTTACGGCTTAGGCGGGATCATCGTGCCCTTCCTGGGGATCAAGATCATCGACGTGATCTTAGTGAGCCTGGGATTGGTGAAATGAGGAGAGAGCCATGTTGAAAGAGATCTGGACGCAAACGCGATCGTCATTTTTGTTCGTGGTGATCTTCACGGTGCTGGTGGGGTTGATCTATCCGGGTGTGATGACCTTTTTGGGGCAGGTTTTATTCCCCAAACAAGCCTCAGGAAGTTTCATCGAATTGAACGGCAAGAAGGTGGGGTCCGTACTGATCGGTCAACCTTTCACTGACGCGAAGTATTTCTGGAGCCGGCCTTCGGCGACCACACCTTATGCCTACAACGCCGCCAATTCCGGGGGGTCCAATTCAGGCCCAACCAATCCGGATTTCATCAATACGGTCAAAGGCCGGGTGGAGGCCTTACGGAAGGTTGACCCGGAAAATAACGCACTGATTCCGATGGACCTGGTCACGGCTTCGGGCAGCGGTTTGGACCCGCATATCAGCCTTGCGGCGGCCCAGTATCAAGCGGGCCGGGTTTCCCGGGCGCGGAAGATGGAACTCAAAGCGGTGGAGGCTTTGATCGAGAAGTACACGGAAAAAACAGGTTGGTGGGGTTTCTTAGGCGATCCCGCCGTGAATGTGGTGGAGCTCAATCTGGCCTTGGATTCAACGCGTTAATTATACCGGTATACCGGAAAGGAAAAAGTCATGGATCAGTTCTCTTGGAAAAAAATAATGTGGAAGGGGATCCTTCTCGGTCTGCTTTGCGCGCCGATGAGCGTTTGGGCGGATCAAAGCGCACCAAAACCTGAAAGCGCTGCCAATGGTTCTGTCAATAGACCATTGGTACAACCAACTCATGCTCCTCAGCTTGTGGCTTCAGAGCAGGCGCCCACAACCCAGACCGTGGCGGCGACGCCGGAGGTGCCTTTCACTTTCGCGGACTTCACTTGGATGAACGGGAACGGCCGGGTAAAGGACAATCCTTTGGATAATCCTTATTTCACCCCCGAGATCACCATGGATATTCATTACATCTACGACTTTGCCCATCCAGTGGACCATGTCCTCGTGGGTACCACCGAAGGCAGCTTGGTCAATGAGTTCGAGGTCCAGGATATCGGTGTGGGCGGCGACCTGCACGTGGACAACGTAATCGGACGAATCCTGACCCAATTCGGCACGGACGCGACCCAAACGGTACGGAACGATGCCAGTCCGGCGGTAGGAACGACGGACCTGGCCAGCGCTTACCGTTATTTGGCCGAGGCTTGGGGTGGTTACCATTTCGACGTGAACTACGGCTTGAACGTAGAAGCGGGTATCTTCATGTCCTATGTAGGACTCTTCAGCTATTACAGCCCGGAGAACTGGACCTACCAGCCTTCCTATGTCTCTTCCAATACCCCCTGGTTCTTCAATGGGATGCGTGTCCAATGGTTTCCGGAAAGGAACCTGAAGATCGAACCCTGGCTGATCAACGGTTGGCAGTCCTATGGCGAGTTCAACCAGCAACCGGGTTTGGGTTATCAGATCAAGTGGGCGCCGACGGGTGACATTTCCACGGTGTTCAACGCTTACTATGGAAGTGATAACCTGGGAGCGCCGAACCTTTATCGGATGCACAGCGATAACAGCCTCTTGGTCAAATATATCGACAATCCGAAGGCGCCCATCGACAAGGTGGCTTTTTCCCTTACGGTGGATTACGGCCAGATGTGGGGTGATGTTCCTTCGTCCCTCGGAATGGTCGATACCAACGGGAACCCGATCACCCATATCACCCCGAACCAAGAAAACTTCTTTGGCGGGATGATCTACAACCGCTTCTGGTACGACAATGACCACCAGGCCATCACTTTGGGTGGCGGCTGGATGACCAACACGGGCCGGTACCTGGTGCTTTTGCCGGACCTGCCGAACGGCCAGACCGGCGGCTATAACGCGGCCAATTACAGCAGCAATTATTTCACCGAGAACCCGGGCGATCCTTTCCAAGGTTGGGATTGGACCATCACTTGGAGCATCATGCCGAGCCAATATTTGATGTACCAGATCGAGTTCAATCACCGGGGTTCTTCGGTGCCTTATTTCAATGGACCGGGTGGCATCACTTCATCCAATGGGGTGAACAACGCGGGGACCAGTTTTGTCCCGAATTTCGTGACCTCGGAAGACCGGATCAATCTGGCCTGCGAGTTGGAGATATAGAATCAGGGAGAACCCTATCCATTTGGGGCGGAAGCGCTCGCCGATCTTTCAGGGAAGATCAGCGGCCTTCCGCTTTTTGTTTTGGGCTTTTCCTAACAAAATACTAATGAAACCGCATTCGAAAGCGCCGATATCATAAGCGCCTTCGCCGGCCCAACTTATAATGACCTTTGACCATGAACGATAAACGACCCAATCCCGACGAGCTGTTGAGCCGGGTCCAAGCCCAAGAGCGCAAAGCCGAACGGGGGAAACTGAAGATCTTCTTCGGGTTCTCTCCGGGCGTGGGGAAGACCTATGCCATGTTGGAAGCGGCCCGGACCCGAAAAGCCGAGGGTGCCAGGGTGTTGATCGGGATCGTCGAGACCCACGGACGGAAAGAGACCGCCGCTTTGGTCGATGGGATGGAGATCTTGTCCCCCCGGGAGTTGGTCTATCACGGCACCCGGCTCAAAGAATTCGACCTGGACGCCGCCATTCAAGCCCATCCGGACCTCCTGCTCGTCGATGAACTGGCCCATACCAACGCGGAGGGTTCCCGGCATTTGAAACGCTGGCAGGACGTCCAGGAACTGCTCGACAACGGTATCGATGTTTACACCACCCTGAACGTCCAGCATTTGGAGAGCGTCAACGATATCGTGGCCCAGATCACCCGGGTGGTAGTGCGGGAAACCTTGCCGGACAAAGTGGTGGAAGAAGCTGATGACGTGGAATTGGTGGACTTACCACCGGACGACCTGCTCAAACGGCTTTCCGAAGGGAAGGTCTATGTGCCTGAAGCGGCGCAGCGGGCCATCGAGAATTTCTTCCGCAAAGGCAATTTGATCGCCCTGCGCGAGATCGCCTTGCGGGTGACCGCGGACCGGGTCGGCCAGCAGGTGCAGGATTACCGAAAAGATAAATCCATCCAGGAAACCTGGCCCACCTCGGACCGTATCCTGGTCTGCGTGGGGCCCAGCCCCTCTTCGGCCAACCTGATCCGTTCCGCCCACCGCATGGCCAAAAGCCTCCGGGCGGATTGGATCGCTGTTTATGTGGAGACCCGAAAGGCCGCGGGATTGTCCGAAGCGGCGCGTTTAAGGGTCATCCGTCATTTGCGGTTGGCGGAGCAATTGGGCGCGGAGACCGCCACCTTGAGCGGGGACAATTTCACTGAAGAGGTCTTGAGTTACGCCCGGGACCGGAACGTCACGAAGATCTTCGTGGGGAAGCCCCAAGGCGGGCTTTTCCACCGGCTATTCTTTCTTTCCCCCGTGGACCATCTTTTGCGGCAAAGCGGTGAGATCGACGTTTACGCGACCAAGGGCGAGGCTCAACCGGCCCCGGTCGAAAAACGGAAAAACAGCGCGATCAAAACAGAGGTCAATTGGCTGGGTTATGGTTACGCGGTCCTGACGGTGGCTATCAGCACGGCGGCGGCCTGGGTCCTATTTCCTTATGTGGACCTGTCCAATTTGATCATGCTGTACCTCTTCGGCATCCTGGTCATCTCGTCCCGGCAGGGCTTGGGCCCTTCCAGCATGGCCTCGCTGTTAAGTGTGGTGGCCCTGGATTTTTTCTTCGTGCCGCCCCGGTTCTCTTTCGCGGTATCGGACACTCAATATCTTTTCGTGTTCCTGGTCATGTTCCTGGTAGGTCTGGCCATCAGTAATTCCACGGTGCGCATCCGCCAGCAAGCCCAGATCTCCCGCTTGCGGGAAAGACGCACGGCGGCCCTTTACGCCCTGAGCCGGGAATTGGCCTCGACCCGCGGCACCCAGGAATTATTAGAGATCGCCGTGAAACATATCTCGGAGGTTTTCGACAGCGCGGTCATCGCCTTCCTTCCGGATGACAATGGTCGGCTTCAAGTCCGGTGCGGGAACGTGGCGGATTTCCATCTGGGTCCCAAGGAAATGGGGGTCGCCCATTGGGCCTATGACCTGGGCCAAATGGTCGGGAAAGGAACGGATACCCTGCCGGGCACCGACGCGCTTTACGCGCCGCTTTTGGCCTCGGGTGTTCCCGTAGGGGCTTTGGGGGTAAAACCCTACTCGCCGGAAAAACTTTGGATCCCCGAACAAATGCATCTTTTGGAAGCGTTCGCCCATCAAACCGCCTTGGCGGTCTCGGGAGACCAATTGGAAGAAAAACAAAAAGAGACCCAGATGCAGATGGAGGAGGAGAAACTCCGCAGTTCGCTGTTAAGCTCGGTCTCGCACGACCTTCGAACCCCCTTGGCCGCCATTACGGGCTCTATCAGCAGTTTGTTGGAAAGCGGGCAAAAGCTGGCGCCGAGCACTCAAAAGGATCTTTTGGAGAATATCCGGGACGAAAGCGAAAGGTTGGAGCGGCTGGTCCATAACCTGTTAGAAATGACCAAGATCGAATCCGGCGGGGTCCATCCCCAAAGGGAGCCTCAATATCCGGCCGATGTGGTGGGATCCGCGGTGGCCCGTATCGAGGA
Source organism: candidate division FCPU426 bacterium (assembly GCA_027452205.1). Classification (GTDB taxonomy): domain Bacteria; phylum Oederibacteriota; class Muellerivitia; order Muellerivitales; family Muellerivitaceae; genus Bog-1183. The sequence goes on along the minus strand of DAIDGV010000012.1, from coordinate 114,627 downwards.
CAAACTGGAAGGAAGGCCGCTGACCATTGATGTGCCGGCGGACCTGCCGATGGTACCCATGGACGGGCTTTTGATCGAACAAGTGTTGGTGAACTTGTTGGACAATGCCTTGAAATACACCCCTGAAAAAAGCCCCTTGGAGATCATCGGCCGGATAGAAGGCGGCGAACTTTGCCTATCGGTGGAAGACCGGGGTCCGGGTATTCCCGAGGCCGATATACCGAAGTTATTCGACAAATTCTACCGTGGCCCCCAAAAAGAGGTCCGAAGCGGCGCGGGATTGGGCCTTTCGATCTGCAAGGGTTTCGTCGAGATCCATGGCGGGACCATTTGGGCGGAGAACCGACCGGGCGGCGGGGCGGCCTTCAAGTTCACCATGCCCTTGTCGGTCGTGAAAAGAGGATAGCGTGGCCGAAGGACAGATCATTTTGATCATTGAGGATGAAACGCCCATTCGGCGGTTCCTAAAACCGGCCTTGGAAAGCCATGGTTTCAAGGTGGTCGAAGCGGTGACCGCTGAGGAAGGCCTATCCTTGGCGGCGTCCCATCAGCCTGCCATCATCCTCCTGGACCTGGGTTTGCCTGATATGGACGGCTTAGAGGTCCTTCGCCGTCTGCGCGAATGGACAACGATTCCCATCATCGTGCTGACCGCCCGGGAAAAAGAAAAGGACAAGATCGAGGGATTGGACGCCGGAGCGGACGATTATTTAACAAAGCCTTTCGACATCGGCGAACTATTGGCCCGTATCCGGGTGGCCTTGCGACATCTTCAAAGGGTGAAGCAGGGGGACAAAGATCCTCTCTTTGAGACCAAAGATTTCGAGGTGAACCTGGCATCCCGAACGGTCAAGGCCCGAGGCAATGAGGTCCACTTAACGCCCCATGAGTACGACCTATTGGTCCTACTTGTCCGTCACGCCGGGAAGGTGGTCACCCAAAAACAGATATTGAAAGAAATATGGGGGCCGGGAGCGGACGATCAAACGCAATATTTAAGGTTATACATCCATCAGTTGCGCCAAAAGTTGGAACCAAATCCCAATCGTCCCCACTATTTTTTAACTGAGCCGGGTGTGGGTTACCGGTTGAAATATGAGTAAATCCCTCCTGGTTTGATTCCTTTGGTGCCCTGCCCTATGATGACCCCCATGACCCCCAAGAAAAAAAAGAAAACCGCTCCTAAAAGACCCAAGCCCATCTACCTGGATTGCGCCGCCACCAGCCGCCAAAAGCCGCCCCAGGTCCTGAAAGCTTTGGTCGATTTCGCCCAGAATGTCGGGGTTTCCCATGGCCGTGGCGCTTATCGCGCCGCCATCGAGTCCAATGAGCTGGTCTTCGGCACCCGTTCGGCGCTGGCCAAACTTTTCCATATCCAACGCATGGACCGGATCCTCTTCACCAAGAACATCACTGAAGCCATCAACATCGCCCTGAAGGGTTATCTCAAACCGGGCGATCATGTGGTGCTGTCGGGCCTCGAACATAACGCGGTCATCCGCCCCTTGAACAAGCTCAAGGCCGAACGGGGCATTGAATACACCATCGTGCCCGCCAACGCCACGGGCCGGTTGAACCCCTATGATTTCGAGGAAGCCTTTAAACCCAACACCAAGCTGGTCTGCCTGACCCATGCCTCGAACGTGATCGGTACCCTGACCCCGGTGGCGGAAGTAGGTGCCCTTTGTGCGAAAAAGAACATCGCCTTTCTGGTGGATACGGCCCAGACCGCGGGCGTGGTGCCCATCGACATGCAGGCAATGAATATCGACTTTTTGGCTTTCACGGGCCACAAGAGCCTTTTGGGCGCGCCGGGTACCGGGGGTTTGGCGGTTTCCGCCAAGCGGGACCTGGACTCGCTCATCGAAGGCGGCACGGGCTCCAACAGCGACAAGGAAGAACAACCGACCCAGTGGCCGGACAAGTTCGAAAGCGGCACCCAAAATTACTGGGGCTTAGCCGCCTTGCGGGCCGGGGTGGAATATCTTCTTAAGAACGGTGTGCAATCGGTCTTCCGTAAAGAAGAAGCCCTGACCCAGCGGTTCCTCAGCCAAGCGGAGAAGATCAAAGGGGTCAAGACCTATGGTTTGCTCTCGGGGGTGACTGGGGGGCGGGTAGGAGTGGTCTCCCTTAATGTGGAAGGAATGGATCCTTCGGAGCTGGCTTATGAGTTGGATGAAAAATACGGCATCATGGTGCGCTCGGGACTTCATTGCGCGCCCCTGGCCCACAAGGCCATCGGGACCTATCCTATCGGAACGGTCCGGTTCAGTTTTGGACCCTATAACACGGACGTGGAAGTCGAAAAGGCCCTGAAGGCCCTTCGTGAGATCTCCCAAAAAGTTTAAGGAAAGCTGGTAGAGATGAAGATCGGTGTGGCGATGAGCGGCGGTGTGGATTCTTCGGCGGTGTTGGGCCTGTTAAAAGAACAGGGTCACGAAGTGCTGGGACTCACCCTCAAAATATTACCCTGCGAAATTACCCCGGAAGAGAACGGCGCGGTCAAGGTGAAGACCGTGGAGCCCAAGGGGCAAAAGTGCTGTTCGGTCGAGGATATCCAAGACGCCAAGCAAGTGGCCCTCAAGCTGGGTGCTGCCCATTATGTGAACGAAGGCCTGGATGTTTTTCGTGCCAATGTGGTGGACCGTTTCCTGGATGAATATGAACAGGGTCTGACGCCCAATCCCTGTATCGAGTGCAACCGCTTCGCCAAACTTCCACTTCTTCTTCAACAAGCTTTGACCTTAGGCTGCGAAAAATTGGCGACGGGCCACTATGCCCGTTTGGACCAACACCCGGAGACGGGGCGCTGGCGGCTGCGCAAGGCTTTGGATGACGATAAGGACCAAAGCTATGTCCTCTATAAGCTCAGTCAAAAGTTGTTGTCCCATTTGCTCTTTCCCTTGGGCGAGCACAAAAAAGAACAGGTCCGCCAGGACGCGCGCCGTTTCGGGCTGGATGTTTCCGAAAAACCCGAGAGCATGGATATCTGTTTCGTTACCCAAAACAGCTATCGCGATTTCGTGAAGATCCACCGGCCCCGGGCCTTTGTGCCCGGCAATATCGTGGATACCCAAGGCAATGTCCTGGGCCGCCATGAGGGGATCGCGGGTTATACCATCGGCCAGCGCAAGGGTTTGGGCTTGTCCGGTGGGCCTTTCTTTGTGGTCGAATTACAGCCCGATACCGCCACGGTCATTGTGGGCCGGGACGAAGAAACCTTCGTCAAAGAGTTCGCCGTTGGGGAGATGAATTGGGTGGCTTGGGAGCCGATTACGGCGCCCCGGGAAGTTCTGGCCAAAGTGCGCTACCGTTCCACCGAACAGCCCGCTATTCTTTATCCGGACGGTCCCAAGCGGGTCCGGGTGGTCCTGAAGGACCCGGCTCGGGCGGTCACACCGGGCCAATCCGCCGTCTTTTATGAAGATGACGGCGTGGTGGGCGGCGGGATCATCCAAAAACCGCGCTGAGGGCCGTTAGCGACTTTTGAGGTGGTAAACTAAGCATCGTGAAACTTTCCAGGTCTTTCCTCTTAACCCTTTTTTGGTGCCTGTCCCTAGGTGTCGGTGTTTGGATACCGATGGCCTGCGGCAACACGGGCAATAACTTTTTGCCCACCAGCCCCAGCACCCCGGTGGTGGCCTCGGCCACGCCCACGAATCAATTCGGGTTCACTTCTACACCTACTTATACCCTGCAGCCGACCTTGACCACGACAAACACTCCCACGCCCGCCGCGACCATGCAAAGCCCACTGGCGCTCTACAGCCCAAATGTTCCGAGCGGTATCGCGGTGGTCGGATCACCGGTCACGGTCTATGTGGCGGGAGGGGACGGTACGCTTTCCATTTACAGCGGTGGCGGTCTTGTCACTTCGTTCAACCAATACAACTCGACGGTCTTTGGAAGTCTTTCCGGAGTGGCCGTCGATACGGTGAACAATGTTTATTACGTCCTAGACTCGGGCAACGGCGCTGTCTTTGAGTTCAACCGCGCGACCAATGCCCCGATCAACAGCTGGAACAATTGGTCCGGCGGACACGCCTTCAATCAGCCTGGAGGCATCGCGGTGGACGCCAATGGCTATGTTTATGTGGCGGACACGGGGAACGATCAGATCGACGTTTTCTCCTCCGGCGGGGTTAGTTCGGTCAAGCAATGGGGAACCTTAGGTCAGGGCAACGGCCAATTCGACAATCCCTCGGCGGTCGCGGTGACCATTACCAGCGCCCCGGCGACGATGGTCTATGTGGCCGACGCGAGCAATCAATTGATCCAGATATTCAACTTTTCGGGCGTGTGGCAAAGTCAATTCGCCACGGCGGAAGGATCGGATGTTTTTGGCATCGCCCTGGATGGGAGCGGTAATATCTTTGCCGCGGATTACAACACGGAAAATCCCTTGGTGGAGGAATACAACTCCTCAGGTATCCTGACCGCCCAGTGGAACGGAGCGGGCGGGACTTACTTCGGCCCCGATGGCGTGGCCTGGCTGGGTTCTCTCCTTTACGTGGCGGATTATGACAATAACGCGATCTACAGCCTGACGCCCTGAGGACAACCGGGTTTTTCCCCTTTCCTTCAATTTGAATGCAGGTATAATTTTTCCCATGACTTTTAAAGCTTCTTTCATCAAAACCACGGTCCTTCTCTCGGCTCTCTTTTACCTGGCGGGCATGACGGTCTATCCCTTGATCCCCCAGGCCCACGCTCTTTATTGGGAAGACGACTCGCCGGACAATAATCCCAGCGAGATCAAGCAGAGGCCGGACCATTTTTCCCTGTTTGATTGGATCGGGGACGCCCAGCATGACGCCCAAAAAGGCGATTACCGCCGGATGGACGTTCATGACAAGGGTCCCGGGGTCAACGGTAGCGCCCGGGCGGGTGTGTTGATCCTTTCCGGCATTGTGGGTGCCGGGTTAGGGCTTTTTGCCGCCTATGAGTTCACCCCGACGAACCAGGACCTGACCGCGCCTCTCATCATCGACGGCACCTTGGGCCTTTGCGCGGGGGTGGTCGTGGGCGTCTTGATCATGCCCAAGGATTACGACGTAGACCCCACGGTCTATAACCAGTATCTTCAATACCGCCAAGCGGCGGCACAGGAACCGATCCGGCTACAGGTCCAAAAAGCCTTCCATCCGACGGTGACGGCCTTTTCTCTCACGTTCTGATCCACATCCGCACAACCGCTGAACCGAATGGAGCCTTACCTTGAACTATTACACGCGCGTCAAATTGAAGCCTAAGGAAGAAGACCGCCTTTTGGCGGGCCATCCTTGGGTCTTCGCCAATGAGGTCGAAACGGGCCACAAGCCCCTGACGCCCGGATCCCTGGCGGAGGTCATTACCTCCAAGGGCACGCCGGTAGGCCGGGGGGTCGCCAGCCCTTCCTCCAAGATCCTCATCCGTTTATTGACCAAGGGCTTCGGCCAAGAGATCGACGACGCTTTCATCGCGGGTCGGGTCGCGACGGCCATCAAGAACCGCGACGGACTTTCCAAGAAATACGCCACCGACGGCCTGCGTTTGCTCTTTGGCGAGGCCGATGGGTTACCGGGCATCATCGCCGACGCTTTCGATGACACGGTGGTGTTGTCCTGCTTCAGCGCGGGACTCAAGCCTTTCGTGCCGGTGATGGCCAAGACCTTCCAAGAAAAGGGATACAAGTTCGTTTACGAGAAGAGCGTCGGGGAAGTTTGCCAAAAAGAAGGCATGCCTGAGTTCCAAGGCTGGCTGACCGCCGAGGGCAAGATGCCCCTCACCTTCACCGAAGGGAACGCCAAGTTCCACGCCAATCCCCAAGCGGGACAGAAGACCGGTTTCTACCTGGACTTCCGTATCGGACGTAAGAGGCTTCAAGAGATCTGTGAGGGTAAAGAGGTGCTGGACCTTTTCGCCTATACGGGCGGTGCTTCCATCCAAGCGGCACTGGGTGGCGCGAAAAGCGTGCTGGCCTGTGATTCCTCCCAAGTGGCCTTGGACGAAGCGGCCCTCAACGTGAAACTGAACGGCGTCGAAAAACTGGTGCAGTTCGAGAAGAGGGATAGTTTTAAGGCCGTCCGCGACCTTAAGAAAGAGGAAAAGTCCTTTGATATCATTCTCTTGGACCCGCCGCCATTGTCGAAAAGCGTGCATGACCTGCCCGCGGGCCGTCTGGCCATGAAGCGCCTGATCGGCAATTCCTTGGATATGCTCAATGGGGGAGGGAGCATCCTTTTGGCCAGCTGTTCCCATCACTTCGCCTGGAGCGTACTCGAAGGAATCTGCCGGGAAGCGGTCGAGGAATCGGAGCGCAATTTCAAACTGGTCGAACGCTTGACCCAGCCGGAAGATCATCCCATTATCCTGTCCATTCCGGAGACCGAATATTTGAGGGCTGTCTTATTGACCGAAGCGTCGTTTTGATCCTGAACCACTAGAGAGCGAAACATGAAGATATTAGTCACGGGTTGTGCCGGTTTCATCGGTTCCCATCTCACCCAGAGGCTTTTAAAAGAAGGCCACGAGGTGTTGGGGGTCGATGATTTCGATGTTTACTACGCGCGGAGCCAAAAAGAAAAGGGGCTCATGCCGGTGTTACTGCATCCCAAGTTCAAACTGGTCGAGGAGAACCTGGCGACCATGGCCTTGATCAAGGTGCTCAAAGGCACCGAAGTGGTCATCCATCTGGCGGGCCAGCCGGGGGTACGGGGTTCCTGGGGCGCGTCCTTCAGCCGTTATTTGAGCAACAATATCCAGGTGACCCAGCGTCTTCTGGAAGAATCCAAGGGCAGCAAGCTCAAGCGTTTCATCTACGCTTCCTCTTCCTCGGTCTATGGAGATGTGCCCATGCCCGAAGGCCAGCCCGAGCTTTTCCTCAATGAAGACATGCGGGTACAGCCCAAGAGCCCCTATGGGGTGACCAAGCTGGCGGCGGAACATCTTTGCCAGCTTTATCACATGGAATACAAGATGCCGACGGTTTGCTTACGGTTCTTCTCGGTCTATGGTCCGGGCCAAAGGCCCGATATGGCCTTCCATCGTTTCGCCCAAAGCATCCTGCATGACGCGGCGCTGACCATTTACGGCGACGGCAAGCAAGTGCGCGACTTCACCTATGTGGACGATGTGGTCGATGTCATTAACGCGGCCATTACCTCGCCCGAGGCGGTGGGCCAGGTGGTCAACGTGGGAGGCGGGTCGCCTTGCACCTTGATGGAAGCGGTCACTCTCCTGGAAGAGATCAGCGGCAAGACCAGCGCCAAGACTTTCCTCGAGCGCCAAAAGGGCGATGTGATGGCCACCCGCGCCGACACGGCCCGCCTTGAAAAGATATTCGGCTTCAAACCCAAGGTCAGCCTGAAGGAAGGCTTGACCCGTCAATGGGAATGGATGCAAAAGTTCCTCCAAAGCGAGGACGACGAAAAAGCCATCAAAGCCAATGTACAGCCCATCGTGGGTGTGGACGAGGATGCTTTGGCCCAGGTGAAGGCGGATGAGAAGGCCGCCAAGAAAGCGGCCAAGAAGGCCAAGATGAAAGCCGTCAACGATAAGCTCTCCAATGAGGCCGCGGATGTTCCGGGGTCCGATGGCTGAGCGCGTCAAGGTCGCCCATGTCATCACCCGATTGGACCTGGGCGGCGCCCAGCAGAACACGCTTTATTGCTGCGCGAACCATGACCGAAAGAAATACGGCGTGCTCCTTCTTTCCGGTGTGGGCGGCTACCTGGACGCCGACGCCCAAAAGATAAAGAACCTCAAGACCTACTTCTTGCCCGAACTCAAACACCCGATCCGTCCCTGGTGGGACCTCTACGCGTTCTTTACCCTCGCTTCGATCCTGAGAAAAGAAAAAGTCCAAGTCGTCCATACGCATAGTTCCAAAGCGGGGTTCTTGGGCCGCTGGGCGGCCAAGCTGGCGGGCGTGCCGGTCATCATCCACACGGTCCATGGCTGGGGGTTCTTTGACGGACAGTTCTTTTTGACCCGCTGGTTTTACATCCTTTTGGAAAAATGGACCGCGCCCATCACCGATCGGATCATCACGGTCAGCGCCCATAACCGGGCCGAAGGTCTGGGCTTGGGGATCGGCCAAAAAGAACAATATCAGGTGATCCACAGCGGTATCCTGCCCCGGAATTATCTTCTGCCCGCGAACAAAGCCAAAAAAGCGCGGGCCCAGCTCAATCCACAAGGCCGTCCGGCGGTCTTGGTCCTGTCGAACTTCAAGAATCAAAAATCGCCTTTTGATGTGGTGGAAGTTGCCGCTCGGGTCCAGTCCTTAATGCCCAAGGCGCTCTTCCTTTGGGCCGGCGACGGACCTTTGCGCGGGGCGGTCGAAAAAAAGATCGCTGAAAAGGGACTCGTCCCCAATTTCAAACTGCTGGGTTGGCGGGAGGATGTGGCTGAACTCTTGGCTGTTTCAGATGTTCTTCTTTTAACTTCCTTACATGAGGGATTGCCGCGGGTGGTGCTCCAGGCCATGGCGGCGGGGAAGCCGGTGGTGGCGACCGCAGTCAATGGAACGCCTGAGGTGGTCCGTGAAAAGGTCACCGGGTTCCTGGCCCAACCCCATGAGGTTGACAAGATGGCCCGGTCTGTTGAGATCCTTCTGTCGAGGCCGGCCTTGGCCCGCCAAATGGGCCGGACGGGACAAAAAGCCCTGCGGGGCAGTTTTTTGATGGACCGGATGTTACAAGAGATCGAAAAGCTCTATGGGACAACCCTTAAAAAAGGTCATTCATCTGTCCACGGTTTTTAGGGCCTGCTAGAATGAAAGCATGAAAACGACCACCCCTTCATCCATGACCATCCTAGGCCGTTCCATGGGATTCCTCTTTTTGACCTTAGTGGCCCTGTCGGCCCTGATCCCGGTAGCGCCGGTGCCGGCCTGGCTGACCGAGGACCTGATCCTACGCTGGTTCGCCCTGGGACTTCTTTTGGTCTGTTCGGCGCTGATCTTTAACGGTTCCTTCTCGCCCAAGGTCTGGACCCTGGGGTTGGCCGACACCCTGGTCCTGGCCTTGACCGCCTGGGCCCTGCTCTCGGCGAGCAATTCAGACCAGGTTTTTGACAGCCTCTATGCCCTTAAGAACCTCTTGGTCATTGTTCTCTTGTGGTTCTCCCTGAGAACCCTTTGGGAACTCTTTCCCGAGCTTTATCCCCGGTTCGAGAATGTTTTTTGGACGACCTCGGTCATTTCCGCCCTTTGGCTGATCATTTCCACCGCGGGTCATTTTTTCATGCTGCCTTTCTTCCAAAATATTGTTCCCCGGGAAGGGTTCTTCATCAACCAGAACATCGCCGCGGGTTATTTGGGATTGGCTTTGGTCTTCGCTTTGCTGCGGATGATCCGGCAAGAACGGGTACCCCTGATCAATTTCCTCATCGTGTTGGCGGGATGGGGTTGCACCCAAAGCCGGGGCGCTTTTTTATCCATGGTGTTGGTGGTCGTGATCTACGCGGTTCTGAACACCCGGGAGATCGAGAAAACCCTTACGGCCTGGACCTCGGGCCAATGGAGCCGTTTCATGATCATCGTGGGCCTGGCGGTCCTGGCATCGGTCCCCATGATCAATCGTATCTTCCACGCGGTCGATATGGACCCTCGGGCTTATTTCCGGGTCTACGTATGGGTAAGCGCCATCCACATGGCCCTGGCCCAACCGCTTTGGGGTTTTGGACCAGGCACTTTTGGGGTGGTCTATCCGATCTATCGTTCGGGTTCCCTTTGGAACACCGCAACCCCTTTCGCCCATAACGAATACCTGCAAGTGGCCGCGGAATGCGGGTTGCCCGCGCTGGCGCTCACCTTGGTGCTTTTATGGGCGTTGGTGGTCCAGTTCCGGCGACACTTTCAAACCGTATCGATCTTCAAGAAACTGACCGCGGAAGCGAAAGTCTCCGAGTTCGCTTTTTACATGATCATCCTGGAAGCTTGCCATAATTTCGTGGATTTCACCGCTAACAGCTGGCCTCATCAACTGGTCCTTCTGGGCTTTGTCACCTATGCCTTGAAAAAGAAAGATGCCGATGAAGACCTGAACATCTCGCTCAAATTGTCGGACCGTTTCCAATGGGCCGCCGTCGCGGCCCTGTTGCTGGTGAGTTTTTGGACCTTGGGCGTGGGAGCTTTCCGGGATTACTCCAGCCAAATGGAGAACTTCAAGAGCGTTCTTTTGGAAAGGGCAGGGGACCTGCAAGGGGCCGAGGAGAGGGCCCGCCGCAGCATCCAATGGCAACCGAACAACATGAACCCCTGGAATTGCCTTGGCGCGATCGAGGATGCCCGCGCGGCATCGTCCCTTTCGCCGGTCGAAAAGGAAAAACATTTCAATGAAGCGAAGAAGGATTTCGACGAGGCTTCACGCTTATCGCCTTATGCCATGACCCCCATCGAGAACGAGGTGCAGGACCTGCTCAAACGGGGACGGTTGTTCGAAGCCTTGGACCTGGAAAAGAGCTTGATCGACAAAGCGCCGGAGGACCCCAGCCATTATTTGAGCCTAAGCCTGATCCTGATGAAACTGCACCGGCCCCAAGATGCCCTCGCGCCGATCCAGCAGGCCTTGGATATCGACGATTATTATCTTCCGGCCCAATTGCTGAAGGGCCAGATCCTGGAAGCGCTTGGTAAAAAACAAGAGGCCTTGAAGACCTATAACCGGGCCCAAGCCATCTTGAATGAACTGCAACTCAAGGACCCCTCGGGCGAGCTCGATTCCCGGATCAAGAAACTCCAGAGCGAGCTCAAATGAAGGCCGGGCAAAAGCCGCCCTTGTTCCCGTCCCATTTCCTGCCGATGGTCGTGCTTTTTGTCCTTCTGGTCGGGGTCAATTCCTTCCTGGTCTCCCCTTATATCAATTGGTATGACTCCGGCGAGTTGATCGGCACCACGGTCTGCTTGGGTATTTCCCATCCCTCGGGACAAGCGCCCTTTCATTTGTTGGGGAAGTGCTTCCTGCTTTGGCCCTGGGGCACACCCGCCTTCAAGGTGGAGCTCATGTCGGTGGTCTGCGCGGCGCTGGCTTCGGTGCTTTTTTTCGACCTTTGCCGCCGATTGGTCACGGGCCTCATGCCGCCGGACCTCCTGCGGCGGGACCTTTCCTTCCCCCTCAAGATCTGGCTTTTTCTTTTGACCCTGGGGTGGAGTTGGAGCTTGCCCTGGTGGCGTTATTCCTTGACGCCCCTGGTTTATGCCCTCCACCTGCTCATGGCCATGCTGATCCTATGGGCCTTGAGCCTGGAAAAACCCTGGAAGTGGGAATTGGCTTTCTTGATCCTGGGTGTTTCCTCGGTGCTGCGGCCCACCCAACTTTTCGTGTTGCCTTTCTTGGGTGTAGCCCTTTTGTGGGCCCATCGGAAAAAGGTTCCCGGCCTTCCGAAGGTCCTCTTACAAGTTTCGGCCTGTTTCCTCATTGGACGAAGCGTGGGACTTTACCTGCCCCTGCGTTCCGTCCTTCATCCCGAGATGGCCTATGGGGATGTCACCCACTGGAACGAGCTCTTCCGGCATATCTTCGCCCTGCGGTTCTCCAAATATGTGGGGACGGTCACCTCGGCCACTGTTCTCTCGGTGCTACGTCAAATGGTCGGCCATTTCTTCAATGACTTGACGCCTTTCGGCGCGGGTATGGCTCTTTGGGGCGCGGGCTTCCTTTGGTGGGAAAAGGAGAAGATACCGGTGTTCTTATGGGTGGGTTTGGGCTGGGGTCTGGTCGAGGCCCTTTTCGTCTTTACCATTCCTTATCCGACCTTCGAGTCCCACCAAGTGCTTTTGGGCTGGGCCTTTACCGGTTTTTTGGCGGCTATGCCCATGGCCCTGGCGGACCAAACGATCCGAAAGGGCCAATACAAGATGATCTTGCGGGCTTTCTATTTGGTCTTGGCGGTGTTCGTGTTGGCCCAATTGTCCCTCATGCCCCATCTGTTGGAACGCAAGGCGGACCGCAGCGCCCAGGATTACGCCCGCAATGTGCTGACCCTCATGGCGCCCCGGGCTCTTTACCTGCCTTATGAGGAGAATGAATATTTCCCCGTGGCGGGTTACCAAGAATCATTCAACTTCCGCAAGGACATTGAATTGGTGGAACCAGGACAGCCCCAAGAGGTCATGGGAAAGAAAGTGGAAGAGTGTTTGGTGGAAGGCCGTCCCATCTATGTGACCCATCAATGGGCCTTGCCGCCAAAGTGGACCTTCCAGTCCGTTGGGCCCCTTTGGCGGGTGGTCCTGGCCCAACCTTTGAAAGGGCAAAAAGCCGCGACGGCCCAGGCCGAGGCGGCTTGGGGAAAGATCGAACTGATGTCCGTCTCCATCGATCCGCCCCAAGTGGAAGTGGGCGGCATGGTGCAGGTGACCTATCGCTGGCAAAGAAAAGGACCGAGCGCTGATGACCAGACCCAATCGGTGGTCGCCCTTTTCACGGATGAGAAAGGGAGCTATTCCACCCGGGAAGGCGTTTTCTGGCTTCATGACATCCATGAGCCCTTGGGAGGTACTTTCAACGGCCTGAGCGCGGGGTTGGAATACACGGAAAAACGAATCGTGATGATCCCCTCGGATTATCCTCCCGGACATTATGTATTGTCGGTGGGCCTGCAAAAGAAAGTGACTAAACGCGAGGGCCAAGAGAATTTCGACAAGGAATTCTACGAAAGGGGAGCCTCGGAGACCCTGGATAAGTTCCAAGGCCGGGGCGAGAACGGGGTGCTGGTCCAGTTCTCCTCCGCGACCCCCAACGCGGTGGATTCGCTATGGCCGGTCACCCAAAGCCGGCTACCGGTATTGAACGGCCGATTTGTCCCAACGGCGTCTTTAGAGATCGTTAGCCCCCGTTAAGCCTTTAAACCGCCGGGGTTTGCCATTTCCGGTCCCCCTGTTTACAATACGGCCTCTAAATCCAATTCTAAGGAAACATCATGTCCGGACAACCGCAGCACAGCCATTCTCACGGTCAACCTTCCCACGGCGGCGCTCCGGCTGCCCCGGTGAAACGCCAATTCGTCAGTTTCGAGTTCTTCAAAGCGACCGAAGAGTTCCGCAAGCTTTCGGGTTCCAAGAAGGAGAAACTCAAAAAGTCCTTCTTGAAAGCCGCCGAAGGGTTCAAGAAGAAGGGCATCCTGCTGGCCTATTCGACGGTGGGGTTCAAGGCCGACACGGACCTGATGTTGTGGAAGATCAGCTATGACATCGACGACTTCCAGCGTTTAAGCTCCGCCATCATGAAATCCGACATGGGCGCTTACCTGACGACCCCGGCCTCCTATTTGGCCCAGACCAAACGCAGTACCTATATCGACAAGCATCAGCATGATGGACAGGATGGGAACCGCACCAATGTGGTGCCGGGCCGATTCAAATACATCTTCGTTTATCCCTTTGTGAAGACCCGCGAGTGGTACCTGCTATCCAAGGAAGAGCGCCAAAGGATCATGGATGAGCATATCCGTGTGGGCACGACCTTCCCCTCGGTGAAGCTCAACACGACCTATTCCTTCGGTCTGGACGACCAGGATTTCGTGGTGGCTTTTGAAAGCGACGAACCGGCGGACTTTTTGGACCTGGTCATGGCCCTGCGGGAGACCGAAGGGTCGAAATATACGGTCCGGGATACCCCGATCTATACCTGCCGTTTGCATGAACTGAAGGACGCGTTGGACCTGCTGGGTTAAGCCCCGGCCTCTGTAACCTTTTATTGTTCGAATCCGTAATGAATCCGAGGTAGCTTTGAGATCTTCCCGTGGCCCCTCAACTGTTTCCAAGAAGGACGCCTGGGACCAGCTCCAATGGGAGTCCTGGTCCCGGTTGATGGTGAAGATCCAAGCGGGGGATGAGAACGCTTACCGTCAGTTCTTGGATGAGATCGGTCCGTTGCTTTACAACTATATCCGTCGCCGGGTCTTCAATCCGGAGATGGTGCCCGATGTCTACCAAGAAGTCCTCCTGACCCTTCACAAGGCCCGCTTCACCTATGAACCCAGCCGCCCCCTGGGGCCCTGGTTGTTCACGGTGGCCCGTAATTCCATGTTGGACGCCTTGGGCAAGAACCGCAAGTTCGTGGAAAGGGAGATTCCCACCGAGATCCTGCCGGAGACCGGGGAGACGGAACGGGACGGAAGCCTTGGCGATGAACTGCATCAAGCCTTGAATAGCCTTTCCCCGATCCACCGGGAGGCCGTTGAGATCTTGAAACTCCGGGGATTGTCCCTGGAGGACGCGGCAAAAGAGCTGAAAATATCGGTGGCGGCGCTCAAGGTGAGGGCCCACCGGGGCTATGAGCAGCTGCGTAAATTATTGAGCGAGAAGAAATGAAAAGTCACGGCGCGATGAAAACCAAAACTACCCCGGTGGTCCTCCACCGCAATCTTGTCGACCAGATGGTCGCCGACGTGAAGCCCGCGCGCCTATTGATCCGTCCTTGGGCCCAATGGTTGTTGTGGCTGGGCTTTTCCTTACTGGTCATGGGGCTGTTTTGGATGCGCATGGGGGTACAGGCTAATTTAGGCCAAGTACTTCAAACCATGCCGCCCCTGGCTTTCATCGTGACGGCCTTCATCGGCGCTTGCTTAGCCGCCTGGGAAGCCATCTCCTCCAGCGTGCCGGGCCGCCAAACCTCCCCGGTCTACCGGGGGTTCGAGCTTTTGGCCATTCTGGCGCTTTTCGCCATTCCGTTCCTTTTCTTCGCCCACCCGGCCCAATTGAACCTGTTGCAGTCCTTTGAAAATGGACATGGTTGCGCTGAAGCGGCGGGGTTCTCCGGTCTCATCCCCTGGATCTTCATCGGTTCTATGCTGGCCCGGAACGCTTCCTTCAAACCGGTCTGGACCGGTCTTTGGTCCGGTGTGTCCGCTTTCTTGATGGGAACCATCACCATCCAGATCCATTGCCCGGGTTGGAGCATGGACCATGTGCTGATGGACCATCTTTTGCCCGCCGCCTTGGGAACACTGGTGGCCAGTCTTTTAGGGGCTTTTTGGTTCTCTGCCTGGAAAAAGTAAGCCCGCCTCCATCTTTCGTTGATTTCCCCTCGTCTCCCTTTCTAAACTCCTTTCATTCCATTTGAAGGAGTCTTCCTTGCTTCAAGTCATCAAAGCTTTCGCCCTTTTGGGCGGCGAGTGGGTCCTCTACCTTCTTTTGGCCCTGTCCCTTTGGGCGGTGGCCGTCATGTGGGACCGTTATTTCTATTTTAAAAAGAAGGACCAGGACGCCGGACTTTTGGATGAAAAGATCCCCGCTTTATTGACCCAAGGAAAGGTCAAGGAAGCCGATCAGTTAGCCCAAAAGTCCAACGCGGCCCAAGCTAATATCCTCCGGGTAGGTTTGGCTAACTTATCGGCGGGACCCGAATCCCTGGAGGAGATCCTGGAAAGCCAAAAGGTGCGGGAAAAGCTGGAAATGGAAAAGAACCTGCTTGTCCTGGGAACCCTAGGAAGCAACGCGCCTTTTGTGGGTCTTTTCGGCACGGTCTTGGGCATTATCAAGGCTTTCAATGACCTAGCCCTAGCGGGCACTTCCGGGCCGACCATCGTCATGCGGGGTGTCTCCGAGGCTTTGGTGGCGACCGCGGTGGGACTGCTCATCGCCATTCCCTGTGTGGCGGCCTATAACTATTTCCAGAACCGCATCAAACGCTCACTGGCCATGGCGGACCGTTTCTCGGGGCTTTTGCTGGCCCACGTCAAAAAAGAAAAGGGCTGACCATGGCCTTTTCGTCCCACGACCCCGAGGAACCTATCACGCAGATCAATGTGGTGCCTTTGGTGGACATCATGCTGGTGCTGCTCATCATCTTCATGCTGACGGCCAGTTTCATCTCCACCCCTTCGGTGCCGGTGCATGTGCCCAAATCCTATACCTCGGACCCGACCATCCCGGCCAGCCAATCACTGGTCCTCAACACCAAGGGCGAGATCTATTACCAAGACAAGAAAATGGACAAGGCCGAACTAACCGCCAAGATCAAGGATGACCTGGTGGGTAATCCCGGGCTGCGGGTAGTGCTTTCAGCGGACGATCTGGTGACCACCGGAAAACTAGTGGAGCTTTTGGACGTGGTCCGCCAGGCCGGGGTAACCCAGGTCGCCCTAGGGGTCTCCAAACCGTGAAAAAGCCCGAGTTCCTTTCCCTGGAACTGACGCCCTGGGCTTTGTCTTTGTCGGTGCATTTGTTCTTTGTGGGCGCGGTGGTCCTGATGACCTGGTCCCGGATGGTGACCTTGCCGCTGGTGTCCTTGGACCTAGCCCCCCTGACCGCTTCCTCGGCTGCCCCGGCGGAGGATATGGACCAATGGCATAAGCCCCTTTCCCGCCATCACTTGATGCCTATCCCCAAACCTCAGCCCACGGCCCCGCCCTCGGCCGGGGATCAAGGACCGGTGCGGTCCGTCGCCCAAGTGGGGCAAATGCCCCGGATGAAAATGGTGGTCAAACCGGTCTATCCGGAAGTGGCCAAGAAAGCCAATGTAGAGGGTGTCGTGATCCTTCAAGTGGAGATCGACGCTTCCGGCACGGTCATGGCCGCCCAGGTGGTGAAGAGCCTGGGGTCGGGCTGCGACGAGGCCGCCCTCGAAGCGGTCAAGCAAACGGCTTTCGTGCCCGCCTATGAGGACGGCAAGCCGGTGCCGGTGCGCATCCGGGTGCCTTACCGGTTCAAGATCGGTGAGTGACCTTGAATAAGTCCTTTTGTTCTTCATTGCTGGCGGTACTGTGGCTGGCCGCTGGCGCGGCCTGGGCCCAGGACGCGGCGCCGGTGATCCTTTCCGGGTATGTTCTCGAAAAAGGGTCGAAGGACCCGGTCCTGGGGGGAAGTCTTTTCCTGCAAGGACAGGATGGTCAAAGTTATTCGGCGGACACGGACCTGAAAGGCCATTATCAAGTGGCCGTCCCGCCCGGCGACTATCAAGTGGTCGTGGCGGGGGAAGGGTTTCTCAAGAAGACCTTCAATGGCTTTACTATGAAAGGAACGACCGAGAAGACCTATTACCTGGAACGGGATGGATTCACCCTGCCCGAAGTGGTCGTCTCTACGGACAAAGTGCCGCCCACTCAGGTCAGTCATGAGTCCTTAAGCAAAGAAGAATTAACATCGGTGGCGGGTACGGGCGAGGATGTGCTCAAAGCGGTGCAAGCCCTGCCGGGCGTCGTGACAGCAGGATCCATCAACGGCGAACTTTTTGTGCGGGGCAATGGCCCGGCGGATAATCTTTATTTCGTGGATACGATGCCCATCGGCTATCCCTACCATTTTGGCATCATCTCGGTCCTTGATTCGAACCTGGTCCAGGACCTGGATTTCTTCGCCGGCGGTTTCGGCCCCGAATACCTGAACGCCCAAGGCGGGTTGGTGGACATCACGATGGCCGAACCGCGCACGGACCGCTGGGGTTTCCGCGCGGACGTAAACATGCTCATGTCCGAGGTGGATGCCCAGGGACCTTTGACCTCCAACACATCCCTGGAATTCTCTTACCGCCGCAGCTATTTGGATGTTTTTGTGAAGGATTTCACCAGCAGTGACGGGGATTTTTCCGTTCCTGTTTTCAGCGATTACCAAGTGAAGTTCAATTACACCCCCGCGCCCAAAGTGAAATGGGACCTGGAGGCCCTGGGCAGCCACGATGTGGATAACGGCAGCCTTTCGGCCTCCGCCACGGTGGCCCAGCAAGACCCGGCCCTGGCCGGGGCATTTGGCATCACCGACGGGTTCGATAGCCAGGGTTTCCACTTTACCGATGACAGTGACAGCCAGAACTTGTTCAGCAACTCGCTGTACCACATGACCGCGTCCTTCGACCTGGGCCTGGGGCAGGGACTCTACGACAACCGGACCTGGGATATTTTTGGCGAAAAATTCGCCTGGACCCGGGTCTTCAATGACGAATCCCAATTGAAACTAGGCGCCGAATATGACGAGGAATACACCACGGTCAGCGCTTTTTTCCCGGTCTTGCCGACCGAAGGGGTCCCGAATTTCAACTTTACCCTGGCGCCGAACGTCAACGAACAGGCGGTGGCCGCGGCGGGGGATGGGGCGGTCTATGCGGATGAACAGTTGAAACTGTTGGACAAGAAGTTGGAATTGAACCTGGGCGCCCGTTTGGATTATCTCACCTACGATTCCACCTTCATCCTGGCTCCCCGGTTGTCCGCGGCCTACCATTTGACGAGCGATACAACTTTAAAGGGCTCTTATGGGTTTTATTTTGGCCCGCCCAATGAATTGTCGGCCGAGCAGGACTATATCGACCCCAAACTGGGTAATCCGAACCTGACCCCCGAACAATGCGTTGCCAGCGTTGTGGGAGTGGAACAAAAGTTGAACGATTCGGGCACCCTCTTCCGGGTGGAGGCCTACGAAAAAGACCTGACCTATGTGATCGTCAGCGATACGAACACCAATTATTCCAATAACGGCAGCGGTTATGCCCGGGGTGTGGAGTTCTTCCTGCGGCAGCCGCCGACCGAACAGTTCTATGGATGGATCGCCTACGCCGTGAGCGATTCGGAACGCCGGAACGGGCCGGGCCAATCCCTTTATAACTACGACTATGATGTTCCGAATGTCCTGACGGTGGTGGGGACTTATAAGATCAGCCCGGGTTGGACCGCCGGGTTCAAGTGGAGTTACAACACCGGCTTGCCCTATTCGCCAGTCTCGTCGGCGAGTCAGGCTTCGACGGTGGTGAACGGACAACCAGTCACTTTTTATACCGCCAACTATGGACCGGTCAATTCGGCCCGTTATCCCGATTATTCCCGGGTGGACTTCGAGACCTCGTTCAAGACGGTCTACGACACCTGGGAATGGCGGCTCTATTTCGACATCATCAACGCGCTCAATAACAAGAACGTGCTGGGTTATTCCTATAGCCCGGATTACAAGACCTCGACGGTTCAGTATGACCTGCCCTTTTTGCCTTTTATTGGGCTTGAGGTGACGTACTAGGGCCGATTGAGGGAACGATAGACCTGATAGCGCATGGAGGTGTCGGAAGAACGGGTGCTCCGGGTTTTGTGCCTCAAACTACCCGGAGTTTGCTCCGGCCCCATGAGTTCAAAATCGATATTCAAATAATATCCTGGGTTGGCAGTGACCAGCCAGAGGGGCTCATCTGCGGGATATTGACGGAATGGTTTGAGTTTGTACCGCTCGGCGCGGGTGCGCCAAAAATCGCAAACATATTCGGCCAAGGCTTGTCCCACGCCCCGGCCTTGATAGATCGGTTCCACGGTCAATCCGGTCATTTCCACGCAGTCATTGCGTGCGATCAGTCCCAGGGTGGCGGCAGGCTGTCCATCGATCTGAGCGAGCCACCAAATAGCCTTTTCCAGGTCTTCGGGGTCTTGGTTGTGCGTGACCAGTGAACGGCCTACATATAGAAGATCGAACTTTTCCGCGAGTTTGAAGGTCAATTTGTTCTTTAAAGCCCAAAGCGAGAATTCGGTCAAGTTGCCCCGGTAAGTCAGCCCGCCGTTGCCGGTCGCTTTTAATTTATCGATCATATGATGGACCTGGATCGGAGTGGCCCAAAGAGTGTCTTGCACCTCTTTTAGGTCAGTGGGGTTCAACTGGGTGTTGTTGGTAGTCGCGTAAAAGAGGTAAGAGTCCCAGGTGATGAGGTCATCCTTATGGGTAATGTCCAAGGTGATGTGCGCCAAGAACCGCTTCAGGTCGACGCGAAGGCCGGTCTCTTCGTGGGCTTCCCGCAGGGCCCCGGCGGCAATGTCCTCGCCGGGGTTGACCCCGCCCGAGGGAGAACGGAAGACTCCCGGAGGATAGCTGTGCTTGCTCATGAGGGCGTAACACCCGTTGATGGATTCGATCAGCAGGGTCACGTCGTGGAAACGGCCTTGCCGGGTGCTTTTTTGGACCAGCTTGAAACCGACCTCGTCGAATTCCTGATTCCACCATGGGTGATAGGGGTATCCGAAACGGGAGCGGATGGTAGATAATTGGGGCCGCAGATGCATGGCTTTCTCCTGAGGTAGAACGTCTTTATTCTATAACTCTTCGCGCCGCTGCGAAACTTGAAGGGTCCATGAACCGTTATTTGGTCGTTATTCTTTTCTTTTTGACGTTACCGGTCACCGGCGCGGACTTGACCCGCTATGTGGACCCTTTCGTGGGTACGGGTAAGACCGGCAATACTTTTCCTGGTGCTCTGGTTCCCTGGGGCATGGTATCGGTCAGCCCCCATAATGACATCCACGCCCCGTCAGGCTACAAAAAGGGTGCCCCCGATATTTATGGTTTTGGCCAGACCCACCTGAGCGGCATGGATTGCCCGGAATTGGGCGGCGTGGTCTTGATGCCGACCGTCGGGAAGATCGAACCCCTGCCGGAAAAGTGGCGGTCCGAGTATGACCAGGAATCCGCCAGTCCCGGTTTTTATCAAGTTCACCTTAAAACCTGGGATGTACTGGCCCAAATGACCGCTTCGAGCCGGGTTGGTGTGACCCGGTTCGTGTTTCCGTCCTCCAAAGATAGCGCCAATATCTTGATCGATCTGGGACATCGCCTGACCGATGACCCGGTGACGATCACTTCCTTTGAATCCCACGTGAAGATCGATGACGACATGGAAGTGGAAGGTTCGACCCAAAGCGGCGATTTTTGTTCGACCTACGCAGGCAATAAAGAGACCCTTTATTTCGTGATCCGATTCAGTAAGAAACCTATAGCGGTCGGCACTTGGCAGGATGGTCAGGTGGGAACGGACATGGAAAAGACGGGCCGGAATATCGGGGCCTTTTTCCGTTTTTCGACCGCGGGGGCCGAACCTGTTGTGGTCAAGGTGGGTATCTCCTATGTGAGCGTCGAGAACGCCCGGTTGAACCTGGAGACCGAAGTAAAGGGATGGGATTTTGACGGGGTGCGTGCCGACGCCAAAAAAGATTGGCAGCGGGAATTATCCCGGGTCGAGGTATCCGGAAGCCAGGAAGATAAGTTGAAGATCTTTTATACGGCCCTCTACCACATGCTCATCCATCCGAGCGTTTTCAGCGACGTGAATGGGCAATACCAAGGCATGGGCCATTCGGGAATACGGACCGCGACCGATTACACCCGCTATAGCGTTTTCACGCTTTGGAACACTTACCGGGACCTGCACCCCTTTTTGGCTTTGTTCTATCCCGAACATGAGTTGGATATGGTCAAGAGCTTGACCGAAATGGCCAAAGAAAGCGGCTGGATGCCCCGTTTTGAAATGGCGGGGAATGATACCCAGGTGATGGTGGGCGATCCAGTCGTGCCGGTGATCGCGGATACTTTTTTACAGGGCCTGGATGGTTTCGACAGTGCATCGGCTTATGACGCCTTGGTGAAAAGTTTGAATCCGGACGACAATCATATTTACGGCGGGCTCAAGTCGTTGGCCCAGTATGGATATATCCCCAAGAATGACGACAGCAAAGACCGTATTTGGGGGTCCGTTTCGACCACCTTGGCCTACGCTTATGACTATTGGTGCCTGGCCCAAATGGCCAAACAGATGAACAAGGACGATGACTACAAAAAATTCATCCACCTGTCCGGGCTTTACCGGAACCTTTACAACCCGGTATCCGGGTTCCTCCAACCCAAGAACCGGGATGGGTCCTGGTTCTCGCCTTTCGATCCCTTGGCCACCGAAGGCGACCAGATGTGGAAGGGGAGCGGCGGACCCGGCTATGTGGAAGGCAACGCATGGCAATATTTGTTCGATGTGCCGCAAGATCTGGAAGGTTTGAAGATGCTTTTGGGCGGGGACCAGGCTTTTGTGGACCGGCTCCAAGAATGCTTTGATAAAAACCACTATGATCCGACCAACGAACCGGACCTGACCTGGGCCTATCTTTTTGATGAGGTGCCTCATGAAGAGTGGCGCACGCAAAAAGAGGTGCGGGACCTGATGGATAAAAATTACACCCTGGGCCCGGATGGTTTACCAGGGAATGACGACGGGGGTACCTTGTCCGCCTGGTATGTCTGGTCCTCTTTAGGGTTCTATCCGGTCTGTCCGGGCTCCAACCATTATTCCATCGGCACGCCCCTGTTCAGGCAGGTGGTGATCCACACGAACAAGTCTTTCTACGCGGGTGGGCTTTTGACCATCAAATCCATCAACAATTCGGACCGGAACCGATATGTTCATGAATTCCTGATCAATGGCGAGCCTTATAAGAAAAGCTATCTCCAACACGACCAATTGACCTATGGGAGCACCCTCGTCTTTCAAATGGATTCGGAATCGGTGAAATAGCCTTTTTCTGGGATTTTCCCTTGTTTTATTAAGCTCCCCCCTCTCTTGTGGCTCCCCCTCTTCTTATGCTATAACCATGCGGCTTTGGCAGGCCTTCAAGGCCCAGTCGAAGTGGATGCCCTCGGGCATCGAATTCTCACGCTTCACGCTGTTCCTCTTAGTGGCCTTCGGGTTTGAGAGGAATTCATCTCCGGATGAAAAGCCGAAGCGGTGGAAAAACTAAAGGAGTAGTCCCATGATGTCTGTTTCGATGAAGCAATTGCTGGAAGCCGGTGTGCATTTCGGTCACCAGACCCGCCGTTGGAATCCCAAAATGTCCCTCTATATCTTCGGGGAACGTAACGGGATCCATATCATTGACCTGCAAAAAACCGTCAAGAAACTCAAGGAAGCCTATCAGTTCGTGAAAGACCTGTCGGCTTCGGGCGAGACCATCGTTTTCGTCGGTACCAAGAAACAAGCCCAAGACGCCATCAAAGAAGAAGCCATTCGTTGCGGCATGCCTTATGTCAATTACCGTTGGTTGGGCGGCATGTTGACCAACTTCACCACGGTCAAGAAGTCCATCGGCTATTTGAAAGAACTCGAAGGCATTTCCGAGAAGGAAATGGGCGAACGTTCCAAGAAGGAACAAGCTATTTTGGGCAAGGATAAGCAGAAGTTGGACCGTTCTTTGGGCGGTATCAAGAACCTGCCGAAGTTGCCGGGCGCCATTTTCGTCATCGACACCAAGAAAGAGCACATCGCCGTTCAAGAAGCCCGCAAGCTGGGCATTCCGGTGGTGGCCGTGGTCGACACCAACTGCGATCCGGGCGAAGTGGATGTGGTCATCCCGGGTAATGACGACGCTATCCGCGCGGTCAAGCTGATGGCTTCGGTCATCGCCAGCGCGGTCCTCGAAGGCCGTTCGAAGGAATTGGAAGGCCGTGAAGTTTCCGCCGATGGCGCGGTCGGTATCGGCGAAGTGGGCCAAGAGATGTTGGCCGCCGCTGAAGCCGCCACCGAAGCCTCCGCCGGAGCCGCTCTTGTCGAGACCGAAGAAAAGGGCCCGGAAGGCGACTTGCTGGTCGCCAGCGTTGAGACCCTGGCCGGTGACGCGACGACCGTCGCCGTGTTGGCCGACGAGTTGGCCGACGAGAAGGTCGAACGTATCAAGACCAAGCGCGTTCGTGACGACAAGGCCAAGTAAGCGATTACTCCGGTCCGAGTTGGTTGAAGAGATCGTTCCGTCTTACAAACTATTGGAGAGGTTCTAGAAATGGAAATTACCGCGAAAATGGTCGGCGACCTGCGTGAGAAGTCCGGCGCCGGCATGATGGACTGCAAAAAAGCGTTGAACGAGACCCAAGGCGACGTCGAAAAGGCCATGGTCTGGTTGCGCGAAAAGGGCATGGCCCAAGTGGCCAAGCGTTCGGGCCGCAGCGCCAACCAAGGAGTCATCGGCAGCTACGTTCACAGCGGCAAAGTGGGTGTGCTGATCGAAGTGAACTGCGAAACCGATTTCGTGGGCAAGACCGACGACTTCCAGAATTTGGCCAAGGAATTGGCCATGCAAGTGGCCGCTTCGATGCCCAAATACGTGAGCCGGGAAGAGGTTCCCGCCGCCGAATTGGACAAAGAACGCGAGATCTACTTGAACGAAGCCAAGCAATCGGGCAAGCCCGAGGCCGTTCAAGCCAAGATCGCCGAAGGTAAGATCGAAAGCTATTACAAGCAGGTCTGCCTTTTGGACCAGCCTTATATCCGCGAGCCGAAGAAGTCCGTGAAGCAATACGTCACCGAGGTCGCCGCGAAAGTCGGCGAAAACGTGGTCGTGAAGCGCTTCGCTCGGTTACAATTAGGCGAATAGTTTCTAGTCCGGGGAAGGCCGCCTTAGGGCGGCCTGTCCCGTTGAAAGCACGGGGAACTCATGCCCAGCAAGACCGAACCTAAGAAGTCCAAGTCCGCTTACAAACGCATCCTTCTTAAATTATCCGGCGAAGCCCTTGCCGGGGATAACACCCACCGTATCGACGAGAAGATCGTCCGTGATATAGCCCAAGAAGTCTTTGAGGTCAGCAAGACCGGAGCCCAGATCGCCCTGGTCATCGGCGGTGGCAACATTTACCGCGGCGCCGACGGCGAACGCATGGGAATGGACCGCGTGAGCAGCGATTACATGGGGATGTTGGCGACGGTCATCAACGCGCTGGCCCTTCAGAACGCCCTGGAAAAGTGTGGGGCCATCACCCGGGTGCAAAGCGCCATTGAGATGTCCAAAGTGGCCGAACCTTATATCCGTCGAAAGGCCATGCGCCACCTGGAAAAAGGACGTATCGTCATTTTCGCCGCCGGCACGGGCAATCCTTATTTCACGACCGATACCGCCGCGGCCCTACGGGCCATCGAGATCGACGCGGAGGCCATCTTCAAGGCCACCAACGTGGACGGCATCTATACGGCCGACCCGAAGAAAGACCCGAAAGCCAAGAAATTCAAAGAGATCACTTATATCGACGCCATCAACAAGCGTTTGAAGGTGATGGACACCACCGCTTTGACGCTTTGTATGGAAAATAAACTGCCCATCCTAGTCTTCGATCTGCACAAAAAGGGCAATATTCGCCGGGCGGTGTCCGGTGAGATGATCGGGACTTTGGTCAAGAATTAGCCTTAATCCGCTGGAGGAGTACCATCATGGCTGACGCCACTCAGATCTTGAACGACGCTGAAACGAAGATGAAGAAAGCCATCGAATCCACCAAGCGGGACTTCTCCGCGGTCCGTACAGGCCGGGCCTCTGCGGCTTTGGTCGATCAGGTGAAGGTGGAGTACTACAACACCCTGACCCCGCTGAACCAAGTGGCGAACATCACCATTCCGGATAACCGCACGCTGGAGATCAAGCCCTGGGACCCGGCGATCCTCCAAGAGATCGAAAAGGCCATTTTCAAGAGCGAGATCGGTATTACGCCTAACAACGACGGCAAAGTGATCCGTCTCTCCATGCCTCCTTTGACCGAAGAACGCCGTAAGGACTTCGTGAAAATGGTGAAAAAGCACGCCGAAGAGGGAAAAGTGGCCGTGCGCAATATCCGCCAGGACGCCAACAAGGCCTTGGACCAGCTCAAAAAAGACATCGCCGAGGACGAGTTCAAGAAACTGCATGAACGCATCCAAAAAATGACGGACCTTTACAGCCAAGAGATCGTCAAGTTGAGCGAGCACAAAGAGAAAGAGATCATGGAGTTCTAACAACCCCGAAGGCTGGCTTACTTGCAAACCGTAAAAAAAGACTCACTTCTCAAAAAGTATCATCTCAAAGACCACTTACCGAAGCATGTGGCCATCATCATGGATGGTAACGGCCGCTGGGCCCAGAAACGTCATTTGCCCCGGATTGCGGGCCATCGCGCGGGCGCCCTCTCGATCCGCGAGATTGTGCGCTTGGCGGGAGAATTGGGCATTGAAGCGCTGACCCTCTACGCTTTTTCCACGGAAAATTGGAAACGCCCCCGCCAGGAAGTGAAATTGTTGATGCAGCTTTTGAAGCAATATTTGCGCAGTGAAGTGAAAGAACTCCTCCAGAACAATGTTCGTCTCCAGACCATCGGTAACCGCAAGGACCTGCCTAAAGAGATCCAAAAAGAGCTCGAGGCTTCCATCCGGGCCACGGCCCATTGCACGGGGCTGACCCTGGTCTTGGCCCTGTCCTACAGCGGACGGGCGGACCTGACCAACGCGGTAAAACGCATCGCTGAACAAGTGAAAGCCAAGAAACTGGACCCCAAAAAGATCACCGAAGAGACCATCACCAAAGCCTTGTCCACGGGCGAATTGCCGGAAGTGGACTACCTGATCCGTACCAGCGGTGAAATGCGTCTCTCTAATTTCCTTTTGTGGGAATTGGCTTACTCGGAGATCCACATCACCAAGACCCTCTGGCCGGATTTCCGCACCCAGCATTTCATCGAGGCCCTGCGGGATTTTGAGGGCCGTCAGCGCCGCTTCGGCGGCGTGACGAACATCATCGGGAGTTTCACGCAATGGGCTCGTTAGCCAAGCGCGTCACGACGGCCCTGGTGGCCATTCCGGTTCTGCTCTTTTTGATCTTCTGGGAAGTGACTTTACCCTTCAAGTTGGTCGTGGTCGGTGGGTTGGTGTTGGGTCTTTTGGAATATCTGCAGCTTGCCTATGAGGACCAGATCAAGCCTCAGAGGTCCGAAGGCATCATTTCCCTCGCCATCATCCTTTTACCTTATCTTGATCCCACGAATTTCGCGTGGAGTCCGGCGGCCAGTATCCTGGTGGTACTTTTTTTCCTGAATCTGTCCTTCTTGGGGTCCCAGCGCACGATCAAGCGTATGATCGTGACGGTGAGCGTGACTTTTTTCGGTTTGGCTTACTTCGGCTTTTTTGGCAGTTATTTCTTCCGCTTGCGGGAACTGCCGAACGGCGCCTGGGTGCTCCTGTGGCTCTTCATCGCCACCTGGGCTTATGACACGGGTGGTTATTTTGTCGGCGGCCTTTGGGGAAAGCATAAACTGGCCCCTCAGGTCTCTCCCAAAAAGAGCTGGGAAGGCTGCTTTGGCGGCGCGGGTTTGACTTTTGTGGGCTTGTTCCTTCTTTGGAAATATTTCCCGGTCTATTCCCAAATGTTCACCTTGATCGATGTGACGGCGCTGGCTTTGCTGCTTTCCTTCTTCGGGCAGGTAGGCGACTTGGTGGAATCGATCATCAAACGCAGCCTTTCCGCCAAGGACTCGGGGTCGTTGATCCCGGGGCATGGCGGCATTTTCGACCGAATCGACAGCTTGTTGTTCAACGCCCCGGTGTTGTTCTTTTATTTAACGCATATCAAGCATCTTCAGTTCTGAAGTGAAGCTGAATTTTTTTCAGCTTCACTTCAGCAGCCATTGGTTCAAACGAGTCGTTAAATATTCTGATTTTATTTTTGTGACTCGTTCCTAAACGTGAAAAAGTCTTTTTTGAAGACTTTTTCAACAACCTGCTAATCCCTGGCCTCTTCGGGCGCCAGGGCTAACTTCAACGAGGTGGCTCATGTCGCTGGAAGATATCATCAAAAAAACGCAATCCACGTTCCTGCATCAATTCGGGGGCGACCCCAGCCGTAAGATCACCCTGGTGGCGGCGCCAAGCCGCATCACCCTTCTGGGCGGCGAATACACCGAGGCGGTGGACGGGTTCAGCCTGCTGGCCGGCGGCAATCACACGATCGTGGTGGGAGCGCAGCGCCGCGCGGACAAACAAGCGGTCATCTATTCCCTGAAGTACGACGAAAAGATAAAAGTGAACCTGGCGACCCTGAAATTCGACCGGGCGGACGGTTGGGCGAATTATTCTAAGGGCGTTCTTTATTTTTATGAGCGCACGGGCCGCAAGCTGGACGGGATCCAGATGGTCATCGCGGGGGATATGCCTGAGGGCGCAGGGTTGGGCGTCTCGGCTGCCATTACCGCCGCCACGGGCGGGGCCTGCAATCTTTTGGGCCCGAACCCCCTGGATAACGCCACCCTGGCCAAGTTATGCAATCGGGTCGAGACCCAGTTCTTCAATGTGCGTGGTGATTATTTCTCGCCCTTCGCAGTATGCAATGCCAAGAAGGACAATTTGGTCCTCTTTGATGCCCGGACCTTTAAACCCGACTATGTGGCTTTCGATTCCAAGAACTATAAGCTGGTGGTCATCGACAGCATCGTGCGCAAGAAAGAACGGGAAGAGGAGTTCAAGAAACGGCTGGACCTTTTCGCCCAGCTACTCACCGAGATCCGCAAACATGTGCCCAAGGTTATTTCCCTTCGGGATGTGGATACAGAAGCCTATGAGACCGCCCGCAAGAAACTGGATATCATCACCCGCAAACGTTTGGATCATGTGGTCTATGAGAATAGCCGGGTTAAGCGTGCCAAGGACATTTTGGCCCGGGGTGACTATGCCTCCTTTGGCCAGTTATTGAACGAGTCCCACGATTCCCTGGTCGATAAGCTCAAGGTTAGTTGCCAAGAGATCGATATCCTGACCGATGTTGTTCGAAGCCATTCGGCTTGCTTGGGTTCCCGTATGGAAGGTATCGGTTTTGGTGGTTCTGTTGTTTGTTTGGTCAAGGCGGCGGAAGTTGACAATTTCGTGAATCACGTGAAGACGGGTTACAAACAGAAGGTAAATATGTATGCCCAGATCTACGTGAATGAGCCCCAGGACGGCTTAAGGGAAGTGGAACCCGCGGTCTCGCTGGGGAATGGGTAGGTCTGGTTCCCGGCGCTAAATATGGTGGTTTTTAGGGATTTTGGGGGTAAAGGATAGGGGTATGGAGGGTCTTTTTTGGTTTCCAATCAGGTCCCCGTAATTATAATGACACCCTCAGTTGCCTTCCCGTTTCCGGGTCCTGTTTGGTCTGAAAATAATGTTTTGGAGGCCGTGATGCGTTCGCTGAAACACTCTTGGTTTTTGGCGGTAATGATCTTGGCCGGGTTCTTCGCTTCGGTCCCGGCGGCTGTCCAAGCCCAAGCCTCTCCCGCCGATCAATATGTCGCCGCGGGCCAACAACTGCTGAACGCTAAAAATTATACCCAAGCTGCCCAATATTACTATCAAGCAGTTAAGGTCGATCCGAACAACTTTGCCGCTTACCAAGGTCTGGGTAACTGCTATTACATGTCCGGACGCAAATCCGACGCTTTAACTTATTATCAACGCGCCTTAAGCCTTCAGCCGAACAACGCACAATTGGCCCAGTTCGTTCAGAACCTGCAATCGCAAATCAGCGCTGGCGCGGCCCCGGGCTCCATGGGTTTGGCCGCCGATCCTTTGACCCAGGGCTCAACTCTTTTCCAACAACATCAATACGCCGCTTCGATCCCTTATTTCCAACGGGCGGCCCAACAGAACCCCAATGACTACCGCGCCTTTTACTATGCCGGATACGCCTACTATATGACCGGCAATATCCGTTACGCCGCATTTTACTTCGCTGTCGCGAACATGAAACAACCCAATGCCTCGATCCAAAATTACGCTGACCGGACGAAGGCTACCTTGCAGCCGGATGATCAACAATGGGTCGATGACCAGCTTTCTAAATACAGCGCCTCGACGGGCGGCAGCTATTCCGCGCCGGTCAAGACTACTTTCGGTTTTAATTTCATGGGTGGGTCCAGCTACTTCTTCGCTAATCCGGACCAGATCGTGAACGGGGTCAAGACCGCACAGGCTACCCAGAACATCAGCTTGAATGGTACGACGCCCAATATGGTCGCGATGATCGGCGTGGAGCCTTATTTACAATTCGGTCAGGGTTTCGAATTGGATTTCGGTGTTTCTTATGTACCGGTCGGAAGTTTGTCTTATCAATGGTTGGACCTGGACAACAACAACGGTTTTTCGAACACATTCAACACCAGTATGGTGCTAGCGGAATTAGGCATCAAGATCCTCTTTGGGGATAAAGATGTGACCGGCTATGTGGGTTTAGGGGCTAATGTCGCCCCTATTAGCACGACCTTCAATAAAGTGCCTACCGATGGTAGCGGTAATTTAATTGGTAGTGTGGCGGATGCCGCCGCTGGCACCTATACCACGGTGGCTTTCGGTGGTTACGGTCGTTTTGGGCTGGATTTCAACCTATCGAAGAACATGTCCCTGGGCCCTTTCTTGGGCATCCAAGTTTTGACCGCTACCAACTTCCAAAAGGGAGCTAGCACACTGGTCGTGAACCAGAACAACGGTGATGTTGGTTTGGCTAACGAAGTCACCGATTCTTATATGAGTGGGAACAATACCACGCCTTTGACCTTGGATTACAGCAATGTCAGTTTCGGCGCGGAGATGAAGTTCTCGTTCTAAGGTCGGGGGTTGAATCATTCATTGAACGGGCCCTTTTAGGGCCCGTTTTTTTTTGCCAGTATTCATTGGGAGGAAAAGTTTTGATCGATCGGAAACGACATTGGTTGTGGTTTAGTTTGGGGTTGTTGGTCATGGCGGGTCCCGCCTTGGCCTTGGATATCCAATGGAAAAACAACTTCACTTTTTACGGTGATAACACCGAGTTTTTTGAACCCTTCCGTACCCGCGAAACTATTTTGGGTCAGCAGGGGAAGACCTGGATGGATCTGGGTTTAGGGCTTTATAACCACCTTTTGGTCGGTGTAATGGGAGACTTTCGCAGCTATAACGATCCCACAGTAACGACTTATCCTATCCTGTCCTTTGAATACCGCCGGGGTGGTACCGCATTGGTCATGGGGTCCTTGGAAACGGATGTCCCTCAGGATTATTTCAAACCCATGAAAAACTCGATGGAGAGTTTTTATCGGCACGGTTTTTTGGAACCGCTGGAAGTAACAACGCTGGAATTTACCCGACCTGTCGAATATGGGATCCAATGGATGCAGAACGATCCAGCCTATCATCAGGACCTTTACCTTAATTGGCAGCTGCTCAATACCCCCGGTGTTCCCGAAACGATGGATTACGGGGGTGACATGACCGAAAAGATCGACGATCATCTTTACTTCGAACAACAATTGCACGGTTATCACGAAGGCGGAAAACTCGATTTCGTCACTCTTTACAACAACTGGGTCCCGGCAATAGGTTTTCGTTGGCATGTAGGCCTGGGGCCTTCCAGTCAGTTCGAGCTGGCGGGATTCGGGATCGCCAGCGCGACCTTGGGTAACGACAATCTAACCAACGCGGCTTGGGGCGGCGGTGGTTATCTCAAGCCTTCTTTAACGCTAGGTGATGGATGGGAACTTTTTGGGATCGGTTGGAGAGCTAGGGATTTTTATTCTCAGGAAGGCGACTCCAATTACAATTCTACCTCACCCAGTGGATATTATGTGGCGGACCGTTTTTACGCGGAATTAGGAGCGCATAAGTCCTTTCCAATGGAGGGTGATTCGATCTTTGTGGCCGAATTGAGATCCCATTGGATCGAGCAATTCTGGGCCTATTCTTTCCGTTTGGCGGTCTATGCGCCGTTCGATCTGCCATCTCCGTTGTCCGATCAGAAAAAGGAAAAAGATGAAACAGGGGATTAAGGCCGAAAAAAACTTCATCATCACGGTTCTTTTTACAGCTCTTTTTTCTGTTTTTGCGCTGTCGTCTGTTTCTGCGGCCGAAGAAGCGATCCTGAAGAATCAGCTTACTTTTTATGGCGATAATACCGAGTTTTTCGATCCCTACCGTTTGAGGCAAACTCTTTTAGGACAACAGCTCGAAAGCACGCTGGAGGTTCCGACGGGACCCCGAACCACTTTTGAAGGCGGGCTCTTTTTGGATCACCCGAGCGCGGAGGCCACATCCACCAATGTCCTTCCGGTCCTTTCTTTCCGTTTTCATGATGCTGATTTCTTGGGCATTTTGGGGACACTTCAAACGATCCATCGGCATGGGTTCATCGAGCCTTTAGAAGTGACCATCCTTGAGCTGACAAGACCCATCGAGTACGGGTTTCAGTGGATCCAAACGGGGAATGCTTTTCGACTAGACGCTTTTCTAGATTGGCAAGCGATTTTGAGTTCCAGCCAACGGGAGACCTTCGATTATGGCGGCACGCTGGAATGGCCGCTTCTTTCTATCGCAACTTTGTTAGGCCAATACCATGGTTATCACGTTGGCGGGGTAACTTATCCGGGCCCGGTTTGGAATAATTTTGCGGCGGCGATGGGCCCGCGTTTTGAATTGGGAGGTTCTTCGACTTCGCGGGATTCGATATCGGTGCTGGGGTTGACCAGTAAAACGATCGGTCTTGCGGGATATCCGGGTCCTGCAGCGGGCTACGGATTTTATACGAAAGCGGTCTTTTGGCTTTTCCCGAGCTTCAATGTTTTTGGTATCGATTGGGTGGGTAGCGACTTTTACTCGGTCGAAGGCGACGGCAATTACAATTCGGTGGGTTATGACGGGGTCTATTATCAATCAAACCGAACCTATGAAGAAGCCGGCGTTCAATTCGAACAGGAGATCGAGTCCAATATCCTCTTTGATGCTGAGTTCCGATCCCATTGGATCGATAATACTTGGGCTAATTCCGTAAGATTCCTGGTCCAAGTTCCTTTCGATGTTCCTGTTCAGATCCCTCGTCGTGGTGAATAAAGTGTCTATTAAGCCTAAAACCAAGATCGCTTTCACCACTCTGGGTTGCCGGGTGAACCAGTACGACACCCAAGCCATGAAGGAACAGGTCGAAAGGGCCTCCCTTCAGACCGTTGGTTTCGACGAAACGGCGGACATCTACGTTATTAACACCTGCACGGTCACCGCTGCGGCGGATTCGGAAGGCCGCCAATTGGTGCGCCGGGCCAAGTCGAAGAATCCCGATTCATTCGTGGTGGTCACGGGTTGTTTGGCCCAGGACCGGCCCGGGGAAGTAGCGGCATTACCGGGTGTCAGCCTAGTGGTAGGTAATAGTGAAAAATCATCCCTTCTTCGCAAGATAGTGACCCAGTACGAGCCATTGAACCCTTTGATCGACGAGATGCATTTGGACACGATGTCTCCCTGGGGTGGCGGTATTTCCCGGTTCGATGGACATCAAAGGGCTACGATCAAAGTGCAGGATGGCTGTAACTTCGGCTGTTCTTTCTGCCTGATCCCGCGGGTCCGTGGAGAAATGGTTTCCCGGCCGGGTCTGGAGATCGTTGAAGAGGGGAAAAGGTTGGCCGCCAACGGGGTCAAGGAATTGGTCCTGGCGGGCATCCAACTTTCATCCTATGGCCGGGACTGGGGATTGAAGGCTTCCGAGCCCCGTTTGGCACCGGTCATCGAAAAGTTATTGGCTATCCCGGGTATCCAACGGGTCCGGCTTTCTTCCTACGCGGTCGCGGATTTTGAGGACGCGCTCTTGCCCCTTTGGCAGTCTAAGGTCGGGTTTTGTGAGCACCTACATCTGCCGTTGCAAAGCGGCGATGCCGAAATTCTCAAAACCATGCGTCGACCCTACAGCCTGGAAGGTTATCGGGCTACGGTCGAAAAGGTCCGAGCCGTGGCGCCTACTTTAGGTTTGACGGCGGATATCATCGCGGGATTCCCGACCGAGAGTGACCAAGCTTTCGAAAATACACTGGAGCGTATCCGCGAGTTCGATTATGTCGATTTCCATCCCTTCCCTTATTCGGACCGTCCCCAAACACCCGGGGAGGATCTTTTTCCTAAAGTGAATCCGGCGGTCATCCGGGAAAGAATGAATAAACTGTGGCAATTAAAGAAGGAATGCTTGGAAAAATCCGCTCAAAAAGCCAAAGGAAATCGATGCCGGGTCATTGTGGAGCGGTATAATGCGGGGCATCAAGCGGGACTGACCGATGCGGGTTTAAGGGTTGTCTTTGACGAGAAGCCCGGCCAGTTGGGTCAACAAGTCCAGGTGCAAGTCGCCGGCTTCCGCGATGGGCATGCTTGGGCGGATATATCGGCGGATCAATAAAAAGGGAATTCTTCATGGGTCGAAAAATATTGCTTTTCTCGTTATTGATCTTGATGGCCCTACCCCAATTCCTTTGGGCCGATACGGCGGATGACTATTACCGTGAAGCCAACTCCTTCTTCACTCAAAAAGACTATCAACGGGCTTTTGACGCTTACCAGGGCGCCATTCCTTACGATGTGGACCCTTACCGCGCCTATTTGGGCATGGGTAACTGCCAATATTTCCTGAACAACAAGGAAAAGGCCGTGGAGTATCTGCAAAAGTCCGACGACCTGCATAAGGACGAGAAGGTCGAGGCTTTTATCAAGAAGATCCGCACTTCCATGCCCGCTCCCAAGACTGCCTTGTTCATCAAGGCGGAACAGCTCCTAAAGGATAAAAAATATAAAGAAGCTATCCCCAATCTCAAAGAGATCGAACAGTACGAGGCTACCAACTTAAAGGCTTTTTATGACATGGGCTATTGCTACTATCAGATCGGCAATAAACAAATGGCCGCCTTGAATTTCAACTATTACGTTTCCAAGACTAATGACGCGGCTGTGACCGCCTTGGCGCAGAACATGAGAGGCCAGCTAGCCCCCGATGACCAGGATTGGCTGGATTCCCAATTACAATTGGGACCGCCTTTCTCACCCCCCTTCGTTTTTTCCGGTATTGGTATTCGCTTTGAGCCGACATTTCAGTTCGTTTCTCTGAAGGACTTCAATAATTTCAATACGGAACTCAAGACCAAGGCGGCTTTGGCGCCTGCGTCGGATGCGTTCTCTTTGTCCTCGACCGTTCCTCCCGGCGGGTTGGGGATCGAGTTGAACCCCTATGTGCAGATCTCCGAGGACCTGGAAGTGGGATTGACCTTCGGGACCCTCTTTTTGGGCCAGATGACCGAGTCTTACACTTCGAACAATAACCTGAACGGAGGGGACGCCGCCATCACTTATAACGTCACCACCATCGGAATGAGCATCCGGTCCGAGATGGTGCGGCTCTATCGTAATAAGATCAAGTTCTTCTTCGAAGTGGATCCTTCTTACTATATGACCGCCGTGAACACGGCGAATTCAGAAATCACGAATCCAACGCCGGACACTAATTTTGATTTTCCCTTGGTCACCGGTAATTTCACCGGTTCGGGTATCGGCGCACGATTCAAAATGGGAGTGGATTGGAAGCCGATCCCCAATTCCATCGTTTCCGGTTTCCTGGGCTATCAAATGGCCCAGATCCAGACCTTTGGCGGCAGTGGTTCGGTCCCGGATGGGACCGGCACTGGTAATACGGTCAATGTGCCTGGTCAATTGGAAACGCTGCAAACCGCCAATGGAACCAAGATCATCTTTGTCCCGACCGGAACCGTTACCCCTGGTGCTTCGCCGCTGACCCTCGACTTGAGCGGGTTCATCATCGGCGCGGACATGACCATCCTGCTTTGACCATGGCCGCTTCCGCACCTAAACCGATCTCCCGTTATGATCTCTTGGCTATGAAGCTATTCTATATCGGCAAGTTGATCGGCAATCAAGAACCCTCCCACCGCGTCGGTTGGAGATCCTCCGAAACCCAAGAAGCCCGGTTCAACGCCTTGCTGGCTATCGGTGACATCCGAGGCAAAAGTATCCTCGACCTGGGCTGTGGCCTGGGCTGCCTTTATGGTTATCTGAAAGAAATGGGATGGGAAGGACAGTACACGGGTTATGACATCCTGGACCTGATGGTCCAGGGAGCCCGCAAGCGTTATCCCAAAGTGAACTTCGAGAGCCGGAACATCCTTCTAGATCCGCCCCGCCGCCAGTGGGATTACATCTTGATCAGCGGTATTTTCAACCATAAGGTCAAGGACAACTGGGCCTGGATCGGGGAAACGGTCAAGCTTTGTCTCCGCCTCTCCCGGTTGGGCGTTGCTTTTAACCTTTTGGAAACCTTGGAAGACCGTGACGACCCTACCTTTTTTTACGCTAAACGGAAGGACCTGGAACAAAAGGCCTCCCTTTGGTCCGGGGGCCGATCTAAAATAGTCCGCGGTTATTTGGCGGACGACATGACCGCTTATCTTTACACCCCTGGAGGCGCCCGTGGCTGACGATTGCTTGTTCTGCAAGATCATCCGCCGGGAGATCCCGGCCAAAGTGGCCTATGAGGACGATCAGGTCTTTGCTTTTTATGACATCGAGCCGGCCGCGCCGGTGCATGTCCTCTTCGTCCCCAAAAAACATGTGGATTCGATCCAATCGGTTTCGGAAAAAGACGGCGTCCTTTCGATGCTAGCGGACCGGGCGGTGAAAACCGCCGAGAAGCTGGCGATCGATCAGACCGGTTACCGGTTGTTGGTCAATTACGGCCCGGACGCGGGCCAGACCGTCCATCACCTGCATATTCACCTTTTGGGTGGCGGGAAACTCTCACACCTGTAAAACCCGCTCAAAAGACGCCCTTTTCAGCCCTGATACTGCCTCGGTTCGCTTGACGGCTGGCTTGCGAAAGCATTACACTCCTCCTCCCTGGAAACCTTCGGGTTCCAGTTCCATTTCACCCATAGAGGGGAGAGTGACCACGTGGTCGAGATCCGTTTAGAAGAGAACGAACCCATCGAGAACGCCCTGAAGCGTTTCAAGAAAGTCGTTCAGAATTCCGGGCTTATTTCAGAAATGAAGAAGCGCGAGTTCTATGAGAAGCCCAGCGAACGCCGTAAAAAGCGCGAAGCTGCCGCCCGCAAAAAGGCGCGCCGTCGGGCAATGAAGTTCAACCGCGACTAAGGTCGCCAGCCGCACCGAGCCCGTTCCCGTGAGGGGACGGGCTCTCTTTTTTAAACTATAATTCTTAATTGTTAATTTTGAATTATGAATTAATGTTTGGAGGCGCCCATGGGTTCATCCCCCCTGTTCGACAAGATCAACGCCGATATCATCACCGCCATGAAAGCCAAGGACGAAGCCAGCCTGTCGGCCTTGCGCATGCTCAAATCCGCTATCAAATATAAAGAGGTCGATCTCAAACGCGATGTGACCGACGAGGACGTCATCGACGTTCTTTCCAAACAAGCTAAACAGCGTAAAGAGTCCATCGAGGGTTTTGAAAAAGGCGGTCGCCCGGAAGCGGCGGCCAGCGAAAAGGCCGAATTGACCCTGATCGAAAAATACCTGCCGGCGGCCCTGAGCGAAACCGAGTTGGCGCAGCTCATCGAAGAAGCCATCAAGGCCAGCGGCGCGGCGGGTCCGAAGGACATGGGCAAGGTTATGGGTATCCTGACCCCGAAGATCAAAGGCCGGGCCGATATGGGCAAGGTCAGTGGGCTCATTAAAGGGAAGTTGGGTTAAAGGCGTTCTTACAAGGTTTCCCCCAGTCGACGGTCCTGAATGATCCTACCCCAAAATTTTTATTCCAAACCAACGGTCCGGGTGGCCCGGGCGCTTTTGGGCCAAGTCCTGGTCCATGAAACGCCTCAAGGAACCGCCGCGGGACGTATTGTTGAAGTAGAAGCTTATCTCCCGAAGAAAGACCCGGGTTGTCATGCTTCCCGGGGCAAGACCGCCCGCAACAGCCCCATGTTCGGTCCGGCGGGTTTTGCCTATGTTTACTTTTGCTACGGCAATCACTATCTATTCAATGTGGTCACGGAAAAAGAAGACGTACCCGGGGCGGTCTTGATCCGGGCTTTGGAGCCCGTGGAAGGTTTAGAACTCATGGCCCAACGGCGAGGCAAGTTCTTGCCGGATGATTTGGGGTTGACCAATGGTCCCGGGAAATTGGTCCAGGCGCTAGGCATTGAACGCGCGCACAACCAAAAGGCGCTTTTTAAAAAACCGCTCTATTTAAGGCCTGGGCAGCGGAAAGAAAAGATCGGGGTGACCACCCGGATCGGCCTGACCGAAGGCGCGGATCTTCCCTTGCGCTTCTTTTTGACGGATAACGATTATTTGTCCGTGAGGCCCGGCAAGGCCCGGCCTTCCATGGCGATGCGCAAGAAAATGAAAGCTAGGGCGGTGAAGGTTTGAGCGAAAAGAACCTCGAAAGTTTCCTCGAAGCGGTGGAGTTCCCGAAATTGTTGGAAAAGCTCGCTCTGACTTGCCAAACCCCGGCGGGAAAGAAGCACCTTCGTTCTTTCAAACCTTTGACCGACGGGTCGGTCATCGAGAACCGCCTTCGCCAAACCCAAGAGCTGGAAAAGTTCCTTCTTAAAAACAACAGTCTTGCCATTCCGGACAGCCAGTTCTTCGCGTCTGCTTTCCAAGAAGCCCGCTCGGCGGGTCAGGTCCTTTCTGGGGAGGAATTGGCCGCTTTGGCCCGGTTCCTTTCGGACGTGGTCAAACTTCGCCAGACGCTTTCGCCAAGCGAGGGGATCCCGCCAGTCTTTCAAGAATGGCTGGGCCGGTTATTGGCACTGCCGATCTTAAGGGATCAACTCAAAGAGAAGATCTCGGAGAAAGGTGAAGTACTGGACTCCGCTTCTCCTGAACTTAAAAGTGTCCGGGACCAGCTCCGATCCCTGCGGTCCGAGATCCAAAATTTCTATCAAAAATTCCTTCAACGATCCGACGTGGGGGGTGTGCTCCAAGAAAAGATCGTCACCGAAAGAGAAGGCCGTCTGGTCGTGCCGGTCCGCCGGGACCATCAAAGCTCAGTGCCGGGTTTTGTCCATGGGCTGTCCGCCTCGGGGGCCACTTTATTCGTGGAACCCCAGGAAATGGTCGAAAGCAACAACCGGGTCCGGGAAGCGTTAGCCCGGGAAGACGAAGAGGTCCGTAAAGTCCTCCGCGAAATGACCCAAGGGGTCCTTGACCATGCGGGTGAGATCGAGACCACTTTGATCGTTTGCGCCGAGATCGACGCCCATGGGGCTTTGTCGTTTTTCGCGTCGAACTATGACGGCCAATTCGTGGCGCCTCAAAAGAACGCCCCTTTGAAATTACACCAAGCCCGGCATCCTTTGCTCTCGTTGGAATCGGGTGATAAGTTCCGCGAAAGGGTCATTCCGTTGGACCTCGATTTTGAGGGCGATGTCCGGGTAGTACTGGTGTCCGGTCCCAACGCGGGCGGGAAGACCGTGGGTCTCAAAACCCTGGGTCTTTGTTGTGTCATGGCCCAGTCGGGTATTCCTTTACCGGCCCGGGCGGATAGCTCCATTCCTTTCCTGACCCATTTCGATACCGATCTTCGTGACGAACAAAACCTCTCCGACCATCTCAGCACCTATGCCGCCAAGTTGACCGCGCTTAAACGCATGATGGACCAAGCGGGGCCTGAAACCCTTTGCCTACTGGATGAGTTGGGTGCCGGCACCGACCCCCGTGAAGGTGGCGCTTTGGGTTTGGCTTGCTTGGAAGAGTTCCGCCAAAAGGGTGCCTTTGTTCTGGCGAATACCCATCAACCCCTCCTGAAACTCTTGACCCAGGAAGAAAAGGGCATGGCCAACGCGGCGATGCTCTTTGATGAGACCACGGGCAAACCGACCTTCCGGTTGGTGCCGGGTATCCCCGGGCGTTCTTACGCTTTGACCCTGGCCCAGCAAATGGGGTTCGATGACGCTTTGCTGGAAAGGGCAAAGACCCATTTGCCGCCGGGTGAGGTGGATCTTTCGGAACTTTTGACCAAGTTAGGCCAAGAGAAAGACGCTGCGGCGAAGGCCCGGCAAGAGGCGGAAAAATTACGCGACAACGCGAAGAAAATAGAACAAGAACTGCTTGTCGCCAAACGACAGATCAAGGATGAAGCCAAGAACATCAAGAAGAACGCTCAGGTCGAAGCGGAAGGCATTCTCCGCAACACCCGCCGCCAAATGGAACATTTGATCCAAGGCGTCAAAATGCCGATGGGGCAGGGTGTCAATAAGGACCGCCTGAATAACGCCAAGCAAACAGTGAACCAAAAATTAAAGAATGTCAGCCAAGCTCAACCTAAAGTGGTGGTCGAAGTGGTGCAGGTTAACCCCGGGGACAAGGTTCTTTTTAAGCCCGGCGATTGCAATGTGTTGGTGGTCAGCGCCGACGAAGACCGATCTGAAGCGGTCATCCAAATGGATAACGGCATGAAATTGACCTGCAAATTCTCCGACCTGGGACGGGTTTCCAAGGCGGCTCCGGTCCTGAAAAAGCAGTATGTTCCAACCGTGGCCAGCCAAGTGCTGGGTTCCAAGGCCATGGAGGAAAAAGGGAGCCTCGAGATCGACCTGAGGGGTAAAATGGTCGACCAAGCTTTGCCGATGGTGGATAAGTTCCTGGATGACGCCCTCTTGGCCGGCCTGCCTTTCGTTCGCATCATTCACGGAAAAGGGACAGGCGCTTTGAAAGAGGCCATCCATAAACACCTGCCGGTCCAACATCCCGATGTGTCCTTTTCCATGGCCGAGCCCGCCCAAGGTGGCGCGGGCGTGACCGTCGTAAAGTTGAAATAAACCAGGGGCTTGTATGAAGTATTCGGACGAAATCATTCAAAGGGTCAAGGACGCCACCGACATCGTGTCGGTCATCGGCGAATATGTGCCTTTGAAAAAAGCGGGCAACAGCTATAAAGGTCTCTGCCCTTTCCACAGCGAAAAATCCCCGAGCTTCAACGTGTCGCCGACTCGCAACGGGTTCCATTGTTTCGGGTGCGGCAAGGGTGGCAACGTGATCACCTTCGTGATGGAGATCGAAAAGATGCCTTTCCCGGAGGCTTTGAAACTTTTGGCGGAAAAGGCGGGCATCGTCTTGCCCAAGCCGCAAGAAGACAAAAAGGACCTGGAAGCTGAAAGGGTCCGGGACCGTCTCCAAGCGCTCAATGAGTTCGCGGGGAAGTTCTTCCACGAAAAGCTCTTGTCCACCGAAGGACAAGCCGCCCGGGACTATTTCAAAAAGCGGGGATTCACTAAAGAAGATGCCCTGAAGTACCTCGTTGGTTACGCCCCGGCGGGCTGGGATTCCTTTAAAAACGCCGGTCAAAAAGCCGGATTTACCCCCTCGGAATTGCTTTCCGGCGGCCTTATTGTGCATAACGATGAAAAAAACAGCGATTACGACAAATTCCGCAATCGGCTGATGTTTCCGGTCAAAGACAACTATGGTAGAATTGTCGCTTTTGGGGGCCGTATGCTCGGCGAGGATGCCGGGCCGAAATATCTCAACTCGCCTGAAACGATACTTTTTAAGAAGAGCGAATGTCTTTATCTGCTGGAAGCGGCCCGCGAAGCCATCCGTCAGAAGGGCTTCGTTTTGGTCGTAGAGGGTTATTTCGACGCTTTGGCCTTGCACCATTTCGGGTTCGAGAACGCCGTTGCCACTTTAGGGACGGCTTTGACGTCCCAACATGGTCGGCTGTTGAAGCGCTATACGACCGAGGTGGTCTTTTCTTACGACGCGGACGCGGCGGGACAAGCGGCGATCCTAAGGGGCTTCGAACCCCTGGTGGTGGCGGGTTTGAACATCCGGGTGTTGGTGATGCCCGACACGAAGGACCCGGACGAATATTTGACCAAACACTCGAAGGAAGAATTCGAGGGCCTTCTCAAACAGGCCCCCGGATTTTTCCGTTGGTGGGCGCAGTCGTTGAAAAAGAAATTCCAGGGTTCGCCCGTGGAAGAACGGACGAGGGCCTTGCAGGGTTTCGTGCCGATGATCCTGCAGATCCCGGACGAGGTCTCGGTGCAGGCGGCCTGCGCGGCTATCGAGTCCGAGCTGGGGTTGGATAACCGGGACCTATTGACCATCGTCAATACTGAACGCAAAAAAGGCACACGCCGTTCCTTTGCTGAGAGGGAAGAAACGCCGGTGGCGAAAGAGGCCGCGGCGATTCCCGCTCAAAAGGGGTCGGACAAGTTTGACCGGCAGATCGAGGCGGACTTTTTGGCGTTGTTGACCGAAGAACGGGGCGAGTTCGTGCCCTGGGCCGTGAACGAATTGTCGCCCGAGGTTTTCCAATCAGAAAACTTCAGGCAACTGTTCGAAGAGTTGAGTTCGGGGGACCTGAAACCGGAGCAGTTGAACCAGGTGCCCGAGTTGGAAGCGTCTTTCATCCGCATTGAGAACCAATCGGAAAAGAAGCACCGTGAGGCCATGTTGAACGACCTGGCCACATCGTTGAAGAAACGCTATTTCAAGCGTCAGTTGGCTGAGTTGAAGGACCGGCAGACCGAGGCGGAAAAGGCTGGGAACACGGAGCAAGCGTTGCAGTTCGCCCAGCAGATGATCGTTCTCAAGAGACAATATTCGCAAGAGGTGGAAAGTAAATGAAGCAACCAGCCAAGGCCAAAGAACACGTCACCAAGATTCTCGAGGTCGGTAAAGAGAAGGGTTACATCACCTATAAACAGGTGAATGACATCCTGCCTGATGAGGTCGTTTCCTCGGAGGAAATCGACGATATTCTTTTAATGTTGGGCGAGAACGACATCAAGATCGTGGACCAGGAAGAAAAAGCCCCCGTTATCCCGGATGGGGACAAGGAAGTGGGCGCTGCCGGGGCTGCTAAGGATGAGGACGAGGACGACGGCGAAGAATTCGAGAAGAGCTTCGAGACAGCCGGGGTCGAGACCCGCATGGGCGATCCGGTCAAGATGTACCTGCACGAGATGGGCCGTATCTCCCTTTTGACCCGCGAAGAGGAAATTTCCATCGCCAAGCGCATCGAAGCCGGCGAATTCCGCGTGGAGAAAGCCGTGTTGGGGTCCTCTATGGGCTTCCAACTTTTACACGATCTTTTCACCGACATTTTGAAGAAGAAAAAAACCTTACAAGAAACCATCGATCTGGACCCCTACGCCGACCTGCCGGGCGGCGTGCCGGAAAAACAGATCTACACCAAGATCCGCAAGAACCACGTCAAATTGAAAGCTTTGGAAAAGCAGATCAAGCAAATGCAGCACAAGGTGCATTTGAAGTCGCTCAGCCAGGACACTCGTAAAGAGTTGGCCGAAAAGCTCGACACCAAACTCATCGACCTGATCTGGTTGGTGAAGGATTGCCAGTTCCAAAAGAAGGTCAAAGAACGTCTCATCGGCCGTATGCGCGAACAGGGTGAATTGTTCGAAGAACAAGAACACGTCATGCATCTGCAAGAACGCCAGATGAAATTGACCCCGGAAGCTTACGTGAAACTGCCCAGCTACTTGAAGCATGGGTCCGGTTCAGAGGTCAAGGCGCTGGAAAAGAAGAGTAGCGCCAAGGGTGAGGATTTCCAAAGGGCTTGCAAGGCCTGGGATGAAGCCCGCCACAGCATCAAAAAGCTGGAAAAAGAGGCCATGGCTACCCGTGACCAAATGAAGGTCATCATGAAGAGCATTCGGGTGGGCGAACGGGAAGCTTACCAAGCCCGCATGGAGTTGGTCGAGGCGAACTTGCGCTTGGTCATTTCCATCGCCAAGAAGTACACCAACCGTGGTCTGCCATTCCTGGACTTGATCCAAGAAGGCAACATCGGTCTGATGAGGGCCGTCGAAAAGTTCGAATACCGTCGCGGTTACAAGTTCTCCACCTACGCCACCTGGTGGATCCGTCAGGCCATCACCCGCGCCATCGCGGACCAAGCCCGTACCATCCGTATCCCGGTGCACATGATCGAGACCATCAATAAGTCCATCAAGGTTTCCCGGGACCTGGTCCAAGAACTGGGCCGTGAGCCGATGGCCGATGAGATCGCCGAACGCCTTGAGATGCCGGTCGAAAAGGTCCGGGCCATCCTGAAGATCGCGCAAGAACCGATCTCTTTGGAGACTCCCATCGGCGAAGAAAAAGATAGCCATTTGGGCGACTTCATCGAGGATAAGGACGTCATCAGCCCGGCGAATGCCGCCGCTTTCGTCCTGTTGCAAGAACAGATCTCCAAAATCCTCGGCACTTTGAAAGAGAGAGAGGCGGAAGTGCTTCGCCTGCGCTTCGGCTTGAGCAATGGATATCCCCACACTTTGGAAGAAGTGGGCAATACTTTCAAGGTCACTCGGGAGCGTGTCCGCCAGATCGAGGCCAAAGCTTTACGGAAATTGCGGCATCCTTCCCGCAGCCGAAAGTTAAAGGGTTACCTGGACTAAGCTCAGTTATTGTAAATTTTTGTTTCGAAGGGCGGGATTGCTCCCGCCCTTTTTTATTTTCGGTATGATATAGGGACCACATGTAGCTGGAGGTTCCTGTGCCTGTTCCCTCTCTTGGTTTTATCGCGGGGCCGGATGTCGCCAAAGAAGATCAGTTTCTGGCCAAACAAAAGGTTCGGAATTGGAAAAGGGAC
The DNA here is from genome assembly GCA_027452205.1 of candidate division FCPU426 bacterium. GTDB lineage: Bacteria > Oederibacteriota > Muellerivitia > Muellerivitales > Muellerivitaceae > Bog-1183. The sequence goes on along the minus strand of DAIDGV010000012.1, from coordinate 70,788 downwards.
CGAAAGCTTTCCGTCTTCGCCCATGGCGGGGAACGTATCAGTAAGACCCTCCATCAATTTCCCCGTTCCATGTGGATGTTCAAACCTTCCCGTGATAAATGGTGCGTGGGTGAGATCCTCTGGCATTTAGCGGACCAAGAAGCGAATCTTTATGTCCGTTTGCGTAAAGCCATCTCAGAGCCGGGTGGGGCGGTGGCCTCCTATGACCAGGACAAATGGGCCAAACACACGAATTATCTCTTGGGTGATTTTGAAGAAGCTTGGGAAATACTTCACTTATTGAGGCGATCCAACGCCAAGCTGCTCAAGCGTTTACCGGTCTTGGTTTGGTCCAAAAGGGTCAAACATCCCGCGTATGGGATGCTTTCTGTGGAAGATCTGGTCGCCACCAATATCTGGCATTTGGAACATCATTTGTGCCAAATGACAAAACGTTTCCGCGAATGGAAAGCCAAGAAAAAATGAGCCCAGTCTTCTTGAGCTGAAAGCGTTGCCAACGTCCATCCCGTCAAAAGCCGATGTTCCTCGAAGAGCTCAATCACTTAAAAGCGGTAGTGGCCTAAAAACTTTCCGCACAATCGCTGGTGGACAAGTAATCGTTTTACTTTTTCCTTTTCTTTTAACCAAGAAATAACAGACCCACATCATAAAACTGTTATTGAACTGAAATTATCTTATCCCCCATCCTCGCCTTCTGGGGTGGTTGGGCAGATAAAGCGGAAAAACAAACAACGATATGATCGTGAATACCGAATGGAATAAATTCCAGGATCGGTTCTGGTCCTTCGTTCTGGTCGATCGCTTATTTTTCAGATCCATTCATCCTGTTTTCTCTTGGATCTTCAAAATGGTCGAAGTGGTACTTCTGCCGGAAACGAGAGCGCCGATGAAACCTTTTTATTTAATGGAATCGGATAAAGAATCCGAACGTCTCCAGATCAAGAGCAAAGCCGAAAAGACACGGGAACAATTGATCGACACAGGCATTCTTTCCTTGGAACCCGGCGCCTTCATCCTGGACGCGGGTTCGGGTATCGGTCATGCCGCTGAAGTGATCGGCGACCTGTTAGGTGAGCATGGCTTGGCCTCCCGAGTCGCTCTTTTGGATCAATCGGAGAAAAGACTGGCCGCCGCCCGGGCCCGCATGGAAGTGGATCCCAAGTCCAAATACGATTACATCCCATGCGATCTGACGGACATTCCGCTGGAGTCAGACAGCGCGGATTATATTTTTTGCCGTTTTGTTTTTGAGTATCTGCAAGACCCTCAAGCGGTTTTTGACGAACTTTTCCGCGTGTTGAAGCCCGGCGGAAAGCTGGTCTTGGGCGACCTGGATTACAACTGCATGACCCATTACCCCATGGACCCGCAATTGGAAGCGGACCTGAATGATGTCATGAAAGCCCTTCAAGACAACCAGTTTTTCGATCCTTTCATGGGCCGCAAGATCTATTCCTATTTTTACCGCTCGGGTTTGAACGATATCCGGGTGAATTTCTATGCCCATCATCTTTTTTATGGGGTCTTGGCCCCGGAAGACGAGTTCAATTGGTTGGCCAAGCTGGACCGCCTGATCGAGCTGGAGCAAAAGGGCACTTTGAAACTGAAGATCGACGTTGAACGGTTCAAAAAGAACATCCATGAATTCGTCAAATTCCCGGGCCGCTTCAGCTATACGCCGCTCATTCTAGTGGAGGGAACCAAACGCCATGACTGACAATGAACGCAATGTGCTGACCGACCGTGTCCTGGAACATAGCATTTTTTCGAACCGGCCCATCTATATCGCGCCTCAGAGCGACTTTGGTCGAAAAGGATCTTTCTATATCCAAGAGATCCTGAAAGATTGCTTCATCGCTAAACCAAGTCCGGAAAACGTCAGTAAGATCGGTTTGGATGACCTGAAGGATAAGGACCTGCAGGTCATGATCGGTTACCGAAGCCAAGCCTTCGCTTTTTCAACGCAACTGATCAATGACTTCAGGGAGATCGCGGAAGATCCGAAAGGGAAGAAAAGTTATTTCATCTTCAAAAAACCCTATACGGGCATCCTAAAGAACCAAAGGTTGCGGCCGCGATTCTCGCTCAAGGAATATTCACCCTATTTACGCGCGGAGATCCACGTCTCGAACAACTTGGGTGATTTTTCCTTCGAGACCCGGCATTTGGTCGACCTGAGCCATACCACCATCGCCCTGTTCCTGGACCGCACCCAGGGGTTGGTCCTGCCCGGGGACCGAGTCACGAACATCACCCTTTTCCATCAGAATGCGATAGTTCTCGAGACCGAAGGTACAATCCTGCGCACCAACATGGATCGTATGAGCGATCAGTTGAAGAATAGCTATTTCATCGTCATCGCCCTGAAGCAATCCCTGGGGCTGGGGGATTGGCCCTTAACGGACCGTAGCAGCGCGTGGGGTTCGATCCCGATGGAACGCACCAAAGCTTATGTGGAAGCGGATCACTCTATCCTGCGGGGTTACGGCTTTTCGGGCGAGATTCATAATCTCTCCACCTCGGGCTTGTCCTTCTTCGTGGAGAACCCGGAGGTGCCTTTCATCCCGGGACTGATGTTGAACGAGCTCTTCGTTAATATCCCGCCGAATAGTTTCAAGCTTAAAGCTTGCGTCAAGATCACCCAGTGCAAAGAGATCTCCGACGGGGATAAACATCGTTTCAACGTTTCGGGTGAATTCCACGGGATGTCGATCGACCTGATCAAGGCGGTCAACCGCCTAAAGGAAAACCTCATCGACGCGCGTCTAGTTGAAGCGAAGAGGGAAGATTACGACCAATTATTGGAATTCTTCTTCGAGTCCGGGTTTATTTATTCCGCCAAGCGCAAACAGATCCAGGAATACGCCGCCAGTGTCCGAAGGACCAACTTGATCCTTTTGCAGTCGGACAGCCCGGTGGTCAAAAAGGTCATTTTCAAAGAAAAACGCCAGATCAAGGGCCACATTTCGGCCCTGCGCTATTTCGACCGTACTTGGCTGGTCCAGCATATGACCACACATCACGCGACGGGAACGGCCACTTCGAGCGCTATTCTCGCCTCCATCATCAATTTTTTCCTGGATCCTTCAGCCAACCGGAAAGTGGACACCAGTTTTGTGGTCTGTTTTTTTCGTCCGGACAACCTCTATCCCGAGATCCTTTTCGGTGAGACCCAGCGGATGATCGGCAACCCGGACATTTGCGGAATGATCGATATGGATTTTTGCGTCCTGGAGATCCAGGTGGAGACCGTGAAGTCGCGGAAGAAGGCCGGTATCCAATGCTCCGAGGCACAGCCTTCGGACTTGGTCGATCTGGAACGCCTTTTGGTGGAACAGGGCCGATACCATTTGATCCGGATCGAGGGTTTGACCGCCGAGGGGTTGACCCAACTGGGTGTTTCGGCTGAATACGAGAAAATGGGTCTTTACCGCAAACGCCGTGTTCTTTTGGCCCGTCGTCCCAATGGCGCGACGGTTTACGCGGTGTGCAATTACACCTCGCCGGGCTGCAATCTCTCGGAATTGACCAATTCTTTCCAGATCTATTACGACGAAAAGGGCGCGCCGGATGTCGAGTTGATCAACGCTTTGACGAACCACGCTTTGGTTTCTTATAAAGCCACGGAAATGAAATCCCCGGTGCTTTTGCTTAGCCCGGGACAGGTAATGCCGGACCATTTCAAGAAAAAGAGGACATATCGCTATTGGTTCTTGGACGCCGCTTATTTCGATCTTTTTAAACGTATCGCCGAATCAAATATCGTCAATATGAGGGATATCTTGAAACGTTTAAAGTCGAACAACGCCGCCAAAAAGGACTTGAGCTATGAACAACACTAACGGAACTCTTTATTCCAAGAAGTTCTACAACGTCAAGATCCTAAAGGGCTACGTCTCCTATTTGAAGGTGAGGTGCGGCTGGACCGACGAGAAGGTGGACCAGCTTTTCGATCTTTGCCACCAGGACATCACTTTCCTCGATTCAGACGACCATTGGTTCGATCAAAATTTGGCCGATCTTTTCATTGAAACCCTCGAAAAAATGACCGGTGATGATCAGGTCGCCTATAAAGCCGGGCAGTATGGTTTTTCCACCTATGCTTTGGGCATTCAGGGTCGGTTGTGGCAGGGGCTGGCCTCGCCCCAGATGATCTTCAAGAACATCGGGAAATATTCCATGGATTACAGCCGGGGGGCTGTCATGCAAGCCGTGGAAGTGACTTCCGACAAGGCGGTTTTGCGCGTTACGGTGGCCGAAGGCTGCTTGGAAAAACCTTATCAGTGCCAGAACCGCCGCGGTATGTTGGAAGCCATCCCGCCTTTTTTTGGCTGCGCCCAGACCGAGATCCATGAGAACCGGTGTTTTCACCGGGGGGATGCCTGCTGCGAGTATGAGATCACTTGGAAGAACGTCAATAAATTCCCTAAGTCCCTGGTGGCCGGCTTCCTCGGCACATTGGCGGCCTGGATATTCTTTTTGGCCACCCAGCATCCTTTCTTTTCCCTGGTCACGGGAATCAATACGGGACTATTCGCGTATCTGCTTTTTTCCATCGGGGCCTACCGGAAACTCCAAAACCTGATCCTGGAAAAGGATAACGCACTGAGGGAAGCGCTTCGGCTCTTTCACCGGCGTTATGAAGAGAATGTGCTCAAACAAAAGATCGTCTTCAATACGTTCCAGATAGAATCTTTGAATGGTTTGTGCGGCACCGCGGCCCACGCCATCAAGGATGCAATGAAATACGACCGGGTGCTCATCATGCTGGCGGATAAAGAGTGCAACGTCCTCAAGACTTCTGGCGTGGTCGGTTTCGAAGGCGATCTCAAAGAAGTCGTCGAAATGGCCGAATTCAATATCGATCCGGACAATACCTCCGGGTTCTTCATCCGGGTCTTCAACACCCAAACACCCCTCTTCATCCGGGACACCAGTAAGAACATGGACCAGCTCAGCTTGAGGACCCAGCGGTTGTTGAAGCTCCTGGGGACCAAGGCCTTCATCGCGGTCCCTATCCTGGTCGATCACCAATCGGTGGGTATCCTGGCGGTCGAGAACACCGATACTTCCCGCCAACTTGTCAACGACGACATGGACCTCTTGGTGGAGATCGCCAAGTCCCTGGGGCTGGCCATCGCGAACCAAAAGCACTTCCAGGTCATTGAAAGGTCCGAAAAACTGGCCAAAGCTTTGGAAGAACAAGAACGCCAATTGCGCAAGACCTTCCAAAAATTCGTGCCGGACGAGGTGGCTTCTCGATTAAGGCATTTCGGCGGCCAATTCCTCTCGGTCCAAAAAAAGACTGTGGACGTCATGTTCGTCGATGTGATGGATTTCACCACCCTGAGCGAGAATTACGCGCCGGAGGAAGTGGTCGATATCCTCAACATCTATATTGACGAGGTCCAAAAGACGGTCAAACGGTTCAATGGCAAGATCAACAAGATCATTGGGGACGGGCTCTTGATCTATTTCGATGAACTGGGCCCCAATGTGATCCTGGCGGGGCACGCCATCCTGCAGGTCTGCCACAGTATCAACGCCCGGCTCTTGGGCAAGGGTTACTCGCCGGTCTCCATCGGCATCGGCGCTCACCGGGGTGTTTGCACCATCGGTTACATCGGCACGGACGAGCGGTTGGATTACACCCTGATCGGCGATACGGTCAACGTGGCTTCCCGGCTGCAGGGTTACACCCGCAAGATCGGGCCCAATACTTTCTGTTTTTCGGCCAGCCTGGAGGATGAGGCACTGGACTTCGAGTACACGTCCTGCGGCAAGGTGTTCCTGAAGGGGAAAAAGAAATCCGTGGAGATATTGGAACTGGGAAAACCCATCCGCAACCGGCAGATCAGCCCGGCGCGACAGGCTTTTTACCGTAAGACCAAGGATATCAATAAGGTTGAGACGAAAAAGGGTCTTGTCTTCGAGTTCAAAGAGAGTGAAAAAATATCGTTGCGTCAATTAAATTGAAATAATGTCCCTAATAGTCCGCTGATTGGATAACAAAACCCGCCCCAAAAGGATTATCCTGTTCCAAAGGGTTGGCGCTCCACACGCCGCTCCTTGAAAGTCCGTCGAGGAGGGTCGCGATGTCGTTGAAGGTCAATATCCAGGGGCGCGTGATCGAGATCCTGAGCGTGGAGGACAATCCGTCGGATGCCGGGTTGTTGAAGCAGGTCCTGAAAAAGGCCGGGTTCCCCAGTCATCTCAGCATCGTTCCGGACGGCGAACAAGCGCTGGATTTCATCAACCGGAAAAAGACCTTTACCCAAGCCCCCAAGCCCGATGTGATCCTCTTGGACCTGAAGTTGCCGAAAAAAGACGGGTTCTCGGTCCTGAACGAGATTCGTCAAGATCCCGAAAACCAGCATATCCCGGTGATCGTTCTGACCGGCTCGGACAGCGAATTGAACGTGGATTGGGCCAAACGCCTCCAGGCCAACCACTATCTGTTGAAGCCCTATGATCTGGAAGGGTTCAAGAAATTACTGGACCTATTGCGGGCGATCTGGATGAAGACCTTCCACAAAAGATACTGATCGCAGATCCAGGCCCAACTAGGTTCAGAAAAGGCCCTGGAAGATCTCCGTAGCCTCGCAGCCCAAAGCCCGGGCGATCTGCAGGATCTTGGTGATCGAGGGATTCCGGCTGCCTTGCTCGATATAGCTGATATAGACCGGATGGATACCCGCCGCTTCGGCCAATTTCTCCTGGGTCCAGCCCCGTTCCAAACGGATAGTTCGAACGTTCCGGCCCAATTTTCTTAAATATTTATTTCGCATATTGCAACCATTAAGAGGCCGCCCTTAGAATTAGTCCATAAACCATTCGTTAACAAATGATGTGTTAATCATCTTTCGATTTTACGATATCGGTCGGTCTAAAACCCAGTGCCCTATTTATATCAAGTAAAACGTCTAAATTTGCCAAATTGACGCCAGATGTTGGCCTGAAAACGTGTGAAAGCGAAAAGAACATGGCGGGTGAATCTTTGCTGGTGGTGGACGAGAATCTCATCCATGCCAAGCTTTTAAGCGTACTTTTACGCGCCGCCGGTTACCAGGTCCGCATCGTTTCCGATCCGGCACAGGTCCTTGAGAGCGTGGAACAAATGACGCCCCGGTTGATCCTTGTCGATATCAACGTTTCCTACCAGGGTGGCCTCGCTATGGTCAAACAGATCCGGGGGACCGCGAAAGGCGCCAAGGCCCGTATCCTGATGATCACCGCTTGCGTCGAGACCGGCGAGGAAAAAAAGCTCCTAGAAGCCGGCTGCGATGGATATTTAAGTAAACCCATCGACACCCGCGAACTGCCCCAGGTCGTCGCCGGTTATCTCAAAGATTAACCTTCTTCCGCTGATCCTTTCCAAGCCTTTGCTAGCGAAGCCCACAAACGAAGGCTTTTCGCGACCCCCTCAGGCTAACAGCCGTTAAAATACCGGTTCCGCCCAAGCAGCCCTTTCGTATATCCTGCATGCCCTAAGACAAAGTCGGTCGCGGGACGAGGGGCATTAGCTCAGCGGTTAGAGCAGGGCACTCATAATGCCTTGGTCCTCGGTTCGAATCCGAGATGCCCCACCAACAAGGGCCCGCGAACACAAAAGGGAGAAAGTCATGTCTTACTTCGAGGATAAGATCGCCGAAAGGCTCGGCGGCAAGCAATTCGGCAAATCCACCACCATCTATAAATTCGAGATCATCAAGCGAGCCAAGGCCCGGGCCCGGGCGGCGAATCCTAATGTGGAGTTGATCGACATGGGCGTAGGCGAACCAGACTGGGCGGCGGACCCGGGCGTGGTCGCCAAATTGGCCGAAGAGGCCGGCAAGCCCGAGAACCGCTGGTACGCCGACAACGGCATCCCCGAATTCCAGGAAGCCGCGGCCCGTTACATGGAAAAGGTGTACGGCGTGAAAGGTCTCAACCCGGCGGAGAATATTTGCCACGGCATCGGCTCCAAGCCGGTCCTGGCCATGCTGCCGATCTGTTTCGTGAATCCGGGTGAGGTTCTGTTGACCACTGTTCCCGGTTATCCAGTGACCGCGACCTATACCAAGTATCTCGGCGGCGAGGTCCATAACCTGCCCCTTCTGGAATCCAATTCCTTTTTTCCGGATTATTCGACCATCCCGGCGGACGTGCTTAAGCGCGCCAAGATGCTCTATATCAACTACCCCAACAATCCCACGGGCGCGGTGGCCACGGTCGATTTCTTCAAGAAGACCGTCGAATTCGCCCGTCAGAACGGCATCATCGTCGTCCACGATGCCCCTTACGCGGCCCTGACCTACGATGGTTATAAACCCCTGAGCTTTCTTTCGGTCGAAGGCGCCATGGAAGTGGGCGTCGAGGTGCATTCACTTTCCAAGGCCTTCAACATGACCGGCTGGCGCATCGGTTTCATCGCGGGCGAGGCCCACGCGGTGAAGGCCTTCGCCACCGTCAAGGACAACACGGACTCGGGCCAATTCCGCGCCATCCAAAAGGCTGCGGTCTATGCCCTGAACCACCCGGAGATCACCGAAAAGACCAGCGCCAAGTATTCCCGCCGGTTCGACCTGCTCATCGCCGCCTTGCGGGAAGTCGGCTTCGACATCAATAAACCCCAGGGCAGTTTCTTTTGCTATACCAAGTCGCCCAAGGGCGCGGGCAGCCGTACCTTCAAGAACGCGACCGAATTCTCCGAATTCCTGATCGAGTCCTGCCTTATTTCCACCGTTCCCTGGGACGACGCGGGCAGCTACGTCCGCTTTTCAGTCACTTTCGAGGCCAAAGACGAAGCCGATGAAAAGCGGGTTGTCGCTGAGATGAAGGACCGTCTAAAGAAACTCAACCTGAAGTTCTGACCGAAAGGGCACCAAGGAACCGATGAAAGACAAAACGCAGACCCTAGCGGATGTCCGGGCGAACCTGGACCGGTTCGAGAAGCAATTGACAGGAGTCATCCTGCCCCTGTGGCTGGAAAAGGGCTGGGACGAGAAATACGGCGGCTTTCCCGAAAGACTCGGCCCTAATGGGGAACATCAGGACCTGGGTTATAAGCGCCTGACCGCCACCACACGCCAGCTCTTCGTTTTTTCCGAATGGTCCCAGCGTTGGAATCAAGCCGCTTGCGCCCAAATGGCCCACCGCATCTACGAGTATTTAATGAGCCGTTATTGGAACAGGACCTCGGAGGGTTGGGCCACCAAGGTCTCGACCGAAGGAAAACCCAGCGACCTGAACCACGATCTTTACAGCACCGCGTTCGTCATTTTCGCTTTGTCCCATTATGGTAAGGTCTTCGGCAAGCCCGAGGCGATCGCCACCGCCCGCCAGACCATGATGACCATCGACGAGCGCATGCGTCATCCCTTCGGCGGTTATGTCACCCAGACCGATATGAACTGGAAACCCCTGACCCAGGACCTTGACCAGAACCCGCATATGCATTTGCTGGAGGCGCTCCAAGTCCTCAATGCCGCCGCGCCGAACGAGGCTACGATCGGTTTCGAGGACAAGATCGCGGGCCTCATGGCCCAGTCCCTTTACGACGAAAAATTGGGTCTCCTGCGGGAATTCTTCGACGTCCAAGCCAAACCCCGCGCGGACAAGGGGCAATGGGTCGAGGCGGGTCATCAATTCGAGTGGTATTGGCTCATCCGGGGCGGGTCCAAACGGGCCTACAACCAAACCTACGCGCCGGTGGTGGACCGCATGTTCGACTGGGGCGCGGCCCATGGCATCGACAAGGCCCGGGGGGGTGTTTATGACATCAACGACACGACCGGGGCGGTGATCCAGGCCACTAAGCGTATTTGGCCCACGACCGAATCGATCCGCGCCATCGCTTGCCGTTGGAACCTTGAAAAGAAAGAAGAACACCTGCGGCTTCTGGATGAACAGCTTCAGATGTTCGTGAAGTCCTACCTGAGCCCTAAGGGGTGGAACGAAGCCTTGAACGAGGACCTAAAACCAAACCGTTCCGACATGCCGGTCACGACGTCCTACCATTTGACCACGGCTTGCCTTGACTCCATCGCCATGGTGGGCCGCTAAACTGTTTCTAGACGCCTGATTCCTTTTGAACATAAAAATTCTGGTCTTAGTGATCCAATCGTCCCCTCAGAGGGGTCAAGGCTCGATCGAGCGGTTTCGAACAGTAATATAAGAAATATCATGTTGTTGGATTTGGATCGGCCTTACATTGAGCGGGTTTTCCTTCAGGTTGTCGGGTATCCAAGGGTACTCGCGGTCTGATCGCTCAAGAAAGGTGATCATGGGACGTTCCTCTCGAGTTTTTTGGGTCTTGGGTCTTTTTCTAGCCGGATTCGCAGTTCTTATCCTATTCGTTTCCCTCTGGGGAGACTTTTCCCAGTTTCGGGCTGTCGTGTCCCACTTATCTTTCATTCCCTTGTTAGGAGTCCTGCTAGCCACCGCCCTGGCTTTCACGTCCTCGGGGGCATCCTTGTATTCCATTTTTCGGACAACCCGTTACCGGGTCCCTTGGGCAAGGTTCTTTCCGATCACCTTCATCGCCGACACCATGAATTTCGTCATCTCATCGGGAGGGATGTCCAGCATCGCTATCCGTTCTTTTTTCCTGAAGGAAGAGAAGGTGCCTTATATGGTCACGGTGTCGCTTTCACTGGTCCAGAACACCCTCTTCAATCTGGTCCTGGCGGGGGCTTGTGCCGGCGGGTTCTACTATTTAAAAGGCCATCCGGAATTCACCGGCGGCCCCAAGGAGGAAGCCATCTCTGTCTTCGTGGGCGGGCTTTTCCTCGTGATGGCCGTCCTACTTTTGGTCTTCATCAGCCGGTCCTTCCGGGACCGTGTACTTCGCGGCGCGCTGTTAGGCATTTATCGGTTGCGCGTTCGCTTCTCCCGCCGCCGGGTCTCCTTGAAACCCATTCTGGCGGCCCTGGGGGAAATCGAAAGGACCCTTGCCTTATTGAAGGCCGGTTGGCCTTATTTACTTTTGACCCTGGGTTTGATCTTGTCGAACTGGGGTTTCATGGCTTTGGCCTTTTATTTCTCGTTCCATGCCGCGGGGATGGACCTTCCGGCGGGTGTTCTATTGATCGGCTTCTTGGTCGTGTTCCTTACATCGAACGTGAGCCCGGTCCCGGCGGGGTTGGGGGTCAGCGAATCGGCCCTCGCGGTGACCTATAAACTGATGGGGTTCGGTTTCGAGAAAACCCTTGTGTCGGTGCTGATCTTTCGCTCGGTCTATTACCTTATGCCGATCTTGGTAGCGACGGTCTTATTCCTGGACCGGATCCGGTCCTATTGGAAGGGGCACCGGGGATGAACGAAGGGACCGGTCATGCGGTCTGTTCCTTGTCCCGGTCTGCCGCGCCCTCACGTTCCAATTGAACGCGGGCCAATTCCAGGCTCCGTTTGCGCTCGGGCGTTAATTTGGGGAACTCCAGGCCTAGATTACAGATCGCGTTGGTCACGATATCCGCGATCAGCGTCCGGGAAGCCCATTTATGGTTGGCGGGGATCACATACCAGGGCGCCCATTCGGTGCTGGTGGCGGCGATCGCGTCCTCATAAGCGTTCATGTAATCGTCCCAGAAGGCCCGTTCGGGCAGGTCATTGGCGGAAAATTTCCAGTGCTTGGCCGGGTTGTTCAGGCGGTCCAGCAAGCGGCGGCGCTGCTCTTCCTTGGAAATATGCAGGTAGAACTTCAGCACCACGATGCCGTTGCGGGTCAGATGTTTCTCGAAATGGTTGATGTCGCTATAGCGGTGTTTCCACAGGTTCTCGCCGCGAATACCCGGCGGCAGTTTTTGATGGTCCAAGAATTCCGGGTGCACCTTCACGGCCAGGACGTCCTCATAATAAGAACGGTTGAAGATCCCGATGCGGCCTCGTTGGGGCAGGGCCCGCATGTAGCGCCAGAGGAAGTTGTGGTCCAATTCGTCCGGGGTGGGGCGCTTGAAATTGTGCACCATGCAACCCTGGGGGTTCAGGCCCGACATGACGTGGCGGATGATGCCGTCCTTGCCCGCGGCGTCCATAGCCTGCAGGATGATCAGAACGCCATAGCTGTCGCTGGCCCAAAGCAGGTTCTGGGCCTCGGTCAGGTCGTCCAAATTGCGGGAAAGGATCTTCTTGGCGATCTTCTTCACCCGCTCCTCGCCGAACCGGTCCAGAAGATCCTTATGGGAAGCCCAATCTGGGTTCAGGTCGTTGAATTTCAGGGTCTTACCCGGCTTGACGATGAATTTGTTCACGAAGTTCTTATTGATCATGACCGCTCCAATATTCGGGGAATGAAGGTCACTATATCCAAAAAGATAGCTGTCGAAGATGAAGGGGAAAGTCTTAACGAAAATGTTACAAATGCCTGGAAATAGGGACTTAACTTAAGACCAGCAGATCATGGCTACGAATGAATGTTGATCATGACCGCTTCGAAACCGAATCTTTTAGCCGCCGATATGGAATAGATGATTCAGGTGTATCGGCGCGGGCTTGAAAATGATCTCCCCGGGTGCCGATGATGTGAAAAAGGGGAGCATATGATCCAAGTCAAAAGGGCTTACGACCCCATTTCAGCCCGGGATGGCCGGCGGTTCCTGGTCGACCGGTTATGGCCCCGGGGTCTTTCCCGGTCCAAATTGAAACTGACCGGATGGGTCAAGGAAGCGGCGCCCAGCGAGGCCCTGCGCAAGTGGTTCGCCCATGACCCGGACAAATGGCCCCAGTTCCAGAAAAAGTACCGCCAGGAACTGAAAGCGAACCGGCAGGCCCTTTTGCCCCTGGTCCAAGCCTCAAAAAAGGGAACCCTTACCCTTTTGTTCGCCGCCAAAGACCCAGTCCATAACAACGCGCAGGTCTTGAAAATCTACCTTCAGGGCCGGCGATAACCTCCCTGGGTTTTGTCCTCCCGAACCGTTAGAATGAGCGCCTTATGAAACGTGAAAAATTCCTTTGGCCCCTGTCCCAATCCCATCACCGGGCCTTGATGATGGCCAAGATCATCCGGGAAAGCCTGACCTCGGGCGCGACGCCCGAACGGGCGGCGGAGCTCAAACAACTCGTGGGGGACCTTTTCGCCGAAGAGTTGACCCAGCATTTTTGGGATGAGGAACGTCTTCTCACCCTTTTCGAGTCCAAAGTGGGCCCGGGCGAACCCGAACCCATCCGTTTACGCAGGGAACACCGCCTCTTGGAAAAACTGGCGGCCCAGGGCGACGTGGAAAGCCTGCGCCAATTCGCCGAGCTATTGACCGCCCATGTGCGGTTCGAAGAGGACCTTGTTTTTCCCCGGCTTGAGCGGGCTTTTGACGAGTACACCCGCAAGACCGCCGGGGATATGCTAGTCCATCCTGAGAAACCAAAGGATTGTCATGTCTGAATCGAAATGGGATTGGATCGAAGGGGTAACCCGTCTGGCGGGCGCCCTGGGTATGAATCCGGTCCGTGTCCGGTGGAAGTTGATGCAATGGAAAGAATCCTGGAATCATTCCCGTCAAAGGGCCGCGAACACCGCGGAAGAGGTTCAATACCGGAATAAAGTTTGCTCCTTTTGCGGCACCCTTCAGGACGGTTCCCGCAAGACCTGCCTGAATTGCGGCAAGGTGCTTTTGCCCCATTGGCTCGAAGTGCTCAAGCGGGTCGGCATCGGCCTGCCCCAGATCCAATCGGTCAGCTCGTTCTTGTCGTTGGTCATGGGTCTTATTTTTCTCCGCATGGTGGCCTACCAAGGATTGGACGGCCTGATGGGTTTCAATACGGATACCTTGCTCCACTTCGGCGCCCATGCCCGGCAACTTTCCCAGGAAGGCCAACCCTGGCGCATCGCCACCGCCATCCTGATCCACGCGGGGCTGGTCCATATCTTCTTCAACCTTTTCGCCCTCATGCAGATCGGGCCCATCATCGAGCAGGTCTTCGGCCGGGGCCGGATGCTTTTCATCTTCATGGTCACGGGCATCTTGGGCAATATCGGCAGCGAGATGGCCATGAACATCCTGGCTATCGGCGCATCGGGCGCCATCATGGGCCTCATGGGCGCGGCGGCGGGCTGGGGCCACCGGGACGGCACCTATATGGGCATCAACATCCGTAATCAAATGGTGAAATGGACGATCTATACCGTCCTCTTCGGGTTTGTTATCCACGCGGACAATGCCGCGCATATCGTCGGTTTCGCCAGCGGGGCCCTGTTCGGGTTCTTTTATAAGCCCCATTGGGGGCAGGGCAACCGGTCTTTCTTTTATTGGGTCGAGACCATCATTGGGGTTGTCTTGCTGGTCGGCACGGTCGGATTGGTCTTTTACGCGGGCAGTGTTTCTTAGGCCGTCGTTGCGAGCCGCGAATTAGGCGGCGAAGCAATTTCGGTTCGTGGGTGGTTTGCTGTTTGGGGTAAACGGCTTATTAGACTGAGGTCGCTTCGTCATGAACGCCCGCTTATTCAGCGGGCATTCCTCGCGATGACAAAATGTTTTGGGGGATCTATGGAACGAAAAATTTGGTTCATCACCGGGGTCTCCAACGGGTTCGGCAAATGCCTGGTCGAAGAATTGGTGAAAGCAGGTGAAAGGGTGGTCGGCACCCTGCGCCAACCGGCCCAGGTCGAGGCTTTCAACCAGCGCTGGGGCGATAAGGCCTTGGGGGTGCTGATGGATGTGACGAACAAGACCCAGATCAACGAAGCGGTGCGGGCGGCCTTGCACCACTATGGCCGCATCGACGTGGTGGTCAATAACGCCGGGTTCGGTTTCATGGGTACGGTGGAGGAGATCACCACCGCCGAAGCGAAAGAAGTAATGGAAGCCAACTTCTTCGGGGTTTGGAACGTTCTGCAAGAAACCCTGCCGATCCTGCGCCAACAAAAGTCCGGGCACATCGTCCAAATGTCCTCGGTGTCCGGTTTCCGGGCCACCGGCGGGTTCGGGCTTTATAACGCCAGCAAATTCGCCATCGAAGGCATGAGCGAGGCCCTCGCGGCGGAAATGATCCCCTTCAACGTGAAGGTCCTCTTGGTCGAACCCGGTCCCTTCCGCACCGGCTTCGCGGGTTACTCGCTCAAGCGCGCGGCCAAGCATATCGACGCTTACGAGCTCACCCCGGTAGGCGAATGGATGAAAGCCTTTCCCGAAAGGGACGGCAAGCAGGACGGAGACCCGGTCAAGGCCGCCCAGGTCATTATCGAAGCGGTCCATTCGGACCATCCGCCCCTGCGCCTGCCCCTGGGCAAGATCGCCCATGACGGGTTCAAACGAAAGATCGAAAGCGTCCAGCAGGACATGGCCGCCTGGACCGAGAAGTCCCTCAAGACCTCTTTTGATAGCTAAAGGCATCCGCAACCACAGATGAACACAGATAGACACGGATGTTGAAATCCAATGATTTATCGGTGTGTATCCGTGTTTATCCGTGGTTCCCATAAGCTTTATGCATATGTCTTTTTAAAGACCAAAGTCATTTGTAACCACAGATGTACACAGATGAACACTGATGTTGAGTATCCGGCACATAAATCCAATGGTTTATCGGTGTGTATCCGTGTTTATCTGTGGTTCCCATGGTCTTTCTGCATTGATTTTGACCGGGGCCAAGTGTAAAAAGATTGTCCATTTCCCTGTGTTTTTAACGAAAGGTAGTGCCATGAGCGAAAGCCAGATCTGGAAAGACCGCCTCAAGAACAAGATGCCCAAGGATTGGGCGGAGGAAGTCGATGAATTCGAAGCCAAGATCGAACTGAACAAGCAAGGCAAGGTCGAACCCCGTATTTTCGCCGAAACCCGTCTGCGCCGCGGCGCTTACGGCCAGCGCTATGACAACGGTCACCGCAACGACGGCAAACAGATCCGCCACCTGAAATTCCCCAACGACGGCACCTGGAAGGGCCCGGACACCCATTGGGACGCCCCCGGTATGCAGCGCATCAAGTTCCCCTGGGGCGGTATCACCGCCGACCAGTTGGATGTGATGGCCGAATTGGCCGAAGAGTACTCCGATGGTATCGGCCACATCACGACCCGCCAAGATTTCCAACTTCACTTTATCCATGTGGAAGACACCCCCAACATCATGCGCCGTTTGGCCGCGGTGGGTATCACCACCCGTGAGGCCTGCGGTAATAGCGTGCGTAACGTGACGGCTTGTCCCTATGCCGGGGTTTGTAACACCGCTTCTTTCGATGTGACCCCCTATTCCAAGGCCATCTTCAAGTTCATGCTGGGCCATCCGGACGCCCAAGATTTTGGCCGTAAGTTCAAGATCGCCTTTTCGGGCTGTGTGGACGAGGCCTGCGGCCTGGTCAACATGCACGACATGGGTTTCATCGCCAAGACCGCTGTGATCAATGGCAAACCCACCCCGGCCTTCGACGTTTACGTCGGCGGCGGCCTGGGCCCGGTGCCCTATAACGCCAAACTTTTGTTCGAGAACCATCCGGTCGATGAAATGCTTCCGATCACCCAAGCGGTGGCCCGTGTTTATGGCCGCCTCGGCGAAAAGAAGATCCGCGGCATGGCCCGCATCAAGTTCCTGGTGGCCAAGCTGGGTATCGACGAGTTCCGCAAGCTTGTCGTGGAAGAACGCAAAATCCTTCCGCATGACCCCCGCTGGACCAGCCTGATCCAAGACTATTTAAAAGAGAACGAAACCGCCGCTAAGGCCGCGGGCGAGCTCAAAGAGGGGTCCTACCCGAAAGAATTCCTGCGCTGGAAGAAGACCAATCTCCGCCCGCAAGTGCAGCCGGGTTATAGCGCCGTCAACGTCAAGGTGCCCCTGGGCGACCTGACCGCCGTTCAATTGCGCGGTTTGGCGGACCTGTCCCGCACTTTCGTGAAAGACACGGTGCGCACCACCGTCGAGCAGAACCTGGTCTTCCGTTGGATCCCCAACTCCGAGCTTTACAACTTCTATCAAGCCCTGGGCAAGATCGGCTTGAACGAAGCCAACGCCGACACCATTTCGGACATCACTTCCTGCCCGGGCACGGACACCTGTAAATTGGGTATCTCCGCTTCCCGAGGGTTGGCCCGTGAATTGTCCCGCGAATTGGACAAGCAGATCGAATCCCTTCCCGAAGAAGTGCAGAACCTCAAGGTAAAGGTCAGCGGCTGCCCCAACTCTTGCGGACAGCATCCCATGGCGGACATCGGTTTCTACGGGGTTTCCCGTAAGTCCGGTTCTTATGCCATCCCCCACTTCCAAGTGGTCATCGGCGGGGAATGGAAACACAATGGCGCCACCTACGGCATGGCCGTGGCCGCCGTTCCTTCCAAGCGTATTCCCGAAGCCCTTAAGCGGTTGACCGACAAGTACACGAAAGAACACCAGAAGGGCGAGACCTTCCAGGCTTTCATTAACCGCGTCGGCAAAGTATCCATCAAGGAAATGCTGCAAGACCTCACCGTCATTCCGGACCACGCCGCCGAGCCGGGCCTCTTCAGCGACTGGGGTGACCCGCGCGAATACACCATCAAGGATATCGGCAAAGGCGAATGCGCCGGTGAAGTGGTGGCTCCGGCTGAGTTCTCCTTGACCGCCGCCGAATCCAAGGTGTTCGAGGCCCAGTTGAAGCTCGACGCCAAGGACCTGAAGGCCGCCGTTGATCTGGCCTATGACTCCATGGTCTTTTCCGCCGAAGCGGTCATCCGTACCCACAACCGCGAATATGTCGGTGTGCCGGACATGACCGTGGCCGAATTCAAGAAGACCTTCTTCGATTCGGGTGTTTTCGTGAAGCACGTCAACAACACCCAATTCGCCGCCTTCTTGTTCAAGGCGCACGACAATAAGCTGGCCAACCCCAACCCGGATGAAGCCCACCGCCGGGTGGAAGAAGCCCAGCTTTATTTGGAAGCGGTGCACAGCTACATCACCAACGCGGACCCTACCGTTCCGCTGGGTAAGTAAAGGAAACCGAAATGGACTTACACAAGCTGAACGTTAAATTCTTCGCCGAGAAGGGCAGCGACATTCCCCTTCACGACTTCATTCCGGTCTTCCACCGCTGGATCCAAGAGGACAAGCTGGAAGGCTTGATGGTCGACGTGACCGAATACACCCATGTCTATCAAGGCCCGGGCGTTCTGATCATCTGCGACCAGGCCAATTACAGCGTGGATGAGACCGAAGGCAAACGCGGCTTTCTTTACACCCAAAAGCGCGTGCCCAACGCCAGCAATGAAGCCTATGTGAAGACGGCTTTCCGCCGGGCGCTCCAAGCCGCTTCTTTCCTGGAACAAGAAAAGGAATTCACGGGCAAGCTGAAGTTCGCTACCGGGCATTTGTATGTGTCCCTCAATGACCGGGCCTCGGCCCCGGGCGGCGCGGCTTCCCAAGCGGAATTCGAAAAGAACCTGAAACCTTTGTTGGACAACCTCTATGGCGCAGGGAACTACACCCTGGCCGCCGAAAAGGACGCCCGCAAATTGGTGGGTTTTGAGGTGAAGGCGAAAAGTAACCCGGAATCCACATCTTTGGTCTCGAAGCTGAATTAAAAGGTCGGTAGTATAAAGGCCGGTTCTCGAAAGGGAGCCGGCCTTTTTTGTTTTGGGGCGATGGACCGCAAAAAGCGCCCTTTGGCCATTAGGTTCATGGAACGTAAAAGGTGACGCAGGTCATATCTTTCTCCGCCTTCCTTTTCGTAAAGTTGAATCAGGCTTAAGTTGAGGGACTGAATTTGTAAAGGAAAAGACATGAAACGGAATGAAAGAATCTCAACGGCTTTAATGGTGTGCGCGGCCGGCATTTTGATGAGCGGTTGCGGTACGAATAAACAGGTCGCGAAAACCGAGATTCCCGCGGAACCGACGCCTTCAGCGATCAAAGTTTCCGAAACCAAGCCTACGATGGAAAACTACCTGGTGCAAAAGGGCGACTGCCTGTGGAACATCGCGGCCAAATCCCAGGTTTATGGGGACGCCTTCATGTGGCCGCTGCTTTTCAAGGCCAACCGGGACCATGTTCAAGACCCGGACTTGATTTATCCCCGACAAAATTTGTCGGTGGACAAGAGCGTGACCGGGGATGAGAAACAGCGGGCCAAAAAGCTCGCGGCAGAAACGCCCAAATACGTGCCCCACGACAAGCCAGTATCCAAGCTTCCTTTGGATTATTTTTGACAGAATAAACCCTTTCGATCGAACGATTAGGGAAGGGTGAGACGGCTTTCCGCCGGGCCCTTCAGGCCGCTTCTTTCTTGGAACAAGAGAAGGAATTCGCGGGCAAGCTCAAGTTCGTCACTGGCCATTTGTATGTGGCGCTCAACGACCGGGCCTCGGCCCCGGGCGGCGCGGCTTCCCAAGCGGAATTCGAAAAGAACCTGAAACCCTTGTTGGACAACCTCTATGGCGCGGGGAACTACACCCTGACCGCTGAAAAGGACGCCCGCAAGTTGGTGGGTTTTGAGGTGAAGGCCAAGGCAAATCCCGCCTCGGCGGACCTAGTCGCTAAGCTGAATTAAGTCCGGTTCTTGTTTCGTTCAAAGGCGGCCCTTGGGCCGCCCTTTTTTTGAGTTGAATTGAATACACATTTAAGTGATAAAATGGTGTATCAAAAAGGAGGGAGCTTATGTCGCGGACGAACATTGTTTTGAATGAGGACCTGATCCAAAAGGCCATCCGCATTACGGGGGCGAGATCCAAACGCCAAGTGGTGCAGATCGCGTTGGAACGGTTGGTCCACCAGGGGGACGCGGTGAAGGCCCTACTGAAATTGAAGGGCAAGTTGAACTGGGAAGGTGACCTGAACTCGATGCGGAAGAACCGTTCGTGAAGATCATCGATTCTTCGGTCTGGATCGCCTATTTCAACGGGGATCAACACCCCCAAACCGAAACCCTGGTCCGACTCTTGGAAGAGGACGAAGAACCGGTCCTGTTCCCGGTCATCGCCCTGGAAGTCTTGGCTGGTTTTAAAAGTGATGCCGACTTTAACAAGGTCCGGGTCATTTTCAGCCGTTTGGACCTGTTGGAGTTGTCTGCCGAAGTTCATGTTAAGGCGGCGGCCCTATACCGGGGTTTGCGCAAAAAGGGCGTGACGGTCCGGGGAGTTACGGATTGCCTGATCGCCCAAGGCTGTATCGAATACGGAGCCTCTCTTTTGACCATGGACCGGGATTTCAGGGCCATTTCCCGGCATATTCCGCTCAAATTGGTTGAAACTGGATAATGGCATTTGGGTCGACCTTCAGGGCCCGATAAATACACCCTGACCGCTGAAAAGGACGCCCGCAAGTTGGTGGGTTTTGAGGTGAAGTCCAAGGCCAATCCAGCCGAAATGGACCTTTTAACCAAACTGAAATAACGGGTTTGGTATCATCAAAGCCGGTTCTCGAAAGGGAACCGGCTTTTTTTGTTTTTAAACTTTTGAACCGTCCGCGAGGAAAAAATGGGCATGTCCGACAGGAATAAAGGCATCAGTCGTTTCGCGGGAGATGTGCTCGCGAAGGACGGCCTCGTTCTTTATGAAAAATGGTTCGATCATTTACAAAAGCTGAGCCCTGATCAAAAGATCGAGGACACTGAAGTGCGGGATCAAATGGTCGATGAGATCGTTTCTTTGGCCTCTGATGGTAATTCCTTGATCTTGACCCATAAGGACAAATCGATGGTCGAAGAACTTGTGAACCGATTTTTAAAGAACGAACACCTTTTGAAACTGGAATAAGACCGAAGGGAGATCGAATGCGAAAAATCGTTTACGGATTGAACATTTCCTTGGACGGGTATTATCAGGACATCAACGGAAAGATCGACTTTACCGTTCCTGCTGACGATGTGTTCCGCCATTTCATCGAGTTCGAGAAAGAGGTCGAAGTTCACCTGTACGGGCGCAAGCTGTATGAAACGATGTGCTATTGGAAAAAGGCGGACCCAAATTGGGGTCCGGCGGAAGTTGAGTACGCCAAGGTTTGGAATCAAAAGCCTAATGTGGTTTTTTCCAGGACGTTGAAGACCGTCCCGCCCAATGACCGGTTGATCCGGGATAACATCGCGGCAGAAGTGAATGAGCTGAAAAAAGGGCCGGGCAAGTATATGGTGGTCGGCGGCGGAGAGATCGCGTCCACCTTCATTCAGTTGGGCCTGATCGATGAATACAGGTTCTATTTTGGCCCGGTCGTCCTTGGAAAAGGAAAAGCCATGTTCCAGTCCTTGACCCAGAACCTTCCCCTGAAGTTCATCGATAGCACGGTTTTTGGTTCGGGCAAAGTTCTCCTGCGGTATGAAAACAAGTGAGTCTTTTGGTTGGCCGCGATGGGGACCCTTCGTGGATAAAGTGAAATGGATAATGGTAGCCTGACCCCGATTTTTAATAACGATAAGGCAACTTTGCCAGCTGTGTAATCTGAGTAAATAAATAAAGCTGACAGAATTCAATTGAGGCGCAAATGGAATCCCCGCAGACAAACACGCATCCCAAAGCACTCCTGTTTTCGGTCAGAACGCCCAAGGTGACCGATACCGAAGCGCTGGAATCAATGACCGAGCTCGAACGGCTGGTGACGACCTTGGGTTACGAAGTGACCGGGACTATGTCCCAGCGGCAACCCAACACATCCGGGGTCGCTGTGGTCGGTGAGGGAAAATTGATGGAGATAGCCCAACTCACGGTCGGAAAGAGTTTCCGAGATAAGGTAAAGGGGAACTCGGTAGAGGCACAACAGCCGCAAGTCCCTGCCGTGACCCCTGAAGGACTGGCGACGGTGGTCATTTTTGACTGTGATCTAAGCCCGTCCCAGATCCGGAACGTCGAAACAGCTGTGGGAGTTCCGGTGCTCGATCGGACCGGGGTGATCATCGAGATATTCAACCGGCACGCGAAGACCCGGGCCGCGCGACTCCAGGTCGATATGGCGCGCCAAACCTATCAGGCACCCCGTCTCAGGGATACGGGGGTGGGAAAGGGACACCAGTCTGGCCGAGGGACCGGGGAAACCATCATTGAGACGGAGAAGCGCAAGGTCCGCGACCGCCTGGCGGAACTGAGGCAAGAGTTGGAAGCGGTTCAAAGAGAAGAAGAACATCGCCGGATGAAACGCGCCGAACTGCTCGGTGTCGCGCTGGTGGGCTACACGAATGCCGGAAAATCATCCCTCATGCGGGCGCTGACCGGCAGCGACGTCCTGGTGGAGGACAAGCTCTTCGCGACCCTGGATACGACGGTACGCGCCTTGCAACCCGAGACCCAGCCGAGGATCCTGATCACCGATACGGTCGGGTTTATCCACAAGCTTCCCCACGACCTGGTGGCGTCTTTCCGCTCCACGCTGGATGAGGCCCGCGGCGCATCCCTGCTGCTTTACGTGGTGGATGCCGCTGACCGCAACTTTCGTTCCCAGCTCGCGGTGGTTCGAAAAGTTTTGGGTGATATTGGCGCCGACAAAACGCCCTATCTTCTGATCCTCAATAAGGCCGACTGCTTGAGCGAATTTCAGAAGCAGGTTCTCAGTGCGGAGTACCCCGACGCGGTTTTAACCTCGACCCGTAGTCCCGAGGATATGCGGGTCGTCAGTGAACGCATTGTTCATTTTTTCGAGAAAGACATGATCGAAAAGGAGATCCTCGTTCCCTATAAAGCTCAAGGTGTCATCGCAGAAATGCGTTTGAATATGAAGATCTTGAAGGAGAGCTTTACCGAACAAGGCGTTCTATTGCTGGTTCGCTCGCGTCCGATCGACCTTGAGCGCTTGAGTAAAAGGATGAAGTAGGGCCCCTATAATCCCATCGCAATGACGATGGCAATGACCCATTCGCCACAGCAAGTTTCGCTGGTATTATAAAAGCCGGTTCTCGAAAGGGGGCCGACTTTTTATTTTTAAGTTGAACTGTTATTTTTTAAAGAATTCAAATAGTTTCTTATTTTTGTGATTTTCTCAGTGTCAGAACATTTTTTTATATAGTCATTCAACTCTTCCAAGTTATCGGGATCGGTTCTGTAGGCGTTGATGTCGTAATCGCTTAAAAATTTTTCGTTATCTCCCAAGATAAGTATTAGGTCTGCGAATGATAGTTGTTCTCCGTTTTTTTCCTGAACATACTTATTTTTTATAGAGTCCCATTTGTAAGAATCTTTTTTGAAAATAAAAGATGGGTCTGACCAAGTCGTGTCGTCTTCTGTGTAGTTATAAATTTGATTCACGACGCACAAATTCATTTTATTCGAAACGACCAGGTATGTTTTGAGATCGGTGCCAGCTTGAAGTCGATGAGCTTCATGTATGTAGTTTAAAATCTCTTTTATTTGTCCATCCACTATTCCGAAAATGTGAGCGTGACTTGGCAAACCGCCTCCATCATCACCTATCCAAATTAGACTGGTTTCGTTTTTTGGAAATGAAATAATCTCTGGAACAATTACAGGGTTGCGACCTGAATTTGTTTCATAAAATTTTTGTTTTTTGTTTCCGTTATTTGTTTTTGTGAAGAGATAAAAATCGGAAATTGTGTTTTCGTTGTCGACACTGTTTTGAACGACAGTCATCAATGAAAAGCCATGCCCTAAATGTAAGTTGCAAAAGAACTCATATGGTTCGAGCTTGGAATCTACATTCTCGTCTTTTAACTGTTTTCTACAGTCTTTTAGAAAAGCGTCGTCGTAATTATTTTTGCTATTAAAAATATGAGGCTCGGTTTTTGGAAGAGTCACTGTTGATGTCGCGGTTTGAGAAAATGAATAATTGGAAAGAAAGAAAAAACAAAGCGTTAAACATTGTTTTCTAAGAGTTGTTTTCATGGTTTTGGTACTTTCTGCAGGTTGATTTAAAAACATATCTAGGTGGATGTTTTTCTGGTTGAAACTTATCCTCCGTAACTCCAGCCCGTCGATTCCAACTTCAGCGGTCCGTCCGCAGAACCCAACTCGGCCTCCAACACTTCAGCCACGACCGTGGCGTGGTCTCCGTGGGCGGCCACTTCAAGCACCTTGCATTCTAAATAGCCAGCCATGTTCGGGAAGACGGGTAACTTCAATTGCGGGCTGAGTTCGAAAGTCTCGCCGGCTAAGGTGTTCCCTTCGGGTTCGACATGCTTGAAGAACTTCTGGGCGATGTCCTTCTGGTTGTCTCCCAAATAGTTCAAAACAAACGTCCGGGATAAATTCAAAACGGCAAAGGTGTGGGTGTCGACCTTGACCCCCAAGGCGATGAGGGGTGGTTTGAAAGAAGTTTGGGTCACCCAGCTAACCGTAGCGGCGGCCACTTTGCCATCGGTTTCGGCGGTCAGCACATAAAGCGCGTGGGGGATCATCTGCAAAAGCTTTTTCTTGGCGGCTTCGTTCATGGGTTCCTCTTTCGCTGAAGTGACCCATAGTCTCGATATACATAGACGTTTTATCAAGTCTTTATCTCATTGGGAAAAGGCATATTTAAACTGAGGTTGTCGCGTCATAAGCGTCCCCCTATTCGGGGGACATTCCTCGCAATGACGGCTATAAACACCATTTTGTAATGGGCTTGGTTGGGTCCTTTGGCGCGTGTTAAACTCCCACTTCGTTGAACCAGATGGATCGTAAGAGGTTGCCTGTGGAAATGGCCGAAGCTTTAAAAGAACTCATCGAGTTACAACACATTGATTCGGGCATGGATGAGCTGGATAAGCTTAAAAAGAACTTTTTGCGGGATATTGAAGCCCTGAACGCCTTGGTTTCTATCGCCAAGAACGAATTGGCTGCGGCTAAGAAGACCCAAGAGGAACTGTCCAAAACCCGCCGTGTCCTCGAGCTGGAAGTGGGCACCCTCGATAACAAGATCAAGAAATATACCCTTCAGCAGAACGATGTGAAGAGCGGCGAGCAAGCCGCTGCTTTGGGCCATGAACTGGACAAGGCTAAGGCGGATAAAGCGGCGGCGGAAGAGAAGATCCTCGAGTTGATGATGAGCGATGACGACCAAAAGGCCAAGGTGCAGGTGCTGACCCAAGCCCTGGCGGACCAAGAAAAAAAGACCGAGGCGGGCAAGGCCGAGTTGAATGCTAAGATCGCTGATTGTGACAAGGCTCACGCTGATAAAGTGGAAGACCGTAAAAAGCAGGCCCCTAAGCTGGAAGAAGAACATTTGAGGGTCTATGAAAGCCTGCGAAAAGCTGGAAAAAAGATAGCCGTCGCCCCAGTGGACGCAGACGGGGTTTGCGGGGGGTGTAATATGAATGTGGCCCCTCAGACTTTGAATCAGATCCGTAAAAAACTGGACATCGAGCGTTGCGCTTGCGGCCGTTACCTCTATTTGAAGGACTAAAACGACGGCTATATAGCAATGATAAGTATTGATGGAGTCTGATAAAGAAAAGGAATTTTTGGTCGAATCAGATTTCATCAGTCTTTATCAAAGCTAAAAGATGGTTGAAGTTGAAAAATACTGAAGGATAAAGAATGAGCATCTCTACTGCTAAACGAGTCCTTAAGATCGAGGCTGAAGGCCTTTCCCAACTGTCCCGCAAGATCGGCAAGTCTTTCGAACAAGCGGTGAAACTGATCCTCAAAAGCCAAGGCCGGGTGGTGGTGACCGGCATGGGCAAGTCGGGTCTGATCGGCCACAAGATCAGCGCCACGCTGTCTTCCACCGGCACCCCCTCTCTTTTCCTCAGCCCCGCCGAGGCCTTGCATGGCGACATGGGCCGGGTGACGAAGGGCGATATTATTTTGGCCTTGTCCAATAGCGGCGAGACCGACGAACTGAAAAGCCTGCTGCCCCACCTGAAGCGCATGGGATGCAAGATCATCCTGGTGACCGGGAACCTTCATTCCACCTTGGCCAAATTGGCCGATGTGACCATCGACGCGGGCGTCAGCAAAGAAGCCTGCCCCCTGAACCTTTCCCCGACCGCCAGCACCACCGCGGCCTTGGGTTTGGGCGACGCTTTGGCGATCGCCTTGCTGGAAGAAAATGGATTCACCGAAAAAGATTTCGCGCTCTTTCACCCGGGCGGGGAACTGGGCCGCCGCTTGCAAATGAAGGTCGGCGCGATCATGCGTAAGGGTTCGGACATTCCGAAAGTAAAATCTGCCGCTTCTTTCCAAACCATTGTCAAAGAGATCAACGCGAAAAAGACCGGTTGTGCCTTGGTCATTGATGGCGCGAAGCTCAAAGGCATCATCGTGGACGGTGACTTGCGCCGGGCGATGTTGAAGAACCCCGACATCCGCAAATGGAACGCCGATAATTTGAAGACCCCCAAGCCCACCACTATTTCCGCCGAGATGTCCCTGGCCCATGCTTTGCAAATGATGGAAGAGAAGACCATTTATCAATTGATCGTCGTTGATGGGCAAAAGCGGCCGGTGGGGTTGGTGCACTTGCATGACCTGCTGGGCCGCGGGCAGATCCAGATCGGGTAAAGGTAAGGGAACCACAGATACACACGGATGAACACAGATGCGGATTTAAGGCGAAATGATCTGTGAAGGCGAAACCGTCGATAGTTGTAAAGGCAAGGGAACCACAGATACACACGGGTGAACACAGATGACGGATCAGGAAAAACCTGATCTTTGCCTACGAATCCATCAGTGTTTATCTGTGTTCATCCGTGGTTACAAATAGATTTGAGTCTCAATTTTTTATAAGGAACAAGTTATGGGTCTTAAAGATATCCGCCTCTTATTAACCGATGTGGACGGCGTACTGACCAACGGGAAGGTCTATTTAGGGGTCAACGACGAACTGGTGCAGTTCGATATCCAGGACGGCATCGGCCACCGCTTGGCTGCCTGCGGCGATCTGCCGGTGGGCTGGCTGTCGGGCCGGGTCTCCAAACCGGTCACCTTGCGGGCGCAGCATTTGAAAGTGCCCCACCTGTTCCAAGGAAAGTTGGACAAGGTGAAGACCGCCGAAAAACTTTGCGCCAAGCTGGACCTGAAACTTTCGGAAGTGGCCTTTATCGGCGACGACATCATCGATATCCCCCTTTTAAAAGAAGTGGGTTTTGCCGCGACCGTGCCTTATGGCCGGGCCGAAGTGAAGGAATTGGCCGATTATGTGACCAAAGCCGGGGCGGGCGACGGCGCTTTTCGGGAAGTGGTGGAAAAGATCCTCAAGGCTCAGGGAAAATGGGGGAAAGCGGTGGCGAAGTTCCACCGGATCAACCAGGAACAATGTGAGACCAGCAACGACGTTTTCACCTGAGGCACGGTATGGTTGAACCCAAATTCAAACATCACGTCATTTATTACACCGCCAATATCCTGATCGGCATCTTGGGTCTTTTACCCTATTCCTGGATGGGCCCCCTGGGCCGCACCTTCGGCCTGCTGGTCTTTCGACTGGCCAAAAAAGAACGCGAAAAGACCGTCCGCAATATCCGCACCGCCTTTCCCAACCAGATGACCTGGGCCCAGGCCGAAAAGTTCGGCGAGAATGTCTGGATCCGTTTGGGTTGGAACCTTTTCGAGGTCGCCCGCTGGGTGCCCATGGAACGCGAGGCGATCCTCGCGAAAGTCGTCCGCGTGAATGGCTATGAAAACTTGGAAAAGGCCTTGGCGAAAGATAAGGGTGTTATCCTTTTTTCCGGCCACCTTGGTAATTGGGAACTTTTAAGCTGCGTCGGCGCTAAGACGCCGATAGCCGGGGTGGCGCAAAATCTTTATGACCCCCGATTCGACCGATTGGTGACCTGGATGAGGTCGGAAAAACTAAAAGTGGCCATGATCAAAAGGGGCCTAGCGCTGAGGGGCATTTTGGAAGCCCTGAAGGGAAACAAGACGGTTTTCGCGTTGGTGGACCAGGATACGGGGAAGGACGGGGTCTTTGTCCCTTTCTTTGGAAAGCCCGCCTGGACCCAGTCGGGCATGGCCCGTATCGCCTACAAGACCGGGGCGGCCCTGGTGCCGGCCTTTGTGGTGCGCGGAACCGACGGCCAATTTGAACTGCATGTGGAACGGGAGATCGAAGTGCCCCATACCGGCGACGCCGAAAAGGACGTGTTGGAAACGGTCCGGCGTTATACTGAGGTCGTTGAGTCTTACGTGAAGGCTTATCCGGACCAGTGGATGTGGATGCATGAGAGATGGAAGACACGCCCGCCGGGGGAGAAGGTTTAAACAGACGAAAGGCAATTTTTGCCACAGATGCAGGGGATACATAAGGAACCTTAATTCTGAATTATTAATTTTGAATTATGAATTGTCGACTTATCCCCTGAATCCCCTGTATCTGTGGCTAAATGGGTTTGTTGTTGCTGTTTGAAATTTGGGTGATGTTTGAAGGCGAATCCTTCAGTTGTCGAAAGTATGAATACCACATGAAGAAAAAACAAAAAAACCAAGATGTTCCCCGGGTCGATGAGTCGGTCATCCTTTTGGCCCCTTCGCGGGAGAACATGGGCCGTTTTTTCATCGTGTTAAGCCTGCTGGTGGTGGCTTGTGTGGCCTTCTTCTTTTTGCGGGTCAAAAAGCCCGCCGAGACCAACGCCCCCGAAACGGTGGCCCAAAGCGAGGATTCGCCCGACGCCATCATCGAGAAGTTCCACCTGATCTCCACCGTGAGGGGCGTGAAAAGGTGGGAGCTTTACTCCGACAAAGCGCGGCTTTACCAGACCCAAAAGCTGGCTTATTCGGACAATGTCTATGCCCAGTACTATAAAAAGGACAAGCTGGTCTCCACCCTCACCTCGGACAAAGCCATCATCAACACCGAGACCAACGCCACCCAGGCCCAGGGCCATGTGGAGTTGATCGTGGAGAATGGGTCCAAACTGGAGACAAACAAGCTGGATTGGAACCCGGATACCGATCAGATCAAGACCGACGAACCGGTGCATGTATTCAAGGGTTCCGATGAGATCAACGCGGTTGGCATGGTGGCGGACACCGAACTGAACAATATCCACTTCACCCGCGACGTGCATTCGAAGGTAAGGGACGTCAATGACATCACCGATTTCCAAAAACCCAAACCTTTTTAAATGGATTTAAGGATTCATCGCTAAGGATTGAATTGGAACCGCCGATAAAGACCGATGGACGCCGATAGTGTCAAAGGATCACGACAGAATCGATTTTACCGGCGTTCATCCGATGTGATCGGCGGTAAAATTTTTATAATTGCTGTTAAGGAAAGTTTTATCTATGTTTTTTGCCAAAAAGTTCAGATATCTCTTTCTGTTTTTCAGCTTTGTGACGGCCTTTTTCGCGGGCTATCTCCTTTCCCGGGCCAGTAATCCCGATCCACGGACGCAGGTGAGCCCCAAAAAACCGGTCAGTATCAACTCGTCCCAACTCATTTTCGATAAGCTGAACGGCCTGACCCTTTTCAAAGGCAAGGTGAAGGCCCTGCACGGCACGGTGGTACTGACCGCCGACGAGATCCGGGCTTTTTCCCAGAACAACGCCGCCACCGCCAAGGGCCATGTGAAGGTGGTCGACAAGTCCCAAGCGGTGACCCTGACCTGCGGCAACCTGGAATACCAGGACCTGATGGAGACCATGACCGCCCATGACCATCCCATCCTGACCAGCGTCGACGGCGCGGGAAAGCCGGTGACCATCCTGGGCCGCCAGATGGAACTGGATTCCATCAAGAAAACGGTGGTGGTGAACCAGAACGTCAAGATCAGCCAGGCCAGCAGCGACGCCGAAGCGCAAAAGGCCACCTTTTTGGCTAACGAGAATAAATTAGTCCTCGAGAATGACCCCAAGGTTTATACTTCCAATGCGCAAATTTCAGCCCGCCGGATCACGACGAACCTGGGCGAGGGAAAGAGCTTTTTCGCCGAGGGGATGGCGGACGCTTTGTTCAATCCCAGCGGCGCGCCTTTGACGGTGAAGAGCAAATCGGGCATCACTGGGACCAAGACCCCGGTGGCGACAGGGACGAGCCAAACGGCGGGAGCGAAAACGACGGCCGTTCCATCGGCCCCGACCGAGGCGCCGACGGCGATCCCGACGGTGGCTAGCGTTCCGGCGCCGGCCCCGAAAGCCGGAGCGGGACCCAGTGGGCCTTTGCCGGTCTATATGCCTCCGGGCAAGTAAGAACATGATCGAAGGACGCTAAGAACCTATGAAATGGCTGCGGACCGACAACCTGGTGAAGCTCTACGGCAAGAAAAAGGTCGTGGACCATGTTTCCATCGAGGTGAGCCAAGGCGAAGTGGTCGGCCTTTTGGGCCCCAATGGCGCCGGCAAAACGACCACCTTCTATATGACCACCGGCTTCATCGCCCCCAACGAGGGCCAGGTCTTCTACCAAGACGGCACGACCCAGCACGACATCACCCAAATGCCCATGTATAAAAGGGCCCGGTTGGGTATCGCTTACCTGCCCCAAGAAGCTTCCATCTTCCGTAAGCTGACGGTGGAAGAGAACCTGATGGCCATCCTCGAACTGATGCCCCTGTCACCCCTGGATCGCAAAAAGAAAATGGATTTCCTGTTGGACGAGCTCAAGGTGACCCGTTTGGCCAAACAGAAAGCCTATACGCTCTCCGGCGGGGAGCGGCGCCGGGTGGAGATCGCCCGGGCTTTGGTCGTGGATCCTAAATTCATCCTGCTGGACGAACCCTTCGTGGGGATCGACCCGATCGCGGTGCAGGATATACAGGTCATCATCAAGTACCTCAAGAAAAAAGGGATCGGCATCCTCATCACCGATCATAACGTGCGGGAGACCCTGTCCATCGTGGACCGGGCCTATATCATGTTCGAAGGAAAGATCCTTTTGTCGGGTACGGCCCATAAGCTGGCGTCCAACAAAAAAGCCCGTCAAATTTATTTGGGCGAGCGGTTTTCTCTTAAATAATAAGAACGGCTTAAGGCTGTTTTCGCCACAGATGCAGGAGATAAAACCCGAAGAATTAAAATCATAGATAAACACCGATGTGTGAAGAAGTAACTAAAAAATCGAGTTAGTCTTTATGTGTCTGTCTCTATCTGTGATTACGCTCGATATATGTTTATCCCCGGAATCCCCTGCATCTGTGGCTAAATTGTTTTGCTTGTTTTGATCTTTGTGTCGAGGAGTCGTCCTATTCCATCCCCGGTCTTATTTCTCGCCCGTCTCAAAAAATGGATCGATAGCGGCCTCAAACCCCTCTGCCGTCTTTTGCTTTTTCTCCACATCCATCCCAACTTGGTGACCCTGACGGGAGCCCTGGTCACGGTGATGGTGCCGGTCTCGATGTTCTATGAACGTTGGTTCGCGGCGGGTTGCTGGCTACTCTTCGCCGGATTCTTCGATATCCTGGATGGTTCCCTGGCCCGCAACGGGGCCTTGAGCGGGCGCTTTGGGGCCTTCTTTGACTCGAGCTTAGACCGGGTATCCGAAGCCATCGTTTTCGCCGGTTTTCTGCTGTATTATGAAAATCACCAGGAACCGTGGAACCTTTTACTGGCCTTTAGCGTCTGTATCTTGTCCTTCATGGTGTCTTACACGCGGGCCCGGGCGGAAGGTTTGGGGATCGATTGTGAGGTCGGGATATTGCCCCGGCCGGGACGGGTGATCCTTTTGGCGGTTGGTTTTTTCACCGCCCAACCGACCTTTTTCTTGGGACTTGTGGGATTATTGTCGTTCATTACCGTTTTACAAAGAATTCACAGGGTATGGTCCGAGGCCCCCAAAAAGAAAATGTGACCAAGCTGCTCAATTTGCCGGGAGGTTCCTGAATGTCGAAGATCCGTGTGGCTGTCGTGGGGGTGGGCTGCTGCGCCTCGTCCCTTGTACAAGGTGTACGCTATTACCGTAACGCCAAGGAGGACCAATTCGTCCCCGGGCTGATGCACGCGCGCTTGGGCCAATACCACGTGGGCGATATCGAATTCTCCTGCGCTTTCGACGTGGACAGCAATAAGGTGGGCAAGGACCTGGGCGAGGCCATCTTCGTCCCCATCAACAACACCATCAAGTTCTGCGATGTGCCGGCCCTGGGCGTGAAGGTTTATCGGGGGCACACCTACGACGGCTTGGGCAAGTATTACCGCGAGACCATCACCGAGTCCTCTGAGGCTCCGGTGGATGTGGCGAAGATCCTCAAAGAGACCAAGACCGACGTTCTCATCAACTATCTGCCCGTGGGCAGCGAGGAAGCCACCAAGTTCTACATGAACGAGGCCATCAAGGCGGGGGTCGGCGTGGTCAATTGCATGCCGGTCTTCATCGCCTCCAACCCGGCCTGGGCGAAAAAGTTCGAACAAGCGGGCTTGCCCATCGTGGGCGACGACATCAAGGCCCAAGTGGGCGCGACCATCACCCACCGGGTGCTCGCGAAGCTCTTTTCCGACCGCGGGGTCACCTTGGACCGCACGTCCCAGCTGAACTTCGGCGGCAATATGGATTTCAAGAACATGCTCGAACGCGAGCGACTGGAATCCAAGAAGATCTCCAAGACCGGGGCGGTGGTCAGCCAGTTGTCCCATCCGATCGAACCCGCGAACATCTATATCGGTCCCTCGGACTATGTGCCTTGGCTCAATGACCGCAAGTGGGCCCATATCCGTCTGGAAGGCCGCGAGTTCGGCGATGTTCCGGTGACCATCGAGTTGAAACTGGAAGTGTGGGATTCGCCCAACAGCGCGGGGGTGGGTATCGACGCCATCCGCTGCTGCAAGCTGGCCTTGGATTCCAAAGTGGGCGGCCAACTGGAAGGTCCTTCGGCTTATTTCATGAAGACCCCGGCGGTGCAGTATTCGGACTCCGAGGCCCATGAGATGGTCGAACAGTTCATCGAGAAATATCAAAAGGCTGGCAGTCCCGTTAAGGCGGTCTGACGTCTTTTGCTTGGGTTCACTGTTTTCCCTCCCTTGATTACTTTTCTGTAACGACATTGCTATTTCAGGTTTTGGGTCCTATGGTTTTCCCGCATTCATTTTTTTGAGGGGGAGACCTTATGCCGACCACCGTGAAAG
Source organism: candidate division FCPU426 bacterium (assembly GCA_027452205.1). GTDB lineage: Bacteria > Oederibacteriota > Muellerivitia > Muellerivitales > Muellerivitaceae > Bog-1183. The sequence continues at coordinate 37,996 of DAIDGV010000012.1, read as the reverse complement.
CCTTCGCCGCTGCCGCCGCGACCAGCCCTTTGGGCCCAATGGACATCCAACGCCGGGACCCGGGTCCCCATGACGTGGTCATGGACATCCTTTACTGCGGTGTCTGCCACTCGGACATCCACACCGCCCGCAATGAATGGCATGGCACGACCTATCCGGTGGTCCCAGGTCATGAACTGGCCGGGAAGGTGATCTCGGTGGGCGCTTCGGTGAAAAAGTTCAAGGTGGGCGACCCGGTGGGCGTGGGCTGTATGGTCGATTCCTGCGGCGAATGCGAAAATTGCAAGGACGGGGAAGAGCAGTTCTGCATGAAGGGCTGCCGCTTTACCTATAACAGCCTGGACCAGGACGGAAAGAGCCAGACCTATGGCGGTTATTCGACGAAGGTCGTGGTGGACGAGAAGTTCGTGTTGAAGATGCCCGCCAACCTGCCCCTGGACAAGGCCGCGCCGCTTTTGTGCGCCGGTATCACCACCTATTCACCGCTGCGCCATTGGAAGGTGAAGGCGGGGGATCAGGTCGCGGTGGTCGGTTTGGGCGGCTTGGGCCATATGGGCGTCAAATTGGCCGCGGCCATGGGCGCGGAAGTGACGGTCTTGAGTACTTCGGACAGCAAGAAGGATGACGCCTTGCGGTTGGGCGCGAAACATTTCTTGAACACCAAGAAGCCTGAGACTTTCCAACAGAACATGGGCAAGTTCAATTTCATCCTCAATACGGTTTCGGCGCCCCTGGACGTGAACTCCTATTTGGGGCTGCTGAAGCGCAATGGGTCGTTGGTGCAGGTAGGCGCTCCGTCGGAACCCCTTCCGGTGGCCACTTTCAACCTCATCTTCGGGCGCAAGAGCTATTCGGGGTCGCTGATCGGCGGCGTGAAGGAAACCCAGGAGATGCTCGATTTCTGCGGGAAGCACAACATCACCTCCGATGTGGAAGTGATCCCCATGCAAAAGATCAATGAGGCTTATGAGCGCATGATCAAGGGCGACGTGAAATACCGTTTCGTCATCGACATGGCTTCGTTGAAATAGAACCTTAATAAAACGGCTCAGGGAACCACGGATCAACACGGATAAGACTTTCGAACAAAGAAGGATCAGTGTTCATCTGTGTGTATCTGTGGTTACAAACCGACTTTGTTGAAAATTCTTGGTTTCGGCGGTTAGGGGCTCGGATATTCCGGGCCCTTTTTTTATGTCCTCTTCCGGGCGGGGTTGTAGAATCCAGGCCAAATCCATCCCTTGAGGCTTTCGTGCGTTATCGAACCCTTTTATTTTTTTGTGTCCTGCTTCTGTATCCGTCTTGGGTGAGGGCCTGGGGAGGTGTGGGACATAAGACCATCGCTTATATCGCCCAGGACCGATTGACCCCGGCGGCCCGAATGGCCGTCAGGCGATTGCTGGGGCCCGGGCAGAATTTGGTTTCGGTCTGCACCTGGGCGGACCAGGTGGCCCACACCGACCGCAAAGAGACCGCGCCTTGGCATTACATCCAAGTGAACGTTCGACAGGACCAAAGCCGTTACAGCCTTCAGGACGCCTGCCGGGGCCATCAATGTGTAGTGGACCAGATCGAAAAGGATGAGGCGGTTTTGCGGGACTCCAACGCTTCCCGCGCCGACAAAAGGGAAGCGCTCAAATTCCTGGTCCATTTCGTGGGCGATATCCACCAGCCCCTGCATTGTGCCGAGGATAATGACCGGGGCGGTAACGATAAATGGTTCCGTTATTATCCGATGGACAATGGCGTGGGTCGCTATACCTGGGTGAACCTGCATAGCTTTTGGGACAATCTGCTGGAGATCCGTACCAAAGAAAAACCTCGGGCGTTGGCCGCGCGGTTGGAAAATAGTTTTACGGAGCAACAAGCCGCCGATTGGCAAAAGGGCGGCCCCAAGGATTGGGCCTTTGAAAGTTACGGGATCGCCCGGGACGCCATCTACGCCGACCTGCACGAAGGGACCATCCCCAAAAGCCGCCGTTGGGGACAAGACCTGCCCGAGGCTTATTACAACGATACCCTGCGCCAAGTGGTGGACCGCCGGTTGGAAGCGGCGGGGGTGCGGCTGGCTTGGGTGTTGAACCAAATTTTTCAATGACCACAGACCCTGAAACCACAGATGAACACGGATGAACATAGATAGAAAAGAAAAAATCTGTGTTTATCTGTGTGTATCTGTGGTTACCTTAAGGGGTTCAATTTTTTTAAAATGGGTGTTCCATGTTGAAAGTCCAAACGGCCATCGAAAAGGCCATCGTTTACGACGCTGTGTCCAACGGCCCCTTGGTGGACCATACCCTGCTTCTGGATAACGGCAAGATCGCCTATATCGGGCCCTCCAGTTCCGTTCCCGAATATAAGGCTATGGAAGTCATCGAAGGCGAGGGGCTATTCGTTGTGCCGGGGTTCATCGACCTGCATGTGCATGGCCTGGTCAACGAGGCCTGTCTTTACAGTTTCCTCCAAAATGGCGTGACCAGTATCCGGGACCTGGCTTCGGATGTGTTCGAGGGCCTGGCCTGGCGAAACCGGGAAAGGTCCGGGTTGATCGCCTCCCCTCGGATCTATCTGGCGGGTCCCATCCTGACCTGCGCCAAGGGTTATCCGGAAAATGTCTGGGGACCCCAGGCCGCGGAGCGGGTGCAAGGCCGCTATCAAGCCCAGGAAAAAGTGCGCCAGCTGGCGGGCATGGGGGTGGACCTGATCAAACTGGGGTTGGAACACGAACTGGGGCCCTGCCTTTCCGAAGCGGAGGTTGAGGGCATCATTACCGCTGCCCATGAGTTGGGCAAAAGAGTGACCGCCCATATCACCGATTCCCGCGACTTCGAGATGTGCGTGAAGTTTGGCATTGATGAGGTGGCCCATATGCCCGCCCGGGACGTTCCCGACGACCTGTGGAAAGAGGCGGTCCAAAAAAAGATCAAGATCATCCCCACCATCCAGGCCCACGCGGGTTGGGCCAAGGAATGGCAGCGCAAGGACGACCATCCCTTCGGCAATTTCTGCCATCACGGGTTCAAGGAAGGCCACGTGAAATGCCGCCACAACCTGGAGCGGTTCCTCAGTTTGGGCGGTCAGGTGGTTTACGGCACCGACGCCGGCAACCCCAATATGCCCTTCGGCGTCTCGATGAAAGAGTGGGAAGACATGCAATCGACCGGGTTGACGCCCCAACAATGCCTGCGGCTATCCACCCGGGACGCGGCGGAAGTGCTGGGCATGGCGGACCAATTGGGGACCCTGGAAAAGGGCAAGTTCGCGGACCTGGCGATCTATGAGCAGGACCCTTTGAAAGATACGAACAACTTCTCGACCCTCAAAACGGTCTTCAAGAACGGTAAGGCTTATCCCGCGGGACCCATGGAATACCCGATGCCCTTCGACCTGGAATATTGGATCGACCAATGGGAGAGGACCGAGTTCAAGAAGGGTTGGCACGAGAGCTGAACCGCTAGGCCAAAGCAAATCGAACGGCGATTTGCCACAGATGCAGGGGATAAAAAATAAAAAAACCTATTTAGCCGCAGATGAACGCCGATGGGAAATAAAGTAATTCAGATGTATCGGCGATTATCCGGTTTGATCGGCGGTCGCTTTGAAGTCTTGTCCTTATCCCCTGAATCCCCTGCATCTGTGGCCCGATCATTTTGGGAAACTATTGTTCCTTAGAAATGACAGTGCTTTGGCTTGAATCTTGCTGAAAGGGTTATAATAGGCCTAGTTCGTGGATCCCACCCTGAAGGGTACTATGCGTCAGCAATTCGGCATGAACCAAAAGATGCAGCAGCGCATGATCATGACGCCCATGCTGCAGCAGGCCATGAAGATCCTTCAAATGTCTACGATGGAACTGAAGGATTGGGTGGAAAAGGAAATGGTCGAGAATCCCGTCCTGGAAGAGGATGAGGAGACCACCGCCGCCGATAAAAATTCCCCCGAAGCGAACAATACCGACGCTGAGACCGAAGAGGCCGCGCCGGATCCCGCCTTTGAAAAAGCCCGCGAGCGCCATGACACTGACCTAGTCGAACGCATCCAGGACGGGGACAAGTTCAAAGAAGAGACCTGGGACCATTACCAAGAGGCGGAAGAGTACGGGGAGGGCGGCGGTGAATGGGGCGGCAGCCAAAGTTCCAACGACGAGCAAGAAAAGCGCGATTTCGTCGAGGCTTCCATCACCCGGGCGCCCAGCCTAGCGGAACATTTGGAATGGCAATTCCACATGGTGGCCAAGAACGAGCAAGAGGTCGCCCTAGGCCGGGAGATCATCGGTAACCTGGATGACAACGGCTATCTGAGCGGAAAACTGGAAGACATCGCCAAATTGCAGGGGGTGACCTTGGCCGAGGCCGAAAGGGTCCTGGGGCTCATCCAAGGGTTGGACCCGATCGGGGTGGGGGCGCGGGACCTTCGGGAATGCCTCTTGCTTCAGTTGGAACATTGCAATGGCCCGGTGGCTCAGCGGGCCTATCAGGTGGTCTATCACCATTTCGAGGACATGGAAAAGCGCCGCTATCCGGTCATCCTCAAAGGCCTCGGTTGCGACGAGGATCAATTGCGGGAGGTGCTGGCTTTTATCGCCAACCTGGAACCCAAGCCGGGCCGCTCTTTCGAGACGGTGGATACCAAGTATGTGGTGCCCGACGTGAGCGTGCGGAAGATCGAGGGGGAGTATGTGGTGGTGCTCAACGACGAGCCCGTGCCCCGGTTGAGGATATCGCCTTACTACCGGCGGATGCTGAAGGACAAAAAGGCCGTCGACGCCAAAGAGACTAAGAAATTCCTCGACGCCAAGATCCAAGCCGCCCTATGGCTCATCAAGAACATCGAGCAGCGCCGCAAGACCATCTTTCGGGTGACCGAAGCCATTTTCCGGATCCAGCAGGAGTTCCTCGAACAGGGCGTGAGTGCCTTGAAGCCCCTGACACTCAAGCAAGTGGCGGACATGATCGGCATGCACGAGTCCACTATCAGCCGGGTCACGACCCATAAGTATGTTCAGACCCCCCGGGGCCTGTTCGAACTGAAGTATTTCTTCACCAGCGGGTTGGAATCCTCAGACGGCATGGATGTTTCCTCCTCATCGGTCAAGGAGACCATCAAGGAAATGATCGACCAGGAACCCCCTCAAAAACCCCTTTCGGACCAAAAGATCATGCAGGCCCTGACCGACAAAGGCCTCAACATCGCCCGGCGCACGATCGCGAAGTACCGGGAAGAGTTGAAGATTCCCTCCGCTTCCCAGCGCCGAAAACTGTGAGTGATGCCTTGATAAAGAACGGATATCAAAAATAACTTTCCCGGGCAAAAGTGGATCTTTTGCCGCCGATCAACGCAGATGGATGCCGATAAAACGTTATGTTTCCCAGTTTATGGGCTTTATCGGCATTTTTCTAATTTTATCGGCGGTTGTAGAAAAGAAAATTTGTTACCGTCTCTTAGGTTAGATCAGAGCTTTCAAATCATGATAAACGCCTGAAAATTCCATCAAAAAACCTTTCTGGAATAGGGCGCCGTTCATTGACTTCCCCTGACCCAATGTTAAAATGAGCCACTTTTCGAAGATTCCGTCCTTCAGACCCCCTTCGAAGGGCCTCGTAAAACCACCCGAATAGGAAAAAACCATGAAAGTCCATATCACCAGCCGCCACGAGAAGCTCACCGAAGGCCTTAAAGACCATGTGGAAGAGAAGATCGAGCGGGTGGAGCGCTATTTGGGCAAGATCAACGAGGCCCATGTCATCCTGAATTTCGAGAAAAGCGTCCATACCTGCGAAGTGACCCTGGTGGCCAAAGGGCTGAAATTGAGCGCTAAAGCCATCTCCCGGGACATGTATCAATCCATCGATGCGGCCTTGGCCCGTTTGGAAGGCCAGGCCAAAAAGAAGAAGGAAAAGCTCTCCGGCCACCGCGCCGAGAACCGCCGGGCGGCCTCGGTCAGCCATAGCCTGATCCCGCACCGGGACGAGTCGGACGAGTTCAAGGTGATCAAAAGCAAAAAGCACGCCGTGAAGCCCATGACCGTGGAAGAGGCCGCCATGCAGCTGACTTCCTCCAAGGACGAGTTCCTGGTGTTCTATAACGCCGAGGACGACTGCACGAGCGTTGTTTACAAACGCAAAGACAACCATATCGGGCTCATCGAGCCGGAGTACTGAGAACCACTTTAGACCGTTCAATACCGGGAGGAACTATGCAGATCCTTGATTTTTTATCCGTTGATTGCATCAAGTTGTCCATGGAGTCCAAGAACAAGAAAGACGCCGTCAAGGAATTGGTGGACGTGCTTTTCAAATCGGGCAAAGTGAAGGACAAAAAGAAGATGATCCAAACCCTGATGGAACGGGAAGAATTGGGTTCCACGGGCATCGGCCAGGGGATCGCGATCCCCCACGGCAAGTCGGACACGGTGTCGGACCTGGCGGCGGCCTTTGGTGTTTCCGTCGACGGGGTCACTTTCGACTCCCTGGACGGCGAACCGGTGAACATCTTCTTCCTCTTGGTCGCCCCGGAAGGCGCGGCGGGAGCCCACCTGAAGGCCTTGGCCCGCATCTCCAGCCTGCTCAAGGACAAGTACTTCCGCAAGTCGCTCCTGGCAGCCCAAAGCCCCGAAGAAGTGATCAAGATCATCCAAGAAGAAGAGAAGCTCAAGCACTAAGACCTTTCCGGCCGAAAGACCCGAGGAGCCCATGAAAAAAATTTCCGTGGAGTCGCTCTTTCAGCAGGCCAAGGAACGTCTTCACCTGACCCCGCTTTTGGAAATGGAGATGAAGGACCGTTTCATCACGGGCGTCGATATCAACCGTATGGGCATGGGACTGACCGGTTACCTGAAATGGTTCCCCTTTCACCGGTTGCAGATCGTGGGCAAGACCGAGGTCCATTACCTGGAGACCCTCAAGCCCGCCCAACGCCACAAAGTGCTCCAGATCATCTTTTCCAACAAGAACCTTCCTTGCGTGGTAGTGACCCACAAGATGAAGACCCCGGCGGACCTTTTGGCCGCCGCTAAGAAATACAAAGTGCCCGTTTTCATCACGCCCACCCCGACGACCAAGTTCATCTCCGAGATCTCCGTTTACCTGGAAGAAGAGTTCGCGCCGGAAAGCACCCAGCATGGCACGCTCATGGATATTTACGGCGTGGGGATCCTCATCCTGGGTCAGTCAGGCATCGGCAAGAGCGAGTGCGCGCTGGACCTGGTCGAGCGGGGACACCGCTTGGTGGCGGACGACCTGGTCTACATGAAGCGCCTGGCCAACCGGATCGTGATGGGGTCGAGATCCGAGATCATCAAGCACCACATGGAGATCCGCGGCCTGGGGATCATCAACATCGAGAACCTGTTCGGCGTCGGCGCCATCCGCGACAAAAAACGCATCGAACTGGTGGTGCGGCTGGAAGAGTGGAACGACAAGAAAGAATATGACCGGCTGGGGCTGGCGCCCGCCACTTACAAGATCTTCGACGTGGAATTGCCCGCTTTCGTCATCCCGGTCCGTCCGGGCCGGAACCTGGCGGTGATCATCGAGGTGGCGGCCATGAACCACCGGTCCATGAAGATGGGTTATTTCACCGCCCAGGAATTCGCGGACCGGGTGGGACGCATCATGGCCGAGGAATCCAGTCGGCACCCGGCCCACCGCGCGAAAGGCCATTCCTAATGCAAAGCTGGCGGTGGCTTTATCCCGGTATGCGGCTCAAGCGTTGGTTCTTCCTGATCGGTCTGGCCATCGTGGTGTTCATCGTGGGCTTCTCCGGGCTCATGAGCGCCCATGTGCAGGGTATCCACGTCCGTCCCGAGATCATCGTGGAGATCGAAGAACATCTCAAACGGCTTAAATTCATCGACTTCCTGTTCATGGTGCTGGCGGTCTGGGGTTTTATCCTGGGTATTCGCCGGCTCCTTTTCTCCGTCCTGACGGTCTACGCGCCTGCCCGGGAGAAAGAATTCCTGGATGTGGTTTACCAGCGCAACCGCCTGAAACGCGGGCCGCGTATCGTGGTCGTCGGCGGCGGGACGGGCATGCCCAATGTGCTGCACAGCTTGAAACAATACACCAGCAACTTGACCGCGGTGGTGACCGTGGCCGACGACGGCGGGTCCTCGGGCCGTTTGCGCAATGACTTCGGCACGCCGCCCCCGGGCGATATCCGTAACTGTATCGTGGCCTTGTCGGACCAGGAGACCCTGCTCAACGACCTTTTCCAATACCGCTTCAAGGGTCATGGGGACTTGAACGGCCACAGCTTCGGCAACCTTTTCATCACCGTCATGAAAGAGATCACCGGGGATTTTGCCCGGGCAGTGGAAGAATCCAGCCGGGTGCTTTCCACCCGGGGGACCGTCATGCCGGTCACCTTCGAGAACATGACCCTGCAAGCCAAGCTCAAGAACGGCAAGGTGGTGGTGGGCGAATCCAATATTTCCAAGTCCAAAGCGCCGATCGACCATGTGTCCCTGAAAGAAAAGGGCATCAAGCCCAACCGGGAAGTGCTCAAGGCCATCCTGGAAGCGGACGCTATCGTGATGGGGCCGGGCAGCCTCTATACCAGCGTTATTCCCAACCTGCTCATCCCCCAGGTGGCCGAGACCATCGCCCTGTCCCGGGCAGTGAAGATCTATGTATGCAACGTCATGACCCAGCCCGGCGAGACCGACGGGTTCACGGTGTCGGACCACGTGAACGCGATCCTCAAACACACCGGCCCGAACTTTATCCATTACGTGATCGCCAACAAGGAAAAGGTCTCTTCCAACTTGCTGCACCGTTACGAAATGTACCACCAGGAACCGGTGGTGTTGGACGAAAAGGCGGTCTCTGAATTGGGCGTCAAGCTGCTGCGGGCGAACCTGCTCAATCACGAGAATTATGTCCGGCATAGCTCGGATAAGCTGGGGCGGGCCATCATCCGCCTGTTGGTCATCTGATATAAACCTTGAAAAAGGGGCGAGGCCCACTTTTTTAAATTTTGGAGGCGGATATGTTCGGCATCGTCGTGGCGACACATGGTGATTTCGGCAAGGAACTGGTCGGGACATTGCGGATGATCTTGGGGGAAAACGAGGGCGTTCAAGCCCTGGCCTTACATCCTTCCGAATCCATGGAAACCTTCAAAGAAAAATTAGAGGCCACCCTGAAGAAGGTCGATCCCAAGAACCACGGCGCCTTGGTGCTGGTGGATATGGTCGGGGGCACGCCCTTTAACGTGTCGCTCTTGACCGCCCAGACCCACAAACTGCAGATCGTGACCGGGGTCAACCTGCCCATGCTGATCAAGGTGGCTACCAGCCAGGACGAGAAGGACCTGGAAGCGCTGGCTTTGGAGACCCAAAAGGTGGCCCGTGAAGGCGTGTTGACATCGGTGGAGTTGCTTCGTAAGTAGTCCGAATAGGGAAGGCAACATGAACATTCAACTTATCCGCATCGACGACCGATTGATCCACGGCCAAGTGGTAGTGGGCTGGGTCAAGGCCCTGAGCATCGAGCGCTTGGTGGTGGTCAATGACGAGATCGCCAAGAACAATATGCGCCGTACTTTGATGGAAATGGCCGTGCCCGCCGGACTCAAGGTCGATTTCTACACCGTGGCCGAGGCCGTCGAGGCGGCCAAGGACGCTTCCCAGGACCGCACGCTGGTCCTTTTCTCGAACCCCATGGATGTGGAGACCTTCGCCGCGGCGGGAGGTATGGTAATGGCGGTGAACGTGGGCGGGATGCATTTTTGCGACGGCAAGACACAGATGAGCAAGACGATCTGCGTGAATTCGGACGACATGAAAGCTTTCAAGGCGCTTCGCCAACGCGGAGTGGAACTGGAATCCAGGGCGGTGCCGGGCGACCTCAAAGAGTCCCTGGACAAGGTGCTTCCCGAGATCAAGAACTGAGGCGGCCGTGAAAAAGATCAATTTCATTTTCGGTGTGCACAATCACCAGCCGGTCGGGAATTTCGGCCAGGTCTTCGAGGCTTTGTATGAAAAGTCCTACGAGCCTTTCCTGCGCATCCTGGAAAAACATCCCAAAGTGAAATGCACCTTCCATGTGACTGGTCCCCTCTTGGAGTGGCTGGAAGAGAACCGCCCGGATTATTTCAAACGTATGGGCGAGATGTCCCGCAAAGGACAGATCGAATTCTTCACCGGCGCCATGTACGAGGCGATCCTGGCGGTGCTGCCGGACCGGGACAAGATCGGCCAGATCCGCATGTTGACCGACTATCTCAAGAAGAAGTTCAAGGTGGAAGCCAAGGGCATGTGGCTAGCGGAACGGGTCTGGGAACCTCATTTGACCAAAGCCTTGGCCGATGCCGGGGTCGAATATGTGGTCATCGACGACGCTCACCTGAAGGCCGCAGGTTTTTCCGAAGAACAAACTTTTGGTTATTACTTGATGGAAGAACAGGGCGAGACCTGCGCGGTATTCCCCATCTCCGAAAAAATGCGCTACTTGGTCCCTTTCCAAGCGGTGGAAGAGACCATTGAATACCTGCGTTTTGTCGCTACCGAGGCGGGAGACCGCTGCGTGGTGCTGATGGATGACGGTGAGAAGTTCGGCGGCTGGCCGGACACTTACAAGTGGGTCTATGAGGAAGGTTGGCTGGAACGGTTCTTTACAGCCTTGGAACAGAACGCGGACTGGATCAATACCACCACTTTCGCCGAATACAAAAAGATATACCCTTCCCAGGGCATCGTGAACCTGCCGACGGGTTCCTATACCGAGATGGGCGAGTGGTCCCTGCCGACCGCCGCCGCGCAGGATTACGACAACATCCGCCACGAACTGCAGGCCAAGGGCGAGATGCACCGTTATGACCGCTATCTCAAGGGCGGGTTCTGGCGCAATTTCTTCGCGAAATACTCCGAGAGCAACCATCTCCACAAGAAGCTTTTGTGGGTCTCGAACAAGGTCGAAAAGGCCCGGCTCAAGCTGGAAAAGAGATCGACCCCCAAACAAAAAGCCGTTCTCGAACAGGCCACCCAAGCCCTTTACCGGGGCGAGTGCAACTGCCCCTATTGGCACGGGGTCTTCGGCGGCCTTTATTTGAACCACTTGCGTTTCGCCATGTACCGTCAATTCATCGAGGCGGAAAAGCTGGCGGATTTGATCCTGAACCCGGACGGCGACCTGGAAGTGACCGAGATGGATTTCGATAAGGATGGGCGCAAAGAGATCGTCATTGACGGTGGCGCTTATCACGCGATCATAGCCCCGGCCCGGGGCGGCAGTCTGATCGAGCTCGATTACCTGAAACATCCCATTAACCTGACGGACACGCTGACCCGCCGCAAAGAACCCTATCATGAAAAACTCAAGGCCCTTCGGGAAGGGAAGGCCGGTGGAACGGGCGTGGCCAGCATCCATGACATGGTGCGGACCAAAGAACCGGGCCTCGAGAATAAATTGTTCTATGACCCCGAAAGCCGCGCCAGCATGGTCGAACGTTTCCTGCCGTTGGAAACGACCGTGGAAAATCTGTTGCATGGTCAATACAAGGAACTGGGCGATTTCCATCAAGCGGTCTTCCAACACAAATTGGAAGAACCCAAGCGGAAGGGCCAGCCCTTGCAGATGATCCTGAACCATCCGGGGTTGGTGGATGGAGCGCCGGTCCAGTTGACCAAACGCTTGTCCCTGGACCCGAATGACTTCGACCTGAAGGTCCTTTATCAACTCAAGAATCTCAGCTCCAAAGAATTGCGGTTCCTCTTCATGAGCGAGTGGAACCTGACGATGCTGGCGGGCGACGCTTCGGACCGAAATTACTTCATCAAGGACCGGAACGTAAAGGAAACACGCCTGAATAGCGCGGGCGCCGAACTGAACGTGACCGAAGCGGGCATGCGGGACGGTTGGTTACAATTGGAAGCGGTCTTTCAAACCGATAAGCCGGCTTACTTCTGGCGTTATCCGGTCGAGACCATTTCCCAATCCGAGGGTGGTTTTGAACGGGTCTATCAAGGGTCCTGTTTGCTCTGGGGCTGGCAAGTGGTGTTGCCGCCGGAAGGCGCTTTTGAGGCGCCGTTGTCGTTGCGCTTAAAAGAGAAAAAGGGGTCTTGATGCCGCATTGGTTCGGTATTTCCATCTTATTGGGTTTCCTCAGCCTGGATGTGGCCGCGGTGGGCCAGTTCATGGTCTGCCGTCCCATCGTAGTGGGGCCCTTGGTGGGCTGGCTCCTGGGCCATCCCGAAGTGGGCCTGGAAATGGGTGCTTTGATCGAACTGATCTGGATAGGCGACCTGCCCGTGGGCGCTCACTTGCCCATGGACCTCATGGTCCTTTCGGGCGTGTCGGTCGCCTTTACCTGCGAGCTTTTAGGTGGCAATTATCCCCCGGAAGCGGTGATGACCTTTGCCCTAGGGGTGACGATCCCCTTGGCGGCCTTGAGTACGGAGGTCGATATCTTCGTGAGCAAATTCAACGTCCGTTGGGTCCACTTGGCCCAGCGCATGGCCATGGGCGGCCACTTCAAGACCTTTGCCTGGATCAATTGGATGGTCACATTGGAGCTTTTCGTAAAGGGGTTCCTGGTGGCAGCCATCGGTTTGACCATGGTGCACTTCACTTCCGGTCTTTTCCTTTTATTCACTACCATCCTGAATGGCCGTGTCATTGAGGGGCTTTATTACGCCCATTGGCTGCTCTTGGCCTTGGGCTGCTCGGCGGTCATCGATCTTTTGGTGGAAAAGAAAACCATCATTTACCTGATCCTTTCGATCGTCACGATCATGGGCCTGGCCATCTTCTATCACTTACAAGACGTCTATTTGGTCTCGTTGGCCCTTTGCGCCGGATTCGCCCTGGCCTTGTTCTTCATCGGAAAGGGGGAGAAAAATGCCTGAAGATAAACCCGTTTCCTTGAACCGCAAGGACCTAGTGTTCGCTTTCGTCCGTTCCTTCTTCCTTCAAACGGTCTGGAACTTCGAGAGATACCTCAGTTATGGCGTGGCCTTTGTGCTGCTTCCGGCCATCAAAAAGTTGCATCCGACCCAGGAAGAAAGGTCCCAGGCCTTGTCCCGGCACTTGGAATATTTCAATACCCATCCCTATATGGCTTCCTTCGTCCTGGGCGCGGTGTTGCGTATGGAAGAGGAAAAGCAGCAGTTGCCAAAACCTAAGCAAAAGCAGAAGGAAGAAGAGATCAGCGCCTTGAAGGTGGGCATGATGGGCCCCATCGCGGCGATGGGGGATAACCTTTTTTGGGCCACCGTGCGTCCTTACTGCGGGCTTTTGGCGGTGACGCTGGTGCTTTCCAGCGCTTTCCAGGTAAAGGGCCAATATTGGGTGGTGCCCCTGCTCTTCCTCATCGTTTACAACGTGGCCCATGTGGGCGTGCGATTGACCGGCTTCATCCAGGGATATCGTAAAAGTGATCAGGTGGTGCTGTCGCTGCGCCAATACGGATTCCAAGAGGCCATTCGGGGCTTGAAACTGGCCTCGATCGTGCTTTTGGGCGTTCTGATCGTTTTCGTCAACCTGTCGGAGCTGGAAAAAGAGATGGGACTTTTCGTGTTGAAGTTGACGTTCTTCACGGCGATCGTGGGACTTTTCACGTTCGCGTTGCACCGCAAGATAAGCCCGAGCCAATTGTTCTACGCGGTGGTGTTGTTCGCCTTGATGCTGGCCTTCTGGCCGGATCTGAGCGCGCCGCCCCAGATGGGGCATTTGGGGTCGCTTAAACCCGATCCGATCGCGGCTTCGGCGTTGTTGAAAACAAAATAAGGGGAGTCTATGAAAGTCACCGAAAAACTCTTGATCGTCAACAAGCTGGGCCTCCACTTGAGGGCCGCCGCGGAGCTGGTGAAGGTGGCCAATAAGTTCAAGAGCCAAGTCATGATCCATCACGGCGTACAGAACGTGAACGCCAAAAGCCTGATGGGGCTGATGACACTGGCGGCGGCCAAGGGCACCGAACTGGAGTTCGAGTGTGATGGAGCGGATGCCAAGGAAGCCGTGGCCGCTCTGAAACAGTTGTTCGAGAACAGGTTCGGCGAAAAGGAATAGGCCTCCGGGCCCATTAAGGAGCTTCATTTGTCCGAGAAAATGTTCCACGGGGTCCCCGCTTCGGGCGGGATCGAGATAGGCCCCGCTTATCTTTATAGGTCCCAAGGCATGACGTCCTTGCGCCGAGAGCTGCGCCCCGAGGAAGTACCGGCTGAACTCAAGCGCTATGAAGAGGCGCTGGTCAAGACCCGCCGTCAGATCGTGGAACTGCAAGGCCGGGCCAAGCAAAAGATCGGCGACGACCACGCCAGCATTTTTGGCGCCCACCAAGTGTTGCTCGACGACCCCCTGTTCACCGAGGAGGTGGCCCAGACCATCTCGGCCCAATTGTTGAACGCTGAATATGTGCTGCACGAGGCCCTGGGTAAGTTCAAGACCATCATGGCCTCCCTGGACGACGAGTATTTCCGCGAAAGGGGCGGGGACATCCAGGATGTGGGCAACCGGGTGCTGCGAAACCTGATGGGGAAGGGCGAAAAGGAAGATCTTAAAAAGCTGGGCCGGGAAGTCATCCTCATCGCCAATGACCTGTCCCCCTCGGATACGGTCACGCTCTCGACGGACGTCATTAAGGCTTTCTGTACCGATGTGGGCGGCAAGACGTCCCATGTGGCCATCGTGGCCCGGTCCCTGGGCCTGCCGGCGGTGGTGGGCCTTCAGAACGCAACGGCTGAGATCCGGGATGGGGACCTTTTGATCGTGGACGGCAATAAAGGCCTGGTGCTGGTCAATCCCTCGGCCCAATTGGTGGACCAATACCGCCGCCTCAAAGAGAATTACGCCGCTTTCCAAAAAAGCCTGGAAGCCTTCAAGACCCTGCCCGCGGTCACGCCGGACGGGCACCGGGTGACCCTGGCGGCCAATATCGAGATCCCCCAGGAATTGGACGAAATGGAACGCCACGGCGCCGAGGGTATCGGCCTTTACCGTACCGAATTCCTCTATATGAACCGGGTCGAAAGCCCGAGCGAGGAAGAACAATTCAATTCCTATAAGGAACTGGCCACCAAGACAGGGATCAATCCCGCCATCATCCGCACCCTGGACCTGGGCGGGGACAAGTTCCTGTCCCACATGAATATGGCCGAGGAACGGAATCCCTTCTTAGGCCTGCGCGCCATCCGTCTGTGCTTGAAGCAGCCCGATATGTTCAAGATCCAACTACGGGCTATTTTGCGGGCCGCGGCCCATGGCCCTATCAAGATCATGTTCCCGATGATTTCCACCCTGAGCGAGGTGATGGAGTCCAAGGCTTTGCTTCAAGAATGCGTGGAAGAGCTCAAAAAAGAGGGGCAAGTGTTCCGGGCGGGCGTGGAAGTAGGCGTGATGATCGAGATCCCTTCCGCGGCGGT
This sequence comes from candidate division FCPU426 bacterium, assembly GCA_027452205.1. GTDB lineage: Bacteria > Oederibacteriota > Muellerivitia > Muellerivitales > Muellerivitaceae > Bog-1183. The sequence goes on along the minus strand of DAIDGV010000012.1, from coordinate 22,635 downwards.
GATGTCGGATATCCTCATCCAGGAAGTGGACTTCCTTTCCATCGGCACCAACGACCTCATCCAGTATTCGATGGCGGTCGACCGGGTCAACGAGTCGGTGGCTTATCTTTATGATCCCCTGAACCCGGCGATCCTGCGGCTGATCCAAATGACCATCGACGCGGCCCATAAGGCCGGCAAGTGGGTGGGGATGTGCGGCGAGATGGCGGGTGACCCGCAATATGTTCCGCTGCTCCTGGGGATGGGATTGGACGAGCTCTCGACCAGCATCTCGGTCATTCCTGAGGTGAAAAAGGTCATCCGCATGATACCCCTGGCCAAGGCCAAGGAGATCGCGGCAGCGGCCTTGAAGGTCAGAACATCCGACGAGGTCTTCGATATCATCCGCGACGGTGTGCCGGCCGAGCTTCGGTCGATCCTGTTCTAACAGGATGCTGAAAATTCTTTTTTTAACGATCCGCTAAGACTGCCAAAATCTCAAATAGGGGTAAACCATGATCAAGCTGATCCAAGGCATGATGGACTTCCATAAGAACCGCCGGGACCAAGTGAAGGGCACCTTCGCCCAACTGGCCCTGGGACAAAGCCCCGACGTGCTTTTCATCGCTTGTTCGGACAGTCGTGTGGCGGTGAACGTGTTCGCTTCCACCGAACCTGGGGATCTTTTCGTGGTGCGTAACGTGGGTAACCTGGTGACGCCAGCCACCTCCCGGGACGGCGTCTTGACCGACGAGAGTGAGGTGGCAGCCATGGAATTCGCCCTGACCCAATTGAAGGTCCGCCACATCATCATTTGCGGCCACTCGGATTGCGGGGCCATGAAGGCTCTATGCCTGGGCAAGGAAAAGCTCCCGATGCCCTATCTACGGTCCTGGTTGCGACATGGGGAAGAAGCCCTCGAAAGGGTAAGGTCGAAGAAAAACGACCTGGCCCTGCCCGAAGAAGTGAACGCGGTCTCGAAACAGAACGTTCTCTTGCAAATGGAGCATTTGAAGAGCTATCCCCAAGTGTCCCAGGCCATTCTGGGTGAAAAATTGATGTTACACGGTCTCTGGTTCGATATTCAAAATACGGATGTTTATTACGCCAGCCTGGAAGACCCCATTTTTAGGGTGATAGATGATGCCGAAGGGGATAGAATTTTGGCATCGATCAAAAACAATCAGTCTTAAATCTCCATCTCGTCGCGAAAGGTTATTAGCAATGAAAACATTTAACCCTGGGTTTTTCGCTTTTTTGGTGGCCGCTTTCTTTTCCTTGGTCACTGCCCAAGCCCATGCTTTAGGAGCTTTAGACAGCACGAGTGCCCCCATTCTCCCGCCCCAACAAGTGAGCATTGTCGGTACCGGCATGGGTAACGCGGTCATGGCCGATGGAACCCAGTTCAACGCCACTTCTTATAATCCGGCCCTTATGGGTCGCGCGCCCGGCACCTTGGAACTTTTACAATTGGGACTGCATATTTCCAATGACGATATCACCACGGCTAATTATGTCCAGAATATCGCTAACAACGGCATCGACTTCAACGCCACGGATTTTGTGCAAGGGATCTTGTCCAACAATAGTTCATTGGTAACACCGAACTTGAAGACCTTGGATGATCTGACCACTAATCTCATGAATCACTCGATCGAGTTCGGAGCCAGCGATAATCTGGCGGTCAAATTCACGAACAACTTTGGTGTGGAAGTTTATGAAACCGCCCATGGGGTGGCGGAGATCAAGCCGGGTGCCCTTCTTGACCAATTGACCAAGATCCCACTTCCTTATACCTCCGGCGCGGGTTCGGCGGTCACGGCTGCCTTTGGTTCGGCGATCCAAGCGGGTATTAACTCGGTCGTTCCGACAGCGAATCAAACCGGCGCGGTCGCCACCGATATCGCGAACCTGAAAAATGGTACCTTGAGCGTTTCGCAAGGTGTTTCCCAGATCGGTGTGGACCTGGCAGCCCAAGGTGTGACCCTTACTTCAGGGGCTCAGACAACGATGCAAAACACCATTGTCAATAACCTCTTGAAGAATATCGCTTATGCTAATGCGTTGGCTTACAGCGACACGGTGGCCATGGCGACCGTCGCTTTCGATCCTTTGGAGGATTTTCCCCTAACCATTGGTCTCAATGGCAAAGTCATCCGTCGCTATTTCGCTTGGTCCAGCCTGACCGTTTCGACAAATACCAACAATAATGATGTGAATAATTTCTCGAACGATCTGGAACAACCGACCACCCGTTGGGGTGTGGATCTGGGCTTGTTGTACGCTTTTGAAAGGGACTTGAGCCTAGGTATTTCCTTCCAGGACCTGATCAAGCAATCGGCGACCACTTCGAACAGCACGACCCTTGGGGACATCATGTACGGTGTCATCACCGACCCGGCGCCGACGGTCACGAATATCGGTTTGTCTTGGCATCCCATCAGCGAATTCGTGCTGAACGCCGATCTGGATGATGTTTTTTCCACCACCTCGCTCTATTACGACCAAGATCTTTTCGCTCACTTCAAGATGGGCGGTTCCCTCAACCTAGCGGGGATCATTTACCTCCGGGGCGGTTTGGATGTGGGTAACTTCGTGGGTGGTGCCGGGATACAATTGGGCTTCCTGGGCCTGGATTACTCCTATGGTATCGATCCGGTCACCGAATCCTATAACCACTACGGTCAGTTGAAGTTGGTCTTTTAAGCCAAAGATCCATTGTTCGAAAGGCCTGTCCTTCGGGGCGGGCCTTTTTTGTTTTAGGTCCGATTTATTGAAATTTAGGGGTCATTTGACCGAGGCCTCTCTTATAATTAACGGGTTCCCAACCACGGGTTTTGTAGGATCGATCAATAAAGGAACTTTATGCTCTTTTTCCGTGCTGATTGCCGTCACTTTACCGGTGAGAAACCTTGCGCTCCCCACAAGAAAGAAGGGGTGGTCTGCCAAGATTGTCCCCGCTATGAACCGGTCAAAAAGCGCATCCTGATCATTAAATTGGACGCCGCCGGGGATGTGCTGCGTTCGACGGCTATTTTGCCCGCTTTCCACAAGAGCAATCCGGGATGTTCCGTTTGGTGGGTCACCGAAAACGGCTCCAAGCCCCTTTTGGAGAAAAATCCCTATATCGACATGTTGCTGGGGTCCGACCCGGCCCTCAGCGGTTTCCTGGGCGCAACCCAATTCCACGAGGCCTATAACTTTGACATGAGCCGTAAGGCCGCAGCTATCCTCCACATGGCCAATTCGACGATCAAAAAGGGTTTTGCCCTTTCGCCCGAAGGGGTAGTTGTTCCTTTGGAAGCCAAGGATGAGGAATGGTTCCAAATGGGCATCATGGATTCGGTCAAGCGGGCCAACCGCCGCACCTACCAGGATCACTTGTTCCAATTAGGTCAGATGAAATACACCGGGGAGGAACCCCAACTGGTCCTGACCGATAAAGAAAAGCAATGGGCTCGGGACTGGGCCAAGAAGAACAAATTGAGCCGGTTCAAGAAGATCGTCGGGTTCAATATCGGTTCCGGCGGCCGCTGGCCCATGAAACGCTGGCGTCTGGACGGCTTTTTGTGGCTGGCTAAGGCCATTCGTAAGAAGTATCCCAAAGTTGGAATTCTCCTTTATGGCGGGCCCGAAGAACGTCAATTGATGCCGGTACTGGCCAAACAATCCAAAGGCCTTTGCATCCCCACGGGAACCGAGAACACGATGCGGCAATTCGTTTCCTTGGTCGATCTTTGTGATGTGCTGGTGACCGGGGATACCCTGGCCCTACATGTGGCCATTGCCTTGAAAAAACGGATGGTCGCTTACTTCGGGCCTACCTCGGACGCTGAGATCGATGTTTATGGCCGGGGCGAGAAGGTACTGCCCATCCATCCTTGCGAATGCTATTACCAGAACCAATGCACGGCCAAGATTTCCTGCATGGAGAACCTGAAAGAGAAGGATATGCTGGCGGCTGTCGAAAGACAGCTCAAACTGGCGCCCTGAAGCCGTTCATCCCATTGAAGGAAAATCGAATGAAAACCGTCATCGTGGTGCCCACTTATAACGAAAGCGCGAACATCGCGCAGTTGGTCAAACTGATCCACAAAAGTGTCCCCGCGGCCCTGGTGTTGGTGGTGGACGATTCCTCACCGGATAAAACTTATGAATTGGTCCGCCAGTTGAAAAAGAAGGATAAAAAGCTTCATCTACTCTTGCGCGACCGCGCTATCAAGGGCCGGGGTTGGGCGGGCCGGGATGGTTTCCTGAAAGCCCTGCAAATGGGCGCGGACGTGGTGGTGGAGATGGACGCGGACCTGTCGCACCAGCCTAAATATATCCCTGCGCTCATCAAACCCATCGTGATGGGGAAGGCGGACGTGGTCCTGGGCAGCCGCTACATGCCCGGAGGCAAGGATATTGACCGTCCTTTTTACCGGCAGATGACGAGTAATTTCGCTAAGAACTATCTGAAACTGGTTCTGGGTCTCAAAGCGGATGACCCCACCTCCGGGTTCAGGGCTTACTCCAAGGACGCTTTGGCCCGCATTAAGGCCAAGACCTTAACGGCTCGGGATCCTTTTACCGTTTCCGAGATCCTCTACCGTTGCTACCGGGCGAAGCTGCGCATCCAAGAAACACCTATTGTTTTTGTTGATCGCACGAAGGGCGAGTCCAAGCTCCAACTGACCACCCTGCTCAAGTACCTGGCCCGGGCCCTGGTCCTTCGCTTGGGGCCAAACCCCGTCGCCTAAGTTTTTGGAACTTATTTCTTATAACCAACGACCGCCATATTCCCGACCGGCATGGGAATGGGCAGATAGCCCAGCTTGATGGTCTTTAAAACAGGGATCAAGATCAATTTCAGTTTTTTAGGAATGGGAAAGAGCTTCACGCAATAGTGGAGTGGATAGACGTTCACCAAAGACCTCACGGTCACATCCTTGAAACCCGCCTTGATCATCATGGCCTTCGCACTTTTGGGTGAGAAGAGCTGCAAGTGCTCGATATCCATGATCGGGCTTTTCTTTCCTAAAAGCCGGTTGACCAGGGAAGAACGGTTGTGGCTGACGATATAGAATGCCCCGCCTTTTTTCAGCAAACTGTAAGCGCCCTTGCAGATGATGAGCGGCTCGTAAAGGTGCTCAAATGTCTGGAAACAGGAAACGAGACTGAGGCTGTTCTTTTTGAACCGCTTGGCCTCGAATAAGCCTTTTTGGATCAAAGGACGGATATTGGGCAAGGCGGCCTTGATGGGGGCGGTGGAAGGTTCCACGCCTTTGACGTTGGAAAATCCGTATTCGAGCAATTCCTCCAAAAAAGCTCCGTCGCCGGTGCCGATATCCAAGGCGCCCTTCATGTCCGGAATATTCCGCGAAATGGCCTTCAAGGGCCCGGCATAAGTGCGGGCGGCACAATGGGCTTCCTCTGAACTGTCAAAAGCGGCCTCGTGATAATGCTCGGCAAGGTTTTTTAGGTCCGGCAAAGGGTTCGCGTAGACCAGGTCGCAGTTGGGGCAAAGGATCAACCGATAATGCATGGTTTCGGGGATCTTGCGTGAGGCGAAAGCGTAGCTGTCCAGTTTGTCGAAATCGTAATTAGCCTCGGCGAAAACCTTGGTTTGGACCTTGGACGAACAAATAGGACAAGCCCTTTTCACCCATTTTTGCTTTTTCATGGTCTTCCTTTTCGCGGAAAGATTGATCAGCGACCGTCTTCTTGAGCGCGGCGGATCTCGCCGCTCTTGATGATGTTCTTACGGACGAAGTGAGGCCGTTGTTTGACCTCTTCAAAGATCTTCGCGATATATTCGCCGATGATGGACAGGGCGAAAAGGTTGATGGAACCAAAGAATAGGATCGCCAAAAGGACCGTCGTGACGCCTTTGGGAGAAGAATCAGGAGCGAAGATGCGCCAAAGCACCTGGTAAACCGCCAGGGCAGCGCTAAGGACGAACAACACTATCCCGGCGAAGCTCACCACCGAAAGGGGAGTATAGCTGTAGGACAGGATGCCCTTTTTGGCCCAGTCGATGTTCTTGAAGAGATTGTTGGTCGTGCGGCCAAAAAGGCGGTCTGGACGGACGTAATCCACGCCTACTTGTTTAAAGCCCACATAGGCCCGCACTCCACGCAGGAAAAAGTCGCGCTCGGGGAACGTCAAAATGGCGTTCACCACCCGGCGGTCGATCAAGGAAAAGTCGCCCGCGTCGTGGGGAATGGACAAATAAGAGAAGTAATCAAAAATGCGGTAGAAAAGCTTATAGGCGATCTGCATGTACCAGGGCGCTTCCCGCTTGACCCGACGGCCATAAATGACCTCATACCCTTCCTGCCATTTGGCCACGAATTGCTCGATGATCTCGGGTGGATCCTGCAGGTCGCCATCCAAAAGAACGCAGCTGTTCTTGGTTGATAATTCCATACCGCTGCGGAAAGCCGCTTGGGAACCGAAATTGCGCGAGTGGGAAATGCCGATGACCCGGCGGTCTCTTTGAGTGAGCTCCAAAATGACCTGTTCGCTATCGTCCGGGCTATTGTCGTTCACGAAGATGATCTCGTAATCGATCTTGAGCTTTTCGAAAGTGTCTTTCAGACGCTGATACATGATCGGAATGGCTTGATTGTCCTTGTAACAGGCGATGACGGCGGAAACGCTGTGCTTGGAATCCAGTTCGTATTTTTTGGAGAATCTGTCGTATTTCTCTTTGTCGGGAAGGCCGCGGTACCACTCGATGGTGGTTTGAAGCCCGGTTTTTAACGAGGTCCTGGCTTCCCAGGTCAAAGTGTTCTTTGTTTTTTTTGTATTAGCGAACCAATCCTGTAGGTCCCATTTTCGTTCCGGCATGGAATTGAATTTGGGTTGTTCCTTGATCCCGAAGATTTCCTGAGCGACGGTGACCAGGTCCCGGATGGTCGTTTTTTTGCCACTACCAATGTTGAACGAGTCACCATAATTCGAAGGATGCAGATAGAGGGCCGTGTCGACGAAAGCCTCGCAAACATCGTCCACGTAAACGAAGTCGCGGGAAATGTTCGGGTCGACCAAAGCGGGATAGTGGCCTTGCAAGCCTTCTTTGACGATGTTCGGGACCAATCGGGATGAATCTTCCATCGGTCCGTAGATGGAGTAGAACCGCAGATTCGCGCAAGCCAGACCTTTTTTCCGGCCGTAAAAGTGGATCAAATTGGCGGTAGCCACCTTGGAAACGGCATAGTCGCTGTTGGGCTCGGGAAGATCCGATTCAGCGGGGCCAGAAGCCCGGTCGCCGTATTCGGAAGAGCTTCCGGAATGAACGTAATAAGCGATCTCTTTTTGGGCCAGTCGCTTGAGGATCTGCTCGGTCATGTTGAAATTGGTCTTATAGATGAGGGAACTGTCCACCTCGAAAGAATAGGCGCCGTAAGCTACGCAGTTGAAGATGGTCTTGGCCTGGGTGTGTTGGAGGATATAGTCGAGGTTCGAATCGACCAAAAGGTCGGCTTGGAGGATGTGATCGTTCGGTACGTCCTCTAGGCGCCAGGCAGGAGCGTGAAAAATGGTCCCGAAGACATCTTGTCGGTGCTTGAGCAAGTAACGGAGCAGATTGGCACCGAGAAAACCGCTGGCGCCCAGGACCAAGATGGGTCCTTGGAGTTTTTTGATCTTTTCCTCGATAGGTATCATTTTTTCAGGTCTTTAAGGATGAGCTCGACAGTAAGGCCCGATTCCTTCCGATGGAAGTTTTGGGAACCATAATAGCCCGAAAGGTAACCTTTGGCGCAATAATGGTCGAATTTCCGGGGAGCTTTACCGGACATTAATAGCACCCTGCTTAGCATTTCGCCGGCGCCGCCATGGGCCACGTGTTCCTCGACGACGATCAGATGGCCTGTCCGCTCCAAGTCCCTCGAGAATTCCTCGGGAAGGCCTTTGGCCAGGATGGGCAGTTCACTCACGACCCAAACCGAAGGCCGGGTTGATCCGGCTTCACTTTGTAATCCCGACAAAATACCGCCCGCCAAGGGACCGACAATGATCATGACAGGACCTTGGCCATCCAAAAGTTTGCGCCAGGGCGCGTAAGCGGGAAGGGTCATGCCCTTGGGCTTTTCGTCCCGGCCCAAGCGCAGATAGGCGGGATGGGGAAATTTCAAAAGTTTCTCGATAATAGGCGCCACATCCGCGCTGAAAGCTGGCACGAAGACCGACATGTTCAAAAGGCTCAAGAGGATGCCGTAATCGTCGATGGCGTGATGGCTGCCACCCATGACGCCGTAGGCATAACCGCCGCCATTACCCACTAATTTGACGGGAAGGTCGTGAAGGCAGACGTCGTTACGCACTTGTTCCAAGGGGCGGGCATAGATGAAGGGTGCGATGCTATAGGCCCAGGGGAATAAGCCCTGTGAGGCTAATCCCGCCGCGACCGAGATCATGTTCTGCTCCGAAATACCTGCGTTGATAAAACGATCCCCGGCGGCTTTCTGGAGGGGTTCCAAGGCCATAAAGCCCAGATCCCCAGTCAAAAAGACGAAGTTAGGATCTTTGGAATAGTGGACTAGGGTTTCGCAAAAGGCGTTCCTCATGGTCTTTCCAAACCTTTCAAGGCTTCCTGATATTGGTCTTCTTTCAGGGGCAGATAATGCCATTCCATCTTGTTCTCCATGAAAGGAACGCCCTTGCCTTTGGTTGTATGGGCGATGATGGCCCTGGGTTCGGAAGTGGGCTCGGAAAGGACGCTTTTCAAAGCGGTAAGGTCGTGACCATTCACTTCTTGGACCTTTATCCCGAAAGACCGGAACTTATCGATCAAGTTATCCATGCTAGCCACTTCTTTTGTGCTTCCAAAGCCTTGGAGGCCATTGGCATCGACGATCAGGGTCAGGGGGGCCAGCTTTTGATGCATCACAAAGATCAGGGCTTCCCAGTTCGACCCTTCTTGCCATTCGCCATCGGAGGTGAGACAGAAGACCTGTCCCGCTTGTTTCTTCAGTTTTTTTGCCAGGGCTAGCCCGGCAGCCAGGGAAAACCCGTGACCCAAACTGCCTGTGGCAAAAATGATCTCTTCCCGCCACCGGGGGGCGGGATGCCCGCTCAATTTGGTCGGTTCTTTATGAAAAAGTTTGAGATCCTCGTCCTTTAACTTGCCCATGGACCAAAGGGTTATATAGAGGGCGCCTGCCGAATGGCCCTTGGAGAGAATGAATTGATCCTGGGGGCCCAGAACTTGATGGTGCAGGACCATGAGAATATCGAGGCAAGAGAGGTTTCCGCCAATATGGCCGACACCACTTTCGAAGTGCATCTGCAATAGCCGTTTTCTGGATTGGAGAAGGGTCTTTTCGAAGGACATACTATGGTTCTCGCAAAGGTTATTCGGGTGGGTAATCATACTACTTTTGGCCTAATTTAAGCACTTTAACATGTCCGCTCCAAGAAGGGTGGGCACTTAGAATAAGCGAATGTTATGTTTTGGAGTTCCGGCTGCCGGCTTAGAAAAAACGGGTTTTTTTGAAAAAATCAGTTATATTTTGAACTTACTTCATCCTTTTTTCCCAGGAGCGCCGCTTGAAAAGCAAGGCTCGTAGCAGGGACTATTTCTTCGATCACTATTTGGATAAAACCCCTATCGCGATGGCCTTCTGGCGGTCCTTGGAATGTCACCGTTATTCCCTGGAAAAACTATCCCATCCGGTCCTGGATGTGGGCTGTGGTGACGGCTTTTTGGCCCGGGTGGCCTTTGAGCAAAAGCTCGAGGCGGGCATCGACTTGGATCCAGGTGAGGTGAAACTGGCGATCCAAAGCAACAGTTATAAAAAAGCTGTGGTGGCCAGTGCCACAAAGATCCCCTTTAAGAGCAATTCCTTTAACACGGTCGTGAGCAACTGCGTGCTGGAGCATATTCCGCCCATCGACCAAGCGCTGAAAGAGATCCATCGGGTCCTGAAAAAGAACGGACGCCTGATGATCACAGTCCCCAGCGAGTGCTACAGCCGGGATACCTTCTTCGCGGGAGTCCTGAAAGCGGTCGGATTGGGTTTCCTGGGCGACTGGTACGTTCGCAACCTGAACCGTGTTTTCAAGCATTACCATGTCGATGACGCAGCTACCTGGAAAAAACGGCTGGAAAAGGCCGGGTTGAAAATGGAGAAGGCTGAATACATTATTCCTTTAAAGACTTTCCATACCTATGAGCGCTGGATGATCCTGGCTTTTCCATCCAAGCTCCTGAAGGTCCTGTTCGACCGATGGGTCATCGGTCCCCGGGGACCGGTCAAGTGGTTTGCCAGCCGTTGGTTGCACAAGGCCTTGAACGCCAATGGAAAGCCAGGCGCTTGTTATTTCATCGTTGCCCGTAAAGCCAAGGCCTGAGGAAATCATGACCGAGCACGTTATTATCCACCGTTGGAGACATCCTGCCGTCCTTATCTTCCTATTGGGCGGTTTCATTGGGGCTTTCCTTAATCTGGGCGTGACCCTGCTTTTGACCCAAAAGTTCGGGGTCAATCCATTGGTGGCCTTCTTCATCGGCACTTTCCTGAACCAAGCCTTCCACTATGTGTATTACTACGTGGTCTATGTGAACAAGGAAATGCGGATGCGAACTTCTTTCCCGATACATCTTTTCATGAGCTTTTGGGTGTCGGTGGGCAGCGCGGCCATGCTGTGGTTCTTCCTGCAGAACAATTGGCCCCTTTTGAACAGCCTGCTGGCCTGTTTGACCATCCTGGCCTTGTCAAACGCATTGCTCAACCGTATCGCTACATTTAGCTCGGCCAAGATCGCTGAGGTTGAATATAAAGAGATGAACGAAAGTTATTACGAGGACCACACCGACGAAACGAAAGTGAGCAAGTTCCGCGCTTGGTATCACCGGTCCCGTTACGAACGATTGACCAAGTTCGTCATGGAACACTTCAAAAAAGGCATGAAGATGGCGGACCTGGGGTGTGGTAATTGCCTTTGGAACATCCATCAACTGCCCATCATCGGTATCGACATCAACAAAAAGATGCTGGGTTGGGCGAAGAAACACAAGCGGATCAAGGATTTCAAGGTTTGTTCCGACCTGGCCAAGACCGGCCTTAAGACCAAAAGCCTGGACATTGTGTTGATGTCCGAGGTGCTGGAACATGTGTTCGACCAAGCCGAAGTGCTGCAGGAGGTTTCCCGTATCCTGAAGGACAAGGGAACTTTCCTGATCACGGTGCCCTACGATTTTTTCATGGGTCCTTTTTTCATCTTGTTCAATTTGAATTGTTTGTACATGGGTTATATTCGCGGAAGTCTTTATCACAAGTACCGCTGTGGTCACATCCATCATTTCACCAAGAAGCGCTTGAGGGAAGCTTTGGAACGCAACGGTTTTGTGCTGGAGAAAGTTTTTGTGGTCAACGGACTGCTGCTGTATGCTAGCGCGCGGAAAAAGGCCTTTTTGAACAAGGCTTGATCGGTCCGCCGGTCCCGGCGGTTCTTGATCCGTTCAACTCCTGGAGGATGGCATGGCCCTGAAAAAGAAAAAAACCGTTAAAAACCACAAGAAAACCTTGGGAACATCCTCCCAAAAAGCCAATCAGATCATCGCCCGGGTGCTTTTGCTGGTGGTCGTCTTGGGCGGCGTTTGGGAATACCTGCAAAGCCTCAATAAAGAAACCCCGAAGCTGAAAGCCTCGATGATATTGAAACTGGATTCGCAGGTCAAAGGTGTCGGTCCTTTTGTGCCTTGGGGTGCGGTGGATCTGGACAACGATAAGATCGCGGTGGCGGACAACCAGAATAACCGGATCCTTCTTTTTGACCGCAAGGGGGATTTTATCCGCGCTTGGGGAAAGCCCGGCCAAAAGGCCGACCAGTTCCATGAACCTTCAGGAATCACGACCGACGGCAAGAATAATATCTATGTGATGGATGCCTGGAACAATGCCATTAAGGGGTTCGATCTCAAGGGAAAGATGATCGCGAATATCGACCTGAGCAAGTCGGGGTTTTTTGGTCCCCGGGGCCTGGCTTTTGATGGGACTAATTTCATAGTGGCGGACACGGGCAGTCATCGGGTGGTCTTTGTCAGCCCCAAGGGCGAGATCATGGCGACTTGGGGCTCCAAAGGGACCGACGACAAGAACATGCAAGGGCCCCTGGCGGTCGTGACCGACCAAAAAGGGAACTACTTTGTGGCCGATACGGATAATGACCGCATCCAGTGGCTGGACGCCCACGGTGACAAGGTGCGTTTCAGCAAATTGAACGGCCAAGCCCAAGCGGTGGCGGTGGATCACGAGGGACGGGTTTACGCGGGGGTCAAGGCGGATGACGGCCAAGTAAGGGTGTACGATCCCCAAGGGCATTTACTGGGAAGCATCATCGACCAAAGCGGCACCCCGGAGCCTTTCAAGAACAACAAATATTTAGCTATCACCCAAGATGATCTTCTGTTGATCGCCAGCGGGGATTCGGTCTATCTCTATCATTTGCCGGTATTCGATCAAAAGTAATTATTCCGTTCTTATTTTGATGACCCAGGTGCGGCTTTGAAAAAGAAAGTATCCAAAACAAAAAAACAGCCGATCGGATGGAACCCGCGGGATCTTTTCATTCTTCTCGGTGGCATTCTTTTCCTCGGGCTCATGATGATCCAGGAACCGAACTTTTCTTGGATGGGCTCGCCCCTCGCCATTCAAAATCCGACCTTGTGGGGTTTCCTGTTGGTGTTGGGGTTGGTCTGGGTCGCTTACGGTCTTTACCGAGTGCCCACCGAACCCGTGGCGGCGGACCTTTCCAAACGGGTCGCTTATTCTTTACTCTTCGTCATCCTTGCAGTGGCCGCTTATATCCGGATGTTCCGCGCGGACGAGGCTTACTCGGGCTATTGGGCGGATCCAGGGACCGAGATCGCCGATGTGCGCGACATGATCGACAAGCACGTTTTTCATATCATTTTCCCGGGGGGGGGCCGGGAACCCTTCTACTCCTGGGTGGCCGCGGCGATCTGGTGGTGCTTCCCGGCGTTCAAAGCGCTCTTGGCTCAACGCCTGACATCCAACTTGATCAATCTGGTGACGATCTGGCTTTTTTACCGAGTTGGAAGGGAATGGACAGGGAAGCGCCTGACCGGTGTTCTCTTCGCGGCACTGGGCGCGGCCAGCAAACCCCTGATCCTTCTGGACCTTTCCGGGATGCGCGTGACTACCGCCACCTTTGGTGTCAGCCTGATGCTGCTCGGCCAAGTGAAACTTTTCCAAAAAAAGAACCTGAAACATTTCCTGGTCTGGGGCGCCTTTTTGGCGGCGTCACTCTATACCTATACCATCGTGAGGGTCTTGATCCCCTTCCTGGTCCTGCTGACCCTCATCTGGGTCCTGCGGGATAAAGAAAGCCAAAAAGCCCCGGGTTGGATCAAAGCCGTTTGCTGGGTCCTCTTTGTCCTTTATTTCGCTTTTTACTGCGACAGTATGTTGGGGGTCTTTTATCAGAATCTTATCTCCAAGATCTGGGCTTCGTCCCTGACCCTCTGGTTCCTGTGGCAATGCGCTTTCGCGGGATTGTTCATTTGGGCCTATAACCAAAAGGCTGCGGCCAAGGCCAAATGGCTGCTGGCTTGGGGAATGGGCCTGCTTTTGGTCGGCATCTTGAGCCATCCCATCGCGCTGCATCCCGAATCCGCCGCCCGTATCTCTGGCCAAAGTTTGTTGCCTAAATCCTTGGCGGGTTGGTTCTCCTCCGAGTTCATCCACAATATGTCGGTCTGGGTGGGGCAGACCTTCAGTTCCTTGTTCTATATGGGCCGGGGCCGGTCGGACATGACAGTCTTGAACGATTGCTTCTTCGAGTTCCATGCGGCCATTTGGGTGGCCATGGGTCTCCTTTACGCTTTGGTCCGGCCTACACCTTGGAAGACCTTCCTGGTGGCCCTCACCCTGGTGGCCTTGGTGCCTTATTTACTGACGACAGACCTACACGCGGCAAAACTTTTGGCCGCTTCGGTGCCTTTGCTTCTTTTGGCCGCACTGGTCATGAGCCTGGTCGTTGAGAATTTCACCCGCATCAAAGGCCGGGGAACTTGGCCGGTGATAGCGCTGGTCCTGGGACTTTTGGTGTTCTGGGGCTGGGAATTACAGACTAGCTATGTTCGGGTCTATGACAAATGGTGGTGGGAAGTTTGGAATGACGATGTCGCTGTTGGCCGCCAGGCGGACCGGTTCTCTCCCACGGCCCATGTTTATTTGGTGCGTATCCCCGATAACGTGCCCCATCCGAACCAATTCTTTGATACCAATACCCAATCGGTCCTTCACGATGTGGATCCGGTCTATCTTTTCCAGCCGGTCAATCCCATCCCGGTTCGTCGGGGCGAAGCCAAGCCTAATGTAGTCGTTCTCGTTTCACCCCTGATGAAACCCCTGGTGGCCGAATTGAAGAAAGAGTTCCCATTGTCGACCTGGGAACCGACCTGGCAGTATTACCAAAAGTCACATAACGAGACGCCTTTCCTCTACACCGTCCAGATCCCCACGGACGAGATCCCTGATCGGCCGGGGAAGCTGTTCTACTATGTCGCCGCGGACCCGAACGCCTGGATCCGACGTACTTACATCAGCCGTATGTGCATGCGCGAGGGTGTGATCGACCACGAGGACGCTTCGTTGACCTTGAATCCTTTCCTGTCTTCCCAAGGTGGGTCGCCCATCTCGATGGAAAAGAATTGGATCGCCCCGGAAGATGGTGATTACACTTTCACCCTGCGCTCGGGCGATTCGGCCCAATTGATGGTCGACGGTAAAGAGATATTCACGATCTTCCCGGGTTCCAAAGGTTTTGAGACCGCACGGTTATCCCTGAAGAAGGGCGTTCATCAAGTCCATATCGCCGGCTATATGACCGGTGTCCCCGCGTTGAAGATCGAGAACAAAAGTTCCAATTACTTGGTAGACTTGGGCTCTTAAAGCCCGTCTGGACGCTGAAAAGAGCGCCAAAAGACCCTGAAATGGCCGATTTACAATTGACCGTTACTGGGTGGTAAGACTAATATCGAGCCATTCAAAATCCTGGTTTTTATCAGTTGTTACGCACTTTTGCGTAGAAAGTGAATGAGGACCTCATGGCGAAAAGCACGGCGAAGTCACCCCGCGCGGCGGTGAAGGGTAAAAAGTCCAACCAGGATATCAAATTCAATGTATTCCTGATGCTTTTGGGTGCCTGGGCGGTAGTTTGGGTGGCTTTATTGTCCCTGCCCAACTTCTCTATCATGATCCCTGGCCTCAAATCCTCGCCCCTCTATCCTTCTTTCGTGATCCCTTTCCTATTGGCCGGGTTTGCCGCCCTTGTTTATATGTGGAAACAAGTGCCGGAAACGAATCAAAGCCAAAATGACATCTCACCTTGGACGGCCCGAGCCATTTTCTGGGTCTTCATCGCCCTGGCGGCCTATTTAAGGCTGTTCGATATTTTCCACGTGGGCAGCAGCGTTTGGGCCGATCACTATGTGCACACCTCAGACATCCGGGCTTTGGTTGATTTCCAATGGCGTCCACTCCTTTTTCCGCAAGGCCAACGCGAGCCCCTATTCCCTTACTTTACCGCTATGTTATGGCATTTCTGGCCCTCCATGACGGGCCTGGGCATCATGCAGATCAGCAATGCCTTGATCGATCTGGCCGCTATCTGGGTCTTTTACCTTTTAGGTAAAGAGGTCGCTGGCCGCCGGATGGGTCTTTTGATGATGGGCATCGGAACCATTTCCAAGTTGATGATCGAGACCACCAAGGACCAGGTCGGCGCGGATACCTGTGTCATCGGCGGGGCGGTGGCCCTGTTGTTCACCCTGCGCTTCCTCAAAAAAACCGATATGAAACACGCGGTGGAATGGGGTATTGCCTTAGGGTTCGGGGCCTATACCTATGTCCCGATGCGTCCCTGGATGCCTGCCATCCTGGGGTTGGTCTGGCTTTGGGTCTTCGCGGACAAAAAAGAAAAACACTTCGAACCTTACCGGCTCATCCTAGGCCCTGGGCTTTTGCTCAGTTGGGCATTTTTGTTCCTTTATAAAAACGGGTTCATTGGCGCGGACCATGTTTGGGTCAAGGTCTTGGCCCATCCGGTTGTGGGCGCTGTTTGCATCCTGCTAGCCATTTACGGTTTTTACGAAGGTTACCGGGTCGAGCACAAAAAAGGCTTTAGTAAACTCTATAAATGGGCGGTCGCCGCGGTAGTCATTCGACTGATCCTTTTGCCGTTGTATCTGTCGCCGGATTACGCCAACCACGTCGCCGCCATTTCCGTTATCAGCTCCTTGTTCTATTCAAGCGCCAATCAATCGCTCAATAGTTTGTTGTTGAACCTGAGGGACCTGATACCGCTTTTCTTTGGGCCTCGCGGGTTCCCGATGTGTTTCCCAAGCTCCGGGGACTCGATGTACTGCTTCTTCGAGACCGCCTTGGCCGTCCTGGGTTTTTCCTATTTCATCGCGCGTCCGAGCTTGGAAAAGATCTACGTGATCCTTCTTTTCTTCGTTGGCTGGGTGCCGGGAATATTGTCCAACGCGCCCTATCCGCTGCGCTATTTGACAAGCGATGTGACCCTTTTCCTCGCTGGGGCCTGGGGCTTGAACCGCCTTTGGGTTGCCGCTTTCCAAGTAAAGAACACCAAGTGGGTCAATGCCACCTTCGCGGCAGTCGTGCTGGCCTGTGGTCTTTGGCAATTGTCGGTCAACTTCGATCTCTATCAAAAATGGATGGCCTTGCCCGGACCCAACCCCTTGCTGGATAATTTGGTCCAGGAAGAACTTCCGACCCACCGGGTCTATTTGGTCTATTACAACAACGACTCTTTCTGGACGATCTGCCAGGATCTTCTGTGCGACCAAAGGCAGGTCTATCGGGCCCTGCAAGATGAGACCAACAGCATCGATCTGGCGGAAGGCGAAAAGTGTAAGGACCTGGCGGTCTTTGTCTATGCCAGGGACACCAAGATGCAGCAGGTCATGGAAAAAGAATTCCCGGGTATCCCCTGGCAAAAGACCAAGATCTATTTCTCCAACCCTCAAGGCGAGGATTTCGCCTATTGCATGGAAATCCCATTTGAAAAAATACCCAAAGACCCCAAGGCTTTCTTCCATGTCCGCTATGTGGCGCCCTCGACCTGGCAGCGCCGCTACTATGGGGCTTTTGGCCTGGCCCGAGGCTTTATCCGGTTCGAGGACCGAGTGACCCGTTGGAATGAACCGGTCACTTTCAAGGAGAACGATGTCACCAACGGTTGCCAACGTGTTGAAGGGGATTTCCAGGTGCCCGCCGACGGGGATTATGTTTTCACCCTGAGCACGTCCAACACTTATCAATTTTTCTTGGACGGCAAGAAGGTCTTCGACGTGCAGCGCTATGACCGCCATCCCGGCGGGAAGGCGACGATCCACCTGACGGCCGGGCTGCACCATGTTGAAGTGGCCAATGCCTGCAATGTCAGCCAGGGTATCGCGCCGGTGATGATCCAGGGCCCCGGGATGCCCCGAGCGGTTTCCTTGGAAGATTATGTTTTGAACACGGCGTTGGTTCCTGCCGCGTCGGCGGTATCGGCGAAGAAATAATCCACGCGAGCGATCCATGGCAAAGACAAAGAAGACCCAAGTGAAGAAAAAAGTCCAGGCGAATTGGCTGCCGGTTTTCCAAGTGATGGTAGGCCTGGCCTTGGTCTATATCGGCGGGCACAAGTTGGTGACTTATCCCTGCGAATACTCGGTGGGCCTACCGCTTTTGGCCATCGCCGGGGTATTGATCTATCTGGCTTTTCCAGAGACTAGCCCGGTCATGGAATGGCCCGAACCGAAGCCTGTCTTGAAGCTGAAAGGGAAGAAGCCGTCGGGTAAGACCCCGGTCCAGGGGGCCCCGCTATTCCTGGTCATGGTATTCACCGCTTTGGCGGTCTACGCTTTTTATGGCAGCAATTTCGTTTGGGCCTCGATCTTTTGCTCCCTGGTGGTTGCTTGCATCATCTGGTTCAACCTGAAGTCTGGCGGTGAAAACGAAAGAGGCCCTTCTTTTGAGATCAACGAGGAACTGTGGTTCTGGGTGATGATGATCGTGGCTGCCGCTATTCGGTTCGCTTTCCTTAACAGTTACGACACGGGCCTGCAGAACGACGAGGGCAATAATCTGACCGACACCCTGGCGGCTTCGGTCAACCACACCAGTCCCTTCGTGACAGGTTGGGGCGGCACGCCCATGTTGCCTTATTACTGGTATGTGTTCCTTTTCAGGATCTTTGGGGCCTATGTCTGGGTAGCCCGGTTGGGGTCGGCCCTGGCCTCCCTGGGCGCTATCTACTTCTTTTATAAATGGACCCGGTTGTGGTTGAGCCCCCTGGCCGCCCTGATGGGCGCTTTCTGGTTGGCCATGTCCTGGTGGTTTTATTTCTTTAGTTTGTCGCCCTTTCACAACGCGATCTTGGCCCTGGAAGAGATCGGCGCCTTTTATTTCATTGAAAAGGGGTTCCGCTCGGGGCGCAAGGTCCATTTTTGCTGGGCCGGTCTTTTTGCCGCCAGCTGTGTGATGAATTACGTGGCGGGACGGGGTGTGCCCGTGATGTTGGGAATGATGCTTGCCGCTTATACCCTTATTCGAGGCTGGGCGTTCCTCAAGACCTATTGGAAATCACTGGCGATGTTCTTTTGCGCGTTCCTGTGGTTGGTGGGGCCCTTCATCATTTATGCTTTCATTAGCCCTGGGGAAGTTTGGGGCCGGGTGCAGCCGGGTTGGATCGCCCAGGAATATCGTCACAGCGGCAGCTATTTCTTCTTGGTCAAATCCTACCTCTGGACCTTGGTCACCTTGTGGACATCTAATTCCAGCGTTGATTTCCGGTTCGTCGTCCCGGGAATGACCTTCATGGACGCGGTGACAGGTTTCTTCGCACTGATGGGTTTCGGGGTTTTTATCGTCAATATCCGCAAACCCCTGGCCTGGGTTCTCATCCCGGGTATCTTCATAGGTCTTTCAGCCAATGCCTTGGCCCGTCTGGGCTGGCCCACGGACCTGGCCTATATCCAGTTGGTCCGTTTGTCCGTTGTGATCCCTTTCCTGTTCTTTCCGGCGGCTTGGGGTTTCGATTGGTTCTTGAGGTCTTACCGGAAGATCAATCCGAGAGGCTGGGGTTGGGCTGGGATTGTAACGGTGATCGCGATCGCGGGACCCTTGGCCTTGAACGAGCCTGTCTTCTTGAGCAAGTTCGCCTATCAAGCGGGCACCTGGGGTGACCACGGTTTGAGCCACATCCGGATCGCCGAGATCATCGCGAAGGTCGAACCAGGCCATCACATCATGGTCGATTCGGACGCCACGTCGAATGTGGTCAATTTCATTCTCCGGGACCAGATCCCGAATCTTATGGGATTGGACTTGGCCAAAGACCTTCCGATCCGTTACAAGGTCAGCAAGGACGTGATCCTAGTCTTCTCGCCTTGGCGTATCAGCCCCGAGCAGCGCAAGTTGATGGACCGCTACTATCCCAAGGCGGTTTGGACGACTTATGACACCCCTTGGGGCGACCATTTCCTCTATACGGTCAATATCCCGATGGCCGAGATCAACGCCGCCCAAAAAGGGAAGAAACTCCTGACCGCTTTGCCTTAACGTCCGGTCGGACAAGTGGGATCAATCGAGAAAAGAGGCCTCATGCCGAAAACGAAAAGAAGCAAAAAATCCATGAAGCTGGATCCGGCCAAACAAAAGGTCCTGTTCACTGCTCTCTTTTTCTTAGGTTGCGCCCTTTTTCTGGTCGGTCAGTTCGTTTTTTTCACTTCTAATACCGCGGTCGGGTTGGTCCTTTCCTTCGCGGGGGTTTTCTTTGGCGGCTTGATCTATTTCAAGGGCGACGTGATCGCGTTGCCGGATTTGCCCGCAATGCCCGAAATGAAGATGGGTGGAAAAATGCCGAAAGTTGGCCTGAAACTCCCCCCAATATCCCGGCTTAAACTTCCCACTTCCCCGGCGGCCTGGAAATTGGAACCTTTCAAACCGAAATACGGTTTCTATTTGGCCGGAATTCTTTTGTCCCTGATCTTGATCGGTATCGGGCAGGCCCTTTTCCGTCAGGCTTGGAACGACTCGACCTTGGCACCGGGGGCTTGGTTGTACCTGGCGGCGGCGGTGGTTTTTGTGGTCGGTTGTTGGCCTTGGTTCCGGGAAGGCCTCAAGAACCTGAACCTTTCGTTCCAGACAGAAATGATCGCTTTGGGTCTTATCCTGGCGCTGGCCGCTTTCTTACGTCTCTACCACATCGGTTCCATGCCCCAGGGGCTTTTCATCGACCAAGGGTTCGTGGGTTATTCGGCCCGGCGGATCCTGCACGAATCCGGTTATCACCCTTTTTATATCTCTGAAATTTTCTTGATGGCCTATGCCATGACCCTTTACCAGGTGGCGATCTGGTTCAAGTTCTTCGGCGAGAACGAGATGGCCCTGCGCACTTTTTATGTCTTCCTGGCCATGTTGGGCCTACCCTTGATCTATTGGACCTTCCGCCAATTGGCCGGGCCCCGGATGGCCCTTGCCACCTTGTTCATATTGGCGGTCATGCGCTGGCATATCATCTTCAGCCGCAATCAATTTCCGACAATTCAAGTGCCTCTTTATATGTTCGCGACCCTGGCCTTCTTGCTTTACGGCCTCAATAACGCCAAACGCTGGGCCTTCGTGACGGCGGGCGTGCTTTTTGGCCTGGGTTTCTATACCTATCAGGGCTTCAAGATCATGCCGGTGCTTTTGGTGGTCTATACGGCTTATGAATTTTGCGCGGACCGGAAGCGGATCCTCAAGAACTGGAAGAACATCCTCTTTTTCCTGGGCGTGGCGGTGATCGTTACGTCGCCCATCCTGACCGACATGGTCGTACACAAGAATTTCGGAGACCGGGAATCCCAAGTCTCCATCTTTACCGAGGTTTCCAAACAGCACAGCATGAGACCTTTCTGGGAAGGGGCCTTGCGCACTTCCTTGATGTTCGGACGCAAGGGTGACCCGAACGCCCGCCATAACCTGCAGGATTTCCAAATGCTGGACGACATCTCGGCAGCGCTCTTCGTCCTGGGGTTGGGTTACGGCATCGCTCATATCAAACGCCGGAAATATTTCTACGCGGTCACGGGTTTTTTCGTCACCAGTTTGCTTTGTCTTTTGACCATCGACGCCGCCCATGCCAACCGGATGTTGGCGACCACTCCTTTCATGGCCTTCCTGATCGCCACGCCTGTCGCTGTTATCTGGGCGCGGGTGCTCAAATTCATCGGTTCCAAAGCGGAGTGGGTCTTTTTGGTGTTGTTGGCCCCTGTCGCCTTTTTCATGCTCTCCCAGAACTGGGATGTTTATTTCAACAAACAGGGTAAAAGCGTGAGCAGTTGGCACGAATACGCCGCCCGGGAGACCGAAGTTGGCCGCCGCATGGCCCGTTATGGAAGCGCCTATGATTACTTGGTCGCCCCGCCTTATATGGGTTATCACACCATCAACTTTTTAGGTTACAAGGACCTGGACAAGCTTGAGGCGTTGAACTTCCCGGAGGCTATCATTTCCCACTCGGGCGATCCGAATCGCGGTGTTTATTTCGCGGTGGAAGAGGACCGCCCCGCGGTGGCAGAGATGCTCAAGAGTTATTATCCAGGAGCGGTAGATGAGAGCTTGCTCGATCCAGATGGGCATAAGGCGGTCTATTTCCTGAAGGTCCCGGCGGATCAATTGCGCAAAGTGCTGGGTCTGAAGGCGGTCTTTGACCGTCCGGTGAACGGAGTCAAAGAGGCGCAGATCGATACCTTCCCGGCGGGATTGCCGACGGGTCCTTACAAGGCCACCTTGACGGGTAATCTCTTCATCGATCACACCGATGATTACCGTTGGGTCTTAGGTGGGAATGTCCATCCGACGATGTGGATCGGCGGGCGTTTGGCCTCCGCCGCTGTCGCCCAGCATTTGGAAAAGGGCTATTATCCGGTGAGGATCCAAATTTCCGTGGCCTCCGGTCAAAAACCGGTCCTGACCATCGCTACGCGGCGTTCCTCGGTCCTGGCGACGAATGTGGAGGCGGGGGCTTTTAACAGCTTGCCGCCCTTCCGAGCTTTAAAAGGAAGCTATTACCGGGACGGTCTGTGGGATAAAGAAAAGCCTGGCGAGGTCCGCTGGGATCCGATCCTGGATTTTACCGACGGAAACGAATTTCCCACGGGTTCGATCTATTCCATCCATTGGACAGGCATTTTGAATGCGGACCAAACGGGGAGCTACCGGTTCTATATCCAATCCAGGGCCGCGACGGGCTTGACCATTGACGGGAAGAACCTGATGCCGGTGGGCCGCACCCGGGAAGGGAACGGTTATTTGAAAGCGGGGCCGCATAAGATCGACGTCTATTGCGTGAACCCGGACCTGAGTTTCCCTTATTTCGCACTCTATTGGACGAAGCCGGATGGCACATCAGAAGTGATCCCGAACTCGGCTTACGGAATAGTGCCTTAAGCGGACAAAGAAGGATGTTTTAAGAAACGAAAAGCGGCCCCGGGTGGGGCCGCTTTTTATAAAACTTGCCAGAAAACCCCAGGCTTTTAAGCCTGGGGATGAATGGCTGCCCGGAGGGCCGAGAGATTTTGTCGGCCCGCAGGCAAGAAGTTATGGCATGCTCTGGACATGGCGAAATACTGGGTTGGAGCAC
>DAIDGV010000011.1 GCA_027452205.1 candidate division FCPU426 bacterium | reverse complement strand
GTGCTCCAACCCAGTATTTCGCCATGTCCAGAGCATGCCATAACTTCTTGCCTGCGGGCCGACAAAATCTCTCGGCCCTCCGGGCAGCCATTCATCCCCAGGCTTAAAAGCCTGGGGTTTTCTGGCAAGTTTTATAAAAAGGGCAGTGCCTTTTCAAGCACCGCCCCTTCTTTGGTGAACCTTCAAAGCGAGACAAAGCTTTGATGGGCCAATGCTTTTACCGGCATTGGCCCATCAAGCAGCGATTCGGTTTAATGCAAGATAACGACCTTACCCGTCTTCACCTCGGTCACTCCATTGGCGGTCACGCGGACCGCGTAAATGTAAAGACCGCTCGAAACCGCGTGTTGTGAGGCGTTCTGCACGTCCCACAACCAGTTGTTCATACCCGCGTTGCCATAGAAGGTGGTCCCCACCACTTTCTGGCCCAGCGGCGTAAAGACATCCACTTCCACCATCCCCGGCTGATTTAGCTGCACATAGAAATGAACCGGTTGGAAGTTGTGGGAAATATTCGGTCCCGCCACCGCTGACTTGATGACCGTATTGCTGCTGGCAATGGCCGGCGCGGCCCCTGTGCAAGATCCCAAGTCTTTCCAAAGCGCCGGAACAACTGGCGGCATCCAGTTAGGCTCCGACGTATGGGCCTGGATACATTGGTAAAGCTCGTTGTTGTAGGTCACCTTGCTCCCGATTGAATAGAAAACAAAGTTGCCGTTCCAGACCGGCACGCCCGAACAGATCGAGGCCGTCGTCGGAGTGGATGTCGGCGGGATAGAGGTCGGCGTCGAGGTCGGCGGCAACTTCGTCGCCGTGAAAGTAGCGGTAGCCGTCGGAGGCACCGATGTATTGGTCTTCGTCGCCGTGAAGGTCGACGTCGGCGGCACCGCCGTAAAGGTCCAAGTCGCGGTAGCAGTCGGAGGCACCGGCGTATTGGTCTTCGTCGACGTGGAGGTCGACGTCGGCGGGATCGCCGTAAAGGTCCAAGTAGCGGTGGGCGGCACGGACGTAGCGGTCCTTGTGGCCGTAGGCGGCACTGGCGTGAACGAATTGGTCCAGGTCGCTGTTGGCGGTACGGACGTGGCGGTCCAAGTGGACGTTGAGGTATTGACCACCGTACTGGTGTTGGTCGCTGTCGGCGGCGGCGTCACCCCTGTGGCGATAGAAGTAGACGTCCAGGTGGCTGTCGGCGGCACCGGCGAATTGGTGTTGGTGAAGGTGGCCGTAGGCGGGACCGGTGTGAGCGAATTGGTCGAAGTTGCCGTACTTGTCCAGGTCGCGGTCGGCGTAAAGCTTAAGGTCGACGTCGCCGTGTTGGTGGACGTGTTCACCAAGGTCGCCGTATTCGTGGGCGTGGCCGGTTGCGGAACGATCTGCAAGGCATCCACCTTGGCGTTCTGGTCCGGGCTGCCGGACGTCGGCGCGAAGGCGATGGTGATCGTACCGTTGACGGGCGAGATGTTGTTGAACACCTTGTCGTCCGCGATGTTCGCTCCGCCCGCGTCGGCGAAGATGTCAAAATTGGTCAGCACTTGCGTGCCGTTGATCGTGACATTTTCAATACGCTGACCCGCCGCGGCGTCAAAGATCTCAGCGAACTTCAGCGTCACTTGGTAGCTGCCAGCCGGCACATTGAACGAATAGGTGAAACCACCCGGCGCCCAATGCTCGGTCTGGTATAAGACCTGGTCCGTGGTGCAAGGCAAGGCCTTGGTGATGGCGTTGCTGTTCCCGTTGAAGTTCCCCGTGCTGTAGTTGCTATCCGGCGACCAGACATTGTTCTGGCAATCCGTATAGGCATTGGCTTTGCCGCCCGCGATACGCCAAGTGGATTTCACCACCGGCGTCAAGGTAGCGGTGGAAGTGAAGGTGCTTGTGAGGGTCGGCGAATTGGTAGGTGTCGAAGTCGGCACCAAAACGACGATAGTGAAGGCTTGGGTGCTGACCGCTCCGCAAGGGTTAGTATAGGTCGCCGTATAAGTATTGGTCCCCGCGCTCAGAGCGATGTTGTCGATCTCGCGAGCGGTGGAGGTGAAACTGTTCGGCCCCGTCCAGCTCCAACTGCCGCCGGTCGTGGGTTGAGGCCCCAGATTGACCGTGTTACCCGAAAGGATAGTGACCGCGCTGGCTTGCTGCCAAGCGCCGCCGCTGACCTGAAGGTAAGGCGTGATCGCCGTCGGCACACAAGGCGTGGGCGTAGGCGAAGAAGCAATCGGCACGATCTGGACCGCGTCGATCTTGGCGTTCTGGTCCGGGCTGCCGGACGCCGGCGCAACGGAAATGGTGATGGCCCCATTGGCCGGAGCGATGCTGCTGAACACCTTATCCACCGCGATGTTCTGCCCGCCCGCGGTGGCGAAGATGTCGAAATTCGACAGGACCGCCTGGCCGTTGATGGAAACGTTCTCGATACGTTGGCCCGACCCGCTGTCGAACAGCTCGGCGAACTTCAGGGTCACTTGATAGCTGCCCGCGGGCACATGGAACACATAAGAGAAGTTGCCATAGCGCTCGTTCTGGTACAAAGCGCCGTCGGTCGAGCAAGGCAAGGCATTGGTAATCGTGTTGGAATTACCGTTCGTGTTGCCGCCCGTATAATTCTCATCCGGCGACCAGACATTGTTCTGGCAATCCGTATAAGCGGAAGTCGTTCCCGAGCGCACGCGCCAAGTGGAAGACACCACTTGGGTCGGGGTACCCGTCGGCGTGGCCGTGGGTTGACCCGCTGCTTGCGATAGGGAGTTGATCAAAGTCTGTCCATTAGGCGAACCGATACCGGTGACCAGGTCATAGCCCGGTCCGGCGCTGAAGGTCCCCGCGCTTCCACTGGTAATGTCATGGAAGTTCGCCGTGTAATTGGACTGAGCGATCTGATAAAGCGCCGGATTGGCGAAACCCACTGTGGGCTTCCCGGCGCCGACGGCTTGTTGATTGACCAAGGCCATGAAACCCGCCCAGGTCGGGGCCGCCACGCTGGTGCCGCCTACGTTAATGACGCTGGAGCTGTTATTGGCGTAAAGCAAGCAACCGCTGGCCACCGCCGAAACGTCCGGACAGTTACGGTTGGTCGTTGAAGCGCCATTGTTCATGGGGATCAAGGTTTGATAGGCCGGAAGGGCCAAGCTGGTCAAGATACCGCCCGTTGTGCCGCTCCAACCGGTCTCCGAATTATAAGAAGCGCCGCTCCCGTTCATGTTCAAGTTCGTGCCGCCCACCAAGATCTGCATGGGATCATCCTCGTTGCCGCCGGGATCCGAGGTGAAGGACCCGCTATCGCCCGAAGCGTTGAAGTAAGACTGCCCTTGGGCCGCGTATTGCTGTTCGATCTGTAATTCGGTGGAGCTCGAAGGGCCCCAACCCCAGGAAGAGCTGATCTGTTTACAAATGTTATCCGTGGCGATCCGGTTGAGCACGTCGTCGATGTTGGACCCCATATAACAGTATTCAGTGGAAGCGGGCGCCATGGACATGGCCTGGTCGATATCCAGGGATACTTCCCCATTGCCGCCGCCCGGCGTCGTGCTGGAGCTCCAGCCGTCCAGGTAAACATTGATGACCGTGTTGGTCAGGCCCGCCTGGCTCATATAGCGTTGAACGTCGGCGGGATAATAAGTGTCCAGTTCGAACAAGGCCACCGATTGGCCCGAACCATTCAAGGTGACGCCCGGTACATAAGCGTTACGGAAGTCATTTCCCATCAAAAGCCCCGAGGGACCGCTGCCCGCGTGGGCCGTCACCGCGTTGGCTCGGGAGCCGCTCACGATCTGCGTGTTCGGCAAGGTCGAGATCACCATCTTGGGATGCGGGAGGATGTAGTTGTCCAAACCGCCGATCCGCAACACCGGCGTGTCCAGGTCCAGCGACGGTTCGTCATCGGGGCCGAAGAAAGTAGTGCCATCAGGGCGTTGATAGTGGTGCATGCCCACGTGGAAAGCGTTCTGGATATCCGACTTGTTCGCGCGCACGCTCACGATCATGCGGTTCGAGTGGGTCGCGGTCACTTCCAAGCCCTTGGCTTTGAGATAATTGACCACCGAATCGTAATCCGCTTGGGTGGGACCATAAGCTTCGGTGAATTGTTCGTTGGTGAGATAGTGGCGGAAGAGAGGGCTGTTGGGATCGGAAACTTGTTTCAAGAATTCTTGGAGTTGATCGGCATTGCGAAGGGGCAGTGCCACGGAGAGTTCGAACTTTCGGTCCGATGAAACTTCGCCCACCAGCGGGGCCTCGGCCATTCGGCTTGTTCGATGACCGTGAAGTTTTTGCCGTCCGAAACTGGCCGCGTTAGCGGCGGCACAAGTCGCTGATATCAATACAAGGCCCAACCAAACCAGACTGATCAATTTCAAAGTTCGGCTCACGGCACACCTCCGTTATTCGACACTTCGATCACTCTTCTAAAAGAACGGGAGCATTAGTTCACGAAAACGTTTTCGGACCAATGCACTAGATTGTTGAAACAATGGACAGGATTAACGCGCGCAAGTATTTGCGCGCTTCCCCTGTGAGAGCACAATAAAGAGCCGACTCGGAGTGCTCACGGAATTTCAGATCGATTTTTGGAAAAGGAAAAACCTAGGACTTGCAGAAAGGTAAATGGTTAACGTGCATGGAAGACGTTATTTCTCGAATGCGGCGGGCAGAAGCAAGAATCTTACCGCTTCTTTTTCAAACGTTTGTCGCGTTCGATGAAGACTTCTTTGGCGGCATAGATCGCGTTCATAGAAGCTGGAAACCCAGCATAAACCGCCATTTGGAGAAGGGTCTCAACGATCTCTTTCTTGGTACAGCCCACGTTCAATGCGCCTTTGATATGCGACTTCAGTTGCAGCGGAGCATTCCCCAAAGTAGTGAGAGAAGCGATGGTCAGCAGTTGGCGGGTCTTCAGGTCCAATCCCGGGCGGCTATAGATGTCAGCGAAAGCGAATTCGGTGACGAACTGTCCCAATTCAGGAGCGATGTCTTTCACGCTTTCCAACGTGGCCTTCGCTACCGGCCCGTGGATCTCTTGGAATTTTTTGAAGCCTCTTTCGAATCGTTCGCTCGGCATCGTTACTCCTAAAACTTAAAAACTTTAATAGCGATCAGCACCATCATACGAATCACTTCATAAATTAAATAGCTCGCTAACAAAAATCTCCAACCGATCGAAAAATAGACGGCCCATATATTTCTTTTCGCCCCATTTTCTATTTTCAAACCAACTCTTAATAAATTAGCTCTGTTTATCAAATATATGCCCATCGCAACAGACATTAGCCCTAATAACGCTGCGAAAACCTTAAAATGTGTCCAGAAGAGCATATATGCCATCAAAAGCAAAAAAGGAACCACCAAAACACTAATAGCCAAAGCCAAAACAAATTCAAAAGCATTTGTGATTTTAAGCATTAATCAATGAACTCTCGGTGCCACAGCTCCACCAACAACAGACCATACAAAAGAAGGTGATGGTCCTGCTGACCGCTCATGTGTTCTTGCACCATAGCTTCCACCTGGTCCATCTTGAAATAACCCCGTTGTTTGAAACTATCGGAACGAAGGATATCCAAAAGAAGGGGCTTCAGTTCTTTGCGGAACCAGGGGCCTAAGGGCACCGCGAAACCCTTTTTGCGGCGGTTGATGATGTCCCGGGGGATATATTTGGCCGCGGCGCGCTTGAGGATGTATTTACCGATGCCGCCCTTGAGCTTCACCGACGAGGGCAGGCTGTAAGCAAACTCCACCAAACGGTGATCCAGGTAAGGCACCCGCGCTTCCAGCGAGGCGGCCATGCTGGTGCGATCCACCTTATTAAGCAGGTCATCCGGCAGCCAAGTCTTGAGGTCCAGATAAAGCATCAGGTTCAGGTTGTCGAACTTGTAGTGCTCCGCCTCGGCGAAGATCCTTTCCAAGGTCTCTTCCACCTTGGAGTTTTCCATTTCATACAACAGCTTGTCCCCCGCCAATTCTTCCAGGGTCTCTTCCAAGCAAAGCCGCGACCAAGCCAAATGCCGCTTCACCAGGTCGTGCTTGTTCAGTGCCTGCCAGGCTTGGTGGTAAGGGTCTCGCAAATTGCCCGTGAGGAAAGGAACGATCTTGCGGGCCCAAGTCGGCATGGCCTGTACATGGTTGAAGAATCGGTCATAGGAATAGCGGTGATAACCGCCAAAAAGCTCGTCGGCCCCTTCCCCGGTCAAGACCACCTTCACTTCTTGCCGCGCGAAAAGGGAGACCAAAAAGGTGGGCAGCACCGCCGGGTCGATGACCGGATCATCCTGGTATTTCACCAACCGAGGGATCAGGTCGTTCAGCATCTGGGCATTGACCATCAGCTCCCGATGGTCACTGTTGAGGAACCGGGCGATCTTTTGTGAATACTTCAACTCGTTGAAGTCGTGTTCGTTCTCGAACCCCACCGAATAGGTCTTGATGCGCCGCTGAGTCTGATGGGTCATGGCGGCCACCACCAGGGACGAGTCCATCCCGCCGGACAAAAAGGCCCCGACCGGTACGTCCGCCATCAACTGTTCTTTCACGCTGGCGAAGAACCGCAGGCGTAATTCTTCGGTCCATTCGTTCTCCTGGGCCCGGGTGTGGGAATGACCGGGAGCGACCTTGGGCTCGTTCGGCAAGGTCCAAAAGGGCTTGATGACCATCTTGCCTTGCTGCACGATCAGGTAATGGCCCGCGGGCAATTTACGGATGCCCTTAAAGAGCGTGTCCGGCGTGGGCACATATTGCAGGGTCATCAAGGCCAGCATTTGTTTGACGTCGACTTTTTTGTTCTTGGCGACGGTCGGCACCGCTAAGAGCGGCTTGATCTCCGACCCGAAAATAAGGGAGCCGTCCGCAGTGGTGTAATAAAGCGGTTTGACCCCCACATGGTCGCGGACAAGCAAGAGCTTTTGAAAGGTCTGGTCCCAGAGGGCAAAGGCGAACATGCCCCGTAGTTTCTTGATGAAGTCGTCGCCATATTCCTCGTAGGCGTGAACGATGACTTCGGTGTCGGACTGGGTGCGGAATTGATGACCGGCCTTTTCCAGCTCACCGCGCAGTTCTTTGTGGTTATAAATTTCGCCGTTGAAGACCGTCCAGACTGTGCCGCGCTCGTTTGAAATGGGCTGGGTGCCATGGGCCAGGTCTACGATGGAAAGGCGGGTCATGCAGAGCCCCACCGGGCCTTTATGGTAATAACCCTCGTCGTCCGGGCCCCGGTGCCGGATGGCCGCGGTCATGTCTTGAAGGACCGAGGGCTTCAGGGTTTGCCCCGGCTTAAATTGAACGAAGCCCGCGATGCCGCACATGGTGTTGAACTTTCACGCGTATTTCGGCTGACCCGGCTATTTTAACGTGTAAACGACCTCGACTTGAGCGGTAACTTCATTGGTGCCCTTTTCAATGGGCGCCGCCGTATCCATCGCTTTAGCCGCGGCCATCATCATGGGGCGCACAATGGGCGCTCCCCCGCCGGTTTGTTGGATGGAAAAGACCGGCCCCAACTCCGCGCCCGCAGCCTCCGCCAGGGCCACCGCCTTGGCATGGGCATTCTCCACAGCGGTTTTCAGGGCCTCGATCTGCAGTTGATCGGGCTTGGCAAAACCAAAGGTGGGACCATTCACTTGGACCGATTCCATATCCGCCAAAGCGCCCATCACGTCCTGCACTTGGTCCACATTGTGCAATAGCACCCGCAAGCGGTTCGAAACGGTGTAACCCGAGAACTTGGATTTACCGCCGACATATTGATAGTTCCGGTTCACCGAATAGCCCTGGGTTTGCAGGTCCTTCTCAGCGATCTTGAGCGCCTTCAACTTGGATAAGACTCCGTTCATCAACTTGTTCGCTGAAGCGACGATCTCTTTCGACGTGTCGCCTTGCAGTTGCACTTCCACGTCAAAGGTCGCTTGGTCCGGCGCGCCCGAGGAAGTACCTTCCCCCTGCACCGTCACGGTCTTCATCTTCGCGTTGGTATCCGCCCAAACAGGGCTTACGGCCAGAACCATCATCAAAACCCAAAGGATCTTTTTCATTTCACGCCTCCCGCTTTTTTCAAGATCGTCTCAAGCTGCTTCCCCGCCTTATCCCAAGAGTAATTCTGGGCAATGAACCGCTTGCCTTTCAAGGCCTGGGCCTTAGCGACCGTGGGTTTTTGAAGTATTTGAACGATCGAATCAGCAAAAGCCTGATGATCATCGGCAATGAACAGGCATTCTTTACCCTGTTTCGGCAGCCAGCCGGTGGAGGCGGTCGTGGCCACCACCGGCACACCCAGACCCATCGAAAGGGCGATCTTGTTCTGCATGCCGCCCGCGAAGCGCAGGGGCGCGATGGAAACTTGCGCTTTCAATAAATAGGGTTCTACCTGGGGCACCCAACCTGTCACCAACACATCCTTGCCGTTATGGTATTTCTTCAAAACTTCCCGGGGCGCGCCGCCCACCGCCGCGAACAAGGCCTTGGGTACTTTGGCTTTCACCAAAGGCCAGACGGTTTTAAGGAACCACAAAGTGCCTTCTTCATTGGGCGCGTAACCCATGTTGCCCACGAAACAAACCACCGGCCTTCCCGCCGGATAAATTTTGGAACCCGCTTTAGGCGCCGCTTCCAGGTCCACTCCATTAGGCAGCACCGTGATCTTTTCTTCCGCCAGACCATTCCCCACGATCACATGGGCGTCCGCCTCGGAAATAATGGTCGTCATCGCCGCCTGTTGCGGCCACTCCACCTCTTCTTTACGAAGGAACCAATGGTCCCAACTTGCGGCCAAGCGGCGCACTAGGTGTGCGCCTGGTTGGCGGCTCAGTTGTTGGGAATAAGCGGTCAAGCAATCCGTCAGGTCCAGCACCACTGGTTTACCGTGGTGGGAATCCAATGCCGCCGGGGCCATGCGAAGCCGATGGGCCAAGACCACATCAACCACCGCGCCTTCTTTCGATTTCCAATAGGCCCGCAGGCTGTCCTTGAGTTTGGGTGAAAAGTAACTGGAAACATTCAGGGATTGGCCCATCAAAAGCCCGGCGACCAGGTTAAAGAAAAGATCCCTGTTCGTGATGTGTTCTATATAGAGGGTCCGGCAAAGGGCGCGCAGGTGCTGGTTCTGGGCTAGGTCTTCTTTCACCCGGGTCAGGCAAAAGATGTCGATGGTATGGCCGCGTTTTTTAAGCTGTTGAAGCAAATGGTAGAGCCGAAGTTTATCCCCGTCATGGGGCGGATAAGGAACGATAGGCGTTAGGACCAAGATGTTCAAATTAAACCCTTTGACCTTGAACCACCAAGGACACAAAGGACACCAAGTTTGAACACAAAGTTTTTAAAATTTTTATCGTGCCCACTTTGTTCCCTTAGTGTCCTTCGTGGTTTAAGACCCTATTTATTTTCCCGCCAAAACCAGAAAGACAACCCAATGGTAACCACGAACCAGAACCCGGCTATTTCGTAACTTTGCGCGGTAATGACCGGGGCTTGGAAGGCCGGCTGGCTGATCGTCAAGTTGGTATGCAGGATACCGCCCAGGGTCTTCAGCAGCATGCTCTCCCCTTCCAATTTGTTATACCGCATCCAGGGAATGACCGCCAAAACCCAATTGATCAGCACGCCGCCGATAAAAGAGACCAGGGTCAATATTTCCCAGACACTGAACTTCAACTTGGCGAAAGCGAAATAAAGCATGAATAACATCAACGGAGTCACCCCCACGAAATAGCGGGTGCCCGGGGTGAGCCCCAAGTTCTCATAGAAGGCCATGAACAGGTAATAGAACAACAAAGCCCCAATGGCCAGGAACCGCAGCGGGTTCTTGGAACTCCACAACATCAAGGCCCCGGCGCTCGTCATACCGAAGATGGCGAAGTGGAACCAAAGACCGCATTCTTGGTCCAGCAGCAGCCCCAGCAACCCGATCCAAAAGTGGTTCAACCGGAAGAGGGACGTGAAGGGTTCGTTGTGGGCGCCCAAGGGAGTCCAGACACCATAGATGGCATGGAAATAAAAGGCCAAGAGGATCGTCGGGATCGCGAACCCCGCCGTGAAGAGTTTGGTCTTTTCGAACCACTTCTTGTCTTTCAAAAATTCATAAGCCAGCACCAACAAGAAAGGGATGACCAGCAACACGTTGCGGTTGTGCATCCACAAAAAGGCGCCCTGGGTGACGCCCAACCAGAACCAGCGTTTTTGAACGAACAGCAACAGGGTCAAAGCCACTAAGCAGGCCGTGGGAACCTCGGGAAAGATGAGTCCGGCAAAAAGCAGGAAAGGGCTGGAGAAAAGGCCCACCGCCGCCACCGCTTGCAGCGCCCGGCCCTTGGCCCCGGTCATTTCCAACACCCGCAGGGTCAAGTACAAGGCTAAAGCGGTCAATAAGGATATGGTCAGCGCCGCGCCCAAACGCCCCAACAAGAAAAAACCCGGCAATACCAACAGCACCGGTCCCAAGGGATGGTGACTGTAGCGGCGGCCCTCGATGACATGTTCCAAACCCTGGGGCTGCAGTTCGCCCCGGTGGTAGAACTGTTCGTAATCCTTGTTCTGGTAATTGTTCGTTAGGTCCAAGTCCTTGTCATGGATGAGGCTGTAAGCCATCAATAAATAGTGGGGCTCGTCCCCGCTCAGGTCGCATTGGGTCGTCCAAAGAGTGGTGCCGACGAAGAAGAAGATCGAGACCAGGGCGAAGGTATAAGAGACCGGTTTGCCATTGCCCCTTACCCGCCACAACAACCAGCCGCTGAAGAGAAATATATGGGTCACCCATATCAAACCGAACAATAGCTCGATCTTGCGGGTCAAAAAGTTGTGGGGTTCGGGCAGGGTCAGTTGGGCTATCAAGGGCAGGGCGAAAGCCAGCAGCCAGGGCAGGTGGGTCAAAAGCATCGGGGTGAAGAAATGGTCCTTCCCCTTTTTATCGAGCAGCAGCACCAACCCCGTTTCCAGGGCCAGTAATAGGACAAAGAGAACTAGAACGATCTCTCCCAATAGAGGGACAAAAGGAAAGTTCGGAGCCAGTAGGATCATGCCGCCCATGAAGAAATACTCGACCGAAGCTAACAGCACCAGGAATAAGGCAACATTGAAGATGGACAGTTGCTGGAGGGGGTCTTTTTTAGCGGGCATTCAGGACGCTTTCGTAGGCTTTCAGGGTTTCCTTCGCCGTCTTCTCCCACGTGAACATCTTAACCCTTTTCAGCCCCCGCTGGATCAATTGCCATCTTAATTCAGGCCTTTCCATCATCACCTTGACCGCATGGGCGATATCTTCCGGGCTTTGCGGGTTCACCAAAAGTGCCGCGTCACCCGCTACTTCGGGCAAAGAACTGCTGTTCGATGTCACCACCGGAACCCCGCAGGAAAAGGCTTCCAAGACCGGCAACCCGAACCCTTCTAATAAAGAGGGATAAAGGAAAAGGTCCGTCTGATGGTAGGTCTGCACCAGCTTTTCCGCCGGCACGCTTCCGCCCCACTTCACGAAGGGCTCCAACCCCAGTTCCAGGGCTTCCCTCTCATATAAGGTGCAGTCCAATTCCGCCTTATCCATACCAATGATGCGCATCTGAAAGGATTTCTTTTGTTTGGCCAATATCTTGGCCGCCTTGAGGATATTGGGAATGTTCTTCCGGTCGTCTGCCGCACCATGCACCAAGATCTGAAAGAGGCCGGTGGTCTTGCGGGTCGTCTTGGGATATTGGGCAGTGTTGACCCCTTCTAAAGTGACTTGGATCTTGTCCGCGGGCAGTTGGGTGGCCTGCATGATCTGCTTTTTGGAGAACTCTGAGACCGTCAGCACTTTACGGGCGAACCAGGCGGACTTGGGGATAATCCACTTTTTATATCCATAGACCAGCCGCTGGCGAAAAGTGGGTTTGGAACGGACGGCTTTCAAAGGCCGGGTGTACATGGCGTCATGCAAAGTGAGAATGACCGGCAGGTCCGTGAAGATGGAACAGGAATTATCAACATAGTGAAGCAGCTCAACGCCCTCGGCCTTGGCGGCCTTGGGCAAAAGCGCCTGCTCGTAATGAGCGGCGTTGCCATAAGGCACTTCCACGAACTTGAAGCGGCTGTTCTTGAGTTGTTTCTTTAGAAGGGCTGGCGCATTGAAGATGACATAGCGGTTGATCAGGTCAACGTTTGCCAGAGAGAGAATAAGATTTGCCGTGTAGGTGCCGACTCCCCGGCGGTAAGCCAGCCGGGCGTCGATACCGATACAAAACGATCTAACAGGATTGGATTTAGACTTGCCGGTCACCGAAAGAGCCTTTCT
Source organism: candidate division FCPU426 bacterium (assembly GCA_027452205.1). Classification (GTDB taxonomy): domain Bacteria; phylum Oederibacteriota; class Muellerivitia; order Muellerivitales; family Muellerivitaceae; genus Bog-1183. The sequence continues at coordinate 70,628 of DAIDGV010000011.1, read as the reverse complement.
TGGTGCCCTTGGTGCCCTTCGTGGTTCAAGATTATCGGCTGGTTTTTTTGGCACGGTCCACGAGGAGAACGGGGATTCCATCTTCGACGGGATAAACATTCTTACATTCAGTGCATTGCAGGCCGCCGTCTTTTTCGCGCAGGGCCGATCCGCAGCCGGGGCAAACAATTATGTTGAGCAAATCACTGGAGATCATTCAATATTCCTTTTGTTCTTTCTGTCGTTCGCGAAATTATGAATTCTGAATGTTGAATTATGAATTGTGGTTGGTTTTGACCATGGTCAAAACCGTCCATCATTTAAAATTCAAAATTCTTAATTCAAAATTATTCTTTGCTGTACGCTTTTAAGATGATGCCCCCGCCCATACCAGGCAGCAGGACTTTGCCGATCGCGTCCGTCAGGCTCAGTAACACCCGGTTGAGAGGCTCTCCCAACCAACCCAGCGCGATCTCGAGAACTCGTGGAAATTTCAAGTAATTATAGGTTTCGACCGAAACCCTGTCAAACAAGGCCCCTTCGGCCAACTTTTTCAGGTCGTCGGGCCCAAAGAAGTAAAGGTGATCGGTCTGCTTGGCCTTATGGGCGTTGTTGATCATCGGCAAGAGCCGCTTGAAGTAGGACTTGTCGTTGGTGATGGTCACCACCAACACCCCGCCGGGCTTCAAAAGCCTTTTGGCCTCGGCAAAGACCTTGGACGGGTCATAACAATGGTCGAGAGCCTCTTTTATAAGAAGGCCTTGGGCCGACATATCTTGCAGGGGGATCTGTTCGGCCGTGGCCTGGGCAAAGCCCAACCCCAGCGTGGGAATATCCCGTTGATTCAGTTGTTCTTTGGATGGTTCAAACCCCAGGTAATTCCAGGGCTCCATATTGCCCCACTTCTTCTTAAGGAAAAGGGCGAATTCGCCTCGCCCGCAACCAGCGTCTATTAAGAGAGGTTTTCCCCCGGCCTTGGCGAAGTTTTCGGCCAGGATGGCCTCCACCTTTTCATCCAGCCTCTTATAACGAAGCTTCATCAAAGGAGTCAGGGACTTGAGAAAGTCGTCGTCATCCCAGTGGGATTGCAGGGATTTCCATTTTTGGTAACTATCCAAAGTATCTTTCATTTTTCACTTCTTCTTTTTAATTGGCTTTATCTTTTTCAAGACCTTTTCATACTCAGGAGATTTTCTGTATTCTTTAAAAAGAGGCCACGTTTCCAAATCCTTTAGTTTTAAATCTTTGGCCTTAATAGCATCCGGGAGATCTCTAGTTAAGCTTGAAAAATCATCAAGCAATGCAAAACGCCCCAAAGAATAAACTCCATCTATGGCAGAAAAATCTGCATTTTTTATCTCATCTTCAACACTTTTAAATTCACCCAACCATTTACAACATTGCCAATAATTTATCTTAGCGACCATTTGCCTACCTTCGGGCATCTCCTTATCCATCATACCGAAGTAATACAAACCCTTAGCAACCTGCCAACGTTCTTCGTTCAAATGACGAAAACCGACATTTTCAATAATCTCAGCGCGTTCCTCGTTTTCAGGTTCTAATTTTTTCCACAACTCAAGAGTCATCAACAAAAAATTTCGTTCAAGCAGATTCATCGAATTTCTTATATAAACAGGTGTGATGCTAAGTTCTTTTCCTTTTTTCAAGTTCTTCTTAAGCTCCGGAGAAACTTTCGATAAATAAATTCCATTTACAAGACCGTCATTGTGAACCCAAACATTTCGTCGTTGGAAAACTTCAACGAGCCTGTCTTTGTCAGCATCTAAATAACCGCTTAGCGAAATTTTCGGAAACGTTTTTAAAAAATTAACCCACTCCTCAAAACCACCACGCATAATCTCGAGAACTTTTGATTCGACTAGATAATTTTTAACTTCTTCGAGGCTATCGAATGTTCTCAACTCTTTAAATTTAATGGTTTTTTCATCACATCCATCTACGTGTTGATATTTAGAAAAATATTGAAATATCACTTGGGACAAAAATGATTCGGAAAGACTAACAGAAGTAATAAAAAAACCATGAAACAACAAGCTTTGTTGGGCCATCGATTTCGAAATGGCCGCAAGAGCTTCATCAAAACGAAAATCCTTCGCATTCTTTCCACCAACAATCGTCATACCAACTTTTCCATCTTTTTCTTTTTTCAACTTCAATTTCAAATCGTGCTTTTTAAGAATTTCATCGATGGGGATTTTGTCTGCCGGAATCTGGAATTGTGGATCCATCTTGCTTATTACGTGAAGAAGAACCATTCCTTCTTCTTTGTAATTCTTAACAGTTCCAAACATATCTTTTAATAAGTTCGGATTTATTAAATCAACAAGGCTTCTTAATGCGTCAAAATTGTCTGAAAATTTTCTAATTAAATTTTTGTACATTTCTCACCTTTTTAAGTGCTTAATTACAGCCCTTAACCAATAAGGCCCTTATGATAAATCGAAATAAATTCAGATATTGTCTCAGTACATTTAAATTCATTACAAATTTGTTGTCTTAACTTTCACTTTTGTACCCGCAAACCCTTAATCGTTCCCATTTTCGGCCATTTTTCTTTATAGAAATGGCACCCGTCTTGCTCTCTAATGAGCCCATGAATTTCGACCAATACCAAACCGACGGCTTTTACGACGAGCTTTTCGAGGCGCCGGGCAAGCCCCGCCCCTGTGCCGCGCTATTGATCGAAAAGCTGCGGGCTATGGGCTGGGACAGCATCGAACGCCAGCAAAAGTTCGCCGAGGCCGAACTGCTGGAGATGGGCATCACCTTCACCGTCTATGGCGCCCAAGAAGGCACCGAGAAGATCTTCCCCTTCGACATCCTGCCCCGTATCGTGTCCGCCGCCGAATGGCAGCGCATTGAAAAGGGTTTGGAACAGCGCATCAAGGCGCTGAACCTGTTCATTGACGACATCTATCACGACCAAAAGATCCTCAAGGACAAGGTCATCCCCCGGGAGATGATCGACTCTTCCGCGGGTTACCGCATTCAATGCAAGGGTCTCAAAGTGCCCAAAGGTATTTGGATCCACGTGACCGGCACCGACCTGGTGCGCAACAACGACGGCAACTTTTACGTGCTGGAAGACAATCTGCGCTGTCCTTCCGGCGTTTCTTATGTATTGGAGAACCGCGATGTTCTGAAGCGTACCTTGCCTAAGGTTTTCCAGAACATGAAGATCCGCCCGGTGGACGATTATCCCCACCGTTTGCTGAACACCCTGCAGAACCTGGCGCCCGAAGGCGTTCAAAACCCCCGGGTGGTCGTATTAACGCCGGGTTCTTATAACTCCGCTTATTTCGAGCATGCTTTCTTGGCCCAGCAAATGGGCGCCGAGCTGGTGGAAGGCCGCGACCTGGCGGTGATCGACGGTTATGTAATGATGCGCACCACCAAGGGCTTTGAGCGGGTGGATGTCATTTACCGCCGCATCGACGACGATTTCTTGGACCCCACGGTGTTCCGCGAGGATTCCCAATTGGGCGTGCCGGGCTTGATGGATGTTTACCGCAAAGGCCGGGTGGCCCTGGCCAATGCCCCGGGCGCGGGCGTCGCCGACGACAAAGCCATTTATACCTATGTTCCCGCCATCATTAAGTATTACTTGAGTGAAGAACCCATCCTGCCCAACGTGCCTTCGTATGTTTGCTGGGAACCCGCCCAACGTCAGCATGTTCTGGAGAACCTGGACAAACTGGTGGTCAAAGCGGTCAACCAATCCGGCGGTTATGGAATGTTGGTCGGCCCCCACGCATCCCAGGAAGAGCGGGACAAATTCAAAGACCTCATTAACGCCAACCCACGCGACTATATCGCCCAGCCCACTCTTTCCTTGTCCCGCGTGCCGGTCATTGTGGATGACCATCTGGAGGGCCGCCACGTGGATCTGCGCCCCTATGTGCTTTACGGTAAAGGCATCTATGTCATGCCCGGCGGGCTTACCCGGGTAGCCCTGAAAAAGGGCTCGTTAGTGGTCAATTCGTCCCAAGGCGGCGGCAGCAAAGACACCTGGGTGTTGAGCGAACCTGGAAAGAAAAAGTCTTGAACCACCAAGGACACAAAGGGCACCCAGTGAGGCATCAAGAAAAGAACATGAAATTCATGGCTTTAACCTTCAAAACATTCGGCCCTTCGTGCTTTAACTTTGTGCGCTTAGTGCCCTTTGTGGTTCAGGAGGCGCCTTTATGTTAAGCCGATTGGCCGATTCCCTTTACTGGATGAGCCGCTATCTCGAACGGGCGGACAATATCACCCGCCTGATCGATGTGAACGTGAACCTGATGCTGGACTCCCCCCTGGAAGAGGATAACGAGCAATGGTCCCCCCTGGTGACCACCCTGGGCGACGAGGAAGACTTCAAGGCCCGCTACAACAACGAAGCCACCCGGGAGAACGTCATCAAGTTCCTCTTCTCGGACAAACAGAACCCCAACTCGGTCTACTCCTGCCTGCAAAAGGCCCGGGAGAACGCCCGCACCATGCGCGAATCCATCTCGAACGAGATGTGGGAGCAGATCAACAGCTTCTATCACATGGTGCAGACCTACGCCCACAAGCCCCTGGACGACGACGATCTTTACTCCCTCTGCCGCCGGGTGCGCCAGGCGGGCCACTTGTTGGTGGGCATCACCGACCAGACCATGGCCCATGGCGAGGCCTGGAGCTTTATCCGTTTGGGACGCATGTTCGAACGCGCGGACAAGACCGCCCGTATCCTGGACGTGAAATACTTCATCCTCTTGCCCAAGGTGGAGGACGTGGGTACGCCCTACGATTCCATCCTTTGGACGGCCTTGCTCAAATCCGCCGGGGCCGCGGAGATGTACCGCAAGAAACACAACCTGATCCACCCGGACAAGGTGGCCGAGTTCCTCATGCTGGACCGCGAGTTCACCCGGTCCATGCGCTTTTGCCTGATCCACGCCGAGGAATCGCTCCACTTCATCACCGGCACTCCCCGGGACACCCACTCCAACGCTGCCGAGCGGCAGTTGGGACGCCTGCGGTCCGAACTCGACTATGCTAATATCCACGAGATCATTAAGAGCGGTATGCACGAGTACCTCGACAACTTCGAGGCCAAATTGAATCTGGCGGGCGACGCCCTTTTCGCCACCTTGCTGGCGATCCAGCCGGTCCCGGGCTTTCCCGTCATTAAAAGGAACGAACAATGACATTCTGTTTAGCGATGAAGGTCAAAGAAGGCCTGGTGGCCCTGGCCGACACCCGCATCACCAGCGGCACCGAGCCCATCACGGGCAAGAAGGTGACCATCCATCAGAACGGCAACCACTCGCTGTTCTTGATGACCTCGGGGCTACGCTCCGCCCGGGACAAGGCACTGACCTATTTCAACGAGGACCTGGACGCGAACCACCAGAACTACGACAAGCTTTACAAAGCGGTCAACGCTTTCGCCGCCCAGATCCGCCAAGTGGCCAAAGAGGATAAAGAGATCCTGGAATCGAGCGGGTACCACTTCAACCTCATGTCCATCATGGGCGGGCAGTTATCGAAGGATACGGAGCATAAGCTGTACCTCATCTACCCCCAGGGTAACTGGGTGGAGGTGACCGAATCGACCCCCTATTACGCCATTGGGGAGTCCAGCTACGGAAAGCCCCTCATCGACCGGGCCCTGCATTTTGACACCTCCATGGAGATCGCCATGAAGCTGGGTTACCTGGCTTTCGAGGCGACCCGGACCAGCGCGACAGACGTGGATTTCCCCATCGATATGGTGCTATACCGCAAGGACAGCTTCAAAATGGGCGAGATGCGCTACCAACGGGAAGACCTGGCCCAGGTCACCGAGTGGTGGAAGACCCGGGTGCGGGAAACGGTCGAATTATGCCCTTCCGACTGGGCCAAAGACGCTTTGGAGAAGCTGCCCCCGAAGAAATAACACGTTTTTAACAACGCGGGCGGGGTTGGGCTGTAACACTTGGGCGCTCGAAGCCCTAGGGGTAAAATAAGTAAGACCCTGGGGCCTTTGCTCAAAGACATTTTGGTGAGGGGTTCTCATGCATCTCGAAGTCAAACACCAACTCCGATACCTCTATAGCAAAGAGATATTCCTGGAACCCAACGTGGTGCGCTTGCGCCCCCGGGACGACGCCTTTCAAAAACTCGAATCCTTCTGCATGGAGATCCTGCCCCATCCCGAGGGTCATTCGGATTCCCTGGACGCCTTCAACAACTATCAATCCCAGATCTGGTTCGGCAACAAACAAAGCACCCTGACCCTGAAGACCCACTTCAAGATCCAGACCACCCTCACCAACCCTTTCCACTATCTCATCACGGACCCTCTGGTCTTGAAACTACCCGCCCGCTACAGCGCCGAAAAAGCCGCCCTGGCCCCTTACCTGCACCGCACCCATCCCGACGCCGCGGTGGATGAGCTGGCGCAAACGCTGTTGAACGAGAGCGACGATAACACCCTCAACTTCCTCTATCACATGACCGACTACATCCACCGCAACATCCAGCAGACCATCCGCGCGGTGGGCGATCCCCTGACCCCCAACAAGACCCTGCGCCGCAAGGAAGGCGCTTGCCGGGACCTGGCCGTTCTTTTCATCGACCTGTGCCGTTCCTTGGGCATTGCCGCCCGGTTCGTCAGCGGTTACAAATATCAACCCGGGGCCCGGGACGTTCACGAGCTGCACGCTTGGGCGGAAGTTTACCTGCCCGGCGCGGGCTGGCGGGGTTACGACCCCAGCTTGGGCCTGGCGGTAGCGGATCATCACATCGCCCTTTGCGCGGGACCGAACCCGCAGGACGCGGCGGCCTTGTCGGGCACCTTTAGGGGTACCGACGTGCTGACCCGTTTGGATTATGAAGTGGAAATTAAATCGCTGGAACCGGCAAAAAAATAGCGCTCTTCCCTTCGGAAGAGCGCTTTCGAAACATCCAATTAACCGAAAATTAACGGACCGCGAGTTTCTTCTTGGACACCTTGCGGTAAACGATCGGGGTGCTCACGCCCTTGGTGCGGGTATGTTTTTCCGCGACCTTCTTTTCCACTTGGTCCAAAGCCTTGTTCGAGATCTTTTGGCGCCAGCTTTGCGATTCGGTCTTGGTCCAGACCTTGGTGGCGTCCTCTTCGGCGATATACACCAAATAGGTGTGTTCGGCCTCTTCCATAACCACACCGATCTGGTTCTCGTTCATATTCTTGATCTCATCACCAACACGGATCTTAAATGGCATCTCTTCTCTCCCACTTTTCAGCAAAAGCCACGGTCTTGGCCGTGGACATCTCCCGGTTGGCTGCTCTTCGCCGGGCTACCTTGTATCTCTGGAAGGTTCGGCACAGCCGGATGTAGAGCCGAACGGACTACAAGGATACTCCTACTTTTCCCGAAATATCCAGACTTAGTGGATTTCCACTGCTCGCACTTTTATACTGCACCCCACATATGGGGGATTTCGTTGAAAATCCCCACAAAACGCGGGGAATATCTTGAACTCAACCTCTGAACCGATCATCGAAAAAGGCCTTAACGGACTGACAGTAGCCTCCTTTGAAAGCCGCATGGGCCGTGAAATGGAAAGCCTCATCCTTCGGGCTGGGGGCACCGCCCGGGTCGCCGCCTCCATGCGGGAGATTCCCATCTCCGAGAACCAACAAGCCTTCGACTTTTTCGACAAACTCAAGGCCGGACATTTCAACCAGGTCATTCTCTTGACCGGCGTGGGCACCCGTTCCCTGCTGCAGATACTGGAAGAAAAATACCCGCCCAGCCATATCCACAACGCCTTCAAGGCCACCACCCTGATCGCCCGGGGCCCCAAGTCCGCGAAGGCTTTAGCGGACAGCAACCTCAAAGCAACCCTGACCGTACCCGAGCCCAATACCTGGCACGAGGTCGTCGCGACCTTGGAAGAGCACAAGAGCATCAAGAATTTGAAGATCGCCGTGCAGGAATATGGCGTGACCAACCCCGAGTTCCTGCAGAGCCTGCGGGACAAAGGCGCCGCCGAGGTCGTCAGCGTTCCCGTTTATCGCTGGGCCCTGCCCGAGGATATCCGCCCCCTGACCCAGGTCATCGAACTGATCGTCAATGGCGAGGTTCAGGTCGTTCTTTTCACCAGCGCCCAACAGATCAACAACGTGCTGGAAGTAGCCAAGGGCCTGGGCCTGGAAGACCGTTTCAAGACCGCGCTGACCCGGGTGGTGGTCGGCTCCATCGGCCCGATCGCTTCCGAGGCCCTCAAGACCAAGGGCATCGGGGTGGACTTTGAGCCCGAACACAGCAAGATGGGTTTCTTGGTCAAGGATGCCGCTGACAAGGCCAAGGCCCTCCTACAAAAGAAGACCCATGTCCGCATCGAGACCAGCGGTTCGGTGAAGCCGGTCCTTTCCTTGAACGACAGTCTTTTCTTGAAAGCTTGCCGCAAAGAGACCGTGGACCGCACACCCCTGTGGATCATGCGCCAGGCGGGCCGCTACCTGCCCGAATATAAGGCCATCCGCTCGACCGTTTCTTTTTTAACTTTATGTAAACGCCCGGACCTGGCCGCCGAAGTCACCGTATCCGCCCAAGAGGTTTTGGGCGTGGACGCCGCCATCCTCTTTGCCGATATCCTGCTCATCGCCGAACCCATCGGCTTTCATTTGGAATTCGCCGACCATGGCGGCCCGGTCATTTCCAATCCTTTCCGCGAGGCCAAGGACCTGGCCCGTTTAAAAGAAGCTAACGTCAAGGAACTCGGCTATGTGATGGACGCGGTCAAGATCATACGGCACCGATTGAAGCCCAACATCCCCCTCATCGGGTTCGCCGGGGCGCCCTTTACCCTGGCCTCTTATTTAATAGAAGGCGGCGGATCGAAAGATTACGTCCATACCCGCGAGATCATGGAAGGCGACTTTGGGGTCTGGCATGACCTGATGCAAGTCTTGGTGGCCTCCACCAGCGCTTACTTGAACGCCCAGGTCGCCGCGGGCGCCCAGGCCCTGCAGCTTTTCGACTCCTGGGTCGGCATTTTGACCCCTGCCGAATACAAACAATTCGTCCTGCCTTATGTCCAAAAGCTCATTAAAAGCCTGCCCAAGAACGTGCCGATCATCTACTTTGGCACCGAAACCGCCCCCTTCTACCCCTTTTTGAAGGAGACCGGGGCGGATGTGATCGGGGTCGATTGGCACACGAACATCATGGACTCCTGGAAATTATTGGGCGATGTGGCGGTGCAGGGCAACCTGGACCCGAAGATCCTTTTGACCACGCCTGACCAAGTTCGGGAAGAAACCGCCAAGATCCTCAAGGCCGTCCATGGCCGCCCGGGGCATATCTTCAACTTGGGCCACGGTATCCTGCCGACGACCCCCATGGAAAATGTGCGGGCCATGATCGAAACTGTTAAAGAATGGAAACACTGAAAGTGAAAAAAGCTTACGACGCTGTCCTGATGATCGGCTTCGGCGGACCCGAAAAGCCCGAAGAGGTCATTCCCTTCCTGGAAGACGTGACCAAAGGCCGGAACATCCCTATCGAGCGGCTTCAAAAGGTCGCCAAGCAATACGAGCAGATCGGCGGGGTCTCGCCCTACAACCGTTTGACCGGTGAGCAAGCCCAAGCCCTGGAGAAATTATTGAAAGCCCGCGGGCTCGATATTCCCGTACGGCTGGGTTTTGCCCATGCTGCGCCCCGCATCGCCGATACCTTGATCGACCTAGTCAAGCAAGGCAAGACCAACTTCTTCGTCCTCATCATGGCGCCGCACCGCAGTCCCGCTTCTTACGATAAGTACGTGAACAAGCTCGATGAAGCTTTGGAAGGCATCAAGGCCCAAGGACTGGCCCTGCCGACCCTGACCTACGCCCCCGAATGGCACACCCGTCCGGGTTTCATCAAGGCCATCGCGGACAACGTGCAAGAGGCCTATAGCCATTTGACCGAGGAAGAAAAGTCCCGCCACCGCGCCGAACTCATTTTCACCACTCATAGCATTCCCCGCGTAATGGCGCACAAGTCGCCCTACTCGCACCAATTCGAACAGACCGCCCAGGCGGTCATGCATCTCATTGAGATCCCCTATTACCAAACCGCCTATACCAGCCGCAGCGGGCGGCCTGAGGAAGTTTGGCTGGAACCGGACCTAGGCGACTTCGTTGAGCGCCGCACTTATGAGACTTTGGCTGCCTGCGTGGTGGCCCCTATCGGATTTCTGGTGGATCATGTTGAGGTTCTGTATGACATCGACATCCTGGCCCAGGAAAAGGCCAAATGGAAAAGCCTGCACATGGTAAGGGCCAAGACCGTCGGCACCCATCCGGCCTTCATCGCCATGCTGGCTTCGCTTGTTGAAGAATCTTTAGATCGATAAAAATATTCGGCTGGTCGGTCGCACTATTAACGCTTTAGATGCCATCCCCCGGGTTTTAAAACCCGGAGGATGATAGGCATCCAAAAAAATCATCAATAAGCGAACCAAGCCATGGCCATCAACGCATTATTCCCTAAATCTCCGTTCGAGCCGTTGAACTTGTTGTAAAGGGTGTATTGCAGCGTGAACTTGGTGTTATACCAAGGCACATAGTTCGCTTCGAACACCCATCCCTGGCTGTCGGGCACGTTGTTGCTGTATCCGTTCCCGGACGAATAATAAGTTCCATCCGACGAACCGGTCGACGCAAAATAACCGACCGTAGCCCCGATCTTCCGATCGTAATAATAGGTCAGGTCCGTCTTGAACGCGTTGAACGTATCGGTCGAATTGGAAGAATTACCCGCGGGGAAAGTGTATCCCCAATTATCGTTTTGCCAGGTATAACTCCCATGCCAGGTGACGATATGCTGATCGCCGACGTATTGGTATTGGCCGTCTATCGCGATATCCGAGACATTGTCCGGCGTGCCGGTGGTAGTCTGGCCATTCGTATAAGTTTGCTGGTCCATGCCGTAACCACCGATCTCGACCGAATTCTTGCCAAAGTCCTGGGTCAAAGCGACCCTCCAATAAGGGGAGAATCCTTGCAGATCGGCGGGAGTAGAGGTCCCTTGGGGGTTGGTACGATATCCCGCGACCTCCGCGTACAAAAGTTGGTTCCAAAAGGCGTAAACCCCCAAACCTCCGGCGTTAGGACCTAAACCATTAATGGCCGGGGATGTTCCAGGCTGGGACGCCGTTGTGGCATAAGGAAAACCCCAAGCCGGAACGCTGTTGAAAACATCCTGTACGGTCGGATTATTGTTGAGCGTCAACCCAAGGATGAGATCCGTATTGGCGATCTGGAACCGATCGGCCAACCGCACATCCGTATTGTCCCAATGGATATATCCCGTGCTGGTATCGTAGGTCATCTGCACGAAAGCTCCCATTTTGGGGGAAATGGCCCCCGCGTAAAAGAGACTGAATTGAGCGGGAAAAGTGGCCTGGCCATTCCCGTCCGAAGAAGAACTCGCGGTCGAGGAATTGTTTTTGTTGGAAAAATTGTCGGCTACCTGCATCATTGCCGCGATCGGCGGCGCGCTGTTAATGGCTAACCGCGTTCCATCGGTCAATTGATCGGCGTTGACGGTGGTATAACCGTTCAACTTGAACGTCCTTCCATAGGTCGTTAGCTCCGGGAAAACCGTGTGACAAGCCGCACAGGACATGCCGGTTTGACGCGCAAAGCTCGGCAAGGCCTGGACCGGGGCGGTTGTCAGGAACAATCCGCACATACCGATCAAAACGAACAAGACACCTTTGAGGGCCTTTAGTTTCATTTCTCTCTCCTTAATGATCGTCTTTAATGCTAATAAGAGCGCGCCGCCCGCGCCCCGGCCTGTCTTCTTGATCTTTCTTGAAGCGACAGTTCTTCAAGAACCCGCAAAGAGCCCTCAGTTACCCCAACCCGACTGTTCGACGAACTTTTGTTTGGATAGGAGGAAAGCTACGATGGAATTGATCTGCTCATCGCTGAGTTTTTCCTTCCAAGCGGGCATGAAAAGGGGCGGCGCCGGTCCATTGGGATCCGCCTTCAAGGGCGGACTGCCTTCCCGAATGGTCTTGAGCACGGATTCATATTGAGCGAAGGTCAAAGCCCAGTTCGAGATGCCCACCACGGGCTTTTCCTTGGCCAAAACTTCTTTTCTTTCCAAGGCAGAGGTAAAGCTTTTGACCTCGTCTTTACTTTGAAGGGAGATCTTGCTGGCTAAGGTGTTCAAAGCGGGCACCGTTCCCCGGGCATAGTTGAAATTCGGTACGCCGCCCTGGCCGTCCTGCCCATGACAAGTAACACAACCCTTTGTTTCGAACCAATAATGGCCCGCTTCCTGGATATTGGCGAATTGGGGAACAGGTTCATGTTTGGTCTCGTCGCATTGGGCGTCCGACGCGGCGGCCGCCACAGCGTTACCCACGGTGAACTCACCCCGCATATGGAAATGACAATCTCCACAGATCTCGGTGCAGTAATAGGGATAGACCCCTTCCTTATCCGCGGTGAAATGGACTTCCTCGGTATGCCCGGGTATCAGCTCCACCGGACCGATGTTCAATTGGGGCAAATAGAACTTATGGACCACATCGGCGCTTCGGAGGATAAGACGCACCTTTTCCCCCGGATTCAGATGGACTTGGGCCGCCTTGAACCCGCCCCGGTGGTAATTCTCTCCATTCACTTCCTCCTCGGTCCAAACACCATTGGTCGCCACACCCGTCAACGTAATGGTCCTTTCGGGTTGGGTCGAAAAAAGATGCTGTCCCCGCCACCAAAAAGGCAGCGTGACCGATCCAACAACAGCGGCGATGGCCAACAAACTCGCGATGATTTCTTTGAAGTTCATAGTCGTTCCCCTTTTCAGTTCACGTACAGCCGGACAAAGACCAACACGATCAAGGTCATCAACCCCGCCATGGGAATGGCGAAACGGATCTTGGCTTTTTGATCCTCGTAAAGTTTCCCGGCTTGCTTAAAGACCGACTTGAGAACGAGGACCAATCCCAGGGCTAAAATGGCGACCTGAATGGCGGGCATCCAATCCGGCACGACCGGCGACCAAGCCGTATGGGCAGTGTGGAAAAGGTCCCAGCCCCACCCAAAGGGATCGGACATGGTGACCAGGATGTAGCTGCCATTGATGAAGATCAGCGGCAGGCTGAAAGCGATCCAAGCCAAAAGACCCAACGGAACCAGGGGATAAGCCATGGTGAGGAAAGACTCTTTCCAGGGCTTGGCTGTCCCACCCGCCGCGCGGCGGGCCACCCAATGGAAAGCCGAATAGATGGCCGGGATCACCAACATCGGCAAAGACCACAAACAAACGGCGTAGGCGATGAAATAACTCAACCCCTTGCCGCTTTCGGTAAAGTTGGCGACATCCTTAAAGAACCCCCAAGGACCCAGGTAAATGACGCTGTAAGCCAAAGCTAAGGACAACATGATGAAGGCTTTCCACGCTTCGTCGTAGCCCTTCAATTTGGTATCCGTGGCGAATGGGCGAAGCCTGATGGTCATATTGTCGTGGGGACAGGTCTTGATACATTCGGTACAGAGACCGCAATAATTATTACGCTCCATCTTGCTGGGGTAATTGAACCAAGGACATCCCCAGCCTCTTTCACCGCCCACTAAACAGCTCTTGTCATGACATTTCAGGCAAGTATCGGCGTCCTTGGACCGAACCTCGGTCATGGAACTCATGGAATAAAGGCTCAGGAATCCGCTCACCGGACAAACATAGTTGCAAAAAGCCCTTTGTCGGAAGATGAGATGCAACACGGTGGCGATGACGATCAAACTTCCCAAGACCACCACGCTGACGATCGGACGGGTCAGGTAAAAAGCGCTGAAAGTACAGAGGCCTAGAAAACCGATGTTCTGAAGCCAAATGTTCGAGAGGGCTTTCGGCCATCTCAAATTCAGTCCGAAGTACCGGTTCAACCCCACTTTTTTATCGTTGGAATTAGGCCGGGCCAACTTAGGTGTTAACAAAGAACCCCGTTGGAGCCATTCCCCGAAGAACGGAAAGGGGCACATCGTGCACCAGATCCGCGACATAAAAGGCACCAGAACGCTAATAAGAAGGAACCACCAAAAGATCCAAACAAAGACAATGAGGATATTCCGGTTTCCCACCGGTGTACCCCAGATACCCGCTACCAAGAAGACTAGGAACAAGAACAGATTGGGCAAGATGAGGGCGAATTGGAACCACCGTTGCTTAACCAACCACTTGAGCCAAGGAAAGGTGGCCAAAAGATCGATCCGCCAACCTTCCACGGGAGGCGGGGGTGCCAATGGACCCGAAGTGGGCCTTGGCGCTACGGGAGGATTCACCGGATTGATATTTTCAGGCATGTTTGTCCTCCGAGTTCTTTTCTTTATTTAGTTGAGCTTGCAACCAACCCGCGTGGTCGTCTTCCATGCCCCCCAACTCAGCGAACAGGGTCGCCAACGCTTTGTTGGTCGTATGTCGACCCGCTTCTCGATAAAAGTCCTGGGCCTTTTTTTCAGCCTGCAAGGCCAACTCATAGACCTTTCGGGCCTTGAGACTATCGAAGATCAAATGTTCCGAATCATCCATGTCGAGGGCTTCCACAACTTCCTGCACGTCAAAACCGTCGACCGAGGGCAGGTTCCCCCCAAATAGCTCCTGGGCTTTTTTTCGCAGAAGCTGTTCGTGTTTGGATTCCTCCTCCGCCAAGACACGGAACCGCTGCGCCACTTCGGTGTCATAACCGTCGAACATATGGGCGTAGTTGTCCAAAGCCTGTCGGTTGGAACGCTCGACCGAGATGGCCAAAGCCAATACTTCTTGCGGGCTCAAATCCTTGATTTTCTTGGTCATACGACGACTCCTTCCGCTTTGGCTGGTAACGGCTTTGAAGGCCAAGCAAGAACAAACCCCGCCAGGAAGATCCCGATCATGAGCCCCATGGCTTGGCCGAAAAGGAAGTTCGGTTGGACCAACAAAACCCCCAGCATGAAGGGATGCATGTATCCACAGGTGAAGGAACAGCGGTAACGGAACTTGCCCCGGCGGTCCGCCTTGAAAACGATCTCTTTCGCCTGGGTGAACAACACGGTTTGGGAAGGATGCCGGAACTGGATGTCCGTCTTGCCCGGTTCGGCTACCGCGTCGATGTCATACCCTTCCAAATAAAAACCATGCATCACATCCTTGGAGCTGAAGCGGATATGCACTTCATCCCCTTGATTGACCTGGATGATGGAAGGTTCATAGGCGTATTTATGGGCGACGATATCGAATTCCCTTTTTTGGGGCGCGGGCGACGGCGAGGTCGCCAAGGATGGTAAAAACCATCCCGCCGCCACCAACACCGCCGCTACGAGCCACCGGCCTTTTTTCTTGGGATCCATTTCCCACTCCTTCGTTCTTTTGATTACTTCTTGTGAAGCTCGATATCCGCCGTCGTGGCCGTGCCGTCAGCGACCGTGATCACCTGATCCGCGGCGGTCACCTTGGCGTTCCAAACCTTGAGCTTGTACTGACCCGCCGGAACTCCCTTGATGCTATAGGAGCAATATTGTTTCTTCGCGGCGTTGTCCGTGATCAAAGAGGCCGTGGTGAAATAAGGGGTGTTGACCACGACGATGTAAGCCAACATCTCGGGATGCAGGGAACAAAGCAGGGTGGCCACGCCTTCACCCTCGAACAGATGGCTCTTCACGACCCCTTTGCCCCATTGGCCCAGATCGAAGGAACAACAGCCGTCCGGGCAAGAAACGTTGTGGTTCACCGCGTCTTGGTTCATGAAATCCACCGTGGTTCCCTTTTGGATCGCCAAAACGTGAGGAACGAAATTGAGGTCTTTTTGGTTCATTTGAGCGTGTTCGGTCACGGCCGGAAAATCGGTTTTATTCACCGGTATTAAAGAGACCACCACCGCTTTTTCACCCTTCGGTCCATCCGTAGGCACATAAGCTTTCTTGACTGAAATATCGCCGGTAACGCTCCCGCCCGAAGCGGCCATGGACGGGGCCACAAAAGCGCCCAGAAACACCACCAGCCCCAAGGACAGGACCAGTTCTCCTATCAGCATTCTTAATCCGCCGTTCTTCAGGACGGCCATTCGGTTTTGGTTTAACTTTTTCATTTCTGATCCTCCTCATATTTGAAAGCCATGACCGTAATTTATCCGAACCCTAAAATTCATCTATGAGCTGCCTCATAGAATTAAAAAAATATTGAACGCAAATCACATAACCAAAAGAAAAACGAACAATGGTTTTTTCCAGAATATGATTCGGGTCATATTGTTTTTTATTAAAAAATTCATTCTGACGTTCTCTTCGGGGAGGAATTCGGCGATAAACACCTCGGTCGGAACGAACACAGGAGTGGAAATGGCTGATTTATCACGACCACAATTGACGAAAACCTTGGTATTCCCTGAATCGATGGTCATTTGGGGTTTGAAAACCTGAAAAAACTCAGCTACTTTGTTGCTTCGACTTTGCGGGCAAACTCCAGACCTATCCTAAAATGAGCAAATCATGACCCCTCTACGCGTGACCATCATCGGCGCCGGCATCAGCGGCCTTTCCTGCGCCCATCGGCTGTTGGAACTATCCCAAGAAAAGCAGGCCCCCCTCGAACTGACCATCCTGGACGCGAGCCCGAAGGTCGGCGGCAACCTGAGTACCCTGGAACAAGACGGTTTTCTGATGGAAGAAGGCCCGGATTGCTTCATCACTGAAAAACCAGCCGCCCTCAACCTGATCAAACGCTTGGATATGGAATGGCAACTCATGCGCACCAACCACGAGCTCAAACAATCCTTCATCTTGAAGGGCAATAACCTCTATCCCATTCCCGAGGGTTTTTACCTGATGGCTCCTTCAAAATTAGGTCCGCTGATGACCACACCCCTTCTTTCGGTCTGGGGCAAGTTGCGGGCCGCCCTGGAACCCTGGGTGCCTATCCGTCGGGACCCACAGGATGAAAGTGTCGGCGCTTTCGTGCGCCGCCGCCTGGGAAAGAACGTTCTGGAAGCCCTAGCCCAACCTCTTTTGGGCGGGGTTTATAACGCCGACCCTGACGACCTGAGTCTCAATGCCGCCATGCCCCGGTTTAAAGAAATGGAGCTCAAATACGGTTCCCTGATCAAGGCCATGGTGGCCCGCCGTTTGAACAGCCAGGCCCAGGTCTCCGGCGCCCGTTATTCCTTGTTCATGACCCTTCAAAAGGGGATGCAAAGCCTGACCGATGCCCTTCTTTATAAGATACCGGTCCGTTCCCTTCAGCTGGAGAGCCCTGTCTCTTCCATCCGCTTTGAGAAAGAATGGACCATCCGATCCAATGGCCGTGACCAACAAGCGGACGCTCTGGTCCTGGCCTTGCAGCCGGCTAAGATGATCCCTTTATTGAGCCCCTTGGATAAAGAATGGGAAAAGCTTCTGTCGGGCATTCCCGCCCACGACTCGGCCACCTTGAACCTGGGCTTTCGCCGGGAGGACATCGGCCACCCCTTGGATGGTTTTGGTTTTGTCGTCCCCGCCCGTGAAAAGAAACTGGTTCTGGGCTGCACCTTTTCCAGCCAAAAATTCCTGGGCCGGGCCCCTTTGGGCATGGTCTTGATGCGGGCTTTCTTGGGCGCCGACTCTGTGCGGAAGATCAAAGAAGAAGGTGAACAAGCGGTCATCGATGAGGTCCTGGCCGAACTGCAGCCCATTCTGAAGCTCAAGGGCGAGCCCGTGACCCGGCATTTGGCCGTCTATCACCAGGCCATGTCCTATTTCCGTCCCGGCCATTTGAGCCAAGCTTCCCGGCTGGAACAAAAGGCCTCCGAACAAAAGGGCCTTTACCTGGCCGGTAACGGCTTGAAGGGTGTCGGCATCCCTGACTGCATCGCGGTGGGAGAAGCTGTGGCCGAAAAGATCTTCCGCGACTTCAAGGCCGAATCCGCGAATGTCTGACCACAGCGGTTCCCGCCTACTGCTCCTGAACAAACCCAAAGGTTATGTGGTCACCCGTTCCGACGAGAAGGGCCGCAAGACCGTCTATGACCTACTTCCCCCCTGGGCCTATGACGAGGGCTGGATGCCCGTGGGGCGTCTGGACCTGGATTCCAAAGGCCTGCTTCTTTTCACGCAGGACGGTCAGATCTCCAATCACCTCACCCAGCCCGGTTCCTGCCACAAGATCTATGAGGTCTGGGTGCGGGGCCATCTCACCCACGAACAAGCCGCCCAATTGGTGGAGGGAATCGAGGATAAAGATGAATTGTTGAAGGCCGTACGGGTGGAGATCAAAGGCGGCGCGGGCCCCAAGACCCGGCTGGAAGTAGAACTGGACGAGGGGAAGAATCACCATATCCGCCGCATGTTCGGCGAATTAAAGGACCCGAAGTTCGGCACACCCATGAAAGTGCTGGAGTTGAAGCGGACCGCGATCGGTCCTTTGAAACTGGATGTGGAGTCCGGCCAGTGGCGGCTTCTCACCGCCAACGAAGAGAACAACCTGCTCGATAGTTAGAAACGCTGGACCCAGGCTAATCCGGCTCCCCGGTCTTTCAAGTCCAGCAACGAAATACCGTTGTCTTCTTTGACGATCGCGTTATAACGGTCCACCGCCGAAAGCCGGTCCATTTGGGCCTCCCGCCAAAGCAGCCCGCCCAAAAGGTCCAGGGTCAAGCCGCCCAGGGTGAGGATATTGTCCAGGGTGGCGCTGCTGTTGGCCTGCCAGGACAGGATACCGCCGCCCGCCACCATGCCGCTGCCCCCCACGACCAGCACCCATCCCCAGGTATCCCGGTCCTCCGCGGCTTTCCAGGAACGGAAGGCCTGCTCGTCCTCCACCGAGGCGATCAATTTTTCCATCTCGGTTTCGTCCTGGATCTCGCGCCCGTTCAAAAAGAAATGAACGCCGAAAACATCCGTCTCGTCATAGATAAGATGGGTTTCTTTGAACGCCTGCACCTGATCGGGCGTCAGGGTCGGGACCGGAGTAGGGTGGTCGATTGCCTGCGCGCCCGCGAAATCCGCCAGAGATAGGAACGCCAATACCAAAAAAAGAATGGATGATCTCATTTTTTCCTCTCTAACTTGGACAGGATCTCGGTCGCTTCGGCCATCACATCCTCCACCTTGATCTCGTCCATGCAGAAATATCCGTCCGTTCTCAGGCAGTGATGGCTGTGACAGGGCGAGCAGCTAGGATACCGGGTCAGCACCTTCACTCCCTTACCCAAGGGCTTCCACACTTCCACCTCATTAGCCGCCGAGAAAAGGCACAGCACCTTGACGCCGCTGGCCGCCGCCACATGGGTCAAGCCCGAATCACAGCCGATGAAAAGATCGCATTCTTTGGTCAGGGACGCCGTTTCAAGCAGGGACAACTTTCCTGTCAGGTTGACCACCGGGCACTTTAGGCCATCCAGCACCTCGTGGGCAAAAGGGATGTCCTGTTCCCCGCCCAAGAGATAAAGTTCCGCCTGGGTCTGGGCGTGCAGTTCATAAAGGAGGGAGGCAAAGCTTTCGGGATTCCAACGCTTGGCGGGAGTCGCCGCGCCCACATGCACCAATACCCGGGGAATGTTCGGTAACAGTTCCTGGGCCGGCACCCAGCTGTCCGCGGTCTTCCTGTCATGGCGGTTGGTCCACATTTCCAGGTCCCTCTCCACGGCGGTCACACCAAAGGCCCGTAGAAGTTCCAAATTCCGGTCCACTTGATGGGTCCCCGGCGCGGGAGGGGGAGCTTTAAAGGTCAGCAAGCGACTTACCCAGCCCAGGTCATAACCCACCCGCTGCCGGGCGCCGGACAGGCCCGCCACTACCGGGTCCAAACGGCTTTGATAGCGGAAGTCGAAAAGAAGGTCGATCTCCTTCGAGCGGAGAAAATGGACCAGCTTCCAGGCCGAACCCCATCGGCGCAGCGGCTTTTGACCCGGGAAAAGCCACAAGGCGTCAAAAAGGTAAACTTCGTCGAAGTAAGGGCAAGCCTTGGCCAGTTCCGCCACAAAGGAGGGCACCACCACCGAGATCCGGTCCTGGGGATAGGCTTGCCGCAGGGCCCGGTAAGCCGGGATGCCAAGGATAAAGTCGCCGATACGGTCCAGTCGAAGAAGAACGATTTCCATGGCCTTATGGTAGCAGAGCGACCCGTTAATGGCTGGGGGAGCCGAAAGCGTTTTTCGACCCTAGGACCCCCTTGATGAAAATGTTTTTAATCCTATTTTTCCGATCTGAAAAGCGCTTCGGGAAGCGAAAACCTTTATTCTTGACAGTTTTTGCACCCTCCGATACGCTCTAGCCCTTTCAACACGCTTTCTCAATACCCCGTATTTAACATTCGGAGGAAACCCATCATGGCCAGCTCGAAAAAGAAAAAGCAAAAACCTGTTAAAAAGTCTGTTGTTAAGAAGAAACTCAAGACCAACGCCATCAAGAAGATCGCCCAAAAATTAAAGATCATTCCCGTCCGTGTGGCCCCCAAGAAGGTCCGGATCAATCCCCTTTTCCAACCTCTTTTGGCCCAATTACAACGCCGCCGCAATGAGATTACCGGCCAGGTCAACCATCTGGAGCAGGACCTGCGTGACGAGATGATTGACAATCAGAACACCCCCGGCGATTCGGCGGACCACGGGTCCGGCGAGCTTAGCCAGCACCTGTCCGTGACCTTGATGGAAAATGACCGCATCGAGCTGGAACGCATCGAAAGGGCCATTTCCCGCATTGAGACCGGCCAATATGGCCAATGTGAGACCTGTGAAAAATCCATCCCCATGCCACGCCTGAAGGCCATTCCTTGGGCCACCCGCTGCATCACCTGCCAAAGCCGCGCAGAGGCCTGAGCCGCAGTCACAAGAGGCGAAGAAATACCCAATTCCCGAACAGGAATTGGGTAACGCAAGCCACAGTTTCAAAACCAAAACCCCAACAAAAAAGCGGACCGGATTCCCGGCCCGCTTTTTTGTTACCCCCTATGACTCTCGTCATAGCTCAGCCCGTGGAACATTCTTATTCTTTATTTAAGAACAGTTGCTTTTCGAGGTGGCTCATGGGACCTTCGGACATCTTAAAAAAGTTTTTTGAGGAACAGCGGATCAAGTACCACGGCAAGTCCCTGAAAGACTTTTGCTTGTCAGGTCGGCTTCGTTTCCGGGACCAAGAACAGGTCATTGATGAAGAGTCCAAGATCACGATCAAGACCCTTCTCGTCCCGCCCACCAAGACCCTTTCAACCCGGAAAAAACGCTCCTAGATCATTCCGCCGAATAAGGCCACCAGGTCTCCACCCGGGTCCCTTCTTTCGGTTCGCTGTGCACCACGATCTTGCCCCCGTGCCAGTCCAGGACCCGCTTCACGATGGCCAACCCCAGGCCCGTTCCGAATTTCTCCAGGGTCTTGGCGTTGGTCGCCCGGAAGAACTCTTGGAACAGTTTTTCCTGCTGTTTGGGCGGGATACCGATCCCTTCGTCGTCAAAAGCCACCACCAGCCAATCCCCTTCCTGCAGGATCTCCACCACCACCGCATGCTGTCCTTCGGGGGTATATTTCAGGGCATTGGACAAGAGGTTATCCACCACCCGTTCGAAACCCTCGTGATCCGCCCGCAGGACGACCTTTGGGTCGCCATGCAATTTAAAGGCAATGCCTCGGCGGGCCGCTTCGGGCTCCAAGATCTGTACTTTCTTCAAAAGGGTGGCATAGACATCCACCCATTCCTTCTTGAAGGGCACATCCTCCGCGCCCACCTTGGAAAGCCAGGTCAGGTCATCGATCAATTCCAACAAGGCCCAGATCCTTTTTTTGGCCTCTTGCAGCGCTTCGGTCACCTTCTCCTCCGGTTTGGTCAGGGCTTTTTCCAGGGTCGAAAGGTCGAAATCGATATTGATGGCCGGCGTCTTCAATTGATAGACGACTTGTTTGATGAAGTGGTTCTTGTAGGTCTCCAACTGGTTCAATTGCTCGTTGGCTTGGCGCAACTGTTCGGTGGCCACGATCAACTTTCCTTCGCGTTTGTCGATGTCCGACGACAGCCGTGAGATGAAAAACCAAAGCCCGGCCACCGTCACGCTGTAAGCGAACAAGAGGGTGATCTCATGGTCCCGCATGAAGAAAGTGTTGTCGCGCCAAAAGGCTTGGCTGGACAAGTTCAGGGGTTCCAGGAAATGAAGGGCCCATGGCAAGGCCAGGGCGGGGACGCTATAGAAAAGACTGATGCCCATGGGGAATACCATGACACTGATGGCTAAGTGGAAAAGATAAAAAAGGAAAATGGGATTCTCCGCGCCGCCACTGAAGGCGATCATCGCGGTTAAAAGGACGAAGTCCACGATCATCTGTAGATGTAGCAATCGGCCGGCTTTTTTTTCCAGTTCGGCTTTCGGCAGACCCGCGCCTTGGACCTTTCGCCAATAAAGAAAGTAAGCTCCATTCAACAGGGCCAAAAGCCCAACACATAAGAAAAGCTTCCCATAGTCGATGTTCACCGGCACCGCCAGGGGCCCCGTGAAAAGGATCAAGATTCCGCCCACCACGGCGGCCCAGCGCAGGTTGATGAACCAGCTCAACCTTTCCAATTGGATCTCTTTTTCGAAATAAGGCACGTCATTCCTCCTTGTATGGACTTCCCATCTCCATCATCTACGGCGGGACCTCTCGAGGTATGACTTGGCTCATATTGCCTCATTTGTTCTTATGACAGGATCCACCCAAGGAACTGTGGACCGCTTTTTTGTATGACACAGGTCACACAAAAAATCTTTCGATTGAATGAGCGGCGTCATAAATATTTTTTTGGATTGGCCCCATGATGCATCCATCAGGTCGGCATTCTTTCGGGACACCCTGCGAACGAAGGACCCGCTTATGGCGACCTCACTATGGTGCCTATGCCATAAGCGAAGTGGGACCAAGGGAAAAATCGAAGAAACGCCTGACTTTGACGCCGTGAAGGACTGGCACAACGCTTGCCTTAGTCACGGACGAAGTTCAAACCACGGAGGAAATTTATGAAACGCTTCATGCGGACTTGGATGACAGCCACAGCGGCTTTGACTTTTGCGACCCTGGCCTGGGCCGACGGTTTCAGCGGCAACCAACTTCAAGGAAAGGCTCTCCCACCGGTGACCGAAAGACCCGCCACGGTGATCGGTCCCGCCGAGGGCGTTACCGCTCCCAAGGGAGGCGTCCTTTTGACTCTCCAAACGGGCAGCGTCCTCTATATCGCCGGGGATTCGACCCTTCATAAATACGAACTGGGCGCAAAGAGCCTGAAAGGCTCCGCGGCGGTCCCCTCGACCACCGCCGGGCTGCTCAAAGCCTTGGAAGCGGGCAAGGTCAAGGAAATGTCCTTGGTCGTTCCGGTCACCTCCCTCAAGTCCAAGGAATCGGGCCTGGATGACAACGCTTATAAGGCTCTCAAAGCCACCGACAACCCCAACATCACTTTCACCCTCAAGAGCGAGAAGGTAACCGGCGGCGTGATGACCGCCAAAGGCGACCTAACGATCGCCGGGGTGACCCAAGCGGTGACCCTGAAACCCCAAGTTGAGGTCAAGGACGGATTCGTGCATTTGACGGGGGTCCAAAAATTGAAGATGACCGATTACCAGATCACTCCTCCGTCGGTTTCGCTGGTGGTGACTTCCATCACCTGTAGCGACGAGATCGAGATCCATTACGATGTGACTTTCGCTAACTCGAAAGAGGAGGCCAGCCACTAAAAAACCCTGACCTAGCCTTGGTAAGGCCTGAAAGCCGTACCGTAAGCCGTGAGCCGCGAGAACGTTCAATCAAACAAGGAGGAGCAAGATGAAAAAGCTACAAAAAACACTAATAGCTTTGGTCATGCTGCTGGGTTTCACCACCCACGGCAAAGCCGCTGAGATCTTCAAGAACGACGATCTGGACTTGAGCATCGGCGGAAGATTCCAGGAGTTGGGTCAGATTTCTTATGTTCCGGATGACCCTATCCGGGACCAAGCGCGGGTCTATCTTTTCAACACCGAGGACCGCATTTTCTTGAATGGGGACTTCAAAGGTTATAAGTTCTGGTTCGAGGAAGCCCTCGGGGGCGAGGACTATAACACCAGCAATAACAACCTGGGCCTGTTGGAGTTCAACGTGGATGTGCCCTTGATCCCCGACGCGATTTATGTGAAGGTCGGCCAATTCAAGGTGCCCACCAACCTGGAAAGTGCCACCTATGAGGGAAACATGCTCTTCGCTTCCCATTCCGACCTCATGAACATGTTCTTCAACCAGGGTTATGACAATGGTTTGTCCTTGTGGGGCCACTTAGGACAATTCGACTTCGCTGGCGGCGTGGAAAGTGGCTGTCCGGACCTTCCCCAACGTTACTTGCCGGAAGTCTTCCAGTTCCCGCCGGAACTCTTCTTACGGATCGGGATGGATGACGGTATCAAAGCCGATCCTTTCCGCCAAAAACAGGTGGATTTCGACAAGCCGACCCAAAGCGAGTTCGCGCTGCACTTGAATGGGCAGTATGTGAACGATAGCAACGCCGGTCACTCGGACGACTTGGCCCTGCAATCCGGCTATTTTTCCGGCTTCAGCGCCAACGGTCCTTTCGGCAACGCCATGCTGAGCTCGCTGTATAACGTCTTCATCGGCGCCAATGGTGTTCAGCCTGTCAACGATCAATATTGGGATGCGAGTGTGGACTTCCAATGGCGGACACCGGTGGCCGATACGGTCTTTACCTTGACCGGAGAAGCCATCGTGGCTCAATATAACAGTCAGCTACCCTCAGGGATGTCGGTCAATGAGCTTTTGCCCGGCAATAGCTACAGCGTTTCCAGCGGGGTGACGACCACTTTGAGCGGGAATGGCGCTTCTTACCTGAACAAGACGAGCAATCAATTGAACATCGGCGGGGCCGAACTAACCGCTTCCATCGGTGACAATCCGTGGATCCTGGCCGGCCGGTTCGCCATGGTCATCCCGGACAGCAATATGGTGAGCGCGCCTTATTCTTACGCGGTCACGGTCGCCGGAAAGTCCACAACCTATTATTTCGGCGAAGGCTTGAGCAGCACGCCCATCTTCGAGATCACCTTGCCGTCGATCACCTGGAAGATGAACTCGGATGTAAAATTAATTGCCGAGGCCCAATGGTTGATCAACGAACCCGAGGTCACCACCAGTGTGAACGGCACCAAGGGGACCGACGGTTATGCCGCCAGCGGGGACGGGACTTACCTCCTGACGCAAATGCCGTCGCAGTTCAGCGGCGGGCATGTGCAGAACTCGGGGGCGATCATCCCGGTCGGCAACATGGAGTTCCAGTTCCAATTCTAACTACCACCCCTATCAGGGAAGGAGGGCTACCATGCGCGTAAGTTTATGGACAGCCCTCCTGGGGGCAATGTGCGCCGCACTTTGGTGCGGCGCATCTTTTGCTTCCGAAGACCCGACCCTGGCTTTCTACGAAGGCTATGGTCATTACAAGCTCGAAGGCTCTTTTTTTGTCGAAGCGGATCAAGCGACGATCTGGGACGTGCTGACCGATTACGAGCACATCCCCCAATTCGTCGGCAGTATGAAGATCAGTCACGTGGAAAACCGCCTTGGGGACGACCTGGTCCTGCGCCAGGAACCCGAAGGCGGTTTTCTATTTTTCACCAAAAGATTGCACCTGCTCCTCAATGTTCACGAGACCCCCGAGACATCGATCGTTTTCCAGGATACCAGCCATCAGGATTTCGACTTTTACCAAGGTTCCTGGCAGATCCAGCCCGCCGGGGACGGCCGGGGTTTCGAGATCATTTATGACCTGGATGCCCAGCAGAACTTCTCCGCTCCGGCTTTTTTGGCCAGTGACGCGGTTTCGGGCGGCGCCCGGGACTTGCTTAAAAAGGTCCGCGAGGAGATCATGAAACGTAAAGAGATAGCCCAAAAAAAGGCCGACGAGGCCCTTCAAATGACCCGCTCCCCCAAACCCCTTACCAGCATTCCCTCCACGATCCAGGAGGGTGACGAGGAAAAAAATTAAAAGGAGCAACTTATGAAACTTTTGAAGAAACACCCGCTTTGGTTCCTATTCCTTCTTTTGATTGTCGCCAGCTTGGTCTATGCCCTCAAACCTTTTTCCGAAAGACCTAAGACCCAACCCCGAATGGCCCCTATGGTCGAATCGGTTTATGGCATCGGCACCGTCACCGCCAGGCACACCTTCGACCTGAAACTGGGGGTCATGGACACCTTGAAGGAACTTTTCGTTCAGGAAGGCGACATGGTCCAGAAGGGCCAAAAGCTGGTCTCATTCGTGGACGATCAGATAGCCCGGGCTCCCTTTACCGGCGTCGTCACTTCCCTGCCTTATAAGGAAGGGGAGACCATCTTTCCCCAATTCGCCGTATTGACCGTGACCGACCTCAAGAACCCCTACATCGTCGTTTCCTTGGAACAATCCGCGGCCATCCCGGTGCGTCGGAACCAGTCGGCCATCCTGAGCTTCGAGAGCCTCCGTGGCCAAAAACTGACCGGCACGGTCTCGGCCATCTATCCCAAGGATGGCGAGTTCTACGTCAATCTCGAGTCTCCCAACATGCCTGACGGCATCCTGGTGGGCATGACCTGTGACGTGGCCATCCAAGTCGCGCGGAAAGAGAACACCCTTCAAATACCCTTGGTCGCCGTGGACAAAGGCACCGTCACTGTCCTGCGGGGCGGACTGCCCAAGAAGATCCCGGTCAAACTGGGTATTACGGACGGCACTTGGGCCGAAGTGACCGACAACAGCATCAAACCGGACGACACCCTGCTCCTACCGGGTAAATAACCATGTTCTACCTCGCCATCCGGCAATTACTGGCCCGCCCCCGGCAGACCCTATTGGCCCTTTTGGGTATCACCTTCGGCAGCGCGGCTTTCCTGATCCTTTCGGGCATGATGCTGGGCTTCCGGGAATACCTGATCCAGCGCCTCATCAACACCACCGCCCACATCAGCATCAAGGCCGAGGAACCCACCATTGGGGAACATTCCCTGGACGCGGATTTTTTTCCCGACAGCCTGGTGAAATGGATCGTCCCCCCCGTGGTCCATAACGAACCACCCCACATCGAATATCCGCAAGGTTGGTTCGACCGGTTGGACGCGGACCCCAATGTGCTGGCTTACGCGCCCCAGATCATCACCCAGGTCATGGTCAATCGCGGCAAACTGACCCGCAGCATCATCCTCATCGGAGTGGAGGCCCAAAAACAGGTCCAAGCCACCGACGTGCAGGACGACATGACCTCGGGTAATTTCATGGACCTGGACAAGGGCGGTTTCCAGGTCATCATCGGCGAATCCCTGGCCCAGAAACTGGGCATTCACGTGGACGACATGCTCAACATTGTCGAGATCGGGGGCCGGGTGATTCCCGCCAAGGTCGCTGGGTTCTTCAACACCGGCATGAGCCAGGTGGATGACGTGACCGCTTACGCGCCGATCCACTATGCCCAGCAGGCCAACCAAACCCTCGGTCAGGTCGGGCAGATCATCGTCAAGCTCAAGGACATCACACTGGCCAGGACCCTGGCGGACCAATGGGCGACCATGAGCCGTGAGAAAGTGCAAAGCTGGGATGAGGCCAACGCCAACTTTTTCCAGGTCTTCGCCATGCAGGACATGATCCGCTACATCCTCAGCTTCGTGGTCCTGATGATCGCGGCCTTCGGTATCTATAACATCCTCAACATGATGATCCTACAAAAACGGGGCGAGATCGCCATCCTGCGGTCCATTGGGTTCGAGGCTTTGGACATCATCCAACTTTTCTTGTCCCAGGGCCTTCTTTTAGGCTTCATTGGGGGCATTTTGGGGTTGGTACTGGGTACCCTGGTCTGTCTTTATGTTCAAAGCATCACCTTCGCCACCGGGGTCAGCATCACCCGGATCAACCACATGCTGATCGCTTGGCACGTTAAATACTACGTCCTGGGATTCCTGCTGGCTTTCGTCTCGGGTCTGGTGGCCGGTTACTTGCCCGCCCGGTCCGCCAGCAAGATGCACCCCATCGATATCCTTCGCAGTGAGGGAGGCTGATCATGGGCTTCAACGCGCAAAAGATCGTCAAATCCTTCGGCAACCCGCCCACGGTGGTCTTGAAAGAGATCTCCTTGGATGTCGCCGACGGTGAATTCGTGGCCATTACCGGCCGGTCGGGTTCCGGCAAGAGCACCTTGCTTTATTCCCTCAGCACCCTGGACCCCTTGACCTCCGGCACCCTACTCTTGGACGGACAGGACACCGCAACATTGTCCCAGAAGGACCTGCACCGCTTCCGTAACCTGAACATGGGTTTCGTCTTCCAGTTCCATTACCTTTTGCCTGAGCTTAATTGCGAGGAAAATGTGCTTTTTCCCGCCCGCAAGACCGACCGCCACGAGGAACTGCGGTCCCATGCTGTTCAGTTAATGGAGGATTTCGAGATCGGTCATATCCGCAAAAAATTGTCCGGGCAGATCTCCGGCGGCGAGCGCCAAAGAGTGGCCATCGCCCGGGCAATGGTCATGAAACCCAAATACCTCCTAGCCGACGAACCTACGGGCAACTTGGACTCCATCAGCGGGGAGAAGGTGCTTTCCATCTTTGAGCGCGTCAACCAAAAGAACGGCACCACGGTCATCATGGTCACCCATGACCAGGGTTACGCCCACCGGGCCCGCCGTCGGATCGGGCTCGTGGACGGGAGGATCGATTTCGACGAAAGGACATAAAACAGGCCGTTGAGGACCGTTAATTTCCTGGCATCGGTTCGGAAGAAAGCCCACAATAGAGATATGAGAAAGTCCTACTTCTTTAGTTTGATCGGACTGCTTTTGGGCCTGGGTTCTCCCTTCGGCGCCTTGATCCTCCTTTGGCTTTTTCCCCACCCAAACCTGCCCATTCCCACTTTTATCGACGAGGAATGGCGGGACCACTTTTTCTTTTTCACCTATATGACGGCCGGCTCCTGTCTCATCTTTACCCTTTTCGGTTTTTGGGTCGGCAAGGGCGAGGACCTGCTTTTGAAAAGGGACCGTCGCTTGACCGATCAGGTCAACACCGATCCCCTGACGGGCTTGGGAAACCACCGGTTCTTGCACGAACGGTTCCAGGTGGAATTCCGGCACCATCTTTCGAACCATCAACCGCTTTCTTGCCTGATGCTCGACTTGGACCATTTCAAGCGGATCAACGATACCTACGGCCACCCCTTCGGGGATCATGTGCTCCAGCAATTCGGCAAGATCGTCCGCGAATCCACCCGCAATGATTCAACGCGATACGGGAAAATTCGCAAACCGGACGTGGCCACCCGTTATGGGGGTGAGGAATTCCTTTGCATCCTTCTGAATTGCGACAACATCGGGGCGAAAAAAGTCGCCGAGCGCATCCGCGCTCGAACGGCCCATCATCTCTTTCTCAAGGGAAAAAAACGGGTCAAGGTCACCGTCAGTATCGGCACCGCGACCACCCGCGATTCCAAGGATGTGGACTACAAGAAATTGATCGACCAGGCGGACAAAGCGCTTTACCGGGCCAAACGGGGCGGCCGGAACCGGGTTGCCCAATCGCCAAAGGCTTGATCATGACCGATTTACCGCGAGTACCGGATCCGCCCACCAAACCTCTTTTGATCTATGACGGGGATTGCGGCTTTTGTTTAAAGTGGG
The DNA here is from genome assembly GCA_027452205.1 of candidate division FCPU426 bacterium. Lineage (GTDB taxonomy): Bacteria > Oederibacteriota > Muellerivitia > Muellerivitales > Muellerivitaceae > Bog-1183. Next base: position 41,042 of record DAIDGV010000011.1, on the reverse strand, counting down.
TCCAACGGGGCCGGGTCCTGCTTGGGGACCGGATTTTCTATGAGCCTTATCAAAAAATCGCCCAAGATCACCCGTCGATCCCGCTCGAGAGATTCCACAAAGCCGTTCAATTGATCGAGCCCGATGGCAAGGTCAGCCAGGGCGCGGAAGCGGTCTTTCGGGCCTTAGGGACCCGGTCCGGCCTCAGGTTCTTTCTTTGGGGTTATCTTCATTTGCCCGGATTCGGGCGGCTATCCGAAAAGGTCTATGCTTGGGTGGCGGAGCACCGGGGAGAATTGTCGGCGAAGGATCGCTGCGAAAAGTAAGGCTTTCTTATTCCATCTCCGGGTGGACCACCAGCCAACCAAAGGCCACATCGATGTCATTGGTGACCTTGACGTTCATTCCCTGGTTGATGGCGGCGGCCTCGCCTAACCGGTTGCGGTCGATCTGGGGTGCATTGCCCAGGTAAGCGAATCGACAGGGTTTTAATTCTCCAGCGCTTAAACGCGCGTTATGTTTTTCAGCCCCGATCTCAGCGTGGTGGATACGCTCCACATCCCAGGGCGTTCCAGTCATTTTGCGCACATCCACTAAGCCTTGGTTGTTTGGCGCGCCTCGATCATGTCGAATATCCCATCCATCGCTTGCATCATGGAAGACAGGTCCCAATCCACATCGATCGAAACCAGCAAGTATTCTTTTCTCATTTTAAATCGAGCGTTCAGGGCCATGACCGAACCTTTTGGGTGTGGCTAAAAATAAGCCATGATAATCAAAACACCTCGGTCTTGACCTGGCTTTTTATGGCCCCGAATTTTCCCGAATATAGGTGGCACCCGCCTTTATATTTTCAGCAATTCAAGCACCTTATAGAGCACCATGGCCGGCCAAATAATAGCCTTCAGCACGCCCAATGCCCCCGACCAAAAACCCGTGCTGTTCTGGATGAAATAGACCAACGCGCCGATCACTCCTAACCCATAAATAGTCCCATTATCCATACGTCCCCTCCTGTGATGACATCGTTCCTGTTCCTGGCCCATAGAATTTCCTTCCGTTTAAATATTCTGACGATTGTCGAAACCCTGATAATAATCACTGGTCACGCGGATATGGTTGGTCACCTCGCGGACCCCTCCCAGACCCCGGATCATATCGGTCACTTCCCTTTTTGTCCCAAAATCATCCGCGTAACCCGATACCGTTACATGACCGTCGTGAACGCTTACGTGATAACGCTCCACGCCCAAGTTATGCAGGTGCTGGCTGACCTCATGCTCCAACTCCACGTCTCTTGGATTGCTTTCGTAAGGGTTATAAACCATAGGAAACTCCTTTACCCGGATCCCCCTACTTTTAATTTAAGGTTCATTCCTCGCTTTTCCATGCGCTCGGTCACATCCGGGAAACCCCGGCCAAACAAGAGAATTAGGCGTTAAAAGGTCGCGTTCATGGCCTTGAAGGTCTTTTCAAAATCCGTCCGCGAGGCGTCCCGGAGGCCCGAAGCCTTGCCCACCATGATCTCCCTGCGCCCCTCTTCCAATCCCTTGAGAACCTCGACTGTCACCTCGTTGACCGGGATACCGAAATCCTTTTGGCCTCGATGGGTCCGGGCTCCACGGTCCAGTTCGGTATTGACCGTGGGAGGGATGATCTCATACACCTCGACCCGGGTATTGGCCAACTGATGACGCAGCGATAGTGTGAACGAATGGATCGCCGCCTTGGTAGCGCAATAGATCGGCATGATGGAAAGGGGCATGAACCCCAAACCTGAGGAAATGTTAATGATGGCCGCGCTATCCTGGATCATCAGATGGGGGGTCAATTGAGCGGTCAAAAAGACGGGCCCTTCGAAATTACAGCGGATCTCGTTATCCCCTTCCTCCAGGTCCGCCAAGCCTCGCTTGAAGTCCACTTCCCGCTGGATCCCGGCGTTGTTCACCAGCACATTGACACCCTCTTCCACGGCCCAGGTGACCAATCCCCGCCGGTCCGATTCTTTGGAAATGTCCGCTTCCCTGATTTCCAAACCGGGTAAACTCCGTTGGGCCATTTGGAGCTTTTCCTTGCGCCGCCCGCAGATCAATACCCGGTTTCCCCTTCCCAGAAAAGCTTCCGCCAAACCCAGGCCGATACCTGTTCCACCGCCCGTGATCAAAATCGTATTCCCTGTCAATTTCATTATCTTCTCCTTAATTAAAAGACCGGTTGTGAAAAATAGATGATGTCGGTTCCGGCCTTGCGGTGCCGGACCTTGACCAATTGATGACGGGTGGCTTCCAAGCCCAATGCCAACGACCGGGCCAAGTGGCTCATCAATTCATAACCCAAGAGAGGATAACGACCCATCTTGGCCAGAACGGGCTTTCCTTCCAAGGCAAGCGCTTCCACCCGGGTCTTGGCCCGGGCGTCGAATCTCCATCGGTAAGGCGCGAAAGCCCAAGACCATCCCAGGTTCCCTCCTTTTCCCACACGGGTAATGACGATAGGTCCAGCGGGGTCACCCTTCAAAAGCCCCACTTCCACGATGCCTTTTTCGATCAGGAATAACGACGGCGCCTTCCCTCCCCGCCGGAACAACATTTCCCCGGGTTGAAAGACCCTAGATACGGTGTTTTCGTCCAATAACTCGGCATTGTCCGTCGGGATCCCCTTCATAAAAGGATGACGGGCCAGTCTTTCCTTGATATTCGCCATAAAGTCCTCTTTTCAAAAATCTGGATATCCAAAAAATCAACTTACCCCCTGCGAACTCGGCCCCACCGTTGGGACCGGCGATGGCAAAACCTGTCCTGCGGACACGGGAGTGATTGACTTCCCGACAGGCTGGCCTATCAGAACGCCCATCGTACCGTCCACTTTAAAGAATCTCGGAAAAAGGAAAAAAGCTGCCAGAATAACGGCGACAGCAATAACGATCTTGGCTTTTAAGGACATAGGCCGCCTCCTTCGTTAAGTTCAATTATTTCTTATTTTTAAATTTAGTATCGATATGAAAATAAAAGTATGACCGGCGGCACAATTCCTGGATGTGATTTCATTTTGCGAATATCGGTCGTCATAGGTAACTTTGTGCCTGACATCGCTTTAAGGTTTATTCCTTGCTTTTCCATGCGCTCGGTCATAATAGAGAAGGCCTTTGGGCCACATCCAACAACGAGGGCGGCCATGGCAACGTTAAGCCTCAAGCGACTGCTGAAAAAAGGCGGATTCCCTGTCGACAATTCGAAAGATTACGCCAAAACCCTCGAGAAACTCCAACTTCGTCTAGTTCGAATCCAGCAGGGTGTTTGGCACAGCCAGCGCCGCGCGCTCATTCTATTGGAAGGTTTTGACGCAGCCGGCAAGGGCGGAACCATCCGTCGCTTGACCGAGCATTTGGACCCCCGCGGCGTTAAGGTTCACGCCTTCGGCCCTCCAACCTCCGACGAACAAGGCCGTCATTATCTTTACCGCTTCTGGCAGGCCCTGCCCAAACCGGGCGAATGCGCCATCTTTGACCGCACCTGGTATGGCCGAGTCTTGGTCGAAAGGGTCAACGAACTGACCCCCAAAACGCGCTGGTCCCAGGCCTATGAGGAGATCAACCGTATTGAAAAGATGCTAGTGGACGACGGAATCGACGTGGTCAAGGTCTTCCTGGCCATCTCCCCCGACGAACAATTGCGCCGGTTCAAGGTCCGGATCAAGGACCCCTATAAGCAATGGAAGATCACCCCGGAAGACATCGACGCCCGCAAAAAATGGAAAGCCTATGTCGAGGCCGCTGAGGAAATGCTGAAAAAGACCAATACCCGGATCGCTCCTTGGCATTTGATCCCAGCGGACCATAAACATTACGCCAGGCGCCGGGTCTTGGAGATCGTCAACGCCCAGTTGAAGCATCATTCGGACTGGATGGAAAAAGAGGTCCTTCATCGAAAAGCCAGGGACCTGAAAAAAGCCTTACGTAAATTAAAAAAGGCCGGGTCCTGATCCTTTCGGAAAGGTCGTTTCGGTGAGACCTGAACCCCTATACCGATTAAAACGCTTGGCCAAAGAACTGACACGGAATCGGAAGGCCGTCCTCAAAGGAGTGGATCCCGGGGCCTTACATGATCTTCGCGTAACCCTTCGCCGCTTGAGCACGGGTTTACGGCTCTTCAACGACGGTCGCCGCGCTAGTTCTATCCTGAGGAACGAGATCAAACATCTGGCTCGGGATACCAACCGGATCCGTGACCAAGAAGTCCTTTGTGCTCTTCTTCGCTCCACCGCTTCCCTGGCGTCTTCCCCTTTGGAACGCTGGATCCGGGCCCAAGAAGATGTCCTGAAGGCACTGCAAAAAGAACTGAAGGACCGTTTGGAGACCCCGTCCTTTTTGATCTGGGTCGACCGCTTGCCTTCCCGTTTGGATGCCATTCCTTGTCGCCCTAAAACGGCCCGTCGGCATTATCAGAAGGATTATCATGAATTATCCCGGTTACTGGAACGAAGTCTTCGTTCTCGACCTTCCACTCGTTTGCTTCACCATCTACGGATCAAAGCGAAACGGGTGCGCTATGCCTTGGAGGATTTCAAGTTCTTAGGTCTTCCGCAGCCCGATCACCTGACCGGCGTCTGTCACGAAATACAGGACCTTTTGGGACAATGGAGGGACTTGAAGAATATGGGGGAAAAACTGAAAGCCGCGGGCCGCTCCAGGTTTCCCGGTATTCAACCCTGGTTCCAGGAGATCAACCGGCAAACCGACGCCCTTTGGAAAAACTACCTTAAAAAAGCCCACAGACTCCATCGAAAGATGTGACCTTCGTCATAGGATTTTCTCCCTCTTAGATACATCGTAATGGGGAGGTATGACCATGCGCAAAGAGTCAACGTCCCGAATGTCATCTCACCCAACACTCGTATGGGAACCTGATCGTTTGGTCTTTCCTGAAACGGCATCCGACATCCAAAAAAAAGAGACCCATATCTCCATCGTCTTTCTGGTGGGCGATCACGCTTACAAGATCAAGAAAGCCGTCCAGTTCCCTTTTGTGGATTATTCCACCCGGGCCCAACGAATGCATTTCTGTGGGATCGAAATGGCCTTGAACCGGCGTTTGGCCCCGGACGTTTACCTGGGCGTTGTGCCAGTGGTGAAACAAAAAGGCTGTTTGGTCTTTGAGGGAAAAGGCCATGCGGTGGACCATGCCGTCAAGATGCGCCGCCTCCCGGACGAATGGCGGCTGGGGACCTGGCTGGCCCAGGGGATCTTGCCCGATGATTTCTGGTCCCGCTTGGCTTCCCGCCTGAGGGATTTCTATCATCAGGCCGGCCAGGGTCCGGACATCGCCCGTTGGGCCAAACCTAAGATCGTCGAGGAAAATTGGCGGCAAGTCATCGCCCAGATCGGCGCTTTCCCACCGGACCTGCTGACCCACGCCCTGCGGGAAAGATTGGAACGGGCTTTCAACGACGAATGGGATCGCCAGCGGCATTGGGTCGAGGAAAGATGTTTCAAGGCCCGGGAAGGCCACGGTGATCTCCGCTTGGAACACATCTACTTCCAGCCGGACGAGCCCGCTCCCAGGGACATCCGCATCATCGACGCGGTCGAGTTCGATCCGCGTTACCGCTGCGGCGATCCCTTGTTGGACGTAGCCTTCCTGGTCATGGACCTAGAGGCCCACGGTTATCCCGCGGAATCGCGCCAAATGGCCGAGGAATATTTCCGTTATACGGGCGACACCGATGGCGATCTTCTCTCTTTCTATGTGGCCTACCGACATCTGATACGCGCGCTGGCCCGAGGCCTGCAGGCCATTTCCGCGCAGGGTGCCGAAAAGGATACCGAGTGCCACTGGACCCAGAAACATTCGCTCATGGCCTGGGGAAAGGTCGCCCCGCTAGCCCAAAAACCCTGCCTGGTCCTCATGACCGGACTGCCCGGAACGGGCAAGAGCAGCTTGGCCAAAGAACTGGCCCGGGCCGAAGGAATGCAAGTGATCTCTTCGGACACCGTACGAAAAGGCTTGGCCGGCGTACCTTTGGAAAAAGACATGGCCGCGTCATTCCAAGAAGGGATCTACAGCCCTACCCAAACCGAACGAACTTACGCCGTCATGCGGGCCAAGACCGAGAAGCGGTTATTGGAAGGACAGCGGGTATTGGTGGACGCTTCTTTCCATCTTCAATCCCGCCGAGAACCTTTCGCCCGATTGGCCCGGGATCTGGGTGTTCCATTTGTCTTATATGTATGCCGAACGGACCTGGAACAAATCCGTCAGCGCTTGGTCCCCACCGCCAGTCGTTCCGGCTCCGACGCCGACATCCAGATCCACGAGACCATCGCCCATATTTGGGAAGAACCTCCCCCGGAATGGGAAACCCACCGGATCGATAACAACGGCCCCTTGGCTCGGAGTCTTTCCCGGACGCGCGAGGTTTTAATCGACAGGCGCTTATCCAACGGCGCTCGGGAGGCGGAAATATGAACTCCTTGGTCTTATCGGTTTCTCGCGGCCCCTCGGTCGGCAACTTGGATGTGGAAGTGGTCGAACGCAAGGGGCTAGGCCATCCTGACTCCATTTGCGACGCGCTGGCCGAGAATCTGTCCCAAACGCTCAGCCATTATTACTTGGATCATTTCGGCTCCATATTGCACCACAACGTGGATAAGGTGCTCCTCGTCGGCGGTTCTTCCAGCCCTCGCTTTGGCGGCGGCGAGATCACGGAGCCCATCCGGATCTTCCTGGCGGGCCGGGCGGTCGATCGTGTGGGCGAAAAGATCGTACCCCTGCAGGACCTGGCCTTGGAAAGTGTGCGCGATTGGTTCCGCAAGAAACTTCCCCACTTGGACCCTTACCGGCATTTATCCATCCAATGCCTTCTGCGTCCGGGTTCAGGGGACTTGGTCGATCTTTTTGGCCGGGGCTCATCCGTACCCTTATCCAACGACACTTCCATTGGAGTGGGTTTCGCGCCGATGACCACGCTGGAGACCACCCTCCTCGCCTTGGAACGCGAACTCAACACCCCCCATTTCAAACGGCGTTTCCCCGAGACCGGCGCCGATATCAAGATCATGGGCGTGCGGCAGGGGGACCGGCTGGGGCTGACATTGTCCTGCGCTTTCGTAGACCGGTTCGTGTGGGACTTACCTGATTATTTCCAGAAAAGGGAACGCCTCACCCGGGAGATCGAGAATATCTTGCGCGCCCATACCCCACTAGCCACTGATGTAAGGGTCAACACCGCCGATGGCGATACGTCCCAGAGCCTTTACCTGACCGTCACGGGCACCTCCGCCGAGTCCGGCGACGACGGCCAGGTGGGCCGGGGCAACCGGGCCAATGGCCTCATCACTCCCTACCGGCCAATGACCTTGGAAGCCGCCGCGGGCAAGAATCCCCGTACCCACACCGGTAAGTTGTACCAAGCCTCGGCCCAGCGCATCGCTTCACGAGTGGTCGCCCTCGTGGAGGTGAGGGAAGCCGAATGCTATCTGGTCAGCCGCATCGGCAACCCCTTGAACGAGCCCTTGGTCATCGATGTTCGATTGCGGCTTTTGGAAGGCCTCGACCCGCGGGACCTGCGTTCCACCGTGGAGGAGATCGTGTCTGATGAAATGGCATTGCTGCCTTTCCTTTGGAAGGATTATCTAGCGGGCGATTTGACGGTGTTTTAAGTCATGAACCGGGGGAATGAAAGAGGCTCTTACCCGATCTTGAAAGGGAACGTTTTACCTCAGCAAAGACCCTTTTGAATTTTTTACGAGCCATGGTCTGGGTCATATTCACGTCCCGAAGGGCATCTTACAGTGGAGTCAGAAAGACCATTGAAGGGAGTTTGTTATGACCACCGCTGTAAAAGTAGCCGCTAACACTATGAAAGCCTTGGTGTACCACGGCCCAGGCCAAAAGGCCTGGGAAGATAAACCCAAAGCCGCCATCAAAGAATCCACCGATGCCGTCGTCCGTATCACCACCTCCACGATCTGCGGTACCGATCTGCACATCATGAAGGGGGATGTTCCTACCGTCACCGATGGCCGCGTCTTGGGCCATGAAGGGGTGGGCGTCATCGAATCCGTTGGATTAAGCGTGCAAAACTTCAAGGTCGGGGACCGGGTCCTGATCTCCTGTATCACTTCCTGCGGCAAATGCGATTATTGCAAGAAAGGGATGTATTCCCACTGTCGTAACGGCGGCTGGATCCTTGGCAACACCATTGACGGTACCCAGGCCGAATATGTCCGCATTCCTCACGCCGACAATAGCCTTTATGCCGCGCCTCCAGGGGTCGAGGAGGAAGCCTTGGTCATGTTGTCGGATATCTTCCCCACCGGTTTTGAGTGCGGCGTCATCAACGGCCAGGTGAAACCGGGGGATATCGTGGCCATCGTGGGGTCGGGCCCCATTGGACTGGCGGCCCTTTTGACCGCCCAGTTCTATTCACCCGCCAAACTCATCCTGATCGACCGGGACGATAACCGTCTCAAGGTCGCCAAGGCCTTTGGCGCCACCGACACCATCAACTTCGAGAAAGAAAATATCGAACAACGCATCCAGACCCTGACGGGCGGCGAGGGAGTGGACGTGGCCATTGAGGCAGTGGGTGTACCCTCCTCCATTGAGACCTGCCAGGCCATCGTGGCTCCCGGCGGACGCATCGCCAATATCGGGGTGCACGGCAAACCCGCGACCCTGCATATGGAAAAACTTTGGGACCGCAATATCGCTTTGACCACCCGATTGGTGGATACGGTGACGACGCCTATGCTTTTGAAGGTGCTCAGATCTGGCAAGTTGGACGCCAAGAAAATGGGCACCCACAAATTCGCGCTTTCCGATGTGATGTCGGCTTACGCCACTTTTGGTAACGCCGCCAAGGAGAACGCACTGAAGGTTATATTAAAGGCTTAGTATTTTCGGTGAGCCGGCCCAGGGGGCCGGCTCGCTTTCTTTGAGAGGAAACTCCATGAAATTCGTCCATCTCAAGACTATCGACAACAAAGAACTGTGGCTGAATTTGGAGCAAGTCTGCGCTTTTTCCTATGAAAACGAAAACTCCATATGCCTTATCGAACTTTCCGGAGGCGAACCCCAGCAGATCACCAGGGATGAATTCGCCAAAATCGAACCTTTTTTGGGAAAGAAAAGGGCAAAAAACAAAAGAAAGAACTGACCATAGGACTATCTAAACTAACCGCCCATAAAATAGTCTTTCCAAAAAGAGCACCAGAAAAAAGACCGCCGCGCCCAAGAAAGCCCCGCTAACAAGGTCCGGAAAATAATGGAAGCCCAAGAAAATGGTGGAGATCCACATCCCGAAGGTCATGGGCAATCCCCAGAAGGCCTACTACGGATGATACTCGGCCAGCCAGAGGAAAAGAAAAATGGCAATGGCCGCGTGCAAACTTGGAAAGACATCCAACCGGGCCCCTATATGCCAAACGACACGATCGGTCAAATGGAACAGCTTACCTCCATTCAACCAAACCCACTCTTCCGGAAAAGCATAACGCGGGCCCGCGGCGGGAAAGATCACGTAACCGATGAAGCCACCGATATAGATCAACATCAATCCCAACATAAGCCTCTGATAACGGCACGGCTGGAAAAAGCGGAATAAAAAAGAAAGCCGAACATCCACAAGAAGAATCCCAGATAAAAGGAACAAAAAAATCGATCCAAAAGGGACTTCCCGATAGCGCCTTCGTCCAAAGGGAAGAAGGATGTCCCCAAAACTTTATCTCGAACTGTCGAAATTCGTCGTCGAATTTGGAAGGATGGACCGCCGGAATGAGGAATCGCACCCATTTATAAGCGAGCATCACCGCTATCCAGGGACCGACCCCCCCTTAAAAATTGCATCAACCGGTCTTTTGCGGGCAGGTAATGGACCACATAAGTCATCCAAAGGAACCACACACTGCCACAGAACAAGGTATAACGAAGGCTTTCTCCCGCGCCGGGTCGACCCAATGCCAGGACGACCAGCGACAACAGACCGAACCCCAGGAAGAGGATCGAGGCGAGAAATTCAGAAGGATGGGCCCGCATTTCTCGTTCCAACTCACTAACGGGCCGACGCCAAAAAAAGGCGGTCGACCTTTTCCACATTCCCCGCATTACGTCTTTCGACAAGATTCCCATGGCGCCGACCTCAAGTTTCCCCCAGTAAACTTTCTTCGGGTTCTTTGATTATCAAGAGCGCTTCCTGGCTTCTGGGCGTCCTTTCCACCGGAACCACCTTGTGGGGCGCCCTGTCCGGAACGCCCCAAATACCGGGAATGGGGCCCAAGCAGCGGGGACAGTTGCCTTCCGCGCCCAAAATATTCTTCTTCACCCGGAAACCCTGGCGTTCGATCAACAACTGTCCGCAACCAGGGCAATAGGTATTTTCCGTGGTGCCCACTTCCCCGGGCCGGTTGCCCGAGTAAACGTAATGAAGTCCCGCGGCCTTGCCGATCTGATAACTGACGTTCAACTTCTCCGGTTCGGTCCAGGGCCTTTCCATCATCTTGTAATCGGGATGGAAAGCCGTGACATGCCAGGGAATGTCCCGGGAAACCGAGGCCACGAATTTCGCGATGTGGCTCAATTCATTCTCGCTGTCGTTCAGGCCCGGCACCACCAGAGTCACGACTTCCACCCATACCCCCATGGCCTTGAGCCGTTCGATGGTCTCCAGCACGGGCGCCAGGGTCCCCCCCATACTCCTTCGGTAGGTCTTGTCATTGAATGCCTTCAAGTCCACCTTGTAGGCGTCCAGCCAGGGTCGCAGGTATTCCAGAGTTTCCCGGGTGGCGTTACCGTTGGAAACGTAGGAAGTGAGGAGATTGTCCACTCGGGCTTTCTTGAAGATCTCTACCGCCCACTCGGTCGTGATCAGGGGTTCATTGTAAGTGGAGGTCACCGTATGGCATTGCTTTTGGATGGCCCCTTCCACGATCTGCTCGGCCGTTAGGTCGACTGGCCGCGCGCCGGCCTCCTCCGAGGCCGGGTCCCGAAGGGCCTGGCTGGTGATCCAGTTCTGGCAATAATCGCAGTGGTAATCGCATCCCAACATGCCGAAGGAATAAGCCATGCTGCCGGGCAGGACATGAAAAAACGGTTTTTTCTCAATCGGATCCACGTCCAATGCGCCCACGTAATTCCAGGGAACTCTCAACACTCCGCCCTCGTTATAGCGGACCTGGCACACGCCTCTTTTGCCCTCGGGGATACGGCAACGGTGGGCGCAGGCATGACATCTGACCCCATATTCGGCCAACTTCTCATAAAGAGACCCTTCTACGGTCCTTTCCGCCAAAAGTTCTTGCAGGGTCTGTCGGATCATGGTCGCCTCCTCTTCTTTCTTCTTAATCCTAATCCACCCGAAGAGGTTCTCAATATGCTCGCCATCATGCCTTTGCCCTGAACGATTGACTAATAAACGGAGAATCTTGAGTTTCGGACCGCCAAAAAGTCGATGACTTTCTGGATCGACCAAGCCGCGATCCCTATCAAAACGAGCAAACGGCTGATGTCGCATCCAGTATCAAAAAAATAAACGGCCCCGCCGGCTAAAAGAACAATGAAGGAACCGAAGGAACTCCATCGCGCGGCGGTTGAAAGACCGGGCCGTGATCGAGCGGAAGCCAGCAACAAGAAAACGGTCCATACCGCCGCGCCTTCCATCCACAACACATTGGTCAAAGTGACCGCTTGGGCCGTCGCCGGGTCCCTCACCGCCCGTAAGGATTCCACAAGGAACAGGACTAGCGCCAAGACCGGAGCCGCCAACAGGGCCGAGCGCCGGACGCCCTGACGGAAGAGCTTCTGGAAGAAACCTCTGGCGGGAACACCAAAAATTTGAAGGGTCCACAATACCGGGCAGAGATCCATGAGATAAAAACGAATGGGCAGATTCACCCAGGGCCGGGGATCATAAAGATCTTGTCCCGAGAACCAAAGCGAAACCAAATAGGCCCCGGGAAGGATGTTCACCAACAGGATGAGCGTCTTCCGTCCCATGATCGTTCCTCAGTTCAAGGTCCGCCGGAAGCGGGCGAAGGTAAAAAGGACGGCCGCCGTTCCCAAGAGAAAAAGGATCAGCGTATCGGTGGTAAAGAGTCCGAAGTCCCCTCCTTTGAGCATGATGTTCCGGAGCAGGTCCACGAAGTACTTGAAAGGGTTGAGGTAAGCGGCCACCCGCAGGATCAACGGCATGTTCTCAACCGGAAAACCCAGTCCCGAGAGCGTGATGGCCGGAAATAAAAAAAGAAATCCCGCTAATACCGCTTGTTGTTGGTTCTTGGCGATGGTTGAAATAAGGACGCCGATGGCCACATTGGTCACCACGAAGGCGAAACCCGAGACCATTAACTCCAGATAGGACCCCCGCATGGGGACTTGGAAGACCAAAAGGGAGGTTGCCAGGACCGCCGGGCCATCCAACATCGCCAGGAGCACATATGGAACGCTCTTTCCCAAAAGGATCTCCCAAGGCCTGGCCGGCGAGGCGATCAGGGTCTCAAAGGTCCCCTCCTCCTTTTCCCGGGTCAATCCCGCGCTGGTCAAAACGATCGTGAGGATCCCCAGGATGTTACAGACCACGCCCGGCACCATAAAAAACGCGGAATCCAACTGGGGGTTGTAAAGGACCCGGGTGCTCAATTCCAACACCGGCTGCGGTCGGGGCCGGATCTTTTCTTGGGCCGCCGCTTGGGCCAGTATGGCCGTGGCGTAGTTCTCGATACTTTGGCATTTGAGGACATTGCTGCCGTTGATGAGGAGTTGCAGCTTTCCCCGGTCCCGGCCGACGGCCTGGGTCAATCCGCCCGGCGGGGCGACGATCACCGCGTCCGCCCGGCCCGACCGGATCCAATCAAAGGGATCCGTTCCTTTCCCGTCCGCTGGGACGAACCATTGGGAAGAGTAGAAACGTTCCACCACCCTTCGGCAAAAGACGTCGCCCGGAGCGTAAACCGCTCCCAGTTTGATGTCTTTCATCTCCGTGTTGACCGCCATGCCGAAAAGGATAAGTTGAAGCACCGGGGCCAAGAAAAGGACGAACCAAGACCTTTTGTCCCGCAGGGTTTGAACGATCTCCTTGCGGACAAAACCCAAAAGAATGGGATTCGCCTTCATGGCTCCAGGTCCTTTTTAAAGCTCTTCCAGGCCATGAGCAGGAGAAGGAAGTCCAACCCCATCAGGGCCGCGAAAGGGCCCATTTGGTCCATCCAGGGCGTTCCCATTAGGAACTCTTCCCGGATGAGGGTCATGAACCATCGGGCCGGAAGGACCGCTGAGACCCATTGGAAGAATCGCGGCATGTTCTCCACGGGAAAGATGAACCCTGACAGCAAGAAAGCCGGCAGTTGGGACGTGATCATGGCCAGTTGCATGGCGACCCGCTGCTGCCGGATCGCCACCGAGATCCACATACCTTGCGCCAGACAGGCTGTGATGAAAAGCAGGCTCCCCGCCAGGAACAAAAGATGGCTGCCCATGAAGGGGATTCCGAATCCCAGCCGGGCCACCAGATAGATGGCCGCTTGGACCAAAAGGCCCATGACCATATAGGGGACCAATTTCCCAAAAATGATCTCCAGGGGACGGATCGGAGTGGCCAAAAGCACTTCCATGGATCCGTTCTCCCATTCCCGCGCGACTGTCAGGGCCGTCAACAACGTGAAGAGGACAGCAAGCACCACCACCGAGAGACCGGGAACGATGAACCAAGGCGTGCTCAATTGGGGATTAAAAAGATAGCGCGAGGCCAGCCGAACGGCGGGGACCCGCGATCTTTCCCCTTTAGGGGACAAATATCGCCGTGATGCCAACTGTTGGATCCCATCCAAATAACCCAGAAGGGTACCGACAGTGGAATTGTCCGCCCCGTCCAACAGGACCTGGGCCCGTGCCGTCTTTCCGGAACCCAGGTCCCGGGCGAAGTGTGGTTCGATCAAAAGGACCGCCTTGGCGGACTCGGATTCCAGGCTTTCCGTCACATTGGAAGGGCTCTGCCCCTTTTCGATCCGGAAAAAACCGGAACTGCCGAAAATATCCACCAACTGCCGGGAAGCCCGGCTGTGGTCACGGTCATAAACGGCCAAGCTGAGGTTACGGATATTGAAATCGATGGCGAGCCCGAAATAGACCACTAAAAAGATCGGCAGGAAGATCGCCAGGGTCAAGGTATAGGGATCCCGGAGGATATGCCGCGTTTCCTTCCGGGCCATGGAAAGGATACGGCCGCCGTTCAATTCGAACCGGCCCTCGGACACGACGATCGGCTTTTCAAGAACAATTGGGTCATTCGGTCCCATAAAGGTCGCCCTCTATGGGACTTTAGGCGTCCTCAAGGGATCCGGCCATGATGAGGGTCATAATAAAGGACGCCGTTCAGGGCCAATCCTCCCATTCCCTTCGAGCCGAACGGTTGTCCGGATCGATCGACAACGCTTTTTGAAGGGCCTCTTTAAAATTCACCCGATCGTTCTCTTTGCGGTAAGCCTTGGCCAGCCAGTAATAGGGCTCGTCCCAGTCCGGCTCCAGGCCGGTGACAATTTGAAGGACTTGGATCCCCTTTTTTACATTCCCGCCGCCGATCGGCGGGGCCATCACATATTGGGTCGCCAATGCCAGTTGGGTTTGGGCGTCCTTCGCGTCCAACGCTTGCGCCTTTTTATTCTCCTCGCCGGCTTTGGGGCCCAAGCTCATGGCCGCGAAAAAGTCGTTCAACCCGATTTGGGTCACATATAAAAGGGCCAGTAAGCTATGGGCCCTCGCCGATCGGGGATCTAACAAGACGGCCTTTTGGGCGCTTTGCACCCCTTCTTCCACCGTTCGTTTGGCCTCATCCCGTCGGTGATCCAGGTCTTGGCACCGGGAAAGATAAAGGCAGGCCCTGCCCAGGGCATAACAATCCTCGAAATGACCGTTCACTGTGTTCGCCCGGGGCTCCAGCACTTCAACGGTTCGGGACAAGAAAGTCTCATCAAAGGCCATGGGGCCTGGAGCCAGGGGATCTTGGGGTCCCAATATGCCGGCCCGCGCGATATCGACCGAGAGCAAAATAACAAGGCAGGACCAACGGATCATTCCTTCTCCTAATTCAATGTTTGACGGAACCGGTGGGAGGCCACCCAAATGGCGAAGACACCGGTCAGCAGCAGGGCTCCGATATATTGAGAGACCAGGAAAGGATCGCCACCCTTGAGCATGATGTTGCGGAGCAAGGCCACGAAGAACTGGACCGGATCCACATAAGCGAAGGGTTTCAACACCCAGGGCATGTTCTCGATGGGATAGGTCAGGCCCGAAAGTTGGATCGCCGGGAAGATGAACAGGAACCCGAACATGGCGGATTGTTGCTGGTTCTGCACGAAGCTTGAGAGCAACACCCCCATACTGACCGTATTGATGACGAAAGCCATTGCCGCCAGGATGAGCATCCATAACGGCCCGCGCATGGGCACATGAAAACCGAAGACCGCTACCCCTAATACCAGCAGCATCTCGACCATGCCAAGGATGACATAAGGTACCGTCTTACCCAAGAGGATCTCCCGGGAACTGGCCGGCGAGGCGATGAGCGATTCAAAGGTGCCCAACTCCTTTTCCCGGGCGATGGAGGAACTGGTCAGGACCATGGTGGAAATGAGGAGGATCATGCAAAGGACGCCCGGCACCATATAAAAGGATGACTCCAGTTCAGGGTTATAAAGATACCGGGTCACGAATTGGATCGGCGGAGGCGGGGCGGTCACGCGGGTCTGTTCCGCCACCGTTTGGCTCACGATGGCTTGTACATAGCCTTCGGCACTTTGGGCCTTCACGATATTTTCCGAATCAATGAGCAGTTGCAGGTGACCCCCTCCCCTTTCCAGGGCCCGGGTCAATCCGCCTTCAGGGGCCAGTAATACCGCGTCGGCCTTGCCGGAGCGGATGAGCGCGGTGGCGTCCCCGTCGGGCTGGGGGGCCCGAATGAACCATCCGGAACCGTAACAATGGTCCTCGATCTTCCGGCAGATCACGTCATTGGGCTTATAGACCACCGCCAGCTTGATGTTCTTGATATCCGTATTGATCGCCAACCCGAAAAGGACCAATTGGATGACCGGCGCCACGAACAAAAGGATACGCATGCGCGGATCCCGCAGGGTCTGGACCAATTCCTTTTTGATGAACCCCATCATGATGGGGCTGATCTTGAGTTTCATCATGGCTCCACATCCCGTTTAAAGCGCCTCACCGCCATGGTGATGAAGAAGATATCCATCAACAAAAGCACGAAAAGCGGGCCCGCCAGCTCGGTAAGCCCCGCTCCCCGCAAAAAGACCCCCCTTACCACCACCATGAACCATCTCGCCGGAAAGATCATGGTGAAGTATTGAAAGAATACCGGCATGCTCTCGATGGGAAAGATGAAACCTGACAACATCAGCGAGGGAAGCTGCCCCATCATTTGGGAGAACTGGATGGCGGCGATCTGGTGGCGGGTCGTGACCGAGATCAGGAGACCTTGGGCCATGCAAGCCGCCAGGAACAAGACGGTGCCCACGAAAAGCAACAAGTGACTACCCTCGAAGGGCACGCCAAAAAGTACACGAGCGGCCACATAAATGATGACCTGGGCCACAAGCCCCATGACCAGATAAGGAGCCAGCTTGCCGATGATGATCTCCAGAGGGGACACCGGGGTCGAAAGCAGCAGTTCCATGGAACCCCTTTCCCATTCCCGTGCCACCGTGATGGCGGTCAACATGATGCCCAAAATGGCCAAGACCACCACCGACAGGCCGGGCACCGTGAACCAGCGGCTATTCAGCTCCCCGTTATAGAGGTACCGGGTATCCACGCTCACCGGTTGGACCAGGGTCTTGCCCGTGATACGGCCGATGGCCGCGGTCTGGATACCCGAAAGGTAACCGCCAATGACCCCGGCAGTGGAGTTGTCCGACCCGTCGATAAGCACTTGGGCGCTGGAGGTTCCGAGGCGGGAAAGGTTCTCCTCGAACTTGGGTTCGATGAAAAGGGCCGCCTTGGCCTGTTGGGAATCCAATGTCTCCGCGGGTTTTCCGTTCAAAGACCGGTAATTCAAATGAAAGTAACCCGAGGACTGGAACACCTCGGCCAATTCCCGGGAAGATCGGCTGTGGTCCTGGTCATAGACCGTCAGGTTGATATCGTGAACGTTGAAATCCATGGCGTAACCGAAGAAAAGCACCATCAATAATGGCAATCCCAGCGCCAATCCCAAGGTAAAAGGGTCCCGCAGGATATGGCGCACTTCCTTGCGGGCGATGGAAAAGGCGCGGACAAATTGAAAGAAGGAACCGTTCACGGGGTCCTCCCTTCCACCAAGTGAATGAACACATCCTCCAAAGAAGGGGCGATAGGACGGCTTTCAAAATCCGAGGACCATCGCCCCACGATCTTTTTAAAATCCTCGGCGTTCTTCACTACGACGTGGTAACGCATGCCATAGGGATTCACATCCAGGACCATTTCCTGCGCATGCAGCTCGCCCAGCCAGGTTCTCGAGGGCCCCAGCGGGGTCAGTTCGAAAAGCGGTTCGGGGAAGGCTTTCTTTTTCAGGTTTTCCGGGCTGTCCAGGGCGATGATCCGCCCGTCCCGCATCAGGGCGATACGGCCGCATTGCTCGGCTTCATCCATATAGTGGGTGGTCACGAAGACCGTTTTACCCCGGGCGGACAATTGGCGGATCAGCGACCAGAACCGGGCCCGGGCCGCCGGGGAAACCCCCGCCGTCGGTTCGTCCAGGAACACGATATCCGGATCGTGCAGTAAGGCCGCTACCAGGGAAACCTCTTGTTTGGTCCCGCCCGAAAGTTCCCGCACCAACCGGCTGGTCTTTTCCCGGAAACCGATGAATTCCAAAAGTTCTTTCTTTCGTTGTTCATAAACCGCTGAGGGGATCCGGTGCAGGGCCGCGGTGAAATCCAGGTTCTCGGTGACCGTCATATCCTGGTAAAGCGTGAACTTTTGCGACATATAACCGACCTTGGTCTTGACCGGCTCCAAACCATCCTTCAGGTTCAACCCCGCCACGCTTACTTCCCCTCCGGTGGGGATCAAGAGTCCGCAAAGGACCCGGATAGTCGTGGTCTTGCCCGCCCCGTTGGCGCCGAGGAAACCGAAGATCTCGCCTTGGTTCACCTGGAACGAGATATGGTCCACTGCGGTGAAATCACCGAATTGGACCGCGAGGTCTTTCACGTCAACGGACAACATGGCCGGCCTCTTCTTTCGCGTGACGCAGGAACAATTCCTCGAAGCTGGCCACGCCTTGCTGGCGCATCACTTCCCGGGGCTCGCCGCTGGCCAGCATCTTGCCGTGTTCCAGCAAATGCACCCGGTCGCAGCGTTCCGCCTCATCCATATAAGCGGTGGTAATGATGATGAGGATGCCTTGTTCCCGCAGGCGGTAGAGCAGTTCCCAGAATTCCCGGCGGCTGATGGGGTCCACCCCGGTGGTGGGCTCGTCCAACAACATCAAGTTGGGTGATTGGAGCAAAGCGCACATGAGCCCCAGTTTTTTGTACATCCCGCCCGAGAGATCGCCCGCGGGCCGGTCTTGGAAAGGTTCAAGTCTCGTGACTTGTAGTAGTTCTTGACGCCGTTCCCGGTAGATCTTTTCGGGGATCTGGTAGAGATCGCGGAAGAAATCCAAATGCTCGCCGATGGAAAGGTCCGAATAGAGACTTTGCAATTGGGGCATATAGGCCATGTGGGGCCTCACTTCCGAAAAAGGCACAACTTTCCCGTCATCCAGATAGACCACCCGGCCTTCATTGGGCTTCAAAAGACCGATCATGTGGCGCAGCAAGGTCGTCTTGCCCGACCCCTCCGGCCCGATCAGGCCGTGCAATTGGCCGGCCTCGAATGTAAAACTCACCTTCTCCAGGGCCTCGTTCGAGCCCATGAATTTGGTGATGCCCTCGATCCGGATGCTGATCCCTGGCGCCATAAGGCCTCTATTCTTTCGGCAGGTCCGCTTCCAAGGTCATGCCCGGTTTGAGCAAACCTTGGGGGTTATCAAAGGTGATCTTCACGCCGTAAATAAGACGGGTCCGTTCTTGTTCGGTCTGCACGTTCTTCGGCGTGAATTCGGCCTCGTCATTGATATGGGTGATGGTCCCTTGAAAGGCCTGATTGGGCAGTTCGGGAAGCCGGGCCTGGATCTTTTGGCCATAGTTGATCTTCACCAACACCGGCTGGGGAACATAAAAATAGCACCAGACCTGCCGCAGGTCCCCCAGGGTAAAAAGCTTGGTGCCCGGTCCCACCCATTCGCCGGGTTCATGGTATTTGGTCAGCACCCGGCCCGTGATGGGCGCAGTGATAGTGCACCATTCCACATGCAGGTCCGCCAGTTGTTTCTGGGACTGTAGGTGATTGAAGTTTTCTTGGGACATGGAACCGCTCTTGAAAAGTTTCACACCCCGGTTGTAATCGTCCTGGGCCAGGCTTTGCTGGATCTTGTAATCCGTCCCATCCAGGGTGGCCATCACCTGGCCTTGGGTCACCGCCTGCCCCTCGTCCACCGGCCGGGTCAGGATGGTGGAGGGTTCCTGAGCCGCCACATCCACTTCGGTGGCTTCCACGGTGCCCGCGTAAGCGAACTTGGTGCTGATGATGCGCCAATAGACCAGCGCCGCGATGGCGACCAGCGCCAGGGGAATGATGAACTTCAGTCGTTTTTTCATGCCGAGCTCCTTAGGTTAGTTGCTGCTTCCCGCTAAAGACGACAACACCGCCAACTGCATCAGGATCTGAACGTCGTTGGCCACCGCCTGGATCTTGGCGTTCAAGGCCTCCACATTGGCGGTCTGGACTTCCAGGAATCGGGTACCGCCCGCCTTATAGGCTTGATAGGTCAGCTTGGCCAGTTGCCTGGTCTCGCTCACATCGGTCTCGTTCAGGGTTTCCTGATGCTCCAGGGACCTCAGATTGTCTTTCCCCTTGTTCCAATCCCTCCACAGGTCCAATTTGGCCTGGGCCAAGTCCTTCAGGTAAACCTCGGATTGCTTGCGTTTCGAATCGGAGTCGCTGACGATCTGCCCCCAATCAAAGATCGGCATACTGGCCGAAACGCTCACGATATTCTGTTGCACCGTCGAAAGGATGGGCCCGTCTGGGTTCTCATAACCCGCCTGGGCCGCCAGGGTGATCTTGGGGAAAAGCTGGGCATGGACCGCGTCCGCGGCCATGCGGGCCGAATCCGCCAAGTATGTGTAGGTCTTGAGTTGGGGCACGCTGTCATCCGGCGGCACCGAGGCTTCACTTTCAAGCTCCGCCCGGGAGCCCATCACCCCATCCAGGGTCAACCAAACGGTGGGATTCTCAACTTCCGGTGGCAGGTTGTCTTTCATACGGGCGTCCACCGGCGAGCTCAGGTCCGCCGGTTCGGCGATCCCCACCAGAGCGTAAAGGTCCCGTAGGGATTGGGCCAAATTGGCCTGGGCTTGCCAGAACTGTCTTTGGTAATTGAGCACCTCTTGATGGGCGGACAAGCGGTCCACTTTGCTAGCTGAGCCATATTTGTTCTGATGTCCAATATCCGCGTATTCGGCTTTGGACAGGGAAAGCGAGTCGGCTAAAAGCCGGACCTGCTCCAAGTTGATCTGTACTTGGAAATAAGCCAGCCGGACTGCCAGCCGCAACTGCCGTTCAGCCGCCTCATAAGTCTCCTTTTGGGATTCGGACAGAGCGGAGGCGCTGTCGCTCAAGGCATGCTGGGACCGGAAGTCCCACAAGTTCCAGTTCAAGGTCGCCCAAGCGCTCCAGTTGTTGCTCTCGCCAAAAGCCACCTGGGGAGCCGCGGGTGAGACGGAAAAGGCCGGGACATAGGTCTGATAGAAATAATTACCGCTCACGCCCAACCGGGGGAATTCCGCTGCGTTCATGGCGCTGGCCTCGCTTTTGGCGGATTCATAGGCCAATTGGGCCGCTCCCAACTTAGGCGAATTCGTCAGTGCCTTCTGGACCATTTTGTTGAGCGATAACTTCAACCGGGCCGGACCCGCGTTGGCTTGGACCGCCAAGAGGATCGATCCCCAAAGGACCCATTGAAAATTCTTGTTCCGTTTCATTACCTTCCCCTCCTCGACTTACTTTGTATTGTGAGAGGCCTGAGGGCCGAAAGGGCCAGGTCCACCCGGTTCTCGATGGCTTTCTCGGAGGCGATCTCAAAAGCGATCAACTTCAAGGGAATGAACCTCACTCTCTTTATTTCCAAATGTTCCATCATGGACAGCATCATGGCGGGCAAGGCGTTCGTGCCCATGAGAAAGGGCATGACCGAGGACAAAGGCATCTTGCGGAGGGAACCTTCTTTCTGGCATTTGCGCACCAGCCCGACGATCACTTCCCCATGCCGGGGAATATTGGTCTTCACGAAATCAAGGACCACCTTGTCCTTGTTCAGCACGTCATGCAGGATCGCCAGGAACATCCGTCGGTTGCGGACCGCGAACTTGCCCAGGGCGACAAGGGCGCCTCTCAATTGACCCAAAGTTTCGCCGTCCTTGGAGGACTCCAGGGTGAATTCCTGGAAGAATTTGTCATAAGTTTCCTGAAGGACCCGGCGGGTGAAGGCTTCTTTGGTCTTGAAGTGGTAGTGGAACATCCCCAGGTTGACACCGGCCTTTTTCGCCACTTGGCGTAGGTTAAGCTGGCTGATCCCCGCGGACCGCATCAGGTCCCGGGCCGCCTCCACCAATTGCTGGTCCGTATTTTGGGATGGCCTCGGCATGATTGCTCCTTTAATTATTATACGACCGTATAATTATTGGCCGGCCCTGTCAAGGGCCGCGATCATGTTGGGATATCAGAAAACCATCGGATCAGGAATCGAAGTTAGGTCCCAAAACCGCTGTAATGGACCACTTCGGACAAGGGCCGGCGGGGGCTTTTGAATTCCCCGGGACGGCTTCCCTCCGCCGCGTAACCCAAGGCTATCCCGAAGACCACCGAGAGATGGTTCGGGATCGCCAATTCTTCCCGGATGATGTCCGGGTAGGCCACCAGCATCAAGGCCGGGGCGGTATCCAATCCCCATTCCCTGGCTTCCAGCAGGATGCTTTGGGTCAAAAGCCCCAGGTCGAAGATGGACCAAAAACCCAGGCTTTTATCCATGCAAAGATAAATGACGACCGGCGCGCCGAAGAACTGGAAGTTGCGGGCCTGGTGCTTTTTATCCTCGGAGACCTCACCCGGATGGGTCATCAATTCTTTTTGGTGGAGCGCCATGATCTCATCGACCCGTTTTTTCAGGGCCGCGGGCCATTGACGGGCCATCGGCAGGTCCGGATGGGGCGGTCGGTTCTTATCGTGGTTCAATAGAAAATGCTCCCGGATCCGGCTCAATCGATCCCCTCCCGCCACGAATATCTCCCAAGGCTGGGTATTGGCCGTGGAGGGCGCCCGGGTCGCCGCTTCCAGGATCTTATCGATGATCGTCCGGGGGACCGGATCGGATCTGAAATCCCGGCATGTGTAACGGGCGTTCAGAACATCCCTCACCACCAACAGAGGTTGCATCTGCGCTTCTTGTTTGGCTTCGTCGACCGAGAGGACCATGACATTCTCCTTAATCTGGGATTGTGTAATCCACTATCATCAGGTCACTGAACTCATCCTTCATCCCCGCGATCCGCTTGGGATAGGGCTTGGGCCGGTGAACCGCCTTTCGGGCCAAAGGGACCCGGGGCCTTTTCTTTTTGCTCCTGAGCGGGTGTTTTTTCATCCCACGCCTCCTTTTCGGATCACGCCGAGTTTGACCTCATCCAGCAACCCCGAGCCGACCGCTTTTTTCAAAAGAATGTCCTCGAGATGGATGTGATGCCGGGTATCGAACTCCAACCGTTTCATCGCGTCATAGAGATGTCCCAGGTACTCTTTCTGGCTTGAGGAAAGCTCAAAATAATGGGTCAACCGGTTGATGTCGTTCCATTCCCTTCCCAGCAACCCGTAATCCCATTCCAGGACCCTTAAAGGATGCTGGAACAGGTCATAATCGCGGAAGGGATGGGGAACCGGATCCTTCCGGCGCAGGGCCCTCTCCGCCTGGATCAAATAGGGGAATGCCTTCTCTTCCTCCAACCGCATATGGTCGATCTGCTCCTCGGCCATCTTAAGGAAGTATTCCTGGACAGTGGCAAGGGTCGGGTTCTTGTCACCCAGTTCCTCCACCGCTTCTTCCAGCATCCGGTCGATAAGACGCGTTTCGCACCGGCTGTAGTCATGATGGATATGGACGATGTAGTCAATCAGGTCCGCCATGGACTCCAAGTCCCAATTCCTTTTCTTCATGTACCAGGA
This sequence comes from candidate division FCPU426 bacterium, assembly GCA_027452205.1. GTDB lineage: Bacteria > Oederibacteriota > Muellerivitia > Muellerivitales > Muellerivitaceae > Bog-1183. The sequence goes on along the minus strand of DAIDGV010000011.1, from coordinate 17,754 downwards.
CATTGGCCGTTCATCGACCTTTTCCAATTCATCGGTGATCTCTTCCAGGGGAAGACGGGCCTGAAGACAGGCCGCCCGGAGGGTTTCACCGCCATGAACGCAATAATCGAGATGGTATCTCTCGAAGACCGCCGCCGCGCCGCTTGAACTCACCGCGATCTTACCGACCGTATGGGAAGGATTGATCCTCATGACGACCACCGCCTCTCCGCGCACCTTTAGACCGCCACCAACTCATGGAACCCCTTCTCGAAAAGGTCCCGGATATTGTCCCATGCGTCCTTGGCGTCCTCGCCCTCGATGACGACCTCGATCTGCGCGCCTTCCAAGGCGCAAAGCGCCAACAGGTTGAGAATGCTCTTGGCGTTGGCTTCTCGCGCCCCATGGCGGAGGGTGACTTTCGACTTGAATCGATTGACGACGGCCACCAGTTTCGCGCCCGCCCTAAGATGAAGCCCCTGTGGATTGATGACTTGGATCTTTTCCGTGATCTTCATGAATACCTCCGCTCGACCGCCTGTCCCGTTTCCAGGAACACTTCCCCGATCCCCTTTGCGTCGAACTGGTATCCGTGACCGTGACTACATATTAAAAAAGGTAACAAAAGCCCGCTATGACCCCGGACAGAGTAAACGATTCCAATATCCCCGGGGGGGTAAGCGCTTAACACGGAGGGTCTAATTCAAGGTGTTGCTGATCCCGATCATGGTCCCATGAGGGCGGCGGGACCATGCTGGAGGCAAGAAAGAAGGAGGAACGCCATGAACACCAAAAGTGTCTTTGACATCACGGGAAAGGCCGCCATCGTCACCGGCGGGGCTTTAGGGATCGGTTTTGGGATCGTCTCCCGTTTGGTAGAAGCGGGCGCCGAGGTCATGGTCGTCGACCATGACGAGAAACATTTGGCCGACGTGCCGAACCGTCTCAAGATCGGCAAAGTGCGGACCCTTGCTTTGGATATTTCAAAAGAGGACGGTTGGGAAAAGGCCGTGAAAGCCTGTGTCAGCGATTTCGGCAAAGTGGACATTTTGGTGAACAACGCGGGCATCTATCCCCAGGTACCTATATTGAAGATGGAACCGCCCCTTCTCGAAAAGGTCCTGGGCGTCAACCTGAAAGGCCTGGTCTTCCTATCCAAGGCCGTCGCCTTGCAGATGATCAAACAAGGCCATGGCGGACGGATCATCAATATCGCTTCCATCGATAGCTTGCATCCCTCGATGGTGGGTCTGGGGGCTTACGATTCCTCCAAGGGCGCGGTCTGGAGTTTCACGAAGAATTTCGCACTGGAAATGGCCCCTCACCGGATCCTGGTCAATGCCATCGCTCCCGGGGCTATCGCCACCGAGGGCACCTCCAAGCCGCTGGCGAACAGCGGGCTGACCGAGGCCCAGATGAAGGAGATCATGGATTCCTTCACCAAGCGCATACCCCTGGGCAGGCAGGGCGTGCCCGACGATATCGCCAAGGTCGTCCAATTCCTGGCCTCCGAAGCCTCGGATTACATGACCGGCTCAATGGTGGTCGTGGATGGCGGGGTGCTGCTGGCCTAACGTTTGTTGGAAGGGACCTTGATCGTTCTTCCCGCGACCATGAAAGAACCCCAGCCCCGGTGATGAAGGGTCTTGGGGTTCCGGGCCGCTGGGTCCATCCAGGCGCGGACCGTTTCCAAGACGAAGAAATTGTATTTACGGGCCCAGGACCGGTCGATCACCCGGCATTCTAGGTTGGCAAAGCAATCGGTCAACAGTGGGGCTTTCACCACGGCGGCGGGGGCGGTCTCGAGACCGAACTTCCCGAATTTATCCACGGTCCGGCCCGAGCAATTGCCCACCCTCACCACCGTGGACACCATGGCCGCCGTCGGGATGGCGATCACGCATTCCCGGGAAGCTTCCAACAAGCTGTAACTGTAATTACCTTCGCTCAACGCGAAACCGATCACCGGCGGTTCGAAATCGAGCAAGGTGTGCCAGGACAGGGCCATGACATCGCGTTTTTTTCCCGCGGCGGTGGTCACCAGCACCACCGGCCCCGGTTCCAAAAGACCATAGGCCTTGGACAAGGAGTAGGGTTTCAACTTGCCCCGTTCCATTTATTCTTCCATGATGGGTTTCTTGATCGGTACTACCAGTTCATTGCGCCGACCCATGTGGATGCGCATCAGGTAAAAGGACCGCCACACAAAGACCATGGAGAGGGCGAAGAAGAACACGAAGACGCCGACCCGGGTCCAGAAGGAGATCATCGGGCTTACCGCCAATTCCACCGCCAAAAGTCCGAAGAGCGTCGTGAACTTGATGACCGGGTTCATCGCCACCGAGGAGGTATCTTTAAAAGGATCGCCCACTGTGTCCCCCACCACCGCGGCGTTATGCAGGGCCGTGCCCTTTTCCTTGAGGGTCGTTTCCACGATCTTCTTGGCGTTATCCCAGGCTCCGCCGGCGTTGGCCATGAAGATGGCCTGGTAAAGCCCGAAGACCGCGATGGAGATGAGGTACCCGATGAAGAAACTGGGGTCCAGGAAAGCGAAAGCCAACGTGGAAGAGAAGATGGCGAAGAAGATGTTGAACATACCCTTCTGGGCATAGAGGGTGCAGATCTCCACCACTTTCTTGGAATCCTCGATGGAGGCCTTTACCGCCGTACTATCCAACCGCATGTTGGCCTTGATGAATTCCACCGCCCGGAAAGCGCCGGTGGAGACCGCCTGGGTCGAGGCCCCGGTGAACCAATAGATGACCGCCCCGCCCGCCACGAAACCCAGCAGGAACAAGGGATTCAATAAGGAGAACCGGCCCGCGACCAGGTCCAACTGGGCCTGGGTCACCGGCCCGCTTTGGCCCGCCCGGGCCAAAAGCACGATGATGGAAAAGACCAGGGTCGTCGCGCCCACCACCGCGGTGCCAATGAGGACCGGCTTGGCCGTGGCCTTGAAGGTGTTGCCCGCCCCGTCATTCTCTTCGAGGAAGGCTTTCCCCTCTACAAAATGGGGTTTGAAACCGAAATCCTTCTCGATCTCCTGGGAAATACGGGGGATCGATTCGATGGTCGAAAGCTCAAAAACCGATTGGGCGTTGTCCGTCACCGGGCCGTAGGAATCCACCGCGATGGTCACCGGGCCCATGCCCAAAAAGCCGAAGGCCACCAGGCCGAAAGCGAACACCGAAGGGGCCACCATCAAGGCGCCGATCCCCAAGAGGGAAACCCCATAGGCTGTGCCCATTAATAAGAGGAGACAGATTCCCATCCAATAGGCTGAAAAGTTCCCCGCCACGAAACCTGACAGGATGTTCAGGGAAGCACCGCCTTCCCGGGACGAATAGACAACTTCCTGCACGTGGTCGGACCCGACCGAAGTGAAAAGCTTGACCACTTCCGGGATCAGGGCACCCGCCAGGGTGCCGCAGGAGATGATGGAGGCCAGTTTCCACCAAAGATCACCGCCGCCCACCGTGCCGATCAAAGCGTAAGAGACCAAATAAGTTGCCGCGATGGAGACCAATGAGGTGACCCAGACCAGTGTGGTCAATGGCGTTTCGAAATTCAGCTTTCGGGCCTTTGCGTAAAGCGACCGGGAGATCAGGTGGTTCAACCCGTAGGAAAGGCCCGAGGTGATGATCATCATGATGCGCATCACGAAGATCCAGACCAAAAGCTGTACCTGGGTCTTCGGGTCCGGCACAGCCAAAAGGATAAAGGTGATCAGGGCGACCCCGGTCACGCCATAGGTCTCGAACCCGTCGGCGGTAGGTCCCACCGAATCCCCCGCGTTATCTCCCGTACAGTCCGCGATGACCCCGGGATTGCGCGCGTCATCCTCTTTCACGTCAAAAACGATCTTCATCAGGTCCGAGCCGATATCCGCGATCTTGGTGAAGATACCCCCGGCGATGCGCAGGGCCGCCGCTCCCAGGGATTCCCCGATGGCGAAACCGATGAAGCAATAGCCGGCCAGCGGACCCGGTACCAACAGCAGGATGACCAAGAGCAGGATCAGTTCGATGGAAATGAGCATCATGCCGATGGAAATGCCCGCCCTTAAAGGGATCTCGTGGATCGGGAAAGGCTTGCCCCGGAGGGCGGCGAAGGCCGTGCGGGAATTGGCGAAAGTATTCACCCGGATGCCGAACCAGGCCACCGTGACCGCGCCCGCGATACCCACCAAACTGCAGAAAAGGATAAGGAGCACATTGGCGGTGCCCACGGGTTTTAGCCAGCCGAAATAAAGGGTCATGACGGTCCCGATAAAAAGCCAAAGCAGGCCGACGAATTTGACCTGGGTCAAAAGATAGGTCTTACAGGTCTCATAAATAAGCTCGGAGACTTCCAGCATGGACCGATGGGCGGGCAGGTCCCGGATGGAACGGTAGATCAGGGCCCCGAATAGCAGTCCCGCGGCGCAAACCACCAGACCCGTCGCCAACAAGATATTCCCCGGCAGGCCCAAAAAGGAGACCGACCCCAGGTCGGGCAGGGTCAGGTCCGCCTCGCTGGCCCAGGTAGCCGAAGCCCATCCAAAAGCCATCAACCCAGCCAACGCGACAAGTCCGTTCTTGGTTCTCATGGTTCCGCTCCTCAAATTGATAGGATCCGACCCGATGGCCGGACCGACGATGGATCGCCCCTATTCTTCTGGTTCACGGCGAATTTCTATATGACGACACTCATATAAATGGGCCTGCCCGGCTCTTTTAAAGGTCGATCCAGGCCGTTAAATAGTCCGCGTCCGGTTCCGGTTTCTGGAACTGGAACCCTAACTTCTTGCAGACCACCTGCATTTGATGGTTCTCCGCCAGGATGAAGCTATTCACCCGTTTGAGCTTTTCCCTTTTGGCGATATCCAGGATGGCCTTCATCATTTGGGTGCCCAGGCCCTGGTTCTGCCACTGGTCGCTGATGAGGATGGAATATTCGGCCTCGTTCTTACGCCGGGTGATGCTCAACCGGCAGATGCCGATCACCTCGGGCTCGCCCGCGGCGTTGTGGTGCAGGGCCACCAGGGCGATCTCCCTTTCATAGTCGGTGAAGCAGATCCGCACCAAGCGTTCATGGGCGGTGCGCTGGCTCAATTGCAAAGGCTGGAAGTAACGCAGGAATACCGTTCGTTCCGATAGGGTGGCGTGGTACTTCACCACCAGGGGCTCGTCCTCCGGTCGGATAGGGCGGAAGGTCACGTCGGTCCCATCTTTCAACTTGAATGAGCTGATGTATTGGGACGGGTAAGGACGGATAGCCGGTTTGGGCAGGGACGATTCGGGCAGGTCCAGGGGATGCAGCACCACCCGGGCGTCCAGGGCCAAGAGCCCATCGGGCGAGGCCAGGATGGGGTTCACGTCGATCTCCTTGATCCAGGGCTGCTCCACCACCAAATAACTGAAGCGCACCAAAAGCTGTTCCAAGGCCACTTGGTCCACCGGTTTGTTGCCCCGCACTCCTTGCAGGGCCTTGAACACCTTGGTTTTTTCCATCAGTCGTTTGGCCAGGTTGGTGTTAAGCGGTGGCAAGGCCAACGCCACGTCCTTGAGGACCTCGACCAGTTGACCGCCCATGCCGAAAAGGATGACCGGCCCAAACTGCGGGTCCACATGGCTGCCCAGGATGATCTCTTGTCCCATCATCCGCACCATCGGTTCCACCACGACGCCTTGGAAGGCTTCAGCTCCGGCTTTTTCGGTGACTGACTTGCGGATCTCCCCGAAAGCCCTTTGGACCTCCTCGGCGTCATTGAGGTTTAACTTCACCCCACCCACATCGGTCTTGTGGGTAATAGTCGTCGAATAAAGTTTGACCACCACCGGATAGCCCATAGTCTCCGCCGCCTTGACCGCCTCAGCCCCGGTCGGCGCCGCCACCGTGAGCGCGATGGGAATACCGTAGGTCGCGAGAAGTTGTTTGGATTCCACTTCGGTCAAAAGAGTGCGCTTTTGGTCCCGGACGGACTTCAGCAATTGAACCGCCTTTTCCCGGTCCGGGGGTTTATTGAGGAACTCAGGCAACTCCAACGGTGTTTCGTAAAGGCCCTTGAGGTTATAACTGAACCGCCAAAGGTCGACGAAGGTCCGCACCGCGTCGTCCGGATACTCGAAGGCTGGGATGCCCGCGGCGGAAAGAAGATTGGCCCCTTCGGCCACCCTCTTTCCTCCCATCCAGCTGGCGAAGACCGGCTTACCCTGCATGCGGGAACGGGCGGCCAGTTTTTGCGCGGTCTGAGTCGGATCGCTCATGGTCTGCGGGGTCAGGATGACCAAAAGGCCGTCGGTCTGGGCGTCTTGGCAAACGATGTCCAGGGTCTTGGCGTAACGGTCCGGGTCTGCGTCCCCCAGGATGTCGATGGGATTGTGATGGCTCCAGGCGGCGGGCAACACTTGATTGAGGGCCTTTTCGGTTGTCTCCGGCAAGGCCGCCAGTTGGCCGCCCCAGCGGATCAGGCTGTCGGTGGCCAGGACCCCCGGCCCGCCCGCGTTGGTCACAATGGTCAGTTTGTTCCCCAAGGGCCGGGGCTGTTTGGAAAGGATATCCGCCAGGTCGAAGACCTCGGCGATGGTATTGGCCCGCAGGACCCCGCAACGCGCGAAGGCCGCGTCCAACACGCCGTCGTCCCCCGCCAAAGCACCCGTATGGGAGGCCGCCGCTTGGGCCGCCTCGCCGCTGCGGCCCGACTTGATGACCACGATGGGTTTGTTGAACACCGTTTCCCGGGCTGCCGAAAGAAAAGCCCGGGCGTCCCCAACGGACTCCATATAAATGACGATGCTGCTGGTGTTGGCGTCATTGCCGAAATAATCGATCAGGTCTCCCCAACCCACGTCCACCATGGAGCCCACCGACACGAAAGCCGAAAGACCCACCTGGGTGTTCAGGCTCCAATCCAGGATGGCGGTCCCTAAAGCGCCGCTTTGGCTTAGGAAGGCCACCTTGCCGGGCAGGGCCATTTCCACCGCGAAGGTCGCGTTCAATCCCCGCTGGGGCAGCATCACTCCCAAACAATTCGGACCAATGAGCCGGATGCCTGCCTGCCGGGCCTTGGCCAAGACTTGTTCCTCCAGGGCTTTCCCCTCGGGACCCGCTTCTTTGAAACCAGCGGAGATGACGATGATGCCCTGAACGCCCGCCTTAGCGCACTCGTCCACCAGACCCGGCACCGTGGCCGCCGGGGTGGCGATGATGGCCAGGTCCACCGCTTGGGGAACATCGAGGATCGTGGGATAGGCCTTGATGCCCAACACATGGGGTCGTTTGGGATTGACGGGAAAGACCACCCCGCCAAAAGGATTGTTCAAAAGATTGGTCAGGAGCGACCGGCCCACCGACCCGGATTTTTCCGAGGCCCCAATGACCGCCACGCTCTCCGGTTTGAAGATGGGGTCCAAGGGATGACGGTTGAGATGGAATACGTCCTGGCTGCGGTCCACTGAGGATGGAGAATGCGGTTTCATGGGACCCTCCAAGGCCAGGATAGGATGGAGTCTTCCGGCTGGCCCATGACCTGGATCATGAGCGCCCTTCGATTCTTGATGAAGCCTCCCTAAAAAGCAACGCAGGTCATACAAGGAAAGGCAAAACCTTTGTAAACTAGGCCTATGGACGACCTGCTCATGGAAAAAAACTACTCCCTCTCCGAAAGCGCCAAGACCGCCTCGATCAGCCTAGTCCTGGACGACTACGAGGATATTTTCTCGGACTTCGATCCCCGGCCTTATTCGCAACGGATGTTGTCGGAGGATTTTTTGCGGGAACTCAAACGCGCCTGCCAGCATTGGGAAGAATCGGGTTTGACCACGACCCTTTTGATGCCGAAAGAAAAACGAAGCGCCGCCCATGAAAAGGTCATCCTGGACCGTTTGCGGGAACATTTCCGCCGCAATCACCGGCGATTGGAAGAAAAACGAAAGAAAGATAAATGGACCGGTTTCAAGATGGTGGCCTTGGGGGTGGTCTTCATGCTGGCCGCCACATACTTACTGACCAGTTTTCCCCAGACCCTTTGGCGGTCCTTCATCGTGGTTCTCTTGGAACCCGCGGGCTGGTTCACTTTTTGGGAAGGGGCCAGTATGGTCCTCTTCTATTCCAACGAGGCCACCCCGGACCTGGACTTTTACCGCAAGATGGCCGGGGCCAAGACCGCCTTCGCGGCGATTGCGGCCAAGTCCCCCGAAAAACCCCGGCCTTAATCGATCAAACCCATTTCAATGGCCCTCTTAAAGAGGATGTTATTCTCCAGATGGGTATGCCGGTGCAGGTCCAATTCCAGTTCTGCTAAACCCCGGTAAAGTTCCTTGACCGCCGAGGAGGCATCAGCGGGCACACGATAATCGTGCGTGATCGCCCGGATATCATCCCAATCATTGCTGATCATACCGTGTTCCCAGGCCAGCACCTGAAGGGGCCTTTGTTCAGGAACGAATTTGTTCTCGTCCTCGTCCAGCAGCTTACCTTCTTCCTTGGCCCGGGCCATGGCCCGGATCCGGGGAAAGACCAGCTCTTCTTCCTTGGTCAAATGCGCCTCGATCTCTTTGGCGGCGTTCTTGATAGCCCAATGGAGTTCCACCAATTCCGGATGTTCGGTGCCTTGGTCCAACGACACCTTTTCGGCCAAATTATTCAGATAGGCCAGCTGGGTCCAGGTATAGAGATGATGGCGTTCCACGATATAGTCGATCAGGCTTTCGAGGGATTCGTGGCGCCAATCTTTCGCGTCGGCCCGCTCCTGTCGGTTCTCCGATACCTTTTCCAGCAATACGATCACTTGGTCCAGGGGCGCTCCGGCTAAATAACAGGCGTCTTTTAAAGTGCGGTTCCCGCCGAAGGAATAATCGATGTGCATTTTCTCGAACACCGGAATGGAGGCTTCGATTTCATTGACGATCTCGCCGACCGGTCTTGTCACTTCGATCTTCATGGTTACCTCCTTTACTTATCTATATTTAATTAGAGAACGGACCGTCAGGCAGGTCTATGACGACAGGCATATTCGGCTCAGGAAAGTCGCCTGGTTTTAACCTGTGGTTTTAGTCTTTCAAAATCCTCCCGGGTAAAGAAGGCCGTTCCCTCATGGATGACCGCCGCGGTGCCCGCCGCCACCCCGTTCATCCCGGCCTGTTCCAGGGACCCGCCTGATTCCAATGCGTCCAGGAACCCCGCGATGAAACAATCGCCCGCCCCCACCTTGCTTTTCACTTCCACCAGCGGCGCCGTCACCTGCCAGGACTCCTCCCGGGTCACCACCAGGGCGCCTTTCACCCCCAGGGTCAAGGCCACCACCTCCACGCCTTGCCGGCAGACATCCCGCGCCGCTTCCAGGAATTCCCTCTCGTCCCCCAGTGTGCGTCCCACCAGCCTTTCCAGTTCGAACTCGTTAGGTTTGATCATGAAAGGCTTGGCCCGGATGCCCTCCCGCAGGGCTTCCTCGTCGGTGTCCAGCACGCACTTGGGTCCCCGGGCGGACAGCTTTTGGACGATGCGGAAATAGATGTCCTGTCCGATGCCCGGCGGTACGCTGCCCCCCATGACCCAGAACTCCGGCTGGGGCCGGGCCTTGAGGATCAGGTCCACCAAGAGGTCCCGGTGGACGGAGTCGATTTCCGGTCCCGGGAGGCTCAACCGGGTCTGGGTGCGGTCCGAGGTATCGGTAACGATCATATTGATGCGGGTTTCCCCGGGGATCTCCACGAACACACAGTCGATCTTGAGGTTGGCCAGGAGGTCCCGCAGCATATAACCCGCCATGCCCCCTACCAGCGTGAAGGCCCGGGTGCTTCGTCCCAGCACCTTGAGCGCCCGGGCCACATTGATGCCCTTGCCACCCGGATAACGGTGCCCTACCACCGCGCGCAAGGTGTCGTCCTTCACCCAATGGGGTACCAGCAAGTATTGATCGATCGAAGGATTGAGGGTGAAGGTGTCGATCATCGGACCCTCCTTGAATTAAAGGGCAAAAACGCTGATCCCCAATTTGAGCGGGATGAAAAGCGACGGTGAATCCGCCTGGGGGACGATACCGGAGGAAGGGAGAAAGTTCATATCGACCCGGCATTGGACATAAAAGACCAAATCGCTGAAGAACCGGAAAAGGACCCCCGCCCCCGGCGCGGTGAGGAATCCCGTCTGCTGGGTCGTGGCCTTGCCCGACTGTCCCAACACCGCCGCGCTATAACTATTGAGCGAAGCGCCGACCCCCAGAAGAACGTAAGGTCGTACCCAGCCGTCCCCAAAATTGAGCCGCACCACTTCCATCAGCGGCACGTAGATCCATTCCCCCGACGCGGCGCCGCCATAGGCGCGGTCCATGTCGTAGTATCCTAAGGAGGTTGAAAGGCTGAAGTCCCTGTCGAAACGGTAACCTACCATCACGTCCCCGCCGATCCCCGTGGCGTAATTGGCTGAGGCCTGCGGACTGACCGGGAAAACCAACCCGGCGTCCGCCGACTCGATCCACTTTTGGTCCTTCTCCAGCGGCGCCGCCAGGACCGAGGAAGCGCTCAGCGCCAGCCACAACAGGAAGAACGCCGGCAGCTTCTTGGTCGAATGCTTCTTCACGAACCCGTGGAACCCCCTCCACATCCCGGACAACTGGGAAAAAGCCGAGGCGTTCTCCAAGGACCCCAAGGGGGTCACGGACAACCAACGGATCAGCCATTCCTTCAACCCCTCAAAGAATCCCTTTTTCATGACATCCCCTTTGGGCCCCGCCTCGGTCCGATCAGCCGGGGTTCAGCCTCTTTTTTTGCTCCGTCTTTCGACCTTGTGACCCTTACCCCGGAAAGGCAGCACCGCCTTGCGTTGGTGCGCGCCCATGATTTCATGGTGCGTCCGGGAACCCCGGTAATAGAGTTTTTGGATCACCCTCAGGACCGCTCCCGGCCCCTTTGGTTTCGACCCTTTCCCTTTGGTCAACTTGGCCTTGATCAAGGTCGGTGTGACCAGCGTCCGCTCATCGGGAGTGGATAGGTTCACGTCCCAGGGGGGCACCCAATACCACTGGGCCAACTCCCATCGCAGTTGCGTCAGATAGTCCCTTTCCATAAAGCCTCCCCGCTTAACCTTTGATCTTCACGTAAGACTTTTTCCATTGGGTCCATTCGTGGGAATAGCGCCGCAAGTGAAGCCCCTCTTGCAGCAGCAACCCGCCGAAAACCAGCGCGTAACCGCCCAGCACCCAGATCAGGGCTTCCCCGCCCCGCTCGGAATTGAGCACCAACAGTAGGCCGAAGAGCATGGAGGTCAGGCCGATCAGGAAATAGGGGCGCTTCCGGTCCTTGTATTCTCGCAGGTCGAAGGACTGCATCAGCTCCAATATCCCCGTAAAAACCGCCCAAAAGACCACCCAATAGAAGAGCACCCAGATCGTCACCCCGGGCCGGAAGAACACCAAGAACCCCAGGGCCAAACTGAGCAGGCCCTCCGCGGCCAGGCTCCACCAACGTCTTCCTTCGCCGTAATTTTGCATGCCCAGCACCAGGGCGAAGAAACCGTCCATGAAGGCGTAACAAGCCAAAAGGGTGACCACCATCTCCACGATAACGGCCTGGCGCAGGAAGGTCAGCAGGCCGAAGTTGTCGAGATAAGGTTGATGGATTTGGACCAGCCAGATCCCGCACAAGACCGCCAGACCCACGCCTAAAAGGCCCCGGAAAACCAGGATCCACCAGAATTTCGCTGATAGATGTTGCATGACCTACCTCCTTGCGCGGCGGATCGCTTTTTCCTGCCGGGAAACGCTCAGGATGGCCGCCGCCACCGAGTCCGGGTTAAGCGAAATGGAGTCGATGCCGCAACGTACCAGGAAAGCGGCGAACTCCGGATGATCGCTGGGCGCCTGCCCGCAAATGCCGATCTTCGTGCCTGTGGCCCGGCACCGGCGGATAACATCAGCGATGGACTTCATCACCGCTTCATCCCTTTCATCGAACAATTTTGTGAGGATACCCGAGTCCCGGTCAACCCCCAGGGTCAATTGGGTCAGGTCGTTGCTGCCGATGGAAAAACCGTCGAAACGCTTGGCGAATTCCTCGGCCAGGATCACGTTCGCGGGGATCTCGCACATCACATAAACTTCCAAGCCTTTCTGATGGCGTCTCAACCCGTTGGCCGCCATGACCGCCAGCACTTTGTCCGCTTCCTGGGGCGTGCGGCAGAAAGGCACCATGACGACGATATTCGTCAGACCCAGGATCTCCCGGGCCCGCTTCAAGGCTTTACATTCCAGCTCGAATCCCGGCTGATAGCCGGCGCTGTAATAGCGGGAAGCGCCCCGCCAGCCGATCATGGGATTCTCTTCTTTGGGTTCATAGAGGGACCCGCCGATGAGATTGGCGTACTCATTGGTCTTGAAGTCGCTCAAGCGCACGATGACCGGATGGGGATATTGGGTGGCCGCGATCTGGGCCAGGCCCCGGGAGAGCTTATCGACGAAATATTCGGATTTGTCGTTATAACCTTTCGTGATGCCCTCGATCTGTTCCTTCAACTTCTTGTCGCTCAGGTCCTTGAAATGGACCAGGGCCATAGGATGCACCTTGATGGTCTCGCTGACGAGGAACTCCATCCGGGCCAGACCGATGCCCTTCACCGGCAAGTGCCACCACTGGAAGGCCGCGTCGGGGCTGGCGATGTTCATCAGGATCTGGGTCCGGGTTTGGGCAAAGCGGTCCAGACGGGTCTCTTTTTCGCTGAAGGCCAGTTCACCCTGATAGATGTTCCCCTGCAAGCCTTCCGCGCAGGAAACCGTTACTTTTTGGCCATTTTTAAGGATATGGGTGGCTTTGCCCGTACCCACGACCGCGGGGATGCCCAGTTCCCGGCTGACGATGGCCGCATGGCAAGTGCGGCCCCCATGGTCCGTGATGATGCCCCGGGCTTTCTTCATGATGGGCACCCAATCCGGGTCCGTCATTTCGGCCACCAGGACAGACCCTTCTTTGAACTGGCTGATCTGTTTGGCCGAAGTGATACGGCAAACCGGGCCCACCGCGATCCCATCCCCCACGCTCATGCCTTGAAGGAGCATCTTGCCTTTTTGTTTGAGCTTATAACTTTTGAGGACCCCCGCCTTGCGGCGGGATTGCACCGTCTCGGGCCGGGCCTGGACCATGTAAAGTTTTCCGGTCCCGCCATCCTTGGCCCATTCCATGTCCATGGGTTTGCCGTAATGCTTTTCAACCAAGGCCGCCCAGCGGGCCAACTGCAGGATCTCGGGATCGGCCAAGACGTACCGTTCCCTTTCTACCGGGGCGGTCCGGACCAGGCGCGTGCCTTCCCGGCGTCGGTAGATCATCTTCACTTCCTTGGCGCCTTTTTCTTTTTTGAGGATGGGCACCAGGCCTTTCTTGCCGAGCAGCGGTTTGAAGACCATGTATTCGTCCGGATCGACCTCGCCCTGCACCACCGTCTCGCCCAGGCCGAAGGCCGCGTTAATCAGGACCGCTCCGGTAAAACCGCTCTCGGTGTCGATGCTGAACATGACCCCGGAACTGCCGATGTCCGAGCGCACCATCCGTTGCACTCCGATGGAAAGCGCGATCTTTTTATGGGCGTAACCCTTCTCGATGCGGTAACTGATGGCCCGGTCCGTATAGAGCGAGGCGTAACAGCGCCGGCAGGCATCGATAAGGGCCTTTTCGCCCCGCACATTCAGGAAGGTCTCTTGTTGTCCCGCGAAACTCGCGTCGGGCAGGTCCTCGGCGGTGGCCGAGGAACGGACCGCCACCGGCAAGTCCCGTGTTTTTTCTTTCCGGCAAAGGTCGCGGTAAGCCTCGATGATGGAAGCGGCCAGGGGAATCGGGAACTTGGCCTTGAGCCATAACGCCCGGACCGCTTGCGCGTTGGCCTTGAGGGACGACGGATGCTTTTCGATCAGGAGAGAAAAATAGTCGATCGGTTTTTGAAGCCGGTTATGCCGGACCATTTCCCGGAAAGCCTCAGAGGTGACGGCGAACCCCGGAGGGACCCGCACCCCCGCTTTCGTCAGGGCCGAGGTCATCTCGCCTAAGGAGGCGTTCTTGCCGCCGACCTGAGCAAGGTCCTTCATACGGATACGATCGAACCCTTTGACCCAAATTGGAGCTTGTCCCATGACGAACACCCCTTTTCCCTCTCGGCTATGGTCCGTCCGTCCTATGAATTATTTTATGACCCCCATCATCCGATCCGGCGATAGGGGATGCTGAAAAAGGGGATGAAAAACAACGTTTTCCCGGTTCCAGGACAGGGATTCACGATAAGAAGGCTGGCACCGGGGAATAATCCGGCTAAAATCCTTATATTCCAGGGAAAAAGGGTGTCCGTGAAAAAGCGAAAAGCCAAGCGGTCCTCGGCCAAAAGGCCTGTTCGTCTCAAAAAAACAATGTCCGGCAAAGCCTCCCCGAAACCCGCTAAAAATGTCCATTTTTTGACAAATAAGAAAAGCGCCGGGAAAAAACCTTTACCGACCGACTTCCGCGTTCTGTTCGAATCCGCTCCCGGCCTCTATCTCGTTCTCGAACCCGACCTGACCATCGTGGCGGTCAGCGACGCTTACCTCAAAGCGACCATGACCACCCGCAAAGGGATACTGGGCAAATATCTCTTCGATGTATTTCCCGATAATCCGGATGATCCCACCGCGGACGGGACCAGCAACCTGCGCGCTTCCCTGGACCGGGTCATCAAGAAGCGGGTGCCCGACACCATGCCTATCCAGAAATATGACATCCGCAAGCCCGAGTCCGAAGGCGGTGCTTTTGAGGTGCGCTACTGGAGTCCCCTCAATTCGCCGGTGTTGGATCCGAACGGGGAACTTTCTTATATCATCCATCAGGTCACCGACGTGACCGAGAAGGCGCTGGAGGAAGAAAAGTTCCGCGCCGTCCTGGAAGCCGCCCCGGATTCCATGATCATCGTGGACGACAGGGGCCTTATCCTTTTGGCCAACGCCCGCACCCTGGACCTGTTCGGTTACCAAAGGGAAGAACTGATCGGTCAGCCCATCGAGACACTCATTCCCCAGCGCTTCCGCGCGGGCCATCCCCAGCACCGAAGCCAATACACCCACTCGCCCAAGACCCGCCCCATGGGCGCGGGATTGGACCTTTACGCCTTGCGCAAGGACCGCAGCGAGTTCCCCGCCGAGATCAGCTTGAGCCCCATGCGCACCGCCGGCGGCACCCATGTGATCGCCGCCATCCGGGATGTTTCGGACCGCAAACGGCTTTTGGAGGAACAGAACCGGCGTATGCAGGAAGCCAACCGCCTCAAGAGCGAGTTCCTCGCCAACATGTCCCACGAGCTGCGCACTCCCTTGAACGCCATCATCGGTTTTTCCGAGTTGATGTATAACGAGAAGGTCGGTCCCGTCTCCGCGGACCATAAGGAATACCTCGGTGATATCCTCACCAGTTCCCGCCACCTGCTGCAGCTCATCAACGATGTGCTGGACCTGACCAAGGTGGAAGCGGGCAAGATGGAATTCCGTTCCGAGGACCTGGACCTTCCCTCGGTCGTCAACGAGGTCAAGGATATCCTGCGGGGCCTCTCCGGCAGCAAGTCGATCCAGGTCGAGGTCCAAAGCGACCCTTCCCTGACCACCGTTCATTTGGACCATTCCAAGTTCAAACAGGTCCTTTACAACTACCTGTCCAACGCCATCAAATTCACCCCCGAAAAGGGCCTGGTCACCATCCGCTTGGCGCCCGACAAACCCGGGATGTTCCGTTTGTCGGTGGAGGACTCGGGTATCGGTATCCGTAAAGAGGACATCCCCAAGCTTTTCGTGGAGTTCCAGCAATTGGACGCCGGGGCCAACAAGAAATACGCGGGCACCGGTCTGGGATTGGCCCTCACCCGCCGCATTGTGGAAGCCCAGGGCGGCCAGGTCGAGGCCCAAAGCGAGTTCGGCAAAGGCAGCGTTTTTTCCGCGGTCTTCCCGTTGCGCTGGGAGGAGGAAACCCATGGCCGGTGAGCCCATCCTGATCGTGGATGACAATCCGGTGAACCTCAAACTGACCCGGGTCCTTCTGGCCCAGGAAGGTTACGATGTCAAGACCGCCGGGGACGCCGAGATCGCCCTGGAACTGCTGCAGACCTTCAAACCCAAGCTCATCCTCATGGACATCCAATTGCCCGGCATGGACGGCCTGGAACTGACCCGCCGTTTGAAAGCCGTGCCCGAGACACGGTCCATCAAGGTGATCGCTTTGACCGCTTTCGCCATGAAGGGCGATGAGGAAAAGGCCCGCGCCGCGGGTTGTGACGGTTATATCGCCAAGCCGATCGATACGAAGTCCCTGCCCCAGGTGGTGGCGGAAATGCTCAAACCAGCGAAAGAGGCCTGACCGTGAAAAAGATCCTGGTCATCGACGACGCGCCCGCCCAGGGCCGTCTCTTGAAGGCGGTCTTGAAAGCCGCCGGATACGACGAGGTACGGACCGCCGAGACCGGCGCCGAAGGACTACGGCAAGCGGAAGACTTCATGCCCGACCTGGTCATTCTGGACCTGCAATTACCGGACATGAGCGGTATGGAGGTGCTCGTCAAGCTCAAGGCCGAACAGCCCCAATTACCCGTCATCATGCTTACCGGGAACACCGACATCCAGATCGCGGTGCAGGCCATCCAGTCCGGGGCCTATCACTTCCTCACCAAACCCTTCGAGAACGAACAGTTGCTGGTCACCGTCAACCGCGCCCTGGAAAAGAACGAACTGGTGGCCGAAGTAAAGGCCTTGCGCCAGAAGGCTGGCCGCAGCGAGGCCTTGGTCCGCATCGTGGGACAAAGCGCCGCCATCCAGGCCGTGACCGCCCAGATCCAAAAGGTGGGACCTTCCGACCTGACCGTGCTCATTCAAGGCGAGACCGGGGCGGGCAAGGAACTGGCCGCCCGGGCCTTGCATGAGGAATCACCCCGCAAAGGCAAACCCTTCGTGGCCATCGATTGCGGCGCGATCGCCGAGAATTTGCTGGAATCCGAATTGTTCGGTCATGAGAAAGGCTCCTTCAGCGGCGCGGACCGGAAGAAAGAGGGACAGTTAGTGCTGGCCCAGGGCGGCACCCTTTTCCTGGACGAGATCGGGAACCTGCCCTTAGGGCTCCAGTCCAAGATGTTGCGAGTGCTGCAAGAACGCGTCGTGCGCCCCGTGGGGGCCGACAAGGCCGTCCCCATTAATGTGCGTTTCATCGCCGCCACCAACGCGCCCTTGGAAGAGGAAGCCAAGGCCGGCAAATTCCGCTCGGATCTTTATTACCGTTTGGCTGAGTTCACCCTGTCCCTGCCGCCCCTTCGGGAACGCCGGGAGGACATTCCCGCCTTGTGCCAAAAATTCATGGAAGAGGCCGGTTCGGAGCTGCGCCGCTCCATCAGTTCCATCGACTCCAAGGCCCGGGAACTGCTGATCGAGCATGATTGGCCCGGCAATATCCGGGAACTGCGTAATGTTATCCGCCAAGCGGTGCTCATGACACCCGACTTCACCCTTCACGCGGAACAGATCAAGGAACTGCTCAAATCCAACCGTAAAGGAAGATCCCTGGCGAGCGTCAATCCATTGGAAGTTTCCTTGCCGGCGGGAGCCTCTTTAAAAGAGATCGCCGATAGCGCCGCGGAAGCCGCGGAGAAACAGGCCATCCGGGATGTGCTGCGTTCCACCCAGGGGAACAAGAGCCAGGCCTCCAAGATCCTTCGGACCGACTACAAGACTCTGCATCTGAAGATCAAAAAATACGGCCTCTGAACCACTCTGGCGGGGAGGGCCTTTCCCTTCCCGCCCCCCGGTCCCCCCTC
>DAIDGV010000010.1 GCA_027452205.1 candidate division FCPU426 bacterium | reverse complement strand
TGTGTGCTCCAACCCAGTATTTCGCCATGTCCAGAGCATGCCATAACTTCTTGCCTGCGGGCCGACAAAATCTCTCGGCCCTCCGGGCAGCCATTCATCCCCAGGCTTAAAAGCCTGGGGTTTTCTGGCAAGTTTTATAAACATCCTTTTTTATATCTAAGTCTCTTTCAACTTTATGGACAGCATCATCATGCTCAAATTGAATGACCATTCGTTTTAAATTGTGCTCATTTGTTAGATTTACACCTATTAAAGTAAAAAAGGAACCAGCAAGCGTCCCCCAAAATGCAGGTGGGATTGAATCAACAAAAACTTTAAATGGCAAAAACCACAAATAGAAACCAATTGAAATTCCAACAATAAAAAGCAAACACCAAAAATTACGGTTTTCAAAAACACGTTTAATCATTTTTCCACCGAACCAGATGCCACTTGGGAGCCGTCAGGCCCACCTTCGGCAATGTTTCCACAAAATCTTTCGGCGGTCCCGCGTAAAAATTCATCTTCCGGCCCGTTTGCGGGTGGCGGAAGGAAAGCCGGAAGGCGTGCAACATCTGCCGCTCCGCCAGTTCGGATGCTGAACCATAGATCGAATCCCCCAAAATTGCGTGATGGATATAGGCCATGTGCACGCGGATCTGATGGGTCCGTCCGGTCTCGAGTTTGAGCAGGATCAAGCTAGCTTGTTCATTGTGGTCCAAGGTCGTGAAATGGGTCAGGGCTGGCTTGCCATTCTCAGCCTGGACCGCCATTTTCTTACGGGACATGGTGTGACGTCCAATAGCAGCCTGCACGACCCCCCGGCCGTTCAATTGGCCCTTCACGATGGCGATATACTCGCGGCTTAAGGAACGGTCCTTCAGTTGGGCCACCAGGCTTTTAAAGGCGCGGTCGGTCTTGGCGACCACCAAAAGACCTGAGGTGTCCTTGTCCAGCCGATGCACCAAACCCGGGCGTTTCACCCCGCCCACCCCGGTTAAGTCCGGACAATGGGCCACCAGCGCGTTGATGAGCGTGTGGGATGGATTACCCGCGCCTGGATGCACTACTAACCCCACCGGCTTGTTGATGACGATGACCGAACGGTCCTCATGCACGATATCCAGTTTGATCTTTTCAGGGGCAATGTCCGTCTGGGCCGCGGCAGGGACCGTTACGAGGAAGGAATTCCCTTCTTCCACAGCAAGACTGGCCTTGACCGCCTTGACCTTGAACCGGGCTTGCACCTTCCCTGCCGCGATAAGGGCCTGAACCTGGGTACGGGAAAAACCGGGTAATTGGGAGACTAAAAAGACATCCAGGCGCTTGCCCAGATCATCATGCGACACGGAAATGACTGCGGATTGCTCGGTCTTGGAGGAAGGTTCTAACATGCGGGCATTTTAGCCGTTATTTCGTCTCAACGGGCTTTCGATTTGGGCCTTGGACCAAAATAACGGCGATGGCCACCAATGCGATCACAACCAAGATACCGCTTACTTCTTGGGACACCGAGTTGAAGAAAGTGGAAACCCGCTTCAGTCTCCAGAACTCGATCACAAAACGCAGCAGGCCGTAGGTAAAACCGTACAAAGCTAAAGTCAACCAGCGGTAACGAAGGGTCCATTTACGGGCCCAAAGCAGTAAAAAGAAGAGCGCTAGATCCCCCGCCAGTTCCCACAACTGGGTCGGCAAGTGGGGCAGGTTGTCTTCCCCGCCCGGAAAAACCAAGCCATAATGCTCGTCCACCGCCCCATAACAACAACCATTGAGGAAACATCCCATGCGGCCAATAGCTTGTCCCAAGAGGATGTAAGGCGACACCAGATCGAATCCATAGCTGACCGGCCATTTTTCCGCGCGCACCCACAACGCCGCAGCGGCCAAAGCGCCAAAAAGACCGCCATAATAGACCAATCCGCCTTCCCAGATCTTGCACATGTCCCAGACATTAGCGAAAAAATTTGGATTGGTGAATTGCGCATGATTTTCCCATACATAAAAGATCCGGGCGCCCAGGATGGAACTGATGATGACCCAAACACCCAGGTCGAAAGTCTTTTGGAAAGTTTGATCCCAGGTCTGTCCGATCTGGGGGCCGATATATTTGCCCGCGTCCCGGGCGAAAAGATAGATGCTCAAACCCAACGCCAGGGCCATGCAAAGGCCGTAGGAATAAAGATAAAGCGGACCCACCACATGACCGAATAATTGAAAGGGACCTAGGGTCAGCAAACGAGGATACATAAAGACCTTTAACGCGAATTGGGGCCGAGGCCCCTCATTAACTACTGTTTCAGGATCGGCAAAGTTACGACGAAGCCTTTTCCCTGTCCGACACATCGAAATAGTGGATCAGGAACAACAAAATGATCCCCACCGTGATACAGGAATCCGCCACGTTGAAAATGTACGGAAAATGGTACCGCCCAAAACCGATCTTCTCCACGTCGATGAAATCCACCACCTGGCGGTAAAAAACTCTATCAATGAAGTTACCCACCGCGCCGCCCCAAATCAACCCCAGGCAGAACCGTTGCCAGATTTTGTCCGAAGAAAGATGCCGCTGATAAGCATAAATGACCAACCCGGCGCCGATAGTAATAAGGATAAAGAAAGGGATGCGGATAAAAGGCGAAATATTGGCCATGAAACCGAAAGCCGCCCCGGGATTGTCGATATAGGTCAGGCTGAGGATGTTGGGGATCAGCGTGATGGACTGAGCTTGATGGCAATAATGCGAGATGAGGTATTTAGACCCTTGATCGAGGACCACCGCCCAAAAGGAGACCGTACGGATCTTCATAGTGCCCTTTTAGGGTGACGCTTGGTCAAAAAACCGTAAAGCAAATAGGTCAGGCCGACGGTCACGCAAATATCCGCCACATTGAAGACGTACCAGTGGTAATCGGCGTAACACAGGTCGATGAAGTCGATGACCTTGCCATAAAAGATCCGGTCGACAAAATTACCCAGCGCCCCGCCCCATACCAGCCCCAAGGCGACCCGGGACATCAGGTTCTCTTCCGGAATGACCCTTTGATAGGAATAAACGATGCAGGCCGCGGCGATCGTGACCGTCACAAAGAAAGGCACCCGGACCATCGAGTCCATATTGGACATGAGACCAAAGGCCGTACCGGGGTTCTGGATGAAGGTCAAATAACAGTAATCCGGCCAGACCGGAACGGACTGGTTCAATGGGAGAAATTTGAGCACGAAGAATTTAGTCAATTGATCCAGGGCCACCACCAGCATGGACACACCCGTGAGGATCATGAAACCGGGCCTTGGGCCGGCATTTTTTGAACGACCGGGCCGCAGCGATAGCACAGGTCTTCGATCTCAGGGCCCAATTGGTCGTAATAGTTCCAGCAGCGCGCGCATTTGTGACCCGCGGACTTTTGGGCCACGATCTTCAGTTTCAAATTGGCATCCTCGGCCGATTGGGCTTCCGCCGGGGCCGTGCCTTCCTTGAGATCCACCTTGGAGACTAGGAAATAATAACGCAGGTTCTCGGCGTGCTTTTGCAGGGCCTTCTTCAGGAATTCGCTCTCAGTGTAAAGGGCTACTTCCCCTTCCAAAGAACTACCGATGGTTTTGGCTTGACGCAGGCCTTCGAGGGACTTCAACACGACTTTCTTGGCGGCAAAAATGGCTTCCCATTCTTGGGCCACCGTGGCGTCAAAGGCCGTCGCGGAGCTTTCGGGCCACTTGGCGTCAAATACGCTCTTTTCATTAGCTTCTTTAAAGTTTTCCGGCAGGGATTGCCAGATCTCTTCGGACGTAAAGGAAAGGATAGGCGCCACCGCGATCACAAAACCCTTGAGCAGGTCATAAAGCACCGTTTGGGCCGCCCGGCGGGCTTTGCCCTTGGCCTCAAACGTGTAAAGACGGTCCTTCAGGATGTCAAAATACCCGGCGCTCAAAGTGACCGAGAAAAAGTAATCCAACTCGTGGAACACCCGGGTGTATTGGTACTGGCTATAGGCTTCGCTTAGGCTGGTCAGCGTTTTCTGGCCCTCCGCCCAGGCCCAACGGTCGATGGGTAAAAAGTCGTCTAAGACCACCCGGTCGGTCTTGGGATCGAAATCCGAAAGGTTACCCAAGATGAAACGGAAGGTATTACGGATACGGCGGTAGGCTTCCGACATGCGGGTCAGCATCTCGGTCCCGATGGAAACGTCCTCGGTATAGTCCTCGGAAGAAACGAACAATCGAAGGATGTCAGCCCCATATTGTTTCATCAGGTCCATGGGATCGATGGCATTACCCGCGCTCTTGTGCATGGCCTTGCCTTGTGCATCTAGCACCCAGCCGTGGGTCAGGACCGTCTTGAAGGGCGCGTGGCCTTTCAAGGCAACTCCGGTCCAAAGGGCATGTTGGAACCAGCCGCGATGTTGGTCGCCGCCTTCCAAATAAAGGTCCGCCGGCCAGGTCAGTTCAGGCCGGGTGGCCAGAACCGCCATATGGGAAACGCCGGACTCGAACCAGACGTCGAGAATGTCCTCTTCTTTGACGAACTCGCTGGAGCCGCACTGGCACTTCGTGCCGACAGCCAAAATGTCCTTGGCTTGGTGTTGGAACCAACCGTCCAACCCTTCTTTTTGGATCATGGCGATGGTCGCTTCGCTGACCTTGGCGTCTTTCACCACATCGCCGCAGGTCTTGCAGTAAATAGCGGTGATGGGGACACCCCAGGACCTTTGACGGGAAATACACCAGTCCGCCCGGCCTTCGACCATGTTGGAGATACGGTCTTTGCCCCAGCTGGGTACCCATTGAACGCGACCGATCTCTTCTAAGCACTTCTCGCGCAGGTCTTTATGATCCAACTCGATGAACCATTGGGCGGTCGCCCGGAAGATGATAGGATTCTTCGAGCGCCAGCAATTGGGATAGCTGTGTTTGATGGTCTGGAACGAAAGAAGTTTACCGAGGCTTTTGAGCTTTTCGACCACCAAGGGGTTGGCTTTCCAAATGGACATGCCTTCCCATTCTTTCACCCGGGCGTCGTACCGGCCCGCTTCATCCACCGGCGAATAGACCGGCAGGTTGTATTTCAGGCCGATCTCATAGTCCTCACGGCCATGGCCTGGGGCGGTATGTACCAAACCCGTACCGGCGTCCGCGGTGACATGTTCACCCACCATCAAGAGCGAGTCTTGGTCCAAGAAGGGATGACGGGCCAAGCCACGGTCCAGCTTTTGGCCGATCACCTCATCGACCACTTGGTAATCCCCTTCTTTCCAACCGCACATTTGAGCCACTGCGGGTAAAAGGGTCTTGGCTACCACGTAATAGTTGTCACCCGCCTTCACGGCCACATATTCAAAGTCAGGATGGACCGAAATACCCAAGTTAGCTGGCAAGGTCCAGGGGGTCGTCGTCCAGATGACGAAAGAAAGCTTATCCAGGGGCACTTTCGAGAAAACACCCGCCGGCAGTTGCTTGGCCGGGAAAGCCACCGAGACCGCCAAGGATTCGTGGTCCGCGTATTCAACTTCCGCCTCAGCTAGGGCTGTTTGGCAAACCGGGCACCAGTGAATGGGACGAAGGCGGCGCGAAACATAGCCTTCCGCCAGCATTTGCTGGAAAGCCTTTACGATGGCCAGTTCATAAGTGGGGTCCATCGTCATATAAGGATTATCAAAATTGCCGATGACTCCCAGCCGTTTGAACTCGTCCCTTTGGCGGTCCAGGAACTTCTCCGCATAGGCCTTACATTCTTTGCGGATCTCCACTTTGGTCATGGTCTTGGCTTTAGAGCCCAGCTTCTCGACCACCTTGTGCTCGATCGGCATGCCGTGGCAGTCCCAGCCCGGCACATAAGGGGCGTCGTGTCCCTTGAGGCCCTGATACTTGACGATGATGTCCTTGAGGATCTTATTGAGCGCCGTGCCCATATGGATATCACCGTTGGCGAAAGGCGGCCCGTCGTGCAGGACATACTTGGGCGCGCCCGGCTTTTTGAAAGCGCCTTTGTAAAAACCGAAACCTTCCCAGAGCTTTTGCCGCTCCGGCTCGGTCTGGGGTAGGTTGGCCTTCATGGGGAAGGACGTTTGGGTGATGTTCAGAGTGGATTTATATTCGGCCATGGATTTTCCAGAAAGCGTTATTAGGGCCCAAAGGATAACAAATAGGCCCAAAAATGTTGAGTGTTTTTTGGACGAAAGACCCGGCAAATCCCGTTAAGACTGGGTCAAACCCGTCACTTCATAGACCTTCACGGGCTCGGAGAAGCCCTTGAGGGAAATGGCTTCCAAGGGCCGGACATCGACCAGACCCTTGAGCTTTCGATAGGTGCCTTCCGAGATAAGCACCTGCCCCGCGCCCGCCTTGGAACAAAGCCGGGAAGAAAGGTTCACTTCCTCGCCAATGACCGTATAGTCCGTGCGTTTGTCCGAACCCAGGTTGCCCGAGACCACCACACCGGAATTGATACCCACACCCATGGTCAATGGCACCAGCTTTTTATCGATGCGGGTCTTGTTGTACTGGGCCAGGACCGCCTGCATTTCCAACCCCGCCTTCACCGCCCGCAGTTCCTTATCCTCAAAAGGCACCGGCGCGCCCCAAACCGCCATGACAGCGTCGCCAATGAACTTATCCAAGGTCCCTTCGTATTTGATGACCACATCCACCATCAAGGTGAAATATTCGTTCAGGTCCGCGACGATCTTCTCAGGCGCGGCATTCTCGCTCATCGCGGTGAACCCACGGATATCGGTGAACATGACCACGCATTCCCGCCGTTCCCCCTTGAGCGCCACCCCATCCCTGTCCGCCAAAACTTTCTTGGCCACTTCGGGCGATATGTACTTACCCAAGATATTGGTGACCCGTTCCTTTTCCTGCAGGCCACGGATCATTTGGTTGAAGGATTGGGCCAAGACCGCCAGTTCATCATGGGTCTTCACGGGAACTTGGACGTTCAGGTTACCCATCGCCAGTTCATGGACGCCCGTCACCAGGCTGTTCAGGGGTTCGGTGATACGGCGGGAGATGAAAAGCACCATGACCAACGCGATAGCGACCCCCACAACCCCGACGACAACGATGGCTTGCTGGAGGTTCTTTTGAGCGGCCAGAGCCTTGTCCACCGACCGCAAGATGGCGTAATTGCCAACTACTTGGCTTTGGGTATCTCGCAATGGGGCAAAAAGGCCCAGGTAATTCTCATTGTTCATGGTCAAGGTGATCGAAGGTGAGGTCGTCTGATCTTTCCACATCTGGGCCGAAGGCAGCATGGGCGCCAGGCTGTCCGACAAGAAGTTATACTTGTCCTCGGGCCAAGTGGAAGCGAAGACCTTCCCCCCGATAAAAAAGGCGATCTCACTGTCCGTCAATCGTTTCATGTTCTCGGCCAAATTTTTGTCCAGGGCCAACCCCAGCACGAGAACACCCAATACGTCCCCACCCCGTTGAATAGGATAGGTCACCGCTTGATAAGCGACCGTTCGGGGTTTGGTTGGATCGGAAGTGTCCGCGTAAAGGAAACCGCCTTGAGTGGCTTGCCCCTTCATGGCCATCTTGATGTTGGGCCAATCATTGGCAAGGACCGGCTGGCCGTTCATTTTGGCAGGATCCGCCGCGCGGCCGGCCCGTAGGGCGACGATCTCTTCCGGAGGGCGATGCGAATCAAAGAGGATGGTTCCTTTGCGGTCCGTCACGATGAAAAGGGGCGGCGCCTTGACCGAATCGATCAGGTCCAAACATAGCTCGCTGACCGTATCCGACATCACCTTGAATTTGGGTCGACGCACATCCAAAGCCGCCGTCAGCCGGGGCAGACCCGAGATCAAAATGGCCTTGTCCTTCAAATTGTCCGATTCCTGGGAAACATAGCTGGCGAAGACCGAATAGGTCTGGTTCAGGTCGTTGTTCAGGGTCTCCAAACTTTCCGACTGAAGACGGGCATTGAGGATATAAAGAATGGCGCCGATCAGCACCACGACCAGCAGGGTCACGGAGATCAGCAGCTTGTCCCGTAAGTGGATGCGGGGACGGAGGGTTTCGCTCACTCTTGGACCTTGTCGAGAGTGATATCCGCGTGGGTGGTCTTGCCCTTTTTGATGGTCACTGTCCGCTCTACAGGCTCCCAATAATCATGCCAGGCCACCACCTTGTAAGTGCCCGAGGGAATGCCTTTGATCTCGTAGGTTTGTCCCGGAGTGGCCGAGGTGAAGAAGGGATTGCTCAAGACCAAAATATAGGCCTTCATCTTGGGATGGAGCTCACAATAGACCTTTACCGGCACTTCAGCTTTCTTGAACTTGATCGAAACCGTTTCACCCTTGCCCTTGCGGCCCAGATCGAACTTGTTCAATTCCGAGTTGGTGAAGACATTGTGGTAGACCGGGTCGTCATTGGTGAAATCGACCGTGGTCCCCTTAAGGATGGGCAGCAACCGGTTCGTGAATTGAAGGAACTTTTGGTCCAGACGAGCGTGCTTTTTGGGGGCACGAAAATGACCGGGGACCTTCTTCAAATAGATGACTACTTCCTCCGGAAGAATGGGTCTCGAAACGGGGGCCGGCTCCTCCGAATGGTTTTCCACATATTGATCTTCATGGCTGACCGTCGCCAGCGCCTTTGGGGCAGGACGGGACGGGGCCGTCACGATGAGTTTTCCCGTTAGGGTGCCTGCAAAAACCGGGACTGAAAGGAGCAAACAAACGAAAAATAAGAAAGCGGTCTTTCGGCTCAATTGTCGCCCCGCGCGTTCACCTCATCGGCCAGCACAATATACCGTAGTCCCGCTTTTTCCACTCGTTTACCGACCACTTTCACCATCTCACCACCCTTGGTCACAAAACGCTTCCGGGCCGAATGAAAGTCCGAGTCTACGGGGATATACATATTGCCGTCATAAAGCAGGGCCAATTCGCCCCCCTCGCCGATGCACTTTGCCGCGCAAGCCTGATGATCCTCTCCGTGCAGGCCCTTATTGATATAACAAGCCACATCCACAACCTCGCATTTGATCGTCGAACTTTCGGATTCGGTCTTTTGATCCACATGTTTTTCATTCATATTGTCCTGTTGGGCCCAAGCCAACCCCGCCAGTGCCACAAAGGTCAAGATGCCCATCAAGATCGAGATCTTTTTCATGCTTCTTCCCCCATCTAGGATTGGATGCCACCCCACCTAATACCCCAAAAACGTGATTATAGTTACATTAATGCGGCGTCTTCCGCAAGCCGGTCTTCACTTTCAACAGCAATGTATCTTGGTATTTTCATTTTCCCCAACGACTTTTGGGAGAAAAAAGACCCCTCCCCCGGGGATCGCCATCTATTGGTTTTTATACAAAAGTTCCCCAAAAACAGCTTCTAAGCGTTAAATATCCCTAGGATTTTTTATTCTATCTTGTCCACTGACACAGACTTTGGGAGGTTTTATGCAAAGGTCAGTAATCCTCATTCTTTCGATCCTATCATTTGCCTTGATCGGAAGTGCTTGGGCTCAAAACAAGCATCACAATCCCAAACCGGGCCCTCTGGCGACGGGGATCGATCATCGGATCATGATGCAGCTCAAACTGATGAGAAAAGGTTACGATTCGCGCACCTTAAGCCCCCAACAACAAGGGGATTCCAAGGTCGCTTTAGGGAACGTTCGAAAAAAGGAAATGGAAGACCTGACAGAGAATGGCACCGGTGACCTGACCGCGAACCAAACCGTCGAACTCGATCAATTGCTCGACGCGAACTTGGTCAAGCTGGGCACCGCGCCGGGCGCGGACCAATCCCTTCCTTCCCCCACACCTTCGAAATAAATCCGCCTCGAAATACAAAAGACCTCTTGGCACGATGCCAAGAGGTCTTTTGTGTTCTCCAATGGTTTAAGCGATCACCCTCAGCACACTGTTCTCGCCGCCCCATCCATCCCCGGTTTTCTGCGGGTTGGCAGGATCCACGATCCACTCCAAGTCGTTGAGAACGAACTTGTAGTGATAAGTTCCCGGGGCAAGGGGCAGTGTAGTTTGGAACACGCCATCGTCTTGAGGTTGCATGATATCCACTTCTTTGTCCCAGTTATTGAAGTTTCCCACCAAGGCCACTTTAGAAACTTCCCGCGGCGCTTGGTAACGGATCGTCACCCGGTTGCCCGGATCATAAGCGATAACACGGTTACGCCCCCCGGACTTGGCCTCATAGAGACTGGTGTCAGCCCTTTTGACCAAGGCCTCTTCATTAGCGGCATCCACCGGATAAGTGGCGACACCCGCCGAGACCGTAACCTTCTTCAGGGGCTGGCTTTCCATGTGGTTAAAGACCGTGGAAGCGATTCGTTCCCGGATACGTTCGGCTAGCTCGGCGGCCCTTTTGCGGCCTGTTTCTGGAAGGACAACGACCATCTCTTCGCCGCCATAACGGGCGACAATGTCCACTTCTCGTGCTTCTTCTTTGAGTATCTCAGCGATCTTTTTGAGCACCTCGTTACCCGCCGGGTGGCCGTTCGCGTCGTTGTATTTCTTGAAATGGTCGATATCAAAGATGATGAGCGACAAAAGGCGGTGATACCGCTCCGCGCGCATTTTCTCTTCTTTCAAGCGTTCCAGGAAATAACCAAAGTTATAAAGGCCCGTCAGCCGGTCCGTAATGGCGATCTGTCGGGTGCGCTCGTAAAGCAAAGCATATTCAATGGCCAAAACATCATGCTGGCCGGCGTCTTCCTCACCCAAGCGCATGGCATTCTCGAAAAAGACCAGTCCGAGGCGATTCATCAGGTTGGAGGCTTGTTTCAGGGCCTCGTGGGCATGGTGGTCGGGTGTTTCCAAAGCCGGGTCTTCGATCATGCTTTTGAGCACATTGCGCATCAAAAAGAGCATCACGACCATTTCGGTGCTGGAAAGCTGGTGGGTGGATTGGATCTCTCGGAGACGGAAAACAATGGGCCGCAGTTGGGCATCGACCGCTTGTTCGGCGCTTTCTTTGTTCTCCACGATAGCGATCACGCTGAGCATCAGCCGGTGGACCTTGGCAAAAACCGGCGAATCTGAGCTAAAAAGCTCGACCCGATCCCGCAAAACCTCGACCGAAGACCTCCATTGGTCCCGGAAAAGGCTCTCTTTTTGCTCAATAAGTTGGGTTAGTGTCTGTTTCATATTGGTCCATTATTAGGACGAATAAAGCGGATTTAAAGATGCGGGAGCAAAAATGGCCTTTTTAGGCCTATTTTCGCTGGATCGAGCGGTAGAGATCGAGGTATTGGCGGGCTGAAACGTCCCAAGAAAAGTCTTGGGTCATGGCCCTTTGGACCAATTCTTTCCAGATCTTGGGCTGGTTAAAGGCCTCGACCGCCCGGCGCAGGACGAACAGGAGGTCTTCCGCGGCGTATTTTTCGAAAACGAACCCCGTTCCCTTCTTACCCTCGGGCGAGAGGTTCTCCACCGTATCGGAGAGGCCGCCGGTCTTGCGCACCAAGGGAATGGAGCCATATTTCATGGCGATCATCTGCCCCAAACCACAAGGTTCAAAGCGGGAAGGCATGAGGAACATGTCACTGCCCGCGTAAATAAGCTTGGCCAAACGGTTGTCAAATTTGAACTGGACGGCCAACTTATCGGGATAGCGCTTACCCAGCTCCTCGAAGAGGGTGTGATATCGCTGGTCCCCGGTTCCCAGGACGACGAATTGGACATCCATGGCGAGGAAAGGTTCAATGACCTCGGCGATCAGGTCAAGCCCCTTTTGGTCGGTCAAGCGGGACACCAACCCCACTACCGGGGTCTTGGGCTTGAACTCCAGCCCCAGGTCTTGCAGCAATTTTCGTTTGGATTCGATCTTGCGGTCGTGGTTCTTGACGGTGTATTGGGCCGGTATTTCCTTGTCCGTCGCAGGGTTCCACTCGTCATAGTCGATACCGTTCAAGATTCCGTGCAGGTCCGCGCTGCGGGCGGTCAACACGCCTTGTAGGCCTTGGCCGAATTCTTCAGTGCGGATCTCTTCGGCATAGGTCGGCGAAACGGTGGTCAGCATGTCCGAATAGACCAACCCCGCCTTCAGGAAATTCACTTGGTCATAGAACTCCAACCGCTCATGTCGGAACTCCTCCCAGCGGATACCCGTCATAGGCAGGATGTATTTCGGGAAAAGGCCTTGGTAAGCCAGATTGTGGATCGTGAAGAGGGTCTTCAAGTTGTGAAAATTGTGCTGGTCGGCGTAAAGGGTTTTGAGGTAGACCGGGATCAATCCGGTCTGCCAGTCGTTGAGATGGATGACGTCCGGGTACCAATCCAACGCTCGGATCAATTCGAGGACCGATCGGCAGAAGAACGCGAAACGTTCCGCGTTATCGTGATAGTCCCCCTCGGGGGTGCCATAAAGACCGTCCCGGTCGAAGTAGCGGTCATTCTGGATGAAATAGACCTTGGCGTTTGCGTCGCCTAAACGGGTGGAAAGGACATCCGCCGTCATATCACCCATGCCCATAGGTACAGAAAGTCCGTTGATCTCGTACTTAAGCTTGTATTTTTCAGGCGATACCAATTTGTACTTCGGCATCACCACGGCCACTTCACAGCCAAGCTTGAGCAAAGCATGGGGCAAAGCCCCCGCTACATCGGCTAAACCGCCGGTCTTAGCGAAGGGATTCACTTCGGAAGCGACCACTAAGATACGGGGCTTGAGTTGACGGTCTTGGGTCCGGGCGCTGGGAGATGTCTCTTTTTTAGATGCCGTTATTTTCGCTGGAGACATCGGTCATTCCCATTCAGGATTCGGTCGGCGGCCAAAAGCACTGCGATACTTCTTTAAAGTCTCATACTCTCTACTGAAAAATCCACCGTTTTTCGAGGTCCGTGCCCGCCAAACTCTTCCGGCTCAAAAGGGCTTTTTCCAGCAGTTCCCGAATCATGACATTGGTCCGTTTGCGATATTTGAATCGCCGGAACTGCTCATAACCATCACCCCCATCGGCCAAAAAATCGTTCAAAGCTAGTAGATACTTTTGACGGTCCTTGAGTGGCTGATCCCCCACCAAAATACTCACACTATCCCCGTTCTGCTGGACCTTGATCCCCGAAACTTGCAAGAAGGAGCCCTGACCCCGTTTGAGCGCCGCCACTTCCAGTATCTTTCGAAGATATCCGCCAGGAACTTCGACGGTCACGATCTCATTGTCCGTCGGAATCATCTCATAAAGGATGGCCCGGGTAATGGTGCCCGTGTTGAAATCCGAATGGAAGAAATCGCTATTGATCAAAGCGATATCGGCGTCTGAAGCCTTGCGGATCTCATCTGCGGCCATTTGACCCCAAATCGAGTCCCCTTGGTCGTTTGCGTCAGCTTTCACAGCCTCCGCGAGGGGTTCATCCAGGGGTTTGGTCTTGAGTTTGGAGCGGTAACTGTCCAAAAGCGCGATCATTTGAGGGTCCTCAGGCAGGTCACCCGTAATAGGGATAAGCTGGTATTTGTAGTCCGTGATCGAATAAGTCGCGTTCTTGGTTTTAGGGTCCCGATGGCCCTCAATCGTCAGGTCCAACCGTCCCAAGTAAAGACCTTGGGGACCCGCCTGGCCGATGATCGGCCCCACAATGGTGCCGTCCTTGAGCTTGTTGACGATAGGCTCGAACAACCCTGTCTTTTCCCGACTGCCCAAAATAACGTGTAAGTAGGAATTGTTCCTTGCTAGTTTCTTGTCCCCTTCCAACCCCATGCGGCTGAGGACCACGAAGATGTCCGCGTCTTTCTTGAAGATGGAATGAAGACCCTTGGCCGCGGCATCCGCGGGATTGAAGACCAAGCCCCGGACATTCTCCCGGCGGGCAACGGACAAAGCATCCTGGCTGCTAAAACCAATGAGGCCTACCCGGATATTACCCGCCGATTTGAGGACATAAGGCCGCAGGAAGGGCTGGCCTGCGCTGACCACATTGGCCGAGACCCAAGGCAGCATGAATTCTTTCCGGTATTCCAAAAGGGTTTTTTTGCCGTAATCAAAATCCTGTTCACCCAGGCCGATGGCGTCATAGTGCATCAATTGATAAGCGGCGCAATCTACTTTGCCGTTGGTCATTTCGGAAAAGGCCGTGCCCCGGAAAAGATCGCCCGTATCGACCAGGATAACGTTCTTCTCACCCACCTCCTGGCGGATCTTTTGGATGAGGGCCATTCGCCGGGTCAGTCCACCAACCGGCTTAGAGAGGTTCGAGACATGGATCGGTTCGA
This sequence comes from candidate division FCPU426 bacterium, assembly GCA_027452205.1. Taxonomy (GTDB): domain Bacteria; phylum Oederibacteriota; class Muellerivitia; order Muellerivitales; family Muellerivitaceae; genus Bog-1183. The sequence continues at coordinate 151,298 of DAIDGV010000010.1, read as the reverse complement.
CTTGGCCGTGATGATCGCTTGTGAAAAGAATGGTGATCTGACCCTCTTTAGCCCAAGCGGGCAAGGCGATCGCCAGGAACAAGATCGGAAAGAGGATGCGAAAAAAAGAACGTCCGGGGAGCGGCATGGACTAAAATTCGCCGACGGCGTCCTGCTCCGTCTTCAGGATATGGAAAAGACCTGGCAGTTCGAGAAGGTCGAAAACCTTGTAGATATCCGCGCTGACATTGACGATCTTGATGTCACCCTTGTTCTTACGAACATCCTTGATGATGCTCATCAGCACGCCAAACCCGGCGCTGGAGATGTAGGTCAATTGCTTCATGTTCAGCACGATCTTGTATTGTTTCTTCTTGAAGAGTTCTTGCAGGAGGTTCTCGAAATCGCTGACCGTGTTGATATCCAGCACACCTTCCACGTCGACCACGGTGACCTGGTTATTCGATGCGGCGCCACGCGATGTTAAGAGCAAGCGTTCCATAGTCCCGACTCCCTTAGTTAAGAAGAATGCTCGGCTTCAACCGGCACTAAAGCTTCAACGAACAACCCAGGGTCGAAAGGGACCAGATCATCCATCTGTTCCCCCACTCCCAAAAAGCGTACGGGTAATCCTAACTCACCCGCTAGGGCCACCACAATGCCGCCCTTAGCGGTACCGTCGATCTTCGTCAACACAAGGCCCGTCAAACCGACTTCTTTATTGAATTCCCGGGCCTGGTTCATGGCGTTCTGGCCCGTATTAGCGTCCAGGACCAACCATTTTTCTTGATGCACTCCCGGCGCCGCTTTTTCGGCCACCCGGACTATTTTCCTCAGTTCTTCCATCAAGTTCGAACGGTTATGAAGACGGCCCGCCGTATCGACCAAAAGGCAATCCGCTCCGTGGGCCAGACCGGATTGAAGGGCGTCAAAAACCACCGCCGAGGGCGCGGCTCCGTGAGCGCCGCGAATGAATTCCACTTTAGCACGCTGGGCCCATTCCGTCAGCTGTTCTTCCGCCGCGGCGCGAAAAGTATCGCCCGCCGCCAGGAGCACTTTTCGTCCTTCCCCGGCAAAACGAGCGGCCAACTTACCGGTGGTGGTCGTTTTACCTGCGCCATTCACGCCCACCAGAAGGATGATGCCCGGTTTCGGCAGGGCAAAGGGCGTTTGGACCGATTCGAGTTTTCCTAATATCGCTTTCCGCAAATGATTCGCCAAATGAACCTTGTGAGTGGTGTCTTTCTTGGCTGATTCCTCAACCTCATGAATGATGGCCCTGGCGGTAGGGGCGCCCATATCGGCTCGAACCAGCGTTTCTTCCAGCGCTTCCAGTGCCTGGCGGGAAATGGCAGGACCACCCTTGAGGACCGTTTCCAGACCGGAGGTCAGTTGCTGAGCTGTCTTGAAAAGACCATTCTTGAACTTATCGAACAAACCCATAGGGACCCTTCAGGAAGGAATGAAAACAAAAGGAGTCTTAGGAAACAGCCGGCTCCTCGGGAGTGTTCTCGCGGAAGCGGGTCGAAATGATCTTTGAAACACCTGATTCTTGCATCGTAACACCGTACATCACGTCGGCCGTTTCCATGCTCACCTTGCTGTGAGTGATCATGATGAACTGGGTCTTCTTGCTGAATTCCTTGAGCAAATGGGCAAACCTGGAGGTGTTCACGTCATCCAAAGGCGCGTCGATCTCGTCCAGCAAGCAGAAGGGACTGGGCTTGACCATGAAAAGCGCGAAGAGCAATGCGATGGCCGTCAGGGCCTTTTCGCCGCCGGAAAGCAGGGACACTGACTGCAGGCGTTTGCCTGGGGGCCGGGCCACGATCTCGATGCCCGACTCCAGCACGTCACCTTCGTCCACCAGGATCAGCTCGGCGCGGCCACCTTCGAAGAGGCGCTGGAAAGTATCCTTAAAGTTCTCCTGCACCGTGGCGAAGGTCGAGGTGAACAGTTCCTTAGAGGTCAGGTTGATCTTATTAATGGCCTTTTGAAGGTCATCTTTGGCCTTTAAAAGGTCGTCCCGTTGTTCAGTGAGGAACTTATAACGCTGGTTGAGTTCGTCATATTCCTCGACGGCCACCATGTTAACCAGGCCTAAGCGCTCGATCTTGGCGCGCAGTTCAATGGATTCTTTTTCCGCCTCTTCCCCATTGAAGTCCTTTTCCAAGGCGACGGGCGAATTGTCCATGTCGACCTTATATTCAACCTGGAGCTTTTCCTCGATATTGCGGAACTCCACATTGATCTGGGCTTCCTGCACTTCGAAGTTATGCAGGTCTTTCTGGACCTCTTCGCTCTTGCTCCGGGCTTGATGGACCTTTTCGGTCCAAGCGTGGGTCTCGACAGCGATCTTCTCGCGCTTTTCGGCGACGACCTTCACTTTATCTTCGGCGTCTTGCTTGGTCTTAAAGAGCCCCCCAGCTTTTTCTTCGAGGTCCGTCAAATCCAGGGACAGTTGATTCTCTTGCTGGTCGATCTCTTGGTTCTCTTTGCGTTTTTGCTCGATCACCTGGGTCAATTGATCCAGCTCATTCTGGTAACGTTCAGCTTCTTCCTTGGAGCGGTGGGCCACTTCATCCAACGAGGCTAATTCCACTTCGACCTGCATGATCTGCTTGGAAAGCTCATCCTTACGGATCTGGAGGTTCTGCAGATGTACCCGGGCGTTATTGATCTCTTCCTGTGTCAGGTTCTGTTCTTGCTCGCTTTGGGAAAGCATCTGGTTAAGCTCTTGGACCCGGATCTTATCCGAGCTCCAGTGGCGTTCCACCTCGGCCTTTTCGATCTCCTCAGCGGCCTTTTGATCGTGCAGGCGGCTGGAGGTTTCGTGGACTTGGGCGATTTCCTTCTCGATCTCGGCCAAACGGATCTTCAACTGGTTCCGGCGGCTTTCGCCGGTCAACAGCCGGTCTTCCGCGTCCTTGCGGTTCTTTTTGGCGTCCATCAAGGTCAATTCGGATTCTTGGATCTCGTTCTCGATCTGTTTGAGCTTCTCGGCCAACTCGGACATTTCACGGTGACGGCCCAAGAGGGACAACCCGGAGATCTCCGATCCAGCCTTCATGAAACCCAAGGGACCCAAACGATCCCCCTCTTTCGTGACGAACCGGACCCGCGGGTATTTTTCACAGAGAACTTCCGCAGCGGCCAGGTCTTTGATGAAAGCATCCTGTTCGAATAGGAATTTCACCACCGGTGACATTCCCTCGTCATACTTCAACCGGGAAAGGACCGAGGCTTCAACCCCCGTCTCGCTCAAAAGGGTTTCGGGCAAAGGAATATTTTGTAGTTTACGAAGGTCATCGAGGATGAATAGGGATACCTTGCCTTGACCTTCAGACTTGAGGAAGGCCACGACCTTTTCGGCGGCGGCGCGATTTTGAACGACCAGGGATTGCAGTTGACCACCCAAGATGGCTTCCACGGCGGTTTCGTAGGTTTGATCGACCGAGATCAGGTTGGCCACCACACCCAGGACCTCTTGCCACATCAGGGGTTCCGATTGTTTCGCCTGCAATACCGCTTTGACCCCCGGGTCATAGCCGGTCAGTTTGTTCTGCAACTCTTCCAACACCCCGTAGCGGGACCGCACCTCGGAGAACTGGTTGTTCAATTGCTTGAGCGACCCGTTGATCTCTTCAATATGGGTCTCGTTCTCGGTCAAGGCCGTCTGGCATTGCAGGATCTGTTCATCAACTTGGGTTTCTTCCCCTTGTACCCGGGTCTTTTCTTCCTGCAATTGGGACAAACGCTGCTCTAAATAGGTAACTTCGGAGGACAACTTTTCGATCTGACCGGCTAGATCGGCCACCCGGCGGGAAATTTCCTCATCCTGCGCCTTGAGGGACTCCAGTTCCGCCTTCATTTGAGCGGCCTTCGTGAGCAATCCCATAGCCGTAGCGTTTTTGTCGGCCAAGTCACGGTTCTTCACCGTCAGGTCGCCGTCCAAAGCGGCCAACTCTTCTTGAAAGCCGTTCTTACTCTTCTCTTTTTCGGCCTTTTGACTGTCTTTGGTTTCCAGCAAATGCAACCGTTCCGCCACCCAAACCTTTAACTGTTCAATACGGCTCAAGCCTTCGGTCACTTGCTGTTCATTGCGTTGCTTTTGGTCAGCCAACATACCCCGGTGACGACGGGCGCCCTCGGCGCGGCCTTGGGTCACCTCGACCTCACTGCTGATCTTATAGGCCTGTTCCCGGGCTTGCGTGAGCTCCTCATCAATAGCATTCAACTGGGTCCGCTGGGCCTTCTCGTCATGTTCCAGTTTGTGGGTTTCGGATTGGGCTACTTCCAACTTCTCGCGGACCTGGCCCATTTTGTGGTAAAGATCCTTGAGCTTGCTCTTAAGCTTAGCGGCCTTATCCAAATGGATCAGGACCTGTAGCTTGCCAAGCTTTTCTTTATATTCACGGTACTTCTCCGCCTGCTTGGCTTGGCGTTCCAGGGTGGATATCTGGCGTTTGATCTCGGCGATGATGTCCGACACGCGCACCAGGTTCTGCTCAGTGGCGTCCAATTTGCGCAGGGCTTCGATCTTGCGGGCCTTATAGCGGGTGATGCCAGCCGCTTCTTCGAAAATGGCCCGGCGTTCGGCAGGCTTGGAGGTGATGATCTGGTCCATCTGGCCTTGGGCCATGACCGAATAGGCGCTGGTGCCTAGACCCGTGCCCATGAAAAGTTCTTTGACGTCCTTCAACCGGGCTGGCGCTTTATTGATGAGATATTCGGATTCGCCCGAGCGATAGACCCGGCGAGTGACTGAAATTTCGTTGTAATCCAGCGGCAGGGTCTTGTCCTCGTTCGACAAGGTCAAGGTTACCTCGGCCATGCTCGCCGGCTTGCGGCTGTCCGTGCCGTTGAAAATGACGTCGGTCATTTCGGTAGCGCGCAGGCCCTTGGCCGATTGTTCGCCCATGACCCAGCGAACACTGTCAGAAACGTTGGTTTTCCCACAGCCGTTCGGACCGACCACGGCGGTCACGCCAGGTTCGAAGAGCAGTTCGGTCTTGTCAGCGAAGGATTTGAAACCGTAGATATCGAGACGTTTAAGGAACAAAAGCCGTTTCTCCGGTATTGATCGAGAAAAAGGCCGCGAAAAGTGTTCAAAAGAGGTGTGCGGACTTAATTTCGCACGAATGTATCATCCCATAAATGGGATGGCAAGCTCTTTCAAACCACTAAATATAGAGACAGGAACGAACAATTCAATTTTGGGGAACGACAGCTTTCATTGGAATCTCTTTTCTCTCGATGAGCTCATGCATCAGGATGGTCGTGAAAAGGGACATCCCATCAACGGTAAATTGGCAGGCTTCAAAGGGCCTTCCTCGGATCGGGGCAAAAGACATACCCAAAACCATGAAATCATCATCCAGATCCACCACCGGGATCTTCGCACCCTCATAAGCATCCTTCAAAAAGGCCCGGCGCAGGGGGGGCACATACATCAGGGTCGGGAACTGCCACATTTCGAGCCGGGTCTTCTTCCCCGACTCAGTCACATGACTTTCGATCCTCTTTCTAAGCAGCGTTAGGGGCAATTGCATGATGTCGATGACTTTTTTTCGGATCTCAGGATAAGAAATATCCAGGTCGATATAAGGCTGTTGGAAGGCTCCGGGTGAAACATCTTTCTCGTTGGCGAACACTTTTCTTTTCTTCATGAGTTGGATCAGATCGGCCATGGGCCCCGATTTGAACTTTTGCGAAACCGATTCCAAGGAGAATTCCGTATCGATCTCGTGCTGGGGGATGCCTTCTTTGGTCAAAGGGCAAAAGAAATAAGAATCGAAGAAATTGTACGAGTCGTCATGCAGGATCAGGACCAGATCAATATCATACTTTTTGATCACATCCGGAAGCATATAGTAAGGCCAACCTTCCAGAGCCATGCTGCCGTTGTGCATGGCCCCATTGAAGACCTGGAAGTGATAACCCCAATCTTCCAAGGCGGCCTGGGTATTCAAAGCCGCTTCCAGTTTTTTAGAGACCCCAAAAAAATAATTCGATTGGTTCCAATTCTTCACGGTGTAAGGCTTGTCATTGGCCTCGTAATAGACAAAACATCTCCCCACTAAAAGGATCCGGAATGTTCGGTGTGGTTTCTGAAAGGGGTACTCAAAATCGTGGATCTTGCCCACGTTATAGGCATCTTCCCCGTGTTCAAGCATCCAATCATTGATGTTGTAATCACTGAAAGAAAAGACCATCGAACCGATTTCATTGGTCGCGTAAAAGCGACGTTCCATCGTCGAACCCGAAACAAAACCAAGGTGAGTGCCGTTGGCGGATCCGCGGAAATGGTCGATCGCGTCAGGGGGTGCGGGTAAAGTTAAAGGCAATCCCTCGATCGAAGAAAAAACAACTGCGCCAGGATTGGGATAGACGCGGTAAACCGGTTCGACCCCATCGGCTTGATAGGCGTAAAGAGTTCCCGGCCATCCAGCGAAAGCTACGATGTTCTTTGCCTGCCCCACCTTTTCCAACGAAACATCCAAGGCGGGGGTCACGCTTGTCACCCCGGTTGATGTGGGGACAGGTTTTATCTGGACCGAATAGATCGACGGAAGTTTCGCGTCGGCGACCAGTAGTTTTCCATCCACAAACGCCAAAGCTTTCGGTTGAGGGACCAAAACATTCGCCTTAAGGATCATCTGGATTTTCTTCGATTTCAAATCGAATCGTTCCAAATACCCTCGTGTCGGCTCGGTAAAATAAACTTGCTGATCCTGGGGGTCGTAGGCCAAATTCCAGATATCTTCGACCCACACTTTGTCCGCATCACCTTCAAAAGAACCGCCGCCACCCGCCAGGGTGGAAACAGTACCCCCTGCCGGATCCACTAAACGCAGCAAATGGTTCCCCGAATCAAAGACAACCATGGAACCATCCGGCAGGCCCGCCAAACAGGTCGGGTTATAAAAACTGGCCTTTAAGCAGAGCCCGTCCGCGTGTCCGACCGAACCATCCCCAGCGATTGTCTTGACCTCGTTTTGGTGCTTGAGATCGATGACCCGGATCAGGTTGTTGGCGCCATCCGCGACATACAGAAGGGATTCTTTTTCGTTTAAAAAGAGGTCTTGGGGTTTGTTGAACTTCGCTGAATAAAAAGGCCCGTCTTCATTTCCGGGCGCGCCGCTTCCGGCGACCAGGTCCTGATAATCAACCATTGGGCTCAAGGCCATGCAAAAATTTGGCACGGCGAGCGTAAGGACCAGCCATAAAATTTTTATGATATTTTCCCGATTCACCCTGCCAGAGAACTGTCTGGATAGAGAAGCCGTTAATTGATTGTACGTTTCTTTTCGGCGGATTTATTGTTTTTCCAGATCAAATAAAAGGTCCGGATCGTGGAAAAAAGGATCGCCGCGATACCTACGCCATAAAAGATCAAAGCCAATACACTTCGAGACATTACTATTCGTCCGCCGTCTCTTTGTGACGGTCAAAAGGCGCGTCCCAACTGGGAACGTAGCGATGCGGCATGGCCCTGGCGCCGAGTTTCTTTTTGATGATCGCCAACACTTTCATGTCCTCGGCGCGGATCTTCGCTGATTGGGCGTAAGTATGGTCCGCTGGAGCCGGTTCCTCGTCCGGACCGACCCGGAGCCAAACCCGGCCCTTGGATTCTTTTAAAAGGACCAGAACCGTGTCCTCGGTCTTAGGAACACCAAAGGTGAACTTACGATATTGAGGCCCCTTGTTCTGTTCACCCTCGTATACCCCTTCTTCATGGACCATCTTATATTTAGCGGCATCCATCGCGTTGAGCACTTGTTGGGAAGTCCAGGACAAGCGGGATGTAATGTTGCCCCCTTTGGCGCGGATCCACCCGCCAAAGATGGTCTTCGGCCGTTCTTTGGAAGCCAGCCAGGGTTTGCTTTCTTTGGCCGGGGTGGTCTTTTCAGCGGCATTGCCACCTTCATCCACTGGAACTGCGTTCATGTCAGAATTTTCAGGCGAAGCGGCAGCCTTGGGCGCGCTGGCCGAAGGGGCAGCAGCCGGAGCGGCTCCACCGGCATCGGGCAAAGCTGGCATACCAGAGTCTTGGGCGGGGGCAGCGGAAGCGGCAGGAGCGGCTCCACCAGCATCCGGCAGGGCTGGCATATCGGTCGAAGCGGCAGCTTTAGCCGGTGCGGCAGCAGAGCCGCCTGCGTCAGGCAAAGCCGGCATATCATTAGCACCAGCCGCAGGGGCAGCAGCCGGAGCGGCGGCAGCGGGGGCTCCACCGGCGTCAGGAAGGGCAGGCATACCGGCATCTTTAGCGGGGGCCGCGGAAGCAGGGGCATCCGAGGGCAAGGGCGGCATATCCTGGGCCGAGACAACGCCGGCCGTTAATAAAAGGAGGATGAACACCCAAAAACGTTTCATCATTCGGATCGCTCCCAGGAAAAATGAAGGTTACAAAACAGGGGCATATTCTAACCCTATCCGGGCAAACCCCTAAGCAATAAATGCGGAAAACCCTTTGATAACAGCCGATTAGAAATGAGCGCTGACTAAGGGCACTAAAAAGGCAAAGGACCTGGAATTATTGGGCAATTCCACGATGGAATTGGAAGCCGGGGGTGGATAAGGATTCGACAGGACCGAAACACAGGCCACCGTGGTCGCGCCCACGAACATGCCCCCGATGAAGGGCCAAAAGAAATCCCCGCTCACAGCGAATTGACCGGTCGTGATGGCTGAGGTCAACCCCACTAGCCCGAAACTGGCCAAAGCCGAAAAAGGCAGTGCCGTAATGAAGACCACCTGAAAATCCTCGGGCTGGTTCTCGTGATAGATAATGCCTTCCGGATCATAACCCAAGGCTTGCCGTTCATAGTCGTAAGGTTTGGCGAAACCATTGTGGTCGGAAAGTTCTTCTTCAATGGGCTGATCGTTCACCATTGGTTTAGGGTTTGCGGGATTCAGATCGACGGGGTCGGCATAAACCAACCTGGGACAGGCCAGTAATAGAACAAGGCCAAAATAAAAAAAGGTCCGAGAGAATAGGATCATGACCTTATTCTATCCCTCTCGGACCTATAAGCAACCGGCGATTAACCGATGGTGACCTTCATGGGGTTTTTCCCAGTGGACTTCTCCTGCTTCATGCGCTGGTCATTGTTCAAAATGCGCTTGCGCATACGGAGATTCTGCGGGGTCACTTCCAAAAGCTCATCGTCCTGGATGTACTCCAAGCATTGTTCCAGCGAGAAAATCGTCGGCGGTTCCAACGTCAAAGCTTCATCCGACGACTTGCTGCGCATGTTGCTCAAGTGCTTGGTCTTGCAAGGATTGACGGCGATGTCATTCTCACGGGTGTGTTCCCCGACGATCATGCCCTCATAAACTTCCGTGCGGGGGATGATGAAAAAGCGGCCCCGGTCCGACAATTGGAACATACCATAAGCGGCGGTAATGCCCGGCTCGAAAGCCACCAACACCCCGCGGTTACGGCCACCCACTTCACCCTTATATTCGCCATAGCCGGCGAAAACGTGGTGCATGATGCCTTCACCCTTGGTATCCGTCAGGAATTCCGTGCGGAAACCCAACAAACAGCGCGAAGGAATAAGGAACTCGATACGGGTCGTCACTTCGGACAAGGGCGTCATGTTCTTCATTTCGCCTTTACGAGCGCCCAATTTTTCCATGGCCACACCCACCGAATTGTTCGGGATGTCGACAATGAGGTTTTCATAAGGCTCTTGGACCTGCTCATCCACCTTTTTAAAGATAACTTGAGGACGGGAAACCTGGAATTCATAGCCTTCCCGGCGCATGGTCTCGATCAAGATGCCTAAGTGCAATTCACCACGGCCCGCCACCTTGAAGGAATCCGGGCTTTCAGTATCCGAGATCTTCATGGTCGGATTTACTTCCGCTTCTTTATATAAGCGGTCGCGTAAGTGGCGCGAAGTGACGAATTTGCCTTCTTTACCGGCAAAAGGCGAGTTATTGATGGAGAAGATCATCGACATGGTCGGTTCGTCGATGGTGATGGCCGGTAAAGCTTCGGGATTCTCCCCCGCCGCCACCGTTTCACCGATCTGAACGTCTTCCAGCCCCGCCATCAGGATGATGTCGCCCGCGGCGGCATCGGTACATTCAGCTTGTTTGATCCCTTGGTAATTGAACAGCTTGGTGATCGTGCTGACGACCTTCCGGCCGTCGAGCTTCATCAAAGTGATCTGGTCGCCGATCTTGATCTTCCCGCGTTTCACGCGGCCCACGGCCATACGACCGAGGTATTCGTTATAAGCGGTGGTCGTGACCAACATTTGGAAAGAACTATCGGTATCGACTTCGATCGGTTTGAAATGATTGACGATCGTGTCATAAAGAGGCTTCAGGTCCGTACCGGGCTTGGACAGGTCCAATGTGGCCTTGCCTTCACGGGCGATCGCGTAAACGATCGGGTATTCGATCTGGTGCTCGTTGGCGCCGAGAGCGATAAAGAGGTCCAATACGTTGTCGACCACTTCTTGGGGCCGGGCATCCGAACGGTCGATCTTGTTGATGACCACAATGGCTGGCAGGTTCTGTTCCAAGCTCTTACGCAAGACGAACTTGGTCTGCGGCAAGGGCCCTTCCGCGGCGTCCACCAACAGCAGCACGCCATCGACCATGGAAAGGATACGTTCCACTTCCCCGCCGAAGTCCGCGTGACCCGGGGTGTCCACGATGTTGATGCGTACGCCGTTCCAAACGATGGAGGCGTTCTTCGAAAAGATGGTGATACCGCGTTCTTTCTCAAGCGCGTTCGAGTCCATGACCCGTTCTTCCATGTGTTCGTTGGCTCGGAAAACACCCGACTGCTTGAACAAAGCATCCACCAAGGTGGTTTTGCCATGGTCAACGTGAGCGATGATGGCGATATTGCGAAGATCCGAACGAACTGTCATTTCTAACCTCTTTAATGATTATCGACTTCCCCGAATGGCCCAAAGGGGCCCCAGAGGAGGCGAGAGTATACCCAAAAGACCGTTTAAATAAAAGGAAATGGGAGTAACGAAGGGGTCAAAAGCCGCTGGAGTTACGCAGAAAAGGGACTAGGTTCGATAAAAAGGCCTGGGGATTGTCCCGGAACAGCCCATGACCCGCCTTTTCAATGATCACGAAACTTTCGGGAGGAAGTAAACCGGTAATAAGCGCGGATTCCTCGGGCGCCACATAAGCGCTATCCGCCGCTTTCATGAAAAGAACGGGACACTTCACTTGGGTCAAAAGATCATGGATGGCTTTGGCCCGACCTAGTTTTTGGGTCCTCAAGGCCGCCATCTCGGAAAAGATCCAGTCCCATTCCCCGTTCGCTTTTTGCTCGAACTGTCCTTTCTCGAAAGCAATGCGTCTTTCTTTCCCCGGGAACTTGTGACGCAAAAAATGATCAAGCTGTTCTTCGTCAACAAAGGGTGTTGGATAGGTTGCGTAATTCTTCGCGTGTTCCAACCAGCTATCCGGGTCGGCTGTCAAGGTCTGATCGATGATGGTCAGGCTTAAGACCCGTTCGGGATGCAGGACGGCGAAAAAGAGCCCATTCCGTCCACCGGTCGAGTGACCGACCACATGCAGTTTTCGATGCCCTAAAGCCTGGGCCCAAGCCTCGATATCTTGGGCGTGATCTTCCGGTGAATAGCCCACATCCGGCTTGTCAGACTGGCCGTGCCCCCTCATATCGAAATTGAACACGTGAAAACCGAGCTCCGCCAGGGCTGCCGGGGTCGTCGTCCAATCCTGACTCCGGGCCGTCAACCCATGCAGCAAGTAGACCAGCGGGCCTTGGTCGCCTGTTTCGCTATAAAAGAACCGTCCCCGGGATGTTTGAACGAAAGGCATTAGAGGGCCTCGCTCATTTCCGCCACCTTGAGAATCGTATTCCAACTGCGGATGGTCATGACTGTTTTCAAACGCGAATCAAAATACTGGCTAGTAAATTTACTTTTGCCCATCCCATGAGGAAACCAAAAATAAACTTCCGACCCGATAACTTCGTACTCATCCGGTTCGGACCGTTTTGGATCCAACAAGGCTATCTGTGCCTTTGTGGGTTCATTTCCCAAGAAACCCACGCAAAGCCCCTGGGTTGTTTTCGCCTTCTTTAAGAACGGATTCTTCCTGGCAATTTTTTGAAGAGTGGCCGCGTCACGGACAATAAAAGGAACTTCGATTTTAAAAGCTTTGAGGACCGCCTTGTTCATGGTTTCGGCGATAGCCTTAGCGGTCTTGGCGTCCGCTTCGAAGACCACATTGCCGCTTTGGATGTAAGTGACCACCTTTTTACAACCAGCCTTTTCGAACAAGGCGGCCAAGTCTTTCATGGGCAATTTGTTATTGCCGCCCACATTGATGCCCCGAAGTAGGGCAATATAGACTCCCATTGGCAAACCCCTTCCATTTATAAGCCCCATCCCTAAAATGAGCGCCATGCCCACCCAACCTAAGCACGATCCTTACGCCGCCCTGCGACATCCGAACTATCGTTACTACACCATCGGCAGTTTCATTTCCGTCATCGGCGATCAAATGTTGGCCACCGCGGCCGGTTACGAATTATACGAACGCACCAACTCCGCCACTGCCCTGGGTCTTTGGGGCCTCATTTGGGCCGCCCCTTTCCTTCTCATGGCCTTGCCCGGCGGTCATATCGCCGACCGTTATAACCGAAAGAACATCCTGCTGTTATCCCAGGCTTTCTTTGTTCTCTTTGCCGTAACCTTGGCTTGCGTTTCTTTCTATCACGACCAATGGAGCGGAAACGCTTTTACCACCGCCGCCAACTCCATTTTCAGCCACATCGCCGATATTTTCGAGCGCCATCTCAAAGCCACCAGCGGCGGTTCCGGGGCTTATTCCTTCAAGGACCCTTCCGTACCCATCATTTATTTGCTTCTTTTCTTTTACGGTCTGGTCCAAAGTCTGAACATTCCGGCCAAAAGCGCCATGCTTCCCTATTTGGTTCCCTCCAAGGACTTTGCCAACGCCGTTACCTGGGGCAGCCAAGTCTTCCAGGTGGCCTCTATCCTGGGGCCCGCCTTAGGCGGGGTTTTGATCATTTGGGGGTTTCCGACCGTCTATCTACTCTGCGGGGTTTGTTGGTTGATCTTTGGCTGTACCCTTTGGTTCGTTCAATACACCCATCGGTCCAGCGGAAAAGCACGCATGACACTCAGCTCCTTGGCCGCAGGCGCCAAATTCGTCTGGAACACCAAGATCATTCTTGCCACCATCACCATGGATCTTTTCGCGGTTTTTTTAGGTGGAGCGGTGGCTCTTTTGCCCATGTTCGCCAAGGATATCCTTCATGTAGGGCCTGCGGGCCTGGGCGCCCTGCGGGCCGCCCCTTCTTTAGGCGCCTTTCTCATGGCGGCCCTGCTGACCCATTTACCGCCGATGAAAAAAGCGGGCAAAGCCCTTTTATGGGCCATTACCGGATTTGGCGTCGCCACCATCGTCTTTGGGCTTTCCCAATGGTTCTGGCTATCCTGGCTGATGCTTTTCCTGACCGGGGCTTTTGACAATATTAGTGTGGTGGTACGCGCCACTTTGGTCCAAGTGCTGACACCCGATTCCATGCGGGGCCGGGTCTCGGCAGTTTCATTTATGTTCATTGTTTCATCGAACGAACTGGGGGCTTTTGAATCAGGAATTACCGCCGCTCTCTTCGGCCCAGTGGCATCGGTGGTCGGCGGCGGCATCGGCACTCTTTTGGTTGTCTTGGCCGTCATGTATGTCTGGGCTGAAGTGGGCCAATTTGGCTCTCTCGACGACCCACTCAAAAGGAAAAAAACTTAGCGGCCTAATTCCCAACGCAAGGCCGATTCCAGATCGGGATAGAAGAACTCAAATCCCGACTCGATCAACCGGGCCGGTTTCACATTCTGGCCTTCTAATAATAAAGCCTTACCCATTTCGCCGAACAACACCTTCACCACAAAACTTGGCAAAGGCGCCAAGGTGGGGCGGCGCAAGATCTTACCCAATATCTTTGTGAATCCAGCGTTGGTCACCGAACCCGGCGCGGTGGCATTGACCGGCCCAGATAAGTTTTGCTGGTGAAGTGCGTGATGAAAGACGCCCACCAAGTCTTCCAGAGCGATCCAACTCATCCATTGACGGCCCGAACCGATCACCCCGCCTGCTCCCAAGAGCATTGGAAGCACCATTTTGGGCAGTGCCCCGCCCTTGGCGGACAACACGATGCCGGTTCGGATATTTACCACCCGGATACCCGCTTGACGGGCCGGTTCACAAGCTTCCTCCCAGGCTTGGCAAACCTCGGTGAGGAACCCTTTGCTTGCGGGGCTTTGTTCGGTCAAGATTTCCTCATCCCGGTCGCCGTAGAAACCAATGGCGGAAGAGACAATGAAAGACTTGGGTGGGTTCTTCAAAGAAGCCAGGGTTTCGGCCAATAGCTTGGTACCCCGAACACGGCTTTCCTTGATAACTCTTTTGCGCGCCTCGCTCCAGCGTCCCGCGCCGATGTTCTCCCCCGCCAAGTGAATAACAGCGTCCAAACCTTCCAACCCCGCTTTGTCGATCTCCCCTGCAGAGGGATCCCAATAGATCTCGCCTTCCATCGCTTTGTGGCGGACCAAACACTTCACCTCGTGGCCCAGGCAGGACAGAAAACCGACCAACTCAGTGCCGACCATGCCTGAGGCGCCCGTTACTGCGATCTTGAGCACAGGACGAGAAGCGTAAGGATTTCCACGTTTTAGGTCATTTTGTGTGCGGCCATGTCGGAATTTAAAAGTTCTCTCCACTTGTCTTCCGATGAACCCACCCGCAAGGAACTTTCCCAAAAGGCCGAAGGGTGGTTCATATTCGACCCGGTCTTGTAGATAGCTGGTCTTATCCGCATCCGGGAAGAACTGATGGGTATGCACCCATCTAGCAAAGGGTCCGGCGGTTTGTTCATCGACAAATTGCTTACCTTCGATGTAATCGCGGTGTGTGGCCACCCAGCGCCGCCAAAAGGGACCTTGCTTCATTTCAAGGACCAACCGAGACCCATCGGTGATACCACCTTGTTTTTCTACGATGCGGATAGGTTGCCAAGGTGGAGCCAATCGTTGAAAAGCTTTCGGGCGGGCATGCCATTGAAAAAGGTCTTGGACCGGCGCTTCGATACGGGAACGGCGTTCATAGAGGGGCATGGTCTATCCTTATCAAAATGTGAAAGACACCTACACCCTAAGGATATCGCCTTCCAAAAACGACCCTCTGAAAATAAAAAAGCCGCTTTGGGAAATCCCAAAGCGGCCCAAAATATTGGAATTTTACTGAGCGTTGTTCGGAGCCGGAGTAGCGTTCTGGTCCGGAGCCGCATCGGCCGGTTTATCGCCGTCCTTCTTCCAGCCTCCCATTCTCTCCCCCATTTTATCCTTCATCATCAGGACCATTTTGGCCTGCTGCATCGGGGTCAGGATGGAACGCATCCTTTCCATGGAGTTCTCCTGGGCTTCCCGCAATTGCTTGCGGTCGGACTTGAGCTTGTCCAAAACATTGGTGATGTCCGAATCCGAAGCCTTGGTATCCACCTTTTGCTGCAAGGTATCCAGATCGATCTTGACCTGGTCCCACAGGGTTTTATTCGCTTCCCGCTCTTTTTTCATCACGGTCTTCAACTTGGCCGTTTGGGCGTCAGTCAACCCCAATTCTTTTTTCATATGTTCTAAGCGGCCATTCTCACCCTCTCCGTGATCAGGGGCGGTCATTGCCGGCTGGGCGCCGCCTTGGTCTCCCGCCGACGGGTTCTGGTCCTGTGCCCGGACCAGGCTATAGCCTAGGAACAGGGTTGAAGCCAAGGCCAGGTTTAAAAACAAACGAACTGACTTTTTCATTCTCATCCTCCGCTTTCAAGTGAACTACCACTGTCTTTTGGACGTGCTCTCCCCCGCAAAAGTTTCGAGAGGAGAATTTCTTTGTTTTATAGGACGTTGGAACTAGGATGGAACGAACAGGGGGATGATATGAAAAGATATTTTTGGGTCTTGGCCGTGACACTTTTGACCGCCAGCGGCGTCACCGGACAGACCGTGGCGAATAACGGGGTAACCCGTCAAATGACATTACAAAAAGGGAAAGTACTTCGAAAGAATAATCCGGATAAGAACGGCAGCAACCACGCGGCAAAAGGGACCAAGGCTTTAACCTTGCAAAAAAGCGGCGACATCCCCGGCAGCTCCCGAAACCAGTCCATGGTCACCAAACCGCTGATCCCGCCCCAACCGTGATCGAGTCTGCGGGCTTAGGGAATGACCTTGTTCAAGGGATATTCCACGATGCCTTCGGCGCCCGCGTCCTTCAATTTCGGCACGATCTCACGAACGATGTGCTCATCCACCACCGTGTCCACATCCACCCAATCCTTGTTGTACATTTCAGCGATGGTCGGTGAATTGAGGGCTGGCAAGACTTTCATGACCGCGTCCAAATTCTTACGCGGCACGTTCATTTTAAGGCCGACCTTCTCCTGGGCCGCTAAAGCGCCCTTGAGCAAGAGCACCATGTTCTCGATCTTCTTGCGTTTCCAGGCGTCCTTCCAGGCGGTCTCATTCACGATCACGACCGTCGAGGATTCGAGGACCGTTTCCAAAATGATCAGGTTATTGGCCCGCAGGGAGGAACCGGTCTCGGTCACTTCGATGATGGCATCCGCCAATTCGGGCGGTTTGGCTTCGGTGGCTCCCCAAGAGAACTCCACATTGGCTGTAACCCCGTTCTTTTTCAGGTATTCCTTGGAAACATTCACCAACTCGGTGGCGATGCGTTTACCTTGCAAGTCCTTCGGGCCCTTGATATCCGAATTAGCTGGCACGGCCAGCACCCAACGGACGGGTTTTAAACCAACCTTGGCGTAAATGAGTTCGGCCACTTCCTGCACCTTAGAACCGTTCTCCCGCACCCAATCCCGACCGGTGATGCCCACATCCAGAACGCCATCCTCCACATAACGGCTCATCTCTTGGGCACGGATGAGCATGGGCTTCATTTCAGCGTCGTCGATGCTGGGAAAGTAAGAGCGCGAGGTGGACGAGATCTTGTAACCCGCCTTAGCGAATAGATGAAAGGTGGACTCTTGGAGACTGCCTTTGGGTAATCCGAGTTTCAGTAAGTTGGACATAAAATTCCTCGTAGGTGTGTAAAAGCGCCCCTATTTAACAGGCAGAAACGCGCTTTGACAAGGCGAGAAGTCTGAGGCCGCCTCGAAAATCACCTGATAAACCCTTATTATGAGCGTCGGGCTGCGCTACACTACGCCCCACTTTCGAGGAGAAGCCGCCAAACCCATGGAAGCACCCCTGAACCTTTACAATCTCACCCGCGATGAGCTGACCCAATGGACGCAAGAATTGGGATTACCTCGACATAACGCCCAGCAGATCTTCCAATGGCTCTATAAAAAGAAGATCAAGGGCTTCGAGGACATGACCGATCTTTCCAAGTCCCTGCGGGAAGACCTGGCGTCCAAGGCCTCTCTCTCCACATTCAAGCTGCATACCAAGCAAGTCTCCCAGGACGGGACCACCAAATATCTATGGGACTTGGAACCCGATGCCTTAGGCCAAAGCGCCCAGGTCGAAAGTGTGCTCATCCCCATGGCGGTCGATGAGGAAGGCGAACCGGGCCATTACACCGCCTGCCTTTCCACCCAAGCTGGCTGCAAGATGAAATGCTCTTTCTGCGCCACCGGTGTACCCAAATTCCAACGCAATTTGACCACCGCTGAGATCGTCAGCCAGATCCTTTATATGGAACAAGACTCGGGCACCCGTTTCACCAACGTCGTCATCATGGGTATGGGCGAACCGATGGACAATTACGACAATACCCAAAAAGCCATGCGCATCCTTCACGACCCCGAGGGCTTTAACTTGGGCCGCCGCCGCATGACCGTTTCCACCTCCGGTCTTTTGGACCACATGAAGAAATTCATCAAGGACGATTGGCCTGTTTCCTTGGCCGTTTCCTTGCACAGCGCCGACCCCGAGATCCGCAGTGCGCTCATGCCGGTCAACCGTTCCAACCCACTGGATCAACTCTGGAAAGTGATGAAGGACTTCACCTATAAACGGCGTTTGCCCATCACCCTGGAATATATCCTTTTAAAGGACGTCAACGACCGTCCCGAAGACGCTAAAAAGCTGGCCGCCTACTGTAAAGATTTGCTCTGCAAGGTGAACCTCATCCGTTACAATCCCGTACCGACCCTGCCTTACGATTCGCCTTCCGAGGAAAGGGTGATGGCTTTCCGGGAAGACCTGAAGAACCGGGGCGTACGGGTCTTTTTGCGGGAAAGAAAAGGTGTGGATATCGCCGCCGCTTGCGGGCAGCTGGGATTCAAGAACAAGGACGAGAAAAGCGCTTAATGAAATTCAAGAACCCGCTTGATAACCTGAACCTCACCCCCTCCGAACGGCAATTGCTGGACCGGGCCTTGTCCCTGCTTTGGCGCTTTACCGCGGTCACCCTCGTCACCGGCCTGTTGGCCATGAGCATCATGAAAAAACACCAACTCATGATCGTCCCCAAGGTCATTGGCATGGATCAAGGCCAGGCTGAAAGCGCCCTATCCTCTAAGGGCCTGGTCATGAAGGCGGACAAGCAGGTCTACGACGAACGTATCCCTGCGGGCTTGGTCTCGTCCCAAATTCCCCGGGCCAACGCCTATGTCAAACGCGGACAGATCGTGGAAGTGGTCATCAGTAAGGGCAACCCCAAGGTCAAGGTGCCCAGCGTGGAAGGCCAATCCCTTCCCGAGGCCCAGATCAGTTTGGCCGGGCTCCATTTGCGGGTGGGCCGTCAATCCCTGATCCATTCCACCGAACCGTCCAACACCGTGCTGGCCCAAGTCCCTGCCCCGGACGACCTGGTCGATTCGGCCACCGAGGTGGACCTGCTCTTGTCCGACGGCATTTCCACCATGTCCTATTTGATGCCCGACCTTTTGCACAAACCTTTGGAACAGGCCTTTAAGACCCTCCGCCCCGCCGGCATCACCATCCAAAAGATCACCAGCGAGGTCCATGACGATCTGGATTCAGGCACGGTTCTTTCGCAAACCCCCGCGCCGGGCACCCATATCCAAGTGAAGGACAGCGTTTCCTTCGTGGTCAGCGCCAAAAGCGCCGACGCCAGTTCCAAGCCCCGCTACTCCAAGGTGGTCTTCGACATGCCTTTGGGTAACCCAAAGCGTCTTCAGATCGACATCTTTGACGGAACCGGCACCCGGACCATCTATAACAAGATGGAATCCCCTAAGGACCACGTGGAATTAGGCGTCAACGTGACCGGCAAAGCCTTCGCCGAGATCTACTTGAACCAGGAATTCCTGCAAGAGATCCCCATCGAGTAGCGGCCTGCCTAGGATATCCAACCCCTTTTTGCTAACATAACAGCCATTCGACCCTCAAAGGAACGCCATGGCTTCCGTCAAAGTATCCGCTTCCATCCTATCCGCCGACTTTGCGCACTTACTGGAAGATTCCCAAAGGGCCATCGCCGCAGGCGTGGACTTTCTTCATATGGATGTGATGGACGGTCATTTCGTCCCCAACATTTCTTTCGGCGCTCCGGTCATCGCCGGTCTCAAAGGCAAAGTGAGTGTGCCGATGGATTCCCACTTGATGATCACCGACCCCAATAAATACATCCCCGATTTTGCCAAGGCCGGTTCTTCTTACATTCTTTTTCACGAGGAAGCTGTCAAGAATCCAGCCGAAACCATCGCCCTCATCCGCCAGAACGGCTGCAAGCCCGGCATGGTCATCAATCCCGACACTTCTGAGGAAACCCTCAAACCTTTCGCTAAAGACCTGGAATACGTTCTTTTCATGTCGGTCTGGCCGGGTTTTTCGGGACAATCCTTCATTCCCGACGTGGTCCCCAAGATCGCCAATTTCTCGAAATGGGCGAAAGCACAGGGGTTGAACTTGATCATCGCGGTGGATGGGGGCATCTCGCCCAAGACCGCGCCTTTGGTGGTTGAGGCTGGCGCCAACCTGTTGGTGGCCGCCACTGCCATTTTTAAAGCGCCTGATATGGCTGAGGCGGTCCGGGCCCTCAAGAACACCGGGAACAAGAACTGACCCATGAAAAGACCGTTCCTCTTTCTTTCACTCTTGTCGCTTTTGACAGTCCCTTCCCTTTCACTAGCTGATACAAAACCGACTCCCACTCCGGTCCTGAACGAGGTCGATAGCCTTTTAGCCCAAGCCGCTTCCCAGTTCCAGACCACCGACGCCCCCAAGGCCATCCATGTCTTGGACGAGACACAAGCCGTCTGGAGCATGGACAAGACCCTCAAGATCACCGTACACCAAATTTGGGCCACCCGGGTCAAGCCGGACCGCGGCTTATCGCCCCTGGCGACCATCAACGAGGATTCGCAAACTTTCGAACTCCAAACCCTTCAGCTCTATGACCTGAACGACAAAAACCAATTCGAAAAATCGAACCAAAAAATACAGCTCGAGTGGGCTACACCCGGCCCGAACCTTCCCACCGCCCTGTCCAAGATCAAGACTGCCCATTTGCCCGCTTTGGGCGCGGGCCAGGCCCTGGAAGTGAAATACACGATCGAGACAAAGAACATCGCCGCGACCATCGACAAGAACAATCACTTTGACGAGGACCATCTGCGGCCCGTTCCCGCCGAACCCAGTTTCGCCTTACTGTGGAACGATTACTTACCTTCTATCCATAAAGAACTGTCGCTCAAGATCCCCAAGAACATCCCGCTCTATGCCGTCCGACAGCGACTGCCCGAGAACCTAGCCATCACTGAGGACACCGACGGTTCCCAAAAAGTCACCCTTTTACAGATAAAAGGCACCCTGGACCCCATCCCTTTCGAAAGTTATCAACCCGCCCCTCAGGACCTTGCTCCCATGACCGCTTTTACTTTGGAAAAGAGCTGGGGTGACGCGGTGAAGTATTACCGCACGCGGGTCAAACAATTGACCGAAAGCGACACCGCTTTCATGAATGACTTTGTCGGGGACGCCGCCGGTAATACCGGGTCCCCTATGCCGGAACGTTTGGCCAAGATCAAGAACCTGGTCCATGAAAAAGTGGAGTGGGTCGACACCGGACTTCCGGTCTATTTGAACCCGGACCGGCCGCTCAAGGAGATCATCACCAGCGGCAAGGGAACTTCCCACGATATGGCGGTCGTCTTGATCGCCGCCCTCAAGGCCGCCCGTATCGACGCCGAACCTTATCTTTTCCGCCAATCGACCAGCGGCGACCTGATACCCGATTTGCCCGCCCTATCCCAAATGAACGGCATCCTGGTAGCCGTGAATTCCGGCAAGGCCACGATCTGGATGGACCCTACCGAGCCCCTGGCCGCCCCGGGCCAACTACCCCTGCCCGCATTGGGCCGGGACGCTTTAGCGGTCTTCATGCCTTTCAATTGGAAAACGACGCCTTCCTTCAGCGCCAAGGATCACCGGAAAGAACGGGATATCACCATGACCCTCGAGGCCGACGGTAAACTGTCCTGCTCCGTGGATATCCAAGCTTTCGGCGCCGCGGACTTGGCCCTGCGCCAATTCTTCCGGGCTACCGACAATGACAAGCGGAAGAACTTGGTCACCAAAGGCTTGGCCAAGCGTTTCCCGGGCGCGGTATTGACCAATTACACTTTCGGGAATTATGAGGACCTGACCCAACCCTTATTGGTCAGTTACAGCTTTGACATCCCCCATTACGCCCAGTTCTCGAAAAAGGGCATGGCCTTTTACCCATTGGATTTTGAGGACGTGGAGGATTTCTTCGAGACCTTACATGACAACCGCCAGACGCCGGTGGTCGTTCCGCAGAACTTCAATTCAGTCACTCGGGTCATGGTGAAATTGCCGAAGCGTTATGCTTTCAAGGCCGCCGATCTGCCCAAGGATTTCACGTTGACCAATGACGTGGCCGAGTTCTTGGCCACCTCTAAACTGGACTTCGGGACCCTTTCCTACGAGCGTTATATGGGCCTCAAAAAACGGGTCATTGACCCAGGCAAGAATTACAGCGATTTGCTGAGCTTCTATAAAGCCGTCCTCAGCCAAGACCGGGTCCCTTTCAAAGCCTATAAAAAATAATGGAATTACATACTTAATTCCCTCGTAATTTTCCTTTTGGTGCTTTTTTCTTTTTCGACCTCCTCCACTCAGACCACCATCCGTCACCGATTTGGGATAATGTCCGGTCAAACAATAGCCCCGCTCCACCCATCCCCCAGTGGGTCCCTTTCGCTCGGTTTTCAAGGATTTAATCCGGCTTTTGGTCGGGGTCTTCGTTGGAGAAGGTCAGGAGTTTTTAAAGACTTTTAAAAAAAAACACCCTGCCCCTTCCTTCGAAAGCCCTGTCGTGTGGCCTGCCGGGATCTTCTCAAGTAAGCGAAAGGGACCCACTGGGGGATGGGTGGAGCGAAACAATGTTCCTCATCTCATTTTCCAGGCCCCGCTGACGGATGAGGGCTTGAGATGGAAGGGGCAAAAAAGAAAGCAGTTAGGAATTTAAATATATAAGTCCCAAAAATAAAGCCCCGCCCTATCAAGAGCGAGGCTTTATTCAACGGATCTTCTAACCCACCATCATTTATCCACGGTGATCGGGCCTTCCTTGGCCAAATCGATGCGGTTTGCGGTTCCCCCCAGACGGACGGTCGGACCGGAAAGGTTTCCGGTCGCCCCCGCCAAAGGGTTTCCCAAAGGGCTTGCGGTCGCCGAAGGATTTTCTTTCTCCCCCGAAGGACTTTCGCTCGCCATTGAAGGGTTTACGGTCACCAAAGGCCGGTTTGCTACGGAAGGGTTTTCGGTCGCCATAAGCGTTCTGGTCCCCAAAGGCCCTGTCCTTAGTTCCAAAAGAACTGTTCGGTTTGAAGGGCCTCTTGTCGCCAAAGTTCCGGTTATCGCCACCAAAGGATTTACGCGCCCCGAAAGGCTTACGGTCGCCGAAGCTTTTTCGCTCACCAAAGGGCGGACGGCTGCGGTTACGGTCTTCCCGGTTGAAATTGGCTTCGCCGCCTTCGGCGCTGGGCCGGGGCCTGAATTCTTTGCGGAAAGGCTTGTCCCCACGGGGACGGTCCCCGAAAGGCTTACGGTCGCCATAGGCTGGGCGGCGATCGTTATATTCCCCACGAGAACTATTGTTACGTAGGCTTCGGTCTTCCGAGGCGCCAATGGCGCCCCAGGGTGTGGTGGTCGCTCCCGAGTTGCCGGAAAAGTCCTTGCGGAATTCCCGCTTCTCGAAAGGCTTTACCGGCCGATGCCGGTCAGCGCCCGGCCGATCGAACGAACGAGGGCCTTCATGGGATGGAGCGGCGCCTGGGGTCTGTGCCAAGCGTTGCCGATGCCCCTCCGATCGGCGTTCATGCCGTCCGTCTGGGTGTCGTTGTTTGGGGCCCTCTTTATCGTGATCGTGACGGTTCTTGAAGTCATTGCGTTCAAAGCGATGCTCCCGGTGTTCCCGATGATCGCCTTGTCCTTGGAAAGACCGGGGCTTGTCATGACGCGGTTGGAAGGAACGATTCTGGTCGTGCCGCGGGCGGTCCGAACGGAATTCCTGCGGTTTCGAGGTCGAGGGACTCATGAAACCCGGATGGGATGACGGTTTCACCTTCACCGCGCCACGGGCATTGCCTAAGAGGCGCAAGATGCGTTCCCAAAGGCTTCTGTCCTCCGGGGTCAAGAGACAGATGGAGTTACCTTCCGCTCCCGCCCGGGCCGTACGGCCTACGCGATGGATGTAATCTTCCGGGTTCTTCGGCAGGTCATAGTTGATGACGTGCGCGATGTGATGGATATCCAATCCCCGGGCGGCGATGTCCGTGGCCACCAGGACCAGGAACTTGCCCTCACGGAATTGCTCGATGGCCTGACGGCGTTGGGACTGGGTGCGTCCCCCGTGGATACGGGTCACCTTGATGCCCAGGTCTTTCAGTTTATCGGACACGCGATCCACCCGGACTTGCGTACGGGCGAATACCACGACCGAGCCTTGGCGTTCTTTCAACTCTTCCATCAGCTGTTCGAACTTACGCGACTCCGTGGTGTAGACAATCTCTTGATTGATCTTCTCGACCGGCTGGGTCGTGGTGCCGATGGTGATGCGCACCGGATCCTTTAGGTAGCTGGTGGCCATCCGTTGGATATCGCTGGGGAAGGTGGCGGAGAACAAAAGGGTCTGACGGACCGGCGGAAGTTTCTTGCGGATCTCTTCCAATTGCGGCGCGAAACCCATGTCCAACATGCGGTCCGCTTCGTCCAAGACCAGAAACCCGGTCTTGCTGAGGACCAAGGATCCCCGGGTCAAATGGTCGATGATGCGGCCCGGCGTTCCGATGATCAGCCGCGGATTTCTTTTAAGCGACTGGAACTGCGCCTGCATATTGGCCCCGCCGATGAGCAAGGCTTGGCCGTTGCTGACATTGCCCGAGATCTTGCGCAGCACATCCAGGACCTGCTGGGCCAATTCCCGGGTCGGGGTCATGACCAAAGCGGTCTTTTCTTTATGAGCGTCCAGATAGGCGGCCAAAGGCACGCCAAAAGCGCCCGTCTTACCCGTGCCCGTTTGGGCCGAGGCAATGACGTCCTTCCCCGCCAGCGCCGCCGGAATGGCTTGCGCCTGCACCGGAGTGGGCTTCGTGAAGTTCATTTGCTTCAGATTTTTTGCCAAAAATTCAGGCAGATTTAATTCTTCAAAACTTTCCATGGTTCAACCTTTTCACTAGTAATAGGCCTTAAAAGCTATCGCAACCGTGAAGTTCCGGATCGAATGGATCAAAAGAAGGAACCTCATCCCGTTGCGCCTTAAGGCAAAAAAACAATTACTAGCAACGGAGAACGACAGGAAATAGGGTGGGAAACATCAGTGCAGCTGGTCCCGGATATCGACCGGGGGCTGATAAATGGACTTTATGGACATTCCAAAGATCGGTCTGGTTCCATAACCCCAAAGATCCAAAGGATCGTGGGGGTAGCCGAAAATCATCTCCGGCCTAGTCGCGAACTTAAAGTTCGTTCTTAACAGTATTTCTTGGCTGACAACAGGGACCACCATAGCGGAAAAAAGGTCTTTTGTGTGGATCTTTTGGGTTAAATCGGCCGAATGTTGCATTTAAACCCTTATCGCTCTAATTTACCGTTCATGTCTTTTAAGCGTTTTCTCTTCATTACGATGGTCCTGCTTTGGGTCACCGAACCCTTTTTGTGCTTTACCGTGGCGCCCGCGACCCAACACCGCGTCTGCCAAACCTGCGGCATGGAAGATATGTGCGGGGATGTCTGCTGCTGCGCGGACACGAACAATCTTTGCGACCATCCCAGCGCTGGCTTGTTCGCGGCTGGCTGTACCCCTGACAGCACCAGGCAGTTCTTCTTTTCCCAAAGCGCGGTCAAATTCTTACCAACTTCACTTCCCCTTTTATTTCGACACGATCTGAACCAACCTCTCACCACCACCTTTGAGTTTCTGCCTGCTCCTCCCTCAAATCACTTCTCCCCTCCTCCTGAAATGGACCATCTCGTTTAATCAACGAAATGTTGTGCCGAACCTCTTGCGGGGTGTTGGCGAATCCATTTTGAGGAGAATTCAATGTCGAAGATGATGCATACTTTGGGCCTATTGGCCCTATCTTTCCTTTTACTGCTCCCTGGCTTTTCCCGAGCCTGCTCCGTTTGCGGTTGCGGCGACCCCCTTGCTTCTTCAGGCAGCGCCCATCCAATGGCCGGGAGTTGGCGTTTGGATATCGAGAATATTTACCTGACCGCTAATGCTCAAACCGATGATGGATCGGGCGACTTGGAAAGTGTGAGGCAGGTCAACCTTAACACCACCTTGTCCTATAGCCCCAACTCGAACCTGGTATTCTCGGTCATGCTTCCGGTCGTGGAAAAATATTGGTGGCTGACGCCTTCATCCACTTCCGGAGATACCCCGGATGCCGGCACACCTTTCGGTGTCGGCGATATTTTGGTCGGGTTCCGTTACTTTTTTTGGCAAGAAACCAACTTGCGGACCCAACAACACCAGAACTTGGCCTTATCTTTAGGGGCTTATTTCCCGACCGGCGGCACGAACTTCCAGTCCCTGATCACTAACAAGAACCTGGATACCCACGCCCAATTGGGAACGGGCGCTTACGGTTTCACTGGCGGATTGTTGTTCAATCGGGTCTGGGAGGGTTTTACTTTGACCGCCAATGGTAACGCGGTCATCCGCACGACCGCTTATACCAGTGATCCAAATTCGGCCGTTTATAAGTACACCTTTGGCAGTTCCTTGACCGGAGGCGTTCAAGGGCAATTGAAGTTGAGTGATAATTTCGCCCTTTCATTCGCGGCGGAAGGCCGGTATGCCCTGTCCGATACCGAGCTGAACCCAAAAACGAATGACGGTTCGACCTGGAACACGCCCAATACGGGCGGGACGGTCCTGGACCTGACCCCCGGCGTTTGGTGGAACCTGGCGGACAATTCCACCCTTTACGCCAAGGTGCAAATACCCGTCTGGACCCAGTTGAATGGTGTACAACAAGTTGACCCGACCTACGTGGCGGGGACCCAATTTTTGATACCCTGATGTCTAAAAGCCGTCGGTTTTTTGCCGGCGGCTTTTCTTTTTTTGAGCGCCCTATGCGATAATTTCGCCCGATCAAACTCAGCAAGGAGGAACCCCGTGTCGATTTACCCCAACCGCCTAGTCATCTTGGTTTCACTATTATTTCTTCTAGCCGTTCCGGTAAAAGCTTCCCCCAAGATCGACTTCAAAAAGACAGTTCTTCCTGTCCTGCAAAACAGCTGTTTTGCCTGCCACAACAACACGACCGGCGCGCCCGACAATGTCAGTCCCTCGGTCCTTAAAAAAATGAACAAGGTGATCTCCGATGGAACCGAGGATTTTTCCATGAGCGAGACCTTCCCTTTCAACAACGACGAGCCTCTCGCTAAACAGATCAAGCATCTGGAAAAGGAAATCTCAAAGGGTTTTATGCCGCCTGACGAACAGGCCAAATATCATTTAGGCGCGCCTTTGTCGGATAAGGACCGCAAGACCCTGCTTGATTGGGTTGCCCAGGAAAAAGCGTCGCTTAAATAACCCCGTCAGGAAACACCGTGTCCAAAACCATACGAGCGAAGGGCAAGACGAAACATGCTCTTCTTTTCATCTTCATTACCGTTCTTCTGGACATCCTGGCCTTGGGCCTGGTCATCCCGGTCTTACAACCCTTGATCAAGAACTTCATGGGCGGCAATAGTGTCAACGCGGCCTACATGATCGGACTCTTTGGGACCATTTGGGCCCTGATGCAATTCTTCGCCTCACCCATCTTCGGCGCCCTATCGGACCAGGTGGGACGTCGGCCCGTCATTTTGATCTCGAACCTGGGCACCGCTTTCGATTATGTCATCATGGCTTTAGCGCCCACCATCGGTTGGCTTTTCGTGGGACGCACCATTTCAGGCGTCACTACCGCCAGCATCTCCACTGCCTTCGCTTATATAGCCGATTCCACCACGCCCAAGGAGCGCGCCGCCGGTTTCGGCCTGATCGGGGCCGCATTCAGTGTCGGATTCATCCTAGGCCCCACCCTGGGCGGCATTTTTGGGGACATTGATCCAAGACTACCCTTTTGGGTCGCCGGGGCCTTAAGCCTGATCAACTTCTTTTACGGTCTTTTCGTGCTGCCTGAATCCCTTCCTCAAAAACACCGTTCCCCATTCAACTGGAAGAAGGCGAACCCGGTTGGTTCCCTTAAACTGTTGCGTTCCCATCGGGATCTCTTCGGTTTGGCTTCCGTTTATTTCATCAACATGCTGGCCCATGTCGTTTTCTCCAGCATCTTCGTGCTTTATGCCCTGGATCGTTATGGTTGGGACCCAAAACATGTCGGTTATTGCTTGGCCGTCGTCGGTCTTTGCACCGGCATCGTTCAAGGCGGATTGGTGCGGCCAGCGGTCAAACGTTTCGGCGAACGCAAGACCCTGTTGATGGGCCTCTTTTTCGGTTTACTGGGTTTTGCCGGCTTTGGCTGGGCCCCCAGCCCGGCCTTTTTTTATTGTTTCATTCCCTTGACGGCCCTGTGGGGCTTTGCCAATAGCGCCGTGCTGAGCTTAATGACCAAGCATGTCAGCTACAAGGAACAAGGCCAGCTCCAGGGGGCCAACGGAAGCATGAGAGCCATCGCCGAATTCATAGGACCCGGACTTTTTACGGCGATCTATGCATTCTGTATCCTGCCTTCCCACCCCTGGAAGATACCCGGATCACCCTTTTATCTATCGGCCACGCTCATGCTTATCAATGCCCTATTGGCTTTTATGGTGTTACAACACGAACCCAAGGGCCGTTAAGCGCCTTTTCTTTTCAGCCAACCGAGCTTAAAATCACCCCTCCACTTCTCCCTCTATAAAGGAACGGCATGTTCGAGAATCTGACCGATCGCATCCAAAAAGTCTTCAAGAACCTTCGCGGCCAAGGCAAGATCACCGAGGCTAACATCGAGGAGACTCTCAAAGAGGTCCGTCTGGCGCTGTTGGAGGCCGACGTCAATGTCGAGACCACCAAACTGTTCCTCGAAAAGATCAAGGTCAAGGCCTTAGGCAAAGAGGTCGCTTTAAGCCTCTCCCCCGGCCAGGTAATGATCAAGATCGTCCACGAAGAGCTTATCCAACTTTTGACCCCCAAGGACAAGACCGCGAACAAGCTGAAGTTCGCGCCCGCTCCCCCGACACTCATCTTGTTAGCGGGTCTTCAAGGGACGGGTAAGACCACCACCGCCGCCAAACTGGCCGCTTGGCTTAAAAAAGATGGCCGCAAACCGGGTTTGGTGGCTGCCGACCTGGTCCGCCCCGCGGCCATTGAGCAACTAGCCACTTTGGGGAAAGAGATCGGCGTCCCTGTCTTTCGTCCCGAGAATGGTGAGAAGGCGTTGGACGTTTGCACCCGCGCGGTCAAGACCGCCCTTCAGAACGATTGCAATATCCTGATCCTGGATACGGCCGGGCGCTTGCAGATCGACGAGGAGATGATGAACGAGATCGCTGAGATCCAGAAAAAACTCAAACCAACCAACATCATGCTGGTCGTCGATGCCATGACCGGCCAGAACGCGGTGCAAGTGGCCCAGGCCTTCCACGCCCGTTTGCCCCTGACCGGCTTGGTGCTGACCAAAGCCGATGGCGACGCCCGCGGCGGGGCCATTTTCTCCATCACCTCCGTCACCGGTGTGCCGATCCAATTCGTCGGCGTCAGCGAAAAAATGGACGGGTTGGAAGCTTTCTATCCGGATCGCATGGCCTCCCGCATCCTGGGCATGGGCGATATGCTGACCCTCATCGAAAAGGCGGAAGAGGTCGCCCGCCAAAGCGAGATGACCAAAAAACTGTCCAAACCCTCGGACTTCAACCTGGACCATATGTTGGAGCAGATCCAACAACTGACCAAGATGGGCTCCATGGAAGACATCATCTCCATGCTTCCCGGGGACCACGCCCAAAAGAAGCAAATGATGGCCCAAGCGCCTGACGCCAAGCGGATCAAGCGTATGGAAGCGATCCTCTTGTCGATGACCAAAAAAGAACGCCAATTCCCCCAACTTCTGGACGGTTCCCGTCGGCGGCGCATCTCCCAAGGCAGCGGTACCCGGCCCGATGAGGTGAATACCCTCCTCAAACAATATGACATGATGAAAAAGGTCATGAAAAAGGGCGGAATGATGCAAAAGGCCTCCAACCTGATGGGTGGCATGGGCAAAGGCGGTTTCCCTCCCATGGGCGGCGGAATGCCGGGTGGCTTCCCTGGCGGCCCCGGCAACTTTCCCGGATTACCAGGCCGCTAGTCAGCCTTCTTTTGTTCACATTGACCTGCTAAAACAAACAGCGATACAATGATCGCCGTTTCACTCATCCATCCCTTGTAACGGAACCCCATGGCGCTTTTCGGCACAAAAGACGACAAAAAAAGAGAACTGCTCGAATCCGCCCAAAAGCTGGCCCAGCAAGGCGATAGCGCTCGGGCGTTCAAAGAACTCCAAAAAGCCATCGAGGTCGATCCGGACTTCACTGAAGCTTATTCGGCCATCGGCTTCCTTCATTCCGACCTAGGTCAGTTCGACGAGGCCATCCAAAGCTTCAAAAAAGCCATCGCCGCCGACAAAGCCTCTTCCGAAGCCTGGAACAATTTGGGCCTGACCCTAGCCCGTTGCGAACGTTACCCTGAGGCGATCAAGACCTTCGAGGACGCCATCGCTCTCCATCCGAAGAACGCCACTTTCCACAACAACCTGGGCAACGTTTATTTTGCCGAAGGCAAATATGTGGAAGCCATGCAGGTCTTCCAGATCGCCATTGAGTTGGACCCCACCTATGCCGAGTCTTACCACCGTTTAGGGATCGATAAGGAAGCGGTCGGTAATATGGAAGTCGCCCTGAAGCGTTTGGAAGAAGCGGCCAAGTCGGGTAAGAACAAGGCCAAGAGCGCCTATGACCTGGGCACCCTTTATGTGAAGCAGGACCTTTTGGACAAGGCCATCAAGGCTTTCCAAGAGGCCATCAAGGTCGACCCTCGTTTCGAGGCCGCCTACATGGCCCTGGGGTTCGCCTTTGAAAAGAACGGCGACTTGCGCAGCGCCTTGGAGCAATTCTCCGCGGTCATTACCCTGAACCCTTCCAGCGCCAAGGTGCACAACACCATGGGGCTCATCTACGACAAACTGCGTCTCTATAAACAAGCTATTAACGAGTACCGTGTTGCCATCAAACTGGAACCCAGCTACGCCAACGCCCACTTCATTTTGGGCCAAGTTTACGAGAACAAGGGCATCACCGAAAAAGCCGTGGCCGAATATGAGAAGTTCATCCGTATCCACGAGACCGGCGCGATGGTGGATGAGGCCAAGGGCCGGTTCGCCCGTTTAAAAGAGATTACCATTGAGGAAGTCGAAGCTCAGTTGGACATCAAGAAGAAGGACGCCTCTCCCGCCGAGACCGAAGCCGCGGCAAAGCCCAGTCCCGCGGTAACGTCCCACGCCGCCCAGGCCGGCTTGAAAATGACCGACCCCAAGGAATATTTGAAACAGGTCTTGGCCAAAGCCAAGGCCGCTAAAGGCGAAACTGCCCCGGCCGCTGCCACTCCGACGCACGCCGCCCCGACAGCTTCCGCTGCCCCGGCCGCGCCAAAAGCCACGGCCCCAGCCGCTCCGCCACCAGTTACTTCCGTGGCTCCTGCTCCTGTCGTGCCGTCCGTGCCCAAACCCAGTGTTCCGCCGCCAGTCCCGGCAGCTGCACCAGCCCCTATTGCCACGCCTAAGCCCATTCCCAAACCGGTGGAGCCTCCCGCAGCCCCGGTCGCGCCAATCCCTGTCGTTCACGCACCCGAACCTGCGATTGACTCCAGCCCAGTCGAAGAAATCCATCTACCCGTCGCCGAACCCGAGATTCCGGTCGTCGAAGAACCCATCCCGGCACCCGTTGCCCGGCCTGCGGCCCGGACGATCGAATCCCCGGCTCGGATCACCTCCATTGCCGACTTGGCCAACGATACGACGTACACCAACTTTAGCTTGGACGAACCTTTGCCCGCCTCCGCTCTGGACGGATTCATGCTTGATGACGCCGAGGTCTTGAACGCCATTACCGACGTTAATAGCGATAGCATCGAAGCCGAATCGGATATTCTCGAGGCGGTGGAAATGTTGAGTGCCCCCGCAGCCGTTCCGGTTCATGAGGAAACGACTGCCGTCGAGCCTGCTCCGGTCCACTATGCTCCTGTTCCTCCCCCGGCCCCAGCCGCGCCAGCTCCCGAAGGACCGAATCCCGGTAAACCCAAACCCGGCATCAAACACGGCTTCGAATTTTAACGTTCACACCGGTATTTACTGATAATTCCGGTCCTATCCCCTTCAAAAGAAATCCTATTTTTGTATTGCGTCTTTTGGGGACCTTCCTAGAATTTATCCGTTAAAACAATCCAAGGAGCTTCCCCATGCCCGACGTCTCTTATTTAGCCAAATACGCCCCTTTTAAGACCTTTGACGGTACCGATCTGAGCGCATTGGGTACGGTGGGCGAGGAAAAGAACTACAAAAAGGACGAATTGATCTTCGATGAGGATTCCAAGGGTGACAGCATGTATGTCATCAAGAGCGGCGCCGTGAAGATCTTGAAGAAAGTGAAGAACCAGGAGAACACCATCGCGGTACTGAACCCGGGTGAATTCTTCGGTGAAATGGCCCTTTTGGACGGCCAACCCCGTTCCGCGGCGGTCAAAGCGACCTCCGATTCCACGGTCTTCATGATCCCCCTGGAAGGCTATCAAACCCTCCGCAGGGACAATCCGCATACCGCTTTGAAACTGATGGATATCATCATCAAGGTGCTCTCCAACCGCTTACGCCAAGCCAATAAGAACCTCGAAGTCATCAGCTTCTGGATCGAATAAAAAAACCCGTAAAATAAAAAAGCCTCGAATGGGGATTCGAGGCTTCAAAGAGGGGGGGATCCCCTCAGTGCCCAGCCTTGCGGCTGGAACACAGCTATCAGTTGTTTTGGTTCTGCTTGTTCGCTAACTCTTCCGCCCGTTGCTTGCGGCGGTTCTCACGTTCCTCGTCCGACTGTAAGGCCCTAACGACATTTCCGATGCGGGCTTGAATATTTTTAAGGGCCTTATCTTTGCCCCCGCCCAGGTCCGCTACCGAGATCTCGCCGAAATTATTCACATGGGTCTTAGCGAAGACCTTGCCTTGCTTTTCCGTGAGCTCTATCTCGAACTCTTTTTCGTGAACGCTGACTTTGACTTTTTCGTTGGTTGGCATGATCGCACCTGTCTTTAGTTGAGGTTGTCCTATTGGGGACGGTATCTTAATGGCCGCCGACCCTATTTTCAAGGAAAACCCCGGAGCTCGCCAAGCCTTTTATGGCCTTTACACTACCATATTCACTTGATTCTTGCCAAAGACCTTGAATAATACCCCCCAAAACCGGCCTTATTTAACGCTTTTAATTCGGAAAATCCATGCTCGCAAACATTGGCTCCGCAGCGCTGTTGGGTATCGACGCTTACGCGGTCGAGACCGAAGTGGATATTTGCCCAGGTCTTCCGACCTTTCAAACCGTAGGACTGCCCGACGCCGCCGTCAAGGAGTCCAAGGACCGGGTCAAGAGCGCCATCACCAACTCCCAGTTCAGCTTCCCCATCCAGCGCATCACGGTCAACTTGGCACCGGCGGACACCAAAAAAGAGGGACCTTCCTTTGACCTGCCCATGGCCATCGGTATCTTGGTCGCCTCAGGCAATCTTTCCGCCGCCCAAGTAGAGGGTTTTTGGCTGGTGGGCGAACTGGCCTTGGACGGCAAGATCCGGCCTATTCGGGGGGCCCTTTCCATCGCTTTGGCCGCCCGGGACCACAAGATCAAAGGCCTTTTGGTGCCTGCCGAGAACGCGAAAGAAGCGGCGGTGGTCCAGGATGTGCCTGTTTACGCAGTCAAGAACCTCCGGGAAACCTTTGAATTCCTCAACGGGACCAAAACCCTGAAACCAGCCCAGGTGGATATTGAGGAGGAATTTCGCCAGCACTCCATCTACAAGGTCGACTTTTCGGACGTGAAAGGCCAAGAGAACGCCAAGCGGGCCTTGGAGATCGGCGCCGCGGGCGGGCACAACATCCTTCTGGTAGGTCCGCCCGGATCCGGTAAATCCATGCTGACCAAGCGTCTTCCGACGATCCTGCCTTCCCTATCCTTGGAAGAGGCCATCCAAACGACCCGCATTCACTCCATCGCCGGAACCCTGGCAAAGCGCCGGGCCCTCATGGCCACCCGCGCTTTCCGGTCGCCCCACCATACCGTTTCCGACGCGGGCCTCATTGGCGGCGGCACTATTCCCAAACCCGGCGAGGTCAGCTTGGCGCACAATGGCGTGTTGTTCTTGGATGAGCTGCCGGAGTTCAACAAGAACGTTCTCGAGGTGCTGCGTCAACCTTTGGAGGACGGGCAAGTGACCATCTCCCGGGTGCAATCCACCCTTAGCTTCCCGGCCCAGTTCATGATGGCCGCCGCCATGAACCCCTGCCCTTGCGGTTATTACACCGACCCCTCACGGGAATGCACCTGTTCCCCTAGCCAGATCCAAAAGTATCTGGGGAGGATCTCGGGCCCGCTGCTCGATCGCATCGACCTTCACATCGAAGTACCCGCGCTCAAATGGAAAGAGCTTTCGGACACGACCCTTTCCGAACCTTCCTCTGCCATCCGGGAAAGGATCAGCCAAGCCCGGGCCCTTCAACAAAAACGCTTTGAAGGCGAAGGCATCCACTGCAACGCTCAAATGAACACCAGCCATTTGCGGAAATATTGTGGGCTCGACGAGCCTTCGCAAACCTTGCTCAAGACCGCCATGGAAAGGTTCGGTCTTTCGGCCCGGGCCTATGACCGTATCCTTAAGGTAGCCCGCACCATCGCCGACCTGGATCATGAGGAAAACTTGAAACCGAGTTATATCGCGGAGGCCATTCAATACCGCAATCTCGACCGGAGTGTTTGGCGTTCTTAAAGGATCGAACCTTCACCGGGCCGACCTGCGACGAGCGCCTAGGCGAGGAGCAAGCCTTGGCCGTCCCATTCCACGGGAATGGGACAGAGGCCATTCAATACCGCAATCTCGACCGAAGTGTTTGGAGAAGCTGACCCCTGAATTAACCCAAATGTTACCGGTTTTTCACAAACCTTCGGCAGCCCAACATTAAGTTAGCTTTCCATGCGTATCGCCTACTTCACCGAAAGCCTTCCACCCCTGACCGATGGGGTCGCCCGCACTTTCACCCGACTTGCCGAAACTCTCAATCACCACAACATCGACTTCCGCATCGTTTCTCCCGCCCTCCCCTTGGACGCCGAACCTTGGCGGGGCCGGGTCACGCACGTTCCCTGGGTTCCCTTTCCTCTTTACCGCTATTACCGGGTCGGTTTGCCGCCTGTTTGGAAGCTGGAAAAGATGCTCAACGACTTCAAACCGGACCTCATCCATGTTTCGGCGCCGACGCCCATTTCCATTTACGGTCAGAACTACGCTTTCCGTCACAAACTGCCCTCGGTGGTCGGCTATCACACCCACTTTGTGGATTACTTTCCCTACTACGGTTTTGGCTGGGCGGTCCAGCACGGCTGGAATTACATGAGGTGGTTCCACAACCGCAGTCAAATGACATTTGCCCCCACCCCCGGCGCGATGCTGGAGCTGGTCTCCCGGGGTTTTAACGATGTCCAACTTTGGCCCCGGGGCATCGACCGGCACCGTTTCTCTCCCAACTACCGGGACGAGAAATGGCGGGTTGAACGCGGATTGAAAAAGACCCCGCTTTTGCTTTTCGTGGGCCGTTTGGTCGCCGAAAAGAACCTGGGCGAATTGGTCGAAGCCGCCCAGATCCTCCGCAAAAAAGGTTATAAGTTCAAACTGGGGTTTGCCGGCGATGGTCCCTATCGGAAAGTGCTGGAAGCGAAGTGCCCGGACGACCTTTATTTCGGTTTCATCAGCGGCGATGAATTGTCGAAGATTTATGCCTCTTCGGACATTTTCGTTTTCCCCTCGACCACCGAGACCTTCGGAAACGTGGTCCTCGAGGCCTTCGCTTCCGGTCTGCCGGTGGTCGGCGCTAAAAAGGGCGGTTCGGCGGACATCATCCACCACAAAGAAGATGGGCTCTTGGCAAAGCCCTATGACGGGGTGGACTTGGCCGATCAGATCGAATGGCTTTTGAGCCGTCCCGAACGGGCCAAAAAACTCCGGGCCAAGGCCCTGGAGACGGCTGAACACTACAACTGGCCGGCCATCAACGGCCGTCTCATCTCACAATATGAGTTGCTCATCCAAAGTCATCGGCCGAACCAAGTCCTAACGCCCACCCACCACTCGATATCGGTCAAACGCCACCGCCGGCCACACGGTCATCATCCCCGCAAAAGACTGGTCGGCTGACGCTTCCGCTTTTCCCCCGGCTGCTTCAGGCATAGAATAACGGCGTGAAAAGATCCCTTCGTTACCTCCCCATCCTTTTGTTGCTCACCTTGCCCGTTCACGCCGGTTATTTCTCCGACCGGCCCGATTTCAGCCTTCTCTTTCACACTGGCGCCGAGGAACCGAACGGTTTCATTCCAGGCAGCGCCCCCGCCGCCGAGATCGGCGGATGGATGGGCATCAACATCGATGACCACCTGGATGGTTTCTTCGGGGTGGATTACTACACCATGCCCAACCAACCCGTGACCTTGAGCCATCCCCTCAGCCAAACACCCCCGGTCGTTCAGCCCACCGACGACGTTTCTTTGACCCTCGATACCCGATGGTATTTTTTGAACGAGAAATGGGATTACGCCCGCCATCACTACAACATCTCGCCTTATCTCTTCACCGGCTTGGGCATTGATCTGGTCGTGGACAACCCTCCACCGGGCGTCACTACCGGCGCGGGGCCCCCGGTCCTCAGCAGTGGTTACGACATTCTTTTTTCCATGAACTTTGGCGCCGGGATCGACTTTCCTATCGGGGACGGCCGGGGTTGGTCCATTTATACCGAGGCTCTGGACCACCTGATCTTTTGGCAGAGTACGACCCAGGTCTTTGACGGGCGGGTAGGTGTGCGTTTCTTACTGGACACGGCTCACGCCGATCCTTTTCACTAACGATCCGACAAGTTAGTGGCTTAAAGGCTTGTTCTTGTCGTGGGCGGGATCACTGTATTCGATCACTTGGCCCGAGCTGGCTTTGACGATGGCGAAAATACCGGTCCGGCGGTCCAAGACCTGTTTCTCTTTGGTTCTGGGAAAAAGAAATATGAGGAAGTTCCCCAGGTCTTTGTCCACGCGAACGATCACTTCATATTTTTCCGGGTGATAACCGTTCTTGGCCGCCAAAGCCTTCACTTCGGCCACGGCGTTTTTTTCTTCGGGACCGCCGATGACCAAGGACGGGTCCGCGGGCGCGGGGCTTTGAACGCCGCACCCAACCAACCCGATTAACGCCAAAACGATCCAAATCCTTTTCATTCCAGGCCTCACATCGTTTTCCTGCCAATCGAACGACTCTGTTAATTTAACACACCTAAAATGGATCTACCCACTCCAATCGGTCCGGCCAGTGTTAAACTCTTTGGAACCTATCGCTTTAGCACTGAGGTTTCATTTGGCGCACATACCCGGAATTTATAATCCCACCGATGAATGGTTGAAAGAGCACCGCTCCGGATGGGTCGAGAAGCACGAGAACGGCAAGGTCGTCGCCACATTAAAGGCCCATTACCGGGTCATTCACGCGCCTGAAAACAAGGCCATCGTAGACCACGCCTATTACGCCGACACCACCGAAAAAGACTTTCAAAAAAGATCCATCGAGACCAGCTTTTACAAGGCCGTCTACAAAGACCTTTTCCTCTCCGAACTGGTCCTCCTGACCCAAAACGGCACCTATGCCCGGTCCTTGATGGAGATCATGATTCACTTCCCCAACCATCAAAGCGAGCTCATGTTCCTGGCCTGGATCACGAAAGTCGAAATGATCAACGAGTTGGGGCGCTTGGTCTATCACGCCCATCTCAAGAGCGTGTCGGTCAACCAAAGGACCATCAACAGGA
This sequence comes from candidate division FCPU426 bacterium, assembly GCA_027452205.1. Classification (GTDB taxonomy): domain Bacteria; phylum Oederibacteriota; class Muellerivitia; order Muellerivitales; family Muellerivitaceae; genus Bog-1183. The sequence continues at coordinate 113,707 of DAIDGV010000010.1, read as the reverse complement.
TGATCCATACCTTGACCCAAAAAAAGGCCTGATCGTCCCCGCCCCACCGACCCCAACCGGGCCAAAACCGTCATTTATCCTTTGTTTATTCGAACAAATGCGTTAATTAGGCCTCCGATCCACACATTCAGGATAATTCCTGTAGGATGGTGGCTCCAAAGCGGTGCTTCGAAAGATCGACTTGGTGCAGTTAAATTTTTAGAAAATAGTCGAGGTCTCGAACAATGCCGCAAGGAACTGTGAAGTGGTTTAAGAATGAAAAAGGTTTTGGTTTTATCGCCCAGGACGGTGGTGAAGACGTATTCGTTCACCATTCGGCCATCCAAGCTGAAGGTTATAAGTCCCTGAACGAAGGGGATCGCGTGGAATTCGAAATTGCTCGCGGCGACAAGGGTCTTAAGGCTGAGAACGTCGTTAAGATCTAACTGATCTTTTCGTAAATAAAAGCCCCTGGGGTGAAAACCTCAGGGGCTTTTTTATTGTGCGGTGTCTTACTTGCCGGCGGTTTCGGTCGCGGCAGCCTTCAAATGCCGGGTCTTTTTCCGAGCGATCCGTTGAACGGTAAATTCGGTCTTCGCCTTCTTCTTCCCTTTTTTCTTGGTCATAGTCCCTCCGAGTGGTTTGTGCGACTCAGCGGGTCCATCCTAGGGACACGGCTCCCCGATAGATATCTTTATTAAAAATAGATCGGTCAGGTCTTTTCCACGATCGTGGTCAGTTGGATCTGGTTGAGGATAGCGGCGACCCTTTCGCACTTTTCCTTATCGCCCACATAGACCAGGGCCCTGCCATTGTTGTGTACCATCAAGGTCAACTCCACGGCCCTTTCCAGGGAATAACCTGTCGCTTTTTGGATCTGTAGGATGACCTCATCGAAGGTATGGACCTCGTCGTTGAACAAGAGCACCTGCCAGGGGTTGCCAAGCTCCACCGAAGGGGTCGTTTCGGTCTCGATGAAAATTTGCGACAAGGTTTTCATAGCCCGTTGATGTCCTTGCACTCGAATATCTTTTGGTCGGACCCGTGACGGGTCACTTCCAGCATCCCCTTTCCGATCTGCCGGGTCGAGGTGATGTAGTCGGGGAACAGGCGTTTCAACAACGGAATGAAAGGCCCCATCACTTTCAGGAGCGCCTTCAGCCACTTATTCTTCGGCTGGATGCCGTCCATGGGCTCCACGCCCCCGGGACGGAACACATAGGCCTTGAAAGGAAGTTTCAAAAGGTCATTCTCCAGCTTGCCGCGCACCCGCGCCCACATGACCGATCCCTTCTCCGTGCTATCCGCGCCCATGCCTGAAATGTAGATGAAGGTCATGTTGGGGTTCAATTTGGAAAGCGCTTGGGCCGCCGCCATGGCGAAGCCATAAGTGATCTGCCGGTATTTTTCCTCGCTCATTCCCGCCGAGGAAACCCCCAGGCAGAAATAACAAGCGTCATAGCCGGACAAGCGGGGCTCGATCGAAGAAAAGTCGCTGAAGTCGTTATGCATCAACTCTTTGAGTTTGGCATGGGACTCGCCCAAAGGGGTCCGACCAATGGCCAATATCTCGGCCACGCCATCATCGGCTAGGCAGGCCTTCAAGACCCCCTGCCCGATCATCCCCGTCGCGCCAAAAAGAATGACTTTCATAGGGTCCCTATTTTGCCGGAACCGGCGTGGCCTTGAACTGCGCGGCCGCCTGATCCACCGCGGTCCCCAGGTCCTTCACCGCCTTGTCCATGCCATGACGCAGGTCTTTCCAGGCATCCCCGGTCGAGGCCGCCAGGTCCGCCAATTGCTTGTCCGCGGCTTTCTTTTGTTTTTCCAGGTCCGCTTGTTCTTTTTTCAGGTCCGAATCCAGCTTTTTGTCCGTCCGGCTTTTTAGCTTATGGATCCTATGCCCCAAGACCTTCAGGTCATGGCTCACCTTTTGTTCATAGTCCTTCTTGAGCTGTTCCGTATCCTTTTGGATCTTTTGGTTGGTCGGCGCTTGGGCCCAGACCGAACCTGCCGTTAGCAGGAAAATGACCGACGCAAAAACGAGATGTTTTTTCATGACGGTTCCTTTCTTTATGTCTTTCAGCGATGGGCCAACAAACCGACGACCCACAAAATGACCAACGCGCCGATCACCGCCACCACCACATTGGCGATAAAGCCATAGGTCACGAAACCCAACTGCCAAAAAAGCCAATTCCCAAAGACCGACCCCAGGATGCCCACCACCAAATTGCCGACCAACCCAAAACCCTTGCCCTTTTGGATACGGCCCGCCAACCAGCCCGCAAGGATACCTACCACGATCACCATAAAAAGATTGTTCATGTTCGTTCCTTTACTGATGAATGGGACTGCTTTTTAATCCTAGGCAATCCCAGGCCGGTTCGGAAGAGGCCCGCGTTCGATTTTTCAAAAGATTAAAATGACTGTTTATTGGCCGGCTTTTTGCTTGGCTTCCAGCTCTTCCCAGCGCTGATAAAGGGCGGCTACTTCAGCTTTTTGGGCATCGACCGCTTTTTGCAGTTCCAACAGCTTGGAAACATTGTTCCCATGAGCGGGGTTTTCCAGGTCCGCCTGGGCGGCCTTCAGCTTTTCCTCGGCGGTGTGAATGACCACCTCGATCCCATTGAGTTCTTTCTGTTCTTTGCCGGTCAAAACCGATTTGGTTTTTTCGGCCGGTTTGGGAGCTTCCACCTTCACCGGCTTCACTTCCGGGGCCGAAGGGGCCGGGTTTTGGGCCCGGACTTCTTCCCATTGGGACAGGTCCGCGAAGAAATCCGCGTTGCCTTTGCCATCCAAGGCCAATATCTGGCGGCTGACGCTATCGAGCAAATAACGATCATGAGTGACCAAGACCAAAGCTCCCGGGAACTCTAAAAGGTTCTGTTCCAATACTTCCAGCGAGGGGATATCCAGGTCGTTCGTCGGTTCGTCCAAGAACAATAGGTCCGCGGGCTTCAACATCAACCGGGCGATCAAGACCCGGGCCTGTTCCCCGCCCGAAAAGCGGTTCAGGGGGCGGTCCAACTGTTCTTTGCTGAACAAGAACCGCGCGGCCCAACTGGCCACATGCACGGGGCTTTCACGGAAATAGACATAATCGCCCCTTTCGCAAAGGGCTTGGCGCAGGGTTTGGTTCAGGTCCAACTGGTCCCGGTGCTGGTCAAAGGTCACGATACGCAGCTTTTCCGCCTGCTTCACCGTGCCTGAGTCCGGCTGTAATTCACCGGCCAAAAGCTTGAGCAGAGTGCTCTTTCCGCTGCCGTTCTCCCCTAAAAGGCCCAGCTTATCGCCGGGGGTCAAGAGTAGGTCCAAGGGACCAAAGAGTTTTCGCCCGCCTAAACTTTTGCTTACTTTGGAAATGGCCACCAAGCGCTGGGTTTGCCGCCCGCTGCTGGTGAAGTCGATATCCACGTTGCGGCCCTGGGAATTGCGATACTTCAGCTCGCCCAATTCGTCCATCAGCTCCCCAGCCCGGTCAATACGGGCCTGTTGCTTGGTCTGGCGGGCTTTCGGCCCCCGGCGCAGCCATTCGATCTCCCGGCGAACCAGATTGGCGGCGGTGTCCTCATGCTTGGCTTGGGTGTTAAAGAGGTCCTCGCGTTTTTCGAGGAACTTGCTGTAATTGCCCTCGTTGCTGAAATAGCCTTCGGGATATCGCTTGTTCAGTTCGATCACCCGGTTACTGACCTTTTCCAGGAACCGGCGGTCATGGGTAACCACCAAAAAGGATGTCTCTAAGGTTTCCATGAAGGATTCCAGCCACAGAACACCTTCCAGGTCCAAATGGTTCGTCGGTTCATCCAATAACAGAAGGTCCGGTTCCCGCAAAACCTGGGTCAAAATGGCCAGCCGTTTGCGCCAACCGCCGGACAGTGCCGCCACCTTTTGGTCCGGGTCCTTGAACCCCGCCATGTCCAGGCCCATATCGGCCTTCATGTCCACTTCATAGTCTTCCAAACCCAAACCCTGAAGTCCCTGGGTCAAAGCGCGGTGTACCGTCAATTCGTTATCCGGGTTCTCAAAGCGGTCCTGTTGGGACAGATAGCCCACCCGCAAACCCTTGCGGGGCGCCAAGATGCCCTCGTCGGGTTTTTCCAAGCCCGCCAATATCTTGAGCAGGGTTGATTTGCCCGTGCCGTTGGGGCCGATCAAGCCCGTGCGTTGGCCCTCAAAAAGGCCAAAAGAAAGGTTCTCGAAAAGCGGCCTGGCGCCGAAGCTTTTGGATAGATTTTGACAGCTCAGCAGGATGGCCACAGGGGTCCTTTGGGAAGAATTGGAGGGGTAAGGATAAAGGTGAAAGATCAAAAAGCAAAGACATTTACCATATGGGCAAAAGAGCTATGGGGATTGAAATGATGTCGTTTCAGGCTCTAGGGTAAAGGTATCGGGTCGTTCAGGGACTTGCCCCGATCATTCCCTAACCGAAAAGCGGATTTGCCCTATAGCTAATCAAGAACTTGTCTCATACCCTATTCTCCGTCGTCCTAATGAACGCTGTTAGCGGCTTCTTTAGCCTTTTGAACTTTAATCATGACGCGAGGTGGTCAAGATGGATATTCGATTGGATGGTAAGCGGGCGCTGGTGACCGGCGGTAATTCCGGCATCGGCGAGGCGGTCGTATTGGCCCTGGCCGAAGCCGGCGCGAAAGTGGCGGTCAATTATGTAGGCCATCCCGAGGCCGCTGAGGCCCTTGTCCAAAAAATAAAAAGCCAAAAAGGGGAGGCTTTGGCCCTGTTGGCGGACGTTTCCGACCCGCAAGCCGTGACCGGCATGTTCGCCGCCATCGACAAAACCTGGGGTGGATTGGACCTTTTGGTCAACAACGCCGGTATCGACGGCGCCCATGCCCTGGCCTGGGAGAGCGATATCGCCGCTTGGAAAAAGGTCATCGAGATCAACCTTTTCGGCGCTTACCATTGCGCCCGGGAGGCCCTCAAACGGATGACCGCGCAAAAAAGCGGGGTCATCGTGAATGTCAGTTCGGTTCATGAGGAAATCGCCTGGTCGGGTTACAGCGCCTATACCGCCAGTAAGGCCGCGGTGAGCATGCTCACCAAAACCCTGGCCCAGGAAGCCGCGCCGTTGGGCGTCAGGGTGCTTTCCATCGCGCCGGGGGCGATCCGCACCCCCATCAACAGGTCCGTCTGGAGCGATCCCGACAACATGAAGGACCTGCTGGAAAAGATCCCCCTCGACCGTATCGGCGAGCCCAAAGAAGTCGCGCAAATGGTGGCCATCATGGCTTCCGACGCGGCTTCCTATGTGACCGGCCGCACCGTATTCGTGGACGGCGGCATGACGGACTATCCCGACTTTTCCCACGGTGGTTGACCTTATAAAAAGATCGGACGGAGAGATCATGAACGAACCCCAACGATTCGCCCCGGGCCAACCCGGCATCCCTCCCCGCTGGACCTCCAGCGCCAAAAGCGCCGTCGGCACCGCCTTGAGCGAAAAAAGCCGGGTCTGTTTCACCTTGAGCCACGGCATCTTCAACGAGATCTATTATCCGGATATCGACAAAGCCTGTACCCGCGACATGGGCATGCTGGTCACCGACGGCAACGGCCTTTTCTCGGAGGAAAAACGCGACACTGTCTCGGTCGTCCGCCCGATCACGCAGGACGTCGCCGCTTTTCAACTGACCAACAGCTGCGACCATTACCAGATCGAAAAGACCATCCTGACGGACCCCCAGCGGGACACCGTATTGCAAAAAACCAAGTTCACTCCCAAAAAGGGATCCCTATCCGACCATCATCTTTATCTTCTGGTCTCGCCCCATTTGGCCAATCAAGGCTACGGCAACACCGCCTGGGTAGAGACCTACGACGGCATACCCCTGCTCATGGCCCAACGGGATGGCAGTTCCATGGCCTTGGCTTGCTCGACGCCCTTTTTGAGGAGTTCCGTGGGTTTTGTCGGCGTTTCGGACGGCTGGCAGGATATTCAAAAGAATAAAAAAATGACGTGGAACTATACCCGCGCCGAGAACGGCAACGTCGCCATGACCGCCGAGATCGACCTTACCGCCTCCCAGGGGGAATTCGTGCTGGCCTTGGGGTTCGGACGCAATCCCGATGAGGCAGCCCAGAATGCCTTGGCCAGCTTGGGCAAGGACTTCTCCGAGATCGAGAAGGAATATAGCGATGGTTGGAATAGCTGGTTCAAGACCGTGCCTTTTTTAAAAAAGGCACCCGGATTTTCGAAAGACCTCCTGATCACCAGCATGTCCGTCCTGCGGGTCCACGAATCCAAAGCGACCCCCGGCGGCCTCATCGCCAGCCTGGCGATCCCCTGGGGTTTTTCAAAGGGCGACAACGACCTGGGCGGCTACCATCTGGTTTGGACCCGCGACATGGTCGAGACCGCCGGGGCTTTCCTGGCCATCGGCGCCAGGGCCGATGCCCTGAGGGCCATCCGTTATCTGCAGGCCACCCAAAAAGAGGACGGTCATTGGTCCCAGAACATGTGGCTGGACGGCTCCTCTTATTGGAACGGCATCCAAATGGACGAGACCGCCCTTCCCATCCTTTTGGTGGACCAAGCCTTTCGTGAGAAGGTCCTCACCCCGGACCGGGCGGCCCATTATTGGCCCATGATCCGTAAGGCGGCCTGTTTTATCGTACAGAACGGTCCCGTCAGCCAACAGGACCGTTGGGAAGAAGACCCCGGCTATACCCCCTTTACCATCGCCGCGCAGATCGCCGCCCTCCTGGCCGCGGCGGATCACGCCGACCTGAACGGCGAGCCCCGAACGGCGGATTACCTGCGGCAGACCGCCGATATTTGGAACGATTCCATCGAAAGATGGCTTTACGCCTCGAACACCGATTGGTGCGAACGATTCAAGGTATCCGGTTACTACGTGCGCATCGTGGCCGAGAACGCGATGGACCAAGCGGAGGGTTCCGTGATGGTCAAGAACGTGCCTTTGGGAAAGAACATCCTGCCGGCCAGCCACTTGATCTGTCCCGACGCGCTGGCCTTCGTTCGTTTCGGCTTACGGGACGCCAAGGACCCCCGCGTCCTGAACACCCTCAAGGTCATCGACGCTTTATTGACGACACAGACACCCCAGGGGCCGGTTTGGCACCGTTATAACGACGACGGATATGGGGAGCACGAGGATGGCAGTCCCTTTGACGGCACCGGCATCGGCCGGGGCTGGCCGCTTTTGACCGGCGAGCGCGCCCATTACGAGATGGCCGCGGGCCACTGGCAAGACGCCGAAAAACTGGTCGTCGCCATGGGGTCTTTCGCCAATGACGGCCACTTGATCCCCGAGCAAGTTTGGGACTCGAAGGATATTCCTTCCCGGGAGCTCTTTTTCGGAAGGCCTTCCGGTTCGGCCATGCCCCTGGTTTGGGCCCACGCCGAATATTTAAAGCTGAACCGTTCCCTCGTGGACCAAAAGGTCTTCGATATGCCGCCCCAAACCATCAAGCGTTACCTGACCGACAAGACCCGATCCGATCTGGCCAGTTGGCGGTTCAACCATAAGATCCGTTCCATCACGTCCGGTAAAAAACTGAGGATCGAGTCCCTGACACCGGCGGTCATCCATTGGAGTTCGGATAATTGGAAGACGGTCCAGGATGTCCCCACCCGGGACACGGGCCTGGGCATGCACATCGCCGACCTGCCGACCGACGGGTTACCCCAAGGAGGCCAGGTAGTCTTTACCTTTTACTGGCCCCAGGGCGATCAGTGGGAAAAGACGGATTACACGGTGTCGGTCGAGGCCAAGGAATAAGGCAAGGTCGAAAAGACTGCTGGTCCGGCGTTAGGGATTTTCGCCTGTCGCCGGTTTGGTGAACTTCTTCAGGACTTCCTCGGTCAAGTCCTTGCCATTACGGATCGCGGCGGTATCCGCCGAATCCAAAACCAGGTCTACACCTTCTTGCTGGGCTACCTGGGCCACCACCGCTTTGATCTGGGTGACCAGGTTCTGGGTCATGTCCGCCTGCCGGTTGGCCAATTCCGTTTGAACATCGTTCCTTTCTTTATCGAAATCTTGGGAACTTTCTTGGAATTGCTCTTCTTTTACTTTCCGCGCCTCCGCCGTCAAATGACCCTTGGGGTTGGTCAGTTCTTTTTGAAGTTCGACCGAAACTTGCTGGTCAGCCTCCAGGTCTTGTTTTCGTTGGGCGATCCATTTCTCCAATTCACTCTGGGCCGGAGCGGTGCCGGGGTATTCCTTGAACAATCGCTGCATATCGACGGTCGCGACCGTCAGATCTCCCGCCAAGACGGTGGAAAACATTAAAAAACATAAGATCCCAACGAACGAACGCATGACCTCTCCTTGAAAATGATTTAAATCTTAGCGTCTTCACCGATAAAAGAACAAGGGACGGCAACAGAATGACACTTTCTTTAGACGAAACCTTGGGTCATTATTTCCTGGCAAAACCATCTTAATTAGGGTTGAAAAGAGACAAAAAAAAGGGCCCTTAGAGGGCCCTTTTTAAGAACGGACTATTTTAGATCGGTACTATTGTTCGTTGGTCTGATAACCTGGTTGAGTAGCGACTTTGATCCACTCCAAGCCCCTTTGGAAGGTCTTGCCCAAGGTATCGTCCAAGCTCACGAATTGTTGGTTCAACTTATCCATGAAGGTGTTCTTCCCCGTAATACGCCACTTGATACCCGTTTCCTTGTTGTTGGTCGGCTTGCTATCCGCGGGATTCAGGGCGAAAAGGAAGGTCATCTTTTTCTTCATCGGCGCGGGTTTCGTGATATCGACATCAAAGTCGATCTCCGAATCCTCGACGCTGTTGGTGATGGTGATGGTGCCTTCGCCCACCTTGTCATTGCCCGACCAGTGGTAGCTCGAACCCACGCCGGCCTTGCCTTCGATGGTCACGGTCTGGTTCGGGTCCATTTTGGCCCAGGGATACCAGAAAGCCCAGTTGTGGAAGTCGTTGATATGAGGGAACACGCGGGCCGCCGGGGCCTCGATCGTGATCTGGCGCTCCACGATGTATTCGTTCGGCTGGATCGAAACATATCCAAAGAACAGAACGATGATCGCCACGACGCTCAAACCGACCTTTTGTCCCATGCTCAGCTTTTGGAACTTTTCCGAGAGCGTTTGCGGTTTGGCCGCTCCCTTCGCGGTTTTCTTATTAGCGGTTGCTTTCTTTGCCACGTCAGCCTCCAGAGGGGTCAAATTTCCGCATATTTAACCATGTTTTCCCCATTAATTGAACATTGAAAAGAGATTTCTTAAAAGGGGGCCTGGTGGCAAGGATCGAAATGGGTCAAAAAAAGCGACCTGACCGGAGCATTCCAGGAGCCAATTCCTGTTCCTCGGGCTCAAGGCACCAGCGGGATGTCCAAGCCTTCGATATGGCGCAGGTCCCGGTATTGGCCGTCGTTGTCCATGCCATAGCCGAATAGCCAACAGTCTTTGAGACCCCTTTTGGCCAAGGTTTGGTGGTCCCAATTCAGTTCCAATCCGCAAAAATCCACCGGGCCGCTCTGGGCGCCGAATTTGCGCACCATGACCGCGGTGCGCACTTCCTTATGTCCTTGGGCCGTAATGGCCCCTTTGAGCGCCAAAAGAGTTACGCCGGAATCCACTAGGTCATCGACCAAGAGGATGGGATAGAGCCAAAGATCCTTACCCTCTAAATGGCCCATCTGCCACTGCCGTTCGGTTAAAAGGCGGATACCCTCGGTGGCTTTGACCCGCACCTCATGAAGACGCAGGTCCAGCCCCGGCCGGGACTTTTGCAACCGGTCCATCAGGTCCCGGGTAAAGGGTTTGGCGCCTTCCAGGACGGAAACCAAGTTCAGGCCCTGGGCCTTGGTTTCATCCAGCCAAATCAGGATCGCTTGGGAAACCTCATCGACCGCCCTTTGGACCTGGACTTCGGTGAATAGGATGTTTTGAGGGGTTTTCAAGTCGGTTCTTCCCTATGTCCGGACCGGGTCCGGCCTCAAAAAATTCACATCTTTTCCGCCCAAGACCGCCCTTGGATCGAATGGATTCTTGAACGGCTGTTATTTTACTTCTTCATCAGGTTCTTAGTTGATATACCCGATCCGTAGGTCGGCCTAAAGTCGTGGGGATAGATCATTTTTTATCCCGTTCCTTCCCCGATCTTTTGCTTTCCTCTTCACGGATCTCCCGCTTCGCCTGCAGCCAATCCTGCAAAGCCCGGCCTTCCCGGCGGCCTCCCCGCACGTAAATAGCCTGGGCCCTGCGTTGGACCTGGGCCTGATAGTCCGCGTCGCTCCCCGGCAAAAAGACCGCCGCCGCCGGGTCGAATATTTGGTAGGCGGCCAGTTTGATCCGGTCATTCACCAAGAACCAGACCAAGGCATATCCCCAAACCGCCAGGGCCCAACCCCAGCCGATGGGCGACATCAGCACGCCATAGACCGCGAACAAGGTCGCTAAAACCTGGGTGCCCAGCACCGCGCCTAAAAGCGCCTTCGCCGGTTTGTGGGACCAAAAGGGCCCCCGGGTGCGGGTGACAAAGATGGTCATATGGCCCGCCACTGAAAGTTTGAGGTACATCAGGGACTGGATGAATTCCCGGTCGAAATGGAAGACCTTCTCGCCCAGATAAAAGAGACCAAAAGAAGCCGCCACCCCCGCCAATCCCAGGACACTGGCCACTCCCAGAACGATCTTCATGTTCCAAGCCTCCGGGTTCTGGTTGAACTTCACGTTGTCATAGGCGATGGACAGGATAGCGCCATCGTTCAAGATGGCTAAAAGCACGATCATGACCGCCGTGACCGGATAGAAGTTGAAGATGAGAATGGAAAGGGTCATGAAAAGAAGGACCCGGATGGTCTCGGTGATCCGGTAAATAGCGTAACTGTTCATCCGCTGGAAGATACGCCGGCTTTCCTTGATCGCGTCGATGATGACCGAAAGGCCGGGTGTCAGCAGGACAATGGCCGCCGCCGCGCGGGCGGCATCGGTGGCGCCGGAGACCGCGATACCGCAATCGGCCTTTTTCAGAGCCGGGGCGTCGTTGACCCCATCCCCGGTCATCCCCACGATATGCCCGGACTTTTGAAGGCTTTCCACGATGTGAAACTTGTGCTCGGGAAAGACCTGGGCGAACCCGTCGGCCTTTTCGATCAGATCCACGGCCCCCTCGGCTTTGGTCAAACTTCCCGCTTCCAGTATTTCGGAGCCCATCCCTAATTGCTTCGCGGTCTCTTTGGCGATGGCCAACTGGTCGCCGGTGACCATCTTCACCTTCACGCCCATCGCCCGGGCTGTTCCCAAAGTCGTTTTGGAATCTTCCCGGGGCGGATCGAACAAAGGCAGGACCCCCAAAAGCTTCCAAGGTCCCTGGCCTTCTTTTTTGGCCACCCCCAGTGATTTAAAACCCCGGCCCGCAAAAACATTCACCGCCTCTTCCACCCTTGCCTTGAGGGCCGGGTCATTTCCCGTCAATTCGAGAACCGCTTGGGCGGCGCCCTTGGTCACTTGAAAGCTCGCGCCCGACGCCGGCTTCACCGTGGCTTCGGTCCTTTTACTCACCGGGTCAAAAGGCCGAAAAGCCGTTACCTGGAAACCTTTCAATTCTTCCGCTTTGATCCCGCTCAAGACCGCCAGGTCCAGGGGGTCTTGGTCTTCCGCCCGGGAAGCCAAAGCCGCCGCTTGAACGACTAAGGCCGGGGTTGCGCCATCCACCGCGAAAGGATCGCCCAATGTGAGTTTATTTTGGGTCAGGGTGCCGGTCTTGTCCGAGCAAAGGATGTCCATCCCCGCCAGTTCCTCAATGGCGGTCAGGCGGGTGACAATGGCCTGTTTGAGGGCCAAAAGCCGGGAGCCCACCGCCATGGTGACCGAAAGCACCGTCGGCATCGCCACGGGGATGGCCGCCACGGTCAGGACCAAAGCGAACTGTAAGGTGGTCATCATGGGATCGCCCCGGAAAAGGGCCACGGTCAAGATAAGCACGACCAATACCACCGCCATCAGGATCAGGTAATTCCCTATCTTGAGAACTGCCTTTTGGAAATGGCTGGTCGTATGGGCGTCCTGCACCAATTGGGCGGTTTTCCCGAAAAAGGTCTTCACGCCGGTGGCGGTTACCTGGGCGTCCGCCTCACCCCGGCGAACGATGGAACCGGAATAAAGCACCCCGCTCTTTTCACGGGTCACCGGAAGGGATTCACCCGTCAGGGCCGATTGGTCCAATTCCACCGGACCGCCATCCGTCAAGTTCGCGTCCGCGGGGACAATGTCGCCCAAACGCAGTCTTATCCAGTCGCCCGGCACCAGTTCCCTGGACGGGATCACCTTCCATTCGCCGTCCCGTTTCACCCGGGCTTTGAGCGCCAGTTTGGCTTTCAAAGCCTCCACCGCGTTACCCGCCTGGAACTCTTCCCAAAAACCAACCACCGCGTTGGCGGCCAGGAGCGTGAATATGATGAAAAAATCCGCCCAATGCCGGACCAAGGCCGAAAGGATCACCGCCGCCTCGATCATCCAAGGAATGGGACCCCAGAAATAGGTCAGGAATTTTAATAGGGGGTTCGTTTTCTTTTCTGAAATTTCATTGAAACCGAATTGTTGCAGTTTTTCAGCGGCTTCAGCTTGGGTCAGACCAGGGTTCGTTTGATTTGAGGGTTCCATTGATCTTCCTTTGCCTGCTTTTAATGAAACCAGCGCTGCTTTTGGTATAGACCTTGTACCTCTTATGAAACAAGCGGTTGAACCAAGATTAAGGTTAACGATCGACTTCTTAGATGACCGAGGACATGGTCTCCAATGGATTTAACACCTATGATCTAAAAAAGATGGATCAACAAGGAGGCAATAACGATGAAATTGAACTTGAAAGCTCTTGCTTTAACTTGCGGCTTGATCTGGGGCTTCGGTGTTTTCTTCCTCACCTGGTGGGTCATTCTTTTCGAGGGTTCAACCCACGACCTGTTCGTCCTTGGCCATATTTACCGGGGTTATGACATCAGTCCACTGGGCAGTTTGATCGGCTTGGGTTACGGTTTGGTGGACGGCGCGGTGGGCGGATGGTTCTTCGCCTGGGTCTACAACTATTTTGTTGGAAAAAAGTAAACCCACTCTCGGCCCCTTTATTTAATTCTAGTGTGTTGATGCCGGATCTCAACAGTCCCTGAACACAGGGCAAAAAATTATCATGCCTAAACTGAACACCGTGGAGGTTCGAACTTGAAACCATTTATCGGTTACTTCATCGCGGTCGCTATCATCATGGTGGCCGTTTGGGGGTTTATTTGGTACATCCGCGGTCCCGAACAGGCGAAGCTGGTCGCCATTTTCTTTGCCGGGTGGATCGTCGGAGCCACTTCGATGTATATCAAGGCCTTGATCATCTATAAGCCTTGAACCGTTCATCGCGTTCCCGAAACCGTCCGCTTTCGCTAGACCTCAATACCCCGGACGGTCGTGGTCGTCCCGGCGCTTCTCTTCCCAATGGTCGCCATGGTCATGGTGCCAAGCGTCGTATGACCGTTCCGCCAGAAGCAGACAGGGTGTTCGTCGTAAAAATAAGGAGTTTAAAGCAACCCGTACAATAAACGCCGATAAGGAAAATTTGAAAAAAAGGTTTTATCGGCGTCCATCTGTCTTGATCGGCGGTCAAAAAATATTTCTGAGACTTTTTTCGTTTTAGAAAACGAAGTATTTAAATCCCTAATTAAATTCTAAAAGCGAAAGGGCCTGGTTGGTCCGCCGCAAACGACTTGAGATCAAATTGATCAAAGTGCAGAAAACCCCATAGGCCAGGTTCGGGTTGTTCCTCAGAAAAGTTTTGAAATCCTCGCCTTGGATCACACAAACCGAACAATCCTCGGTGGCCGCCACCGTGGCCGCGTAGGGCGCGCCGTCGAAGACGCTCATTTCACCAAAAATGGACCCACGTCCAACTTTGGCCAAGAATTTTCTCTTGTCGGATTCTTTTACGTTTTTGGAAATTTCAACCTGGCCCGTAATGACGATGTGGACGTTGCCGCCCTTTTGGCCTTCGTGAATGATGGTCTCGCCGGCTTTAAAGTTTTTCACTTTGCCCAGTCGAAAGATCTGGCTTAAGGCGCTGTCTTCAATACCGTCGAAAAGGCTGACTTCTTTTAAAAAATCAGCTTCAGATTTTGTTTTCATGAAAATGGCCATGGAATCCCCCAGTGAATGTTGTATTTGAAGCCACAACAGGTCCGGGGGCAGCCGTTCGAGTGGATATAGATTATCGCTATTGGGGATGGCACAATATAAGGAACCCGCAAAAAAAATAGCAATTTTTGGACACTGGCTAAATGGGGATAGACCTGACTCTTCAGCCGCTGAAGAATGGACACCCTTTGACGGGGCGGTTTTACGAAGGCTTCGTAAAACCGAGGTTTGCATTTATAACCCAGTCATAAAACTGGGCCCTATCCAGCCCCCAGGCGTTAACTCGGTTAACGATGGGCCAGTCTAACGTTCAGACTCTGAACATTTGAGTCGCCTTGAGACCCCCGAATCGTTAAAACATTTAACGATTGGCCGGGTGGTTTTACCAACCGTTGGTAAAACTGGGCTCTTGAGGAGGGTCAAAAGTTACGGGAAGTAACTTAATTGGACGCAAGACCAAGTAAAAGGTTCAAACTTTGACCTTTTGGTCTGCCTAGTGGCCTGGTCCCATCGCCAAAAACCTATATTTTTGACCTTAGTGACACCGCCGGTGTCAAAAGTGGACGCAAAACTGAAGATTCTTCAGCTACCAAAGAACGACCGGGGTGGTTTTACCAACGGTTGGTAAAACCGGGGAGCCAGGGGGATGTTTTACGCAAGTTGCGTAAAACCAGGGGGTAGGTTTTTGAGATTCCCAAAAACTTGGGCCTTGGGGGCGGCTGATTTACCAACGGTTGGTAAAATCGAGCCCTAACCAGCCCCTACCTAACTATATAATCGGGCGGAGGCGTTGGCCCTTGGCCAGCATCTGAAGGTACAGTTCCATCTTCTTAGCCTTGTTTTCGGGTCTTTTGGTGGTTTGAAGCCGATAGATCATGGCATAGCGGTTCACCCGGTCCAGCTTGTCCAAAAAGGCCTGGGCTTTGGGGTTCTTGGCGACCATCTTGAGGAACTCGGGTGGAAAGGTAGCGGTGCTTTGGGGGTGGTAGGCATTCTTCCAGCGGCCATCTTTCTTGGCCTCGGCCACCTCTTTTAAACCCGCGGGCTTCATACGCCCCTCTTTGATAAGCCGGGCTATATGCTTGGTATTGGTCTTCGACCAGCCGCTTTTAGGCCGCCTGGGGGTGAATCTTTGCAACCAGGCCTTATCGTCGTGCTTATTCTTTTGCCCGTCGATCCAGCCATAGCAAAGGGCCACATCTAAGGCCTCGGCATAGGTCACCGTAGCCTTGCCCGTGTGCTTTTTGAAGATCTTCAGCCAAATGCCCGCAGATTTGGAGCCGTTCTTGGCGAGCCACTTTTCAAAGTCGAGATGGGATTTAAAGGAGATGGTTGAAGTATTTCGGGGCATTTTTGATACCTTTTTAGTATTAAACTCTTAACAAAAACTAAAGAAAACTATATGAATCAAACTGAGAAAATAACAAGAAAAAACCTGAAAACTTAAGACTTTTTGGCCCTTATTCTCTTGGATGAAATCATTAATTGTGGTTATTATATTAGCTAGATTTTGCAAAAAATCGGCTTGCAATTAAGGGGTTGAAATGTCTTAATACCCCCCTTTCTTCAAGAGGAGGCCCCCAGATGGAGAGTAAGTCTCGGAGCTCGCATGTAGAAGTCACACAAGAAGCTAGCAATGTTTGTATCTTGTCCCTAACTGCGGGACAAATCAAAGTCGAATCTAGTCAAAAAGAACAGGAACTTCTCCAAAATCTTTTCGACTGGCGTGAACGTTCTGAAAAGACCCAATGGATTTTAGGTGAGCCGTTAAACTACTAAGATGCAGTACTAATTAACAAAAAAACCCGCAAGCAATTGCGGGTTTTTTTGTTTGAGGACATATGGAAAACGGTAAATCAAAAGCAACACCGACAACAACTAAGTGCGATCAATCAAATTGCTCGTTCTTTGACACAGCCGATAGATTGTCGCCAAACAATCCCCCAATGCATCGTTTCTTAACCTTGATGCGAAAAATGAACGCACAATGCTGCGTAGAAGAGGAGTTGGAACTAAACGCTGAACTAATATATGAAAAAAGCGCTGCCGAAACTCGTTGTGGCGGAACAGTCGATCTTCGAGTCACAAGACTAACTTTTTTTAGCGTCTGGCCAACCTCCGGCAATTGGAATGATTCTGAATTAAATGACGAAACAATCTTGGGATATACCGTCATAACCACTTTCACATTGCCAGACCCAAATGAAAGAAAGCGAAGCAAACTACATGAAGCCGTAGTCCGAATACCTTTTTTAAAAAAGGATGGTTCAAGCGATAAAGAACCATTGATGAATTACTACTTTCACACTGTCAGAGAATTTAAAACCTCCCTCGGAAACGATTCAATAACGGCAAAAAACTTTAAAATAATCGGAAGTTTTTTCGCTCAACAGAACGACCTCACAAATGTTTGCGCTCACGCTTGTTTAAGGATGGCTGTAAACAGCGCGCCTTGGACTACAACAAAAATAACAAACAAGGATATTAATGAACACCTGGGTATCGATTTAACAAAAAGAAAACTTGGACACTACAGTGGAACTCCCACCCTAGATAATGGTCTTTCACTAATCGAAATAAAGACAGTTGCAAAACATTTTGGAGTTAATGTGTTAGAACTTAACTTCACGCAAAATCCAGGAATTGACTACGACCACTACTTATATCCATTCATAGAATCAAGATGTCCGATTATTCTGGGTGTGCAAGGCTGGAACCTAAATAGTAACAATTCGCTATCGCACGTGGTAACAATCATAGGCCACACGATGAACTCGGACCGTTGGGCACCAAAAGCTCATAAAATGTATGGCGGATATCCAATTACAGAATATATAAACGCAGCTTCTTATACCGACCACTTTATAATCAACGATGACAATTTCGGAATTTACAGCACACTTCCCGTAGAGAACCTAAGAAACTTAGTTGTTCCAGCAAAAAACCCAAATCTCCACGCAACAATGGCCATCGTTATTGTGCCGGATAAAGTAATATTACCTGGTTATGATGCAGAGCAAATCGCCATTAAAAACTTTAAGTTTTTGATAGTGACTGGCCGTTTGCAACTGGGCCCAAAATGGAACCCCAGAGTTATTAAAGCCATCAACTCAGCAGACATCGTAGCCAGAACAATTCTCCAAAAAAGGGAAGAATATATTAGCTACGTTGAGAAATTTATTGTCCCGACCGGTTCTCAATTACAAGTTGCAGAAAGAACTCGTTTAAACCAATATCCAGATTTAATTTGGATAACAGAAATAAGTCTTCCCGATATTTATACCGGCAATAAGCATAAACTTGCCGATGTTATTGTCGACGCCACAAGCTACGACAAAAATAATCCTTTTAAAATCGTAGACGTAATTTTCCCCCTGATCCAAGGTCACGTCGATTTAATAAGAAACGTTGGCGAATCAGAAACATCCGACTGGTAAGCTAAGAAATATTCGTTTTCACACACATTGCTTACCGCAACTCTTCATACAACTTCCTATCCGAATCCTTCGACGGGGCCGGGGCCTGATGGGGCTTCATATCCGGCTTTTCGGTGAATATACCCATCATGATGAGGCCAAACGTTACCGTACCTGCGTTAAATAAAGCGGGGTTCCATCCGGGTCCACGAAGAAAGCCAGGATGTTCACATCGTTCTCTTGGAAGTGGAACCGGATGCCCTTGGCTTCTAGTTCTTTCGCGGTCTTACAGATATCTTCCACCTCGAATCCGATGGACAGTTGGGGCGGGGCTGGGTGGGCCACCTTGCCTTCGACCTTTAAGGAAAAGAAAGACTTTTGGTCGTGCCCTGCCGAGGTGCTGGAGCTAACCGAAGCGCTGGCGCTAGCGGAAGAACTGGAACTTGAAGAAGTGCCGTGAGGGGCCACCTGTCCCTCGACCTTCAAGTCGAGGGACGCGGTTTGGTTGCGCCCGGCCGAGGAGCCGGAGTTTGCGGAGGCGCCATAATTGGGCCGGGCCCCGATCTTCTTGGGGTGAAGGCCAATGGTGATGCCCTTCGTGGTCATTTCGGCCCAGCTGTCGCCGAACCGCAGATCCTCATATAGACCTAAGAGACTGCCGTAGAACTCCACCGACTTGTCGAGGTCATCGACCATAACGGTGACGTAAGCTTTCTTATAATCAGGCATTCAGAAACTCCCCTCCAAATTTGCACCAATCCTTTATATCTTGGGATTGGCACACTCAAATCGCGGCCTTCGGTTTGAAACCTCAGGCCAGAGGTCTCATTCTAACCCAAGGCCCATAAAACCCTCGAAGCCCCCTACCGGGGCCAAAAGACCCGACAAGATCAATTCCAGTCGCAAGATATCAATTTTGAGCATAAAACATCCCTAGGGATTCTCGTATTTAGGCCTAAACTTGAACTCGGCGAATTGCGTACAAACGTTTGTATTAATCCAAAATGATAACGTTTTAACAAGCCCGCCAAGCCGTCAATTTGAGACAGGAGTCTGTGCCATGAACAAAGCGCTTACGGAAAAAAAGATCGGGTTGGGGTTGGTTCTTCTTTTGGCGGTCATTCCCCTTTCCCTTTGGAGCTGCGGCAAGAAGGCACTCCCTACCACTGTCGCCAATGACACCGCAAGCACTTCCATCAAAGCGGCGACGGTCAGCGGCTCGGCGGTCACTGCCACGGCAGGTGGCGCTTGGGTGAATACTTCCTTCACCAACCAGACCAGCGACTTCACGGTCAACTTTACCGCTTCGGTTTCCACGGCTCCCACGAACGCCATCATCGCCCTGGGCAACGGAGCCCAGACCGCTTACGCCAGCTTCGCCGCCTTGGTGCGTTTCAACACCTCGGGCGACATTGACGCTTACGATGGAGCCGCCGCTGGTTATATCGGCCCTTCGACCCCGGTTGCCTACAGCGCCGGAACGGCTTACGCCTTTGTATTAACGGTGCATCCGAAAACCCAAACTTATGACGCCATAGTGAACGGCAGGGTGATAGGAACCGGCCTTAAGTTCCGCGCGTCAGCCACTTCCTTGAACGACTATGGCGCCTTTGTCAGCACCAGCGGCGGAAGCGGTTCTTTGACCGTGAGCGGCTTTAGCATCCTTACCCCAACGCCGACATCCACCCCCTCTTTCACCGCCACCCCGACCTGGACCAGCGTTTCCACCGGCCTGACGGCCAACGCGGGCGGTGCTTGGGCGAACGCTTCTTTCGCGAATCAAACCGGCGACTTCTCGATCAGCTTTGACGCTTCGATCTCCGCCGCGCCGAATAATGCCGTAGTTGCTTTGTCGAATGGCGCCAAAACCGCTTACACCAGCTTTTCAAACTTGGTGCGTTTTAATGCCTCCGGTGATATCGACGCCTATAACGGAACAGTCGGCGGTTACGCGGGCCCTTCAACGGCCATTCACTACAGCGCGAATACCGTTTACAGCTTCCTTCTGACTATTCACATGGCTGCTCAAACCTATGACATTGCGGTCAAGCAAGGCACCGGCTCTTACCAAACCATTGGGACAGGCTTCAAATTCCGCGCAGCGGTGACCAGCTTGAACAATTACGGGGCTTATATCGGCACCGGCGGAAGCGGTTCTTTGACCGTTCAGAATTTGACCTTGGGATCAGCGCCTACGCCGACGGTAACGAACACCTTTACCAACACCTATACGGCCACTAACTCACCGACCATTACCAACACTTTCACCTCGACCTGGACGGGCACAGCGACCAACACCTACACCATTACCAACACCCCCACTTGGACAAACACGCCTACCAATACCTTCACCAAGACAGCCACACCCACCTTTACCCACACTCCCGTACCGCCCACGGCGACCCCCACTTCTTCGGGCCTGAACATCAATTTCTCGCAGTGGTACCTGCAAGAACCCAGC
Source organism: candidate division FCPU426 bacterium (assembly GCA_027452205.1). GTDB lineage: Bacteria > Oederibacteriota > Muellerivitia > Muellerivitales > Muellerivitaceae > Bog-1183. The sequence goes on along the minus strand of DAIDGV010000010.1, from coordinate 93,716 downwards.
GGTTCGGGTACCAGCCCCACGACCCGGTCGAACACCTGGTTAGAAGCCGGTAATTCGGACGCCTATTTCTACCGTGCCAGTGATGGCTGGCAGGCCTATATGGACACTAAGACCGGTATCACTACCTCCGGGTCGAAGCATCCACGCTGCGAAATGCACGAGGAAAGCACTTGGGGAGCCAGCGGCACCAATACCCTGACCGTAGCCGGAAAGGTCACCTTGATCGATGGGGATACAACTACGGTCGGTCAGATCTTCAACAACAACGAAGGCACCCTGGTCGAACTGCAATACTCGAAGAGTTTGGGCGGCTTTAAGGTGTTCTATGAAGAGGTCAAGGGCAGCGGTGGCTATCCCACCCAGACCACCGCTTATGTGCCAATGAATACGGCCTATACCTATCAGCTGGCGCTGACGGGCGGCGTGGCCAAGGTGACCATTAACGGCCAACAGGTCTTCTCCAAAACCCTCAGTTCAACCGTAAGTGGAAGCCAGTTCTACTTTAAGGCCGGTAACTATGACCAAAGTGCGGTAGCGGGCTCGGTTTCGACCACGCCTTATTCCATCGTGGAGATCGGCTCGGCGGTCATTGTTCACAAATAAGCTTTTCGCTTAAGGCTATTCGAACAAAAGGCCATTTCGGTCAATGACCGAAATGGCCTTTTCTATTCAGCGGCCCCCTGATTCCAAGTTCAAAAAAAGGGAGTAGGCTATGAAGAGAGAAGGTTTCAGGTGTTGTCTGCGGAAGGTCCTATCAAGCTCAAGGACTATTCGATATGAAAAAACACATTCGCCTGCCTCTGACGACCCACCGAATGATGGCTTTGGTCTATCTTCTGCTGATCTTTCTGCCCACCTGCATGACCATCCGACATACCGACACCGAAATAGATTACTTACAAAAAGCTTACGACACCAACAACCTTCAAAATAACGGAGCGGTCAAAGAGGTCGCGGTTTGGAAAGAGATCACTACCCAGCACCCTTTCCTGGGACCCATCATCAAGGACTTCTTCGCGCCATCCATCAACCAACAGTTCAAGATCCCGCCGGAGAAAGCGGCCCGAATGGCGTTGGACGACATTCCTTTCATCGAACAACTGGAAAAAAGCGAGGCAAGGATAGCGCGTGCTTGGTCGCTACTCCTCCTATTGTTCAGCCTGACCTATTTCGGCCTCACGGTGACCGAACCCACTTTAACAAGGGCCCATCACATCTTCGCCCTCACCATCATCTCATTGGCTTTTCTAGTGACCGGCATTTTGGCCCCGGCCATGGTGCTGGTCGTCAGCCCGGTCACGACCGTCTTCCCTCCTTTCGTTCTGCATTACGAGGTGAGAAGCATCTTCGGCGTCATTGCCGAACTCTACGGTTCCAGTTATTGGATCGTCGCCGTTTGTTTGACCATCTTTAGCATACTCATCCCCTTAACAAAGGCCGCATTGACCCTTCTGGTTCTTGAGGTTCGTTCTTTACCGAACAAGTTAAAGATCGCCCAATTCCTGCATGCCATCAGCAAATGGTCCATGGCGGACGTCTTTGTGGCGGCCATCCTGCTCTCCAACTTCGCTATCCGTGCGAACAAGTCCACCCAGGCGAACCTGTTCTTCGGCTTCTATTACTTTTTAAGCTATTGCTTGTTGAGTATGATCACGACCACGATGCTGGAGAACGAGGTTCGAAACCCTCACAAAAAAGAAAAGGCGCAGGATAAGAAATCTTCGAAAACACCGTGGAATGAACGGTGGTTCAAGAACAACTTACTCGCGCCTGTTCAAAACCTGTTGAGAACCAAGACTTTGTCCAAATTACTGGGCAGAGACCACTAGTTTCCATTTTTCGCATCCATCTCCACTTTAATGCTTTTTCGTTTTTACCCGATAACGAATGATCGTCAGGTATTTTTGAGGGTCGCCTAAGCCGAACATTTTCGGGCCCCGGATATATTCTTCTTCATGATCGCCAACGACCTCGAAGCCCTTCTCTTTGATGAACAAGAGCAGTTCTTCGATCTTGGGCGCTTCCTTACTATAAGGACCTACATTCAAGATCTCCGCCACTTGGCCATATTGCCATGTCGTCAATTTAACCCGGGGATCGCCCTTACCCGCTGGGATCTCGGTCACTGGCGCGGGTAACGAATATTGCCCGATCCATTTGGATTTTGGGGAGGACAAGATATTGCCCCACCGGGCTTTAGGGCTCGGCATATGGGAACCCGATCCCCCTGACTGAAAATAAGTTTTAAAGAGGGCTGTAAAAGCGTCTTTGGCGACCACATTCGGGTCCCCGGTCAACTCGATCACGAGCACCTTTTCATCCGCTTTATCCGTCAGCCGGGGCTGCTTGAGATAGGAAAAATCATCCGCGGTAGGTCCCGAGTTGATATAAGAAATAAAGGCCACCGCCACCAGTAAAAGAACAGCCAGCAGGAAGATCACGGTCGTTTTCATGTAAGCCACCTCTGCTATCGATACTACAAAGCCCTCTAACAGCGGACCATGACCCTGCGCAGGCCTGAAAAAGAAAGATCCAAGTTTCTTTGGCTTTAAGGCTTTGATGTTATTGGAGCTTGTTAGATAAAGAACACCGACAAGAACGAAGGGATACTTCCTGGCCGATCATTCGCCTAAAGTATTTTAGCGAAGATAGCCTTTGAGGCCTTCCAAGATGACGTTCATCTGCTTCGAATGCATCTTACCAAGGTTCACGATCCGCGCCAGGCCTCTCAACCAAAATGATCCCGGCTGAATATCAACGGAGTATGTCACCCGGACGCCCCCGGGTTCGGGCGTAAGAATCCATTCCGTATCCCCTTCCCACGCGCCATGCTCGTAACGAAAGGCGATCTTTTGGTTTTCCTGTATCGCGACAACCTTGCACCACCACCAGACGAACCCCTCGTTCGAAACCCACATGCGGGTTCCTACTTGGACCGGTCCTGGATCCAACACCTTGAAATTGAAGGTCTTGGGCCACCATTGTGTATAAGAATGAAGGTCCAGCAGTGTTTGGAAAACCTTCTCCAGGCTTGCCGAGAGAAGTATCGAATCGTTTCTTTGGATTCTTGTGGGTTCAGCACCGGTTGCGGAACGCATGATTAAGACTCCTCTCGGCATGGCGGATCAAAAAAATCAACTCGCCTTCCATGCTGGTATCCACCTTCACGGCTCGGTCTTCTTTCCCTCCCTTCCTACGCTCCTGGAACTTCGGAGTGCAGGCCATCCTTACTTAATGACCAGTTCCCCGTCTTTGCCTACTTCCACATGAACAGCCTGGTTCTCTCGGATCTCCCCGTCGAGCAGTTTTAAGGCCAGCTTGTCGATGAGGTCGTGCTGAATAAGCCGTTTCAAAGGCCGGGCCCCATAGACCGGGTCATAGCCCCTCTCGGCCAGGTAAACCAAGGCGCCTTTGGACATTTCCAGCGTGATCTTCTTGTCGGCCAAGCGGTTGCGCAGGCTTTCCAATTGGATGTTCACGATGGACTCGATCTGGCTTTCGCCCAAGCGATGGAAAATGACGATATCGTCCACCCGGTTGAGGAACTCAGGGCGGAAGAACTGCCGCAATTCCTTCTGCAGGGCGTCCTTGAGCTGTTCATCGGTCTTCTTGGCTTCCATGATGGCCTGGGAAGCGATATTGCTGGTCATGATGAGTACGGTGTTCTTGAAATCCACCACCCGGCCCTGGCTGTCGGTCAAACGACCGTCATCCAAGACTTGGAGCAGGATATTGAACACATCGGCATGGGCCTTTTCGACCTCATCGAACAAAACCACACTATAAGGCCGACGGCGAACCGCCTCGGTCAATTGACCGCCTTCGTCATAGCCCACATAGCCCGGAGGGGCGCCCACCAGGCGCGAGACCGAGTGTTTTTCCATATATTCACTCATGTCGATACGCACCATCATCTTTTCATCGTCGAACAGGTAACCTGCCAAGGCTTTCGCCAGTTCAGTCTTACCCACGCCCGTCGGCCCCACAAAGAGAAATGAGCCTAAAGGCCGGTTGGGATCGCCCAGGCCTGAACGGGACCGGCGAATGGCGTTAGCCACAGCCACCACCGCCTCGTTCTGCCCCACGACCCGCTTGGTCAAAGCGTCTTCGAGATGGATGAGCTTCTGGGTTTCCCCTTCCATCATTTTGGAGATAGGGATACCCGTCCATTTGGCCACTACTTCGGCGATTTCTTGGTCCGTGACCTCTTCTTTGAGCATGCCGCCCTTTTTCTGGATCTCGGCCAGCTTATCTTCCAGGTCTTTCAGGCGCTTTTGCGCTTTGGGCAGCAGGTCGTAACGCAGTTCGGCCACTTTATCCAACTTGCCTTCGCGTTCGAACTTGGTCTCCGCCACTTTCAGGTTGTCCACTTCCTCTTTCAGCTTACGCAGCTCTTGAATGGACTTCTTTTCGACCTGCCATTGGGCCTTCATTTGGGACGAACCCTCTTTGAGGTCCGCCATTTCTTTTTCCAGCTTAGCCAGGCGGTCTTTGGAAGCCTCGTCCTTTTCTTTTTGAAGGGCCTGTTTTTCGATCTCGAGTTGGCGGATCTTGCGTTCCACCTCGTCCAGTTCGACGGGCATGGAATCGATCTCGATACGCAGTTTAGAGGCCGCCTCATCGATCAGATCGATAGCCTTATCCGGCAAAAAACGGGTGGTGATATAGCGGTTCGAAAGCACCGCCGCCGCCACTAAAGCCGCGTCTTGGATACGAACACCGTGATGGAGTTCGTATCGTTCTTTGAGACCCCGCAGGATGGAAATGGTATCGGGCACGCTGGGTTCGCCCACCATGACCTGCTGGAAACGGCGCTCTAAAGCCGAATCCTTTTCGATATATTTACGGTATTCGTTCAGCGTGGTGGCGCCCACCGCGCGCAGTTCACCCCGGGCCAAAGCGGGCTTGAGCATATTGCTGGCGTCCATAGAGCCTTCGGCGGCCCCCGCGCCTACCAGGGTATGCAGTTCGTCGATAAAAAGGATGATCTGGCCTTCGCTGGCCGTGACATCCTTTAAGAAGGCTTTCAAACGGTCCTCAAATTCGCCCCGGAACTTGGCCCCAGCGACCATGGCCGACAGATCCAGCGAAATGACCTTTTTACCCTTGAGCCCTTCGGGCACGTCACCCGAAACGATGCGATTAGCCAAACCTTCCACAATGGCGGTCTTACCCACACCGGGTTCGCCGATAAGCACAGGATTGTTCTTGGTGCGGCGGGACAGGACTTGGATGACCCGGCGGATTTCCTCATCCCGGCCAATGACCGGGTCCAATTTGCCGCGACGGGCCAGGTCCGTCAGGTCTTTACCGTATTTTTTGAGGGATTCATACTTGGCTTCAGGATTCTGGTCCGTCACCCGGGTATTGCCCCGCACATCGGCCAGAGCGGAGAGAACTTTGTCCCGGTTCAGACCATGCTGTTTGACCAGCTTCTTCACGCCCCAGTCTTCGGGATGGCCTTGGGCGCCGGGCGCGTCCAAAAGGGCCAGGAGCAAATGCTCGGTCGAGACATACTCGTCCTTCATCTTGTCCGCTTCTTTGTGTGCGGCGTCCAGCGCCTTGCCTAAGCGGGGAGAAATATAAAGTTGTCCCCCGCCTTCCACTTTGGGCAGGCCCTGGATGTCTTTTTCCAAGCTCTTTTCCAGCGCCGAGGGCTCGACACCGATCTTTTTCAAAATAGGATCGACAACGCTTTCTTCTTGGCGCAAAAGAGCCAGGAACAAGTGTTCGTTATCCACCTGCGGGTTGCCATGTTCGCTGGCCAGGCTTTGGGCGGCCTGCACCGCGTTCTGGGCGTTAAGAGTAAATTGGTTGATATCCATGATCTGTTCCTTTACCCGGGCCTTTTGGCCGGGTTCTTTAAATTGAAAACAAGGCCAAATTAGGACCAAAAATGGGCTCTTTCAATAGGCCCTGTCTCTGATTCAAGGATGGACCGGATGGGGGATAAAGCCTATGAGCGCCGTCATGAAGATCGGCAAAGACCTCGGTCGTTCAGCCTCGGACTTGGCTTTCCCGTTGGGCCAGGAGTTGGACTGCCAAGGTATCGGTCGTAAAAGGCTTGATCTTCTCTTCAACGACCTTCATTTCGGACTTTTTTAATTTAGCTTGTAGGTCTGCGATCAATTTGGAAGTCCGGCTTTTCATGTCCTTACCGATCGCCTCGTCCTTGATCAAGATCCACGCGATAAACAGGCTCAAAGAGGGGTTTCCGGTCTTATCCTTGATGAGGGCCACGCCAAAAAGGGCGTCCATGATGCGCCAATGGATCTTTCGGGCCAATCCGTTCCTGAGCGCGGAAAAAAAGAGCTCTTCGGCTTCTTTCAAGTGCTGCAAACCTATCTCGGAAAAGGCCAAGTGGTACTGACAACCGCACATTCCTTCTTTATCGCCCAGGCGCGTGAATATATCCAACCCTTTTCGACCGTAATTAAGGCCTTCCTCGAATTGCCCGCCCTGGTTATGGGCCCGGCATAGGTTTGCGTAGGTCCAACCCTGCCCGACCTTGTCCTCTTCCTCGGCGAAAAGACGCAAAGCATCCTGACCCGCGTTGAGAGAGTCTTCCCACCGGCCCATATTGAAAGCGCTGTCGGTGCAATAAAGCTGGGCCCAAGCCAACCTCAAACGGTTATTCGAGGTCTGGAAGGATTCATAAGCTTGTTTGGCTAATTGATAGGCCGGTTCGTAGTCTTCGATGTCCTCATGAAGATGGGCCAGTTCCAATAAGATCATTCCCGAGGAGATCTTATTGCCGGTCCGCTCGAAGATCGAAAGACTCTCATTGAAGTATTTCTTAGCGGCGTCGAATTCCCGTCCCTGCATGGCGATCTGGCCCAAGCTGACGAGGTTCCAGGCCATTCCATCCCCGTATCCCACTTTGCGAAAAAGTTCGAGGCTCTTTAAAAAATAACTTTTAGCCAGCTCATTATTTTGGTCCTGTTTTGGCTTCTGGGCCAAATGGAACAAGGACCACCCAACGCAGAGATCATCCTCAAGACGGCTGAAGATGCCGTAACTTTCCTTCGCGCAGGTCTCTTGTTGGTCCATCTTTCTTTGAAAAGAATAGAGCGCGCAGAGAAAGTGAAGGCATTCTCCGGTTTCCTTGTCTTTTTTGAGTTTTCGGGACAAGGCCAAACCTTCCTTCATCAAAGCCTCGGCTTTTTCAATGCGTCCCTGCTGATAAAGGAACCAACCTTGCCGGGCCACCATCTTGGATAGAACAAGCTGGGCTTCCGGCGAATCTTGGCACTCGGGCGCCGAAAAAGCCGCGGCAGCCAGGCCAAAAGTATCTTCCCCCTCCCGGGCCAAGGCTTTGCCCTCGAAAAACTCGAACAAAGCGTTACAGACCCGGTCTATCAGGCGGGCATCCCTTTTTTCGACCACCCAAGACCAGGCGACGCGGACATTATCGCTTTCGTTATCGATCTCTTGAAGCCCTTCTCGTTCGGTCGAACCAACAAGCTTCTTTTCCCGGACCGCCACAAAATCGCAGAAATAGTCCGCGTGCCTGTCCCGAACGGATCGATGGACAACCGCTAAGGTTTTGAGCTTTTCCTCGGCGAATTGCCGGATCAACTCGTGCATCTCGAACCGGTCCGAGGGACTTTTCTTCAAGAGGGATTTATCCAATAAGGCCGAAAGCAAGATCAAGGAACTGCCGGTTATTTTTTCCGCGGCATCGCGCAAAAAGCCGCCCCGAAAGATCGACATCGAACAAAGAGCGAGCTGTTCTTCCTCGCTCAGGATCTTCCAGGAATACTCGAAAACCGCCCGGATCGATTGATGCCTCTCCGGTCGTCCCTGGCTTTTGGAAGCGAGAAAATCGATGTTTTTTTCGACTTCTTCTCGGATCCCTTTGCAGGAAAGGGTCTGGATCCAAGCCGCCGCCAACTCGATACCCAACGGCACCCCATCGACCAACCGGCAGATATGAAAAACCTCCGGGACGTCCGCTTCCGCCAGAACGAAACCAGCCTTTAACCGCTTCGCGCAGGCGACGAAGAATTGGACCGCGTCGGAACTTTCCACGGATGAGTTTTGCGTTCCATCGGGGCAGGACAACCCCGTCAATTCCATGACCCATTCCGCCGGAAGTCCCAAATGGGAACGGGATGACACAATGGCCTTGATCTTGGGCGATTGGTCCAGCATTTCGCCGACAAAGGCCGCCCCGGGCAAAAGATGCTCGAAATTATCCAGAACGAGTAGCATGGAACGGTCTTTCAAATAACGGATCAACTGTTGATTGCGGTCGGATTCACCGACAAACGAAAACCCGAGGACCCCGCCAATGGTCGAGACCAGATCTTCTGGATTGGCAACGGGCGCTAGGGGAACGAAATAGACACCGTCCTTGAAATGATCCAATGCATCTTCAGCCGCTTGTAGGGCCAGACGGGTTTTTCCCATTCCCCCCTGTCCCGCCAGGGTGAGCAAGCGACAAGTTGGATCTTTCAAATGGTCTGCGATCTGTTGGCGTTCTTTTTCACGGCCAAAAAAAGGAGTACTTTGAGGCGGCAGGTTGTTCGGTCGGGAGCTTAAGGATCGGAGCGGGGGAAATTTCTCGGGATCGGCCTTATGGACCAATCCCAGCAGGGGCTGGGGGTCGGGAAGGTCTTTCAGTAAATGAGTCCCCAATTGCTCCGCCTCGGCGCCTTCGGGCATTGTGGAAGCGCTCAAGACATCCGGGGTCAGGACGATCTGGCCACCCCAGCCCGTCGCTAGGATGCGGGCGGTGCGATTGATCACGGGTCCAAAATAATCCTCCCCGCGCTTTTCGGCCTCCCCGGCGTGCAGACCCAGCCGCACCTTGAGACCCTTGACCTCGCTCCAATCCACTTTACCGACCTCTTCTTGCAGGATCAAAGCGCATTGCAGGGCCGACCGGTTCTCGAACATGGCAAAAACGCCGTCGCCGGTATTCTTGATGATCTTTCCCCCGAAACGGTTCATACAGGAGAGCATGATCTCGTCATGGGCCGCCAAAGCCTTGGCCATGAGATCACGGTATGTTTCCCATTTTTGGGTGGAACCTTCGATGTCGCTGAAAAGAAATACCGGCATTCGCCCCATCCCTTTACAGAAAGTTGGATCCCGGCGATCAAGGCAAACAATGATGCTTATTTTACACTTGGGATTTCGATCCTGAGCAGGAGAAAAGGCCTCTGCCCACGGATAGTCGGGACAAGGAACCTAGGGTTTGCCATACCTTGCCCGATCACAAAAATTCAGAACTACTTGGTTAAAACCGTTCTTTGGTCGATGAAGAAGGGCGCGGAAGCGATAGCGGGAGAACTATCCTTGAGCAGGGGGCCGGGTATTTCATAGTATCTCCAGGTATCCCCGACGGTCCCGTCGGGCGGCCTATTCGCGATCCAGCTTTTTCCAATGAGAGCGGCTGCCGGCGTGTAAGCGGGACCCATCTGTAAGAACTCATCATTGACAGCGTAAAACCAGCCACTCTGAGGCCCCTTCAAGTCCTCCTGTGTCCAATAGGACCAATCCATGCCGTAAAGCTTCGGGTCATCCGTCCCAAAATAAGCTAATTTTACGTGGCGCCATCCCCGCGTTTTCGCCGCCTCGGCCAGCCGCTTGGTATCCTGGCCGATATCCAGGTTCGAGTCTCCCAGCCAATAGAGCCTTTGATCCGGCTGGATCAGTTCATTAAAGTAACTTACTTGTGCCGGAAAACGGCTCCCCACACTGTAGACCTGAAAAACAAGAAGCCCCGCCCAGATCAATGTCCAGAGGGTTAATTTCGGCCGATCCTCACCGGTCATCCATTGCCCCGCCTGGGCCGCGACCAAGAGGCAAAAGGGATAAATGGGTAGGATCATCCTTAGTCCCACGTCGTGAAAGAACAAAAAGGCCAGAAAGAAAAAAGGAATAGGCGCGACCTGCCAGATGGGTATCCGTTTCCTTCCCGCCAGCATCAAGGCAAGACCGGTGAAAAAGAGGACCAGGAACCCGATGGGCGATTTGAGCAGGAACGTCACAGGATAATAATCCCAATGGTTGCTGGAACTCAGTCCACCCCTGAAATAATAAAAATGAGAAAAACTCCGCGAAACATCCCGCAAGCCATCCATAAAGAGGACCCAAGGCCAGGGGTGTCCCGACAAAGCTAGGGTGCCAGGTAAATAAAGGAGACCGATCCACACGAGAGCGCCCAGGATACCCACTGCCCAACGGCGGCCCAGTGTCATCCAGGAAAAACGGCCGGGGTCCGCCCAAGCCGACTGGACCTCCAAAACAACCAAGACCGGCAACAGAATCAAGGCTGTGAACTTGGTGGTAATGGCCATACCGGCCAAAAGGCCCGTCAGCAAGCTCGATCCAAGGGATGAACCCTTTAGCGTTTTTTCAAATCGCCAGACCGTCGCGAAAAAGAAAAAGGTGACCGGCATATCCGACAGGGCAAAACCCGAATAGGCCAGAAAAGAGGGTTCGAAAGCCCATAGCGTCAAAAGGGTCAACACAAAGACCGTGGAGCTTTCCCGAAAAACCGAAAAAAGAACGAAACCCAAACCCAATCCAAAAAGGAAGGTGACAAGACGGGACCAAAAGACGATATCTTCAAAATAATCCCGGTTGAGGACCGTCAAAAAGTAAGCGTCCCTGATCGGCGTTCCGGCAAAACCTAGCCGGGTCTGGGTCCTGAGACCCATGAACCGCGAAGGAAGCCCCTGAAGGGCTTTCGAGAGGGGTGGATGTTCTCCCGTCGCGAGGACATCGCCCTGCCAATAAAAAAAACCATCGACCATATCGAGATTCTCATCGCTCACCAACGAGTCTTGGGTCAATCTCGGTATCACTTGAACGGAAAAGAGAAGGGCGAAAAGGAGGAACCAGTAAAGGGGCTTTGGGCCGTTCATGCCCCAAGTGTATCAAGCCGGATCGAGCGCGAAAACCCAAAAGGACCCCGCATTCATGTTAAAATCGGTCTTCATTCCTGTGCCAAAGGCGCCTGCTTGAACAAAACCATTTTGAAAACCGGGTCCTTCCTGGCCCTTTTGTTCTTGGCCGGACAGGGTCAGTTTTTTCTGGTCCAAAAAAACCAATCCTGGACATTACCCCTGGGTCTTTTCTTTTTTGCCCTCGCCGGGTACCAACTTCTGCGTCTATTTCGGGATCCCAAAACCTCCACACCCACAACTCTTTCCCCGGCGCGGGAATATGCCGGCTTGATCGGCATTCTGATCCTGGCCTTTTTCCTGCGGGTCTATCACTTGGACCAATTTCCCGCCGGGATCTTCCCCGACGAGGGCCATTTGGCCCTGACCGTGGAGCGCATGGCAAAAGAAAATTGGTTCCCTTTTAAAGAAATTTTCAAATGGCCTGTTTGCGTGCCCAGCACCTATTACACCCTGGACGCCTGGTTCCACCTGGTGGCGCCATCCCAGATATCTTTCTTTCTCTACAGTGTCTTCATCAGCATCCTAACCCTGGTGTTCTTTTACGCCTTCTGCGCTTCCTTGTCGGGCCAAAGCGCCGCGATGACCTCGCTTTTCCTATTGGCGGTCAGCCGCTGGTTCTTGACCTATAGCCGGGATGGGCACCCCGCCATTGAGGTTCCCTTCTATATCGCTCTCACTTTGGCCCTCTGGGTCTGGGCGGTCTCTACTTCCAAAAGCGGGATCTTCTTTGCCTGCGGATTGGCCCTGGCGGTCAGCCTTTATTCTTATCAGGACCTGAAGTTTTTACCGGTATTGATACTGATCTATGGCCTTTATGAATGTTCCCGTTCCAACGAAAAGGGCGTGTTTCTCAAAAACGTCGCCCTGCTCTTTGGCACTTTCCTGGTTTTCGCGTCCCCGATGCTCTGGCACATCGTTCAAGACCAAGGCCTGAGCTTTCGGGAAAAACAGCTTTTGGCCTTTCCACAATTGTTCATCGAGAAGGGCTGGTTGGGCGTTTGGAACCACTTGACCGAGACCTTATTGGTCTTTAACCGGCAGGGCGATTGGTGGCCTTATCACAACATTCCCAATTACCCGCAATTGGACAATATCACCGGGGCTTTGCTGATACCTGGCATTATCTATTCACTCTTTCACTGGAAAGAAAAGCGGTATTTTTATCCGCTCGTCGGTTTTGCGTTATTTCTTTTGCCCGCCTTTTTATCCATCGACAGCCGTCACGCGAGCCGGCTCATTGGGAGCCTTCCCTTTGCCCTTTGGATCGCCGGACAACTATTGGCCGATCTTTTCGAAAGAACGAAGACCATCGTGCCTCGCTTGGTTCGGGTAACGGTTCTGGGAGCCCTGTTGGTTTTCGCACTGGGCCAGAACGCTCATGAATATTTCGATATCCAAGCAAAGAACCCGGATTGTTGGCGGGTGTTGGGCGGGGCCGAGGATAGCTGGGTGGCTGGCCGCTTGCGATACTACGCTCCGGACCACGAATGCCTGCTTTGCCAAAAGTTTTACGGCAATTTCCAAATTTCTTTCTTGGACTATGACATTTTCTCCCAGGTCAGCTCGTGGCGTTTGCCTAACTCGATCTATTTAAAACCCAAGGACCCCCGAAAGGGTGTCTGCCTGTTCTTTGAGGAAGGCCATTGGGGCGCTTTAAGGCTTTTTCAGGGCCTCTATCCCGGCGGGACCACCGAGTTCTTCAAGGACCTGAGCGGAAACCCTATCGCGGCCCTTTACGCGATCCCCGCCCCTTCAGTGGCCGCAGGTCTAAAGCGGTTGGCGCGCCATCCCTTCGCCTCGGGTTTAACCGGGACCTATTACCATTCAGCCGAGGAAAAAGGTACACCTGTTGTGGTCCAAAGAGACCCGATCCTCAACTTCACCTTCCGCAATGACTTTCCCTTCGCGGAATTCCCACCTTTGGCCGTTCATTGGTCCGGGAGCTTGATCGCCCCAAAGGACGGTATTTATGAATGGACCGCCTTGACCAGTGATACTTTTGAGATGAGCTTGGATGGAAAAAAAGTGCTGACCGCCGAGCGAAAAGACGAGAAAATATTTTTAAAGAAAGGCGCCCATTCTTTGGAGGCGCATTTCAAAAAAACATCCGGGGTAGACACGATCCTGAACCTTTTGTGGAAACCACCCGCAGCGGACCGTTTCGAATTCGTCCCCACTCAGGCCTTCAAACCCGCTTCATAAGCCTATTTTAAAAGGTCTTCGCCCGGACACCCTCGTCGTGATAGATGGGATAATCGGGGTCCTTGGGCAGCAAGGCCGGGTCGAATCCGTTCTGCGCGATGACCTGCTTGTACCAATCGGCGCTCTTTTTGAAAGTACGCTTGAGCGTCTTGAAGTCCACGTGGATGAGCCCAAAGCGTGGGTCATAACCAAAGCACCACTCGAAATTGTCGAAGAGGGACCAGGCATAATAGCCCTTCAAGGGCACGCCCGCTTGGATGGCTCGTTGGGCTTGCTGTAAATAGGTACCGTAATAGTGAACGCGCACGTCATCCTCAATCAATTCCTCGGCGGTGCGTTTCGATTCCCGGGTGGGAAAACCATTCTCGGTCACAAACAACTGTTTGACGCCATACCGTTCCCACAGATAGACCAAAAGATCATAAAAAGCCTCGGGGTCCACCGGCCAGCCAAGGTCATTGGTCGGAATACCATCCTTCATCGCCCAATCGTTATCAAAAATGTTGGCACCCGGCGCGTAAGCGGCGTAGTTGGGGTTGTAATGGTTGATGCCTAAAAAGTCGATGGGCTGGGAAATGATCGGCATGTCTTTTTCATAAGCCTTCGGGTCGTCCCCGGTGAATTCAAAAAGGAAGGAGGGATAACCTTTACCCATCACCGGTCCCAAAAAAGCGTCAGCGTGCAGGTCCCACATTTTATCCGCATACGCCTTGGCTACGGGATCGTCGTTCTTGGTCTTCCAAGGGCAAAGGGCCAGCACCACACCGATCTGACCTTTGAAACCCAGGTCCCGGTAAGCCTTTACCGCCAACCCATGGGCGAGATTCAGATGATGGACGACCTTGGCATAGCCAGCCCGGTCAGCCTTTCCCGGCGGGAAGAATTTTTGCAAATAACCGATCTCGGCGACGATCTGGGGTTCGTTCAAAGTAGCCCACATCGGCACCTTGTCCCCCAAAGCCTTGAAAACTACCTCAGCGTATTCTTTAAAGGCCAGTGCGGTTTCCCGGTTCGTCCATTCACCCTTGGCCCAGGTCGGCACTTCCCAATGGAACAAGGTGGCGTTGGGCGTGATGCCCGCTTGCAGCAGTTCATCGACCAAACGGCGGTAAAAATCCAAACCCTTCTCGTTCACCTTTCCCCTTTCGGGGATGATCCGGGGCCAGGAGATGGAAAAGCGGTAGGTCTTCAGCCCCATTTGTTTCATCAGGGCTACGTCGGTCTTGTATTGGTGGTAATGATCGATGGCGATATCGGCGTCCTGGCCGTTCTCGATGCGGCCCGGGGTCTTTGTCCATTCATACCAATTACTTTTTCCGGCCCCGTCCGCCAAAGGATAACCTTCGATCTGGAAAGAGCTGGTCGCGGCACCCCATAGGAAATTGTCGGGAAATGAAATAAAATGGTTGGACATGAAGGACCTCTTTTTAGATTGGCGTTTAGTCTATTCGTTTTCCCTTATAAAACAATTGGTTTGAGCGGCACATTCCCATAAATGAAAGCCCTTTTATGAAAAAACTAAAGATCACCCGCATCGGCCATCCGGTCCTTCGAACAAAAATAAAAAACGTAACAAAGACCCTTATCCGTAACAAAAGTTTCCGGGCTTTTCTAAACAATATGGTAAAGACCATGTATTGGGCCAACGGCGTAGGCTTAGCCGCCAATCAAGTGGGGGGTCAACCAACGGGCTTTCGTCATGGAATGCGACAGCAACAAGCGCTATCCCAAGGTGAACTCCGTCCTCCTGCAAACTTATTTGAACGCCCGCATTGTCAAATACTCGAAACGAATGGAGAATGGTTGGGAAGGATGCTTGAGCATTCCCGGTTTTAGAGGTGTGGTTCCCCGCTCCGAATGGGTCACCTTTGAAGCGGTCACCCCCGAAGGCAAGAAGATCCGCAAGACCGTCCATGGTTTCGAGGCCCGGATCGTCCAGCATGAGATCGACCACTTGAACGGTCTTTTTTATGTGGACCGGATGAGCGACCTCAAGACCTGGACCCATCTGGATGAGTTCAACCGTCGTTTCAAAAGTAACGTGAAGGACAAGAAATAGGACCATTTCGAGTTAAGGGCGAAGGATGATCCTTTATCTGGCCCGCCATGGGCAAGCCGCCAAACCATCCGCCGACCAACCTTCTGGATTGACCGACTTGGGCCGCGCCCAAACCCGCTTGGTCGCCGAAGCTTTCGTCCAGTCCAACCCCAACGTTGCCCAGATCTGGTACAGTCCCAAGACCCGAGCCTTTCAAACCGCCCAGATCTATCAAGAGGTCCTGGGTATCTCCGCCGAGAACTTCATCGAGACCGAGAACCTGTCCTTGGACGGCGACGTGGACAGTCTCTACCCAACCATCCTTGAAAACCAAAAAGGTAATCTTTTGCTTGTCAGCCACCAGCCCTTGTTGGAAGAGTTGTCATCTTTATTAGTCACTGGGTCGGATCACTTTCCCCACATCGCTTTTCCCACTTCTGGGATCGTGGCTTTCGAGCGTCTGTCCGACTGGAAATACCTTCGTTCTCTCGACCCTTCCCAATTAAAATAACCTCGCTTTCCGTTTGTAAAGCGATGGTAAAAAACTGTTATAATCCTGCTTCTTGCGGATCAACCTTTGGAGGCCAAACCCCTTATGCCCAACGTGACCGGAACCAATTTCGAAGAATTGTTGAAGGGGGTCGATGACGAGACCCGTAAAGCGGTCGAAGACGGCATCATGATCTTCGCCAACGACACGGACCCTTCCGTTACCGCCGAAAAATATCGCGCGGACAAATTACGGCTTTCCTTCAATGCCCTCGTCGACTTCTTGGTGGCAAACAAACTGAACGAACTGAACCCCCACCAAGTCACCTTCCTTTGCACCGGGGCCATCGATTTTAAGATCACCGTCCAGCTGGAAAAGGGGCCCAAGGATATGATCCTTTTACCCGCTCCTTTTTATGACCAACTCCTAAAATCATTTTCAGCCCCGGTTGAAAGCCCATTTCCTGTCTTCACGGTCATGGATAAATTTACCGCCATCGCCAAAAGCGAGCTTTTGCCCATGTCCTTGGGTGACGACCGCAAAAAAGCCCTCCGTAATTCACCCCAGGACCAAAAACGCATGCGCGACGAACTTAAGCGCAAGCTGGAACAATCCCGGGCCGAGATCGGTTCAGCGGTCAATCAAATCGATATGTTCTTCCCCAAAGCCCTGACGGCCTTAAACGAGAATTCCATTAAGAACGCCAAGACCGCCATTGAGCTGCTCAAGAAGGTCTCCACCGCCTGGAGCAAGGGCGATTCGGCCAGCCCCCAGGAAAAAGCCATCCTGCAGGCTTTCGAGGGCAAGGTGGGCGACGCCGGCACGGGCCTGGCGAAGTGGACCGAGGAGATCCAAAGCCATATCGCCAAGGTGGTCGAGAACAGCAAAGCCGTCATGGAAAAACACCAATTAATGGTCAAGACCATGAACGATATCGCCAAGATCGACAACTCGGCCCCGGTGGCCACTGTCGGCGGTCCCCTCTTCAACGCGAACGCCGTCTCGCTGATCAAAGGCGACGTGGACAGCACCAACGGCGCCACCGTGCGTGCCGCCGAAGCCCATCCCTTGAAAGTGCCCTTCAGCGCCTCCCGGATCATGGTCTCGAAACAATTCACCGAGGGTGAGAATTTCAATGAACGCCTTTGCAGCAAAGAGAACGTCACCGCTTCTTTGGAGAAGATCCTCAAGATCCACACCAACCTCTTCCCCAAGGATTTCGAGGGAAAATACATCGTACCCACCATCGTGCTGGAACCCCTGCGTAACTACGTGGACTTCTTCGACGACCGTTTCATCATGGCCTTGGTTTCCGGCGAGCAGATCCGCCGGGGCCCGGTGATGAACTTCACACCCGTGGACGTTCAGGTCCTCAAGCTTTGCGCCCTTTACCTGACCAAGGACAACATCTATGACTACCGGGGCGAGGTGAAGGTGGGCACCTTCATGGGCGATTACGTCGGGAAAATCGAGAAGAACACCAAGGTCAAGTGGACCGGGTCCGACAAGAAGTTCAGCATGGTCTCCACCCAGAGCATGCAGGACACCGCCAGCCGCGAGGACACCGTGAACGACTATGTGGACTTCATGAGCGCCATCGCCAACGGCACCGCGCCCAACCCCAAGATCAGTAAGCGCAAGATCAACATCATGCTCAAGTACATCCATTTCGACCAGGTCGAAAAGAACATCGCGGCGATCCTGAAGTTGATCTCCCAGACCGAACCGGGCGAGGCCAAGGAATCTATCCTTTCCTTCGTCAAGGGCGATGTGGACGCGGCCAAGGCCTTGATCGCGGCCTCGCTGAAGATCGACCAACAGGCCTCCAAAATGTTCGCCGATAACGCCGAATTCGCCATTACCCGTATCTTTGGACGGGGCTAAGCAACTTTTCGGTTTCCCAGGCTGTTTTCTGAAGGACGACCCCATAAAATAGGGTCGTCCTTTTTATTTGCCATGCCGTTCTAAGGAGCCGAAATGAGAAAGTTCTTCGAATTATCCGCGGTGGGCCAAGATAGGCCCGGTATCGTGACCGCCCTGGCTAAATCCTTTTTCGAGTTGGGATGCAACCTGGAAGATTCCAGCATGACCCAGTTGAAAGGTGACTTCGCTATCCTGCTCTTGGTCTCCGCCCCCGCCGATCAGGACTGGGAGACGCTGAAAAAGGCTGTCACCCCCGTCATGAACGAGTTGGGTCTTTCCTTCACCTTACGGGAATCGCCGCCTGCGGCCCCGCAACGCCCGCCCAAACTGCCTTACACCTTGGTCGTTTACGGCGTGGACCATCCAGGCATCGTCTATCGTTTCGCCAAGGCCGCCTCGGACCTGGGAATCAACATTACCGACCTTCGCACCCACGTGACCGACAATAACGGCGTTCAGCTCTATTCCCTGACCTTAGACGTGGAGATCGACAACTTCAAGACGGTCCAAGCCTTCGAAAAGGAAGTGGATTCTTTGAAGAAAGAGATCCAGGTGGAAGCCACCCTGAACCCGGTCGAGACGGACGAATTGTAAATGCCCGTTCTGCCGGTCCTCACCTACCCCCACCCCTTCTTGAAGACCAAAGTAGCCGAGTCGGACCCGAAAGACCCCCAGCTTTTGTCCGTGCTGCGGGACATGATGGACACGATGGACCACCACGCCGGCTGCGTGGGCCTGGCGGCGCCCCAGTTGGGCCACGCCTACCGCTGCCTGATCGTGGACGTTTCCCGCTCCGCCCGGGCGGAAGAAAATCATGGTCTGTTGAAACTGGTCAACCCGGTCATCCTGGAATCGAGCCAATGGAAGGTGAGCCGGGAAGGTTGTTTGAGCTTTCCGGACCTTTTGGCCAACGTCAAACGCGCCCAAAAGATAAGGTTCAGGGCTTTGGACGGGGACCTAAACCCCTTTGAAATGGTCAGTTCGAACTTTGAGGCCGTCGCGATCCAGCATGAGTTGGACCATTTGGACGGGATCTTGTTTCTAGACCGGATCCGGTCCTCCAAGGACCTTTTTGAAAGAAGAAAAGCCCCGTCCCAGCCCCTATAATGCAGTCCAGTCTTCACCTTCTCCCATAAAGGACTCTCATGGCCGACCACAACGACACCAATCTGGTTTGGATGGACCTGGAAATGACCGGTCTGGACCCCAAGACCTGCGTCATTATCGAGATCGCTTCCCTCGTCACCGACAAGGACCTCAATTTGATCGCCCAGGGCCCTTCCCTGGTCATTCACCAGCCCCAATCGGTCTTGGACGTCATGGACGACTGGAACAAGAAACATCACGGGGAATCCGGTCTTATCAAACAAGTCCAAGAATCCACGGTCACATTGGAAGAGGCCGAAAAGCAGACCTTGGCCTTCATCTCCCAACATGTCAAAGCCAAGACCAGCCCGCTTTGCGGTAACACCATTTACCAGGACCGGCGTTTCCTCATTGAATATATGAAGGACCTGGAGAGCTACCTGCATTACCGCTTGGTCGATGTGAGCACCATCAAGGAATTGGTCAAACGTTGGTACGGCCCAGCGTTCCAATCGCCCCAAAAGAAACAAAAGCACAAGGCTTTGGACGATATTTTGGAGACCGTGGAAGAATTGAAGTTCTATCGGAAGATGGTTTTCAAACAGCCCTAGGAGCTCAGTGTTTTTGAGAGAAAGCCGAGCTGTGGAAATATTGGTGCCATTTCCAGGCCGTAGCGAGGATCGTCTTGAGCGATGATTGCTTCGGTTTCCAACCCAGGACCTTTTGGGCCTTCTTGGACTCGGCCACTAACCGGGGCGGATCACCCGCGCGCCTCAGGCCGTATTTCACCGGCACCTTCAGACCCGTCACCCTTTCGGTCTCATCGATCACTTCTTTGACCGAATAACCTTTGCCCGTCCCCAAATTGAAAAAGTCGCTCTTGCCGGTCTTCATCATGTGCTTCAGGGCCAAAAAGTGCACCGCCGCCAGGTCGGTCACATGGATATAGTCCCGGATGCAGGTACCGTCCGGCGTGGGATAGTCCGTCCCGAAGACCGTGATCTCTTTCCGCAGACCCGCCACCGCGTCCAGCACCAACGGGATCAAATGGGTTTCCGGGGCATGGGCCTCACCCAGCTTGCCCGAAGCGTCCGCTCCCGAGGCGTTGAAATAACGCAAAAAAGTGGACTTGAGGCCATAAGCCTGGTCGTAAGAGGTCAGGATACGCTCAAGGATATATTTGGAATCGCCGTAAGGATTGACTGGATTCTTGGGATGGTCCTCCGGGATAGGCACTTGGATCGGGTCGCCATAGACCGCCGCGGTGGAGGAAAGGACGAAGTACATCACCTTTTCCTGGAGCATGGCCGAGAAAAGGTTCAGCGCGTTGCCCAGGTTGTCTTTGTAGTATTTTTGGGGATCGACCACCGACTCGCCCACACTGATGTGGGAGGCGAAATGCATGACCGCCACGGGTCTGTAACGGCGCAGGACACGGACCAAGGCTGCCCGGTCCGCCAGGTCCCCTTTGACGAATTTACCGGACTGGATCGCCCATTTGTGTCCGGCCGAAAGATTGTCAAAAATGACGGGTGTGAAGCCGGATCGCTCGGCCTCTTTGGCCGCGTGGCTGCCGATATACCCGGCCCCACCGGTGATCAGAACGGTTTTCTTTTTCAATTCGTTTCCTTGAAAGGACTATTCCCCGACAACGAACAGCTTTTTCTGGTCTGCGGGAACGGCTGCGGTCTCGTCTTCCAAGACCTTGATGGTCTGTAACCGGGCATCCGACTGGCCGTTGATACGGGCACCTGAATCAAGGACGTTCATCAGGTAGGTATAGATCTCTTGGGTGATCACCTCACCGGGACAAAGCACCGGGATTCCCGGCGGATAAGGGCAGACGATCTCGGCGCAAACCTTGCCCACCGACCGTTTGAAGGGGATCTTGCGGGTCAGTTTATTGAGGGCCTCACGGGGATTTATCTCTTTATGCGGCACGAAGGTCGGGAAAAGGATGCTTTTGCGCTTCTTTTGGTTGATGAACATATCTTTATAATCCACGACGATCTTCCGCAAGGCTGCCACGAACTTTTTGAGTTCTTTAGGGGTATTCCCCGCCGAAACGAACAAAAGGACGTTCTGGAAGTCCGCCATTTCGGTCTGGATGTCATATTCGGAATTCAGGATCTTGGCCATGTCATACCCCGAGCAAGGCAACCCTTTGGTCGAGATGGTCAACTTGGTCACATCCAGGTCCAAACCGGGGAATTTCTGGACCGTTTCCCGGGTCAAACAAGAGAGCCCGGGGATGGTGTTGATGTCTTTGCGGGCTTCCTCGCACATCTTGATGACGTCGGACAGCATCTGTTCGCCTTCATGAACCATTTGATAGCGGGAAATATCCAAGGAGGCCAGGATGATATAAGAGGGACTGGTGGTCTGGAGCATCTGCAGCGTGGTCTTGAGCCGCATGATATCCACCCGCACACCCTTCACATGGAGCATGGAACCCTGGCTAAGGGCCGCCAAATGTTTGTGGGTGGATTGAACACACATGTCCGCGCCCGAATCGATGGCGGACTTGGGAAGACCCGAGTTGAAATGCAAATGACCGCCGTGGGCCTCGTCGACCAACAGGATCTTGTCGTAACGGTGTACGATTTCGGCAATGGCCTCGATATCCGTCGTGAGGCCAAAATAAGTGGGGTTCGTGATCAGGACCGCTTTAGCGTCGGGATTCTGGCGCAAGGTCTCTTCGACCTGTTCCGGGGTCAGATTCAGGATCAAATCCGTGCCCGGATCGATCTTCGGCATCATGTAAACCGGTTCCACGCCCGCCAGGATGACCGCCGAGATGACCGATTTGTGGGCGTTACGGGGAATGATGAGCTTGTCGCCGGGATTGCAGACCGCCAGGATCATGGCCTGGTTGCCGCCGGTGGTTCCATTGACGAGGAAGAAAGAATAATCGGCCCCATAGGCCTGGGCCGCCAGCACTTGGGCTTCTTTGATGACCGTACTCGGTTCGTGGAGCGAATCCACCTCGCTCATGACCGACAGGTCCAGGCGGAACACTTTCTCGCCGACGAACTGACGAAAATTCTTGGCGATCCCCTTCCCGTGTTTATGGCCGGGCGTGTGGAATGAGATCTTATTCTCGTTGGCATAGCCAACGACGGCGTCATAAAGCGGGGTTTTATCCTGCCCGTCGAAGATGGACATTTATTTCGAGTTTTTCTCCTCACCCAAGAACTTATAAGCCAAAGGCTTGTCGTCCCGGATGGTCTCGGTTAATCTCACGAACCCGTCGCGGAGGTATTTCGGGATATAAAAAATACCCTCGTGGGTTTCCCCGTCATAATAGCGCAATTCCCCGACGCCGCGTTCCTTCAAGATACGATTGACGTCCTCGCGTTTGAGCTTCTTGGGGTCCACGGTCTTCGAAGCCATGGTAAAACTCCAAGGAATGTCGAAAGAAGGCACGTTCGCCGGCCAGGAATAGACGATCGGGAACACTTTTTTGAGGGTGTTATGGATGGCCGCCAAGCAACGCAGTTCTTTTTCGGCCGAGCAGCCCGACTGAAGGGCCACCATACCCCCATCATTGAGCTTTTCAGAGACCATCCGGTAGAACTCTTCCGTATAAAGCAGGTAAGCCGGCCCTTCTTCCACCGGTTCCGGGATATCGATGATGATCACGTCGAACTTTTCTTTGCTGTTCTCCAGGAACTTACGGCCATCCTCGAACAAAAGGGTGGTCCGCTTGTCCTTAAAGGCTCCCCGGTGCCACTCCGGCATATATTCGTCACAAAGTTCCACGATGCGCTGGTCGATATCGATCATCCAGCAGCGTTCGACCGTTTTATGGCGAAGAACCTCATATAAGGTAGCTCCCTCACCGCCGCCAATGATGGCGACTTTCTTGGGGTTGGGACAGCTGACCATGGCCGGATGCACCAGATTTTCGTGATAGATGAACTCATCCAGTTGGGCGGACTGCATATAGCCGTCCAAAATGAGGCATTTGCCATAGTGGGTGGATTGGATCACTTCAACTTTTTGGAAGGGGGTCTGCTCGGAAGCGTATATCTTGGAGATGCCCCGCATATGGGCTTCATCAGGGGCATAAAATTCAATGTGCCAATGTGGATTGATAGTGTCGGACATAAAGAACTCGTCTCCATTCGGGCGGCCGGAAATAAAATAAAATTTTATTCGTGGATTTCCGCGTTTTTTCGATCTTGTGGTGAAAGGCGCCAGAAAAGGGCCTTCGTGGTGTCGGTCGGCTTGAAAGAACTCCTCGAGAAAATTTTTAATCGTTCAAGCAATAAAATTTTACGAGAATTATTTTTCAAGTATAAAACTATCGACTATAGTGTCAAGGGCAAAATCGATTTTCAGCTTGATAAACAAATACTTTTCGTTCACTCGCGCGCTCCAGAATTTTTTCGTGAAATTAAATTTTTCGGACGATCCTCATGCACGAAAAAATAAAACGAACTCTTGTCCCGCTCTCACTCTCCACCGTTTTTCTTTTGACCCCTTTGTTGTTGTTCACGCCATCCCACGATCAATTTGAGCTGTCGAAACTCACTTTTATCGCTTTGGCGGCTCTTCCCCTTCTCTTTTTTCTACTTTTTTCCGAAAATATCGTTCTGTCGGGAAAAACAACCCTCTTTCTGGTCCTTTTTGTGGCTACCCAGGCCCTCGCTTGCCTCCCCGCGATCAGCTTAAGCTGGCAAACCAGTCTTGTCGGCGATTACGAGAACTTCGCCGGGCTTTACACGCTTTTAACCTATCTAGCTTGGTACCTGATCTTTATCTCGGTTTTGGACCCCGCTTCGATCCGCCGGGTCTTTTACTTCATTGTTCTAGGCGCTTTTCTTTCTTCCCTTCACGCGATCGCCCAGCATTTTCAATTCGACTTCGTCCAATGGAACCCCAATTCGGTCAATACCACCCGTGAATTCGCCGCTTTGGGCAACCCCAATTTCCTTTCGGCCTATATTGCTATGGCTATCCCCCTCTTTTTGACCCTTTGTTTTGAAAAGAACGAAGCGGAGCCCGAACAAAAACCTGTTTTTTCGCCCGCTTCGGTCATTCTATTGATCATTTCTCTTGGGCTTCTCTTTTTAGCGACCATCAAAGGTCAGTCTTTTCTCAACCTTTCCCCTTCGAATGACTTCGGCTTCATCACGCGCGTACTGGGACTTTTCCTTTTATCTTTCTTTTGTATTCAAGCCGCTCGTTTTCGGTCTTGGGCCTTCCGTTTTTTCGTGGGCACCGTTCTTCTCCTTGGTCTTTTGAGTACCGGCAGCCGCGGAGGCTTCTTAGCCGCCTTCTTGGGAGGGCTTTTGTGGATATTTTTGGGGTTCCAAGAAAAGTCCATTCTTGAACGGTGCCGTCAAGCCTGGATATCTTTACCCAAACTACCGTTCGTGACCGCAATGTTGGCGCTCGGTCTCTTTTTATTGGTGTTCGGTTGGTCTTTTCTGCAACGGTTGGGCGATTCAATGCTTCATATTCCCCAAAGTCTCGCTGAATCCCGTCTTCATATCTGGAGACCGGCTATCTCCATCATCAAAGCTAATCCGATTTTTGGAGTTGGTTTGGATACTTTCAAGATCGCCTTTCCCCATTATTGTGGGATCGATTTCAATCAGATCGATGGTCTCTTTACCAGCTCCCGGATGGCGCATAACGAACTTTTACAGATCGCGGCTACCAGTGGGCTGATCGGTCTGGCCTCCTATATTGTCCTTTTATTCGTTTTTTTATCGGTTTGGGTAAAGCTTTATCGCGGACACAAAGAAAACACCCATTGGATCTTGATCGCGCTCTTGGCTTCCGCTTTCGCTTACCAGGTCCAGAATCTTTTTAGCTTCGGTGTGGCTGCGATCAATTTGATCTGGTTCTTTTTATTGGCCATCGTAGGCCATTTAGAGAAAAAGGACGATCCCGAGGCCTATTCGAAGCCTGCGTCAGGCTCAGGAATAGTGATTTACCGTTCAATTTTGGTCTTATTGATCGGTTTTATCCTCTTCTTCCCCCTCCGCCGGCTGGCGGCGGACATCGCTTTCGCCAAGAGCGACGATTTTTCGTCGGCCTTAAAAGCCAGGAACTCCCAAACCTCCAAGGAGGCCGTGGATTATTACTCGACGAACCAAATTCACTACACGCAAAGGGCTTTTCAGCTTTTTCCTTGGGATGTGAAATACACCCTTTACGCTGGTTTGGCCTATGAAGAAAGGGCCCGGGCTATTCCAGCTCAAGCCGCCGATGGATTGGACAAGGCTTTGACTTATTATCAAAAGGCGGTTCGTATGAGCCCGGCCAATGCTTATTACTCTAACGACGAAGGCCGTATTTATTCCACTTTGGCCACCGCCGATCCCCATGCTTGGCCCCAAGCTGAGGCCGCTTATCGCCGGTCGGTCGACCAGGCGCCTTCCAGCCCCTTTTTTCGGCTCAATTGGGTGCTGGCTTTGGAGAAGACGGGACAAAAGAAGCAAGCCCAGCAGGAAACCCAGCGGGCTTTCGCGCTGGACCCCACCTTTAGCGCCAAGATCATGGCTCAAATGGCCTTTGATGAATATCGGGCGGGCGAAAAGACAGCGGCCTTTGACCATATTGCCGAAGCCATTCGGGGGAATACCCTGAGCGCGGAAGCCTATTACTGCCGGGGATTGCTTTATTTATCGGAAAACCAGCGGAAGAAAGCCTTGTCGGATTTTGAAACGGTCGGATCGCTCCATCCAGACCCTTACAAGAACCCCTCGATCCAAAATTTGGACCAACTTCTCGCGGCAAGCCGGAAATAACGGTTAAAGTTCGATCTCCACGCTATCGTCACCCAATAGGGTCTGAACCTCGTTGTAAAAAGCCTTGGAAGGCTTGACCAAGAGCCCTTCCGCCTCCAAGACCATCAAACCATGATGGGTCGTCTGCATATGGAAGTAGACCTTTGCTTGGCCCGGATGCTTTTCGCAGATGGCCTTCACTTTCGGAAGCAAGGTCTCGTCCAACCCGACCACGTTCAGGGTCAATTTGACACCCTTGGCCCATTTCACCGCCATTTCGTTCATGTCGATCACGTCCTGGGCGATGATCTGGATGCGGTCCCCGGTCTTGTCCAACCGTCCCTTGAGGCCAATGAGCTTATCCTTCGCTAAAAGGGCTTGGTTCTTGCGGAACACTTCCGGCCAAGCCAGCACCTCCACGTGGGAATGCAGGTCTTCCAGGGTGAACCGGGCATAAAGTTCTTTGCTCTTTTTCGCCATGCTCTTGGAAAGACCGCGGATAAGTCCCGCTACCCGCACTTCTTTGCCATCGGGCAGTTCCTCCAGTTCGTGCAGGGCCGTCACATAATGTTCCAATTCCCATTCATGCTCCGACAAGGGATGTCCCGAAAGATAGAACCCGAGGATCTCTTTTTCGGCCATCAGGATCTGGGCCGGGGATTCTTCGGCCACTTCCGGTAACGACTCCACCGCGGTCGACTCTCCGCCAAAGAGCGAGGTCTGTCCCTTTTGGGAGTCCACTTGATCGACCTGAGCTTTCCGGAACACCTTTTCTGCCGCGGCTTTCAAGGCCGTCCGGGAAACACCGGTAAAATCGAATGACCCGACCGCGATCAGGCACTCGAGCATCTTAGGTGTGAAACTCTTCAGATCGACCCGCTGGCAAAAATCCGAAAGGGACTTGAAAGGCCCGCTTTGACGGGCCTTTAGGACAGCTTCCACCG
The DNA here is from genome assembly GCA_027452205.1 of candidate division FCPU426 bacterium. Taxonomy (GTDB): domain Bacteria; phylum Oederibacteriota; class Muellerivitia; order Muellerivitales; family Muellerivitaceae; genus Bog-1183. The sequence goes on along the minus strand of DAIDGV010000010.1, from coordinate 67,371 downwards.
AGGGGGTACCGACATTCTTGATGGCCGAAAGGGTAAATCGGATATTACCCTTGGCGTCGGCCTCAAAAACATCGCCGCTTTCGTTCACGTCCGGCGGCAACAGGGTGATGCCTAGCTTTTTACACTCGAAGGCATATTGGGAGACCTTATCCTGGTTCCCCGACTCACTGGTCAAAAGCGCCGCCATGAACTCGGGCGTGTAATGCGTCTTGAGGTAGGCGGTTTGGTAAGCGAGCAAGGCATAGGCCGCGCTGTGGGATTTATTGAACCCGTATCCGGCGAATTTGGCCATGTGGTCGAAAATGGCGTCCGCGGTCTCTTCGGGTATCTTGTTCTCTTTTGCGCCCGATAGGAACCGGTTGCGCATTTGCTCCATTTTTTCGGAGTTCTTGCTGCCCATCGCCCGGCGCAACAAGTCCGCCTGGCCCAGACTGAATCCCGCTAGTTCCTTGGCGATCCGCATAACCTGTTCTTGATAAACGATGACCCCATAGGTCGTTTTTAGGATCGGCTCCAGCTTGGGATGAAGATATTGCACCTTTACCAGACCCTTTTTGCGGTGGATGAAGTCGTCCACCATGTCCGAACCCAAAGGCCCGGGCCGGTAAAGGGCGTTCAAGGCGATCAGGTCTTCCAGCTCGGACGGTTCCAATTTGCGGATATAGTCCCGCATCCCCCGGGATTCCAACTGGAAGACCCCCGCGGTCTTGGCCGCCCTTAGCATTTGGTAGGTCGTCGCATCCTCCAGGGAAATGGCCGAAAGGTCCACTTTCTCGCCCCGGCGCTTCTCGACGGCCTTCAAAGTGTCGTCAATGACGCTCAGCGTGCGTAGTCCCAAAATATCCAACTTGAGGAGACCCACTTCCTTCAGGGCGTTCATGTCGTATTGGCTAAGGGTTTCATCCGCGCTGCCCCGGCAGACCGGGATACTTTCTAAAAGAGGCTCATTGCCGATGATGATGCCCGCCGCGTGGGTCGAAACGTGCCGCACCAGGCCCTCCAAGGCCCTTGAGACATCCCATAACCGGCGGTTCGGGCCATGTTCCTGGGTCACCGCGCGCAGTTCGGGCACTCGTTCTAAAGCGTCTTCCAGGGTGATCTTCGGTTCCCAGGGGATGAGCTTGGCGATCCGGTCAACTTCCGGTAATGGAACCTCCAGTACCCGGCCTACGTCCCGGATGACCGCCTTGGCCGCCATGGTCCCGAAAGTGACGATGGAAGCCACGTGATCCTTGCCATAGGTATTGGTCATGTATTGCAGCACCTCGCCCCGGCGCTGGTCGCAAACGTCCACGTCGATATCCGGCGCGCTGACCCGTTCCGGATTGATGAACCGTTCAAAAAGAAGGTCATATTTGATCGGGTCCACGTCGGTGATGCCGGTGACGTAGGAGACCAAACTGCCCGCCGCCGAACCACGGCCCGGTCCTACGGGGATGCCCTTTTGCCGGGCCTTAGCGATGAAATCCCAGACGATGAGGAAATAACCGCTGAAGCCGGTCTTGTGGATGATACTCAGCTCTTCCTTTAGACGGTTTTGAACCACTGCGTCCGAGGCTTTTTCGCCATAACGGCGCACAACCCCTTGCTGGCAGATCTTTTCCAAATAGGCCGCTTCATCCAGACCTTTCTCCGGCACTGGAAAGGCGGGCATGTGGGTCTTTCCGAACTCAAGGGTGATATTGCAGCGTTCCGTGATCTGAAGCGTCCTTTCGACCGCGCCCGGCACGTCGGCGAAAGCCTCGGTCATTTCTGCGGCGCTCTTCAGGTAATACTCGGATGTGCCCATGGAGAAATGTTTGGGGTCCGAAAGTACTTCCCCCCGGCCCAAACAAAGCAGGACCTCATGAAAATCCGCTTCTTCTTTTTTAAGATAACGGACCCCGTTGGTCGCCACTAGGGGAATGGCGGTCTTGGCCGACAGGTCGATCAAGGCCTGGCGCAGTTTGGGGTCATAAGCTTGGTGATGTTGTTGTATCTCGAGAAAGAAATGGTCCTTGCCGAAGATCTCTTGATATTCCTCGGCCACCCGCAGGGCTTCGGGCGCCTCATCCTTGAGGATCAACCGGTCGATCTCGCCGAATTCCCCGCCCGAAAGCGCGATAAGCCCCTCCCGGTGGCTGGCCAAAAAGGCCCGGTTCACGTGGGGCGTTTGGACATAGTCCCCCAGGTAACTCTCGGACGAAAGTCTCATCAGGTTCTTGAAACCCGTCTCATTCTCCGCCAAAAGGACCAGTGGATAAGCGATATCCGGGCGGCCCGGTGCCTTGGCCCGGGTGTTGGAAGAAATCCATATCTCGCAACCCATAATGGGCTTCAAGCCGTGTTCCAGGGCGCTTTGATAGAAAGCAATGGCCCCGAACAGGTTCGATCGGTCGGTCAGGGCGACCGCCGGCATATGCAATTCTTTAAGCCGCACCATGAGCGGTTCTAGCCGCACGGTGCTTTCTAACAGGCTGAATTGGCTATGAAGATGGAGATGGACGAAAAGCGGACGATTCATGCCGATTTTCTTTCAAAAAAGAACATAAGGGATCGGCATTGTGCCAATTTCAATAAATAGGTTTTCTTATCGGTAAATTGGTACATGAGGGGATTATAAAGGAATAAAAGGAGGGAATGGCCTGACTTTAAGCCTTAAAACCCTACTCCCATTCGATCGTACCGGGGGGTTTACTGGTGATGTCATAAACAACCCGGTTAATGCCGCGCACTTCATTGATGATGCGGTTCGAAATGCGGCCCATCAGGTCGTAAGGCAATTTGACCCAATCCGCCGTCATGGCGTCGGTCGAATGCACGGCGCGGATCGCGCAGACATTCTCATAAGTACGCTCATCCCCCATGACCCCCACCGACTTGATCGGGGTCAGCACCGCGAAGGACTGCCAAATGGAGTAATAAAGCCCGGCCTTTTGGATCTCTTCGGTCACGATCGCGTCCGCTTCCCGCAAGATGTCCAGGCGTTCCTTGGTAATAGGTCCCAATAAACGAACTGCCAAACCCGGGCCTGGGAAAGGCTGGCGCCAGAGCAGCTCTTTGGGGATACGCAGCCGCGCGCCCAACTCACGGACCTCATCTTTGAACAATTCGCGCAGGGGTTCGACCAATTTGAACTTCATATCCTTGGGCAGACCGCCCACATTGTGATGGCTCTTGATGACCGCTGAAGGCCCCTTCACGGAAACGCTTTCAATGACATCGGGATAAAGGGTCCCCTGGGCCAGAAAATCAAAAGGTCCTTGTTTGCGTTCCAATTCTTTCGATGTCTGTTCAAAAATGCGGATGAAGGTATTGCCGATGATCTTCCGTTTTTTCTCGGGTTCACTGACCCCATCGAGCAGCTTTAAGAAAACAGCTTCCGAATTGACGTAGGTCATTGGGATGCGCAATTGATCCTTGAACATTGAAACGACCTGCTCGGCTTCGCCCTTGCGCAGGACGCCGTTGTTCACGAAAACACAGGAAAGTTGCTTTCCGATGGCCCGGTGGATGAGCGCCGCCGCCACGGTGGAATCCACCCCGCCCGAAACGCCGCAAATGACCCGGCCCTTACCGACCTGTTCGCGAATCTGCTCGATAGCCAGCTTTTCGTAGGAATCCATGCTCCAAGTGGGCTTGGCTCCGCAGATCTTGCGGACGAAATTCTCGATAAGCTTGGTTCCCTTCTGTGTGTGGACCACTTCAGGATGGAACTGGATCCCATAAATTTGTCTTTGGTCATTGCCCGCCGCGGCCAAGTGGCAGTTGGAAGTGGAAGCCAGCACCTTGAATCCCGCCGGAAGTTTCGTCACGTGGTCGCCATGGCTCATCCAGGCGTTCATGACCGAGGGGATCCCAGAGAAAAGGGCGTGTTTCGCCTTCACCTTCAAGGGGGCCAGACCGAATTCCCGTTTGTGGGCTTTCTGCACCTTGCCGTGGAGGGCGTGGGAAATGAGCTGCATGCCGTAGCAAATGCCCAACATGGGAATGCCCAGATCAAATATCTCTTCAGAAATATGGGGAGCTCCCTTGGCGTAAACGCTGGCCGGGCCGCCGGACAGGATGATTCCTTTGGGGGCCTTGGCCAGGATCTGATCGACCGTCGCGTTGAAAGGCAGGATCTCGCAATAGACCTTGGATTCCCGCACCCGGCGGGCGATGAGCTGGCTGTATTGCGCTCCAAAATCAAGGACGATGATCGTATCGTTTTTCAAAGGGGACTCCAAAAGGGGATAAGACGGAATGACTGTCCCAAAGGATCAGTCAAAATTACCGTAAAAGGCCTTCAACACATGGGGCTTCAAAACGAACTTTTTGTCTTTGGCTTTGTCATCGGTCAGCTTATTGGCGGCCTCAAAACTGGCCCTGGTGTCGTACTCGGCATAGACCATGAAAGTGTCGGCGTTATCGATGGCCTTGCGCATATAGACCTTGATGCAACCCTTTACCTTTTTTTCTTTTTGAACGAAATCATTGAGGATCTTGACCACCTGTGCTTCGTGGCCTTTACGGACGGTAACAACGCTGAGCGAAACGATCATAAAACCCTCCTGTTTATACCGACAACGGATGACCCGCCTTAATCCATGTAATAGTTCGGCGCCTCTTTGGTGATGACCACATCGTGCGGATGGCTTTCCTGCATGCCCGCTGAGGTGATCTGGACGAACTCCCCGTTTACTTGCAAGTCTTTCAGGGTCGGGGTACCGCTATAACCCATCCCCGCGCGCAGACCACCGATCAATTGGAAGACCAGATCGGATAAAAGACCCCGGTAAGGGACCCGGGCTTCGATGCCTTCCGGCACCAGTTTTTTGGAATCGGTCACATTGCCTTGGAAATAACGGTCCGCGCTGCCGCCCTTTTGCATGGCCGCCAAGGAACCCATCCCGTGATAGACCTTGAACATACGGCCTTGGAGGTTGATGACCTCGCCCGGGGATTCTTCCGTGCCGGCGAAAAGACCGCCCAACATGACCGCGTCGGCGCCCGCCGCGATTGCCTTGGTGATGTCACCCGAATACTTGATCCCGCCGTCGGCGATGATGCCGACCTTGTATTTTTGCGCCGCCTTGGCGCATTCGGAAATGGCCCAGATCTGGGGAACACCCACGCCCGTGACCACCCGGGTGGTACAAATGGAACCGGGGCCCACACCCACCTTAACGGTATCCGCGCCGGCGTCCGCCAGGGCCTTCACGGCCTCGGGGGTTACGACGTTACCGGCAATTAATGAAAGCTTCGGATATTTTTTACGGATCAGTTTTACGGTCTTGAGCACGCCTTCAGAGTGACCATGGGCGGTATCGATGACCACCACATCCGCCCCGGCGGCGACAAGGGCTTCGGCTCGTTCTTCGGTATCTTTGGAAACACCCAAGGCCGCGCCAACCCGCAAGCGGCCCCGCTCATCCTTGCAGGCATTGGGATACTTGATGCGTTTGTTCACGTCCTTGATGGTGATAAGGCCCTTCAGGTCGCCCTTCTTATCGACGACCAAAAGCTTCTCGATGCGGTGTTCATGCAGGGTCTCTTCGGCCTTTTCCAAGCTCGTGCCGATGGGAACGGTGACCAGGTCTTTCTTGGTCATGACCTCGGACAAGGGCAACCCCATCTTTTTCACGAAACGAAGGTCACGGTTGGTGACGATACCCACCAGCTTGCCGTCCTTCTGAACGATGGGTATACCCGAGATATGGTAATGCTTCATGATGGACAAGGCGTCGGCCACTGTCTTTTCGGGGTTCAGGGTGATCGGGTCGCTGATCATGCCCGCTTCAGAGCGCTTCACTTTGTCGATCTCGGCGGCCTGCTGTTCGATGGTGCTGTTCTTGTGGACGATCCCCAACCCGCCCTCTTGGGCCAAAGCGATGGCCAAACGGGATTCAGTGACCGTGTCCATGGCGGCGCTGATGATGGGAATGTTCAATTTAAGGCGCGGGTTGATGAAAGTGGAGACATCGGTTTCGGCAGGAAGGACGTTGGATCGGCGCGGCACCAGCATGACGTCGTCGTAAGTCAGGGCTAGCGTCAACTTCTTCGGGTCGATCATGCGTTTCTCCAGGTCAAGCGACTGTACCTTACCGGCTCTGAGGACGATCGGATCGATCTTCGAGAACGACCGAAAGCGTCTACAAGCACTTGGACCGAGCTGCCTCCTGGCGATAGCCAGGGCCTTGGCAGCCGGTAAAGTTGCGATAATATAGTCTTTGACCTGGGGGGTGTCAACGGGCGAAGCCCGTCAAAGTGGCCTATTTAAAAGAAAAAACAGCCGTTCGTGCTCAATGCCAAGAAGCAAAGTCCGCTTGGTAAGACGCTATCTTTTTGGTGACCAAGAACCAGCGCAAGTGGTCCGACAGGTCGGCGATATAACGGTTCAAGCTGACCTTTTGGACATCCCAACTGTTAGCGGCCTGCAGTTTCTGCACACCCGCTTTATGTTGCTCATAAAGCTGCTGGGGTGTTTGGCTCGGGTAGAACTCACTGACCAAATAGTCCATCTGTTGGTCCGTACCCGCCCATCCATTGGTCGAATACCAAACACCATTGGTGAAGACCGTCACGAAAGAGACCCGGCAGCCGATCTGGTTGGGAATGCGCAAGATCTCGCAATAGGTATTCGTACTCTCGTTCAAGCCCACATCAAAGAAGTTCGGCCCCGGCAATTGGGGCACGGTCATCTGGATCGCCTGTGAAAAACCTAAATTACCCAGTTGTTGCTGAAGATCATTGAAAGCGACAACATCGATGTCCCCCGCTTGGGCCACATCGACGGGCAAGATATGGATAGGAGGGATCGAATCCACCACTGTTACCACCGGCCCGCCACCAGGCTGAAGGATGTAGGTCAATCCACCGGCCAAAGCCGCCACCACGATGCCTACCAGGACAAAACCAGGCATCTTCAATTTGGCAGCTAAAAGGTCGATCTTCAAAAAAAGATTGCTGAAAAAGGGTTTCAAGGTTTGAAGCGGATTAGCCTTAGGGGCGTGAAGGTCTTTATAAGAAACGATCGGCTTAGGGGTGATGGGCTCCGGTTTGGGGACCGATTCGGCATCGTCCAGTTTTTTCATCATGCCAGCCAGATCGAAATTAGGCTTGAAGGCGGATTTCTCTTCGGCGACCGGGAACGGGCTAGGCGTGCTCGCCGCGGGCGGCGTGAAAGGGTTCACCGGTTCCGGCATAGGCTTGGGTGGTTCCACCTTGAAAGCCGGTTCGGTCTTGGCGGGAGCCTCAACCACCGGCATCTTCAACGGGGTCGGATTTTTGAAAAGACCCAAAGGATCATTATCCAAAGGTTTGAAAACAGGTAATTCGACTGGTTTGGCCGGTTCCGGCATCGGCGCAGGCGGTTCGGGAGAAGCCGGGGTCGACTCCATAAAGTTGATAGCCGGGGTGAGTTTGACCTTAGGTATCTCGACCGGTTCTGGAGCCGGGGTTTCCGCCATAACAGGTTCAGGCACGACCGGTTCGGACATTAAGGATTCAACCACCACTGGTTCGGGCTCCGCAGATATTGCGGGCGACGGAGCAGGCGCGGGTTTCGGGGGAGCCATCATCAGGTCATCTAAGGAGATCGCCGTATCCGGGTGATGGGGCTTAGCCGGCGGCGGTACTGGAATGCTAGCGGGTTTGTGGGGCGGCTGGGCACTGCTCTTGAAAGGCCGGTTGGCCAGGCAATCTTTGCAAAGGGGGCGCCCCGTTTCCACATCCAAGCAATCCAGGCAAAAGGATTGCTCGCAACGGGAACATTTGCCCACAGCGGGATGGGTAGGATGATTGACGCACATGGCTTCCGGCATTGCTTATCCTTTAAGGGCGATCAGATCCATCTCGACCGAGGCGCCTTTCGGCAGCGCCGAAACCTGCACAACCGCCCGGGCGGGCGGATCCTTCGTAAAGCGTTCTCCCAAAACCTTATTTAAGGTCTCAAAGTCCCCTAAGTTCGTCAAGTATACGGTCAATTTTACTGCACTTTTTAATGAGGAGCCGCCCGCTTTCAGGACTGCTTCCAGGTTAGCCAAGATGCGTTCGGTTTGGACCCGGATATCTCCCGTTACCAACTGGCCTGTCGCCGGGTCCAGAGGGATCTGACCTGAACAAAAAATAAAACCGCCCGCTTCCACCGCTTGGGAATAGGGTCCAATGGGCTTGGGTGCTTCTGACGACAAAATGATATGACGTTCCATAGTTTTCCTATTTTTGCCGGGGTAAAAACCGGGTTAATTAGCGAGGTTCGGTCCGCCGGGCGCTCACCACGCCCCTCACCCTTTGCAGCTTCTTCAATACTTTATCCAACTGGTTTGACTGCGTGATACCGATCACGAAATAACCCTGCGCCCAACCGCCCTCGGTGGCCTTGGCATTGGCTTCGTTGATGATGACCCCTTCTTCGGTAATGGCCGAAAGGAGGTCCGATAGCAGTTTTTCGCGGTCCTTCGCTTTGACTTCAATAGCCACTTCGAACACTTGTTCCGCGGAGCCTTCCCAAGAAACGTTGATCTTGCGATTCTCGCCATCGGGTAAAAGCAATGTATTGGGACAATCGGTCCGGTGGATCGAAACTCCCCGGCCCCGGGTCACATAGCCGACGATCGGGTCGCCCGGCACCGGCGTACAGCAGCGCGCGAAGCGGATGAGGAAGTCCTTCTCCCCACCGATGGAGATGCCCTTAATGGGCGCCGCCGCTCCCGGTTTGGGCGGGGCGGACTTGCTTGTGGGGGCGCTTTCGGGTTTACCCGTCTGCCGAAGCGTTTGCGTAGGCAGGTCGGTCTTGGCCGTAGCCTCTTCCTCTTTGGCTGCGATCTTGTTCAACACCTGCCGGGAGGATATTTCCCCATGGCCGATATTGGCTAAAAGTTCCTGGATGGTGTGGCAGCCAAAGAAAGAAACGAACTCTTCCAAGGCGTCGGTCTTCATGATGTGGTTGAAATCCAACCCCATGCGGACCGCTTCTTTTTCCAGCAGATGCTTGCCCTTGTCGACTTCTTCCGCCGACAAGTGGGTTCGGAACCAATGACGGATCTTGTTCTTGGCCCGACTCGTCACCACGATCTTCAGCCAGTCGCGGCTGGGGGTGCGGTTGGATTGGGTTAAAACCTCGACAATGTCCCCGTTTTTCAGGTTATAGCGCAGGGGCACCATTTGACCGTTCACCTTCACACCCATGCAATGGGTACCCACGTCCGTATGGACGGCATAAGCGAAATCCAGGGCCGAAGCCCCGCGCGGCAGTTCCTTCACCGCCCCGGCGGGCGTGAACACGAACACCTCGTCGTCGAAAAGGTCCACTTTCATGGCTTCAGCGAACTCGGTGGTGTCTTTAATATCCTGTTGCAGATCCAAAAGCTGTCGCATCCAGGCGAATTTCCGGTCTTCCTTTTCAGCGGCCCGGCCTTCTTTATAGATCCAGTGGGCGGCGATACCTTCCTCGGCGGTACGGTGCATCTCGAAGGTGCGGATCTGGATCTCCACCGGCTGGCCATCCGGGCCCATGATGGTCGTGTGCAAGCTTTGGTACATATTGTTCTTGGGCATGGCGATATAGTCTTTGAAGCGCCCCGGCAGGGGCTTCCAAAGGGTATGGATCATCCCCAGCACCTCGTAACATTCCTTCACGGTGTCGGTCAGGATACGAATGGCCATCAAATCGTAGATCTCATCGAAGTTCTTTTTCTGCTTGGCCATCTTGTTATAGATGCTGGTGAAATGCTTCGAGCGGCCCTGAACATTGGCCTTGATGCCCGACTCTTTCAGGTTCTTTTCGATGGTATCGACCACTTCGGCGAGCATTTTTTCCCGCTCGGCCTTTTTCATGGCCACTTTTTCGACCAAGTCGTAATAAACGTCCGGCTGCAGATAGCGCAAGCAAAGGTCTTCCAACTCGCTCTTGATCTTGGCGATCCCCAATCGGTGGGCCAGGGGGGCGTAGATATCCAGGGTCTCCCGAGCCAGCTTTTCCCGGCGTTCGGGCGAGAGAAATTCCAGCGTGCGCATGTTATGGGTGCGGTCGGCCAGTTTGACGAGAATGACCCGAACGTCCTTGGCCATCGCGATCATCATCTTGCGGGTGCTTTCGGCTTGGCGCAGGGCCGCGTCCTGGAACTGCTGGTTGGAAAGTTTGGTCACCCCTTCGACCAGGTCGGCGATCTCTTGACCAAATTCCCTTTTCAGGTCGTCGTAGGTAACGGAGGTATCTTCAAGGATGTCATGCAGCAGACCGGCCACGATGGTGACCGAATCCATGTGAAGTTCATCGAGGATGTCGGCCACGCCGACCAGGTGGGTCACATAGGCTTCACCTGAGACACGCTGTTGGCCCTCGTGGGCTTTCTTGGCGAATTCATAGGCTTTTTGGATGAGTGGACGGTCCAGCGAAGCTTCGGGCGCGCCCGGAGCCGCCGGCTTTTCGAGAAGAGCTTGGATGCTCATGGATTATACCTTTGTGGCTCCCGGGCAAAACTCACCAAAAACCACACTTTCCTGCCATCAATTTAACACTATCGGGAGAGCGAGACAATCATTCAAGCGGAGGCAATAGGTCTTAAAACTGTTGATTAGAGCTTTACGCCTTGGCTTTTCAGATAAAGGGCTGCCTGGGCGTTGTTGGGGTCCAGCTGATAGCACTTCTTCCAGGCCGCGATCGCGTCCGCCTTTCGGTGCAGTTGGATATAGCAGACGCCTACATTGAGATAGGTTTGGGCGTCGTTGGGGGCATAAGCCAAAAAGCTCTCGAAACCCTTGGCCGATTCCTCGTAGCGCTTAAGTTGGAAAAGGCAGACCGCCCGGGTCCAAACGGGTCCGAAATAATTGGGGGCAATGGCCAAGGCCCGGTCGCTCAGGTCCAAAGCCTCGGCGAACTTGCCTTGTTTGACCATGAAGATGGCCATCTCCGCCAGGCTTTGCACGTCGTTCGGATCCAATTGGACTGTCTTTTCATAAGCGGCATAAGCGTCATCGTTTTTTTCCGCCAGGGCCAAAGCGGCGGCCCTGGCCTTCCAGGCCTTCGGGTCTTCCTCGCTCAGTTGGGTCAGCCGGTCCGCGAATTGAAGGGCCAGTTCTTTCTTCCCCGCGTTGGTCTCGCCGATGGTGTCCCGCATGGCCACAGAGGCAGCGATCGCTTGGGTGCCGAGGATCAGCACCACCAACAACCCCAAAGCCAAAAAGGCCTGCTGGGGCCCGGACAGGTTTGGGTTTCCCCTGGCGGGAACCAAAGCGCCCAAGACCAAAGGCGCGGCCAGCAATAAACCGAACAGCACCGCCATAGGGGCCACCAATAAAGGAAAGTTGCTCAAGGACTGCCCCAATAAAGCGACCAGCCCGGCCACGCTGGCTAAAAGCAGTTCCTTGTTCTCCCGGCTCACTTCGGGGTTTTTAAAGGTACGGACAGCCGCTAAGACATAGACCAGCAACACTCCCAAAAACAATACCAACCCGACCGTGCTCCCTTCCACCCAGAACTGGAGGAAGTCGTTATGAACATGGTCCGAATAGACAAAAGGGTGATTTGGATAATCCGCGGGAGCAAAAAGAGTCGCCTGATATTTCGGATACTGGACGCCCACCTGGCCCAACCCGATCCCGGTCCAGGGATGATCCTTCACCATGGCCCAAGCCACTTGGTAATTGAATATCCGTTGTTCCACCGAGGCTTGCTTGGCCGACAAGGCCGAAAGCCCCCCGTGGCGGTAAAGATAGGCCCCCGCCCCCACGACCAAGACCCCCAGGGCGATCAACGCAAAACGGCTGTTCTTTCGGAACAAGTCCCTGCCGATCGGGAAGAGAAAAGAAACCACCAGGAAAACTACCGCCAGTCCCAAGGCCAGAAAAGAACCGACCACCCGGGTCAATAAAAGCCCCACGAACAAAAGCAGGGTCACGGCCCTCAGCCAGAACCAACTTTTTTGGGACGAGGTTGCCGGGACCACCTTCTTATTGAGCAGGAAAGGCATCTGACCGTAGGTGCGAAGGGTCAGCACAAAGACCACCGGCAAAAGAGCGACCAAATAGCCGCCCAAATAATCAGGATTCCCTAAGGTCGCGAAAGCCCGCGCCTGGAACTTGGTATTCCAATCGAAATGGTCCATCCCCAGCACTTGGAAGAAGCCGTAAAGGGCCATAAAGGCGCCGGTCCCCGCCGCGTAACGCAAAAGCCTTTCATAGGCCAAACCCCGGGAACAGCCATAGATCACCGCCACCAAAGTGCCGGCCATCAGCCACAAATGAAAGCTGGCGGGACCCACGAAGGGTTTGACCAAAGCCACCGCATAGGAATCCAGGGTCATCCAGAGGGCAAAAAGGACGAGAAGGACCACCAAAGGCCGATAAAAGACCGAGCGGTCTTTCAGGATCGCCGTGATAACGAAATAGGTCACCGCCAAAAAACCGACCACTTCTTTGGCCAGGGTAAAACCGTCCGCCGCCCGAACAAAAAAGGCCAGGGGCACCCAAACGATCAAAAGCGCCATAAAGATGTTGTTCATGCGGTGGGTCATCGTGGTTCCGTTACTTGGGTTGATCGTAGGACATTAACCTAAAGAAGAAAACTTGTCATCGTCAAAGGGCCGGGCCTAGCTCCCGTTCAAAGACAGCGCGCTGCTTCTTCCAGAAAGAGGAGAAGGAATAAAGCTCCGTCGCCGCTTTAAGCTGGGCTTCGGCTTCTTTCTTATCCCCTTTTTGAAGGCTGGTCATGAAATGGCTGGCAGGGGCCGAAAAGAACAACAGTAGGTCGAGGCTTTCTTCTTTTGGTTTAGCCTTGAACTTAGGTAACAAGCCATAGACCGCTTGTAGGTTCTGCGAATAGACCAGTTCGGTACCCCGTTGGATGAACTCATCCAGCCTTTTCCATTCATCCCGGGTCAGGTCGTAATGATGGTAATCTGCCGAGACCCTTATCCCTTCCAGTCCATTGACCACCAGGTAATCCACCCCCAGTTCCCGAAGCCGTTGGGCGATACCTTCCGCGTCTTTGGATTCCTTCGCCGCCTGGGCCAGGACCTGGGTGTCAAAGACGGTGTTGGTCAAAAAGGGCTGGGTGTAATAAAGCCCGCGGGCGTCCCCGACGATCAATAGACGTTTTTCCTCGGGCAAATGGGCCGATAGCCACTGGCTTAAACCGTAATAAGAGGTCAATCTTTTGCTGTCACCCAGATATTGGGAGATCGTCTGGCGGCCCGAAAGGATGCCCGAGAAATCGTAATAGTAATGAATGATGTCCGCCAGGTAGCCCACGCAAAGCAAAGCGCAAAAACCCGCCATCCAGGCCGAGGCTTTGCCCCAAAAGGGCCTATCCCCGCCCGCCAGCACCGCCGACAAAAGAACGTAATAAAGGACAAAATCCGGCACCATGAAACGCAGGATATGGGTCACCGCCAGGCTCACCACAAAGACCAACCCCGCCGTCCAGACCAAGAAGCGAAGCATCGGGTGTTTGAAACGGAAAAGGAGCAAGAAAGGCAGCAGCATCAGCGCCACCGGCCCGGCGAAACTATAACTATCCGGGTTGGACATGACGATCTTCCAAGGCAAAAGGAACCAATCCCACCAGGCCGAGGTCATCCTTCCCTGCTGTTCGGCCAAAAGCCTTTCATAACCTTCCGGGGACAAATTCCGGCCATGGAACAAGGAAGAGAAATAAGGAAAGAAGGGATTTCCGGTAAAGACCCCGTTCTTGATGAGCCAGGGCCCCGCTATCACGAAGAACGCCAGAAGGAACCAAGCCCAGTTCCGCCAATTCTCTTTGCGGTAAAAATTAACCGCTTGGAAAGCCGCCACGACCAAAGCGCAGCCGATCGCGATCACGCCGTTGTACTTGATGGCAAAGGCGAACCCCGCGAAAAGCCCGGTGGCCACCGCCCAGAGCGGATCTTGGGTCCGGATCCACCGAATCAAACTGTAAATAGCGATGACAACGGCCAGGGCCAAAAAACCCTCGACCTGGGTGGTCCAGACGTTCAGCGAAAAGATCGGCAAGGTCAGGATCAGCCCCAGCGCCAGGGTGCCCGCCTTTCCACTGGTCACTTCTTCGGCCCAGCCGCCCGCGAAGACCGCAGCCATGACCCAGGCGGTGATATGCAACATCTTGGCGGCCTGAGTGCCCTGAAAGAGCAGCCCGTTCATGAAGTAAAGCTCGGCCCCATAGGGATAGTTCGAGAAAAAATTCGTGGGCAGGTCCGCCAGGCCGTGATGGGCCAGCCAATACTGGGGCACCGCCAAGTGATAGACCATGGAGTCGTAAAAAGTTTCCGGGGTCAGGTCCGTCAAAAGGGCGAGAAGAACATAGACCAAACCCATCCCCAGCAGAAAGCGGTAACCCCAAAAGGGTGAAAGCTCGGGCAGACCCTGGAACCCCCGTTTAAAAAGAACGAACAGGTCCCAGGCCCAGAGCAGGATCAGCAACCCCGCCAAAACCCACCAGAGCGGCGCGAACCAGAGACCGTTAAAACCGGTGCCAAGCCAAAAAGTGTCCAGGGCCAGAACCCCCAGGCCCATATCAAAACCCCAGCGCAGCCAAGCGTTCGAAACGGAAAAGCCCAAAACTTCCCGGACCCTTTTACCCGTCGAAGGGGTCGCTCCCCAAATGAGGACCGTGACTAGGATGGCCTTTAGGGAACCGGCCCAAACCGAGAGCATTTGATCAAGAGAGGCCAAAGGATAGCGGGACGGATCAAGTAATAGTCCCCAATAAGGAAAGGTCTGGTTCAACCGGGAGAAGAAACTGAAAAAAACAAAAGCCACCCAGGCCAGCACGACCAATAGGGCCATCCAGCCCTCACGGTGCTGGGAAACCGGCATGGGAATAACGGTACTTTTCATGGTTGTGGCCGGTCCTAGGTCAGTTCAGTGTTCGTAATTGTTCCCGCCAATAATCCTCGGCCGGGAAGAGGGTCATCAGGGCCTTCAAAGCCTGCTGGGCTTTGGCCTTGTCCCCCGCGTGAAGGGCTTGGGAGAAATCATAGGCCCGGGGCGACAGGAAGGAAAAGAGGTTGGGTGGAGTTTGTCTCTTTTCTTCGCTTAAACGGTCTTTAACGAGGTAAACCGCCTGGAAATTTTTCCAATAGACCAGGTGAAGCCCCCGGGCGGCCAGGTCGTTCAATTTGGCCCAATCCGCCGGACTCAGATCATATTGGGCGTAATCCGCCGACAAACGCAGCCCTTCGGGGCCGTTAATGACGACAGCGTCGATCCCCTGTTCTTTCAATCGGCGAAGGATCCCCGCCGCGTCCTTTTCTTGTCTTGCCACCCGGGCCAGAAAGGGTTCGTCGAAGACCGAATTGGCTAAAAAGTCCCGGCGGTAATAAAGGCCCCGGGCGTCACCCACGACCAGAAGCCGGGCCTGGGCCGGAAGGTTCTCGTCCGCCCAAAGGTTTATGGCCTCGTAGGAATTGGGGATCATGCGTTCTAAATAGGCTTCCCGGCTTTCCTGTCCCGTCCAACGGCCCCAGCCTTGGTAATACTGAGCGCTGATGACCGCGTAAGCCCCCGTAAAGAAAAACGCGAAGACCCAGACCGAACCCTTCCAGCCCCAGCGCCAATAGGCCGGCGCTTCTTTAGACAACAGGACCGCCGAGATAAGGATGAGCGATAAAAGGAACGCGGGCATGGAAAAGCGCAACATGTGGGAGAGGGTCAACCCCAGAGCGAAACAGACCAGGGTCAGATAGAGCAGGAACCGTTGGGTATCCTTAAGTTTCAAAACGAACAACATCGGCAAGAAAGCCAAAGTCAAAGGACCGATGATCTGATGGTCCCCCTCGCCCGGCATCACTAAACGCCAAGGCAGGGTCAGGAAGGACTTGAGTCCCTGGTCCATCGCGAGGAACTGTTGGTTCTCTTTCAGGAGCCGCGCGTAACCATGGTCCCAGATCGTGCGCCCTCCGACCCAAGAGAAAGCATAAGGAAAAAAGGCGTTACCCGCGAAGGCCCAGTTCTTGATCAGCCATGGACCCACCGTAAGTAACCCCAAGACACAGGACCAGATAGCGAGTGGTATCCAACGGTCCGCCCATCCTTTTTCCCGGCGCGCGACAAGCACAATGAGCGACGCGACGATCACGACCAAGGCGGTCGGCTTGATGGCCACCGCCAAGCCGGAGAAAATTGCGGCCAATAGGATCCACCGGCGCCGCTGGGCGGGTTTGGGGTCCTGTAAAAGACGGGTCAGGCCATAGATAAAAAGAAGCGAAACAAAGGCAAAAAGACCGTCCACCCGGGCCGCCCAGGCGTTCAAATAAAGAAGAGGCAAGGTCAGCACCGCTACCGAGGCAACCACCGCGGCCTTTCGTCCCGCCAGTTCCTCAGCCCAGCCATAAGCCAGCACCCCGCAAAGGCCCCAGGCCGCGACGCTGAAAAGCGAAGCGCCCTCGGTTTGGGCGAAGATCCAACCGCCCATGAAATACATCGACCCGCCGTAAAAATAACCGGAGAGGAGCTGAAGTGGGTTATCAACGATACCGTGGCGCAGCAGCCAGAACTGCGGCATGCCAAGAAAGTAGTTAAGGGAATCATAGAAAGTCTCAGGTACCAGCGCGTTCCACAAGGCCGCCACGGCATAGAGGCCGATCAAAACCAAGGACCATCTCGGCATCTCGATCTTCGGAAGTTTTCGAAGGCCCCGGACCGCTTTTAAAAGGTCCGGTATCGCCGCCAGGGTCACTACCAAGGCTACGCCCCACATCAACGATTCAAACCAAAGCCCGGTCAGTCCGGTCCCCACCCAAAAGAGATTCCACACAAAGACCCCCAGCGTCGCTTCCACGCAAAAGGTCAGCGCCGGGCCCGATCCAATATCCCCCAGCCACCTGAGGCACCTTTGCCCGGTCCAAAGCATCAACAAAAGGATCCAGAGGCTGGTCAAAACCAGGGTCGCCATATCGGTCCAGCTTTTGAGCAAGGCCGGGACTGACGACGGCATGGAAGGGGTCGAAAAGTGGAAAGAGAACCAAGCCGGAGGACAATGAACGAAGAATTCACACAGAACGAACAGGGCCCAAAGCAGCGCCAAGACCGGCAAAAAAGCGGACTTAAATTTGGAGGAAAAAGCTGATTTCACGAAAGTTTCCTAACAGAAACCGGTGTTAAAAGACGACCACAAAACTCACTTAAGACAAAATCAACCGCCGATCAAGGCGGATAAACCTTAATCATCTTAATGTTTTATCGGCGTCCATCTGCGTTTATCCGCTATTAAATGGATTTTTTGAAGTTGTTTAGTTCTTGAAGGGGATAAAGTCTTTGCTTCTAAATAAAAAAGCACCCTGTCCATGGGTGGGCAGGGTGCTGATTGAACTTCCAGTTTTTAGAATTACGACAAAACCGCTTCTTTGAGGTCTTTCAAAACGCGGAATTTGACGACTTTCTTGGCCGGAACGTTGACCATTTCGCCGGTGCGAGGGTTGCGCGCTTGGCGGGCTTTGCGATCCTTCAATTGGAACACGCCCAAGCCATCGAGCTTGATCTTGTGCTCGGTCTTCAAGGTTTTGTAGATGGTGCTGCGCAAGGCTTGCATGACGTTATCGACGTCTTTCTTCTTCAACCCGGTGTCTTCAGCCAATTTCCCCAGCAATTCGCTCTTAGTCAACGGCCACCTCCTGAATTGATGAAATCATGGCTTTTATACCGCAAAATAGGGCCTCAGGCAAGAAATACTTGGTTTTTTAAGGGTTTTTTGATGGTGAAAATCCTTTATTTAGGCCCTTTACGGGACCCCAGGGTCGATTCCACCTTTAAATGCAGTCTTTTCATCTTCCAGATCAGCGTATTGCGATGGATGCCAAGGGCCTTGGCGGCCAGGGTTTGGTTGCCGTGAACCCGCTCCAAGGCTTGTTTGAGACATTGTTTCTCGAATTCCTTGCGGGACTTGCGGAACGAGTGCCCCTCATCCTTCGTTTTGCCTTCCTTGGCCTTTTCCCAAATTTCCGGCGGGATATCGTTGCGGCTCAAACTTTCCCGGTCCGCCAAAAGCGCCGCCAATTCGACCCGCCAAAAACGATTTTCTCTTTCCAAGACCCTTTTGGCCGCCATGCGGGCCAGCTTGTTCTGAAGTTCGGTCGGAAAATAAGGTTTCACCAAACACTCTCCCCTTTCCCCAAGGGTTTCCAGGACTTTTTCGACTGAATCTCTTTCCACCGCCACGAGAAGATCAAGAATCATTCCGCTCTTCAGGACCTGCCGCAACAGCGCCATGTCGGATCGGCGAAAACGTTCCAGTTGAACGAAACAAATATCAAAATTCTGTTTTTTGACCAGCTTAGGAACGGCCTCCAAGTTCGGGGCCCAGGCGACATCAAAAGCGCTGAACAAAGCCGGAGGAAAAGAACCTTTGGATAATTCATTGGTCACGACCAGCAAGGTGATTTTCACGCTCTTTTCCTCGCCAGGGCCTTAGGCTTCTCCACCTTTTCCATCAATTCATCCCAATGTCGGCAGTGTGGCCCCAGTTCTTCCCGCAATTTAGCGTCTTCCAAAAGTCGCAAGTAAAGGAAAAGATATTCACTGGCCACACCGCAGCGTGGCCCCAGCATTTTGCGGGCCTTTTGGACGATCTTCACATATTGGGTCCGGGTGGGCGCTTCCTGACCCGCCCCCAGCCAGCGTACCTTGTAATAGCGTTTCATCGCCCGCAAGACCCAGCGGTCCACCGGAAAGGCCGAAGCGTGGTCCATGGAAAAAAGCAGGATGCAATCGGCGATCTTGGGACCGATGCCGTCCAGCGCCACCAGGGCTTCCCTGGCGTCATCGCAAGGGATCTGTTTGAAATGGTCCAAAAGTACCACTTGGGCCTCGACCACCCGCGCCAAGCGGATGATCCGGTCCGCCCGGGCCCGGTAATTATTGGTGAAAGCGCGCATTTGATCCGCTGAGAGCTGGGCAATGACCGCAGGCTCCGGAAAAGCGAAAAGGCCCGGCGCCCCCTCGATAGGCTGGCCATAGCGTTCGCAAAATTTTCCGATGGCATGGCGGATGACCTTGACCGATAGGCCTTGGGCGAACATATAGGAGACCGTGCATTCCCAGGGTTCCTGCCGCATCAACCGGAGCCCTTCTAGGATGCGCAAGGGCTTGGCCAGAACCTCGTTATCCTTGAACTCGATGATCCAAGGGGCCAGATCATCCTCAAAACCCAGGTACCGGCCCAACCAAACCTCGGGTCGTTGTCCCCTGACTTGCGTGGCGGAACATTTCCAATGGAGTTGGTCCCCTTCTTGGCGCAAATGCCAAAGGGCTTGCCCCGCGATACCCCGGAACCAAGCGTTATCCCTCGGGTCCCGCTGCCAGCGAAAACACTGTCCACAAAGCAGGGTCAATTCCAGCGAAAAGGGCTGGGGAACTGCCAACAGACCTTCGGTCATGGTCTTAGCCGCCGGTAATAGAAAAGACCTGCCAACAGGATGAGTCCCTTGAGTAAGGCGGCCACCGGGTCCCAATAACCCATTTGCCAATAGACCGCTTGATCGAGGATCACGTAAGCCAAAAAAGCCCAAAAGGCCCAGCGTTTCATCAACCAAAGACCGGCCAAACAGGCGATCATCACGACCGAGGAAATGGATAGATAGGTGGCGTAAAGCCGGCCATGGCTTTGTACCACCGGCGAAATGACCAGGATCATTTTGAGAAAACAACCGGCCAGACCCAGGACACAAAGGATGGCAAGAAGAGCGGGCCGGGAGCCGGGAGAAGCTTGTGTCATGGCTAAATTCCTTTAAAATCAGCGGTTCCCTTCCCTTTTTCAACAAATAAGGGCTTCAGGGATGGGCCTTCGGGCCGTTAGGTTCCTTATCTTACCAAAGGATCATTTTTGAATCGCTTGTCATTCTTCTTCATTTTGACTTTGGCCGTTCTTTTGCCTTGGACCGAAGGCTGCCGCAATGGGCCCACGTCCGCCAATGGCAACGGCACCAACAGTAACGGATGGTCCGAAGTGACCGCCGGCGCCCCTTGGGCCGCCCGCTATGGTCTTTCGGGCACGGTCTTCAACGGCAATATGTGGGTCGTTGGCGGGGCTAATGGCAGCGGGTCGGTCACCAATTATTACGGCGACGTGTGGAAATCCGGCGACGGAAAGAACTGGTCAGAAACTTCCTCCAATGCCCCCTTCGGGGGCCGTTATGGAAGCCAAGTGGTGAATTTCGTCAATGGTGGCGTGACCCAGCTTTACTTGATCGGCGGCAACCAGGGCGGCACCTTGAAGAACGACGTCTGGACCTCGCCCGACGGCGCCAACTGGACCCAGATCCTCGCCAATAATCCCGCCATCACCGTCAACACCGTGGGCGCTTCCCAATTCTGCCCCCGGCAGGACTTCAACGCGGTCGTCTTCAATAACCTCATTTGGGTCTTCGCGGGCACCAATGGCACGACCGGTTCCGTGGGCCTGAACGATGTTTGGTCCTCTCCCGACGGCGTCACCTGGACCCAGGTCCTGGCCAACAACACCAACCCTCCCGCCAATACCCAATTCACCCCCCGCTGGGGCGCGGCCGCGGTCAGCTTCAACAACAACCTCTACATCATGTGCGGTCACAACACCTACTCGTCCAACACCGCCAATGAAACCACGAGCATTTGGTCATCGGCGAACGGCACTAACTGGTCCTTGCTGTCCAACCTCGGAGGTCCGGTCTATTACCATCAATTGGTCGTGAACAACAACCTCATGTGGTACACCTGCGGCGCGTCGGATACGGCCACCGGTGCCCTCAGCAACGCGAGCAGTTCGGCGGACGGGATCAACTGGACTTCGGCCTCGGGACCCTACAACGCCCGGTTCGGGCATTTGAGCCTGGCCTTCAATGGTCATGTTTGGATCATGGGTGGGTGCAACAACACCAACGGCCTGGCTTATTACAACGACGTCTGGGATAAATAAGCAGGCGGAGTT
Organism: candidate division FCPU426 bacterium; assembly: GCA_027452205.1. Taxonomy (GTDB): domain Bacteria; phylum Oederibacteriota; class Muellerivitia; order Muellerivitales; family Muellerivitaceae; genus Bog-1183. The sequence goes on along the minus strand of DAIDGV010000010.1, from coordinate 46,511 downwards.
CTGTTAAATACCTTTACCGGAACCGGTCAACTTCTCTTGCGGCGGTCTTTCTTCATCCCGCGTATATCCCCATAAACTTTCTTCTTCAGTTCGTTCTTATCGAAGCGGCGGTCCCCCTTGCGGCGGTCCTTGCCGCCAGGGATATTTTCTTTTTTCTTGTCCCCGAACAGATTGTCGAAGAGGCCCATAAACGCTCCTTGAAAGTTTTTGGTACCGGACGACCTATTTTACCAACATCATAAAAGCGCCGAAACGGCCCGTCGGCGATCCAGGCCCAGCCTCGGCCCGGTGCGAATAGAACCACCCTAAGTGCTCCACCGTGCAAAGCCCCGAACGGATGATCCGGTCCGGGTCCATTCCCGCTTCCATTAATTGCCGGGCATTGGCCTCGGGTATGTTCAATTTCCAATGGCTCTTCCCTGTCTGTTCCAATAGTTCCTCGGCGTCGGGGAAAGCCTTTCCGAACTCCTCTTTCACGTCTGTTCCCACTTCATAGCAACAGGGGCCGATCGCGGGCCCCAGGACCGCCTTGACCTCTTGCGGGTTGGTGCCGAAAGCCGTCCTCATGGCATCCAGGGTCTTCACCGCGATCCGCGCCACCGTTCCCCGCCAGCCCGCGTGGGCCAGCCCGATGGCCTGATGGGCTTGATCGTAAAAAAGGATGGGCAGGCAATCCGCCACCAGGATGTAGATAGGCACATTGGGCAGGTCCGTGATCACCGCGTCGCCCTCACCCAAAGATTCTCCCGCCGGGGGACGGTTCTCGGCGGTCAGGTGGAATACCTTGTCGCTATGCACTTGGGTGAGATGGACCGCTTGCTCCAGGTCGATCTCCAGGGCGTTGGAAAGGATACGACGATTCTCTTCCACCCGCAGACGCTCATCGGCGACCTTGTAGCTGATATTGAGGGACTTGTAATTGCCCTTGCTCACCCCGCCGACGCGGGTCGAGATGGCGTGTTTGAGGAAAGTGGAATGCCCCAACCGGGGAAAGGTCAGGGTCAATACCCCGCCATGGTGCTGCTCGATGATCTCGTCGCTGATCTTAACGGCCATTGGCGCTTCCCTCCGCCACTTGTTTAAAAGCCAGGATACCATCCGCGATGGACCGGGCCATTTTATCCTGCCAATCGGAGTCCCGCAGTTTGAATTCTTCCTTGGGATTGCTGATAAAAGCGGTCTCGACCAGGATCGAGGGCATATCCACCCGGCCCAGCACGTAAAAGTTGCGCTGCTGCACATGGCGCATGTGCTGGCCCAAGTTGCGGTGGATGTACTGCCATATCAGCTCCGCCAGCTTGATGCTGCGGTCTTTATAGGCCTGGTAATGAAGATCATTGGCGAAACTAAATTTCGAATCGGTGGTCATTTCCTCGGCGGTCTCCACATTGCCGAAATAACTGGAGGCCTTGGGACTATAAACGTAGATCTCGGTGCCCGAGGCGATGTTCACCTTGCTCCGGGGCGTCGAGTTGCAATGGATGGACACGAAAAGGTCCGCGTGGTGCTTATTGGCGAACTGGGTACGGCCCTTGAGGGTGACGAAATAATCCCTGTTGCGGGTCATCAACACCTCGATGTCGGACTGCTTGCGCAGCAGCCCCGCCACCTTCAGCGCGATGGCCAAAGTGGCCTGCTTCTCGAAATAACGGTTGTCATAGCCCCGGGCGCCGATATCCCGGCCACCATGGCCCGCGTCGATGACGATGCGGCCCACCGAATAAGCGTTGGCCGACAATATTTTATGGGTAGGTCCGGACCGCACGACCACCGGTTCTTCCTCGCCCCGGGCGCCGATCACCGAAGCGGGCACCGAGGGGGCGGTCAGGGGCGTTTTTTGTTCCTGGGCCACGATCTCGGTCTTGATGGCCTCGGTCTTCACTCCCCCGGCGATCAGGACCTGCTGGTCCGGCTGGTATTGCACATCGATGCCCAGGATGGCCGTGAAAAGGTCCTGGGCGGTCACCGGGGTCACCGCCAGTTGGCCCGACACCACCTCCGCCGGTTCCGTCGGGAAAGACTCGGTGGGGTTCGAGATGAGGAACATGGGCTGGGACAGGACCAGTTTGACCTTGTTGGCCCCTTTGGAAAGGTCGATACGCCGGTTTTGGGCATCGAACTTCACGTCGACTCCATAGAATTTCGCCACATCGGTCAGGGGCAGGTAGAGCTTTCCCTTGCTGTCCTTCAAAGGAATCACCGACACTTGATCGGGGCGGTAGGTGTATTTCAAGGCCACGCTGTCGTTCAGGTTCAAGGCCGAGGCGGGCAGCGTGAAGGAACCAAGGACCAGCAGGAAGAACCCCAGTTTTTGGGATAGGGGGGTCCAGTTCCTCATTTGTCGTCCGTACCGCTGAGCGTTTTGCTCAACGAGGGGAAAAGAAGCCCCTTGTGCTTGATGCGGAAGTACCAGGTATAGACCCGCGGCTGCCCGTTCAGGTCGGTCGCTTCCACCGTCAAGAAATGGCCGCCCGACTTGAGCGGAACTTTCATTTGATGGCTCAGGACATGGGTATTGGGGTCGTAATGATAGGTGGTCGGCTTGGTGCCGACGGTCAGCTTGAGGGTCTTATAGTCGATCGGGTCCTTGATGACCATGCTGATAAGCGGTTGATGGCTTAGGATGAACTGCCCGTCCGCCGGCTGTACTTGGTCCAGGTGAAGCACCTTGGGTTCGAACAGGGCCGCGAAAGCCTCGTGGCTGCAGGGGTTCAGGATCAGGTCCCTTTTCAGCTTCAGCGGCGGCACTGTCCGGTCATTGGGGCCCGCGTTGACGGTGAAAGCCAGTTGATAGTTCTGCTTGCGGGTTTCCGCCTCGATCACGTCGTTATAAACCCCGTAAGGATAGGCCAGGGTCGTCGGGGTATAGCTGAATTTATCCTCGATAAAACTGACCGGCACCGACAATTCCTCGGTCAGCAGTTTGGCGAAATCCTCGGGTTTCTTTTTCTCCTCCACATAACCCAGGTTCAAATGGCTCTTGGTATGGGATTCCAACGATAACCCGTATTTTTCCATGGCCTGGATGTCCTCAAAACTCAGGGAATCCCCCTGCCCTTTGATGAAATCGGTGTAGAGAAAAAGAACAGCGGGATATTTGAACTGCTGGAGCACCGGGAACATCACGTCATAAAGGCTGCGAAAACCGTCGTCAAAGGTCAAAAGAACGGCCCGGGGCGGCAAGGGCTGGCCCTTGAACCAATAATCCTTCAACTGCTGAAGGGAGATGGGAACGATGCCATGGTCCTTGAGGTACTGCATCTGCCAGCGGAACTCGGCCTGGGGAAAGCGGTATTCGGACAGGGCCGTCTTGAACCTTTCCGGATGGGCCACAAAACGGTGATAGCAAAGGACCACAAAACCATTATCAGCGTTGGCTTCGAGGGTAATGGATTGGAGTGAAGGAACCGCCCCTGCCGCCGTCTCCGTGGGGGGCACGGAGGCGGCTTCAGCGGCTACGGTTGGAACAGTCGTCAGGGCCGGGGAAGGCTCGGTCACGACCGGTAAGGCTTTTGGCTCGGAGAAGAATTCGAGGATCGTCGGAAGGTTCAGATAGACCGCCGCGGCCACCGCTAAAAGTCCTAGCAGTAAGAACAGCCGGCCCCTGCCTCCCATCAGACCCAAAATGAACGCCTTTCTATACTTAAACAGTTCTCATCTTGAACCACTAAGTTCACTAAGGTGAACACAAAGAAAAAAACATTGAGAAAACTTCGTGTTTTTGTGCCCTTTGTGGTTCAAAGAACTTGATCAGTTATGGAAATTCTTCCCCGCCAAACGCTTGCGCATATAGGCCGGGATCTCATACTTACCGTCCGAGAGCTTCGAAAGCAAGTCCGGCTCCGACGATTCGACCGCCGGCTCCGAGGAGCTGGCCTTGTCGGTGTTGAACTTGGGGTTCACGAAGTTCTCGAAACCCAGCACCGTCGAGATCGGATCCTCCGCCTTGGGGGCGTCGAAACCGGTGGCGATGATGGTGACCCGCAGGCCGTCCTTCAAGCTGTCGTCCACCACCACGCCCGGGATGATCTCCACGCCGGGACGGGCGGCCTTTTGCAGGAAGCCGTTGATCTGGTTGAACTCGTTGATGGAGAAGTTGGCGCCGCCCGTCACCTGCACCAGGATGGTGCTGGCTCCGGCGATGTCCACGTCTTCCAGCAAGGGGCTGTTGATGGCCTTTTGGATGGCCTTGATGGCGCGGTCTTCACCGGTGCCATAGCCCATGCCCATCAGGGCCTTGCCCTTGGAGGTCAGCACGCGCTTCACGTCGGCGAAGTCGCGGTTGATGATGCCTTCGGAATGGATGACTTCCGAGATGCCGCGGATCGCTTCGATGAGGACCTCGTCCACCCGGGCGAAAGCCGCGGAGAAAGCGATGTCCTGCTCGCAGACGATATTGATGCGTTCGTTCGGGATCACCACGATGGTGTCCACATGGGGCAGCATGGTGCGCAGGCCGTCCTCGGCCTGGGCCTTGCGGACCGGTCCTTCGTGTTCGAAAGGACGGCTCACGATACCCACGGTCAGGATGCCCATTTTTTTGGCGATCTCGGCAACCACCGGCCCGGCGCCTGTGCCCGTGCCGCCGCCCATACCGGCGACGACCACGACCATGTCCGCGCCTTCGAGGGATTTTTGGATCTCTTCGGTCGATTCCGTGGCCGCTTCTTTCGCGATCACAGGATTGCCGCCCGAACCCAGACCCTTGGTCAGGTTCCGGCCCAATTGGATCTTTTTGACGGCCTTGTTGCGTTTGAGTGATTTGTAATCGGTGTTGGCTGCGATGCATTCGACGCCTTCAACACCCGCGTCGATCATGCGATTGACGGCGTTACATCCGCCGCCGCCCACTCCGATGACCTTCAAGTGAGCTAAGTACTGCTGCATATCATCTTCGGCAAATTCGATCATCAGAGGTCCCCCCAAAAATTTTTAGATCTTTTACATCCCGTTAAAGGCCCGATCTTTGGCGCTTCAACTCACAGGCCGTTCCCCAACGGCCATCAAACATGGGCTAATTATATTGGATTTATAAGGGTTTTGGGGCTTTTCTTGTGTTTTGGATAAGAATTTACGTTGAAAAAAGGGCCTCAAATAAGGCGTTTTGGAGGTTATCCACAATTTGGAGGGCTAGAAAACCCAAAGAAAAAGCTATTTCGCCACAGATGCAGGGGATGAAGGGGATGACTAACAACAATTATGAATTCTTAATTTTGAATTCTGAATTTTCTAGGGATTATCCCCTGTATCCCCTGCATCTGTGGCTAATCGCCGTGAATACTTAGATCGAATCGCCGAACCATTTCTTCATCCGATCGAGCACATTGTTGAACATGTCCTCGCCCGCCGTAAAGGCCACCGAGGTTTTTTTGTTCGGTTGCGGTTCATAAGTTTGCATGCCCATCAGCACTAGTCCCACGGCTGTGGAATAGCTGGGGTTCGAGACCACATCCGTTAATCCCCCGACGCGTTTGGGCGAGCCGATACGTACAGGTAATTGAAGGATTTTTTCGGCCAATTCAGCGGTGCCTTCCATCAAGGAAGCGCCTCCGGTGATGACCGCGCCCGCCGGAATACGGTCCTCAAAACCGTTCTTCTTCAGTTCAGCGGCGACCAGTTCGAAAATTTCTTCCATCCGGGCTTCGATAATTTCGGAAAGGACACGGCGCGGCATGCGGCGGTCGCTGCGGCCACCCACGCCCGGCACCGTAATTTCCTCTTCTTCTTTGACCATGGCCGTATAAGCACAGCCATATTGGGTCTTGATGATCTCGGCTTCGGTGTTCGGCGTGCGCAAGCCCACGGCCACGTCGCTGGTCACCAGCGCACCACCCAGGGTGATGATGCCCGTATGCCACAGGGCGCCATTGATGAAAACCGCGATATCGGTGGTTCCCCCGCCGATGTCGATGAGGACAACCCCCAGCTCTTTTTCATCCGGGGAAAGGATCGCTTCGGCGCTGGCCAAGGGCTGCAGGATGATGTCCGCGACCCGCACTCCCGCCCTTTCCACGCTGCGCACAATATTTTGAACACTCGTCACACCGCCGGTCACCACATGCACTTCAGCTTCCAAACGCACGCCCGACATGCCCACCGGGTTCTTGATGCCGTCCTGGTCGTCGACGATATATTCCTGGGGAACAACATGGATGATCTCGCGGTCCATGGGGATAGCGATGGCCCGGGCCGCTTCCAACACGCGTTCACGGTCCTCTTCGGTGATCTCTTTGTCCTTACGGGCAACGGCGATAACGCCGCGGCTATTCAGGCCCTTGATATGGCCCCCGGCGATACCCGCGAAAGCGGCGGTCACTTCAACGCCCGCCATGCGCTCGGCATCCTGGACGGACTTTTTGATGGAAGCGATGGTTTGCTCAATGTTCACCACCGAGCCCTTTTTCAGGCCCGTGGAAGGGCAGGTTCCTACCCCGATGATGTGCACTTGTCCTTCGTTGTCTTGCTCGCCGATGATGGTGCAGACCTTAGTCGTTCCCAGGTCCAACCCCACCACCACGTCTTTTTTCATTTCCTTCGGCATTATCCTCACCTCCCCATCTTGTGTTTTTTATGTTTCGATGCGGTGAAGCATCGGCAGGGGGAAAAGCAGATCGTCACTACTTTAATCGGTTTTCCCCGTCTTGCGGATTTTTGTTTAACGTTTGCCATACCCTTACCTCGTCCTTACAAAGGCCATGTCCCGGTAACGGAAGTCCATGGTCCCCGCTTTTTTGCCCTTCTCGTTCAGGTCCGCCAGCACCAGGGCCATGCGCTTGAGGTCCGTCTCGGAAACTGTGTCATTGAAGGTCACCTGCACCCCGTTGATGAAGGTCACCCTTAAGGAATCGGCGTCCGAAAGGTTCACTTCGGACACGTCATGGGCCAACACCGGGTCTTTTTTACCGATGAAAGTGAAGAAATCCAGGGCCGGTTTCAGGGTTTGGGCCGCCAGGGTGGTCCCCACCGCCTCCGCGCCGAACCGCACTCCCGAGATCAGGGGCAGGTCCTCGTTCAAAAGGGCGTCCGAGTGGTTCAGCATCCGGCCTTCTTTATCCACCCCGTAAAGGATGCCGTTATCCAGCAGGGCTACCGGTTTGCGCTCCCGGACGGAAATGAGGATGGAGGAAGGCAACCGGCGTTCCACGAACACCCGGTCCACCCAGCTCAGCTTTGACAGTTTTTGGTTCAGGTCTTCCAGGCTCACCTTGAACATGCTCACACCCAGGGTCAGGTCCGCGGTCTTCAACACCTCGTCCTGGGTCAAATAATGGGCGCCTTCCACGATCACTTTCGCCAGTTTCAATCCCGCGGCATCCTGCAAGGCCACGGTGGCCCGGCGCTGGGCCCACCAGCCTGCCAGCACCAGAAAAGTGATCACAGTCACCCACACCAAGGGTTTGAGCCGGTTGGGGTGCACCGCCGGCATCTTCCAGATATGTTCTTTTTCCGAAAAGGCCGGGGTATCCAGCTTGCCGGTACCCCAAAAGGGTTTGTCTGCCCGCTCGTTGACAATCGGCAGGTCCGCTACCGCGGTGGCGCCGGGCCGGTAAAAAGCGTAAGTAGTGGAGACCGGCTTCACTTCAGGCTTCGAAGCCCTGTTGAACATCTTGCCCGGGGTCAACATTTTAAAAGAGAACTTCTTCTCTTCAGGCTGTTGGCGTCTCGAAGAGACGGCCGCGTAGCGGGTCTGTCCCCAGGCACGGCGCGAGGGGATACCCGCGCTTTTGAAGCGCTCGCTCTTCTCGCTCAAGGGAACTTTACTACCCTGGTAATGCATTAGTTCAAAATCCTTTCACCACAGGCCCCTTCAGGGCCACAGAGTTCACAGAGTAAATCTCTTTCTTTTTGATGGATCAAAGTCTTAAGTCTCACTCTGTGTACTCCGTGTACTCTGTGGTTCATTCTGTTACTTCTTATCCTTTTTCAAAGCCATTCCCACCAATGTCTTCAACAACTGCGGGAAAGAGATACCCACCGCCTTGGCGGCGTCCGGCACCAAACTGGTGCTGGTCATGCCCGGCGCGGTGTTCACTTCCAAAATTTGCGGCTCACCCTTCTTCGGTACGATGAAATCCACCCGGTAGTAATCCTCGCAGCCCATCGCCTGCCCCGCCTTCAGGGCGTAAGCCTTTACCTTCTGGGTCTGGGCCGGGCTAATGCGGGCCGGAACGATATGGTCCGAATGGCCGGGAGTATATTTGGCGTCGAAGTCGTAAAAGTCGTTCTTCGGCACGATCTCGATGACCGGCAGGGCCGTTCCGCCCAAGACGGTCGCGGTCACTTCGGTACCCGGAATGAATTTTTCAACGATCGCCCAAGAGCTGTTCTTGAATGCGGTGCGAATGGCGGGCTTGATGCCCGAAGCCTTCTTCACGATGGTCACGCCGATAGCCGAACCCACATCCGCGGGCTTCACCACCAGAGGCACCTTGATCTTCAGGTCTTTGGTCCAGTCTTGGGGTTTCACGCTTTTGTGGATGGCCTTCCAAGGCGCGCTGGGAATGTTCTGGGCCTCAAAAACCAGCTTGGAACAACCTTTATGCATGGCCAGGCCGCAGGCCAAAGCGCCCGAGCCGGTATAAGGGATATGCCACTCGTCCAAGAGCGCTTGCAGGCTTCCGTCCTCGCCAAAACCGCCGTGCAGGGCGATGAAAACCACGTCGAACTTGGCTTTCTTCAAACGCTGTTGAAGGTGTTTTTCTTTCTTGTCCGCGGTGGTCAAAAGGAAAGGCTCGGCCTTCAGGCCCGCTTGGCGAAGGCCCTCCACCACGTTCTTCCCCGACATCAGGGAAATTTTCTTTTCAGGGCTCCAGCCCCCCATCATCACGCCCACCTTTAGCGCCATAACACTCTGCCTTTCAGTTCAAACTCTCTTTTCGGTCAACAGTTCAATAAAGTTAGTAGTTAGTTCCTCGCTACGCTCGAGTGAGAAGTTAGAAGTTTCAACTCCTAACTCCCAACTCCGCACTTCTAACTGTTCTTTTCAAAGTTCCACCAAATGTCCTTGATCTCGTCCCAGTTCCAATCGCCCAGGGGCAGGATCTCCGGTTCTAGTTGGATGTTGTACTCAGCCATGACGCGTTGTTGAATGGCCCGCATCACGGCCGCCACATCATGAGAGGTTGCCCGGCCGGTGTTGACGATGAAGTTGGCGTGGATCTTACTGACCTCGGCTCCTCCGACCTTGAATCCCTTCAGGCCCAGCGACTCGGTCAAACGACCGGCGAAGTTGCCTTCCGGGTTCTTGAAAACACTACCCGCGTTCTTCTCCACCCGGGGCTGTTTGCCCCGACGGGTCTTGAAATAGTCCTTCACCTTTTGCTCGATCACGTCTTTGGGTTCTTTCTTCAGCTTCAGCACCACTTCCACCAGCACATTCCCCGAAAGTTTCAAGGACGAGTAGCGGTAGCTATATTGGTATTCCGACTTGGTCAGCTTTTTCACTTCGCCCCGAGGGGTCACGATGGTCAATTCCTCAACGGTCGGGCCGATCCAGGCCTTCTTGGCGCCCGCGTTACCGACGACCGCCCCGCCGATGGTTCCGGGGATACCGGCGAAGAACTCCACCCCGCCCAACCCGGCTTCCCGGGCCTTGTTCATGACCGTCACCAGCTTGGTGCCGGCCTTCACCCGCACCTTGTCGCCTTCGATATGGATGCCGGAAAAACCGCGGCCCAGACGGATGACCACACCTTGATAGCCCTCATCGGCGAAAAGCACGTTACTGCCGCCGCCCAGCATCAGGTGGGGTATCTGGCCGCAGTTCAGCGTATGGAGCAGTTGGGAAAGGTCCTCCACATCATGGGGTTCGACGAAAGCGGCGGCGGGCCCGCCCAAGTGGTAGGTCGTGTAGGGCGCCACGGCATGGTTCAACAGCACCTTGCCCTGGATCAAATGTGTCAGTTCCCTAAAGTCCACTTTCAGCCTTTCTAGCGTCGCGCTCGTCACATCAGCCCTTGTGCTTCTGCACGAGGTCGTTCCCGATCTTCCACACGTCCCCGGCGCCCATGGTGAGCAGCACATGTTTGTCGCTCAGGCTGTTCTTGAGATATTCCATCAGGGCATTCTTGTCCTCGAAGGATTGGGCATGCTTGTAGCCGTTCTCCCGCATCGCTTCCACGATGGTCTTCCCCGTCACGCCCGGGATAGGCTTTTCGCGCGAAGGATAGACCGCGGTGACCAACACCTCGTCCGCGTCGCCAAAGGCTTTTCCGAACTTGTCGCGCAATAATTGAGTGCGGGAAAAGAGATGGGGTTGGAAGACCACCACCAGTTTCTTGGTGCCCGCGAAATTCTTGGCTGCCTTGAGGGTTTCGTGAACGGCGGTCGGGTGATGGGCATAGTCGTCGATAACGGTCGCGCCTTTATAGGTGCCTTTGAACTCGAACCGGCGCTGGGCCCCATGGAATCGCACCAAACCGGCGGCAATGGCTTTGAAAGGCACTTTCAGTTCCAAGCCCACCGCGATAGCCGCTAAAGCATTTTGGATATTGAAGGTACCCGGCACATGTAATTTCACCCGGCCTTGTTTCTTGCCTTGAAAATAAAGGTCGAAGGTGGACCCCGCCTTTTCCAACTTCACATTGCGGGCCGAGACCTGGGCCTCTTTATCCAAACCATAGGTCACCACCCGGCGCTTGATGGCCGGAAGGATCATCTTGTTCTGTTTGTCGTCCGAATTGAGGATGACACAGCCATAGAAAGGCACTTTGTTCGCGAAGGTGATGAAAGCTTCCCGTACCTTTTCGACCGAGCCGTAATAGTCCAAATGGTCGTCATCGATGTTGGTGATAATGGAGATCATGGGCGAGAGCAGGAAGAACTCGCCAAAAGCCTCGCAGGCCTCGGCCACGAGATAAGAACCCTTGCCCAATTTGGCGTTCGACTTGAACACATCCACCTGACCGCCGATGACCAGCGTCGGGTCGAGCTTCCCTTCGGTCATGACCAAACCGGTCATGGAAGTTGTCGTGGTCTTGCCATGGGTGCCGGAGATGGCAATGCCATACTTGAGGCGCATCAGCTCCGCCAGCATCTCCGTGCGGGCGATAACAGGGATCGAGCGTTTGTTGGCTTCGACAATTTCAGGGTTATCCATGGGCACCGCGGCCGAATAGACCACCACGTCCGCCCCCACCACGTTATTGGCCTTATGGGCAAAGGTGATCTTGGCGCCCATTTGGGTGAGGCGCTCGGTCACTTCAGTTTCTTTCAAGTCCGACCCCGTCACTTGGTAATGCAGGCTCAAGAGAACCGCGGCAATACCGCTCATGCCCGCGCCGCCGATGCCGATAAAATGCACCCGCTTCACCGCGCCAAAAGGTTGTGCCATTGGTTTTATAGCCATGATCAGTTACTCCCCTCATATGCTTCGAATCCCTCTTCAGTTTTGTTGGCGTCGAATTTCTTTATCTTTTCTTGCCAAACTTTCGAATTCTTATCGAACGGTTCTCGAACGGTCACCGGACCATCCATATAAACTTCCGTCTCATAAGCAAAGGCCTCTTTGATCGAGAGATCTTCGTTCGCTTCGTAGTAACGAATGACTGTTCGGCCGTTGTTGCCAATCCTAAGCTCGTTCTTGACCGCGATCTGCGATCTTCCGTTTCCTAATAGATCGCCCGCATCCACGACCAAGAAATCCTTGGCATAAATCAGGGCCTTCAAACGTCCAGAACACTTCCCCGTTTTCGGGTCAAAAAACAAAAAGAAATAATCGCAATACAAAGAAAAACCAATGTTTTCTTGAAGACGCCAGACAAAAAGCTGTTTGCCCCCAAAATCCGCCGGAAGGTCCACTCTCACAATGGATCGATAGTTGTCTCTCAGAAATTTATTTTCTCCAAATGAAGCCTTAGCTTCTTCAGGCGAATAGTGATTGATGTCGACAGCGTAACGAACCTTTGAATTCCATAATTTTCGAATCTTTTCCACGAAAACATCCTTAACCGACTGAGGAATATCGTAAGGAGCCATGGCGTCATATTTCCCGTAACTGAGGGTCGATGGTTGATTCAACGAATCAGGGGTCGTCTTATCGAGGTAAGAAAAATCCGGATATGTATTATCCGTCGGCGTTTGGGCCATAACCGTTCCAACGACAGCGAACAAAAATAGTGAGCTAAGGACCAACGCTTTCATTTCTCCTCCTTTCATGCCGCCAACTTCAAAAGTTCTTTCACGATCAACTGCGCGGCATCAAGCCGCCCCAGCTTGCCCGCCTTCTCGCCCATGGCTTTCAAGGCCGAAGGTTCGGCTAGTAATTTGTCCAGCTCCTGGATGAGCGCTTCGCTTTCCAGCTGCTTCTCGGTGATGACCAGCGCCGAACCGCCCGCCTCGAGCACCCTGGCGTTCTTCTCCTGATGCCCCGAAGCGTGGGGGTATGGAATAAATATCGCGGGCAACCCGCGGCTTAATATCTCGGCGCAGGTCATGGCTCCCGACCGGGCTATCACCAGGTCCGCCGCCGCGTAGGCCTCGTGAATGTTCCCGATGAAGGGCCTCAGCACCACCTTGAGCGGGCATTTTTCCAGCCGGTCCACGATGCTTTGATAATCCGTCCAACCCGTCATTAGGATGACCTGCACGGGATGCGATCCCTGACCTAATTGCTCGATGGAGTCGGTCATATATTGATTCAGCACATGGGCCCCCTGGCTCCCCCCCATCATGAGCAGCGTTATCGCTTCCGGCTTGAGCCCGAAGGCCTTCAGCCCCTGTTCCTTGTTCGTGGTCTTGATCTCTTCCCGCACCGGTATTCCCGTCCATAGCGTCCGTCCTTTCGAAAAGCTTTTTGCCGTTCCTTCGAAACCCACAAAAATTTTTTTCGAGAACATCCCCAACAACCTCGCCGCTAACCCCGGCACCACATTAGGCTCCAAGAGGGCCACCGGGACCCCTCTCATCACCGCCACGAAACAGACCGGCACCGACACATACCCGCCGGTGGCAAAGACCACCGAGGGTTTGAATTCTTTCAACAGCTTCCCCGCGTCCAGCAAACCGCCCACCAGGTCGAACCAAAAGGTGAAGAGCCTCAACGACAGGCCCCGGGGAAACCCGCTGGCCCGCACCCCTTGGAACTGCAGTCCCGCCTCGGTCACCCACCTCAGCTCCACCCCGCCCTTCTTGCCGACGAAGAGCACTTGCACCGCCGGGTCTTTCAGCAGCTCCTGGGCCACCGCGATCCCCGGAAAAACGTGGCCTCCTGTGCCACCGCCGGTGACAACGACCCTCATAAACCCCTCTTTAGCCACAGATTCAGGGGATGAAGGGGATGGCGAAAGTCAAAAGCCAAAAGATGTTTGTTTATCCCCTGTATCCCCTGCATCTGTGGCAAAAACAGCCTTTGCATTTGGTTTTCGTCGTATCGGCATTCATCAGATTTCATCAAAGCTAAATCGTCGTTCGACTTTGCTTCAAAAGCTAAAAAGCAATTTAGCTCTGATAAACATTGATCAATATTGATGAGGCCAAAAGCCAAAATAGTTTGGCCGTATCGGTCTTTATCAGACTTCATCAAAGCTAAATGTCCGTTCATGTCGTTGCCTTTCACGCTGTCACCGCCGACCCTGGCACCCGCGAGGGGGCCGAGACCAGTTTCACGCCCGAGGAAATATTGAAGAGAAGGCCGATGGAAAACAAGGTGAAGACCATGGACGATCCGCCGTAAGAGATGAGCGGCAAAGGGATACCCTTCGTGGGCAGAAGGCCGGTCACGACCCCCAGGTTCATGATGGCTTGGAAACCGATGAGCGCCGTGATGCCCGAGGCCAGCAGGGCTTGGAAAGTTCCGCCCTCGCGCTGGCTGACCGCCCCGGCCACTTTGAAACCGCGAAGCACGAAGACCCCGAATAGGAAGACCAGCCCGCCCGCGCCCCACAAACCCAACTCTTCCGAGATAACGGCAAAAATGAAGTCCGTATGCGGAGCGGGTAAGTAAAAAAGTTTTTGCGTGCTGTTCGATAACCCGACCCCGGTGATACCGCCATTCCCCACCGCGATGAGACTTTGGATCAGTTGGAAGCCCGCGCCTTGCGGATCATCCCAGGGATTGAGGAAGGCCGAGATACGCTTCATGCGGTAGCTGGCCGATTCCACCAGGTAAATGATGGCCGGGATCGACACCGCCAGGGGAACGAGACCAAAGATATAGGGCATCCCCGCGAGGATCAGGAGGAGCAAGGTCACGAGTCCTAAAAGGACCAGGGTCCCCAAGTCATGCTGCTTTTGAAGCAGAGCCGCCCAAACAAGCGTGATGACACCGTAAGGGATGAGGGACTGCCAGTTGTCGAGCATCTTGCGGCGGCGATCCAGCGAGTCCGCCAAATAGAACACCAATACGATCTTCATGATCTCCGAGGGTTGGAAAGAAAAGGGCCCCAGACGGAACCAGCGCTGGGCGCCGCCCACCGTGCGTCCGATACCCGGCACGCAGACCGCCGCCATGAGAAGAACTCCCAGGAATAGACCCGGAATGGCCAGGGCCCGCAGGGCCTCCAGGTCGATCCGGTAAGCCACCCACATCCCCGCGCAACCCACCGTGATCCACAGCAGTTGGCGCAGGAAGAAGTAATAGGAACTGCCATAGCGGTCATGGGCCAATATGGCCGAGGCGCTATAGATCATGATGAGCCCCGACACCATCAAGACGACGGTGAGGAAGAACAGTAGAAAATCGGGTGATCCTAGGTTTTTAGTTTTGAACGACATAAATCCTCTTTAGCCACAGATTCAGGGGATTCAGGAGATAAATCTTAAAAAGCCAAAAGACGTTTTTGTTTTTGCCATCCCCTGTATCCCCTGCATCCGTGGCAAAAAATTCTTTTGGTTTTCATTCCCTTCATTGTTCCGTTCGGATTCCGAGAGTGCGGCGTAGGTGGTGTAGAAAAGCGTAGTAGGTGTTGTTCTCAGAATCCGAGCGTAAAAATGAAGGTTGCCCCTTTCTTGTTTGAAGTTCTTCAGAACTTCAAACTTGTTACGAATGGATCAAAATAAATCCTCGAAATTTGATCCATTCTTTCTGCTTGGCGATACTGATTCGGAAAAACTTCGAATCAGTACCCTTCCTTTCA
This sequence comes from candidate division FCPU426 bacterium, assembly GCA_027452205.1. GTDB lineage: Bacteria > Oederibacteriota > Muellerivitia > Muellerivitales > Muellerivitaceae > Bog-1183. The sequence continues at coordinate 31,437 of DAIDGV010000010.1, read as the reverse complement.
AATCATTTTCATCAACAGCTTTGAAACATTTTCTAGCTATGATGAATTCTGATGCTCATTGATAAGACTTTCATTGCCTTATCAGCATTGATCCATTTTCATCAAAGCTAAATCGCCTTTCGCTTCTAAGCCTTTACCGCCTTCTTCTGTTCCGCTAACTTCGCCACCGCGGCCTTGAACTGCCGGCCCCGGTCCTCATAATTCTGGAACATATCGAAGCTGGCGCATCCGGGCGAGAACAACACCACCCCGCCCTTCGCGCTGGCCACAAAAGCCCCGTTCACCACTTCTTCCAGCGTGTCCGCCTCGACCACTGTGGCCGAAGACGACAACTGCTCGACGATCTTGTTCTTGCACTCCCCGAAAGCCACGATCCGTGTCACCTTTTCCTTCACCAGGGCGGAGAGCTTGGTGAAATCCCCCGCCTTGTCCTTGCCGCCCAGGATCAGCACGATGGGCTTGGCGAAACTCTCCAGGGCCTTCACCACTGAGTCCACGTTGGTTCCCTTGGAATCGTTGATGAACCGCACCCCGTTCACTTCCCCGGCCGGCTCCAACCGGTGCTCGACCCCTTTGAATTCGCGCAGGGTCTTCGAGATGGCTTCGTCACTGGCACCCGCGAGGCTTGCCATCAAAGTCGCCGCGCAGGCGTTCTCCAGGTTGTGCGGGCCCGGTATCTGAAGCTCCGAGGCCTTGATCAACTGCCTTCCCAACAATTCGATGTTCCCGTTCCTCACATAACAACCCGGCTTCAGGTCGCCCCGCACCAGGTCCGCGAAGCCGAAATAGTAAAGATCGCTCTTGATCAAGGTGGCGTAGATGGGCGTGTATTTGTCGCCCACGTTCAAAAGGGCCGCGTCGCCCTTCTTTTGGTTCTCAAAGATCCGTCCCTTCGACTCCACGTAAGCCTGCATGTTGGCGTAGCGGTCCAGGTGGTCCGGCGTCACGTTCAGGATGGCCGCCACTTGGGGGCGGAACTCCTCAATGCTGTCCAATTGGAACGAGGACACTTCCAGCACCGCCAGGTCTTCCGCGGTCAGCTCGAACACCGCCTCGGCGAACGCCTTGCCGATGTTGCCGCAAGCGATGGTCTTCTTCCCCGCCGCGTTCATCATCTCGGCCACCAGGGTGGTGGTGGTCGTCTTGCCGTTGGTGCCCGTCAGGGCGATGACCGGCGCGTTGCAGTAACCAAAGGCCAGTTCTAGCTCGCCGATGACCGGCACGTTCTTTTCCCGGGCCCTTTCCAGGGCCATGTGGTTCGCGGGGATGCCCGGCGAGACCACCACCAGGTCCGCGTTGGAGACGCGGGTCGGGTCGATGCCGCCCAGCACCAGTTGCACCTGGGCCAAACCCCGGGCCTTCTCGATCCATTCGCCCAGTTTCTCCGGGGTCTTGTCGTCCAAGACCGTCACATGGGCGCCGTGGACGGACAACAGGCGCGCCGCCGCGAAGCCGGAGCGTCCGAACCCGATGACCGCCACTTGTTTACCCTTCACATAATGCATGTCGCTCCGCTCCAATTAAGAATTCAGAATTAGCAATTATGAATTTCGGAAGTTTTCATTCGTTCCACGAATGAAAACAACATCAATTCAAAATTCTTAATTCATAATCCTTAATTTCCTTTCCTTTTTTCCTCAGCGTAGTTTCAGCGTCGACAAGGTCATCAGCACCAGGACGATGGCCACGATCCAGAACCGCACGATTAGTTTCGATTCGGGCACGCCCGACAGCTCAAAGTGATGGTGCAGGGGCGCCATCTTGAACACCCGCTTGCCCCGCATCTTGAACGAGGTGACCTGGATGATGACCGACAGGGCTTCCACCACGAAAATGCCGCCCACGATGATGAGCAGGATCTCTTGCTTGACGATCACCGCGATGGTGCCGAGCAATCCGCCCAAGGCCAAAGAGCCCGTGTCGCCCATGAAGATCTGCGCCGGATGGGCGTTGAACCAAAGGAAACCCAAACCCGCGCCCACCAAGGCCGCGCAAAGCACCGTCAATTCGCTGGCACCGGGGACCGAGATGATCTTCAGGTATTCGCTGAACTTCGCGTTGCCGGAGATATAGGTGACCACCACAAAGGCCATCGCCGCGAAGGTGGTGCAGCCCACCGCCAGGCCGTCCAACCCGTCGGTCAGGTTCACCGCATTGGAGGACCCCACAATGACCAGCACCGCGAAGAAGGGATAAAGGGCGTCCAGGTTGAGCGGATACTTAAAGAAAGGCAGGGTGATGCTGCTTTTCAAGGCATAGTCGTCGGGCAGGATATACATATAGAGGCCCACGATCAGGATGGCCCCCACGATCTGGCCCATCAGTTTCCAAATACTGGGGATACCCCGGTTCTTGCCATGGCCCAGCAGTTTGATCAGGTCGTCGGTGAAACCCAACCCGCCGAACCAGAGGATCGAAAAGAGGGTCAGCCAGAAGAACTTGGAATCCCACCGCACCCACAGAAGGTCGCTGATGACCATCGCCATGATGATGAGGATGCCGCCCATCGTGGGCGTCCCCGCCTTGGAGGAATGGCTAGCCGGGCCGTCATGACGGATCTTCTCGCCCAGTTGGGCCGCCTTGATCCAGGCGATCACCGCGCCGCCGAAGAACAGGCAGATGCCGAAAGCTGTCACCGCGGCGTAAACGCTGCGGAAAGTGACATAGCGGAACACGTTGAAGCCGATGAATTTACCAGCCAGCGGATAGAGCAAGTGATAAAGCATTTGTTACCCCGTTTTAAAAGTCTTGAATCTTTTCACTTCAAACAATCAGAAACCCAATCTCTGTTTAGCTCTGATAAACATTGATAAATATTGATGACACCGAAACTGAAATGGTTTTCCATATCAGTCTTCATCAGATTTCATCAAAGCTAAATTTCCTTTCGTCGTCAGTTCGCGTTCATTCGCAGATACTTGTTCAACTTCACCTCGGTCACTGCCCCTGTCGGCGCCGCCACCTTTTGTTCCCCATCCTTCTTTTCGTTCACATCCTCCACCGGAGCGCCCTTCACGAAGGGATGGTCCGGGCCCGCCAGCTTGTCCAAGAAGTCCTTGAGGGAGAGCATCAAAGGGCCTCCAACACTTTTTCCAGATGGATGCCCCGCGAGGCTTTCAACAGCACCGCGTCCTGGGGCCGCAGCCAGCCCTTCAGGTAGGCCCCCGCTTCCTCGGCGTTGTCGAAGAACCGCGCCCGCAGGGAACTTTTACCCAGCAGGCTCTCGCCCGCCGCGCGCATTTGCTTCCCCACCAGGATCAGGTCCTCCAAAGGCATCGTCAGGGCCCGCTTCACCATGCGCTTGTGCGCTTCCGCCGCGAAAGAACCCATCTCCAGCATGTCGCCCAGCACCGCGGCCTTGCGGCCCCGGCTCGGCAGGGTCTTGAAGGTTTCCAAAGCCGCCTCCATGGAGGTCGGCGAGGCGTTGTAAGCGTCATTCAAGAACAAGACCCCTTTGATCTTCTTCAACTGCATGCGCATCGCCGCTTGGGGGCGGAAAACCGCCAAGCGCCGCGCCAGGACATTCAAGGGAATGCCCAGCGTCAATCCCGCCGCCACCGCCGCCATGGCATTGCCCACGTTGTGGCTGCCCGGCATGTGCAGCGTCGTCGGCGCGCTCTTGCCCTTATATTCCACCGTAAAGCGGGTGCCCTCATCGGTCGCCCGTAAGCCCTTGGCCCTGACCAGTCCTCTTTTCAATCCGAAGGTCATGATGTTTTCGCCTTTCGCCTTTAAGAAGGGGTCATCCCCGTTCAGGATGCGAACCCCGCCGTCCCGCGATCCGGACGCGATCTTCATTTTTTCCTGGGCCAAATGGGCCCGGCTTTTAAAGAAACCTAAATGCGCCTCACCGATGGCCGTCACTACGCTCACATCGGGTCTGGCTATCTCCGAGAGCTCTTCCATCTCTCCCGGGTGATTGATGCCCAGTTCCACCACCGCCACTTCGTGGTCCCGGGTCAGTCCCAGCAAGGTCAGCGGCAAACCGTACTGATTGTTCAAGTTGCCCTTCGTCTTCAAGGTCGTGAACAACCCGGACAGGAGGAAAGCGGTCATATCCTTCACCGTGGTCTTCCCAACGCTCCCCGTTACCGCCACCACCAACCCGCCCCACTGCAGCCTCTGGGCTTTGCCCAACTGCCCCAAGGCCTTCGTGGTGTCTTCCACCTGGATCTGGGGCAGCTTCACGCCCGGGACCCACCTAGAAACCACCGCCGCCTTCGCGCCCTTCGCCGCCGCTTGCTTCACGAACTTATGGCCGTCCAACCGCTCCCCCACAATGGCCACGAACAGATCGCCCTTCTTCACATCCCGGGTGTCATGCACGACCCCCGTCACTTTTTCGTCCCGGGGCCCGGCCAACTTGCCGTTGGTCAAGGCCGCTACTTCTTCCAAGCTCCAAGGCAACATCACAAAACCTTTTTCACCACAGGCCCCTTCGGGGCCACAGAGTTCACAGAGTTCAACAATTCATCATTCTTAATTCTTAATTCAAAATTCAGGTTCACTCTGTGTACTCCGTGTACTCTGTGGTTAGACATGTTTTTTCTTCAGTTCTTTGGCGATTTTCATCGCCACTTCCCGGTCGTCGAAATGGTGCTTCGTCTCGCCGATGATCTGGTAGGTCTCATGGCCCTTGCCCGCGATCAAGACCAGGTCGCCCGGCTTGGCGTTGGACAAGGCCATACGGATGGCTTGGGTGCGGTCGCCTTCCACCCAGACCCGGCGGTGTTCGCCGGAAAGGAGTGGCCGGGGAATGCCCCGTTGGATGTCCTCCAGGATCGAGGTGGGGTTCTCGGTGCGCGGATTGTCGGAGGTGATGATGGTCAGGTCCGCCAACTGCGAGGAGACCTTGCCCATCAGGGGCCGCTTGGTGCGGTCCCGGTCGCCGCCGCAACCAAAGACCGAAATGAGGCGGTAGTTGGTCTTTTTGCCCAAAATATCCCGGGCCGCGATCAAGGCTTGCTTCAAGGCGTCCGCCGTATGGGCGTAATCGACAAGAATGGTAAAGTTCTGTCCCGCTTTCACTTCCTCAAAACGGCCCGGCACCGCCGGGGCGTGTTTCAACCCGTCCTGGATCTCGCTCCAAGACAGGCCCAATTCCTTCAACACCGCGATGGCCGCCAGCGCGTTGTACACATTGAAAAGACCGGTCAGGGGCACCTCAAAGGCGTTGCCTTGAACGCTGAACTTCAATTGTCCCGCCTTGTGCGTGACATCGGTGGCTTTGTAGGCACAGTCAGCTTTGATGCTGTATCCCACCGCTTTGGCTTTGAGTTCTTTCAACAGCTTCAGGCCATAAACATCATCGGCGTTGATGGCCCTAGCTTTGAGGTCCTTGAATTCGGTGAAGAGGCGGCGTTTGGCCTTGAAGTAGTTATTAAAATTCTTGTGATAGTCCAAATGGTCCCGGCCCAGGTTGGTGAAGACCGCTCCCTGGAAATCGATCCCCAGCACCCGGCGCATCTCCAAAGCGTGGGAAGAGACTTCCATGACCGCCCATTGGCAGCCTTCCTTGCGCATCTCCTCCAGCAGCTTCACGATGGTCAGGGACGAGGGCGTGGTGTTGTTGGCTTCGTAGGTTTTCTTGCCGATGTGGTAAGCGATCGTCCCGATGAGGCCCGCCTTTTGGCCGGCCCTTTCCAGGATCGAGCGGATCAAATAAGTGGTCGTGGTCTTGCCCTTGGTGCCGGTGACCCCGATGACCTTCACCTTTTTGGAAGGATTGCCGTAGAAAGCGTGGGCCAGGAGCGCCAGCGATTCCCGGACGTCCTTGACCACCACTTGGGGCACATCGACGGAGCGCAGCACTTCGCCTTGCACCATCACCGCCCGGGCGCCCTTTTCCACCGCTTCCATGGCATAAGCGCGGCCATCGACCTTCGCGCCGGGGATGCAAACGAACAGGTCCCCTCTTTGGACTTCCTTGGAACTTTCGGAGATGCCCGTTATTTCAGGGTCGTTCTTGCCGATCACCCGGACACCTTTTAGATTTTTAAGAAGAGCGCGGAACTTCATAACGCCACCCCCAAAGCCAAAACCTCTTTGAGCAATGATGGACATTGATGAACATTGATGAAACCAAAGATGGAACTGGTTTTGCCGTATCCATGTTCATCAGTCTTTATCAAAGCAAAATGGCCGTGCAGATTTTTCATGCGGTCACCGCCACAGATAGAAGCGAAGCCTTATTTAGCAATGATGGACATTGATGAACATTGATGAAACCAAAGATGGAATTAGTTTTGCCGTATCCATGTTCATCAGTCTTTATCAAAGCTAAATTGCCTTTCGCCGTTAACCTCAAAGAGGTTCCGGTTTTGCCGTATCGGCGTTCATGCCGATCCTCTTTGTTTAAATTTTCCAAGGAGATCGGTATTGTCCCGCCTAGCGGGGCATCGGCGTTCATCCCTGTTCCATTGAAGTTGCTGTTATTCATTTTCACGACTTTCCTCCGGGTCCAGCCGCCGAGGCGCTGGTCACCGGCACATTACAGTTGAGCTCGCAAACACCTTCCGGTCCTACCGACCGGCCCGCTGGCGGGAACTGGGCTTGTACAACACCCTCGCCATGGAAGTTCACTTTGAGACCTAATGGGGCTAAGAGAGCCAAAGCTTGCCGCTTGGTCTTACCGCGTAGTTCGGGCATCAAACCGCCCGCTTGGGAAAGTTCGGGTTTACCCAGGGTCAAAACAACCACCCCCGGATTGGTCGCGCTGGCCAGCACCGGGGCCCCAGGGGCCGCGGATTGACCGATGACCTTTTCGCCTTTACCGGTGAATTTCAAGGTCAGCCCGCCGGCTTCGGCCAGCCACTTGGATTGATCGGGGGTCAGGCCGTCAAAGTCCGGAACTTTGCGCTCGTCCCGTAACATCTGGGACGAAGCCACAAGCTGAGTCCCGCGGTTTGATTGCCCCGAGGCAACTTGATTACGAGCCTCGGGGGCGGAACCGGGAACCAAGTCATAAGCCATCACCCGCTTGGCCACTTCTTTAAAGACCGGTCCCGCGGTGTAACCGCCCCAATAGATGCCCCGGGGATCGTCCAACGAAACATAGATGACCACTTTGGGTTTGTCCGCTGGGACGAACCCGACGAAGGAAGATAGATACTCGTTCGTCGAATAACGGCCATTGATGAATTTGTAGGCCGTGCCCGTTTTGCCCGCGATGTCGTAGCTGGGCAGGGCCACCATCGTGCCCGTGCCATGGGCCACGACCCACTTGAGCAGTTCGGTCATGCGCTTGGCGGTCTTATCCGAGCAAACCCGGCGGATCTTGTGCGGCGAGAAACTTTTCACCACATGACCGTTCGCGTCCTCCAGGTCTTTGACGATATAAGGCTTCATCATCACACCGTCGTTGGCAATGGCCGCGTAGGCGTCCACGATCTGCATCGGGGTCGCCGAGATCTCATACCCGTAAGGGATGGTCGTCAGGGACAGGGCACTCCAGCGGTCCAGCGGGCGCACCTTGCCGTCCGCCTCGCCCGGCAGGTCGATGCCCGTCGGGTCGCCGAAACCGAACTTCTTGCAGTATTTATAGAGGTTCTCTTTGCCCAGCTTCATGCCCACCTTGACCATGCCGATGTTGCTGGAATAGCCGAAGACCTCGCGGAAACTGATGAGCCCCAGCTTTTCGTGGTCGCGCACCACCCGGCCATAGTCGGTGTGAAAAGCGCCGTTCTCGCAGAAGAACTTGTCGTCCTCGTTCACCACACCCTCTTCCAGGACCCCCACCGCGGTGATGAGCTTGAAAGTGGAACCGGGTTCGAACTCGTCATTGACCACCCGGTTGCGCAGCAGTTCTTGGGACGTATGTTTGTAATCGTTCGGGTCGTAGGTGGGATAGTTGGCCATGGCCAAAATTTCCCCGGTGGCCGGGTCCATCACCACGATCGAGGCGGCCTTGCAGCGGAAATGGGTATAGGCCTTTTCCAGCTCCACTTGGGCGATATGCTGGATGGTCTCGTCGATCGTCGTGCGGACGGAAAGTCCGTCCTCGCTGGACTTGACCGACTTGTTGTCCGCCAGCACCAGGCGGCCCCGGGCGTCCCGTTCCGCCAGCACCAGGCCGTTCTTGCCCGTTAAGAACCCGTTGTAGTAGCGCTCCAACCCGCCGAGGCCTTGATTGTCGATGCCCGTGAAACCCAAGGCTTGAGACGCCATTTCGTGGTCGGGGTAGAATCGGTGTTGTTCACGAACGGCGTCCACGCCTTGGATTTTAAGGGCCTCAACGGCCTCTGAATACTTGTACGGCACTTCCCTCGCCAGCCAAACGAACTGCTTGTTCTCCATCAACTTCGACACCACCGCGCCATAGGACATGCCCAAAGCCCGCGACAAAAGGACCGCCGCGTGGGCCTTGTCCGCGATCTGGTCCGGATGAGCGCTGACATTGAAAAGGCCGATGTTCATGGCTAACAGCGCACCGCCCCGGTCCTCGATCATCCCGCGGGAGGCGTCGGTCTGTTTCGGGGTGTATTGCTGACGGTAGGCCATCTGGTGGAATTCGGAATGTTTGATCACTTGCAGATAGACCAAGCGGCCTTCCACACAGACACAGGCGAAAAGGACGATCGCCTCCAGCACCGCCAGGCGCTTTTGAATGGGATTGGCATGGCGAAGGCTCACTTAGACACCCCCAAAGACAAAACATCATTTAGCTTTGATGAACGTTGATAAAAATTGATGAACCCAAAAAACGTTTTGGTTTGGCCACATCCATCTTTATCAGTCTTTATCAAAGCAAAATGGCCGTGCAGATTTTTCATGCGGTCACCGCCACAGATAGAAGCGAAGCCTTATTTAGCAATGATGGACATTGATGAACATTGATGAAACCAAAGATGGAATTGGTTTTGCCGTATCCATCTTTATCAGTCTTTATCAAAGCTAAATCGCCTTTCGTCGTTAACCTCAAAGAGGTTCCGGTATTGCCGTATCGGCGTTCATCAGCATTCATCATTGTTCCATTGCCGTTGTGGGTTTTAGTTTTCATCGACTGACCCCCACCGTGGCGGTCTTTTTCCAGAAGGTCATCCACTTCGGCAGCACCGAGTAGCTATCATCCAAGATCACCACTTGGTCGGTCCGGGGCGTATCCATGTGAAGCTGTTCCCGCGCGATGGTCTCCACCCTGGCCATGCTGTTCACATCGCCCATCTTGTATTTCAGGTAATAGTATTCGTTGGTCAGTTGTTGTTTTTGTTGTTTCAGTTCCTGCACTTCATAGCTGAGCTTGACCACCTGCATGTGCTGCCACACATAAAGGAACAGCACCAGGCTGATGACCAGGATGCCCGACAGGGTGCCCTTGATATCCTTTTGGCGCACGGCCTTGGCTAAATTGCCCCGCCAGAAAAGACCAGCGTCGATGGCGTCGTTCGCCCGCTCAAAGAATTGCTCCTTCACAGCGTTGGGAGTGAAATTGTTCAAGCGGTCACCCCCAAGGCTAAGTCCTTCTTTAGCCACAGATGCAGGGGATGCAGGGGACACAACAATTCATAATTCAAAATTAAGAATTCAGAATTATGGTTTTCCTCTATCCCCCGTATCCGTGTCAAAAATAGCCTTTGCATCAGGTTTACGCCGTAACCCAAAAGGTTTCGCTTTATCCCCTGTGTCTCTAGTGAAAACAGGCTTTGATTTGGGTTTGCGCTGTAACCCAAAAGGTTTTGATTCATCCCCTGTATCCCCTGCATCTGTGGCAAAAACTGCTGTTGCAGTTTGTTTGCAGTTTCGAAAACATCCGTGTTCATCCGTGTGTATCTGTGGTTCCCATTTCCTTTTCTCACGCCGTCACCGCCAGTTTCCGCACCACGCGGAGCTTCGCGCTGCGGGACCGGGGGTTCATTTGCATTTCTTCATCGGTGGCCACGACCGGCTTCCTTGTCAGGATCTCCACTTGGGCCTTGTGGCCGCAGATACATTGCGGGATATGGGGCGGACAGAGGCAGTCGACACTCTCTTGTTTGAAGTACTGTTTGACGATGCGGTCTTCGAGAGAATGAAAGGTGATGACCCCCAAACGTCCGCCGGTCTTCAAGACCGACAGCACATCTTTCAGGGCCTTTTGAAGCACTTCCAGTTCTTGGTTCACTTCAATGCGCAGGGCTTGGAACAAGCGGGTGGCCGGGTGTTTGAAGGACTCGCCATGCTTGGGCCGGGGGCTGCCCAGCACCTGCTTGGCTAAATGGGCTAATTCTTCAGTGGTTTCAAAGGGCTTTTGCGCGCGGTGGCGCACGATGGCATTGGCCAATTGGCGGCTTTTGCGTTCTTCGCCATATTCGTAAATGACATCGGCGAGCTTTTTTTCGGGATAGGTGTTCACCACGTCCGCCGCCGTTAAAGGGGCCGACAGGTCCATGCGCATGTCCAAAGGACCGGCTTGTTGGAAGGAAAAGCCCCGCTCGGGGCTATCAAGTTGTAAAGAGGATACGCCAATATCCATCAACACGCAGTCGACCTCGCTCACAGAAAGATCACTCAAGACATCGAGTAGGTTGGCGAAGTTGGCTTGCACTAAAGTGACCCGGGGGTCATCCAGTTTCAGCCGAGCGTGTTGGAGTGCTTCTTTGTCTTGGTCTAAACCGATCAGACGACCGTTCGGGATCCGCTTCAGCAATTCCGAAGAGTGGCCGCCCATCCCAACCGTGCAATCCACAACGACCCCGTTGGGTGGGGGTGACAACAGCTCTACCGTCTCCCGAAGGAGGACCGGTAGATGGACATCGTCAGCTTTCAAAACGGTTAACGGCCTCGTCTTCACTGGCCAGAACATCGAAGAAAGAATAAGCGCCCACCAGCTTGAACAAGTTCGCGACGTAGGGCGCCAAGCCGACCAGCTTGATGTCCCCGCCTAAAGCTTGAAAGCGTTGTTTGCGCTCGGCCAGCACGGAAATGACGTTGAGAGAGATGTGGCTCACGTGCGAGAAGTTGAGGACGACCTCACTGCGGTTCGTTAGAACCATGTCGTTCATCACGCCTAGGAGAGCGTCCATTTCGGAACTTCCGATTTCGCCGGCGAGGCGTAGGACGGTAATGGATTCGGTATTGTTGAGTGCGACGGCCATGAACGGTCTCCTTTCAGCGCTTTAGTTCGGTTCACCCAAGATCGATGTTCGCTTTTATCGGCGTTCATCTGCGTTCATCCTAGTTAAATGGATGTTCGCCTTAGGTTTTCCGGTTTACCTAGCGTGAAAAAGCCCGCTAGGATCCCCCCTGCTTTGAAGCCCCTCCGTTCCCGCAAGGGACGAAGGTTGTTTCTTGGTGTGTGTGGTGAACTTTTCGACCCGATCCCCATCGGCCCAAAAAGCCGTAGGTCGTCAGACCTACGTTGGCGGTGCTACCTCTATATAGAAAAGGTTTCAGCCTTTTCTTTTAAGGAACTCAATGTTGGCCTCATCAGCCTTCATCAATGTTCATCACAGCTAAATGGCCTTCGCCTTTTAGAATGCGATGTCCTGAATTCCCTTGTCCGAGAGTTTCTGGCCTAACAGCTCCAGAGATTGCGAGGATTGAGTGTGGTAGCTCTCGTACTTTTGTTTGTCCCAGATCTCAATGCGGTTCAAAAGACCCACAATGACCACGCTTTTGCCCAGGCCCGCTTCTTTGCGGAGTACCGGGCTGATGACGATGCGTCCTTGTTGGTCCAGGTCCACCTCATCGGTGGCCCGCATAATGGTCCGCTGGAACTGCCGGACTTCAGCGTTGAGGCTGTCCATCGAGGAAAGCTTCTCCTCGATCTTCTGCCAGGTATCGGAGGGGTATAGAAAGAGGCATTGATCGAATCCCAGCGTGAGCACTAGCGGGGTGCTGTGGTTGTTTTGGATCTGGTCCCGAAATCGGGCTGGGATGCTCACCCTGCCTTTTTCGTCGATGGAATTATGAAATATCCCTCGAAACATGGACTTCTCCAAACCCTTGAAAAATAAGGAATTCTAGAGATATTCCCCACTTTTCTCCACTTATTCCCACTTGGCCCCATCTTATGGGCGAATAAAGGTATGGTCAAGCATATTTCGTATATTTTTGAAGGTTTTACATGGGTGGGTGGAGGTGGGGAGAAATCAGAGGAAAGTGGCCGGGTTTAAGATTTAACTTCGTGGGTCGAAAATGGTCAAAATAAGGGTTTTTTTGAGCTACTCCTTTAACTTAATGAACTTACGACCTTTGCAGATCACTACAGCATTTCCCTAATTTCCGACTCATGAATGAAGGTTGAAGAATACAGGTTTAATACAGTTCTCAAATCATCCAATAAGAAACCTAGGATCTACAGATAGTGGCTATCAAATTGCGGAAAATTAAATAGTTTCAGAGACAAATTCTCTAATTCTTTAAAAATCTTAAAATTCTATGTTCTAAGGGCAAAATACGCTTTTGACTACGCGTCTCGCAACTCCAAACAACAAATGTCTTCCAACCTTTTTTACGTAATATTCTTTTAACTTTCATGTCTCGGATAATATTCTTCTCAATCTTTCCGTCCCAAAACTTTCTATTAGTTTTAGACCGTTTATTACAAACCTTATGGCCGTGCCAAAAACAGCCATTAACAAAAATAATTTTCTTCTGTTTTAAAAAAACAAAATCTGGTTTCCCGGGCAACTTTCCATAGTTCCTGCAAAATCGAAACTCTTTGCGCCGCAAAATGTTTAAAACTGTTCTTTCAGATGAAGTGTTTTTAGACTTAATGCTCGACATTATCAAACTGCGCTTTTTTCTAGAAAAAATATCGGTCATCGAATTTCACTGGAACACAATTGAAAACGTCACGGCGTCGATTTAACAAAATAAGGAAGAAAAGCCGAATACTGAGCGTATTGTTTTAATCCGGCGCGAGAGCGCTCTAAGGTATTATCAATTTTATATCCCAATCTTTTATTGAGATAAATACCCGGATCACCTTGGCGCGGCAGATGCTTTTCAATGTGAAGTCGTTCTTTAGTGCTCAAAATAGGAATGTCGATTTTCACAGGTTGAGTCCAAATAAAATTCACATTACTATTTCCATCAAAATACTTTTCAAAAACTTTAAACTGATCGTCATTACAAACTATGCCGGTAACACAAATCATTTGAGTCTGATCTGAATAATAACAAGAATCCAATAACTGAAACCGAAGAGCATCATCATCGGTATGCGGCAACGCACCTTGTGCTGCTATTTTCACCATTTCTTCTACTAAGGCAGCCATTCTATAGGGTTTAAATGAGTTGTACGTCAAATCTGCCGGAACATATTCGCCAAACTTGTCCCTGAAGAGTTGAACAAACTTCGCTTCTTCAGCAATCTGGGTTTGCGTATCAACAATGGACCTGATTTTCTCAGGTGGATAGTCCTTCATTTCGGCATTCAAAGTTATTTTCACAATGCTGTACTCTGTCATTTTCGACAACAATGCCGAAAAATCATCAAAGCAAGCAGGCTCCAAACCTGTATAGTCCAGCCAGAAAACATTACGCCCACGCGGTTGAAACTGAGCTATAAACGAACTAGTTTTGATCCTCTTGAGCTCGATTCGCTTATGCGGTTGATGAAACTTTTGACGCCTATGAGTGTCAGAATCCGCTTCCATAGAAACCATGCGCATCGCCGGAAAGAATTCACCCATCAATCTGAAGTCTTCTAGAAATGGTCCACCTAAACCGTAATACGTATATTTATTTAAGTTGAATTTATTTTTTTCGAGGACGCGTAAAATTTCAACCAATCTAAATCTATCGACAGCTTTGTTGTATCTCAAATGATAAGCGGGATGCTTCATTTTCTGGCTTCACGTAAAACGGTTTTAAAACACTCTTCACCAACTTCCGAAGGTTTTGAATCTCTGTCATTAAACAAATATTCAGCAACTTCTTGTATTTCATTTACCTTCCTAGAAAACGAAATAGTCTTCGTATTACTCGTCTCCCGTTTAGGCAGAGGTAGATTGGGCTTGAATTGTTTTCCGTCCAAAGCAGTTCTTTTCGTACTCATGAGCGTCAAATTACCAACCTCCATCTTCAAGTCCGTTAACGACAAAGCCTCTCCCGCTTCCATAAAAGCTTTGGATTCTCTTTCAAGACCTTTCCATTTATTAGTGAAATCGATAAACAATTTCATGCCTTCTCGCATTTTATTTTTCACTTGAAGATATAAAGGTGAAGAAGCATCAATGCCTCTTTTCGTGGTTGTCGTCGGTAATTTCGAAGGATCTTCAGAACGAAACTCTACAATTCCAGAAATGGCAATGAATTGTGTGTGGTACCGAGGCACACCCGCTTCGCCCCAACCAGTCATTTCGGTTTGATCGCAATACAATACCGCTCTATCGTTACAAACAACTGTCCACCCAGCATCCAAAGATGATCTCGGCGCATTTATTTGATCTCCGTTTGCAGTTTCTTCCGCAGTCGGAATGGGCCTAGTAAACCCCACCGTTAAGAAAACTTTCACTCCGTCTTTTTCCGTTTTAAAGACAAAAGGACGAATGGAAGTTTCTTTCTTTTTTTCCTTACGCTTATTAAAAATTAATTTGACCGGCCTCGGAACCACAATTTTATTGTTTAGCTTAACAACAAAACCCTTACTTATAATAAAAGCATAGTGAGTAGCGATCATCCGCTCCAACTCAGTTGTGAATCGATCTTTATCTTTTCCAAACCGCGAAGATATTCCAGGATTTAAGTTCATTACAAGAATAGTTGTGCCACTAATCTTCAACGGATGTTTCGTTTCAGCTACTGGAATTTTCCAATTATCTTCTTTATTTATCCAAGCCGGCGTTATGTGAACTTCGTAAGAATTCTTTTCGTTTTTCGTCGTTATCAAACAATCTTCGCCCATCTTAAAAATGGCACGCTTCATACCTATTCCATAGACTCCGACCGTCCCAGGTGCATCTTTAGGACGTGCCTCTGCTCTCCCCATTCGGAAAGCATAGTCGTGTAAATCCCAAGGTATACCGCCACAGTTATCTTCAATCATAAAGTGTTCTTCATCAAACTCTATGTTTGCATAGAAACCCTTGTACGGTTTATCGGTCGCATCTTTTCCATGGGTTCGCAAGACACCATCCACACAATTATCCAGAAGATCGAGAATGGCTTCGGACAAAGTTATGTCTCTTGTTAACATCTTCACAAAAAAAGATTTCACCGGGGAGGCGTCCACAGGCTCGTATATACCGGTTTTATCGGATTTCATAACACCTACCCTCGTTGAATTTTTAGTTCAAGGCTTTTACAAAAACATCAAAGATTCGTTCTGCCAAAATCGGACTAACGCTATTTCCGATCTGTCTAAAACTATGCCACTTAGAAGGAGCAAATCTAAACCAATCCGGAAATCCTTGAAGACGTGCCGCTTCACGCGGCGTAATGACCCTGTTTTGCGTGGGGTGAATTGGCCGAACGGCTTGAAAACTACCTTTATCGCTACCGGTTCCGGCTCTTAACGTCGGGCAAAAACCCTTAAGTTCTAATCGTCTAGATTTGGAAATGCTATCGACTTCGCCCGCTTCCAAACTCGCATAACGCTTTTCAAGCTTAGGCGAATGAATGGTGCCCAAACATCCAGAGGTTCTCATTTCGCGTTTCAACAACCCAACAGTTATAGCATCGCCTACACCTTCAGGAATCACTCCATGAAGTCGTTCTTCGTAAAATCCATTTCCAACCTTTCCAACGCGTCGCCATCCCTCTTCTTCGTTTTGCCATTCAGGATTAATTTTTACCGGCAACCCTTTAAGTGCCATTTCAACCGTGGTTTTCTGAGTGGTTTTTGCTTCAATAAAGTCACTTTTGTAAATCGGATTCATTTCACCGGCCCTATAACCAATAAAGAAAACCCTAGTTCTGGTTGTGGGTGCGCCGTATTCATTTGCCGAAATTTTAAAAGGTTCCAAACAAACATATTCATCCTTTAAATGAGAATATGCTTCTTTAATAAATCCGGCCGCTTCTTTACTCAAAATGCCAGGAACATTTTCTGCCAAAAAAAACTTAGGCTTGATTTCACTTACAATCCTAAAGAAATCAATAAACAACCGATTTCTCGAATCATTTACATCTCTTTTTCCAATTGCGCTAAATCCCTGACATGGCGGACCACCAACAACGCCGGCAACTTCACCCTTTTTTAAATTAAAAAAGCGGAGCATTGAATCACCCGTGTGATCAGAAACGCTCTCTTTCAAATGTATGGTTTTAGGAAAATTTAGTTGATGTGTTTGAGAAGCATGAGGATCGATCTCAACAGAACCACGAACATCGAATCCGGCCCGAGCCGCGCCGAGGCTTAACCCGCCTGCACCACTAAAAAGATCAATTACAATGGGTTTTTGATTCATTTGTTTGATTTATTGATGCCCCCGTTAGATTTACAAATCCACCAAAACCACAGAACATATCATAATTTACAGGGCTCCTTTTTCATAACTTTTGGATTTCGAAAAGAGTTTAAAGCTTGGAAAACAAAGGGATTGGACAACATTCAACACCTTGCCCCTGCCCCATCACCCTTCAACCCTACCGAGTTTCCCTTTTACACCCAATCCTAAAAACGGTACAGACCAAAGGTTTAACGAAAACCTAACAATTCTCATTTTCCACTTAGCACCCGGGAATGGGTTTTTATAAATTTTCCCCATCCTATGCCTCCTTTGGGGCTTCGGATGACAGGCTGTCTTTTTAACTCTTACCTTGCGAGGTGCCCTATGTCGAACCCTAATGTCGTGCAGGCCATTCCCCTAGCCCAGATCCGCCCCAACCCCAACAACCCACCCCTGAACCAAGGGGAAATCGACCTGATGATGGCCTCACTAAAGGAACTTGGCCAAGAAACTGACGCTAAAGTGCGCCCCCTCACCGAAGAGGAAAAGGCCGCTGACCCGGACCACCTTTATGAGCTCATTGGGGGGCACTTGCGCTTCGCGGCGGCCCAAAGGCTGGGCTGGCCTACCCTTTCGTGTAAGGTCATGGATAAAGACCCCGCCCAGGCCGCCACATCCGCCTTCGTCGATAACCGGACCCGCAAGCGGTCTTGGCTGGAGGACGACCTGGATATTGGCCGGATCGCCAAGCTGAACGGCAGCCAGCGAAAGACCGCCGACGAGTTGGAGATTTCCAAAAGCCGGGTTAATGATGCCTCACAGGTTTTCAATGCCCTGACCCCTACCTCGATTGCCCTTATTCGCCAGAATCTGGCCCAAGTCACCCCCTCGGACGAGGCAGGTGCCCGAAATTCGGGCACCCAAAATAAGCCGTTTTTGATAAATGAGTGGATGATACGGACTTTGGCCGACCTGGGAGACCCCCAAGCGGTTGAAAAGGCCCTGCTGGTGGTCTTGGACCACCATTTGACCCAGCCCCAGATCCAACAGCTGGTCGCCTGGGTCCAGGCGGGCAACCCGGCAGAGGCCTTTGACCCCAAGGCGGCTAAGGCAGGCTATAAGGCCTCTGTTCCTAAAGAAGCTACTCATACCGCCCTGGCTGCCAAGGCGGATCCGGTTGTCACTTCCGCTGTTCATACAACCAAAGCCGCTCATGCCCCTAAATCTGTCCAAGCAACCCATGCCGATTCCCCTATTACCGGGGCCAAAGCCCATCAGGAATCGGCACAGCCAAATCTCGCTGCTCACCCTGATGGTTCGCAGCAGGCGATGGGTTCTGCTGAGACCGCCCTCTTTGAAGCTGTCGCGGGGATGTCCGTGATCGCCAAGATCAGGTCCAAGATCAAGAAGGGCCAAAGGCCGAACCTATTCGAAGTTTGCCTCTTAGCCGTTTACAACCTTTGGCATGGGCTGGTCTTGCTGGTCAAGAACAGCTTTCGGCTGACCAAACAGGCCGTGAAGTGGACCTTCAAAGCCGTCAAGATGACTTGGAAGCTCTTAAAAGAAAGCCTGGAGATAGTCGGCCTCTATAAGTACATACGGGCCGTCTTCGTCTTAGGAATGATCGCCACCCTCTTGTTTGGCGCTTGGTATGTGCATAAGTACGGAACCCGTGGGTTGGTCCATCTGGTTTATTCAAAGATCGTTCCCGCCCCTGCTGCCACTCCGGTTCCCACTCCCCACCCCATTGTTCAAACTGTGGAGGCCGTTCCGACGGTTGTTACCGAAATGCCAACTCCTGTGCCTGACAAGGTCGTGACCCAGACCAAAATGAACCCCACCCCGGATGCCAAGGGCAATATGAATGGGCCCTTGGCACAGTCAAATCCCGCTGCTCGTCCGGTGAACTCGCAGCAGACACCCACAGCTAAACCTCAGGGTGACCTATTGACCCAAGGCACTGACGCAATAACCAAGGGCGCCGGTCTTATGAAGGCCTTTGGCTTTTGAGGTCACAAATTGTGACCTCAAACAACAAACGTCAAAAACTGATCTTTTAGCCGCCGATAAACGCAAATGGACGCCGATATGAAATAGATCATTCAGCTTTATCGGCGCGGGCTAGCCCGTCTGGTTTGATCGGCGGTTACAAAAATTCATTTTGAAGTTGTTTATGGTTTCGAGGACTTAAGCATGTAATTTCCCTGAATTTAATAAGATCTTAAGGTCGCATTTAGCGGCCGGTCCGTTCCTTGACAAGCTCAAAAGCCGTTAGTACATTGTATATACAACGTATACAAGGAGAGGGACATGATCAAAAAACTCACCAAACACGGCAACAGCTACGCGCTGGTCATTGACCGAAGCATCATGGACCTGCTGCACATCAGCGAAAAGTCCGCCCTTTATGTCACCACCGACGGCAAGAACCTTATCTTGTCCCCCGCGGACGATGGAAAGCTTCACAAAAAAATAGAAGAAGCGGCCCAAAGGTCCTTCAAAAAATTCCCCAAAATGTATAAAAATCTCGCGGGCTGACCTGGATGAAAAAACCTCAATTCCTTAGGCTTGAGGATGTTCTCTATTTGCATAAGATCCAGATCGAGAGATTTGGAGGAAGTCACGGCGTGCGAAGCATGGCCCTTTTGCAATCGGCTGTGGGCATGCCTGAAGCGTCCTTTAACGGCGCCTATCTACATGCAACATTGCACGAAATTGCATCGGCTTATTTCTATCATTTGGTCATGAACCATCCCTTTGTGGATGGTAATAAAAGGATCGGCGCCTTGGCAGCGGACGTTTTTTTGGACATTAACGGGATAAACCTCGTCGTGGGTGAAGCTGAATTTGAGCGGCTGACCTTAGATACGGCCAAAGGCAAAGTAGACAAGTCCCAGATCGCCGTGTTCTTCAAAAAGCATTCCAAACGCGCGAAATCTTAGGCATAGAGCCAACAAAGGGCCCGGCCCCTGCCCCCAAGTTTCCGTTCGAACCCCTCCCCGACCTTTTCATAAAAACCTACTAACTTTCGCCGCTCGACCGGTAGCGGGAAATGGATCACACATTAAAATATGGAGCGAGAATCACCCACAACGCTTTGGAGGATGGACCATGGACCTCTCGCCCGAGACCGAAACGAAAGCGACTATCCTGGTGGTGGACGACATACCCGGTAATCGCAAACTGCTGTCGGTGCTGCTGGAACGGGAAGGTCACCAGGTTCAGACCGCCTCTAACGGCGTGGAGGCCGTCGAGATGGCGGTGGCCCATCCGCCTGACCTGGTCCTGATGGACATCAACATGCCCGAGATGGACGGCTACGAAGCCTGCCGCCGTATCCACCAAGACCCCTGGAACGCCCAAACCCCCGTGCTTTTCATCAGCGCCCTGGACAGCGTTCAGGAAAAGGTCGCAGGCTTCGAAGCCGGCGGATTGGATTACATCACCAAACCCTTCGAGCCCAGCGAGGTGCGCGCCCGGGTGGAGACCCACCTGAAACTGCGCCGTTTGAAGAAAGAACTGGAGAGGCACAACCAGGAGCTGCGCCTTTTGGTGGCCGAGCAGGTTCGGGAGATATCGGAAGCCCAGTTGGCGACCATCCATGCCCTGGTCAAGCTGGCCGAGTACCGCGACGAGGACACCGGCAACCACATCAAACGCATGCAGCATTACAGCCAGGTCTTGGCGCGACGGCTGATGGAATCCGGCGCCTTCGGCCCCCTGGTGGACCCGAATTTCGTCGAGACCGTCTATCACGCCAGCGCCATGCACGACATCGGCAAGGTGGCCATTCCCGACCATATCTTGTTGAAACCCGGTGGTTTCACGCCCGATGAAATGGCCATCATGAATACCCACCCGGTCGTGGGCGCGGAGATCCTCAAGGTGGTGAACCGGAACTATCCGAAGAACGCGTTCGTGGCCATGGGCATGGAAGTGGCCCGGGCGCACCACGAGCGCTGGGACGGGACCGGTTACCCGGCCCGCCTCGCGGGCGAGGCTATTCCTCTTTCAGCCCGGGTGGTCATCCTGGCCGACCAATACGACGCCCTGCGCAGTAAGCGGCCCTACAAACCCGCCTTTGACGTGGCCAAGACCTGTTCGATCATCACCCAGGGCGACGGGCGCACCATGCCCGGCCATTTCGACCCCCGCGTGTTGGCGGTCTTCAAGGGGGCGGTCGATGAGTTCGAGGCCATCCGCGAGAAGTGGGCGGACTAGGGCGACAAAGGGGTTTAAAGCATCCGCTTCGAACGAAGCCTAAACCCTTTGCTCATTTCCGAAAGAATGACTATCTATTCCCCCCTTTAACCCCTAAGGTACAGGCCGGTTTATTACATAAAGGCTCTATGCCACCAGCTTTGTTAAGGGGCCGTTGGCACAACCAAATCTCATGCTTCGACTTGTGGCCTCAGCCCAGGTGAAGCTAAAAGGAAATGAAATGGATACGTTGAATAACACCCCCACGGAACAGGCCCCTGCTCCAGCCCCTGTGGCGAGCACCCCGGAAGTGGTCGCAGCACCGGTCTCTACTCCGGTCGCGACAGCCACACCGGCCCCTGCGCCAGCATCGGCCCCCGCCGTGAAGATGGAACTTCCCAAGACCGATGGCAAAACCGTTGGCGGGTGGAACCGTTTCGCGGGCTACAACCCCAATGCCGCGAAGAACAAACAAAAGGATGGCCGTGGAGGCCCTGGCGGGCGTGGCCGGTAGTTCTAGCTTTTTAGTCTCAAAATAAAAAGGGTCAGACTCCGGTGTGGAGCCTGACCCTTTTGTTTTTCACGAAAGATTCAGCTTCGAACGAATTTCAATAATGGACCGAAGTCGCCTTGATCCGCGGCTTTGAGGGCTGTCAAGTAGGCGCGGCGGTTCTCCCCTTCGCGGTCCAGCGGATCTTGGGCTGTACGGGCACCCCAAGTGAAGGCCTCTTGGTCATGAACGCGCAAAAGAACATCGGTCGCCAAACGAGCGTGACGGCCATTGCCGTTCGGGTATGGATGGATGACCACAAGTCGGTGATGGAACCTAGTGCCGATCTCGTCCCAGTTGAAAGTTTTATTCTCGATCCAATACCCGGTGTCGTCGCAGAGCTTTTTAACCTCTCCTGAGATGGCACTGGCCGGCACGCCGATGTTTTTCCCGGTAAGCCGGTATTTTCCGGCCCATTTCCAAACATCCCCGAACATTCGCCGGTGAAGTTTCCTTAAAAAGCTGTCCGTCAAAAGACCCTTCGCTTGACGCCCGATCACCCACTGGGCGGCCTGAAGGATATTTTGCTGCTCGACTTGGTTCAGTTCGCCTTGGGTGGTGACGTAGCCTGGGATCAGACCTTCCATCTCGTCCGGGTCCAGCGGAGTATTGCCCGGCGCTGAATTAACGATCATCCCGCTCACCCTTCAAGGGTTCCCAGATCCGTTGATCGCCGTCGCGCACTAATTCCTCGGCCAGTTCCCGCGTCTGCTTTTGGGAAAGTTTGGAATCGATCCCCTGGTCTTCCAGCCGCATGGTCTGGTCCGTCGACTTCACCAATTGTTCCGCCAGATCTTGGGCCCGTTTTTCCACGATGTCCGAGAGGGACTCATAAGGTTGTTCAGGCACGATGGCCCAGACCAAACGACAATTCATGGCCTTAGCCGCGCGTTGCAAAGAAGCCAGGGTGACCGATTCGTTCGCTTCCCTTTTTTCCAAATGAAGGACGTCGGACACCTGCGCGCCCATGCGTTTCGCCAATTGGGCGGCGGAAAGGCCGAGGGCATTGCGAACGGTCTTTAGCCAACCTTGGGGCGGCATAAGGATGTCGCGAAGGGATAAGAACGAATGAATCTTGGCGTCCACGATCTGGCGTTGGTCTTTAAGGTTTTTTCGGTTCGTTTTCATGAAATTATTATGTAATTAAATACATAATAAATCAATTAATTATGAAATATATTACATATTAAAAATAAAAAATAGGCCTTAAATTACATAAAAAGGCCGTCCGGTTAACCGGGCGGCCTTTCGTTTTTCCTCTGCTATTGCGGCAAGACCTTATTGGGCCAACCTTTGAGCGGCACTGCTGTTGAGCGTTGACGTGCCATAACCATCAATGATGGCCGTGATGCTTCCATAGCCGCCGCCACCCAAGCCCACGGTGGTCATGTTATGGATCATGCCCCCATCCAGGCCCGCCGCCGGCACTTCAATGGCATTGTCCAAGACCACCGAGGTGTTCGCGGTGAAGTAGTTATAAATGCCCAATCCGTAAGCCTGATGGGTCGTCACGGTGTTGGCCACTTTATAAGAAGCGTAGCCGTTCTCGGTGCCGTTCATCCATTGGCTCTGTTGGGGCACGTCATAGGGTTCTTCGCTCTGGTAGAAATACACCGAGCCGCCGTTACCGTTCCACAGGGTTTGATACTGTTGGAAGTGCTCGCAGGCCAAACCGTAGATGGTGACATTGTTACCGTTCACCACCAGGCCGTTCTGGGCCGTGTTACTGGTCCAACCCACGCCGTTCGAATGGTCCGCGCGCCAGATCCAGAAATCATCCCCAATCACGTTGTTGCTGTTGATCTGCAGGCTTACTACCGCCTTGCCCACCGCCGCTCCTCCGATACGGAAGAACAGGTCGGACAGCAACGTCGGGTTGGTCGTGTGGCTGGCCGAACTGCCGGTCGGGCCCACTTGAAGAAGGATAGGCGAACTGGTCGCGCCCGCGTCGAACAGGATGCCCGCGATGATGACGCCGTCCACATCCGCCACTTGCATGGCGGTGGTGCCGTTCTGGGCCAGCAAGGTGGCCAGCCCTAAGCCGAGGACGACCGTATTCGCGTTGTTCACTTGCAGGGGCGAAGTGAGCGAATACACACCCGGCGTTAACAGCAGGTTCTTACCCGCCGCCAGGGCCACGTTGAGGCTGGCGGAAGTATCCGTCGAGGCCTGCGCGATATAGAACTGGCTGATGGGAATGGCCGTACCCGCTTCGGTACCGGTGGACCAGCTGGTTCCTGTGCTGCTCGTGCGGAAGGCCGGCACGAAGACGCTGTAGTTGCCGCTGCCGTCGATCTGAAGGAAAGGCTTTTCCCGGGACATGGGCGTGGTGTTGATGACCGTGTCCGCCGGGTTGGGCCAGTTCGCTCCGCTGGGCGAGTTGATATCGCCGACGAAGACCATGTTCCAGCTCGCTCCGGCCCAGCTTCCCCATTGGTTGTTCCGGGAAAGCCATTGTTGCTGACTGCTGGAATTGACCTGGCCATCGACCAACGAGTCGCCCAAGAAACCGCCGCTGGACCAATTCTGCGAGCCCGTGTCGGCGAGGACGATATTGCCCTTGATATGCATGCGGCGCATGGGACAGGCCTGCGAGACCGCCCACTTATCCGTGCCGCCGCTGGGAGACACGGCCATGTTCTCGGCCCCTTCCCAGAAATTACAGGTGGCGTTGCCATTGGGCAAAGCCGCGTTGGACACCACACCGCCATTGATGAGCACCGCGTCCGGCGTCGTGCCCAAGCCCAAGACCTGGGTGTAATAACCCACCGACACGGTGTTGTTATAGGTGCCCGGTTTGAACAACAAGGCATAACGGGCCGAACCGAATTGGTTGCCGGCCTGCGTGTTGTAGATATTGTTGATCTGGGTCTGGATGGTGGACGAGGACATGCCTGGGTCGAAGATGATCACATTCGGACCAAAATTCGGGGGTGCCCCATTGGCGGTCGATGTGGCGGTGGCCGTGGGAGTGACCGTCACTATGCCCTGCGGGATGATCTGGATGGCCTGGATGCAAGCGTTATCCACACTGGCAGGACCGAAGTTGAGCGTGATGGTGCCATTGGCGGGGCTGATGTTATTGAACACCTTATCCAGGGCGATGTTCGCGCCGCCCGCCGAGGCGAAGATGTCGAAGTTCGTCAGCACTTGGGTGCCGTTGATCGAGGCGTTGAACAGACGCTGGCCCGAAGCGGTCCAATAGGTTTCGGCGAACTTGAGCGTGACCTGATAGGACCCCGCTGGAAGCGGGAAGGAATAGCTGAAGGGATTCCCATAGCGCTGGTTCTGATAAAGCGTGCTGTCACTGGTGCCGCTCACGGTGGTAGTTGAGGCCGTCGCCGCCGTACCGCCGGTAAAGTTCTCGTCCGCGGACCAGACATTACCTGATTTGTCCGTATAGGCCGAGGCATTCCCCGCGCCGACGCGCCAGACCGTCTGGGGTAGCGGCGTAGAAGTGGCCGTCGGGGTCAGGGTGGCCGTGGCTGTCGGCGTGTTCGTAAAGACCGCCTGAGGCACGATCTGAATGGCTTGGATGACCGCGTTATCCGCCGAGACCGGGCCAAAGTTGATCGTGATGGTGCCGTTGGAGGGGCTGATATTGCTGAACACCTTATCCACCGCGATATTGGCTCCGCCAGCGGTGGCGAAGATGTCGAAGTTCGTCAGCACCGTTGAGCCGTTGATGGCCACGTTAAAGACCCGTTGGCCCGCCGCCGTCCAATAGGTTTCGGCGAACTTCAAAGTGACCTGGTAGGACCCCGCGGGCACGTTGAAGGTATAGCTGAAGGGATTGCCGTAACGCTGGGTCTGGTAAAGCGCGCTATCGGTGGTGCCGCTGACCGTGTTGGTCGAGGCCGAAGGCTGGGTGCCGCCGGTGAAGTTCTCATCCGCCGCCCAGACATTGCCCGCCTTATCCGTATAAGACGGCCCGCCCGCGTTGACGCGCCAGGTGGAGGCCACCACCGGGGTCGGCGTGGGCGTGGGGCTGCCCACATTGAGGTTGTTCACGATGACGGAATAGAGCGAATTGGGGGCCGGGGCATCTTGGGAAAGATCCCAGATCATCACGCCGCCATATTGGCCGCCCAACTGCGTTTCTTGCGCCATTTCGGTGAAACCAACATAGGTGATGACCGCGCCGTTATAGAGCGATCCCCCGCTGACCGAGTTGCTCGCCCCCGCGTTGGGATAGGCCGCCACGATCTGCGCCCAGGTCGGCTCATTGCCGCCGCTGGAGCCGAAGAAAGGCACGCCCAGCACGATCTTGTTCTTGGGCTCGCCCACCGAGGAATAGTAGGACACCGCTTGTTGGCACAAGCTCAGGTTGTCATAGACCATCACGTTGAGGAAATCGAAACTTTCCAGGGTGGCCGTCGACATGTTGCCCTGGCTGATGTACTGGGCGGTGGCGGCGGTCACCAGTTTGCCTTGGGAGTGGAAGGTGTTGATACAGTCCTGGGCGAAGGTGGAATAGTTGGCGCCCACGTTGTTGGGTTGTTCGATATCCAGGTCCACACCGTCCAGGTTGTGGTTGGTCACCCAAGTGTTGAGCGAGGACACCAATTGGGAAGACAGCCCGGCGTTATAGAACTGGACGATCTGGGCGTCCCCACCGGCGCCGCCGATGGAAGCCAGCACCTTGACCCCATGGGCATGCGCGGCATTGACCAGCGTGGCGATATCCGCGTCGGTCTGCCCCAGGGAAAAGTTCATGTTGCTGCCGCCGGTGCAAGTGCCGTTACAGGTGGGCGGATTCACGAAGCAGATATTCAAATGGGTCATCTTGCTCCAATTGAGGGTCGTGGCAAAGGTCGCGAAATTGCCGCCATAGTCGGGCAGATAACCGACCAGGTGGGTCGCCGGGGGCGGCACCGCCGTGAAGGTGGACGTGGGAGCGGTCGTATTGGTCTTGGTCCAGGTATTGGTGAGAGTGGGGCTATTCGTGGCCGTGGGACTGGTGGTGGACGTATTGGTCGAAGTCATCGAGTTGGTCGAGGTCATGGTCGAAGTCGACGTTGAGGTATTGGGCACCGTGGGCGTGTTCGAGAAGGTGAAAGTGGTGGTCTGCGTGGGGCTGTTCGTAAAGGTGAAAGTGGTCGTCGGCGTGGGGCTGTTCGTAAAGGTCAGCGTCACCGTGGGGGTGTTGGTCCAAGTATTCGTGAAGGTCAATGTCGGCGTATTGGACGGTGTCGGGGTGAACGTCGGGGTCCCTGTCGGCGTGCCCGTGAAGGTGAAAGTGGGGCTGGTGGTGAAAGTGCTGGTCGAGACCACCGGCTGGGGCACGATCTGGATGGCTTGGATGACCGCGTTGTCCACCGAGGCCGGACCGAAGTTGAGCGTGATGGTGCCGTTGGAGGGGCTGATATTGTTGAAGACCTTATCCAGGGCAATGTTCGCTCCCCCCGCCGAGGCGAAGATGTCGAAGTTCGTCAGAATAGCGCTTCCATTAATTGACGCGTTGAAAACACGTTGGCCCGCGCCCGACCAATAGGTCTCCGCGAACTTGAGCGTGACCTGGTAAGACCCGGGCGGGACCGGGAAGGAATAGCTGAAGGGATTGCCGTAACGTTGGTACTGGTAAAGCGCGCTATCCGATGTGCCGCTGACAGCACTGGTCGAAGGCGAAGCCGCGGTGCCGCCGGTGTAGTTCTCGTCGGCGGCCCAGACGTTACCCGCCTTGTCCGTATAAGCCGGACCTCCGGCATGGACGCGCCAGGTCGAGGGCTGCGGGATGATCTGAATGGCCTGGATGCAGGCGTTGTCGGCGGAGGCGGGACCGAAGTTGATGGTGATCATGCCGTTGGAGGCGGTGATGTTGTTGAAGACCTTGTCCAGGGCGATGTTCTGTCCCCCCGCCGAGGCGAAGATGTCGAAGTTCGTCAGCACCGTCGATCCATTGATGGCGGTATTGAAAACGCGCTGGCCCGCGCCGGTCCAATAGGTCTCGGCGAACTTGAGGGTGACCTGGTAGGACCCGGCCGGGACCGGGAAGGAATAGCTGAAGGACGTTCCATAGCGCTGGCTTTGATACAAGGCTTGGTCGGTGGAGTTCGGCAGGGCCTTGGCGATGGCGGTGGTCGTCGCCCCGGTTCCCGTTCCGCCGGTAAAGTTCTCGTCAGCGGACCAAAGGTTGCCCTGGCTGTCGGTATAAGCGGTGCCCGCGTGCACACGCCAGGTGGACTGCGCGGCGACGGCGAAGGCGACCGCGTTGTTATTGGAAGACTGGGAGACCACGGCGGCTTGGACCGGGGCGGACGTTTGGGCCGCGACGGCGGTTTGGGTCGGGATCGCCGGGTTGGGGTAAGGGGCCTTTCTAATATTGGAAGCTGAGGCTTGCATCGAACTCCCGAACAAGATCGCCGCGACCAGTAAAAGCTGTAGTCTCATTTCTTTCCCCCTGATTATCGGTAAAGCACAGGACGCGTCCCGCGCGATCCGCACAGCTGATATCGTTTTTAAGCGGACCCAAAAACGAAAATGGACGGAACCGGTCCCGCGACAACGGGATGGTTTTCGTCAGTCGAGATTACCCGGGGGAGGTTGGAGGGGTCAGGAAATACTTATTACTAAAATTGATATAACCTATCCAAAATTGATAAGCTCAAAAAATGTCACTATTTGCGGCGGAAACCCTGCAGCCACCTGAATATCTCGCACAAGCTTGGAGGAAGATCGAACCCGATCTTGGAAATCGGTTTCCCTACTCGGGGTCGTGCCCCAAGGTAATTGATTTCAGGCCCGGTCTTGCGCGTTCCCCATTTTAAGACCCTGTCAGGTGCGCGATGGTTTCTTGGCTGGTCAAGGCGCGCGTATAGACCGCCGTCAATGCCGCCAAAAAGGAAGAGTGGACTTTTACCGCCGGAATTTCCTCCCCCTTGAATTGGAGCGCCTTGGTCGCGCAAGCGTCGTGGACCGTGACACACTCAAATCCATGGTCGAATGCCGCGCGGACAGTGGCGTCCACGCACATGTGGGTCATCATGCCGCAAATGACCAGGCCTTGGATCTCCATTTTTTGGAGGCGGGCCAAAAGATCGGTATTACGAAAACTGTTCGGGAAATTTTTCTGAATGACCGCTTCGCCGCCGACCGGCTTGACCACCTCATGAATTTCCGCCCCGGGCGTTCCCGGCAGGAAAAAACTGGCCGTGGGACGGGTGGAAATATGCTGAATGTGAAAAATGGGCCAGTTTTTTTCGCGGAACAGGTCCAGCAGGGTCTTTGCCCGTTGAGCCGCCGCCAAACTGCCTTCGAGCTCCATGCGGCCTTGCGGGAAATAATCATTCTGGATATCGATCAACAGCAACGCGTTTTTCATGGTGTCCCCTTGGGTCAACCCGGTTTATTTCGTTCATGATCCGCCGGCGTGATCGCCATCAGCCAAAAATCCACCGGTGCTCCTTGGATCATTTTTTGGCAGTCCCCCCGGTCTTGGAACCCGACCTTACGGTAAAGCCTGATGCCGCGAAGGTTGTTCTTGCGCACGATCAGGGAAATTTGGGTAAGGCGCAGGGTTTCAAACCCGTTCCTGAGCGTTTCCCGAATGATGCTTTTCCCTAACCCTAAACCCGTGTGGTCGGGGTGGATCGCGATGCGAAACTCCGCCTCCGCGGGGCCTGTTTTGGCCAAAAGCGTGAATCCGATCAGTTTCTCCCCATCGAGAACGGCGTAATAAAAAACGTCGGAGCGGGAATCGAACTCAAAAAACCATCCCTTCTCCCTCAGGGCATAATCCATTTGCGCCATGTCCGCCGGATAAGGCGGCCAAGCCCGGATAGCGGCCCTGTCTGCGTCGTTTAATTTCCGTAATTGAACCATGGGGTTTTTCCGGCCAGAACAACCGGCCTGCCTATTTTCGCCCGGGATATTGTATAAAAAGCGGATGAAGAACACAAAAAGGTCAGGCCGGACTTCCTTATCCATCGCCTCAGACCGACCGCTTTTCCTTTAACACCCGATCCTAAAAACGGTACAGATCAAAGGTTTAATGCAAACCTGACAATTCGTCTTTTCTATTAATACTCGTTGAAGAAGTTTGCATTAGGGCAACAAAGAAGGCGGGATAACCGGGGAAACCAAAGGGACGGCCTTCACGCCTGCGGCGGCAGGACATAGAACAAGATGGCCAAATAATGAAAAAAACTTCCCGCCAGCACGAAGAGGTGCCAAACCGCGTGGCTGTAATACCAGCGTTCGTTGTGATAAAAATAAGTTCCCAAGCTGTAGCTGGCGCCGCCCAGGACCAAGAGGACAAACCCGCCCGCCGGAAGCACCGCCATCAGGGGTTTCAACGCCAACAGGACGCTCCACCCCAGCGCGATATAAAGCCCCGTGGAAAAGTAAGGATGCCGCCCGGTGAAAAAGATCTTGTAAACGATCCCCACCGCGCCCAAACCCCAAACCAACCCGAAGAGCGACCAGCCCCAGGCGCCCCGCAGGGTCACCAGCATAAAGGGCGTGTAGGTGCCCGCGATCAAAAGGAAAATGAAAGAATGGTCCAATATCTCGAAGACCTGCTTGGCCCGGGGCGCGGTGAGGCCGTGATAAAGGGTGGAAGTGAGATAGAGAATGAACAGGGTCGCCCCATAGATGCTCACGCTCACGATATGCCAGGCGTTGCCGCGCAAGGAGGCCAGGACGATCAAGATCGTCACACCGGCCAGCGCAACCGCCGCGCCGATCCCATGGGTGAGACTGTTGGCGATCTCCTGTTTCGGAGTGTAATCCGATCTCCAGGGGGCTTTCGCGGCCATCATTGAACGGCTTTCCGCTCGGCTCATAGCCGGGTCCAAGACTTTTCGGGTGTTCGATCCACAGGCCCACCTTTTCGATTTTTAAACAATTTACCGGAGAGAAAACGGAAGAACTATGACTTAGGTCACAACCTGAAAAAAGGGAGGACCCTAAAATGCGCCCTTGTTTTCAAATCACCGTTCGAACAAGGAATATAGAAATGTCCCGTGCTTCAATGAAGGATCACGCGTTTAAACCGGATATGAAAGAAGGCCTTTATCGGGCCATCCACTCCCGCCGGGACATTCGCAGCCAATTCCTGCCCGATCCGATCCCCGAAGAAGTCCTGGCCCGGCTCCTTCTGGCCGCCCATCACGCGCCATCCGTGGGCTACAGCCAGCCCTGGGATTTCCTGATGATCCGGGACCTCAAGACCCGCCAGGCCGTCCATACCGCGTTCCTAAAAGCCACCGAGGATGCCGCCCAAAAATTCCCGAAGGAAAAAAGCGATCAATACCGGACATTTAAGCTGGAGGGGATAAGGGAAGCGCCCCTCAACATTTGCGTTACTTACGACCATTCCCGTTCGGGACCCGTCGTGATCGGGCGCACCGCCGTCCCGGTGATGGGACCCTATAGCTGTGTCTGCGCGGTTCAAAATCTTTGGTTGGCCGCGCGCGCGGAAGGCCTGGGCTTGGGATGGGTCAGCATTGTCTACAACCGGGACCTGAGCGCCGCGCTGGATCTTCCGGACCATATCGAACCCATTGCTTATTTATGTATCGGTTATGTCAGCGGCTTCCCCCCCGAACCCGAATTGGAAACGGCGGGATGGCTGCCGCGTGTGCCGCTCACCGAGATCGTGCACGATGGCCGTTTCGGTATTTCCTGCGCCGGGAATTGGCCGGAATTACACCAGGCTCTTTTGAAAGAACAAAAAGGGATTTACAGCTTTCCCAACAAAAAATAAAGGGATTTACACACTTAATGATCTAAAACAAAAAACAGTCGACAAGAGAGACCTGAAAAATAATTTTTATCGGCGTTTATCGGTCTTGATCGGCGGTTGCTTTTAATCTTTAGCTTTCGTCCCAGCATCCGTGGCTAAAAATACTTTTTATCCTTCGCCTTTACCCCAAAATCAAATCTGTTTAGCCACAGATACATGGGATTCAGGGGGATAAACAACCTGGACAAAATCATTTTAGCCGCCGATGAACATGGACGGGCACCGATGGACGCTGAAAAGAATTAAAGAGAGTTAGGCCTTATCGGCGTTTATCGGTCTTGATCCGCGGTTGCTTTGCCTTGATGATCCCCGGTGCCGACAAGCCAGTTTTATCCCAACCGATAAAAATCAGCCCTTTTTTCATCCTTCGGTTTTCTCAAAAATCCACTGATTTGAAAAATTCAAAACCAATCAAAAATATCGTTTATGAACCAGGCAGAGGCCTATTCCAAACACCCTAGGTTAACACCTTCCCTTCCTCCACATTTTTTCCGCCTCCCAGGATCGACCGCCAAATGAACCAACCCAAAAGACCCACAAGGAGCCCTCCAAAGCTGGTGGCGTAGGACAGCGATCCCGAGGCCGACGACTGCATGGAAGCGCCTATCACTTGAAAAAGGACCCAA
>DAIDGV010000009.1 GCA_027452205.1 candidate division FCPU426 bacterium | reverse complement strand
GTTCGTTGGGCTATCTGCCGCCAGCACCAGAAGCTTGGATTTTAGAACCCAAGACCAAGCCTATGCCGCTAATGGGTTCCGCCAATTGGTCCTATGCTGCTGTGAGATAGGAATTGGTACTAACTTTGGGGGCAGGTCAGTGTCCGCCACGGGCAAAGTTTGGGCATTTGTTAAACCTCCCTTGGAAAAATCGAAATGGAAAGAGCTAAGAGTTTTACCTTGGCCGCCTAATGACAATCCGGATGATCCTATTAGAAAGGCTGGCGTCCAACTACTTAACAAAACAATGGGCAGGCATCTTTCGAATAGGGGATTGATTTGGCTAAAAGAGAAAAATCAATCCTACTTTCCAGATAAATTGTTAGAGAAGGATAAAATTGTTTATCAAGGGATTGACGGTAAGAATACTCGGTTATTGGTTATTGGTGTTCGAAAGCAAAAGAAGGTGCATCTTTTATTAGGACTACGTTTCACTCATTGGGATTACGGCGTGCCTGCGGTAAAGCTTACGTTAGGATTCTATTTTCAAAACCCAGACGGCTCTTATCTCGATGACGGAAAGCAACAAAGAAGGCAAAAGTCCGTTAGAAAATCTATGCATAACGATGAGTGGTTACGAAAACATCTTGCTGTAATCGCTTGGCTAAAAGGCGAAAACTCTGACATTAGCTTTTTTGATGATGGGGAAAATAAGTTTGTTCTTCAAGGCCAGTTTCTGGAATTGAAAGCAAATCATGGCATTGACGAAGACGAACTATTTGCATCAAGAGTGCACAGTGAAACCGTAGCGGAAGAATTGATATCCAACGTTGATAACATCGACGATGACGACGATGAAGATGATGAAAGCGAGGTTGTCGTCAATGAATAATCAAGTTTTGGAATGCTTTGATGAACCATTATTGGAGTTTGGTTTGGGGCAGTTTGTTTCAAATCCAAAGGATGGCCTCTCGTTATTTGGCCCGTTTGATGATCAAAAGCCTGAGCGTCCTAAGAGTATTTCCTATGGGGTGATCGGTACAAAAAACGGGATTGTGGCCTTTAAATCATTCACACACGCTATACAAAATTACATTGCTGGAGATGTTAAAAATCCTGTTCTTTGGCCGGGTTATCCTGGATTCGAAGCGGTTTTTAATTGTGCCTGGCCGACTAATCCAAGTATGGAAAAAGAACTCGATGATTTAAAGTTAACAAAACATGCCAACCATAATGACGCTTTTATTCGGACGGCTGAAGTTTGTCGCATGTATGGCGATGCGATTAGACAATGTAAGTCCTCAGATAAAAAGATTGATGTTCTTATTTGTATAGTCCCTGAAATGATTTTTACGAATTGTAGAACAAAGAGCAAAGTGGAAATTGGACAAGGTCTTTCTCTTTCAAAAGATGAGGCTAAACTTCGACAAAACGGGCAGATGGGTTTTCTTGAACAATATGATCCGTATGATCCTGATGACTATAAGTATTCGATAGATTTTAGACGTCAATTAAAAGCAAGGGCGATGGAACATGACATCCCTCTTCAAATTATTAGAGAAACGACGCTGAGATTGGTTTCAACGGATGACGATGAGAGAGGTTTGACAGCGTTGGCGGATCGAGCTTGGAATTTAACCACTACGCTTTTTTACAAAGCTGGAGGACAACCGTGGAAGTTGGCAAATGCACGACCGGGTGTTTGTTATATTGGAATCTCTTTTAGGAAGACTGACAACAACCCGCAAAGTCCAAGTGCTTGCTGTGCAGCTCAAATGTTTTTAGACAACGGGGATGGATTTGTTTTTCGCGGACAAGATGGTCGCTGGTATTCACCCGAAAAGAAAATATTTCATCTTACGCGGGAGGCCGCAAAGACTTTATTAGAAGGTCTCTTAAAAACATATCGTGAGTTGGATGGACGCCCTCTTAAAGAGGTCTTTATCCATTGCCACTCTTCCATTGATGCGGAGGAATATAAGGGTTATTGCGAAGCGGCTGGAAAAGACATTAAAGTCACAGGAATACGTGTACGGAAAGATCCGGGTACTAGAGCCCTTCGTGTTGGTCGTTATCCAGTGCTTAGAGGTTGTTTTTGGAAGGTATCTGAAAAGACTGGGTTCCTTTGGGGGTCTGGATTTAAAACTCAGTTAGGAACTTATGATGGAGCAGAAATACCACTACCTTTAAAAATAGATATCCAGCACGGTGAAGCGGATATAAGGCAAGTCGCACTCGATATTTTTGGACTTACAAAGTTGAATTATAATGCCTGCAAATTGGGTGAATCGTATCCGGTTACCATAAGATTTTCAAAAATGGTTGGGGAAGTATTGGTGACCAATCCCTTAGTCAAAAACCCCAGTCCGAAATTTAAAATGTATATTTAGAGGCTGTGTAATAAAAGTTCGGTATGCCGAACCCTATTCCATCAGATTGAATTCTGATCTATCAAATCTATCAAGTTTGTATCGTGGGTACCGATATATTGCGATATTTCCATACATTGGGTCAGGTAGAATAAAAGCCCATTTAGGGTGAGTAATCCGTTACAGTACAACAGGCTTTGATGGTTATAATCCTGATCTGAAAATCCGCGTGTCGGCAGTTCGATTCTGCCCCTCGGCACCATTTTTGTTCATCCCGCCAATTTGCCTCGGCAAATTGGTTTTTTATTTTAGGATAAGTGGTAGTACCCAGGCTTAAGCCTCAGCACACTATCTTTTTATCCCGATAATTGGCCTCGTTGAACCACCGCTGGGCTTGGGCTAGACTAGCCTCCTCGTCGTCATCCCCTTGTCAAGGCATCCCATGTCCGCTGAACGAACCCATCTGGTGATTGGCACCCCCTGTTACGGCGGGCAAGTGACGAACACCTATGCTTCTTCCTTGCTGAAGCTTCAGCATGCCCTCGGCCAAAAAAAAGATATAGACCTGACCGTTCTTATGTTGGGGGGAGACGCGCTCATCACCCGGGCCCGTCAAAACATCATGACTCAATTCATGGAAAACCCGGAAGCGACCCATTTGCTTTTCATTGACGGGGATATCGGTTTCGAACCGGCGCAAGTGCGGCGACTTTTGGAATTCGAAGCCGATATGGCCGCCGCAGTCTATCCCACCAAACGCATCGATTGGGATAAGGTCAAACAAGCGGCCCAAAGCGGAACCGATCGGTTGGATAAGGCGGCCTTGTCCTATGTGATGGAATTCGTGCCATTAAAAGAAGCCGCCCTCAAGAATGGTTTCGCTAAGGTGCGTTTCGCGGGCACCGGGTTCCTTCTTATCAAAAGGCAGGTTATCGCCAAGATGGTCGAGCGCTATCCTGAACTGAAATATAATCGTGAGAACCGGGCGGAAGACACTCTCAAGAACAGTCCTTGGCGATCGGCTTTGTTCAATTGCATGATCGATCCAGAGACGGGCGTTTATTTGAGCGAGGATTTCAGTTTTTGCCGCCGCTGGACCGATATGGGTGGTGAAATCTGGGCCGATCTTCACAGCCAATTGACCCATACGGGGTCCATGACCTTTGCGGGTGATGTGGCCACGCAATTCCCGGCAGGTTGACGTTTATGGCCTCCATCCCTTCCGAAATATTGAAAGCCTGCGATATTCGCGGCGTTTACCCGAAGCAATTGGGGTTGGAGCAGGCCCATCAGATCGGCTCGGCGGTCGGAACCCTGATCAAAGAAGAACCACATCGGAACATCAAAGTGGTCATCGGACGGGATATCCGTCACTCTAGCAAAGGGCTCTCGAAGTCGTTGTTGGATGGGCTTTACCGGACGGGGCTCAAGATCGTGGACGCGGGAGTGGTTTCCACGCCTTTGTTGGCCTACGCGGCCCGCTACTCCAAGGCCTCGATGGGCATCATGGTGACCGCTTCGCACAACCCGCCCGAGTACAACGGGTTCAAGTTCTTCCGCTGGGGAGCCCCGGCACCGATCGAGTGGATATCCCAACTCTATAAGGTGTTGGAGCGCCAGGATTTCCGAAAAGGCGCGGGTATCCTCGAGACGAAAGAATTCTTCCGCGATTATCGCAACTCGATGGTCAATGCCATCGCCCAGCGGTTCCAAGGGTTCAAGATCGTTGTGGATGTGGGCAATAGTGTTATGGCCCTGACGGCCCCCGAGATATTGGAAGCCCTGGGTTGTGAGGTCGTCCTGATGAACGGCGAGATGGATGGCGATTATCCAGGCCGCGGAGCGGACAGTTCCCACCCTAAGACCCTGGAAGCCTTAAGCGAAAAAGTCCGGAAGACCAGGGCCCAAATGGGCGTGGCCTTCGACGGTGACGGTGATCGCGTCAGTTTTGTCGATGAAAAGGGGCGGGAAGTGCCGAACGACCTTATCCTTTGTTTGTTCTCTGAGAATTGGATCGTGGAAGGCAAACGGCATAAGGTGGTCTTTGACGTAAAAAGCTCGGATTGGGTCGATCAAGCGGTCCGCAAACAAGGTGGTACGCCCATCCTGGAAAGGGCGGGCCATTCCTACATTTTTGACCGAATGCAGAAGGAAAAGGCCCTTTTGGGCGGAGAAGCGAGTGGCCATTTTTTCCTTCCGGGCGACTTTCCGGGGGACGCCCTTTACGCCTGCTTGTGTGTCATGAAGATACTCAAGGACGAGGAAATGGCTCTGGCCCAATTCATGGATCGATTCCCGGCCCGCTTCTCAACGCATGACGTGAAGATCCAATTGTCCGAGGAACAGGTCCAGGGTCTATACGCAGTCTTGGAAAACCGGGCCAAGCAGATGGATGCCCGGGTCGCCACAGTGGATGGGGTCCGCGCAGTACTCGGCGATTGTTGGGGTATCGTGCGGCGCTCGGTCACTGAGCCGGTCGTTTCCTGCCGCTTCGAAGGCCCGGAACGCGCCAAGGTGTTGACGTTCATCCAAGATTGGCTCCAGGACTCGCCTCAAGCTTTGGCCGAGATCCAAAAGCGGCTCAAGTGATCTATTGCGCTTTCGTCGGGTCCTTTAAAGACAAACGCCTGGCCCAGATGGCCGAGGAATATCTCCGGCAATTAGAACGGTGGTGGCCTGTCACGGTGGTGACCCTTCCGGAAAAGACCAAGGACATCCTGAAGTTCATCGATTCGAAAAAAGATAAAGGCCAAGTGATATCCCTGGACGCTCATGGAGAACGAATGGATTCAACCGCTTTCATCCAATGGGTCACGCGGTCTTCCCGTGATATTTACTTCTTGGGTTGGGGAGCGGAGGGACCGCCGGCTGAAGTGCGGGAAATGGGCCTGAAAAGCATCAGTGTCTCGCCCATGACCTTTTCCCACGAGATCGCCCGGTTGCTTCTTTTAGAACAACTTTACCGGTCCGGCGCGACGCTCAAGAATCACCCCTACCCCAAGTAAGCAAAGGTGAAAACGAAGACTTTTTAGGATGCTTTTTCACTTCGAAAACCTTATGTTTGTTCTGCTTGGTCGCGCAACTTTCTGTTGTCGGGGACCGTCCTATCATCAAGAAATTCCTCAAGGGAGAGTTCATGAAAAAGACATCGGTTCTTTATTTTGTCTTCGCTCTTTTCGTCGCCCTTTCTTCTTATTTGTCCGCTTTCGCCCAAACACCGAGCCCTACGAGCGATCCCGTGGAATATATCGTCGAGGATATTCAGGGCGCGAATGTTCAAGTTATGGAAGAAAACTCGAAGACCTGGGATCCGGCCCAAGAAGGCCAAGTGCTGGAAACGGGTGACGAGATCCGGGTAGGGGACAATAGCGAAGCCACCTTGACCCTCCAGTCCGATACTCAGGTCCACCTGAGCGCCAATAGCGACCTGAAAGTGGGTCAGATCGAACCGAACCAGGATAACGGGTTCTTCAGCCGTTTGGTCGTCCTCGCGGGGACCATCTTGTCCGATGTTAAAAAGAACTTGATGGAAAGTCATTCCAGTTTCGAGGTGGAAGCGGGCGGTGTTGTTTGCGGTGTCCGAGGCACGGCTTTTGAGGTCTCGAACAACAACGGGGATGTCGAGACGGCGACCCACGAGGGTCAAGTGGCCACATCTGTCGGCAATGAGACCCACTTGGTTTCCGCCGGTAATGCTTC
This sequence comes from candidate division FCPU426 bacterium, assembly GCA_027452205.1. Lineage (GTDB taxonomy): Bacteria > Oederibacteriota > Muellerivitia > Muellerivitales > Muellerivitaceae > Bog-1183. Next base: position 35,958 of record DAIDGV010000009.1, on the reverse strand, counting down.
CTCGTTCCACATGGGCCATTTCCGTGGGATGCGCCGTTTGCGCCCTGAAGAGATCGATCGCTTCAAACGTTGGAGAGCCTTCCGGGCCACGGTCCTTAACAAACGGATGCAACGTATCCGTGCCATCCGCGCGGGCCGTCGTGCCGCCTGGGTGCGCCGCCATGGCCGGTCGCCCAACCAAATAAAACGTCGCGAGAATTTCCGGCGCCGCATGAGGCGCCGTAATTTCTAGAAAAATCGGGTCGTAAACACTTTGAATATAGCCCAAAAACTCCAACCGGTCGTCAGGGACAGCCGGTTGGAAAATCGCCCCCAACAGAACCAAATGGCCGCCGCTATCGAGGAGAACCTTGAGAAGGGCGGCTTTTTAATGGTCGAAGCCGGCACCGGTGTGGGCAAAAGTTTCGCCTATCTTCTGCCCGCCATCGAACATGCCCTGAAAGAGGGCGGCCCGGTGGTGGTCTCGACCCATACCTTGACGCTTCAAGAACAGCTTTTCCAAAAAGACCTGCCTTTGGTGCTCAAAGCGGTCAATGAAGAAGGTTATGGAACGGCTTCTGCCATCTTGATGAAAGGGCGGGGTAATTACCTTTCCCGCCGTCGCCTCAAACTGGCCTTAGAGAACAACCAACAATTGGAGATCGAAGGGGGGGACGCGGACCTCGTGAAGGTCCAAGAATGGTCCATGTCTTCCATGGAAGGGACCTTGTCCGCTTTACCTTTTCCAATTCGTTCGGAAGTTTGGGCCGAGGTCAAGAGCGACCCTTACCATTGTCTGGGTTCCAAGTGCCCGACCTATGACACTTGTTTTTTCCATAGTACCCGCCGCCGGGCGGGAGGGGCGCACCTGATATTGGTCAATCACGCGCTCTTGTTGGCGGATCTGGCGCTGAAGATGGAAGAGGAACAAGGGGTCTTGCCGCCTTATCAGGTCTTGATCGTGGATGAGGCCCATCATTTGCCGGCGCTGGCCACGGAACATTTGGGCACTTCGGTGACGCACGCCGAATGTATGGGTTTGGTCAAGCGGCTGCTTTTTGACGATAAGAACACTGAAGGCCATAAAGGCTTGTTCGCCTTGATGCCGGTGTCGGGAGCCGGTGACGCGGTCATGGATTTTAAAAAGGCGGCCGATGAGTTCTTTACCGAGATCGGCCTAACCGCGATGAAGGGTTCGCCGGTCAACAAACCCTATCCCTTGCCCGAACAAACACCGGGAGTCGAAAAGTTGTCCGATCCCTTGCGGCGGATCGAATCCTTGTTGGAATTGGCGGGCAGGTCGGCCAGTTCCGAAGAACTGCAATTAGAGACCCACGGCACACGGGAAGAATGCCGGGCGCTGGTCAAGAAACTTTCGTTCATCCTCGACCGGGCTTGGGGCGATGAATCCTGTTATGTAGTGGAACCGGACGCGAACGCTTTACGAAAAGGGGAAGTGCGGGCGGCCAATATCAAGGCCATTCCTTTGGATGCTTCCAGTTTGCTTCGGGAACACCTGCTCTCTTCGGTCAAATCGGTCGTCTTTACCAGCGCGACCCTGTCCATTGGCGATGATTTCTCTTATTTCAAACATGCCTTGGGGTTGGACGACCCGGACGAGGCCCAAAGGGTCCGGACCTTGGCGGTGGGCTCGCCCTTTAATTACAAAAAGCAGGTCACGCTCTTTTTGCCCCGGTCCATGCCCCATCCGCGGCGGGAAGAAGAAAAATACATCCGCGAAGTGATCGAATATACGAAAGCCTCATTGAAACATTCGCATGGCAAGGCCTTCGTGCTTTTCACCAGTAATAAAATGATGCGCCAGGTGGCCGAGGCGGTCCGGCCCACTTTGGATGAGATGCGGATCACTTCCTTGGTCCAAGGGGAAGATGGCTGGGACCGGTCGAAATTGCTCAAGGTTTTCCGCGAGGATGTGGACTCGGTGCTGTTTGGGGTCAATAGTTTTTGGGAAGGAGTGGATGTGCCCGGCGAGGCCCTTTCGAACCTGATCATTACCAAACTGCCCTTTCAAGTGCCTGAGGGACCTTTGGTCGAAGCCCGTCATGCCCGGTTGAAAGAACAAGGTTTGGAGCCGTTCTCAGTAGAAAGTCTGCCTGAGGCGGTGTTGCGGTTGAAACAGGGCTTTGGCCGTTTGATCCGCAGCGCGACCGACGTGGGTACGGTGACTTTATTGGATCCCCGGGTAACGACGGAACGTTGGGGCCGTGTCTTTTTGAAGGCGTTACCTGAATGCGAAACGGTCTTTTTGTCCAAGCCAGGAACACCCGAAAAGAGCGCAACAGTTAAACGCCGATAAGCCAAAGGTTGGACAAGCCTTGGTTTACTTGTAGAATGCCTTCATGCCCCGCTCTGAAAAGCAGAAAAATTCCCAGATCGAACCGACTTTGGACGAAAGCCGGGTGGTCGATCCCCAAAAAGCGGGGGGGGATGAGGAACAAACCCTCCGTCCCCAGCATTTAGCCGAGTATGTCGGTCAAAGTGCCCTCAAAGACTCGCTTCTCATCACCCTTCAAGCCGCCCAACAACGAAAAGAAGCCCTCGAACATGTGCTTTTTGCCGGTCCACCGGGTCTGGGTAAGACCACCTTGGCGGTCATTATGGCCAAAGAAATGGGCGTCAACATCAAGACCACCTCGGGACCTGTCATCGAGAGGGCGGGGGATTTGGCGGCCCTTTTGACCAACTTGCAGCCTTACGATGTTCTCTTCATCGATGAGATCCACCGTTTGCCCCGAGTGGTGGAGGAGATCCTCTATCCGGCCATGGAAGATTTTGAGTTGGACATCATGATCGGCAAAGGTCCCACGGCCCGGGCCATCCGGTTGAACCTGCCGCCTTTTACTTTGGTGGGAGCCACGACCCGGGCGGGGAAGGTCAGCGCTCCCTTACGGGACCGCTTCGGGCTTTCCTATCGCCTTGAGTTCTATAGTCCGGAAGAATTGACCCGGATCGTCAAACGTTCGGCTCAAGTCCTGAAGATTGGGATCATGGATGATGGAGCCTTGGAGATCGCCCGTCGGTCCCGAGGCACTCCTCGTTTGGCTAACCGGCTTTTGAAACGAGTCCGGGATTTCGCCGAGGTCAAACGCAAAGGCGTCATTGATCGGGAGGTGGCCGACTCGGCCTTGAAGCTTCTTTATGTGGATGAATTAGGGCTGGACTCCATGGATCGCCGGATTCTTTCCTGTATCGTCGAAAAATTCGCGGGCGGCCCGGTGGGGTTGGAGACCCTGGCCATTTCGGTGGGAGAGGAATCGGACACGGTCGAGGATGTCTATGAACCTTATCTGGTCCAGATCGGCTTTTTACAGCGTACGGCCAGCGGCCGTAAGGCCACGGCCTTGGCTTTTCAGCATCTCGGGTTACAACAACCCCGGAATTCACAAACAAGCCTTTTATAGCCCGGGGGTAAGGGGTTTATCCCCAGATTTAGCGGGCAATTGTGGTATAGTTTGGCGTCTTAATGCTGTCGAAAAGCTTGAAAATTTCAGTCTGTTTTTATATATATTTTTCCGCCTTTAGTGTGTTTCAAGATAAACCATAAAGGATTTCTCCGTGATCGAAGTCAAAGACTTAACCAAGACTTACGGCAATCTCGCCGCGATCGACAAGATCTCATTCTCGGTCCCCAAGGGGACCATCCTGGGGCTCTTGGGCCCCAATGGCGCCGGCAAGACGACGACCATGCGCATCCTGACCACTTCCTTGGCCCCGACCAGTGGCAAGGCTACGGTCGCTGGTTTTGATGTAGTGACAGCCCCCCAAGAAGTCCGTAAACATATCGGCTATTTGCCTGAAGTCCCCCCTATCTATAACGAAATGAGCGTCATTTCTTACCTGCGATTTGTGGCGGACATTAAAGAGGTCCCGGAATCCAAAAAAGCGAATCGCGTGGGTGAAGTGCTGGAAATGCTGGACCTGGGCAAAATGAGCCTGCGTTTGATCGGTCACTTGTCCTTGGGGTTCCGTCAAAGGGTGGGCTTAGCCCAGGCCCTGATCCATGACCCGGATGTGCTGATCCTGGACGAACCGACCCGCGGGCTGGACCCGAAGCAGATCCTGGAGATCCGCAAACTCATCAAGTCCCTCAGCGGCCAACGGACGATCATCCTTTCCACCCATATCCTGCCTGAAGTCTCCTCGACCTGCGATGATGTGATCATCGTCGATCAAGGCAAGATTGTCGCGGCGGATTCGGTGGAGAACCTTTCCCAACGGTTGGCCGGCGGGAAGATACTGGACCTGGAAATCAAAGGCTCCGCCGACGAGATCGGCAAAGCCCTGGAGAAGATCGATGGGGTGGCGGCGGTCAAGCCCTTGGGCCGCGAAAGCCGGGGTGTTTCCCGTTTCGAGGTCTCGACGGATGGTTCCCTGGAGACCCGCGAAGAGCTCTTTAATTGTGTGGTCAAGAACAAGTGGGTGCTGTATCAACTCAGTCCCGTCGGCGTCAGCTTGGAAGATGTCTTCTTGAAATTAACCACAAAGGACACCGCCCTATGAACGCCCGCAAGCTCTTTGCCATCGTGCGCCGGGAATTTTCCGCCTATTTCGCCTCGCCTTTGGGCTACATCCTTCTTTTCGCTTATTACCTCATCGGCGGTTATTTCTTCTGGCTCATCGTTTCCCGTACCCGGGCGGCGACCATGTCCTATATTTTCCAGAACCTGACCTTCATTTTCCTGTTCACTTCGCCGCTCATCACCATGCGGCTTTGGTCCGAAGAAGAAAAGAACGGCACCGCTGAATTGCTCAAAACCTCACCCCTGACCCTTTGGGAGATCGTAGTGGGTAAGTACTTGGGCGCTTGCAGCTTCTTTTTGGTGATGTCCGCGGGAACTTTGGTCTATCTAGTGTTCATTCTTTCCCTCGGCAATCCGGATCTTTTGCCACTTTTGTCAAATTACTTAGGTTATTTCCTGGCGGTCATGGCTTTCTTCGCCATCGGATTATTCGCCTCCACCATCAGTGAGAACCAGATCGTGGCGGCCATCATCTCTTTCGGTGTCCTCTTGATCCTCTGGGTCATCGGGGTGGCGGGGGAAAGCGCCGGGGGTAATTTGGGCGATTTCCTCAAATATGTCTCGATCCTTTCCCATACGGATGACTTCTATAAAGGGGTCATCGACTTGAGCCATGTTTTCTATCTTTTAAGCCTGATCTTCATGGGACTCTTTTTCTCGGTGAAAGTCCTGGAAAGTAAGAGGAGTTAATATGAAAAGTTCCTCTTTGCTGTTACAAGCGCGCGGTCATAACATCGCTATCCTGTCGGCTGGGTTGGTGTTGATCCTGGCCAGCGGCCTGACCACGATGGTCTTCAATACCACCTACTGGTGGACCTGGATCTTGTTGGGCCTGGGTTTGATCGCCTTGGCTGTTTTCCTGGTCGCCAACCTGTCCGACATCAAGGAAGCGGGCAAGAAGCGCACGACCATTACCCGGGCCAATTTGACCCTGGTGGCCGTCGCCATGCTGGGGATCGTGGGAGGGCTTAATTACATAATCGCCCGTCATCCGGAACGGTTGGACCTTACCTCGAATAAGTTCTATACCCTCTCGGACCAAACCATAGATGGTCTTAAGAACCTGCAACAGGATGTGACTGTGACGCTTTTCACCTCGCCTTCCCACGCGGGCCAGATGCAGCCGCAGATCCAACGGGCGCAGCAGCTTTTGGAGGAATACGGCAAAAAAAGCACCAAGTTCCGTTTCAAAGTGGTCGATGTGGACCGCAACCCGGGGGAAGCCAAGCGTTACGGCATCCACGAATACAACACGGTCGTCTTCGAAAGCGGCGACAACCGCAAGGATGTGCTGCAACGGGATTACATCACCTATAGCTTCCAGGGCCGTCAACCGATCCCGAAGTTCCAGGGCGAGGCCGCTTTTACATCCGCTTTGCTGTCCATGAGCGATACGACCCACTTGGTCTTTTATTTCACCGAGGGCCATGGCGAGAAGCAACTGACGAATCCCCAAGAGGACGGTTACACCACCTTCAAGGATATGCTGGAAAAAGAGAATTACACGGTCAAGACCCTCAACCTGCTCAAAGACAATAAGCTTCCGACCGACGCGGCCGCTATCGTGGCCCTTGGACCGGTCCGCTCCTTCCAGCCTTCCGAAGTGAAACTGTTGAACGGCTATCTGATGGCCGGTGGAAAGTTCATGTTATGCATGGACCTGATCGATCCTATTTCCCACCGGACCATCACGGGGACCGGGTTGACAGGGCTTTTGAAGGATTTCGGCATCAAGATCGACAACGACTTGGCCATCGACACGACCAGCTATTTGCCGCCGAATCCCAGCGCCATCTTGCCCCAATACATGGGTCACCCGGTCGTGCAGAAACTGGCGGACAATCATTTGCCGGCCTTGATGGTATTCAACCGAGAGATCGAAAAAGTCGATCCGGGTCTTAAGGGGGCAACTTCCACGGTCATCATGCAAACCACCGACAAAGGATGGGGCGTCAACAACCTGAAAGAACAGGCTGTTTACCACCCGGGTGTGGACATCAAGGGGCCGATCCCGGTGGCGGTCGCTTCCGAATACCCGCTGACCGACGGTTCGAACAAAAGAGCGCGGGTCGTGGTCTATGGCAATACGACCTTCTTCTCGAATCAGTTCTCATCGACCCTGGGTAATTTGGACTTGGCCTTGAACACCTTCGCCTGGTTGGGCGAGCAAGAGAACAAAGTCAGCATCCATCCTAAAGAAGAGGACAATCGGACCCTGACCTTGAGCAATGTAAGCGCCATGTTGATCGTCGTGGTGACGATCATCCTGATGCCTTTGGGCGCTTTGGTCGCCGGTTTCGTGGTCTGGTTCCGCCGCCGCTCGATATGAAAAAGATCCCCGCTATCGTTTATTACCTGGCTATCGCCGCCCTTTTGGGCGGTTATATCTTCTTTTTCGAGCGCGGACCCGCGAAGACCGACGCCGATAAGGATAAGGACAAAAAGGTCAAGGTTTTCCCGTCCTTTGTGGCCGATGACATCAAAGAAATAAAGATCGAGCACTTGTCGACCACGGTCACCGCCCTGAAGACGCCCATCGTTATCGACAAGGACGCCAAAGACGCCTGGGTCATTACGGCTCCACGCCAATTCAAGTCCGATGAGGCCACCGTTCGGAACATCCTGACCAATGTCGGCGATTTGACGGCGGACACGATCATCGAAAATCCGACCAATTTGGCCGACTTCGGTTTGAACAGCCCTACGGCCCGCGTTACTTACTCGAGCAAGGCGAAGACCGCTTTCGTTCTGCTGGTGGGGGATAAGAACGTGACGGGGTCCAATATTTACGTCAAGTCGCCCTCGGGCAAGGACGTTTATATGGTCCAAGCTTTCGTTATCGACAACATGACCAAACCGGTGAACGAGTACCGGGACAAGACCTTCTTCAAGACCGATGGAGTGCTGGCCCAAAAGGTGCGGGTGGTCCGCAATGGGAAAGCGATCGTTTTCGAGAAAACCAAGAGCGGCGCCTGGGACATGACCCGGCCGATGAACGTGAAAGCGGACGATCAAAAAGTGAAGGACCTGCTGAACGCGGTCAGCAACTTGCGCATCATGGATTACCCGGACGACCGGCCCTCGAACCCGGCCATCTATGGCCTTTCGGCCCCCCATGCCTCGATCGAGGTCTGGTCTTCCAATGAAAAGAAACCCGATGCCATTTATTTAGGCCGTGAAAAGCTCAAGACAAGCCAATTCTTCGCCAAGTCCGGCGATGACCCGGCGGTCTATTTGGTCAGTTCCTATTTCGACAAAACCTTGGACATCAAGCCGGGGGATTACCGCGACAAGAGCATCATGAAATTCGACATGAACGCGGCTAAGTCCATCACCGTTTCCCACCGTGGCAAGGTCTATATTTATAAAAAGGACGATAAAGGCCTTTGGACCTGCCCGGGCCGCGCCAAGGCCCAAGAAGAAGGGAACTTCATTGATAACGCGTTATCGACCCTCAATATTGAGGACTACGCTTCCAAAAAGGCCGCGACTGGCCTGAAGGATCCCTCGTATATCATCGAGGTACAGTTGAACACAGGGGAACAACGCACTTTCCGCTTCGGCAACCAGAAAAAGACCGATGTCTATCTGGCATCGGACAGGAGCAAGGACGTCTTTGTGGTGCCTTACGCCGCCCTGTCGCAACTAGACACCTATTACAGCGAGATCCTAACGCCTGTTCCGATCGCGTCCCCGGCTGCAAAATAGGTCCCGGTTTTATGGTTAGTCCGCGATTTCCTGTGGAAAATCTCAGGGTCGAAACCTTCTAATAAGTCGCTCTGTTTTTAATTTTGAAGAGGTTTCATGTTATAGTTCCGCCATGCCCGAACCCGTTCTGGACCGTCCCCGTTATTTAAGCGAACATCTTTCGGATCTCCGCAAAGGCCTGATGCGCTCTTTGGTGGCGGTCGCTGTTTGCCTGGGCCTGGCTTTTTGGAAGTCGGACTGGCTTTTCGGGTTCCTCCTGCATCCTTTCAATACCGCTTTGGCTAAATTCCCGGAAATGAGCGGGAAGGTCCACGCTCTTCAGACCCTCACGCCGGTCGAAGCCTTCATGATCAATATGCACCTGGCCGCGGTGGCGGGCATCGTCCTGGCCTCGCCCTATATCCTCCGGGAATTATGGGTTTTCGCTGCTCCGGCCCTCAAGCCGGGGGAGAGAATGGCCATCCTTATGGTTTTCTGTTTGGGTCTGTTCTTCTTCCTGGCGGGCGTGGCCTTTGGTTATTTCTTGGTCATTCCGATGTCCTTGGAATTCCTGGTTCGTTACAACCTGGATTACAGTTTTATCCCCCAATGGACGCTGCAGGGTTATTACGGGTTCGTGGTCAATTTCTTGCTGATCTTCGGTTGCATATTCGAACTGCCGCTTATCCTGGCGGCGTTGGTCAGCGTGGGAATCGCGACCCCCGCCTTTTTGTCACAGAAACGTAAACACGCGATCCTGGGCATCTTTATTTTGGCCGCTTTCATCGCGCCCAGCGCGGACCCTATCAGCCAGGTCATCGTGGCGGTGCCCTTGATCCTGCTCTATGAGATGGGTATTTGGCTCTCTTATCTGGCGGTCCGCCGCAAGAAGTGACCTTTTGGGGGTCACGTTGACATTTCCGGGGGCCCTGCCGATAATTCCAAAGTAACCTAATCCATTCAGTTCGGTCCCCGGAGGGGCAAATGAAATTTTTCCTAGATACGGCCAATATTAACGAGATCAAAGAGGGTGTGGCTTGGGGCATTGTGGACGGGGTCACGACCAACCCGTCACTGGTGGCCAAAGAAGGCGTCAATTTCCATCAACGGATCAAAGAGATCTGTGAAGCTGTCAACGGTCCTGTTTCCGCCGAAGTGACGGCCCTGGACTCGGACGCGATGATCAAAGAAGGCCAGGTCCTGGCCAAACTGCACAAGAATGTGGTGGTCAAGGTTCCCCTCATCCCCGAAGGCATCAAGACCTGCAAGGCCTTGAGCTCTGAAGGCATCAAGGTCAATGTCACCCTTTGTTTCTCCTCTGCCCAGGCTATTTTGGCGGCCAAGGCCGGCGCCACTTATGTCAGCCCCTTTGTGGGCCGCTTGGATGACGTGGGTCAAGACGGTATGCAGCTCATCAAAGACATTGTCCAGATCTACAAGAACTATGGGTTCAAGACCGAGGTCCTTTCCGCTTCGTTACGCCACCCGATGCACGTTGTTCATTCGGCCATGGCGGGCGCCCATGTGGGCACCATGCCCTTCTCGGTCATGAAACAGCTCTTCAACCATCCCTTGACGGATATCGGTTTGAAGAAATTCTTGGCGGATTGGGACAAGGTCAAGGACCAAGTCTCGAAGTAAACCGGTTTTGTCGGTCTTGAAAGGCGGCCCTAGGCCGCCTTTTTTTGTTTAAGGTGAAAAACATTTTTAGCCACGAACGCAGGGGGACAGAGGGGGATGAAGGCAAAAGCTTAAAAGCAACCGCCGATCAAAATGGATAAACGCCGATAAGTCTTTGCTAACTTCATCCTTTATCGGCGTCCATCTGCGTTCATCGGCGGTAAAATAGTTTCGCTTTTGTTGTTGATCCCCTGGATCCTGTGTATCTGTGGCAAAATTGAATTTCGCTTGGGTGGATCATCTTTAAAGGTTGGTAGCGTGGAAAACTGGGGTTTGGTAGGTAAAGGGTTGATCGCTTTGGGGGTGGTCCTGGTGATGATCGGGGCTTATTTGGCCCTTGGCTTTCCTTTTCCTCCCTTGGGCCGCTTGCCGGGGGATATCCGGATCGAACGGGAAAACTTTCATTTTTACTTCCCGTTGACGACCTGCCTGCTCTTGTCGGGTGTCTTGTCGCTCATTCTTTGGGCCCTTTCCAAACTCAAATGAAGCCCCGCTTCCTTCTCCCCGGCTTTCTTTCTCTGCTCCTTTTGACGGGCTGCGTTCCTTTACGCACCTATACGGACTACGAAACGACCACGACCACGGTCGAAAGCTCCTTGTCCGACCGGGCCGTTCCGCGGGAAAAACCGCTTCCGGTCCATTTGGTCCGTGTCGCCATCGCGGTGCGGCAGCCTTCGGCACGGCTTTTGGTGCCCTCGGGCGCTTCGGTGACGGGGGTCTCTTCATTGAATGCCCGAACGGTCGAACAGGGCGGGCATAAATATTATTCCTTCGACCTGACGGTGCATGACCTGCAAGGCCCGGCGGTTTTCCGGTCCAATGAGAACGGAGATATGCAGGTCAACGGCAACCGCTACCGGGGCACCCTGGAGGTCCTCGACGACCACGACGGCTATGTGACGGTCATCAATGAACTGCCCATGGCCGATTACCTGATGGGTGTACTGGCCGGTGAGATCCCTAGTAGTTGGCCCATGGAAGCGCTCAAGGCCCAGGCGGTGGCGGCCCGCACCTTCGCGGTCTATAAGCAAATGGAAGCGCGCCGCAAGAACCTGCCCTTTGACCTGGAAAACACGACCCAATACCAAATGTACCTGGGTTCCCGTTTGGTGAACCAGAACATCAGCCAAGCGGTGCTGGAAACCCGGGGCGAGATCATGACCTATCAGGACCAACCGATCATGGCGGTCTTCCATTCCAATTGCGGCGGAGAGACGACCGGCGCGGAGGAAGTCTGGGGACGTCCGATGCCTTATTTACGGCCTGTGGATTGTTCTTTCGACCGAAAAGGAAAACATTATAAATGGCAAGCGGAGATGGGCATTGCCGAAGCGGCCCGTAAGTTAAGGGCCGCCCATATCCCGCTTTACGACATCAGCCATATCGATTCCATCCGGAGGGGCGATGGGGGCCGGGTCCTTTCTTTGGTCTTGAACGACGGCAATGGAAGATCCCAAAAGATCAAGGGCGCCGCGTTCCGGATGGCCCTGGGACCGGACGTGATCCGAAGCACCCGTTTCGACGTCAAGCTCGAGGGCCCTAAGATGGTCTTTACGGGCACGGGCTGGGGCCATGGTGTGGGGATGTGCCAGGACGGGGCTTGCGGTATGGCCAAGGCGGGCTATGGAGCTTTTGATATCTTGAGGCATTATTATTACGGGATCATCCTGGATAAGATGAATAGCGACTAAGGAACGGCATTTTTTGCCACAGATCAGGGGATTCAGGGGATAGCGGAAAAGTATCAAAAGCAACCGCCGATCAAAGCGGATAAACGCCGATAAGTCTTAACTGTATTCATTTTTATCGGCGCCCATCTGCGTTCATCGGCGGTTAAAATGGTTTTGTTTTTATGTTGATCCCATGAATCCCCTGTATCTGTGGCCAAATTGATTTGGATTTGTTGTTGGTTAGTGTTTTGTTGTGAATCCAAGTTGGATGGTTTTGTTTGAAACTTGAACTCTTTGACTATCACTTGCCGGCGGAGTCCATCGCCCAAAAGCCGCTGGAAAAACGGGACGCATCCCGCATGCTGGTGCTCGACCGCAAGACCGGTCATGTGACCCATAGCCACGTTCGCGACCTGGCCAAATGGCTTTTGCCGAACGACCTGACGGTGGTCAATCAAACCAAGGTCATTCCGGCCCGGCTTTTCGCCACTAAGGCCGATACGGGAGCAAGGCTTGAAATATTCCTCCTTCGACCCGCTATGGGCGGTGAACCCAACGAATGGGAAGTGTTGATCGCTCCGGCCAAGCGTATTAAAGGCGTCTTTATCCTTAATCTAGAGCCCAAAGGGGAAGTTGCGGTCTTGGAATCGCTGGGGGAGGGCCACTTCATTGTTCGGTTTAACAAGACCGGCAACTTCAAAAACTTCCTGAACAAATACGGGCACATCCCTTTGCCGCCTTATATCAAACGGGCCGACACCCAGGCCGACCGGGAACGATACCAGACGGTTTTTGCCAAGAAAGACGGCTCCGTGGCGGCGCCCACGGCGGGGCTGCATTTCACACCCGCCTTGTTAGCAGACCTCAAAAAACAGGGGGTTCGCCAAGCAGCGGCGACTTTGCATGTGGGTTTGGGAACCTTTTTGCCGGTGGATACGGAAGAGATCGAGAACCATGTGATGCACCCCGAAACCCTAGAGGTTTCTCCAGCTTTGGCCAAAGCTATCGAGGACACCCGAAAAAGGCATGGCCGGGTGGTGGCCATTGGCACCACGGTAGTAAGGGCGCTGGAGTCAGCAGGGAAAGAAAGCGGCTTAGTGGAACCCAGTTCATTCGATACCCGCATCTTCATCACGCCTGGGTACCAGTTCAAAGTGGTGGACGTGTTATTTACGAACTTCCACCAGCCCAAGTCGACGCTCTTAATGCTGGTGAGTGCCTTCGCGGGCCGGGAACGTATCCTGGCGGCTTATCACGAGGCGATCAAAGAAGGTTATCGCTTTTTATCCTACGGTGACGCGATGTTGATACTTTGAATGAAATGGATCGAATGAGAGGAAATAACGGGATATTGAACCGAGTGGTTCCTTTTCAACCATGGGGTTATTTTTTTATTTTTTTAGGTTCGAACGTTCTTCTTTCTTATTTTGACCTTTCTTTCGGTGCCTGTCTTTGCGTCGGAATTTTTGGTTTGATCCTTCCATTCGTTGTGGGTCTCTTGACCTATCATCCGCCAGAAAACCCGGATGTCCCTTTATACCGCTTCGAGTTCTTTAAAAAAATCCCGATCTGGGTTTGGGCGGTCGTGACGCTTTTGGCGGTCTTTTTTCGATTCTACAAACTCACCACCCTTTCGGTTTGGCCTACTTATGACGAGGGTGTGTATGGTTTTACGGCACTCCGGATCGGGGAGAACGGGATTCGGCATCTCTTTTTCAATTTCACCGATATCCCTTTCTTTTACGCCTGGTTTTTAAGTAAAGTTTTTAGACTTTTTGGCCCTTCTTTGACCAATATCTGGGTATGGCCGTCGGTCATTTCCTTCCTATGGATCCCTCTGGCCTATCTCGCGGCCCGGACTTATTTCTCAAGATCATTCTCATTTTTCTGCGCCCTTATGGCGGGGATCACTTTTTGGCCCGCATACGCCGGACGTTTTTCCGAGCATGATATTTTGCAGCTTCCCTTGGTTGCTTGGGCTTTTTTATGGTTGGGGAAAACCATTCGTTCTGAAACGGAAACAAAAGGTAAGGTGGCCGCTTGGGTCCTGGGCTTCAGTGTTGGGGTGTCCTTCTATGCGGTTTATCTCCATTGGGTTTCCTCTGCTTTTGTGATCATCTCGACGATGATGTTCCTTTACTGGAAGGGTAATGTCCGGCGGTTTTTATTCTTTGGGTTTGGTATGGCCATTCCCATGATCCCTTTTTTGCTTTATTGCGTCATCACGAATAAATTCCAATATGGTCCGACACAAGCCCTGTGGAATTTGTCTTATTATTCAACATGGGAAAAATTTTACTGGGCCTGGGACCCCATTAAGGCGCTCTTTTGGGGAGTGCCTTATAACGAGATTTGCTATAAGCCGGTGTGGGGCGGTCTGATCAATCCGGTATTGGGTGCTTTGTTCGGTGTGGGGTTATTGGAATGTCTCAAAAATTTAGACCGGTTCTTTTATCGATGGTTATGTGTTTTGTTCATTGTTTTCTTGCTGCCGGCGGTGTGCAGTCAAGGACCGGAGTTTTACCGCTATATCACCATTTTGATCGTCTTGATCCCGGTGATCGGCCTAGGTTGGGCGCGGTTGAGTTTGGAAATTTCATCCCGTTGGACCGCGGTAGTTTTAGTCCTTCTCATGGTGGTTTCTGTTTCGTTGGACTTTAATCAGTTGTTCAATGTTTATCCGCATCTTTGGGATAAACCGGCCTACTGGTTGAAGGAAATGAAGTCTATCTATAACTATCGTGCCTATCAAATCCTGGAAGCTAAAGCCGCCGCGGATGGGCCTGGGCTTATTTTTGCGGATTTTAATCCGAGCTTGGCTGACCAAACACTGGATCTCGCGGACTATCAGTGGAACGCGGTCAAAAATGAACGGCTTGAGCCGCGCCAAACGAAATGGGCCGCCCTTCTCATCAACGTGAATTACCAGCCTTTTTTAGCCAAGCGTCTGGGGCCGGGAACAGCCTATTGGCTGGCAAAGGACCTGAACCGGGCCGATGGTGGGTTGATGCTTTGGGTTATCGACATAACCGATGCAAACCGGTCCGTTTTTCTGAAATGGATGACCGCGGACCGTTCTTTAGATGAATATATTGAGGTGTACATCGATGGGTTTGAGGCTGGGCATGGGACTAATCGAGCTAAGATCCTAGCGGTGATCGATAAAATTCATCCTTTGTTCCAAGGAGATCCTTTTTTGGAGTCTTGCTATTGGGAGAAAAGGGCGGACCTGATCTTCAAGGTGCAGGGTGCTTCGGATTCGGAAAAGAATTTGATCCAAGCGGTTCTGAAGGGTTACCCTTCGGCAAATTTGTTTTATCGGTTGGGAACAATGCGGATGATAACGGGAGATAAAGTAGGCGCGTCAAATTACTTTAGGAAAGCGGTGGGAGCGCCCGTGAATTTGACCCAATCCGCCGGACTGCTGAAGGCCTCTGAAAACTAAAGCTTGTTGACCATCCAAGTCGAGAAACCATCTAGAAAATCCTTGAACCCGGCCATGTGCTGCATGGGAAAGTTGTATTTCTTATCCGCGTTCTCAAGCACTTTCATAAAACAAGACAACCAAACCTGACGGGCGGATTCGTCGATCTCAAAGGGAATGTGACGGGCCCGCATACGGGGTGGACCGTAGTCGATCACATAAAGCGGTGGGCCGCCTAGAACTTGCACAAAGAACTTGGCTGACTTTTGCGAAGCTTCTTCAAGGTTCTCGGGGAACATGGCCCGGATCGAAGACTTGCCCAGTTCTTGATAAAAGTCCGAGAGCATTTTGAAGATGTTCTCTTCGCCCATCAGAGGATAGATCTCTCGGCTGGGGCCGGGACCCTGGGGTGGGCCTTGAGGTGGTACGTAAATAGGTCTGTCCATGCGGGCATTGTAACGAATGCCCTGTTTTTTCCAAAGACTCACCCGAAATTAGCTATCATGGCCCGGCTTTCAGCAAAGGCGTTTTGCATTGATATGGATTGATGAAGATTGATAAAGCTGTTGGTTTATCAAAGAACATCAGTTCTCATCACAGCTAAAATGATTTCAACATTTTTTAAGGATTTTTGTGTCAGCCCATCAATTCCAAGTAACCGCCAAAGACAGCCAAACCGCCGCGCGAAACGGCCTTTTGTCATTGCCCCATGGCACCATCCAAACCCCCTGCTATATGCCGGTGGGCACCCAAGCGGCGGTGAAGGCGCTTTCTCCTGAAGATGTCTTGGCCTGTGGGTCCGAGATCCTTTTGGCGAACACCTATCACTTGATGCTTCGTCCCGGCGCGGACCACATGGTCAAAGCGGGTGGCCTTCACAAGTTCATGCATTGGGACAAGCCCATCCTGACCGACAGCGGGGGATTCCAGGTGTTTAGCTTGGCCGACCTTCGCAAGATCACCGAGGAAGGTGTTGCTTTCCAATCCCATTTGGATGGCAGCAAGTGGCAAATGACCCCCGAAAGCGCCACCCAGATCCAACACAAAATCGGCGCGGATATCATCATGGCCTTCGATGAATGTATTCCTTATCCCTCGCCGGAAAAGTATGTGGAAGACTCGGTGGACCGTACGACCCGCTGGGCCGAACGCTGCTGGAAGACCCATCAAGAAAGCGGTCGGGATAACGCTCAGTCCCTTTATGGCATCGTGCAAGGGTCCAACTTTCCCCATTTGCGGGAGAAGAGCGCCAAGGCCTTGCTGCAATTCGATTTTCCGGGTTATGCCATTGGGGGTGTTTCGGTCGGCGAACCCAAAGAAAGCATCTATGAAGTGGTCCGCAAGACGGCCCCTTATCTACCCGAAAACAAGCCCCGCTATTTGATGGGGGTGGGTACCCCGGAAGACCTTTGGGAGTGCGTGGAGCGGGGAATGGATATGTTCGACTGCGTTATGCCCACCCGTATCGCCCGCAACGGAACGGCCTTGACCCGCAAGGGAAGGGTCATCCTGAAGAACGCCCAATACACCGAAGACTTTTCACCCCTGGACCCGGACTGTTCTTGCGAATGCTGCCGTAACTACACCAAGTCCTATTTGCGCCATCTTTTCCAAGCGGAGGAGCTTCTGGTACTTCGGTTGGTGAGTTTGCATAACCTGCAATTCATGACCGACGTGACCCGGATGATCCGCCAGGCCATCGTGGAGAACCGGTTCCTGGAGGCCAAAAAACGGTTTTATTTGGACTATTTTGGCGGGACACCGCCTTTTTACAGTTAGATGAAAAAGTCCTCGATTCGGACTTAGGGTCGCGAATTTCTAATTCGCTCCTATCCCGTGGCTGTAGACGGGGCAAAAGCAATATAAAGGCCCCGTTAACCCCTTTAACCTGTCGCGATCGGACATTTTTGCAGCGAAGCCTTACTTTTTTGTCATGTGAAAGGCTTTTTTCCGCTGATATCGGTTTACTTGTCGTTTTCCTAGAGGAGCCCCAGGGCTTGAAGAACCGTTGAAAAAGCCCACTTTATATTGTAATTTACCTCTCCACTTTACCTTCGCTCCGTGGCGGCCCCGCTAAAAGGCCGCTTTTTTTGACTCTGGAACAAACCTTGCTTTAAGGTACAAAACCTTTTTAACCACTAAGGGCACCAAGTTAGGACAAAAGCAAAGCGAATGGGTTAAATCATAAAGATGTCTTAGCGATCTTTGTGTGCCGCCTTTCGTGGTTCAAGTTGTTGTTATTTTGAATCTGGGAGAATTGAATGTCGGAACAACCGATCCAAGTGAATGAGAACGAAAACTTACTGGTGCCCTTCGATGCCGGCCGGGATGCCTGCGGCGTCGGCTTTGTGGCCAATATCAAGAACAAGAAATCCCATGAGATCGTTCAACAAGGTATCGAGATCCTCCTGAACCTGAACCACCGGGGCGCTTGCGGCTGCGAGATCAACACCGGCGACGGCGCGGGCATCGTGATCCAGATCCCTGACAAGTTCTTCCGTAAGAACTGCTCCAAGTGGGGCATTCATCTGCCTAAAGAAGGGGATTATGCGGTCGGGTTCGTTTTCTTGCCTAAGGAATCCAAGCAAGCCAAGGCCTGTGAGGACATCTTCGCCAGGGTCATTAAGGAAGAAGGTCAAGAATTGCTGGGTTGGCGTTTAGTGCCGACCGAGAACGCTGAAATCGGTCCCACGGCCCGCGCCGGTGAACCGGCCATGAAGCAGATCTTCATCGGCAAGTCCGCTGACATCAAAGATTCGGACGCCTTCGAACGTAAATTGTTCCTGATCCGCAAACGGGTCGAAAATGAAGTGGCTGTTAGCAAAGACGTTAAAGCGAAGTCCTTGTTCTATGTGACCACGCTGTCTTGCCGCACAATCGGCTACAAGGGTATGTTGACGACTGGTCAAGTTTCGCCCTATTTCCCGGATCTTCGCGATAAGGACATGGAATCGGCGGTGGCTTTGGTCCACTCCCGTTTCTCGACCAACACCTTCCCGTCTTGGGACCTGGCCCATCCTTTCCGTTACATCGCCCATAATGGCGAAATTAACACCCTGCGCGGCAACATTAACTGGATGCATGCCCGGGAAGCCCTGTTCCAAAGTGAGCATTACACCGCTGAGGAAATGAAGCGCATCCTTCCTATCGTTCGCGAAGGACAGTCGGACTCGGCGACCTTTGATAATGCCCTCGAAATTTTGGTCATGGGCGGTCGCAGCTTGCCCCACGCCATCATGATGCTGATCCCCGAGGCTTGGACCGGCCACGCCACCATGCCTCAATATAAGAAAGATTTTTATCACTACCATTCATGCCTGATGGAGCCCTGGGACGGTCCCGCTTCGGTGGCTTTCACCGATGGTCAGGTCATCGGCGCTATTTTGGACCGTAACGGTCTTCGTCCTTCCCGCTATTACGTGACCAGCGACGATATGGTGGTCATGGCATCGGAAGTCGGCGTACTAGATATCGAACCTAAAAAGGTCATCAAAAAGGGCCGCTTGGAACCGGGAAAGATGTTCCTCATCGACCTTAAAGAAGGCCGTATCGTTGATGATACCGAGATCAAAGAAAAGATCGCTAAGGCCCAACCCTATGGGGAATGGGTGAAGAAGAACCTGGTCAAATTGGAAGACCTTCCGGAAGCCCCGCATGTGCCGGAACCGGACCACCAGACCGTTCTGAAGCGCCAAAAGGCCTTCGGTTATACCCACGAAGACCTGAAGATCCTCCTGGCCCCTATGGCCACCAACGGCGAAGAAGCTATCGGCTCCATGGGCGACGATACGCCTTTGGCGATCTTGTCGAACAAGAACCAACCGCTCTTCAATTATTTCCGTCAATTGTTCGCCCAGGTCACCAACCCGCCTTTGGACGCTATCCGGGAAGAGTTGGTCACCTCGGTCAATACGACCTTGGGTTATGAAGGCAATATCCTGAAGCCGACGGCGGAATCCTGTAAACAGATCGAGCTCAAGACCCCGGTGTTGGACAACGACGAATTGGCCAAGTTCACCCATATCAAGACCAATGGCTACAAGGCCATCACCTTGCCCATCCTTTATAAGGTGGCCGAGGGTGGTAAGGGTTTAGCGAAGGCTGTTGATGAAGTTCGCGCCAAGGCCAGCCAAGCGGTGAAAGACGGCTATCAGATCATCATTCTGTCCGACCGTGGTTTGGATCACGACAATGCCTCTATCCCGAGCCTCTTGGCGACGGCGGGCGTGCATCACCATTTGATCAAGAACGGCGACCGTACCAAGGTGGGTCTCATTGTGGAGACCGGTGAAGCCCGTGAAGTGCATCACTTCGCGATGTTGCTCGGTTATGGCGCGAACGCTATCAATCCCTATTTGGCTTTCGAGACCCTGGACGACATGATCCGTCGCGGCATCCTGCCGTCGGAGATCGATCACAAGACGGCGGTGAAGAAATACATCAAGGCCGCCAACAAGGGCATCGTGAAGGTCATGTCCAAGATGGGCATTTCGACCATCCAAAGCTACCGTGGCGCCCAGATCTTCGAAGCGGTCGGGTTGAACAAGAAGTTCATCGACGAATATTTCACCTGGACGTCCAACCGGATCCAGGGTATTGGAATCGACGAAGTGGCGATGGAATCCGAACGCCGTCACCGGGACGCTTTCCCGGAACGCCCCTCGCGTGAGATGGACCTGGAATGGGGCGGACGCTATCAATGGCGCCGCGAAGGGGAAAAGCATCTTTTCAACCCCGATACCATCCACAAATTGCAAACCTCGGTCAAAACGAGCAACTACAAGTTGTTCAAGGAATATTCCAAGGACGTCAACGACCAGTCCAAGGCTTTGGCCACCCTGCGTGGGCTTTTCAAGTTCAAGCCGGGTAAGCCGATCCCTATCGACCAAGTGCAGCCTGCCAGCGAGATCGTGAAGCGTTTCGCCACCGGCGCTATGTCCTATGGTTCCATCTCGATGGAAGCTCACCAAACCTTGGCGATCGCCATGAACCGTTTGGGCGGCAAGTCCAACACGGGTGAAGGAGGCGAGGACGACGAGCGTTTCGTGCCGGAAGCCAATGGGGATTCCCGTAACTCGGCTATCAAACAAGTGGCCTCGGGCCGTTTCGGCGTGACCAGCAACTATCTGGTCAACGCGAAAGAGATCCAGATCAAGATGGCGCAGGGCGCCAAGCCGGGCGAAGGCGGCCAATTGCCGGGGAAAAAGGTTTATCCCTGGATCGCCAAGACCCGTCACGCGACGCCGTTCGTGGGGCTCATTTCGCCCCCGCCGCACCATGACATTTATTCCATCGAAGACTTGGCCCAGCTCATCCATGACCTGAAGAACGCCAACAACCAAGCCCGCATCTCGGTCAAGTTAGTCGCTGAAGTGGGCGTGGGGACCGTCGCCGCCGGGGTGTCCAAAGCCCACGCGGACCATGTGCTCATCAGCGGTCACGATGGCGGCACGGGCGCTTCGCCCCTGACCTCCATCAAGTACGCGGGCGCTCCTTGGGAGCTCGGCTTGGCCGAGACCCAACAGATCCTCGTGAAGAACAAGTTGCGCGACCGTATCACGGTCCAAACCGACGGCCAATTAAAGACAGGACGGGACGTGGCTATCGCCTGCTTATTGGGCGCCGAGGAATTCGGTTTCGCTACCGCCGCTTTGGTGGCCGAGGGCTGCATCATGATGCGCGTTTGCCACCTGGATACTTGCCCGGTGGGTATCGCGACCCAAAACCCGGAACTTCGCAAGAAGTTCACCGGCAAGCCGGAGTATGTCGTCAACTTCATGCTCTATATCGCCGAAGAACTCCGCGAGATCATGGCGGAACTGGGTTTTAAGACCATCACGGACATGGTCGGCCATTCCGAACTGCTCGACATGAACGAAGCCATGCAGCATTTCAAGACGAAGGGGTTGGACCTTTCGGCTATTTTCTACAAACCCGAGGAAGCCAACCAGGGCCCGGTCTATTGCACCCAGGTGCAGGACCATGGTTTGGACAAGGCATTGGACCAGGAAGTCCTTATTGAACGCTGTAAGCCCGCCCTGGACGAAAAGAAGCCGGTGCGTTTTGAGGTGCCTATCCGTAACATCAACCGCACCGTCGGCACCATGCTGGGCGCCGAGGTCTCGCGTAAATACGGGGCCAAGGGTCTTCCGGACGATACCATCCAGATCACCTTCCACGGCTCGGCGGGTCAAAGCTTCGGGGCCTTTTTGCCCCATGGTATTACCCTGCGCCTGGAAGGCGACGCCAATGACTACGTCGGTAAAGGTTTGTGCGGCGGCAAGATCATGGTCTATCCGTCCGCCGAATCCACTTTCGCGGCGGAAGAGAACATTATCGTGGGTAACGTGCTCCTTTATGGCGCTACCAGCGGGGAAGCTTATATCCGTGGCCGCGCGGGTGAGCGGTTCGGGGTGCGTAATAGCGGCGTGAACGCCGTTGTCGAGGGTGTGGGCGACCACGGCTGTGAATACATGACCGGCGGTTATGTGGTCGTGATCGGTGAGACGGGCCGTAACTTCGCGGCGGGCATGAGCGGCGGCGTCGCCTATGTCTGGAACAAGACGGGCGATTTCGAACAACGCTGCAATAAAGAAATGGTCGAACTGGAACCGGTGACCAGCGAAGATGCCGCTTTGATCCAGGAAATGCTCCGTAAGCACGGTGAATACACCGGAAGCCCGGTGGCGAAGAAGATCCTCGCCGATTGGGATGGCTTCGCGAAGCAATTCGTGAAGGTCATGCCGGTGGAATACAAGAAGGCCTTGCAGGCCCAAAAAGAAGCCAAGTCAGCCCCTGTGGCTGTGGCATAAAGGCAATTAAGAATTTTGAATTTTAAATTTTGAATTGGGGTCATTTTCGATCTAGAAGAAGATCGAAAATCCCGGGAACTTAAAAATTCATCGGAGTAAGTAAGTGGGAAAACCTACAGGTTTCATCGAAGCAGGCCGGGAAAACCAGCACAAACGCCCGGTGTCGGAACGCGTTAAGGACTGGAAAGAATACGTCCTTCCCGCGGACCCGAAAGAACTGAACACCCAAGCGGCCCGTTGCATGGACTGCGGTATCCCTTTTTGTCACATGGGTTGCCCCTTGGGCAACATCATCCCGGATTGGAACGACCTGGTTTACCGCGGCCGTTGGGACGAAGCTATCGAGCGCCTGCACGCCACCAATAACTTCCCGGAGTTCACGGGGCGTCTTTGTCCGGCTCCTTGTGAAAACTCTTGTACCCTGAACATGGATGTCTATGGCCAGCCGGTCACGATCAAACAGATCGAAGTTTCCATTATCGACCGTGCTTTTCAAGACGGCGGGGTAGTTCCCATGCCGCCGAAGAAGCTGACGGGTAAAAAAGTCGCTGTGGTCGGTTCGGGCCCGGCTGGGTTGGCCGCCGCCCAACAATTGGCCCGGGTGGGTCACAAAGTGACGGTGTTCGAGCGCGCGGATCGCATCGGCGGGTTGCTCCGTTACGGCATTCCTGAGTTCAAGATGGAAAAACGTCACATCGACCGACGTATGAAACAAATGGAAGCCGAAGGGGTCGAGTTCAAGGTGAACGCCAACATCGGCCACAATGTTCCTATTGAGGACCTGCGCAAGAATTTTGATGCCATTGTTCTTTGCGGTGGAGCGACCCAAGCCCGCGACCTGAAGGTGCCGGGCCGTGAATTGAAGGGGGTTCATTTCGCGATGGAATACCTGCCCCAAGCGACCAAAGTCCAATTAGGTGACAAGGTCGAGAACCAGATCCACGCCAAGGACAAGCACGTCATCGTCATCGGCGGCGGCGACACGGGAGCCGACTGTATCGGCACCGCTCATCGCCAGGGCGCCAAAAGCGTGACTTCCCTTGAGGTGCTTCCGAAACCCCCGCTGACCCGCGCGGCGAACAATCCCTGGCCCGAATGGGCCCGCATCCTGCGTGTGGCTCCTGCCCATGAAGAAGGCGGCGAGATCCTCTACAGTGTTTCCACCAAGTCGTTCGAAGGCGAGAACGGCGTCCTGAAGAAACTCAAATTGGTCAAGGTCGAATGGGTGCCCCAACCGGGCGCGCCCCCGAAGATGCAGGAAGTGCCGGGCAGCGAAATGGAACTGCCGGCGGATCTGGTCTTCTTGGCCATGGGTTTTACGGGGCCTGAAAAGAACCCCCTGTTCGAAAAGCTGGGAATCGAGCTGGATGCCCGTTCGAACGTGAAGGCGGACGCTAACAAGATGACCAACGTTCCGGGTGTTTTCGTGGCCGGGGATATGACCCGAGGCCAATCGCTCATTGTTTGGGCTATCGCCGAGGGACGGACCGCGGCAAAGGGCGTGGACCAATATTTGATGGGGGAAACCAGCCTGGTTGCTTCGATCCAGTAAACCGCATCTTTATTCGAAGCAGGAACGTCAAAGAAGGGTCGGAGAAATCCGGCCCTTTTGCTATTGTGAAGCTCGAGGATGGTTTTCTTTTTAGCCTATCCATTCAAGCCCCGCCATAAGACCAGGGGGATTTGAAAAAGCGGGCACTCGAGTGGTGTCGCTCCACCCATCCCCTTATAGGTACCTTTCGCTAGGAGCGTGCTGATCCCCGGCGGCCACTGACCGGGGGGCTTTCATGGATGAGGCAGGGTTTTTAACAGCGACATCCAAGAAAAGGACAAAGCTTTGAACCGTATCTATCGCGCTCTTTTTCTGTCGCTTTTCTTGGTCGTTCCTCTGTGGGCACAAACCCCGGTCGTTACCCCTGTTACCACTCCTTTGACGGTCACGGACACGGACAAACCCATCCGGGTCGATGGTTATCTGGTCGATTGGCCAAAAACCCGCATGATCCTGCTCAATAAAAAGTCCCAAGTGACCTACGGCCTCCTGAACTGGAAATCCTCGGACGATTTCAGCGGCCGTATCTTTTTGACCTATGATTCCCAATATCTGTACCTGTCGGCGATCGTGCAAAAACCCTCGGGCGTGGTGAACGATAACAAGGATATGGCCCTCTGGGATGGGGATTGCATCGAGCTTTTTCTTTCGGCCGGGGCCGCCGACAAACACCCCAATCACATCACGAAAGGCGATTACCACATCGCTTTTTCCCCGGGCACAGGCTGCCGAAACCCGCAGATCTATTGCTTCAACAAAGAGACGCGCATTGGCGGCGGGCGCGTTTCCGCCCGGCCCAGCTTGAACGGTTATATCCTGGAAGCTTGCGTACCTTTGACTTTCTTCGAGGGGTTGGAGATCGGCCCGGACAAGACTATCCTCTTCGACCTGGCCTTGGATGAGGGCGGTTCGTCCACCGGTAACCGGATGCTGCAATTGAGCCTGAGCGGGAACCCGGACAACTGGAAGAATCCCTCGCTGTGGGCAAAGATCCAATGGGCAGGGAAAACGGTGGTTTCGGTGCCGACCAATGACGAGGAGAACCTTTACGCGGATCTGGTGACGGATGGGACGAAGACATCGACCTTTTGGGGCCGCCGGACATTGACCGGGTCGGTCGTGGACGCCCAAGGGCAACCACTGGCTGGCGCCCGGGTCACCACTTGGCCTCGTACCCTTTCGGCGGTGACCGACAAGGACGGGCAATTTGAGTTGGACCAAGTGAAGGTCTATGACCGTACGGTCGTTTACGCCGGGTTGGACGGTTATGGCGCTTCCTTGTCGCCGGTCGAGAGGGAATCCAACTCGGTCACGGTCCGGTTGACCCAACTACCCATGTTCCTTTCAGGGGACGATGACATGCGGAGCGGTTTTTATGGACAGTCCGTTCAAGTGCCCCTGTCCGGCGACCTATCTTCCATGCTGGATCGGGCGCAGGACTGGTCCCGGTCGCTCCCGGTCGATTTCTTGAAATTAGTTGGAACGGATCATTTGAACGGTGACGAAGATCAGGCGGAGGGAGATCTGGACAAGTTCGTGGCCTATGCCCGGGCCCAAGGAGCGGAACCAATGATCGAGCTGCCTATCCGCCGCGCGGACCCGGAAACGGTGGCGGAATGGGTGCGGCACTGTAACGTGGAAAAAGGGGAAAAGGTCCTCTATTGGACCATTGGGGACGAGCCGGACCTCTACGCCGAAAAAAGCAAGGACCCGAACTTTGCTGCGTATAACGTTTATGACTACATCAATGATTTCCGGACCATCTATAATGCGGTCAAAAGGGTCGATCCGTCGGTCCTGATCCTCGGGCCGGAACTGGCCTGGCGATACACTTCCGGGGAGGACGATTGGTTCACCCCCTTCATCCAATTCGACGGCGATATTGTCAACCTGGCCTCCATCCATCATTACGCGGCCATTACGGCGGCCCAATGCACCCCCGACAAGGTGGTGAACGATGTGCGCCATATCCAAACCCTGACCCGGGGTTTGGAGGACCGGCTGGCCATCAATAGCGACTTTTTGATCCCCTTGGTCCTGACCGGGGGGAATATCTGCCTGGAATCCACCGATAACACCCGGACCGCTCAATTGAGCCAGACCCCCGCTCCGACCGCTTCATCGACACCGATATCCCCGGCGGGGACCAAGGTCGTGGGTAAACCAACGCCCACGGAAGACAGCGGTCCGCGCAGTTTCTGGGCGGCGATCTGGCAAGCGGAAGAGGTTGGCGCGCTTTTGAACAATCGCATGCCGATGGCTTTTTCTTCATACTTGGTGGGCAACGGCGCGTTGGATTTCTTTGATGATAAAGGGGCGCGGCCGGATTATTGGGCGCTTCGACTCCTGAGCGGTTCCATGAAAGGGAAAAGCGTTTGGGCACAGGTGCAGAACAGTAATGTGTCCGTTTACGCGGTCCAGGACCCCAAGACCAAGGATGTGGTCCTTTTGCTCATCAACCGGGGAAGCAACTATTACCACCCGAAGATTCTATTGAACGCCAAGGATTGCGATGTCTCGGTGGACGCGGGGTTGGACCTGACCTTCGATTTCGAATTGCCCTATTACTCCATCGCCGTCCTCCAGCTCAAAGCGGACAGGTCCCCGGGCACGGCCTATTTGTTCACCAAGAAAATGGCCCAAGCGGGGAAGCCCGCCGAGATGTCGGTGATCAAGCCATGGTGACCGAAACGGACCGGCGGTTCTCCGGGAACGATGAAACGACCCCGAAAAGGGCATGGATCGACTCCGTGGATGCCTTGGTCCTTTTGTATCAATGGGTGATGGTGGCCATCATTTCGACCGGCAACCTGCCCGTGGAAACGAAGCGGATGTTGATCGGCGATCATTTATTGATCTTCCTGGTCCTGCTCTTCCTGCTTTGGGCCCTGCGGGGTATCCATAACCCCGTCGTTATTTTTGTGAGGGCTTTTTATCCCCTCGCGGCCATGCTTTTCTTTTACAAAGAGATCGGCGGCTTGGTGCACCAATATTTCGACTGGACCCTGGACGAGAGCTTGATCGCGGTGGACGATGAGTTGGGACAGATCGGCCGACGCATCTGGAACTTCCAACAGTTCTATCCGCCGGTGCGGCTTTTGAACGAATTTTTCAGTATCGGTTACAGCTTTTACTTCCTTTTGATGCCCTTGTCGGCCCTGGTCCTCTATTTCCGGGCGCCTTTCGCGAAGTTCCGGTCCTTCATGTTCTCGCTTTCGCTGACCTACTATTTTTGCTATGTGTTATTCATCTTTTTGCCCGCTGAAAGCCCGCGGTTTTATATGCCGGGGCTCCGGCAGGCCTTGCAGGGCTATTGGGTGGCGGATTGGCTGCAATCGGCGGTGGAACATAATGCCTTTCCTGGCGGCTCTTTTCCCAGTTCCCATATCGCGGCCTCGATCATTTGTATAATGGCCTATCCTTATTTGGGGCGCTGGAAAAAGCCGGTCATCTTTTTGACCGTGGCGCTCTTTGCGGGGACGATCTACGGACGCTATCATTATTTTGTGGATGTGGCGGCTGGGGCCCTGGTGGGAACGGCCATTTATTTTGTGGGGCCTTGGCTGGACAAGCAGTGGCCAATGAATGGGATGGGAAAGGAAGCGGTCCTTGAACGAACCAGAGAAACACCTAACCGAAGCGCAGAAGCAGATCCAACGGCTTGAGGAACTTCGCGCTCAAAAAGAGCGGGAATCCAAAGAGGCCCTTGAAAAGACCTTGTCGCCCGCCAAGACCCAAGCGGAGCAATCGGTCCAAAAGCTCAAGGCCCTCCGGGAAAAAGCGGCGAAGCCCAAGAAAAAAACCAAGCTCGAGGGCAAGTCGAAAAAGATCAAATTGAGCGCCCTTCAGACCCAGGTGTTGGAACGGCTCAAGGCGCAGGACAGCCGCTTGAACGGCGCGGTGGTGGCCCGCATCGCTTTGAACCGTTTCTTGGATATCGAGAATAGTTTCGATGAGAACGACCTCGAGTCGAGGATCTTCGAGATCTTGCGTCAATTCAACAACAAGCCTTGAAACGAGCAACCGGAGGGGCGGAAAATGAATTTCAATTTAGCTTTGATAAGGAATGATAAATCTTGATGAACCCAGTCTTCGTCAGGTTTCATCAATGTTCATCAAAGTGAAATGGCCTTTGTTGTGAGTTTTAATTTCGAGGTGGGGAATCTTTGAAACTGATCGTGAACGGAGAGACCAAAAATTTCGGCCAACCGCTGACGTTGGAACAATTGATCCAGCAGTTGGGGGTTCGCCGCGAGACCGTGGTGGCCGAGGTGAACCGAAAGATCGTTCCGATGGATCAAAGGGGCGGTTTGAACCTGAGCGAGAACGACCAGATCGAGCTCATCCAATTCGTGGGAGGCGGGTAACGGCGCTATCGCGCCGAATCCAGGATTTTGAATTGGAAGGCTAAGACCTTAAGGCGGGATAAAACCAAAGAGCAAACGCGACGAAGTAGAATTTTGAATCGGAGAAGCAAATGGCAACAACCTTAAAACAGATCCAAGACCAAGACTCTTATCAAATTAACGGAAAAACCTTCACTTCCCGACTCCTGGTGGGGACGGGGAAATACCCCACGAACGAGTCCATGGCCGAATGCTTGGAGGCCTCGGGCACGGAGATCGTCACCGTGGCCTTGCGCCGGGTGAATTTGGACAGCAAGGGCGAAAAGACCCTTTTGGATTTTATTGATCCTGAAAAATATACCTTGCTCCCCAATACGGCGGGTTGTTATAGCGCTGAGGAAGCTATTCGGGTAGCCCATTTGGCCCGCGCGACGGGTATCTCGGATTTCGTGAAGTTGGAAGTGCTTCATGACGAAAAAACCCTCTTGCCGGATCCGATCGAAACCTTGGAAGCCACCAAGATCCTGGTCAAGGAAGGTTTCACGGTCATGACCTACACGTCGGACGACCCGGTCATGGCCCAAAAGTTGGAACAGGCAGGGGCCCACGCCGTCATGCCTGCGGGTTCGCCTATCGGTTCAGGCCAGGGTGTGCTCAATCCCAATAACATCCGCATCATCCTTGAGAAACTCAAGTGCCCGGTCTTGATCGACGCGGGCGTGGGTTCAGCCTCGGATGTGGCCATCGCCATGGAATTAGGCGTGGTCGCGGTACTGCTAAATACGGCCATTGCCCACGCAAAAGATCCCTTGAAGATGGCTTATGCCATGAAGAACGCCACCGAAGCGGGCCGCTTGTCCTATTTGGCGGGCCGTATCCCTAAAAAACTCTACGCCCAAGCCTCGACCCCTCAAAAGGATTTCTGAACGGCAAAAGCCAAAACAAGGGCTGTCTTGCCACGGATGCAGGGGATAAATAAGAAACCATAATTCTGAATTCTTAATTTTGAATTGTGAATTGTTGTTCATCCCATTCATCCCCTGTATCTGTGGCTAAAGAGGGACTTTTTTGAGGTAGGTTTTGGCGGCAAGATCTGGTTGTAGGTCGTAAATTTTTTTGTCAGGTGCGATATGTGCTCTAGCTTGATCGAAAGCCTTCGTGAGTCTCGGCTCTATCTAGTCACGGACCAAGAGCTTTCGAAAGGCCGCACGACCACTTCGGTGGTCGAGGAAGCGCTCCAGGGCGGGGTCGATATCGTTCAACTGCGTGAATATTCCATGACTGACTGGGAACTCTTCAAAGTTGCCCAAGAGGTGCGTCTTTTGACCAAGCGCCACAACGCTCTTTTCATCGTCAACAATCGTCCGGATATCGCCAAATTGGTCAATGCCGACGGGGTACATTTAGGACAGGATGACCTGCCGGTAGAAGAGGCCCGCAAGATCTTGGGGCCCGGCAAGATCATCGGTATTTCGACCCATGAGATGGCCCAAGCCCAAAAAGCCCTGGCGGACGGGGCGGATTATATTGGGGTCGGTCCGGTTTATCCCACGCAGACCAAGAAGAACGTGGTTCCGCCGGTCACTTTGAGTTATGTCAAACAAGTCGCCCAATGGAAAGAAGCCCCGCCTTATTTCGCCATTGGCGGTATCAAGCAGCATAACGCCGCCGAGGTCTTGGACGCGGGCGCGAGGCGCCTGGCGGTAGTGACGGCCATTGTGGGTGCGTCGGATGTGAAACAAGCTGTTACTGAATTCAAACAGATATTGGGGAAGTATCCGCTGAAGGGTTAGTTGGTGTTGCAGGTTTTTCCGCAGGATCGCTTAAAAATTGAATTTGACGATCCGGTTATTTCCCCAGTCGGCAAGGTAAAGATTGTTGGAAGAATCAGAGCAAATACCTTTAGGCAATAGCAGCGCGGGATTACTGGTGGCCCAAGTGGCATGGTAATTGCCGTTCTCGTCAAATTTCTGGACGACCCCATTGTTCGCGTCCACTACATAGACATAACCCGCGGGAGAAACACAGATGCCGTCACAACCACGGAAATAGCCGGGGCCGTTTCCCCAACTTCCCCAAGAGATGTAATTGATAGTGCTCCCTATGGGGGAGTATTTTTCTATGCGATTCTGCGACCCGCTCCAGTCGGCGATATACATGTAACCCGAAGAATCTAGGGCCAAGGCCCTAGGGTTTTCCATTTCATCAACACCCCAACCAGCGCTGTAGGTAGAGCTTACTGACACGGCCCCCGAAGGAGTGAGTTCGGCAATGTTGAAGCTTTGAGGGAGTACCGTGCTGCTCCAAATGAAAGTGTGATTGTTGTTCGACAAATTAACCGCTGAACCGAGAATGGTCGTCGAGGGCCAAGTGGTCGTGAGGGAATTGACGAAGACCAACCCGTCCGTCACCTCGTCCATATTAGAGTAGTAAATGTCGTTGAGGCTGTTTGCAGCGACATAGGAGCTGTTCGTAGGTGTGGAAGAAAGAACATTACCCGACTGATCCATTTTGACGAAAAAAGTGCCAGGGCCATTCGCGGCGGCCATAAAGATGTTACCCGCACTGCTGACCGCCACATCGAGCGGCTGATAAGAACCTAAGTTCAGTACCGTCAAGGGGGCCGAATAGGAAGATGTGGGTGTGGCTGTGGGAGGCGTGGGCACCGTTGTCGTCGGTGTTGGAGTAGAAGCGCCAAAGGGAGAGACCGAGTAGTGGTTACTGCATGCGGTTGCCGAAAGACCGAACCCCAGGGCAAGCACCACAGCCCAGATTGGGAATGAATTTCGATAATGCATAGGTTTAGCCTCAAAAAAAGGGATCTTTAAGATGGTCGATCGAACTATCTGATCTTGTCCATCATTGCCTTCTAGACGGGGTATCAGGAATTTAGTGCATCAATAAAATGGTGTTTGTGGGTCTTGCGGTTGACCTGAACCGACTTGCGAGGTGGCGGTGGTTACGGGTATCGTGGGTGCGAGCAATGTGAAGCAGGCTACCGCTGAGTTCAAACAGATATTGGGGAAGTATCCGCTGAAGGGTTAGTCGCTTGGGTTT
Organism: candidate division FCPU426 bacterium; assembly: GCA_027452205.1. Classification (GTDB taxonomy): domain Bacteria; phylum Oederibacteriota; class Muellerivitia; order Muellerivitales; family Muellerivitaceae; genus Bog-1183. The sequence continues at coordinate 5,210 of DAIDGV010000009.1, read as the reverse complement.
TGTAGATGGATAAAGAATTAAAAAGATGGAGTTGTCTATGAAACGGTTCTATTTTTGGATTGTCTTAAGTTCAAAGTTCGCATTGTGCGCTTCTGGTTGCGCGACGGGCTCGGGATCGAGCGCGGCTAATCCGGGTTATGGAAATGGAAAGGCTTATACCCATTCAAACCCCTTTGCAGGTTCGGGCCCTACGCCTGCGCCCTATGAACCGGCCAAATACATGGGGATCGTTGCTCCTAGTTCGACCTATTGAGGTTTTTGGTCGTGTTGGGAGTTGACCAGAGCCGTTGTGGCCGATGTACATAAAGCCTGTGTCGAATTCAAATAGACCCTGGGGAAGCGTCCCTCAAGAGCTGATCTCGCTGTTTAAAATCCATCTATATTTTCAGGGTTTATCCGTCTTGAGTTTGGCCCAACCCAAGTGGTTGGCTATGTGGATGGGTGTCAGGCGGAGCCACTTTTCTTTGTTCATTTTTCCAAAAATAGGGTGCTCGGCCCAGGGGCCTTCGTGCTTCTCCAGATCGGCCAGGGTCTTGCGCAAGTCCGCCAAGGCCTTTTTCTCGTTTCCTTTTACTTTTGGTTTTGCGCCGATGACCGCCCCAGTCCCGGTCGGGATCAATCCCTGTTTCAGGATGACCGCCAGGATCAGGGGACCGATCGACCGTCTTAGCCACCAAGACCTCAAGGATGGGAAAGCGGTCATGCTGCGGGCCGCGTTGACTTGAAGATGGTCGAGTATTTGATAGTAGGACCAGTTGCCGGTCGTCACGACGGGGCCTTTTTCTAACCGCTTGAGTTCGGCCCTGGCATCCTTCAAAGTCTTGAACCTTAATTCGCGTCTCTGTCCCATAGGTATCTCCCTTTTAATTGCCGAAATTATACCTAAAACCTGAAGGCAAAAAGGTTGGGCTATAACCCGAAGAGGCTCTTAATTCCGTTTGCCGCTTGGACAACCCCCGGTGCCGCACCAGCGGCTTGGGTCAGCATATCGCCGTTCTTTTTAGGAACAGTGGTGGGCACCTGGGTCGAAGCCACAAGCTGAGACCTGCGGTTTGGTTGTGCTGATTCGGGGGTACTTGTCAAAGTACCCTGAGAAGACGAATCGGCAGCGGTGATTGCCGCCATCTTCTGATGGTGAGGCTCCGGAACCGTTTGGGACATCGCTGTGGGCACTGTCGTTACAGCCGTGGGGATAGCTTCGACCGACTGAACAGTGGATTGGGGCGTTGGCGCAATGGGTGCTGGGGCAGGCGTACTGATCGAAGCAGAAAACAGCTTCGAATAGACCAGATGCACTACGGCCCCAGTACCGTGGGTATGAATATACCAACCGCCGAACAAAAGGGTGATGACGAACCCTAAGACGAAGACGGCCCGAACATACTTATAGAGGCCGACTATCTCCAGGCTTTCGCGCAATAGCTTCCAAGTCATCTTGACGGCCTTGAAGGTCCATTTCACAGCCTGCTTGGTCAGCCGGAAGCTGTTCTTGACCAGCCAGACCAGCCCACGCCAAAGGTTGTACCCGGCCAAAAGGAACACTTCGAATAGGTTCGGCCTTTCACCCTTTTTGATCTTGGACCTGATCTTGGCGACCACCGATACCCCCGCGACGGCTTCGTAGAGGGCGGTCTCAGCGGAGCCCATTTCCGATCCATGGGTAGCAGCCGATTTGGGCGCCTGCGCTAGAGCGGCCTTGGGCGGGTGGTTGGTCGTATGGCTGGCAGAGTGAGCAGGGGTCGGGGTTTCCGTGACTGGCTCGGCTTCGGCGGTTGGGGTCGCATGGACGGGCTTGAGAGCTTGAGGCTTGGGGGTTGGCTTAACTACCTTGGGATTAAAGCTATCCGCCGGGTTGCCCGCCTGGACCCAGGCGACCAAGGCTTTAGTCTGGTCAGCAGTCAAATAGTCGTCTAAGACCACCTGAAGGGCCTGTTGGACCTGATTAGGGTCTTCTAACCCGGCCAGGGTCAGCAGGGTTCGCTCGGTGATCGAAAAACCCTTATTTTTCGTGATTACATCGTAATCATCATTTTTAAGGGTTTTTTGAAGATTTTCTTTAACCAGGGTTCGGGCGGCTGGGTTGAGGGTTTTGGTGATCTTTAAGGCCCAATTAACCCTGGTCTGGGTCTGACCCAACTCGTTGGCTATGTCCCTTTGGGTCTTCTGAGAGGCCTTATCCACCTGTTCAATGACCAGATACCATTCCCACCAGTGCATATCCCGAATGTTGTTGTCCCGGGCGGCGGCGCTGATGGCTTCTTCGGGGGTGATATCCTCAATGGTGCATTTGAGGGTCTTAAACTGGTTCAGCAAGGCGGCTTCGCGCCGGCCATGCCCGCCAATCAGCATGACCCAGGCGCCGGGGTGGGCGGCCCGTTCTGCCTCGGTTAGGGGCCTGACCCGGGCGGCCACTTCTTGGCCTTTGGCCTTCATGGAAGCGGCCAATAACTGGATCTCTTCCGGGTGTTCGAACTGCCGGGGTTGGTTGGGGTTGGGGATGACCTGTTCCAAGGGTATTTGAACCTCTTGGTTCAACGGATAGGGAAAACCAGTAGGTAGAGTCATAAGACACCTCGCAGAATGGAATGAAAGATGAGAGAAATTTATAAAAACCCATTCCCGGGTGCTAAGTGGAAAATAAGGATTGTAAGGTTTTCGTTAAACCTTTGGCCTGTACCGTTTTAAGGATTGGGTGTAAAAGGGAAAACCGATAGGTTTGAAAGGCAATGGGGCGGGGAATAGCCAAGGTATAAACTGTTTGCCCCCTTTGTTTACTGTTTATCGAGTTTGGTTCTTAATACGGAAATTAATGTGTAAGGATTTGTTATGTATTTAAGAAAAGCAAAAATCGAGAATTACAAATCGTTTTGGAAAACAAAGGAAGTTGAATTTCAGCCTGGATTTAATGTTGTTGTTGGTCAGAACAATGTTGGAAAAACAGCGCTATTAGAAATACTGAGCCGCAATTTCACTTCGATCCCTCACAAAACAATTGAAACAATGCCGACGCCACAAACATTTAGCTCTTCAACCGTTTCGAGTTCTGAAATTTTGTTTGAGTTGAAAAAGTATGAATTGTTGAATATTTTTAGAACTTTTTTGAAAAACCAAGTATTTGGAATTTGTGTGCCGTTCACTCCTAATGATGTTAACTATGAGTTGTTTATGACCGATTTTTTGTTCAGAGATTTATTTCAATTCGTAGTCAAATATTCTGGAGCCAATACAGTTATTAAGGAGAAAACCAATTTTCCAAATTTTGGTATTGAAGTGTCGCCAAACAATCAAAAAATGCTTAGGTATCAATTTGATGACGAAGTTTTCAAACCGGTTGGTGCAACCGGTGTAAATCTAGAAGAAGATATTTGGAACAAATTTGCAAACGTTGTCGAACAACAAATGTATTTTTTTAAAGCCGAAAGAATGAAGGTTGGAGAGTGTGTTCCGGGCCAAACCGCAGTTTTGGCAAATGACGCAAGTAATCTTCCTGAAGTTTTGGATTCGCTGCAAAGTAATCCGGAAAGATATAAACGATACAACGCAGCTTTAAAACGGGTATTTCCTCAAATAGATGGGATAACCGTTAAAATCGTCGGAAGAGATAGAGTTCGTGCGAATGTTTGGCAACATGAAATGGTTTCTGAAAGAGAAGATCTGGCTGTTCCACTGACAATGTCCGGAACCGGGATAAGTCAAGTGGCGTCACTTTTATACGTTGTTTTAACGTCTGAATTCCCCAGGATTATTTTCATAGATGAACCCAACAGTTTTTTGCATCCTGGTGCAGTTAAGAAGCTTTTTGAAATATTGCGCGAATATCCTCAACATCAGTACATTGTTTCAACGCACTCCCCGGGAACAATAAATGCTTGTGGAAATCCGAATATCATCTCAGTGGTTTGGGATCAGAAACGTAAATCGAGTGATCTTTCTGCATTTAAGGCAAGTGAGACGTTGAAAATGCAATCGTTGTTATCTGACATTGGTTCAAGTTTTTCGGATGTGTTCGGGGCTGATAATGTTATTTGGGTTGAAGGTAAAACCGAGGAAAAATGTTTCCCTGAAATTATTTTGAAATTATGTACGTCAAAAATGAATGGAACCACATTAACCAGTGTTGTGCAAACTGGGGATTTAGAGGGGCGGCATGCTAGGAAAGTGTTTCAGATTTACAGGCAATTATCCGCTGGTGAATCTTTGATGCCCAGGGCTTTGGCTTTTATTTTTGATAGGGAAATGGGTGCGGCAAGGGAAGTGCGAGAAGAACTAGCTAAAGAAAATCCTGAACTTGTTAAACTTCTGAAAAGGGTGATGTTTGAAAATTATTTAATCGATTCACAAGCAATTCATTCAATCTTTATTGATGTTCAAAAAAGCGTCAAAGATATCGATGATTGGATAGAGCAAAACAAGTTGGATAAAGCTTATTACAAAGCCGATTGCTCCTTTTATAAATTGGCGTGTAAAACGCCGTCAAACTGGACTGTTTACGTTGATGGTGCAAAGTTCTTGAGTGATTTATTTAGCTTTATTTCAGATGGAACGGCTGAGTTTTCCAAAACTTTGCATTCGGTTCAATTAACTAAATGGTTATTAAAAAATAAGCCGGAGACTCTAAGGGAAGTTGCAAATCTTTTAGATGAGGCGTTGGCCAAAAATTAAGTAGAGATAGATTTTGTTTTAACGAATAGGAAAGGAGTTGGCTACTGCTGTCCACTTTGAGGTTTGTCGCTGAATTTGGGTTTCGGGTGTGCAAGGAATAATAATGGTAATGTTGGCCATCGTCCTTTTGTTTTCGAGTTTTTTAAATGAGGTGTTAAAGCACCAATTGTTTTGGCAGAAAAGGGGAATACTGATCCTGTTTAGCAATTAGTGGGTTCGGGAAAAGGCAGACTTGTTTTTTTAATGAAAATCTAGATTAGGAAAAATAAATCCATGCAAATTATCTCGAAGGTGGTTGTGGATCATTTTCGATCAATAAAACTTGTATCGATAAATGGTTTTGGTAATTTCACATCATTGGCTGGTTTAAATAGCGCTGGAAAATCGAATGTTTTAAGAGCACTAAATTTATAAAACTTGCCAGAAAACCCCAGGCTTTTAAGCCTGGGGATGAATGGCTGCCCGGAGGGCCGAGAGATTTTGTCGGCCCGCAGGCAAGAAGTTATGGCATGCTCTGGACATGGCGAAATACTGGGTTGGAGCACACA
>DAIDGV010000008.1 GCA_027452205.1 candidate division FCPU426 bacterium | reverse complement strand
TACGGCCAGTTCCACCACGTTGAGTCGGTAATAAAGGTCCTCACGGAACCGTTTATCCGCCATTTCAGCCTTTAGGTTTTTATTGGTAGCGCTGACGATACGAACATTGATCGGACGGCTTTTGTTCTCCCCTACCCGGCGGATCTCCCTCTCTTGTAAAGCTCTCAAAAGCTTTACCTGCATCCCAAGGCTGATCTCGCCGACTTCGTCCAAAAAGAGAGTTCCGCCGTTGGCGGCCTCGAAGAGCCCTGGCCGGTCCGAGGTGGCCCCCGTAAAAGCCCCGCGGGCATGGCCAAAAAGCTCGCTTTCTAAAAGGGTTTCAGTGATGGCCCCGCAATTGACCGCGATGAAGGGGCCGTCCGCGCGGGTGGAATGCTCATGAACATAGCGGGCGATCCTTTCTTTGCCCGTACCGCTCTCACCGGTAATGAGGACGGTCGTATCGATCATAGCGATCGTCTTTGTCAACTCCATGAGCTTGCGCATCTCAAGGCTTCTTGCCATCAACTCGGTCGGATCTTCCTCCATCTTCGCGAGACGGGCCAATTTCCTCGATTTATCCCGCAATACGCTTTCGGTCAGTTTGAGGGCTGATGTAACATGCAATAACGTTTCATCGATGCCCACTCGTTTGAAAATCGCCAGGTCGCCCTCGACCGCTTCTCCCCAATCTTCCTCGGATTTGATCATGACGTGACAGGCCAGATCGCCTTTTCCGACGCATTTATCCTCTAGAGCGTATATTTTTTTATCCAATGAGAAACTCAAGTAGCCGCTGATGAATCCACATAGGTTCCAACAGACGCATTTGTCCGAGCGACCCTTCAAAAGGATCTGCTGTTCCGCTTCATAGGAGTTGGTCCAGGTCCCGCCCTCGTTATCGAACTTTTCCAAGTTTTCTTCTTCGACCTGAACGAGACCCTGAAGGGTCAATATCCGGGTTCCGGCCTTTTGCCAGTCCGTTTCATTGCTCCATTTGAACTTGGATTTGAGCGCTTCGGCCATACGGCGACCTTGAATATACCCAAAACGGCTAATGATCCCCTGGGCGGTCCTTTCACCAAAGGAATCCATGAGTTCTTTGCGGAGAAGACCATGGGAAACCGTATCGCAGATCATGGCTCTTTCACCGGCAAAATGGACCACTTTGTTGTCCGTGTCCAGTTCCAAAAGTTCTTTTAGATCGAGATCTTCAGCTCGCACAAGCGTTCCTTTTCGAATATAACTTTATTGTCGATCAACTGCACAACTTGAGTAGGTCTTAGTATTGAACCATACGTTTTGGGAGTCGATGACCTAGGACAGGTCGAAAAAACTTGGAGGGTAGAGGTTTAACTGGACCGATCAGCCATTAAGATCCACGACGTCATCTTTAGAAAAAGCCCGCGCTAAAAAGCGCGGGCCATTGGATCAAAATTATTTAACGACTGCGATAGCCGGCGCGGCGGCAACGGCCACCATCGCATCGGTGCCACCGGTGGGATAACCCACTTCGGACCATTCCTTTATGCCCCCGGCGTAATCCGCGGCTTTAAAACCTTTTTCCAACAGGGCCTTAGCGGCCTTTGGAGCGGAGTCGCAGGTGACGCTGGCGCAGTAAGTGATGATGAAATGGTTCTTACCGAATTGTTTTTCGACCTCTTGCGCGAAAGACTCCGTGCTGGTGCCCAGCGGAATGCTTTTCGACCCGGTGATATGCAGTTTTGTGTATTCGGCCTCAGGAAGAACGTTCAAGACGATGACATTCTGGTCCTTCATCTTGTCCTTCACGGCTTCTTTTGACATAGACATGAGTGATACCTCTTTCGGTGGGAAAAGCTCTGATCGGATGGTGAGTTGAGAGGCCCTGTGGGTTGAACCAAATGGGATTGGAGCTTGGTTCGGATTCGAAGCGGACATTCGCCGGGGCCAGAAGAAAGGATCGAAGGACCCTCTATCGGCCACACCCTACTCCCATTCATGGAATAAAGCGTGGGTTAAAGCCTGTTTATTTAGGCAAACAAAACCCTTGGAAAGATCACCACGGGAGTTCCATGGTGGCATTAAAACAGGAACTTAAAGGACCTTCTCGCCGGTGCGGATGGTAATGGCCTGTTCGACCTCGGTGACGAACACCTTCCCATCCCCCGGATTGCCGGTGCGGGCGCCCGTCTTGAGGGCGTCCACCGCACGGGCCACATCCGCGTCTTCAACGACCAAAATGAACATGACCTTCGCCAGTTCGTCATAACGGGCGGACCCGATCTGAATGCCCTTTTGCTTGCCCCGCCCCAGCACATCGAGCTTGGTATAAGCGGTGAACCCGGATTTTTCCAGGTTCTTCACCACATCCATCTCTTTTTCGGGGCGGACGATGCCGCGGATCATTTTCATATCGGGGCTCCAATGAAAGGCAAATTGAACCACAAAGGGCACTAAGTAAGGCCCGGTCTTTTTACTTCCGTTACGGCGCGCAAACAAAGGGCGGCCAAGAGAACCATCCGATGTGACCCCAAAACGCATTCACATTTTTTAGTGCCCTTGGCACCCCGCGGTCGACATTCTTGACTTAGAACTTCTAGCAAAAACCTATTTCACCACCAAGGGCACCAGGGGCACCAAGAACGACAAAAGACGGTATATTTAAAGCCCTTTAAATCCAATCTTGTCTTGGCCTTTCTTGGTGATCTTAGTGCCCTTGGTGGTTCAAACGGCCTTTTTGATTTTTGTTAGCGCCTCTTAAAACACTTCTTCAAACTGGACGGTTTCGGTGTTGGCGCTCAACATATCGTTCAAACCGATGAAGGAAACGTCCAGCGACAGGCGGGTCTTCTTACCGGCCCACAGATTGACGCCCGCGCCCAGGTTATTGGTCGTGGCGACATTGTTGGTCAGGATGGTCTCATACCAGACCAGGGGTTCGAACCAGGAAACCGGTTTGAAGGACAATTGGGCGTCATAACCATTGGCGTTGCCGGGAGCGAAGATCGCTTCCGCCCGTAGGTCCATGGTTTCGACCGTCAAACGGCCATAAGCGTTGAACCAGTTCTGGAAGGACGAATAGGTGTAAGTGGCCCCTTGGCCGCCTTGGCCTAAATAGTCCGACACGCCAAGGACGAAGTCCGAATTCTTCCATTCGGCCCGGCCCGCGTAATCGATGGTGTTGTTGGTATCGACCAGCACGTTAGGGCCCGCGCCTTGGATGGCGTCGGCTTGGATGCTGAACTCATCGATCTGTTCCTTGACCTCCAGGCCAAGATCCCAGGCCTTGGCCGTCGCGCCGCCCGGAATGAGGGCGTCGATGGCGTCATAAGAGGTGCGCTTCAATTGGGCGGGCGTGAGATAACGGTTGTCGCCAAAGGCCACTTTGAACTGGCCCGCCGCGACGGACAGCCCCTTCAAGTCGCTGAATTGATGCAAACCATAGGCATCCAACAGGGTAAAGGTCGAAGGACCGTAATCCGGCATGATGACCAGGGTATCTTCCCCATCCACCGCCACCGCCGCGCGAACGCGCATGTGGGCGATCGACAGGTTCTCGTTGCTGCCGTTATTCGTCAAATTGTCCTGGGCTTGGAAAACACCGCTCCACATCACCCCGGGGGTCGCCGTGGGCGCGGCCATCATGGCGTCATCCGCCTTGGCTTGTCCCACTGCCAGCGAACCCAAGATCACTGCCATCAACAATACCCGGCTTTGTTTCAAAAATCGCATGCTGATATTCCTCCTCAAATTTTGTCCCGCCCGGGATCAGGACCCGGACCGGACGGTTCCTTCAGCCTCCGTCGGCCAGCGACGTGGCAAAAGCGGCTTCAGTGGCGACGGGATTGTAGGTAGTGGGGCTCAAACCCCGCTCGACCAGCAACTCATCGACCCTTTTGATGACCTCTGGAATGGTCATCCTTTCCAGGAACTTGTGGAACACCTCACCCTTTTCCTTGTCCCGCAAAAAGACGGTGAACAAGGCGTCGGTGACGGGAACGATCATCTGGTCCGCGATGCCCTTCTTTGCCAGGGTGCCCATGCGCATGATACCTTCCATGGCGCCACCCAGGTAAAGTTGGTAAGCGAAGCGGTTGTCCGAGCCGACCTTGACCGTAAAGCCGGAGAAACCGAGATCAGCACCCTGATGCTGAGCGCAGCTGTTCGGACAACCGGAGACATGAACCCGCAGGTTCCGCAAAAAGGGGTTTGCGAAGACCGCCGCGGTGTCAAAATATTCAGATAAAGCCTGGGCCGCGCCCTGGGAACTGGTGACGGCCAGGGAGCAAAAGCTGGTGCCCGGGCAGGCCTGCACGTCCAGGATGGTGGTCGAGGCCCCGGCCATGGAGCCCATGGACTTGGCCAGGGTCAAAAGGGATTGCACCTTGTCTCCCGGCACCCATTGGAATTCCAAATTCTGTTCTTTGGTGATGACGACCCGGCCAAAATTGTTCTCCCGGGCCCATTGGGCGTAACGGGTGAAATAACTATGGTGGATCTCACCCAGGGGCACGAAGACCGCCACCCGGTAGAAGCCCTTTTGCCTTTGGGCAGTCACGCCCGGGGGTAAGGTGGGCAGTTCGACGCCGTTAGCCGGATGGAATTCGGGGATCAAGGACGTGGGCAATTTGCGGGGAGTTTCGTTCTGCACCGCCCGGATGCTTTTGTCATAGGCCGCGCGGAAGCGTTCGATGCCCCATTCTTCGATGAGGAATTTCAAGCGGCCCTTGGCCGGGCTCTCGAAATCCCCATGCTGGATATACAGAAGGGCCACCGTCTTGATGGCCGCCATGGCTTCGTCCAGGGGCACGAATTCTTTGAGCAAATAGCCCAACTTGGGGGTGACCCCCATACTGCCGCCCACTTCAACACGGAAACCGACTTGGCCCTTGGCGTTCTTCACCGCGCTCAGACCGATATCGTTGACCAGCGCGTGACTGGAACAGGAAGTGCATCCCGCGAAAGAGACGTTCAGGCGCTTGGGCAGCTTATGGTTGTAATAGTCCGCCGCCTCGACCACCATTTGGGACACCGCATCCACCCAGGGCCGGGTATCGACCAATTCATGGGGGCAGGTGCCCGCGCAGGCGTTGGAAATGACATTGCGGAAGGTATGGCCGCAGGCCGAACGGGTGGTGATGCCCACTTCTTTCAGTTTTCGCAGGATCTCCACGCCCTTTTCGATGCGGATGGAGTGCAGTTCGATGTTCTGCCGGGTGGTCAGGTGCACATAGCCGCTGGCTTCGCCGGAGGCCAGTTCGGCGACGCGGACCATTTGGTCCGGGGTCATGCGCCCAGCCGGAATACGCATACGCAGCATGAAAAAACCGTCATGACGTTGGACGCAGATGCCGTACATCTTCAGGCGGTAGGAATCCTCGGGCGTGACGGCGGTATAGCCTTCTTTGGAGAGGCGGTCCAGGTCGATGGCCAACCCGTCCCTTTTGATCTTCGCGATGTTCAGTCCCAGTGCCATAAGCTCCCCTTTTTAGCTGATCGCTAATGAACCGTTCTCGTTGGTGCGAATGCGCACCGCGTCGCCCAAGGGGCAGACGAAGATGCGTCCGTCACCGATCTGACCGGTCCGGTTGGCCGTTTGGATGATCGAAACCACTTGATCGACCTGATCGTCCTCGACAACCAGGGTGACCATCCATTTGGGTAAAAAGGTGATGCCTTCGGTCATGACCCCGTCGGCGCCTTGATAGCGCAGGCCCATTTGCTTGCCGCGCCCGAAAGCCCTTTGGCGGGTAAAAGCGTCGAATCCGGCTTCGGAGAGTTTTTCCAGCGTGTCCGCCCATTTGCGGGGGCGGATGACCGCGATGATCTCTTTCATGTGTCGACTGTAAGAGCAAGAGCCGTGCCCGCCGTGCCGGTTCTTCGTTTATTGTTCGGAAAGACGCAAAGCGTTTAAGGAAAACGATCGAAGAGTTTTAGCGGTGAAATTCACGCCGGAAAAAAGCGCTTCCAAAAAAACGCTTTCAGTCGACATCGACAAAACTGTAGCGACCATTTTGGTAGCGATCGGAGAACGACGGTCGCATCGCTGGAAATCCCGGTGGCACAAGAGTTGCTCCATCAAACCCGACGTTCGCCGTGAGAAAAATTCGAAGGAGCTTTATGTACCACGAAACCGTTGAGATATTAGGGGAACAGGCCAAAGCCAAGCTGAAACACCAGGATGCCTCGCTCTTGAGCCACATCGCCCGGTCCATGATGGCGGGTATGTATGTGGGCGCCTCGGTGGTCTTGATCTTCATCATCGGCGGTTCCTTGACGCCGGCCTTTCCCGGGCTGGTGCGGATGCTGATGGGCATTTGTTTTGGCGGCGCTTTGACCTTCGTCATCTTCGCCGGGTCCGAGCTTTTTACCGGCAGTAACCTCATCCTCAGCCTGGGCGTTCTGACCCAAAAATCCTCCCTGTCTGGCCTTTTGACCAACTGGCTTTGGACCTGGGTGGGCAACCTTCTGGGCGGCATCGCGGTGGCCCTGATGGTGGTGCACGCGGGTCTCTTGGACGCGGACCCCATCAAAAGCTTCGTGCTGGGGCTGGTGGACAAGAAAATGAACATGCCGATGGAACAGCTTTTCCTGCGCGCGGTGCTGGCCAACTGGCTGGTCTGCCTGGCGGTATGGATGTCCGCCCGGGTGCAAAGCGAGACCGCCCGCATCCTGCTCATCTTCTGGTGCATGTTCACCTTCATCACCAGCGGCTATGAGCACAGCGTGGCCAATATGTGCGGCTTGATGCTGGGCTACCTGCTTCCCCACGGCCCCACCATTACCCTGGCGGGCTATGCCTATAACCTGGCCGTAGCCACCCTGGGCAACATCGTGGGCGGCGGGCTTTTCGTTGGCGGGCTTTACTGGCTGGGCAGCCCTGCTTCCTGGAAGAAACAGGCGGCTTAGAAAATCCATTTCACCCGAAGGGCGCCAAGAGCACCAGAACAACGGAAAAATATTGTCTTGCCACGAATAAAGTGGATTCAGGAGATAAAAAGCTAAGACAAAATCATTTTAGCCACAGATGCACACAGATGAACGCCGATAAAGAATGAAAGAGATTTAAGACTTATCGGCGGTCGCTTTTTTGCTTTCACCCCATGTATCCGTGGCTAAAAACGCCTTTATCCTTCCGCCTTCGCCCTAAAATCAAATCTTGTTTTGCCACAGATAAAGGGGATTCAGGGGATAGACCGACAATTCAGAATTCAAAATTAATAATTCAGAATTATGGTTTGATGTATCCCCTGCATCTGTGGCTAAAAAAATTCTTTTTATCCTTTACCCTTTTACCGTCGCTAATTTCTCGGCCATGGGGAAAAGGACATTGTTCTCTAAATGAATGTGCCGGTACAGGTCTTCTTCCAGTTCGACAAAGGCCCGGTAAAAGGCCTGAAAGGTCACGCAGGCATCCGTGGGCGGGTTAAAATCGCCGGTCAACCGGCGCAATTCCCTCAATTGCTCGCCCACTTCCTCGTGATCGGCCATGAGAACCCTTTGTGGCTGGCTTTGAAAGGTCTCGAAGGAGAAGAAAGGTTCTTCTTTTCGCTTCCCGAGGGCGGACGCCTCCAGCGCCAGCAGGTAAGGAAAAGCTACTCGTTCTTCCTTCATTAGGTGTTGGAGCAAGTCCTCGGCCATGACTTGAAAGAGTTCCCGGACCTTGAGAAGTTCCGGATGGTTTTGGCCATGGACCCTCGCCACCTTTTCGGACAACTTGTCCAAAAGAGCCAGTTGTTCCCTGGTATAAACGTGGTGTTTTTCCAACAGGAAGTTCACCAGTTCGGAAAGGGATTTGTCGTTCCAATTCTCGTCCTGGGGCGTGACCGCCAAAATGCTTTCCAGCGAACCGATGACCTTTTCGGGGGAAACCCCGGCTTTGGCGCAGGCTTCTTTGAGGGACTTATTGCCTCCACAGCAATAGTCGATCTTCAACCCCTCAAAAAGGGGGATGGCGGAAGGATATTGGGTCACCACGCTGGCTACGGTTTGTTCTATTTGGGCTTTCATTGGACTCTCCTTGATTTCTTTCTCGACGGATCCATCCTAGGAAGGATCCTGATCGACCGCCGTGACTTAAGTCACCGTCCCTCCGATCTCAGTCCAAGATGTTCGCTTCTTCGGCTTTCGAAAAAAGGATGTTGTTCTCTAAGTGAACATGCTGGTGCAGGTCTTGCTCTAGTTCTTTCAATCCATGGTAAAGACCCATGAAAGAGTTACAGGCATCCGGCGGCGGCGTGAACCGACCGGTAAGCTGGTTCAATTCATTGAATTCCTCGCCGGTCATGCCATGCTCCCACATGAGGATCCTCAAAGGATGAGTATCCTCGCCCTCGCGACCAAAAGGAGAAGGGACCCCTTCTTTGCGGTTACCCGCCGCCTCCACCGCTTTGAGATACGGAAAGACCTGTTCTTCTTCCTTTGTCATATGGCCATCCATCTCCTCCGCCATCAATTGGACTATCTCATCCACCCGGATCAATTCGGGATGATGGGCGCCGTGGACCATCCGGACCTTGGCCGCCAGCTTTTTCAAGCGGATCAGTTGTTCCCGGGTATAAATGTGATGTTTTTCGAGGATATGGTCGATCAGCTCGGACATGGTCTTTTGGTCCCAATCGACCGTTTCCGCAAAACCCTTTCCTTCGTTGACCTTCTTGAGCGCCTGGACCGCTTCTTCCAGCGGCACGCCGGCTAAAAGGCAGGCCTCCTGGAGTGGGCGGTTCCCGCCGCAGCAATAATCGATACCCAACTTCTCGAAAACCGGAATGGATCCCGGTAAAGCCAACGCGATCTTACCTACCCACTGTGTCGTTTCGATGTTCATTTTGTTCCTCCTGTAGAACTTTTATTTGCGGCTATCACCGGAAGTTATCCCGGTTTTACCTTCGGGGGTCCCGGCCAGGCGGGGTTCCTCCTTTTCGGAAAAACACACCTTGCCGTATAGGACACAACCCTTCATTCCCGGCACGCAGTCCCGTTTGACTCTTTGGCAGTAGTAATCTCCCGTTTGATGGGGACAGGACCAACTGGACATGAACACCCCTTTTCCTTGGACCGAAAATTCAAAGCCACCCTTTTTCAAAGACCTGCCGGTAAAGGTCGTTCACTTCCGATTCCAAATGCTCGTTCAGGACCCTTTCCAACCGTTGCAGGCCCCAATAAAGAGCTTCCATGTAACCGCAGGCGCCCTTGGGGCGAACGAATCCCGATGTCAGCTTTTTCAGCTCAGCCCAATCTTGTTGGGTCGCCTCGTGTTCCCACAAGATGATCTGGAGCGGATCGTCGCCGCCTCTCCCTTTCAGCGTCGATGGATCGGCCCCCTGGCCGGCATGCCTCTCGGCCCTGACCAAATAAGGAAAAATCACGCTTTCCTCTTTCACCATGTGCTTTTCCAGGTCGTCGCTCATATGAAGGAAAAGCAGGTAAGCCGGGACCAAGTCCGGGTATTCATGGTCGTGTATCTGAATGACCATAGCGAAAGTTTGTTTGAGCCAGGCCAATTGGCGGCGGATGGCCGGATGATATTCCCCGACCGCATTTTCGATCAGCGGCGTCAAGGACCGGCTTTGTTCAACGGCACTCAACGGCCGCCGGGTGTTCCGTTCTATCTTTTTCATGACTGCCTCCTTTTGGATCTTTCCGACAATTTCAATTTAGAGCAGAGGTCCCTGGATCGCCGTGACTTAAGTCACCCGAACGGCCTTTTCTTGAGGAAACCTGCCCCAGCCGATATGATGACCCCATGGATAAAGTAAAAGCCTTGAAACGGACCGAAATGTTCGGTCATCTGAGCGCGTCTGAATTGAACGTCGTGGCCCGGACCTGCGTGGAAAAACGGCTCAAAAAAGGCCAGATCCTTTTCAACGCCGGCGAGGAATCCCGGGGTCTTTATGTGATCGTCGCCGGTTCCCTCCGGGCTTTCCGCGCCAACGCCGATGGCCGGGAACAGACCATTCACGTGGAAAAGGCCGGTACTACCATCGCCGAAATGCCCGTTTTCGACGACAAACCCTACCCTTCCACCGGCATGGCCGAGGAACCCAGCGAGGTGCTTTTCATCTCGAAACCAGACATCAAAAAACTTTGCTACCAATATCCCGCTATCGCCTTGGCCGCTTTACGCCTTTTAGCCGACCGCCTGCGGAAGACCGCCGCCTTGGCCGAATCCCTGTCGTTGCGGGAAGTGGACCAACGCTTGGCCGCCTTTTTGCTGGCCGAGTTCAAGGCAAAGAAGGCCAAGAAGATCGTCATCCCCTCCAACGCCGTGCTGGCCTCCCTCTTGGGGTCGGTGCGGGAAGTGGTTTCCCGCTCTTTCGCCAAGCTGGAAAAAGAAGGGCTGGTTTCGGTGGACCCAAAACACAACGTGACCCTGTTGAGCGCCGAGGGCTTGTCGGATTACGCCCAATAACAGGCAGCGGCCCCAAATAAAAAGACCGGTCCTGGTTTCAAGCCAGGACCGGTCTTCGTTCTTTACTCTTCGACCATTAACGCTTATTGATCGGTATTGGGCTTCTTCAAATAGAACATCGACCTCACCGTGAAATACAGCAGGGGCAATACCCCGCCCACCACGAAGGTCAGGTCGCCGACGACCCGGGCCCATGTCAATTTTTGGACGATCGGCTGGTTCCAAAAGTCCACGCTACGGGCGAACCAATAACCCCGGGTGTAGCTTTGCACCATCTCCAAAACCCCCACCGGGAAGATGTCCAGGACCAGCATCAACATCAGGCCGATCTGCAAGGACCAAAAGGAGACCTTCAGGATGCGGTTGGACCAATGCTCCGGCTTGACAATGAAACGCAGCACGAAGACCAAGGCTGCGATGGCCAGGTTGCCATAGACGCCCATCAAGGCCGCGTGGCCGTGGTTCGGCGTCAAATAGGTCGCATGCTCATAATAACTGACGATGGGCATATTGATGAGGAACCCGAAGATTCCCGCACCCAAAAAGTTCCAGAAGCCGACCGCGATCAAGAACATGACGGCCCAGTAATGCGCGAAAAAGCCGTCATTCTCCTTGGTACCCGCCTCGCCGCTGCGGAGCTTGGCGAAGTCGTAAGCTTCCAGGGTCAATAAGAGCAGGGGCACCACTTCCATTGCGGAAAAGAAAGCGCCCAAAGCCAGGTTGATCGCCGGTTGGGCCGTCCAATAGTAATGATGGCCTGTGCCGATGAGCCCCGAACCAAGGTAAAGAATGATATCCAGGTAGACCACCCGGACAGCGGTCTTGGTGGTCACCAGGCCCAGGATGACGAAGAAATAAGCGACCACGATAGTGGTGAAGAGCTCGAAGAAATTCTCGACCCACAAATGGACCACCCACCAGCGCCAAAAATCTGCCACGGCGAAGTTGGTCCTGGGCGTGTAGAGAAGCCCCGCGGAGAACATCAGAGGAATGGCCAAAATGGCATAGACCAAAAGATAGGGCAAGCTCCCCCAGTCCTGTCCCTTCAATCTTCCCCACACGGCCCGCAGGACCAGGACGGCCCAAATGACCATGCCCGCGGTCAACAAAATTTGCCAAAAACGGCCCAGTTCCAGGTATTCCCAGCCTTGGTGGCCGAACCAGAACCAATATTGGCCCAATTGGGCTTTGATACCCATGTATTCACCGACGATCGAACCCACCGCGACCAGAACGACCGCCCCGAAAAGCACGTTCACCCAAAAGGCTTGGTACTTAGGTTCCTTCTTTCCAATGAGCGGCGCGATGAACAAGCCCGCCGCCAACCAGGCCGTCGCGATCCAAAAGATGGAAAGTTGCAAATGCCAGGTGCGGGTAATGGTGGTCGGAAGGATGTCCCGGATATCGAAGCCGTAAAAACCCGTCGCCTCGACGAAATAATGGGCGGTAAAGACCCCCATCAAAGTTTGAAAGGCGAAAAGGACCGCCACGATCAGGAAATACTTATAGGTGGCGATCTGGCTGGGTGTGATCTTGAAATCCTTCAGCGGGATGCTTTTTTTGATCGCAGGCTCATCGCCGCCCCAGCCCAAATAATCGAACCGGCCAAAGAACAACAGCACTAAAGCGCAGCCGCCCAAGAGCGAAATGAGCGAAAGAACGCTCCAAAGGAAGACCGCCTTGGTCGGCCTGTTCCCCACCGCGTCCTCAGGAGGCCAGTTGTTGGTATAGCTGTAATTCTTGTCCGGCCTTTGGGCTGAAGCCGCCCAGGCGGTCCAAGCGAAGAAATCCGTCAATTGACGGACTTCATTGGTCGTTTTGACATAATTCTTCGGCAGGCTATGGTCCTCACCGCTGTTCATGAACACGTCCACATAATGCGAGACCAGAAGCGGCCAAGCCTGCGCTTGTTCGGGCGTGAAAGTGAGGTTTTGGTTCGATCCGTCATAACGGTTTGTCTTAGCGTCCGATACGACCATCTCATCGATCTCGGCTTTTTCTTTGTCGCTCAGGTCCGCATAGGCCTTTTTGAGATCGGCTTTCGCCTTGGTGTCCCGTTGGAGCCAAGCGGAGCGGTGCAAGTAATCGTCGGTAAAATCGGGTCCCCGATAAGCCCCGTGGCCAAATACCGAACCGTAATCCATCAAACCGTAACGTTGGAAGACCGCCTGACCGGCCAGAATGTCCTCACCGGTAAAAAGCACCTTCCCCGTTCCATCGACGACCTTCGTCGGGATAGGAGGAGCGTTCTCGTAAACCTTCTTCCCCATGAACATCAACACCGTAAACCCCATGATCACGACCAAAATGGCCGCGTGTCTCCAAGCTTTGGAAATTTCCAATTCTTCCTCCCCCAGCGCGATATGAACTGGCCCCTTTAAGGCCTTAGGCTCTTTTGAAATATAATCCACATCATATAAAACGGGTGGAATCCTCTCCTCCCGGATGTGGAACGATTCTCTTGTACGCTGTTTGATCTCGCAAGGCCATGACTTAAGTCACACCTCTATCGCGCTCGGTGGTTTTGTGGTTTGGATTATGGACACAGAAAAGGATTAAATCGAGCAAGCCTTGCCGGTGGTTGTGTTTTATCTTTTACTTTCATCCCATATATTCCCTGAATCCGTGACCAAAAATGCCCTTATCCTTCCGCCTTCACCCCAAAATCAAATCTTGTTTTGCCATGGATAAGGGGATTCAGGGGATAAACAGCTAAAACAAAATCGTTTTAGCCGCCGATGAACGCCAATAAAGGATGAAGATAATCAGCATTTATCCGCACGGGTGAGCCCAACAGACTTGATCGGCGGTTGCTTTGCCTAAAAGGGGTGAAAGATATAATTCCATGGATTGATTCGTGAATTTTGATTCAGGCATTGACGTTTTTTGTCTGCGGCAAAACCTATTTTGAATGTTTGGAACCGGACGATTGCGGCATAAAACGCACCCTGGACCATTCATAAAAGGACTCTTTGTCCACCAACCGGGCGACGATCTCCGCCGTGATGGCGCAAAGCATGATGGGAAAAATCGCGTTATGGTGGTCGGTCATTTCCAAGACCAGCACGAAAGCCGTAAAGGGCGTGCGGGTGACCCCCGTCAGGAACCCGGCCATGCCCAATAGGATCAAAAGCTCGGGTGAGCCCAGCGACAACCAGGAAGCAACGAACGAACTGATACAAGCGCCCGAGGCCAAGGCCGGCGCGAAGATACCCCCGGCCGCGCCGGAAATATAAAAGACCAGCGATCCTAATATCCGAAGCAAGGGCAGGTCCCACCCGGCAACCTGGCCTTTAAAGAGCAGGCCGTTCATCACCTTCGCCCCGGAACCCGCCGCATCCGGGTTCAGGTAAGCCATGAAAGCCAGGCTCAAACCGCAGAACACCGCCAAAAAAGCCAACGAACGGGCAGTCTTGAATTCGGAACGCCAGTCCAAAAGTCTTTTCAGGCCGAAACCGTAAATGGAACCAGCCAGGCCGGAGACCACTCCGATCAAAAGGGCCTTCGGCAGGATCGAGAAGGAAATATTGTCGATGGTTGGGTAGCCCAAATAGAGGTAAGTGCCCAGGATCCACTGCGAAACCAGGCCGGCGATGATGATCGAGATGATCAAAGCGGTGCGGAACCGCTTGAAGGAAATGGACATTTCCTCGATGGCGAAGACGATACCGCCCAGGGGCGTATTGAACGCGGCGGCCAATCCGGCGGCGGCGCCCGCGACGATCCAGGTTTGGGGATCCACTTTCGGCAGGAACTTGCGGGTAAGCCTTCCCACGAAATGAAAAAGGCCGGTGCTGATCTGGATGGTCGGGCCTTCCCGACCCGTCACCGAGCCGCCCAGGCACACTAAAAGCGAGCTGACCATTTTGATCAGGACCATTTTGACGGAAAGCAGGCGGTCGACCCAGGCTTTGTTCTTCTCGTAATTCAGGTCATTGGCCGCCAAGACCTGCGGGATACCGCTCCCCGCCGCCGCGGGGGCGAAAAAGTGGACCACCGCCCAACCCGCCAACATGCACATCGGGGTCAGGAACCAGATCCAGCTCGGATGATCGGTCGAGAATTGCAGGTAAAAACCCTCGAAAACCTTGAACAGTTTCGCGTAAGCCACGGCGACCAGGCCCGCCACAAAAGCGGACAGGACGAAAGCGAGGGTTTGTAATCGATCGGGGTCGGTCAGGAACGACTTCAGCTTTTTAAAAGAGTAAATGAGCATGCCGCAGTCTAATAGATTTAAAATCGATAACTCAACTCTTTAAATAGGTGTGTCTGATATTTTCATGAAGGCTAAACCACTTGCCCCACTGGATTTTCACCCTGGAATCCTTTAAAAAACTTCGTCCCCCCTGTAGACGTCTTTTATTGGCGGATCTTCTTTTAATTCACGACCAAAGGAAAACCATTGGCACGATCCAAGAAAAACCAGCACAAGACCCTCGCTCCCCTCAACACGGGACAGGGCATTTTAGGATCCCGGAGCGTCATCTTGAGCGCCTTCTCGATTGTTATCGCTTTGGTGGTCGGGCTGGTAGCCCAGGGATTGGTGCGTCTCATCGCGCTTATTACGAATATTTCCTTTTATCAGCATTTTTCTTGGGAAACCATCTCACCCGCCAATAACACCTTAGGCCTGTTGGTCATCTTGGTGCCCGTCATCGGCGGTTTGATCGTCGGTTTCATGGCCCACTGGGGCCACCACGCTATCCGAGGCCACGGTATTCCTGAGGCCATGGAAGTGATCCTGACCAAGGACAGCCGCATCCACCCGAACCTGGTCTGGTTGAAGCCTCTTTCCGCGGCCATTTCGATCGGTACCGGCGGTCCCTTCGGCGCCGAAGGTCCGATCATCGCCACCGGCGGAGCCATCGGCTCCGTGGTAGGACAATGGATCAAATTCACCTCCGATGAGCGGAAGATCCTTTTGGCGGCGGGCGCCGCGGCCGGCATGGCTGCGACCTTCGGCGTGGCGGTGTCCGCGACGCTCCTAGCTGTGGAATTATTGCTGTTCGAATTCCATCCCCGTTCGATCATCCCCGTTGCCTTTGCCAGCGTGACCGCCTTGGCCTTGAGGATCCGGTTGGTAAGCGCGGCCCCTATGTTCCCTATGGCCGACATGACGGCCCCTTCGGGTCAGGCCTTGGCACTCTACACCTTGATCGGCGCCGCCGCCGGGTTATTCGCCATTGCCATCACCAAAGCGGTTTACGCTGTCGAGGATAACTTTGAGCACTTGCCCCTGCATTGGAAGTGGTGGCCCGCTTTGGGCGGCATCGCGGTGGGGATCTCAGGGCTGATCGCGCCCCTGACCCTGGGCGTGGGCTACGACAACATCGAGCATTTGGTCGCCGGCGACTTTACGGTGAAGGTCATCCTGACCCTGACCATCATGAAGTTCATCTCTTGGTGCCTTTCCCTGGGAAGCGGGACTTCCGGCGGGACCCTGGCCCCTCTTTTTACCATTGGCGGCGGTTTGGGGGCCCTGATGACCA
Source organism: candidate division FCPU426 bacterium (assembly GCA_027452205.1). GTDB lineage: Bacteria > Oederibacteriota > Muellerivitia > Muellerivitales > Muellerivitaceae > Bog-1183. The sequence continues at coordinate 17,059 of DAIDGV010000008.1, read as the reverse complement.
TGGGATTAAGCTGGGTTTTCCCCACGGTGGGTTTGGACCTGAGAATCGGCGCTTTGGTCGGCATGGCTGCCCTTTTTGCAGGGGCTTCCCGGGCTTTCTTGGCCTCGGTGGTTTTCGCTTTTGAGCTGACCCATCAACCCCTGGGACTTTTGCCGCTTTTTTCGGGCTGTGCCGGGTCTTATTTGGTTTCCTGTTTGTTCATGCGTAATACCATCATGACTGAAAAGATCGCCCGCCGGGGCGTGAAGGTACCCGATGGTTATACGGGGCATTCGCACAATCCGGTTCCGCCCGCGCTTTAACCGAGCGCCGAGTTAACGACTAGGGATTCACCCCGCCGCCAAATATAATGACCTCCGTTAAAACTTCACGCGGGAAGGCACGGCTTGTCGAACAAACCCATTCACCTGGTCGTCGGCACCCCCTGTTATGGGGGCCTGATCACCGTTCCCAACTTCATCGCGGGTATCCGTCTGCGGGACCATTGCGCCAAGAACGGCATCCGCCTGACCTTTTCCATGCCCTGGGGTGACGCCCTGGTCACCCGGGCCCGGCAGACCATCGCCGCCCATTTCCTGGCCGACCCCACCGCCACCCACCTGCTTTTCATCGACGCGGACATCAATTACCAGGTGGACCAGGTCCTGCGGCTGCTTCAATTCGACAAGGACCTGTGCGCGGGTGTCTATCCCTTGAAGAAGTACGACTGGGAAAAAGTTCGCCAAAGCGCCCTGGCGGGCGAGGAACAATTGGCCTCCGCGGGCTTGTCCTACGTCATTGAATTGGACCGCGAATTCGAAACCATCAACGGTTTCGGACGGGTGGCCCAGACCGGCACCGGATTCTTGCTGATCAAGCGGTCGGTCTTCGAGATCATGGCGAAAAAATATCCTGAATTGCGTTACCAGACCGATGGACCGGTGCCCCGGGAGGCCCACGCCTTTTTCAACTGCCTCATCGACGAGCAGGGTTCTTACTTGTCGGAGGATTACAGCTTTTGCAAACGCTGGACCGACATGGGCGGCGAGATCTGGGTGGACTTGAACAGCCGTTTGAACCACATGGGACCCGAAATGTTCATGGGCGATGTGGCCCGGAGCCTCACTCCCCCGCCGAAAGAACGCCCATGAGCCGGAACCCCGTCAACCTGATCCTCGCGACCCCCGCCTATGGCCGCCAAGTAACGGCGCTCTACGCCTCCTCCGTCCTTCAATTCATGGAGGTCAGCGCCCAAATGGGCATTGCGAACGTGGAGGTGGCCGTGCAATCCGGCGACGCGCTCATTTCCCGGGCCCGGCAGGACCTGGTGACCCGTTTCATCGAAACCCCCACGGCGACCCATCTTCTCTTCATCGATTCGGATATCGGCTTTCAGCCCCAGCAAGTGGACCGCTTATTGAAGTTCGACGCCGAAATGGCCGTGGCCGCTTATCCTTATAAGTACCTGGACATGCGAAAGGTCCAGCATGTCTTTGAGAAAAAGAAACAAGCGCAAAGCGCGGACCTTTGGTCTTACGGTGTGGAATTCGAGGACCCGGCGAATATCACGGTGAGGAACGGCTTTGCCAAGGCCCTTTACGCGGGGATCGGCTTCGCGCTGATCAAAAAGTCCGTTTTCCTGAAGATGATCCAGCGTTATCCCGAGCTGAAGTACACCGCGGGCTTTTTGCCCAGCGACCCCTACCCCAACAGCGCCAACCGCTATGCCCTCTTCAATGAATTCATCGACCCGGTCACGGGGCATTATCTGCCCGAGGACCGCAGTTTCTGCCGCCGATGGACCCAAATGGGCGGCGAGATCTGGCTGGACACCCAAAGCCGCCTGCAGCATGTGGGCCCGGCGGTTTTCGACGGCGACCTATCGACGCAATTATCTGCGGAAAAACCGAAACCATGATCCAGGGGGATAAATCCCAAAGCAAAACTGTTTTAGCCTTCGCCTTGACCCGAAAATCAAATCTTGTTTTGCCACAGATACAGGGGATTCAGGGGATAGCCGACAATTCAGAATTCAAAATTAATAATTCAGAATTATGGTTTTATGTATCCCATGCATCCGTGGCTAAAAATGCCTTTATCCTTCGCCTGAACCCCGAAAATCAAATCTTGTTTTGCCACAGATACAGGGGGTTCAAGAGATAGATAACCAAAGCAAAATCACTTTTGCCACAGATACACGCAGATGAACGCAGATAAGGAAGACCTGAAAAAATTTTTATCGGCGTCCATCCGTCTTGATCGGCGGTTGCTTTTTATCTTTCGCTTTCATCCCATGCATCTGTGGCTAAAAATGCCTTTATCCTTATTTACAGCGGGAAGTGAAGGCCCCAGAGCAGCGGGATGTCCTGGTCGATCAAGGGCGTGTTCTGGGGAACGTTGCTCGTCACTCCGGTCCATTTCACCTCGACGAAAATCGCCAACTCGCTCTGCAAGGTCCATTCAAGACCAAAGCCACCTTCATTGATCCAGTTAGAGGCCGAACCATTGGCAAGAATTTGAAAATCGATCCCCGTGCCGACGACCACATAGGGACGGATATCGCCCAGTGTGGAGAAGAAGAATTTCAATTCCGGGTAGACCCTGATCTCGTTATCCGCAAGACCGCTCGAGGGGTTGACGAAATAGAGATCATTCACATTGAATTGGATCGACAGGTTCGGGTCTAGCACGTAACCCAGCGCCGCTTGTCCCCCGCCGCCAAAGCTATAGCCCGGCCAAGCCTGGGTCGGAAAGTCGTTCACCACGCCGATTTCCAAGTAAAAAAGGTCATCCGCGGAAGCCTCATCTTCGGGCGCCGCCGTGGCCGGAAGAGTGACCATCATTAAGAGGATTGAGCAGAGAAGAAATTTCATACCCTGTCCTTTAAATCGCCCTTACGAATAGTTTTCCACGTTCTATGAAAAAAATAGGGGTAGACCCCCGAATAAACTAGGGCTGATCCTAAATAAAACAAGAGCTCCAGAGCGCTTGGTCTATGACACGGATTTCAGGTCTGGCTTGCTCCACGGCTTCCTGAAAGTCTTTCGATGGGTGTTCTATCTCTTTTGTCGCCTATCATGGGATTAATAGGCATCGTTCAAAAACGACCTTTTGCGCCTTCAATCACCCTTCATCATGAGCCAACCCATAGCGAGGGGTAAAAATCGTTGGGATTGCGGGTATCCCCGGTCAGGGTCCTTTCGGACCGGATGATTCTGCACCCCGGTATTGGCTGCGAACTTGGCGAAGAGGATCTCTCCCTCAGGCCCAGGCCGAAATGCCAATCGGGATTCTCATAATGGAACTGGCCCACCACGCCAAAACCGAGTTCGTCGAACCGCAGTTCGGTCACCAGCTTGCCCGAGAATCAGCAAGGGGTGGTGATGACCGCGCTGGTGGCCAGGCCCTGGGACAGGTCGGCCGTCCAGGCGAAGGGGTCGATCCTTTCCGGCACGACGCTATTGTCCTCCGCCCGGGAGGACCCCGGCGAAAAGAACGAAGCGAGGCATAGAACTAAGACCGTCCTGAGGATCTTGGTCATGCAGGTTTACCCGTTAAGGATAATCTTTCATATTCAACGGGTAAAAAACAGGAGGACGGATCATAAAAAAACAGCGAATTACAAACTTAATTCCCTGGTAATGTTCTGTTTGGTGCTTTTTTCTTTTTCGACCTTCTCCATTCAGACCGCCATCCGTCACCGATTCGGGATAAGGTCCGGTCAAACAATAGTCCCAGGCCCCGCTGACGGATGAGGGCTTGAGATCGAAGGGGCAAAAAAAGAAAGCTGTTAGGGATTTAAATATATAAGTCCCAAAAAACATCACCAAAGATGAATACCCGAACCGCTGAACGGATCGGGTTCACCCTTGGCGCAAGCAAGTCATACCGCCCCTCTATGGAGTTACGCATTTCTCCAGGAACGGGAATTCCCGGCGTTCGATTCGGCTGTTGCCGCCAGTTTCCCTTCCTTTTCAGCCGTTTCGTTCGAGGCCTCTGTTTTCGGGACGGCCGTGACAAAAGTCCCGTATTTCTTGATCTCTTCCAAACGGCAGCTCCAATAGAGCTTGCCCTCGTGGACCGTAATATCCGGACAGCTGTCGCACATGCTCATGCGGCCATCGGCCAAAAGGTCCACCGGCTGGATGATGGCGAAATTCTGGAGATAGACACGGCTGAACCACGCGGTCGGGTCCAAAAGGAACTTGAACAGGGACTTTCGCATGACCTTGTCCCCCCAGCCCAGAAACAGTAGGGTGGACCTACCGGCCCGGAGCAAGGCGGGCGAGGCGTAACTGAGCCAGGTACCGAGATGCTTGTGGTGCCAGGTCTGGACGAATTCCATGAACTTGGGGCTGGTAAAGCCGAAGGTGCGCTTTTTATTGGCGATGCGGGTAGCCAGGGTCCACTTCATGTCATTGGCCTCGATGGTCCCGCTCAAGTAACCCGCGGGCTCATAGTCCGGGTCCGCCTCACGGATCTTGGCCACGATCTCGTGGGCCTTGAGGTTCTTGTTCCCGCCCCATTTCGTGGGCACATAAGTCTCATAGAGGTTCACTTTCTTGCCGAAGACGTAAAAATCAAACTTCGCCGACATGCCCGGGGTGCGGAACAGGATGAAGACCATCGTATTGATCATCTCGGGATATTTTTCGGCCCAGCGGACGATATCCGGGACCTGATCCAAGGTGTTTTCCGAGACCGTTTGGTTGAATCCGCAGACCAATCCGCCCTCCCGGTGGACCAATTCGGCCAAGTATTGCCGTAAAGCGATATGTTCCTGCTCGGTGCGGGCGTGGGAATCCCGACGTTGTTGGGTCGTGTCGATATGGAAGGTGAACCCGAACAGCCCGGCGGCTTTGAGATCTTTCAAAAGCGCGGGGGTCAAGGCCAGCCCATTGGTGTTCATGATGGGCTTCCAACCGTACCGGCGCACCATCCGGACGATGTCCAGGATCTGGGGATGCAAAAGCGGCTCGCCACCGGCGATGCTCACGCTGTCGACCTTGCGCAGGGCCTTGATGACCTTGAATTCTTCCTCGATCGTCTCCAAGGTCTTGTGGGCGTTCAGGATGTTCTCGTGGTAGCAGCCCTCGCAGGCGAGGTTGCATTGGGAGGTGATCTCCAGCCAAAAAATGCCGTTGTCGCTCAACGACCAAGGCATGCGGTAATACTTCTGCGGGTCCAGGGGTTTGATCTCAGCGGTCGGCATCATCGTCCTCCAATATTATTTTAAAAACGAACAAAGCCGGAAAAGCCTTGGTTGTTTCGCCGGTAGAAGTATCGAGCAGGCCGGGACGGGGCCTGTATGACATTGGTCAGATAGAAGGAAAGCTCTTGCCTAATGATCACAAACCGCTTTAAACCTTTGTTCTTTTGGATAGATAGCTTTGATCGAGGCAGGGGCCTGCATCCACAAGCGTGGGCACGTTGGAAATGCCATCGGGCCCGTTGTTGGAGCATCGGTTTTTTCGGCATCGGGTGCTTTCCATGCCAAATCCGGTTGATTTTGGTCATTACGGCGCCTTTTAAACACCAAAAAGGTCGAAAAGAGGGTTCCCTTTTATGGCCGAACCACTTGGGGAGGCCGGCCTGCCCGGCTGAGCAGGTGATCCCGGATGTCCGTCATGATCCGGTCCACATCGAGCGATTCAAAACACCGTGGCGTTCCGCAAGTCTTGAGCATCTTGTTGACGCAAGTGATGTTTCGGCAGGGGCTCTCGGAAACATAGGTCCGGGAGGGGGCGTCCTGGTTCGCGGGCAGGTAAAGCGGATCAACGGAGTCGTACCCGGACATTCTGGCCGGGGTGGCACCAAAGACCGAAATGACGAAGGTCTTATTGCGAAACCCATAATGGCCTGACCGGGAAACTTTCCGCGCCGCGGCCATATGCAAGGGGCCCGTATCGCCCGTCAAGAAAACATCCGCCGAATCGATGAGCGCCGTATAGGCCTCGATGGGAAGGCTGGGCGGCGTCGGGTGAACCCGGCTTTTTTCCAGGGGCGAAAGGGAGCGATAAAGCCGTTCGGTCATGTCCGCGTGGGTAAAAGAGGCCCCGAGCAGGATCGGGCACTCCAGTTTCAACCATTCCTTGAGAATCCGCTCCTGGTACCGGAAAGGGATAAGGGTATAGGGCGAGGCCGTATCCGGGTTGAGGAACAGGATGAGTTCATTGGTGGCGATCCCCTCCACCTCCAGGAACGACCGCGCTTTTTGGACCGCCTCGTCCGAAAGGATCACCTGCACGCCGCCGAACCCTTTGGCGTTTTGGGCGAAGCCGTTGTCCAGCAGGAGCCTTTCGACAAAGGAATAGGACTGGTGGAGGAAATGATTGTTCCCCGCGCGGTCCAGTTCGTTGCGCATGAGCTGGGGCGCCACCGTCATGAAATTAAGGAAGACCTGGTCTTTTGGAAAAAGCTTCGCGTCCTCAAAAAAAGGGGACGCGTTAAAACAGAGATCGTAATGGTTCTCCGACACCAGTTCCCGGAGACTTTCGATGTCGGCCGAAGTGGGAAAGACCGTTCCCGTGAACCGGGGATAAACATGGGTGATGGACGGATTGCCCAGGATCAGGCCCGCCATCGTTTTTTTGACGACATAATCGATCCGCGCCGCGGGGAAAAAATCCCGAAAAGCCTGGACCGCCCCTTGCATCATGATCGAGTCGCCGATGTGGATATCCGGGATGACCAATATTCGCCGGACCCGCCGCAGGCTTTTGACGATCCGGCTGTTTTTTCGGAAGATCCCCCACGCCAAAAGCCGGTGACCCAACAGCGGTAAGACCAGGGCATCCAGGAACCTGGCGCCGGCCCTGGGAAACAGATCCGTCAATACGCTGGTAAGATAAAAAAAGAATCGGGGGGCCCTGTTGTCGAAACCCGGCCCGCTCCCCTTCCCGGTCCACGCATCCTTTTTCAAGGGACCGGCGGCGCGGTTGGGAAAATTCCGCCGAAGGTCGTTTTTCAGCCCGGATCTTTCTGTCGTGACGACTGCGCATTTCATCGGCCCCTCCCGGATAAAACCGTGAAATCCGTATCGAGGTTCCACGGTCAAAAGAAAATGGGAATTGAATGGATCCCACCGATCTTTATGACATTAACCCCATCGGTGGATCGCGGATATGACCTGGGCCGTAGCCTCCTCTTGCTCAAGCCGCGTTAAAGGACCGGTTCGCTCCGGTCGCCTGCCGATAAATCACATTGGAGGGACCTGGTTTCGTGTTGATCCCTCCCGTCTATTTGAACATTCGAAAAAAGTGGAAATAAACACCCCCCATCAAGATTCAGGGTTAAACCTAAAACCCCGTTTTAAGGCGAGAGGTAGCCCAGGGTCTGGGCGAAAAGGACCCTTTGGGTCGGCCTTAACTTGAGTTTGGCGGCTAGGCCGACCTTGTCGCAATTGTGGAACCAAGCTCCCAGGCCCCGTGAAGCGGCGAATAAATAGACATTGCCCGCGATTAGACCCGTATCCACAAAGTAATAAGCTTTTTGGGTCTCCACATCCCATAAGCCGGGTTCTTGAAAACCCGCCTGACTGAACTTATCGATATCCGCGACATAGAGCAGTCTCAACGGCGCTTTGGATCCCATGGGACGCTGTTTTTTGCTGATGGCCAGGGCCCGCAGGTCCCCCCGGACCACCGGGAAAAGACAATGGGATTCCGGTTCATAACGGTAAATGCCTTCTTTCAGGACCGCGTAGACGGCGATCTCCTGGGAGTTGCTGGCGGACGCCGCCGTGATCCCGACGACGCCAAAAGGGCCCTTCTTCCGGTTGACCCCGCAAGCAGCCCAAAGGATGTTGGACATCATTTGGTCGGATATCTTTTTGCCGCCGATATTTCGATCGGTTTTCCGTAGCCACAAGGACTCTTGGACCGACCTTCCCCCATCGGGATCCGGTTCGGGAAATTCGATCACCTTTAAACCCACCCCAAACCTTGGGCTGGATCTTTTTGATACTCGTTTTATTTTGCGTTTCATGCCCCACCCCGATCTTTAAAGCCGATAAGCGTCCAATTCGTTCCCATTCAACCGTTTTTCCGGCGGGATCCATTTCAAACCCAGCCGGCGATAGACCGCCTCTTCGGTCCGTCCCGCGAGCACATTTCCCTTTTTCTCGAACAGGCCATATTCGTTCAACTTGAGGCCCTGACGGATGGCAATCTTCCTTAAATGAATGTTGTGCTGTTTATTGCCGGTGAAATAGATCATGGCGGCGCCGTAGTTTTCCCGTTGAAAGACACGGAGGTCTACCTGCGTCCCGCTTTGAAGGATCACTTGGGCCTTTTTGGGACCATGCAAGACGGTCTTTCGGACGTCCGGGAGGGCCAAAAAAGTTCCCATCACCGCCGAAGTCTCGGTGGCGATGGCCAATAGGTCGATATCGCCGACCGTCTCCTCGTGACGGCGCAAAGAACCAACGATCTCCACTTGTTCCACGCCCGGGACCCGCTCCAGGGCCGCTTGGATCCTTTTCGCCACCGGTAACACTTCCAACCGGGGTCTACGGTCCTCGTGGGGCTTTACCAGCCCCAAATTGACGCCGATCTGCGCTTCGCTTTTGGCGCCGAATCCCGGGATAGCCGCCACCCGGTGTTCTTGAACGGCTTTTTTCAGTTGGGCGACCGAGGAGATGTGATGGTGATAAAGATTCTCGGCCCGATAAGGACCCAATCCAGGGACCTGCAGTAACGCGCCCAGGCCCTCGGGCAAGGACCTTTTCACTTTTTCATATTCGCGGACCTTGCCGGTCTTCAGATATTCCACGATCTTGGAACCCAAACCTTCGCCGATCCCCGGTATTTCCTCCAAACGCTTTAAACCGCCCTCTTCATAGACCAAGTCCACTTCCCGGCCCAAGGTTCTTAAGGACCGGGCCGCGACGTGATAAGCCCTCGGCTTCCAGGGGACGTCCTTGATCTCCAGCAGGTCGCCCATCGAGTCGAAAATGTCCGCTATTTCTTCGTTCGTGCCCATCCGTACCTACCCTATCGCGGCATCATTTTTTGACGGACCGATAATGCCAAGCGCACCAAACCGGCGTTCCATCTTGCTGGAGCAAAAGAACCACCGCATCACTCCGTTCCACTTCCGCGGCCACTATCTCTTCCTGGTTGTCCCACTTGGAATAGTAACCATGGACGGTGACGCTATCGTTCACCTTCAACGAATCCGCCTGATGCTGCCAGAACCAATCGGGCCCCAACTCCACCCAAATGGGCCGTTTATCGGTCTTGAGAAGAAAATGAACCATCGTTTCGGTGTTACCGACCGACCGGTCATGGCGCTCGACCCGGCCCACCCGGCCCCGGTAGATCTCCCAACCCCGGGAATCCACCCCTTTATAAAGATCATCGATACAGGGCGACCAACCCGATTCCATGCGCGAGTTCAAGGCATCCGTATCCGAATGAGCCCGGGCCGTCGTCAAGAAACAGACCGTTGCCGAACCCAGAACGATCAACATCCATAAGAATAGGACCCACAACATATTTTTCATGACACCCTCCCGATGGATTTCCATCCATTTCCCGTCTCAGTCGAATTCAACGTCCAGATCCTCGTCGTCCACATCCAGTTCGTTCTCCCAAAGCCGTTCAGCCCGGACCCAATCATCGAGGTCATCACCGACGGGTTCGCCTCTTTCTTTCCAAAAGAAATAAGCGGCCACTTGGGTATCCTCGGGCTTGCGGTGTTTTTTGCGCGGATGGGCATGGGCGTGGGAATGGACCTTCTTTTTCTCGATCGTCTTTTTCATAAATCTCTCCTTGATGAGGGTGCTTCTAGACACAATTTATCCTTTCGCGCGGAACGTCTCTATGCGCTGGGACACTCTCCGGACAGAACTAGGAAAACGGTTTCTTAGGAAACAAGCGTAACGAGGGGAAAACTTTGAAGATCCGTTATAGGCTCGAATTCAGCTGATCCGTAGGACCGCCGAGCCTTGAAGCCTTCCATGACGCAGGTCATCCAGGGCCTGGTTCGCCTCTTCTAATGAATAAGCTTTGATCTCGGGGCGGATCGGGATCTGCTTGAGAAGCCCGAAGAACTCCAAGGCATCCTCCCGGGTCAAATTGGCCACGGATCGCAGGGATCTTTCACCCCAAAGCAGGTCATAGGAAAAAGAAGGAATGGGAGACATGTGGATGCCCGCGCAGACCACGCAACCGCCGCGTTTGACTGCTTTGAGCGCTTGCGGCACCAATTCACCCGCGGGAGCGAAGATCAGGGCCGCGTCCAGCTCGACCGGCGGTTTTTCGTCCGAACCACCCGCCCAGAAGGCCCCGAGTTTCAAGGCAAAGGCCTGTGTCTTCTTGTCCCCGGGCCTGGTGAAAGCGAAGACCCTATCGCCCCGATGCCGGACCCATTGGGTCAAAAGATGGGCCGCCGAACCAAAACCGTAGAACCCCAGATCATGAAAATCACCGGCCATCTTCAGGGCGCGAAACCCGATCAAACCGGCGCAAAGTAAAGGGGCCGCGTGCAGCGAGTCCATCTCCCCGGGGATATCAACGCAAAAACGCTCATCGGCCAGGCAATAGTCCGCCATACCCCCATCGACTTGGTAACCGGTATAGCGCGCCTTGTCACAGAGGTTTTCCCGTCCCGTCTGGCAATAAAAACAATCACCGCAAGCCCAGGCTAGCCAGGGCACCCCTACCCGGTCGCCCACTTTGAACCGCAAGGCCGAAGAGCTGGAACACTCCACCTTTCCCACGATCTGATGCCCAAGGACGAGGGGAAGTTTAGGATCCCGCAGTTCCCCATCCATGACATGCAGGTCCGTTCGACACAGGCCGCAGGCTTCGACCCGGATCAGGACCTGTCCCTTCTCCAATTGCGGCTTGGCGATATTCGTTAACTTTAAAGGGGTCTTGATGTTTTCCAATAACATGGCGCGCATTGGACCCTCCCCTATCATCTGATCGCGAATTTCAGATCCACACCAATCTACTATTAAATTACTCACATCCCCCGGGGAACGATATGACTCCCGACATCGTTCAGCGAAATATCAAAAGCTAAAACCCTGACAGCAAAAAACAAGGACCCATATCAACCCGAACATGAATGTCATGAATTCCATTCCCGGCGCCATAAAACCACTTCGCTTTCACGGCCGAAAGAGACCTCCGGACCAGTGGGTCGGGAGGTCAACTTGGCCTTCCTTGGATGAAACAGATCGCGATAGAAACACTAGAACAGGAAATTCACGCCCGCTTGTACGGGAATGAGGATGAGCGGACTGTCCGAAAATTCCTGGCTCGAACCAGTGGTCGTTTCGAAATCCATCGCCAACTTGCCTTGGACGAACACATTGATGTTCTTCGAAAGATCGAAAGCCACCCCCAACCCCGGATCCAGTTCGAAATTGGTCCAACTGGTGGTCGTGCCCGAAGGTGGCGCGTACCCGGTAAAGTTCGTGGAGTCGAAAGCCACACCTACCCCTACGAGGATATAGGGCCAAACGCCCGAACCCGTATCCAGGTTGAACTGACCGACGGCCTCCAAAGGAACGTGATTGACGCTTTCGGAAACGCCCGAGGACAGTCGGGCGCTTTGGACCGGCAGGTTGTTGAACCCGCTTTCCACGCTCAAGAAGAAGGCCCGGGAGAAAGCGTACCCCACTTGCCCTTCCGCGCCCCAACCCACGCACAACTGGCTCGCCGCCTGACTGCTGATGGGGATGTTGGCCCCACCCTCGACCTGGACCAGCCATTGACCCGGATCTTCCGACTTTGCCGCGGACGCGGCATGGACCGTCACCGCCAAAACGACGATCACTAAACCCAATGCCCAACCTAGAATTTTCCTCATCACGAACCTCCAGCTCAGTGTAACCCGCCTTCGGCGAAAAGGTTCCCGAACATTCACGCATCGATGGAATCGGGATTTCGCCCGAAGACGGATCCATCACCACATTAAGAACATCCCGCTTAGCGGCGATGACCGGCATCATGGTCCGGTCCATAACTTTTTGGGGATCGTTGAAATGAGAAAGGTTAAACGTGCCTAACGAAAGGAATAAAAATCTTATCACCAGTTGTACGATCATCTCCACGACGTGAACAGGAAGCCTTGATCACGACACAAATGCTATCCAGGTTTATCGAAATTTCGACCCTTAGATCAAAAGATCAAGCACGAAGGACGTGAGAAGAACTCACTCCTGCGGATCCGCCAACCGCGCCCTCAGACCCTCCATATTCATCATCACGATCCTGCCGGGCGCCGTGGTGACCAATCCGCTCTTTTCCAATCGGCCGATCACCCGGATACAGGTTTCCGGGGAAACACCCGCCACCTCTGATATTTCCCGGCGGGTCATCGAAATGATCTTCCCTAACTCACCCGCTAGTTCCAGCAAGGAATAGACAACGCGGAATTCGACCCTTTCCTGGGAATAGGTTTGGGTCATTTTGGAAAAGCGAAGGAATTTGGACATCTGGTTAATGACCGCCGAAGTGACATCTGGGCTCCCCCCCATGATCTTACGAAAAAGATCGACCGGGAAAGAAAAGACCGTCGCCTGTTGGTTGCCCGTTTGACCCTGTGAATCATATCGTTCCGCGGAAAAAGCTGAAACCCCGAATAACCCGCCCGGACCTGTCACAGACAGGATGCTATCCCGGCCCGTGGATGAATGATGGACCTCTTTAATGAAGCCTTCCTTGACCAACCAGACATATTCCGCCCGGTCATCCTGCCGGAAAAGGGACTGCTTCTTCATATAAGTGCGTTCGACCATGTATTTTTCGATCTCCATCAGTTTTTCCGGCGGGATGCGCTTGAACATTTCGATCCGATAGATGGTGTTCTGCCGGCGCTTATGAAGGTCGTCCAATTTTTCTTTAATGGTAGTCAACATAATATCCCCTTTATATAAAACTTCCCGCGACCGGCTTATCGGACCGGCTCACTCGAATATTCGGATCAACAACCGCTCCGCATCGATATTGAAAAACCACCATTTCTTTTTTACAGCGGACGTCCTCTTTCTTTCCACCGACAACCAATCGGTCAAGGGATCGTTCAAAGGGCAGCCTCTTTTTTGCCAATGATAATAAGCCGCCAACTCATGTCGTTTTCGGGATGACCCCCGATCCTTGTTCGAACTCTTCGAGAATCTCATTGCCATGACCACCTCCCCGGCCCGTTCGGTTATAACCAACTCGGATCGGCCGTCATTTGAATCAAAAGCGGCAACCAAAGGACCTTCATCGATTCAGAAGGACCTATGCGTTTTTAGGACACTGGAATAAGCCAACCAAAAAAGCGGGTTAGCGTTCTTATCTATGGACGCGCGAAAGAATTTTTCTTTTTTGGGAATGACCGAGGGTCCTTTACCGGGAACCCTTAGTGGTTTGCGCGGGACGATCTTCATGAATGCCCTCCTCCACCCTTCTTACCTTAAAACTAAGGCGGGCAACATGCCAAAGATATGTCACAGATCATGAAGATCGATTTCCGGTCAATGGTTTAACTCCACCCTTTTCACCTTTTAGGATTTTTTATTTTTTCCTTCGGAGCGTCACCCAAAGAGCGCCGGCCACGGCGCCCGTGGCCGCCGCGGCGACCAGCGCTTTTTCAGGATGCTCTTTGGCGTAGGCGATCACCTCGGCCTTTTTCTTGCTGAACTCCGTTTTGGCCTTTTTCAATTTTTCCCGGGCGTCCCGCAACTTATTCTCGAACCGCGCCTGGGTCTCGGGGTCTTTCAGGTCCTTTTCGATACGGTCGAAAGCTTCTTGGGCCTGTTTGAACCGTCTTTCGATTTCTTCCTCGACTCTCTTGCGATTCTCCTTGTCCTGCAATTTTTGCTTCAGCTCGCTCCATTTTTCAGAAACTTTTTTACCGAATGTCATAGTCCCTTCCTCCGTTTCATTTTTTTAATTTTCGCCGTTTGCAACAAGATCATCGAAACCAAGGATATGCCCAGGCCGCCCATCAAATAGACAACCCCCCGGGGGACTTTCAGCCATTCCTCCAGAAGGTCAAAAAGGCCGATGACCGAAAGAACTACCCCGACGGAGATCCACAGATAGACAACAAAAAGATATTCGGTCTGCCGGATCATGGCCTCAATCCGATCCCAAAGTTTCTCAGCCGTCTTCTCAAAAAAAGAACGGATCGCCGCGACCCGGTCGAAAAATTTAAAGAACGATCCCCATAGGCCCAAATGATCGTTTTCCTGGTTTTTTTTGTCGTCTACCATTATCTTCCTCCCAAAGTCTAATCTATTCCTGTTACCCGGCCTGACCTATGACCAGGGTCATAGGTTTTAGAACGAAGCGGTCTTAGGGTCATTCTGAGGAATAATTTTTTTGAGAGTGGATCTCCATGCCCTTGCTCAAGAATCACTTTTACCGTTCCCTCCAGCCCGAGAAACTTCAAGGCGAAGCGGCCAAAGCCCAGGCAGCTTTGGCCCTTGCCCACCTGTCCGAAATGGGCCGGTCCGACATCCAAGTCGTGCTCAAGGAAATGCACAGTTCCCTGGATGGCCTGACCCAAGGCCAGGTGGACCGGCGCCGGGAGCTTCACGGACCCAACCTGGTGGCCCACGAGAAACCCGACCCCTGGTACGCGCAGTTGTTCCGTAACTTTCGCACGCCCTTCACCATGCTTTTAAGCGTCCTGGCCGTCATTTCTTTCCTCACCGGGGATCCCGCCGGAGGGATGGTGATCACGGCGATGGCGTTCATCAGCGTGACCCTCGGATTCTTCCAGGAATACCGGTCCAACCAGGCCGCCGAAAAGCTAAAGGCCATGGTGACGAACAACGCTACCGTCCTGCGCCGGTCCAACGAAATGGCCCCGCGAAAAGTGGAAGAACCCATCCAAAACCTGGTACCCGGCGACATCCTTTACCTTTCCGCGGGCGACATGGTGCCCGCGGACCTACGCTTGATCGCCTGCAAGGACCTTTTCGTGAGCCAGTCCGTCCTCACCGGCGAATCCATGCCCGTGGAAAAGTCCCAGGACCCGGGCGGGGCCGCCTTCCCCAACCCGCTGGAAACGCCCACCCTTTGCTTCATGGGAAGCAACATCCTGAGCGGGTCCGCGACCGCGATAGTCATCCGCACCGGGGTCCAAACCTACCTAGGCGCGCTGGCAAAGACCGTGGTGGGCCGCAGGGCCCTGACCAGTTTCGAAACCGGGGTCAATCGCTTCACTCTTTTGATGCTGCGTTTCCTGCTGGTCATGGTGCCGCTGGTCTTTCTGATCAATGGGTTCCTGAAACATAACTGGTTCGAGTCTTTCATGTTCGCGGTGGCCGTCGCGGTGGGCCTGACGCCTGAGATGCTCCCCATGATCGTGACGGTCAACCTGGCCAAAGGCGCCCTGCTGATGTCCCGCAAGAAGGTGATCGTCAAACGGCTCAACTCCATCCAGAATTTCGGCGCCATGGACGTGCTTTGCACCGACAAAACCGGCACCCTGACCCAGAACAAGGTCGCGCTCCTTAAATATGAGGACGCCGACGGTTTCAAATGCCGGAAGACCCTGGAATACGCTTACTTGAACAGCTTCTACCAGACCGGTTTGAAGAACCTGCTGGACGTGGCCGTTCTGGCCTATACCGATCTGGAGCGGTCGCTCAAACCCCAGGCCAACTACAAAAAGGTCGACGAGATCCCCTTCGATTTTGTCCGGCGGCGCATGTCGGTGGTGGTGGAGGAGAACGGAAAAAGGGACCTTTTGATCTGTAAGGGAGCGTTGGAGGAGATATCCAATATCTGCACCCAGGTGGAGATCGACGGTGACCGGACGCCATTGGACCCGGAAATGCGCCAGGACCTTTTGGCCGTGACCAACGACCTGAACGAGGACGGATTAAGGGTGATCGCCGTGGCCTATCGGGAAATGCCCACGGACCACCCCGCTTATACGGCCAAGGACGAGAAGGACCTGATCTTATTGGGTTACCTGGCCTTTTTGGACCCGCCCAAGGAAACCACCAAACCCGCCATTGAGCTTTTGAAAAAACACGGCGTGGCCGTGAAGGTGCTGACCGGGGACAACGCCGCGGTCACCCGCAAGGTCTGTGACCAAGTAGGCATCGACGCCGGAACGATCCTGACGGGCCCGGAGATCGACGCCTTGGGCGACGGGGACTTGGCCGAAAGGGCTGAAAGCTGCTTCGTCTTCGCCAAACTTTCCCCTACCCAGAAAGAACGCATCGTCCGCGCCCTGCACCAAAAGGACCACGTAGTGGGCTTTTTGGGCGACGGCATCAACGACGCGCCGGCCCTGCGCGCCAGCGACGTGGGTATTTCGGTGGACAACGCGGTGGACATCGCCAAGGAATCCGCCGACATCATTTTGCTGGAACAAAGCCTTTTGGTCTTGGCCGACGGGGTTTTGGAGGGCCGGAAGGTCTTCGGCAATATCGTGAAGTACATCAAGATGGGCGCCAGTTCGAACTTCGGCAATATGTTCTCCATGCTGGGCGCCAGCGCCTTACTGCCCTTCTTGCCCATGCTGCCGGTGCAGATCCTGATCCAGAACCTGCTTTACGATATTTCCCAGACCGCCATCCCTCTGGACCGCGTGGACGCGGAATACCTGGCGGTTCCCCGCAAGTGGGAGATCTCGGAGATCGCGCGCTACATGGTCTTCATCGGCCCCATCAGTTCGGTCTTCGATTACACGACCTTCGCCTTGATGTGGTTCGTCTTCGGGGCCAACAGCCCGGACAAACAAGCCTTGTTCCAATCCGGTTGGTTCGTGGAAGGACTGCTGACCCAGACCTTGATCGTGCACGTCATCCGCACCCAGAAAATCCCCTTCCTTCAAAGCCGCGCGGCCCCGGGATTGATCCTGACCACCTTGGCCGTCATGGCCCTGGGCATCTTCATTCCCTTTTCACCCTGGGCGGCCCGGATCGGTTTCGTTCCCCTCCCCTTGTCCTATTTTGGTTTTTTGGCGCTGACGCTTTTGAGTTACGGCGTGCTGACGCAGGTCGTGAAGACCTGGTTCATCCGCAAATTCGGGATGGTTTAGGACCAACTCGGCGCTTGATGGAGAAAAAACGCGGGAAAAGGATCAAGCCTTCTTTTTCCGGAAGGTCTTGAAC
>DAIDGV010000007.1 GCA_027452205.1 candidate division FCPU426 bacterium | reverse complement strand
GGGATATCCCGTCGATCACCTTTTCCTCGCCGCCCAAGACCTTTCCAACCACATAGGGTTTCACGGCGTCCGAGAATTCGATTTCCATGTCCAATCGGGTCCCCACAGGGATGGGTGTGCTAACGCTCAGCTTGACCCCGCCGACTGAAACATTGACCGTCCGTCCCACGTTGAAATTCGACTGGAATACCGGATTACCCGTAAATCGCCGGTATTTCACCGGCAAAACCACATCTAAACGGACAAAACGCCTTTTTTGGACTTTTTTAGGATCGATGCTCATGCGTCTCCTCCAAATATTTGCGTCACCCGTTTAAAAAAACCTACCAAATTAGCGTTATTTTTTTGCATTTTGCCCGAAAGAAGGGCTTCAGACAGCCGATGGATACTGACCGCCGCCGGACTCGTGGGGGCCGACAACAACACCGGTTTTTGCTCTTTGACCGCCCGGATCATGCTCGGGTCCCGGGGCACAAAGCCCAGATAATCGATCTCCAGGTTCAAGAATCGGCGGGCCAGGATGCTCAACTTGCGCCCCGCCTCATCGGCCTCAGCTTGGTTAGCCGCCATATTGACGATGACATTGATGGCCGGATGTTTCTTTTCGCGGTAGATGATCTTGATCATTCCATAAGCGTCCATCAGGGCCGTCGGTTCCGGTGTGGTCACGATGACCACTTCTTCCGCGGCCAAAGCGAAAGCCAGCACATTACGATGCAAACCGGCGCCTGTGTCGATGAGGATAACGTCCGCTTGGTTCTGCAAAGCCATCAAAGCATCCAGAAATTTCTTGCGTTGGGTCTCGTTCAGGTCCGCCAACTCTTGAACCCCACCCGACCCTGAAGCGACCAATTTGATACCGTTAGGCCCTTCGATCACGATCTCCGCCAAGGTCTTTTGCCCGTTCAGGACATGGGCGAGATTGTATTGTGGAATGATCCCCATCATGACATCCACGTTGGCTAAACCCATGTCCGCATCGAAAAGAAGTACCCGCTTACCCCGGGTGGCCAAAGCCAAAGCGAAATTGACCGACAGATTGGTCTTCCCAACCCCACCCTTACCGCTGGTCACCGCGATGACCCGGCAATTGGCATGGGCCAAGGACGGCTTTTCCGCCGCCAAAGGCGCATTGAGCCTCTCGACCATTTGTCTTAAGTTCTCGGCTTGATCTTGCACGGTCTATCCTAAAAGCGACTTGGTTATTTTTTCGGCCAACGACTTTATTTCGGGCGCTTCCAGGTCATCCGGCACATTTTGCCCCGCGGAGTAATAAGCCAAAGGGATCTGGAAATTGTTCATCAAGTTCACAAAAGCGCCATAGAAGCGGGTCTCGTCCAGCTTGGTAAAGATCATACGGTTGATAGGCACCGAAGCGCCAAAGCGTTCGATGATACGGATCATGTCGAAGTATTTGGTCGTTGCCGAAAGGACCAAATGGATCTCGTCGGGCTGGCTTTGAGCCACGAACTTTTTGAGTTCTTCCAATTGCTCGTCGCTGGAAGGGCTTCGGCCCGCCGTGTCGACCAAGACCACATCCATGTTCTTGTACTTGTTCAGGATGCCGGTCATATCCTCTGCCGAATCCGCCACTTCCACTGGGATACCCATGATGCGTCCATAGGTCTTCAACTGCTCGGTCGCCGCGATACGGTAAGTATCTGCGGTCACCATGGCCACGCGCTTTTGTTCCATCAGACTGAAGCGGGCGGCCAATTTCGCGATAGTTGTGGTCTTTCCCACGCCCGTGGGCCCCACAAAAGCAATGACCTTTTGGAACCGCGAGGCCGGCATGGGAGGAGCCACCTTGATGGCCGAGGAAACGAACCGATTGAGCCAAGTCACTACTTCCTCGTTCTTATCCGGATCGACCTTTTCCGAGATCATCCCCTTGATGATCTTTTGGATGAGGAACTCTTCCAGTTCTTGCTTGATCAATTTTTTCTTCAGGCGCGAGAAACCCTCGGATAAGAGCGCAGCCGACTCTACTTGATTGATATCGCGGGACGCGGCGAAACCGGTCGAGGTCTTCATTTCGTTCAATTCGCGTTGAAGGGCCTTGGCCCGTACTCGGGCCGAATCCAAGGAGCCGGCAAAAGCGGCGACCGCGGCGGCAGTAGCCTCAGTATTCTTCCCTGTCAGCATTTCTCTTTCAGCGACCGCCACTTCCCGGGGCGCCACTTTCTTCTTGGACATGTCTTCCATCAAGTTCAGATCGATACCCGCGGTGATCTCGGCCATGGGAGTCCCAAAAAAACCCAATACCCCGCCCTTACGGAAAGTCTTGGTATAAAGAATGATGGCTTCGGGTCCGAGGTCTTTCTTGACCTTTACCAAAGCCTCTTGGATGGTAGGCGCTTCATAACGTTTGATCCTCATGAGGCTCCCTCAATCGTGGCGATGGATTGGATCTCGGTCCGGGGCAGGATCTCCGCAAACGAGAGCACCGTCAGGTGAGGGATGAACCGTTCCACCATGCGTTTGAAATAGGGGCGAACTTGAGGCGAACAAAGCACCAGGGGTTGGCGGCCTTGACCCGCCATCTTTTCGATGCCCGCTGATAAACTACGGAACATTTGCTGTGCCAATCGCGGGTCCAGGTTTCCATTACCCGATTCCGCAGCCTGGATCGAATCCGCGAGGGTCTTTTCAAATTTAGGATCCAACGTCAAAGCATAAACCTTTCCATCGGCCGCTTGGTGCGCCTTGGTAATAGAGCGCGCCAACGCTCGGCGGGCGTACTCGGTCAACAATTGATGGTCTTTCGTCTCGCGAATATGATCGGCAATGGATTCCAGGATGGTTTCCAGGTCCCGGATGGGAATATGTTCTCGCAGTAAGTTTTGAAGTATCTTTTGAAGATCACCGATGGACATTTGGCCCGGTATGATCTCATCCACGACCGCCGGAGTCTCTTTCTTGACCGTCTCAACCAATTTAGCGACGCTTTGACGCGTTAAGAATTCATGAGCTTGGTTACGGATGATCTCGGTCAAGTGCGTGGCAATGACCGTGGATGCGTCCACAACGGAATAGCCCGCTTGTTCGGCCATAGCGCGTTCTTCGTCAGTGATCCAATAAGAAGTCAGGTTAAAAGTCGGTTCTTTGGTCTCAATTCCCTGGATTTTTGGCATATTTGGACCCGTGGACATGGCCAAGAGATGGCCCGGCATGATCTTCCAGCGGGCAATATCCGTACCTTTGATCTTGATGACATACTCAGCCGGTTGAAGTTGCATGTTGTCGCGGATACGGATAGGCGGCACCACTAACCCCAGGTCACTGGCCATTTGACGACGGATACCCGTAATGCGCTCAAGTAAGTCGCCACCTTGGGCTTCGTCCACCAGGGGTATCAAACTGTATCCGATCTCCACTTCCAGATGATCCACTTGCAAAAGCGCGGAAACATTCTCGGGCTCTTTCTTCTTTTCCGGCGGCGCCATGGCCTTTTCTTTTTCGACCAGGTCTTTTTCTTGCTGCACTGCGGCGCCCACAAAATAGGCCAAAGAACCCGTCAAAGCGGAAACGATCAAGAAAGCCACGTGAGGCATGCCAGGAAACAGCGAGAATACCGCCAAGACCACCGAAGCCACCCAAAGGGCCCGGGGTTGGGCAATGAGTTGTTTCACCAAATCCGTCCCCAAGTTACTTTCCGATGCCGCGCGGGTCACGACGATACCGGTCGCGGTCGAAAGTAAAAGCGCCGGGATCTGGGTCGCCAAACCATCCCCAATACTGAGCAGCGTATACCGTTGAAGTACTTCGGTCAGGGCTAGTCCGCCGTTGATAACACCCACCGCGAAACCACCCAGAACGTTGATGATGACGATGATGATCGCCGCGATCGCGTCCCCTCTGACGAATTTGCCCGCGCCGTCCATGGCCCCGTAAAAGTCCGCTTCGCGTTCCACATCCTTACGGCGTTGACGGGCTTGGTCGTCGGTGATCAGGCCGGAGTTCAGGTCCGCGTCAATGGCCATTTGCTTGCCGGGCATGGCGTCCAAGGTGAACCGGGCCGCGACCTCCGCCACGCGCTGGGCACCGCTGGTAATGACCACGAATTGAACGATGACAAGGATGAGGAAAATGACAAAGCCCACCCAGTAGTTCCCCCCAACGACTACGCTGCCGATAGCCTCAATAACGTGTCCCGCTGCGGCCGGCCCTTCGTTCCCCTTGGTCAAGATCAGCCGGGTGGCTGAAATGCTCAGCGCCAAACGAAAGAGCGTCGTGATCAGGAGGAGAGTAGGAAAAATAGAAAAATGAAGCGGTTCCAAGGTGTACATGGTGATCAGCACCACCACCAAGGCCAAGGTAATGTTGAACGAAATAAGGATATCCAGCACGAAGGACGGCAGCGGGATAACCAACATCACCACCACCATGGCAACGGCAAAGGCCACTAGAAAATGGCTGTTTTTTTGGATGGTTTTTAACAGCGCGACTTCGGCCATGAGGGTCGGAAAGCCTTTCTATAAACGGTTTTGGGGACCCACATTGTAGTCCGATTTCAATCGGGTTCACACTCAGTTTTGGGCAAAAAAAGCATTATTTGACGGCAAACGTGGCCCTAGACGCCCGCCCCGGTCCTTTTGCGGTTCATTTTGTAAACGAAGGCCAAAACCTCGGCTACCGCCTCAAAAAGGTCGGGAGAAATGGGGGCTCCCACCGGACATTGTTTCAATAACGCCCGGGCCAAAGGCGGGTTCTCAACGATCGGCACATTGTTCTTTCGGGCCACTTCCTTGATCCGTTCGGCGATCACCCGTTCCCCTTTGGCCAGCACAACCGGGCTTTGCATGCCGTCCTTGTATTCCAGGGCGACCGCGACGTGGGTCGGGTTGGTGATGACCACCGTGGCTTTAGGCACCGCGTCGAACATCCGGCGACGGGCCATCTCGCGTTGGATCTGGCGGATACGGGCCTTGATCATCGGGTCCCCTTCCGCCTGGCGGAACTCGTCCTTGATCTCTTGTTTGCTCATTTTCAAACTTTCATCGTGCTCCCAGCGTTGATAAAAATAATCCAATACCGCGATGATGATGAGCGCCACAATGATACGGTTCAAGATGGTCATGGTGAGCTGTCCCACGAACTTAATGGCCTCCGCACCCTGCATGTCCATGGCTGGCACCAACTGGGGCAACGCCGATTTAACGCCCTGGTAGCCTAACCAAGCGATGAAGGTCAACTTGAGGAGTGACTTAACGAACTCGATGAGCGACCTACGGGAAAAAAGACGTTGGAACCCTGTCATCGGGTTGATCTTGTTGAAGTTAGGCACGAGCGGTTTGATGGTGAACAATACTCCGACCTGCATGTAATTAACGATGAGCCCCACGATCAACATAACGAACAGGATCGGGGCAACCATCTTGAAGATCTCCATCATGTAAAAAGCCGTATAGGTATAGACATTGTCTACGCCAAAACTGGCATTCATGTTCTGGAAGGTGAAAACGGTCAAATCGCCCATCGAGTTGAGCAGAAAGGGTCCAATGTAACGAAAAGTGAGCAAGGCCGTCAGCAAGACAATGGCCGAATTGATCTCGACAGACCGGGCGATCTGCCCCTTTTCTCTGGCTTCTTGGCGGCGTTTTGGCGTCGCCTGTTCGGTTTTGGATGGATCAGCCACGGGTCAACCTTTGTCTTTTATCGCATCGCTTGGATCAGTAGCACCACATCACGATACATCCCTTGGATGATACCTTGCATGACATAAACGAAGAAAGACATGGATGAAGCCGTGATGAGCAAACCAACCCCTAAGCTAAGCGGCATACCCACGATAAAAACGTTCATTTGAGGTACCGTCCGGGCCACCACCCCCAAGGCCATATTGGTGATGAAAAGGGCCCCAATGATCGGTGCCCCGACCCGGAAAGCGATGAAGAACATCTGCGAAAAAAGGTTCATCATCCGGTCCGCTAAGGCCGGGGTGAACTGCGCGTGCCCCAAGGGTATGACCGAGAAACTATCGACCAAAGCTTTGATCAGCATGTGATGGCCGTCCACCGCCAAAAAGACCAGCACCGCGACCATATTGTAGAACTGACCCATCACCGAGACCTGCGTGTTGGTCATGGGATCGATGACATTGGCTAACCCTAAGCCCATTTGGGTATCCGCGATCTGCCCCGCCATTTGGATGCCCGTCAGGAGCATGGTCGCGCCCATTCCGATGGCCAGACCCACTAAAACCTCCCGAATGACCGCCAAACCCATGGCCAGTCCCGGCCCAGGAAGGGTAGAAGGCTCAAAATCAATGACTGGAAAAATGAGGAAAGTGACCAAAAGGATCCAGGAAGCTTTGACCGTCACGTTGATATTCCGGCTGGAAAAGAAGGGGGCCGTCAAAAAGAGACCCGCCATGCGTACCAAGATCAGGATAAAAGCGATGACTTCACTTGAATCGAATTGAAAAGGGTTCGTGGGCATCATCGCCTCACTTGATGTAATTCGGCAGGTTGATCCAGAGATTGGAGGTGAAGTTAAGCAAAATGAGCATCATCCATTTTCCGAAGATCAGGATAGCCAAAAAGATAGCGATGATCTTGGGGATGAAGGTAAGGGTCATTTCTTGGATCTGCGTGACCGCTTGAAAAATGGATACCGCTACGCCGACCGCCAAGCCCAAGCCCAAAATGGGCGCGGCCACCAAAAGGGTGACCCAAAGGGAACGGCTTGCCAGATCGGCGATGAATTCAACGGTCATTTAACCCCTCGGACTAAAAGCTTAAGGCGATCGAGCGGACGATCAAGTTCCACCCATCGACCATGATGAAGAGCAATATCTTGAAAGGCAATGATATCAGAACGGGCGGCAACATCATCATCCCCATGGACATCAAGACCGAGGCGGTGACCATGTCGATGATGAGGAACGGGATAAAGATGATGAAACCCATCTCGAAGGCCTTTTTCAACTCGCCGATCACGAAAGCCGGGATCAAGACCCAAGTGGAGATATCCGCCGGGGTACGAGGACGGGTGGATTTGGAAAGTGCCACGAACAAGGCCAGATCTTTTTCTCGAACCTGTTTGAACATGAACTGACGGATCGGGTCCTCGGCCTTTTTGAAAGCTTCCGTCGTGCCGATCTTCCCCGCCACATAGGGTGCGAAGGCCTCTTTATCGATACGCTCAAAAGTGGGTTGCATGGTGAAGAAGGTCAAAAAGAGCGCCAAACCGACCAATATCTGGTTAGGCGGCACTTGCTGCGTACCCAATCCTTGGCGCAAGAATGAAAGGATGATGATGATGCGGGTAAAGGAGGTCATCATGATCAAGATGGCCGGGGCCAAGGACAGGATCGTCAGGACTAAAAGGATCTGGATGCTCATGGCCACATCTTGGGGATTCTTCGCCTGCTCGACCCCTAAACGAATGGCCGGAAAGGGGATATCCGCCGCCATGGACCCTATGGCCGAGACCAAGAAAAAACCAAAAGCGAACAAGGGAACAAGCGTTAGTTTCTTTTTCACGCTTGACCATCCCGAGGCTTGTCATCCTTCTTTTTGCCGGCCCGTTTGAGTTTTTCAACGTAACCACCGACGGTCTCGTTGCTCTCGATGATCATCCGTTCGGTCTCTTCGTCGGTCTTTTCCACCACTTCCCGTTGAAGCAACCGGTCCAAGATGTTCGGGAACCCGGCTTGGGTCGACTGACGGATCGTTTCGATTTCTTCGGGATCAGTAATTACGTCCAAACGATTAATCGAATCATTGCCTACACCCAGAACGAGAATACGATTTCCCACCTCGACCAAATAAATGGCCTTTCGTGGCGCTAAATAAGTGGAGGTGAGGATCTTAACGGGCTTGGTCTCGTCCGCCGGATTATTAAGACCTCGTTTTTCCCAAATGAGCTTAAGGCCCCATACGGTCACGAAGATAAGACCGACCACCAGACCCAAAGCGATGATCAAACGAAGGAAAGTCGAGAAGATACCCGGGGAGGGGCTTGCGGTGGTTTCCGGCAAGGCCAGAGGCTGTGAGGCGCTGCCCGGCGTAGCTTGTTGGAAAAGCTGGCTGGTTTGGTCGATCGCTTGCGCAGGGGAGGGGTGCGCCAAGCAAAGCAATAACAAACCTAAGCTTAAAAAACTAAGAAGGTTCAGACTCCATGACTTCAATGAAGGGATATGGCTATCGCGCATGAGGCCCAGGACCGTTCTTTCGGCCTGTTAACCTTGGACCGCGGTCAACCGTTGTTCAGGGTCAAGGATTTCGGTGATACGAACACCGAAGTTCTCGTCGATGACCACCACTTCGCCCTTGGCGATGAGCTTTTCATTGACCAGGATATCCACCGCTTCACCGGACAACTTGTCCAGTTCAACAACGGACCCCGGGGCCAAAGCCAAGATTTCTTTCACCGTGCGGGTCGTGCGACCCAATTCGACCGTCAACTTCAACGGCACATCCATCAAAAGACCGATATTACCGCCGCTAGATTCCATTTGAGACATACGCCTTCCTCCCGCACTCTTTTGGGTGTTCACAGTCGAAACACCGCTTTTAACTGGACCAGCGCTGGCTGCCGCCGGCTTTCCCGCATCGGCCGCGAACGAATTAGCCGCCGATTCGGACAAACAGAACAACAGGTCACCCGACAAAAGATCCTGCACAAAAACACCGAACGAAAAGACCACCAACGGGGCTTTTAGTTGCCCCAAGCTTTGCCCCACTTGGGACGCTTCCCTAACTTCGCTTCCAGTCACTTCCCAGCCCGCCTGGGGGCTCGACAGACCCTTCACCTCTTTGTTGAAGACCTCCACCACCTGGTGGACCACTTCCCCAAAGGCCGAAAGGTGCAATTCGGTCATTTTTTCCGGGGCATTCGTCCCGTCCTGCCCGATCAAAAGATCGGCCAGGATCGAGGCATCCCGTTCTTTGATCATCAAAAGGGCTTCCCCTTGGATGACTTCCAAACCCATGAGCGAAGCGGTGAAGCAGGGGTAATTTAGGTCCGCCGGAACGGTCCCTGTCACCTGCGATAACCCCACATGCACTTCTTTGCCCAAAAGAGCATTGATGGCGTCGGACAAGCCCGACGCGACCTGTTCCCCGAACTTTTTTAACTTCGCCGGATTAGCCATGGCCCCCGATCGCTCTCAAGCGTCTTTAGAAACGATACGGGTGATCTGCATCGCT
This sequence comes from candidate division FCPU426 bacterium, assembly GCA_027452205.1. Taxonomy (GTDB): domain Bacteria; phylum Oederibacteriota; class Muellerivitia; order Muellerivitales; family Muellerivitaceae; genus Bog-1183. Next base: position 91,265 of record DAIDGV010000007.1, on the reverse strand, counting down.
TTTTTCTTCGACGACACACCCGGCCGACCCATCAATTTCACCAAACCTTCGATCAAAACTTCGATCTCGTTATTAGGGCTCGAATTCAACCGCACTACGTCGCCCACCTTCAGCCCCAGCATATCGCGGACCGTGATCTTAGTCTGGCCGACCCTCGCCACGAAGGGCACCATAGTCTCTTTCATCACTTTGGTCAGGCTTTCGACCGTTTCCGCGGTCGATTCCTTTTTACCTACCGTGAACCATTTTTGAGCGGATAGGTCGCCGATGATCGGTTCCAGCACCACGTAAGGGATACACATGGACATACGGCCCGTCACTTCGTTGACCTTCACCTCGAACTCAATGGCCGCCGCGATCTCACTGGGAGCCACGACTTGAACGAATTGAGCAGTGGTTTCGTAGCCGGTGATCTTCGGTTGGAAATGTCCGACCTTGAGCCAAGCTTCTTGCAAGTTCTCCAAACCGCGGTTGATGATCTTTTCAATGATCGACTGCTCGATCAAGGTCAATTCACGGGAGGCTGGAGGCGCCTTACCTGGGCCACCCAAGATACGATCGACCAAGGTCAGCACCAATTCAGGATTGATCTCCAAAAGCATGGAACCTTCCAAAGGTTCCATCTTAAAGGTGAAGATACAGTCGGGGCGCGGTAAGTTCATCGTGTATTCACGGAAAGGCAGCTGAACGACCGAGACCACCTTGATCTCAGCGACCGTCCGCAAATAAGCGGCGATAGAAGCCGTGAAGCTACGGGAGAAGATCTCATGGAGCATTTCCAAGGTGCGCATGTGGTCCTTGGAAAAACGGTTTGGACGGTTGAAGTCGTACTTCTTGATCTTGCGGCCCTGCTCGTCAACGATGGTCCCGGCTTCAGGAGCCGCAGGCACCTTGGAACGAGAGGGCTCATCGGAGGAGGCCATGCCGCCTCCGGCGGCAGCCGCGCCAGCATCCGCGCCACTGACATCACCCATATCTAATTCGGAAAGTAGAGCGCTTACCTCATTATCGGATAGCAAATCATCCATTGTTGTCTCTCCTTTCCTTCCTCAAAACCTTGCTCATTATTGGATCGCGAACTGGGTCAGGTAGATGTTCGTGATGGCCCCATATTTCAGGATCTGGTTGATCTTCAACTGCAATTCACGGCGGAACCGTTCTTTCCCTTCGGAAGTGGACAGTTCGGCGGATTTACGGTCGTTCAGCAGGGTATTGATCAGGTCCTTGATCTGCGGATCCCGTTCCTTGATCTCGTTGTCGAGCTCGATGTTGACCTTGCTGTATTCCAGCTCGATCTGGGCGCGAACATAACGGGAAACTTCCTCGTCGGCCAAGTTGACCACGAAGGTCCCCATATCATAGATTTTGCCAGGCTCGGGCTTTTGCTCGATGACCTTGGTCTCTTTGGGCTGGGTTTTTGAGGCCCACAAGAGGTACGTAAAGACCCCGACCCCGATGATCCCGATCAAACTGACCAGGCTCAGGATCAATAGGGTGTTGAGGAGCCCTTTTCCGTTCGTATTTTGTTCAGCCATTTCAGCCTCCTAGAGTATTAATCTGCCTTCAGGACAACTATGTCGACCCGACGGTTGATCCGGCGGTTCGCCTCACTAATATTGGGCACCAACGGTTGGTACTCCGCGTAACCCGCGGCCGAAAAACGGCTCGGGTCCATGCCTGCCACGGTTATAAAATACTTTACCACGTTCGTCGCCCGCAGCGCCGAAAGCTCCCAGTTGCTGGGCAATTTCGACGAAGCGATGGTCAGGTCGTCCGTGTTCCCTTCCACCGCGATCTGCTTATCCGGGTTCTGCTTCAAGATGCCCGCGATGATGTCCAGGATCGCTTTCATCTCCGGCTTCAACCGGGTATCACCCAGATCGAAAAGGACCTTGTCGGTCAAAAGACTGATGACCAAACCGCGAGCTTCTTTGCGGATGCTGACTTTGTTCGCGCCGATCTGGTACTTAAGGGCGTTCTCCATCTCTAAACCCACCCTGCCCTGCCCCGCTTTACCTGTTCCACTGGGCTTTTTCGGTCCGCCCTTGCCACCTTCTTCCGGTTCGCCCGGGATGATCTTGTAATGATCGCCGTCGTTGGAACCCTGTGAGGGCAACAACGTCGGAGCGCCTTCGATCGGTCCGAAGACCCGGCGGAACTGCGCCATGATCTGGACTTTCGTGGCAGCGCTGCTGGAAGCCATGGCGAAAAGAATGACGAAAAGAGCCAACAAAAGGGTGATCAAATCCGCGTAAGTGAGAAGCCACCGCATCCCACCGCCGGATTCCATCTCCATGCTCTCGCCGCCACCACCTTTTTTACGCTTCGGCATTTATATCTCCCGGGCCTGTTCGTTATTCTTCTTTTTCGCCGCCAGCGCCCTTCTGGGCTTCCATCAGCAGCTTTACCTTAGGAGGCAAGAACGCCTTCAATTTTTCTTCGACAATGCGCGGGTTATCCCCGGCCGAAATGGCCAAGATCCCTTCTAGCATCACTTCCCGTAAAAGCACTTCCTGTTGGCTATTAGCCTTCAATTTGAAAGAGATCGGAAGGAAGAAAAGGTTTGCGAACGAGATACCGTAGAACGTCGCAATGAAGGCCGTCGCGATCGCACCGACGAGTGCTTGGGCGTCCGCGCCGCCCTCACCGAAGGTACCCAACGCGTGAACAAGACCAAGAACGGTACCAATGATACCGAGTGTCGGGGCAAACCCACCGAAGGTACCAAAGAGGCCTTCACCCGTTTTATGACGGGATTCAAGGAACGCGATATCTGTTTCCATGATATTTCGGATCATTTCGATGTCCGTACCGTCAACGACCAATTGGAGGCCTTTTTTCAGGAAGGGATCCGTAATGGCTTCCGCTTCCGATTCCAAACCCAGCAAACCTTCCCGGCGGGCTTTGGTGGCGAACCCAACCAGTTGGGTCACAATGGTCGCCGCGTCCAATTCTTGGCGTTTAAAGGCTTTCTTGATGACAGGGATCACTTCCTTGACCGTATCGAACGGGAAGCTCATCATGGTCGCGCCGGCCGTACCGAAGAAGATGATGATGAAGGCCGATAACTGGAACAGGCTGCCGATATGCACGCCGTCCAAGACCGCACCACCGAATACCCCGACAAAACCGAAGACCATTCCTAAGACTGTTGCGATATCCACGATCAACCTCCCCTTTTCCATCTCCATCGGGTTCTGCGCCCGAAGGCATTAAGTAATGCGATTTAACTGCTCAATTCACCGCCGACTTCTTCGCCCTCTCCCGCCGGACATAAGCGATCGAGGAAACTTCATCCAAAAACTTCTGTTCTTCGCTCTGCACTTCCTGGGCATGGGCCCTTTGCTTCTTTTCTTTCAAATTCTCCAACAGCTGGCGTTGACGGGTCGCCTTGACCGCTTCCCGGCGGCGGCGTTCCACTTCCAGCATCCAATCGTTCTGCCGTTCCCGGCAGGTCTTTTCCTGCTTCACCAGGGTTTCTTGATAGTCATAGTAGGTCGCGGCCCGATCTGCGGTGAAAGTGCCGTTGGCCATGTCACCGTAGGTTTTCGCGAACTCCTTTTCCTTTTCCAAATGCGCGTTCAGCGCTTTTTCCGCCTCCAACAGGTGGGTCTTCGCCACCGACAACTCACGGACCTTGACCTCCTCCATTTGCTTACGGAGGTTCAAGACCTGCTCCAGCCTGAATTCGAACCGTTTCGCCATGGTTTAACCCAGAAAAGCGTTCAATTTTTGCATCGTATCCGCCCAAGGCGCCTGGTCCTCGCGCGACTGGCGTAAGAACCCCTGGATCGAATCCAACTTCGCTACCGCCTGGTCCACCTTGGGGTTGTTACCTTTGACATAAGCCCCAATGGAGATCAGGTCCTCCACGCTTTTATAAGTCGCCAACATCGACCTGATATTCCCGGCCGCCTGCAACTGCTCCGGCTTCACGATATCCCGCATCACGCGGGACACACTGTTCAACACATCCACGGCGGGATAGTGGTTCTGCGCCGCCAGATCGCGGGACAGGACCACGTGCCCATCCAAAATGGACCGGCAAGCATCCGCCACCGGTTCGTTCATATCGTCCGCTTCAACCAGGATCGTGTAGATCCCGGTGATACTTCCTTGGTGGGAAGTCGTACCCGCCCTTTCCAACAACTTCGGCAACAAAGCGAAGACCGAGGGGGTATAACCCTTGGTCGTGGGCGGCTCACCGATGGCCAGCCCCACTTCCCTCTGCGCCATGGCGAAGCGGGTGATGGAATCCATCATCAGCATCACCTTCTTGCCCTGGTCCCGGAAATATTCCGCGACCGCCGTTGCCACCAAAGCCGCTTGGATACGGATGAGGGAAGGTTGGTCCGAAGTGGCTACGATCACCACGCTTCGCGCCAGCCCTTTCTCACCCAGATCCCGTTCCAAAAAGTCCTTCACTTCACGGCCACGCTCGCCCACTAAGGCGATCACATTCACTTCGGCCTCGGTATTGCAGGCCACCATACCCAGCAAAGTGCTTTTGCCCACGCCCGAACCGGCAAAAATGCCCATCCGCTGGCCCTCGCCCATGGTCAGGACCGCGTCAATAGCCCGTACACCCGTCGCTACCGGCATCGATATACGGCGCCGTTCCATGGCCGGAGGAGGCTCCCGGTGAATGGGATAACTTTGGCTCATGGACCCCAAGGGCCCTTTCCCATCCAGCGGCATCCCCATCCCATCAATGACCCGGCCCAAAAGAGCGTCACCGACCAAGACCTTGAACGACTCTCCGGTACGGACCACTTCACTGCCGGGGCCCAAACCCCGCATCTCACCCAAAGGCATCAACAGAACGTGGTTCTGCCGGAACCCCACTACCTCGGCCAGGACGGGTTTGCCCCCGTCGGTCGGGGTGATCCAACAAACCTCTCCCACCGAAGCGGAGGGACCGGTCGATTCGATCACCAAACCCACGATCTGTTCCACCCGGCCATTGACACGGGTCAGATCGGCCTTTTCCAAGCTCTTCTTCAAGCCGTCCAAGGGGGGAATGATATCGTTCAGCAAAGGATTCATCTTCTTCCCCTTACGCCTACTTCTTCATTTCGGCGGTCAACGACTCTTTCACTTGTTCCACTACCGTTGAAAGCCGCACATCCACCATGCCAGCCTCGGTTTCCAACACACAACCGCCACGTTCGATACGAGCGTCAGCGATCAGCTCCATCTCACCAGCACCGACCGAAAGCTGAAGCTCTTTACGTTTTGCTTCCACCTCAGCCATGTCTTCCGGGTTCAAATGTAACTTCAGCTGTACCCGGTCCTGGGCTTTTGTTAAAGCTTCGCGAACGAACCCCAAAACCAATTGCCCATCTTGCGCTTCTTTGCCCAAACAGCGCCGCAGTGCACTTCCTACCAGCTCTACCAGCATCGGCTGCAGATCACCCACCAGTTTCTTACGTTCAGCCGATAAGCTTTCCATCAGCAAGTTCAGGGTCTTAGTTTGCTCAGAATAAGCGTTTTTCCCTTCGATCTCACCTTGCACAAAGCCTTCTTTTTTTCCCTGCTCAAAACCAGCGTTGCGACCTTCTTCAGCAGCGGCATCGCGGATCGCTCCAGATTCTTTTTCCGCCTCTTCCTTGGCGTTATGCAGTATTTCATCCGCTTCCCAACGGGCTTTTTCGACCAAGTCAAAAGCGGTCTTCTTAGCGTTCAACTCAATGGCCTTGGCTTTTTCCGCAGCCTCGGTCATTGGATCCATCATCACCGGGGCCGTTTCAGCCTCAGCATTCTCAGGCAAGAAGTTGGGTCTGAACTCTTCAACGCCCAAAGTCGGCCAAGTTCCTCCCGCCACGACTTCCTGAGGCTGGGCCATTTTCTTGATCTTGTCCTGCCACGGACCGTTATCGATCAGGTATCCCTGATCCATATATTGATAGTCCTGATCGGACAAAACCTCATGACCCATTGGCTCGTTACACTCCCGCTTCGCTCAACGTTAGACCATCGCCCCTTCATCACCACCACGGGCCACCACGATCTCACCTTGTTCTTCAAGCTGTCGCACGACATTGATGATCTTCTGCTGGGCTTCTTCCGCGTTCTTCAAACGGACAGGACCCATGACTTCCATATCTTCGATGATCATCGCCTTCGCGCGATTGGACATGTTCTTGAGCAAATGCTCCTTCACCTCTTCTTTGGCACCCTTCAGGGCCAAAGCCAAGTCCTTGGCATCGACTTCCCGCAGGATCTGCTGGATGGTACGGTTGTCCAGCGCGATAAGATCGTCGAAGACGAACATGAGGCGCTTGACCTCTTCGGCCAGGGTCGGGTTGGATTCTTCCAACTTTTCCATGATGGCTTTTTCCGTGGAACGATCTGCGCGATTGAGGACTTCCGCCAAGGAGCGAACACCGCCCGCGGCGGTGAACTCTTGGGTGAAGATGGCCGAGATACGGCGTTCCAGAACGCGCTCGATCTCCATGACCACGTCCGGCGCTGCGCGGTCCAAGATGGCGATACGGGTGGCCACATCCACCTGCACTTCCAAAGGCAAAGCACCCAAGATGGTGGCGGCATGCTCCGGATTCAAGTGAGCCAGGATCAAGGCGATGGTCTGGGGATGCTCCGATTGGATGAAATTGAGCAATTGCTGCGGGTCAGTTCGCTTGATGTAATCGAAAGGCGTCATCTGCAAGGAACCCTGCAAACGATTGATGATCTCCATGGCCTTATTAGCGCCTAAAGCCTTTTCCAACAATTCATGAGCGTATTCCACGCCACCTTGGGAAATATACTCTTGGGCCACCGAGATGTTCAGGGCCTCTTGCATGACCGCGTCTTTTTCTTCAGGCGAGATCTTACGCAGGTTCGCGATCTGTAGCGTGACCTGTTCGACAGACTCTTCTTTTAGGTGCTGATAGACCTTGGACGCCAGCTCCGGCCCCAAAGAAATGAGGAGGGCCGCGGCCTTTTGTTCACCCGTTAAAGATGTCTTTTTCGGTTCACCCATAAAGACTACTCCTCAGAAAGCCATTTCTTGATGATCTGCGCGATGTTCTCGGGATTCTTGTTGGCTATTTCCATCACTTCACGACGGACCATTTCACGCTTCTTGGCGCCCATAGCGGCCTCGGCACGGCCGATATCCTCGGCGGTCATGTCGTTCGAGATGAGATCTTCCACTTGCGGCATGGGAGGCTCTTCAATGTCCTCAACCTCTTCAACGAACTGCTTCTCACGCTTCGGCTTCAAGATTGAACGGAGGAACAAGAGGATCCCGAAGGCCATCAACACCAACAGCCCGATCTTCCCCAGCGTCATATATAAAGTTTGTTGGGTCTCCATTTGCGTCTCCTTCATACTGGCCAAAGCCTGAGTGTTATCAAAGGGCATATTCTCCACAGCCACTTGATCCCCTCGATTCATATCCAACCCCGCAGCCGCCATGACAGCCGTTTTAATGGCCTCAACCTGTTGGGGTTGCAGATTGTCGACAAAAACACCCACCGAAACCCTTTTCGGGGCGCCCGGAGCGACCACATTGTGCTTGACCGTGCGGTTGATCTCGAAATTAGTGGTCGTCTCTTCCTTCGAGTATTGCGAGTTGGTGCCATTGGCGACCGACGCTTGATAACCCGGGATATTGGTATCCGTTCCCGGCACGCCGCCGACCACCGTGCTAGGCATGGTGCCGTCGCCGACGAACTGTTCTTTCTTGGTCTGGCTGGAACGGGCGATCCCTTGTCCATCCACCACCGGCTCAAAGATCTCCGAGTCGTTCTCGGTCTTATCAAAGTTCAGTTCGGCCGAGACCGACACCGCAAAACGGCTGTTACCACCTAAGACTTTGTTCAACATCATCGTGATCTTGTGTTCGAGTTCTTTTTCATAGGTCTGTTGGACTTCCATGTCATGCATGGTCAACTTGGCTTGCTGGGTCAGGGTCTCGGTGTCGGTTCCAGAATCGCCCTCTTGTTGTTCTTCGGCGATGAAACCCGACAAGATGTTGCCGCGATTATCGACCACATTGACGTTCTCCGGCTTCAAACCTTCGACACTGGCCGCCACCAAATGCACGATGCCGCGCACTTGATCACGCTTCAACGAAGCGTCGGGCTTGAGCTCGAGGACCACCGAAGCCGTCGTCGGTTTTTCTTTTTCAGTGAACAGTTCGGGCTCAGGAATAACGATGCTCACCCGCGCGCTCTGGATCTCTTGTAAACTGCCAATGGTACGTTGGAGCTCGCCTTCGATGGCTCGCTTGTAGTTGACCTTTTGAGTAAAGTCCGTCGAACCCCACTTCGGCTCATCGAAAATCTCGTAGCCAACTCCATTGCCCTTCGGCAAACCTTGTCCAGCCAAGGTCAAGCGAGTGTCATAAACCTTCTCGCTAGGGACCAGGATCATCATCATGTTGTCTTTGGAAGCGACCTTATAAGGGATGTTCTCTTTTTTCAGTTCAGTAGCGACGTCCGCCGCATCCTTTTGGTCCAAGCGAGAATAAAGGACTTCATATTGGCTGCGCGAAGAGCTGATGACCAACGCCAATAACCCAGCGAAGATAAGAGCAGGAACAGCGACAACGATCACCTTTTGAGTGGTCGTGAAACGTCCCCAAGCTTCCTGGAATTGTTGGCTCAGTTGTTGAAAAAATTCGTTCAAAATAGCCTCGTCAAAATGGATTCAGTTCTAAACTTAAACCTGCATTTGAATGATCGACTGATAAGCATCCATCACCTTATTACGGACCTGAATGGCATATTGCAGCGTCATCTCAGCCTTTTCCATAGAGATCACCACATCGTGCAAATTGTCAGACCCGCCTGTCGCCAAATTTTGGATCGAGTTGTTGGCATCCACCTGAGTCGTATTTAGGTCCGAAATGGCCTTGTTCAAAAGGTCTTTGAACCCGACCGAAGAAACCTCGGCGGTCTGGGAAGCATTGACCGGATTCGCGATCGGGGCGATCGGTTGGATCGGGTTTTGCGTTAAAGAAACCGGCATTTGGATCGGTTGGATTTGCATTTCACTACCCTTTAATCGTTATTCGTTCCAGCATTAAAACTTATTTGCCGATCGACAAAGCTTGCAGCGCCATGGACTTGGTGGCATTGAACGCGGTGATGTTGGCTTCATAAGCCCGGCTAGCCGAGATCAAATCGACCATTTCATTGACAGCGTTCACATTGGGGTAAGCCACATACCCTTCAGCATTGGCGTCCGGATGACCCGGGTCATAGACCATGCGAGGAGGACTAGGATCTTTTTGGATACCAACTACCCGCACGCCCGCCGGCAAACCATCCGGCGTCATGGTCGGGATAAAAGAAGAGAAAGCCGTAGCAGCATCGAAGCGCGGGGTGAAAACCACTCGTTGACGGATATAAGGACCACCTTCGACCGTACGGGTCGTATTGGCATTGGCGATATTATTGGAGATGACGTCCATCCGCAGACGCTCAGCGGTCAAAGCCGAGGCTGAGATAGAAAAAGGGGCGAAAACACCTGAGAGAGCACCCATTTATTATTGCTTCCCTTCCGTAATGGCATGACGCAGGTTCGCGATATATCGACCCGTCACATCGGCCACACTGTTATAAAGCAGGTTGTTCTGGGCCAACAAAGCGGATTCCATTTCCATGTCCACGTTGTTGCCGTCATTACGCCCCACCGTATCGTTGATCGTTTGGATATCCGGTTGAAAGTTGTTCAAAGAGATCGACTTGACCGAATTAGGCATATGCATCGGATTGGTCCTCCAAAGTGGGGACTCGGGAGTGGTTTCAATAGCGGCCTTGAGCTTGTCTTGGAAGGAAACGACCGAACGCTTGAAGTTGGGCGTGTCGATGTTGGCAATGTTGTTAGCGATGACCTCGTGTTGGATCGCCAAAGAGTCGAGACTCTTTTGGAGGACCGTCATTGGGTCAACAGATGAAGGGATTGGTTCGATCACGAATTTTCTCGCCCTTAATTTTTTTGTCTCACACGGAGACAACAACATGAACCCAAACAAATCAAATTGCGGGTTTTTAATCAAAAGTGTACGAATTTTCGTCACAAGGGAAAAAGTTCCGTCATTATGACAAAGCTTCCACCCCTGTCAAGGATTTATCCCGCCGAAAACCCTTGTTTTAGGCCCTTTTCGGGCCCCTCGACCCAACCCAACTCAGTTCAACTTTTCAGCCTTTTCCATCTCCAACAAAGCTTTAATACCGCGCAAATTAATGCCCTGATCCGAGAAGCTCGCGATCTTCTTGCACAAGAGCAGATCTTTGTCGTCGTAGATCCGGGTCCGATTAGTGCCGATACGAGAAACTTTTAGCAAACCTAAGCGCTCCCAGTTCCGGAGGGTTTGTTCGTGGACACCCAACTTGTCGGCGATTTCTTTGATCGTAAGTATCATTTTTACGCTTTTGAGAAGGTTGATAATGCGTTGTCAACTCAGTGACAGCCACATTGTAAAAAGGTCGGTTTTTTATGAAAGTGAGAAGAACGGATATCGGTTTAAAGCAATATTTTTTAAATCAATAGCACAATATATAGTGTGTATATTTAAAATATGTCTACTTGTTGTAGACTAACCTTAAAAAGCTAAAGAAATCCAAACAAAAAAGCCACTCTTTGATTAATTCAAAGAGTGGCTTAGAAGAACAAACGACTGAAAGACTACAAACGGCCCTGACGACGTAACAGAGCACGCATCTTCTTACGATGCTTCTTTCGTTTGTGGGTCTTGATCTTTGCGCGATGGCGCTTGCGACCATTAGGCATTCAGCACCTCTTCAACGTTAATGGAACGGCCAAGTAACGGGCAGTCTAACAGGAAATGCTTTTTCCGCAAACAGATTTACGAGATCTTCATGCACTTAGCGGTCGCCTCGGCCACGACCGTTCCATTGGTCAACTTCGCCATGGCAGCTACATAGTGAAGATTTCTTTTCTCTTCGACAGGCCAGGCGGATAACAGGACCGTCTCGTTCGTGGGGCAAGGAGCCTTGAGACGAACTTGGTATTCGACCGTGACCGCTTTGACCCCTTTGAGCCAATAAAGATTCACCATCAACTCATCCAGCAAAGTTCCCAGAACACCCCCATGAACCACACCATTGAAGCCCTGGAACTCTTTCGGGACCGTCGCTTCAGACAAGAGCTTTTCGCCCTCGAAGTGGAACTTCATTTTAAAACCCATGGGGTTCTTGTCACCGCAACACAAACAGTAATGGTCGTCCGTGAACAGCTGATCCTTTTCAGAACTCACGCGCGTCCCTTTTGTTCCTTGTTCAAAGCCACGCGCAAGGACTTTTGGTAAGGCGCCCGGCAAATACCCGTTTCGAGAACGATCGCCGTGATCAAATGTCCCGGGGTCACATCAAAAGCCGGGTTATAGACCGGATAATCTTCCTTCGCGATGGGCACACCTTGGGGATGGGTCACTTCCCTTGGATTCCGTTGTTCGATCTCGATCTCATCGCCCGTCTTCTTCGTCAAGTCCAGCGTCGTTGTTGGGGCCGAAACATAAAAAGGGATACCATGAGCTTTGGCCATGATCGCCAAAGCGTAAGTGCCGATCTTGTTCGCCGTATCGCCATTGGCCACGATACGGTCCGCGCCCACAATGATGGCGTCCACTTTTTTTTGCTTCATCAAAAAAGCGGCCATGTTATCGGTGATCAAATGAAAATCAATCCCCGCGTGAGCCACTTCATAAGCGGTCAACCGGGCGCCTTGCAAATAAGGACGGGTCTCATCCACCCACACATGAAGTTTTTTGTTCTTTTTTGCCGCTTGAGTAATGGCCGCCAAGGCCGTTCCATCCCCACCCGTGGCCAAGGCCCCGGTATTGCAATGGGTCAGGACATTCTTAGCCTTCGCTAACAACTTTGAACCATGTTGACCTAAACGCTCACAAAGAGCTTCATCTTCCGCGTGGATATCGAACGCTTCTTTTTCCAACGCCCTCTTTTGGTCCGAAACCGGCAAGACCGCCACCGCTTTCAGACATTCATCCATGCGATCCAATGCCCAAAATAAGTTCACCGCCGTGGGCCGGGTTTTACGCAAGCGGGCAATGGCACCAGAAATCTCTTTATCGAATTGCGCTGTCGTCTTGGCTTTAGACCTTACCGCCGCCACAGCCACCCCATAAGCAGCCGTAATCCCAATGGCCGGAGCCCCACGAACACTCATGTCCTCGATGCCCTTGGCTACCTTCTCCACCGTGTCGCACTTGAGCCATTTTTCACGGAAAGGAAGGACACGTTGTTCCAACAAATGAACGGTGCCTTTGGACCAGCGGACGGCGCGCAGTTTGCCTTTAGCCATTATTTCTTCTCCAAAGCAATGGCGACTTCCTTCATCAGGGTCGTCAATTTAGGTTCGGCCTCTTGCGCGTGTTTGATGATCTTTTGGATATCGGCCGGTTCCAGGGTATCGGCCACGCATTTATCCGTAATGACCGAAATGCCCAGAACCTTCAATCCAGCGTGTCCGGCCACGATCACCTCGGGCACCGTGGACATACCCACCACGTCTGCCATGGTCGAAAGCCAGCGATATTCGGCACGGGTCTCTAAATTTGGTCCAGTCACCGCCACATAAACACCTTTGCGCACCGGAATGCGCTTTTCCCAGGCAATATTTTCGGTCAAAGCGATCAATTCTTGTGAGTAAGGTTCGATCATGTCGGGCCAACGGGGGCCCAGACGGTCATCGTTCTTACCAATGAGCGGGTTATCTCCCATCATATTAATGTGATCCTCAATGATCATCAGATCCCCCGGCTTATAGGTGCGATTCATTCCACCACAAGCGTTAGAGACCAAGAGATACTTGATACCCAGGGCCTTCATCACCCGAACCGGGAACGTCACTTGTTGAAGGCTGTACCCCTCGTAACGGTGAAAACGCCCCTTCATAGCCACCACCGGGGTATTCCCCAGTTTACCGAATACCAGTTCCCCGGCGTGCGACTCAACCGTCGATAAGGGGAAATGGGGTATCTTGCCATAGGGGATCACGGTTGTTTCTTTGATCTCGTGGGCCAAGGCGCCCAATCCCGTTCCCAGGATGATGCCAACCTTGGGTGTCGCCGCGGTGGTCTTGCGGATCGCCTCGACCGCTTCTTGGATCTGTTCGAACAATTCAGCCATGATTTCCCCTTTTAACTTTTCAGTTTTTTCAAAGCTTCCAACAATTCAACTTTCGTCAAACCTTTGACCCAAACCCGTTTGTTCCTGCCCTGTTCGCCCGAAAGGATCACGATAGAACTTTTCGAACGATCCAACCATTTAGCCAGTGTCACTAAGACCGCCTCATTGGCAGCCCCCTCCACCGGCGGGGCCTGGACTTTTAATTTCAAGACACCGTTTTCGACGCCCACGACTTGGTTCCGGGATGATCGGGGCGTTACTTTAACCGAGAACCGGCAGCCGCCTGCTTCTTCACGAATCTCTATAGACACCACTATCCTATCAACCTTGGCCCGGATGGGTTAAAAAGACCAACAGCAATCCGACGCCGTATCCTGTTCCACCAAGTATCATCGCCAGCACCAAACCCCTCAGGTTCTTTTTACCTAAACACAGCACTGGATAATGTTCGGTCAAAACCAACAAAGGATAGGTCAGTTGGAACAAACCTCGTTTCGCCGCGTTCCATTGCGCTCCGCGCATATAAAAAGCGCAGAATTCCAAGACCAGCATTAAAGCAACCAAGTAAAAAAGATAAGGAACGAAAAGGATCGGATTCATCCGTTCTTGGCCCTCAGTTCCTCGCCCCGATGGGCCGCCGCTTTCATGGCCTCACCCACGGTCTTTGAGAAACCCAACTCGGCCATTTTTTCCAGGGCCGCCTGGGTCGTGCCACCCGGCGAGGTCACTTGAACCCGCAATTCTTCCGGTGTCTTCCCCGTTTCCAGGGCCATGCGGGAAGCCCCATAGACCGTTTGAGCGACCAGTTCGGTCGCCACTTCCCGGCTCAAACCCCCAGCCACACCCGCCTCGACCATCGCCTCGATCATATGAAAAATATAAGCGGGCCCGCTTCCCGAAACCGCCGTCACCCAATCCATTTGATTTTCACGAACCTGAACGGACTTTCCAACCGCCGCGAATAGTTTCAACACTTGTTTGACTTGGGCTGGTTTTGATCTTTTACCGCCCGCCACCGCCGCCATACCGGCGTTCAAGAGCGAGGGCGTATTAGGCATCACCCGCACCACGGGACAACCTTGAGGCAAAAGTTTTTCGATCTGTTCGGTGGAAATGCCCGCGGCGATAGAGACTACCAAGGCTTTTTTCGGGATAGCGGACCCAACTTGGCCCAAGACCTCTTTCATCTTCTGGGGTTTCACCCCCAAGATGACCAACCGAGCCCCTTTCAAAGCTTCTAGCGCATCAGTCGTCACTTTTATTTTTAGAGCAGCGGAGGTTTGTTTCACTTTAGAAGCATCCGAGCGGACACCCACGATCTTGGAAGCGGAGATCAGCTTGGAAGCAACCCACCCCTTAACCAAAGCACCGGCCATCTTGCCGATACCTAAAACCACTGTTTTCTGTTGGATCGCCATAGCCACCCCTTTATTCAAAAGAGAGCTCATTCTAGTGTCTGTGCAAACCGTTTCAAAATCTTTTCAGCTTCTTCTCCCGAAGAGAGCGCTGCCCAACCGGACCAAGGTGGAACCTTCCTCAACAGCCATTTCAAAATCACTGCTCATCCCCATGGAAAGGGTTTTGAACCTGTCCCCGGCCCAGGATTGGGCCTTGGCCGCATCGAACAGCTCTTTAAGCTTCTTAAAAGCGGCCCTTTGCTTTTGAACATCGTCGGTCAAGGGCCCAACGGTCATCAGGCCTGTAAGACAAAGAAAGGGTAAAGTCGCTATCTTTTGGGCGACCGCTAAGGCCTCCTCCGGCAAAACGCCCGACTTACTGGACTCACCAGAAGTATTCACCTCCAGCAGTACGTCTTGTGTTGTTCGAGTCTGTCTTTTTGACAGCGCTTCAGCCAGTTCAACTGAATCAATGGAATGGATCAAAACAAAGAGACCCAGGATCTTATTGATCTTGTTCGTTTGGAGCTGTCCGATGAGATGCCAGCGAATGTCCGATGGCAGAGCCGGTATCTTTTCGAGGGCTTCTTGCACCCGGTTCTCGCCAAATTCCCTCAAACCCAGGTCATAAGCCGCTTGAATTGTTTCCACCGGAAAGGTCTTGGTGACCGCTAAAAGAGTGATGTCCGAAGCCGAGCGACCCGAACGGGCCGCCGCGTCCTGGATGCGTTTTTGAATGTCACGGATACGGGTTAAAAGGTCCATCAAAACGCCTTATTCGAATGGACTAGAGGCTTTGAAAGGCGGCGAAAAGGTTACTTCGAGGCTTTCGGCTTGGACAGGTTGTTCCACTCCACCAAGATCGGGCTAGCCACAAAAATAGAGGAATAGGTCCCGACCACCACGCCCAACAGCAGCGTGAAGGCGAAATCTTTCAACGCGTCCCCGCCAATAATGCAAAGGGGCAGCAGGGTCAAAAAGACCGTGCCGCTGGTATTAATCGTCCGGCTCAAGGTCTCGTTCACGCTCAAATTGACCAAGCTGGAGAAATCCTGTTCCTTGAGCAACAGACGCAGGTTCTCACGGATACGGTCAAAGGTGACCACCGTATCGTTCAAGGAATAACCAGCCAGGGTCAACAAAGCGGTGACTTGGAGCAGGTTGAATTCACGGCCCGTCAAGATGACGATGCCCAAAATGACCAGGATGTCATGGACGGTGGTGATGATAGCGGCCACCGCGAACTTGAAGTCGAAACGGAAAGCGATATAGACCAGGATGCCCAACATCGAGAGCAAGAAAGCCTTCAAGGCGTCATCCCGCAGCTTTTGCGAAACCGCTGGCCCCACCTCATCGCTGCCATCCAGAGTGAATTTGGCATCCGGAAAAGTCTTGTTGAACAAGGTCAAAACTTCGTCCCCGATGCTTCCCACAGCCTTATCGGCACTGTGTTTGAGCTTTATGATCAATTTGAAGGTATTGGAATTATCATCCTTGACCTGCTGGATGACCGCGTCGTCATAACCGGCGGTTTTTAGCGAACCACGGATCTGGTCGATCCCCACGTTGCTGACAGCGGACATGCGGAGCAGGACCCCGGCACCGAAGTCCGTGCCCAGATTAGCCTTTCCTTGATACAAAAGAACGATGGCATAAACGCCCGCCAAGCAGGCCAAAGCCGAAAGCGTCAGGAAGATCCGACGCGGCTTCATGAAGTCGATTTTGGGTTCTTTAAACCATTGGAACATGACAGGCCTTTCTAGATACTCAATCCTTGGTATTCTTTGCGGGCGTCAAAGATCATCTTGGTGATGACCACGGCGGTGAACAAGCTCAACGCCACACCCAAGCTCAACGTCACGGCGAACCCTTTGATGGGGCCCGTACCGAATTGGAACAAGACCGCCGCCGAAATAAGAGTGGTTACGTGGGTATCGATGATGGCCACCAAGGCCCGGTTATATCCAGCCTGGATAGCGGCCCGGACCGTTTTGCCTAGCTTCAGCTCTTCACGGATGCGTTCAAAGATAAGAACGTTCGAATCGACCGACAAACCTAAGGTCAGGATGATACCGGCGATGCCCGGCAAGGTAATAGTCGCCTTCAAGTAAGCCAAAGCGCCCACCAAGTAGACCATGTTCACCAACAGACCCACATTGGCGATGATGCCCGACAGACGGTAGTAAACACCCATGAAGATCAAGACCAGGACCAGACCATAGATAGCGGCCAAAGTGCCCTTCTTGACCGAATCGGCGCCCAAGCTGGGGCCGACCTGGAATTGACCGGTTACTTTCAAAGGTGCCGGCAAGGCGCCCGCGCGCAGGACCAAGGCCAAATCCGCGGCTTCTTCATCCGTAAAGCTACCCGTAATGACACCGCGGCCACCCGGGATGCGGCTTTGGATCTCAGGGGCCGAATAGACCTTGTTATCCAGGACGATGGCCAATTGGCGGTGCAGGTTATCGCCGGTGATGATACCGAACTGTTTGCCGCCTTCAGCATTGAGCGCGAAAGCGATCTGGGGACGACCCAAAGAATCCGGCTCGACATGAGCATCCACCAGGGATTCGCCTGTTAAGAGCACTTTTTCACACAGATAGTCACGGTTCTCTTTGCCCGGGAAATAAGTGATTCCCGCCGGCAATTTCTTCACATCGACTTTGCCGTCTTTATCCAAGTAATCGGAAACACGGGCACTCGAGACGAGGCGGAATTCCAACTGAGCGGTCGAAAGGATGATGTCCCGGGCCCGCTTGATATCGGTCAAACCCGGTAATTGGATAACGATACCGTCGGTGCCTTCGCGTTCCAGAACCGGCTCGCTGACACCCAAACCGTCGATACGGTTACGGAGGATCTCCATCGCCCGGTCAGCAGCTTCCGAGATCTCTTGTTCACTTTTACCCTGCATCTTGTCCCGGTCCACGGTCAAATTCATGTGAAGACCGCCCTGGATATCCAGACCCAGCTTCAAGCTGGTCGCCTTCTTTTCTTTGCGGTCCAGGTCCGACGGCAGGATACCGTAAACCGATAAGCCAACTAACACGATGACGATGAGAGCCATCCACTTTTGGAAAGTCACTGAAGGCCTTTCTTCGAAAAAGGTTGGGCCGCTTTTCCCCACAAAAATAATGGAAAAAGGGCCAAAAGCGGAGGCAGTATAGGGAATATCAGGAAAAACTGTCAACGAATTACTCGGCCAAGACGGCCACACGAAGCGGTTTAAGAGCTTATTTTGTAGAGGATTTGACCCAGTCCCGAAGCACTTGGTCCAAGCGCTTCTTGAGGTCGGCTTTCTTGAAGACCCCTTCCAACCGATCGACCACTTCCCCATTCTCGAAGATCAACAGCGTAGGAATGGCTTGAACGGATTGATCTTGGACAACCTGATCATTTTGCCGGTCCGAAACATCCACTTTATAAAACTCGATCTTGCCAGCGTAGGCTTTGGAAAGCTCATGAACGACCGGGCTATAGGCCTGGCAGGGCCCGCACCAAACGGCCCAAAAATCCAGGACCAGGGGTTCCTTAGCCTTATTTATTTTTTCTTGTAGGTCTCTACCCGAAAGAAGCGGAAGGTTTTCCGGGGTCGGAGCCACTTGCTGCGATAAAGCGAAATGGCTCCCGAAACCCAGTAAAAAAAGAGAGAAAAAAACGACCCGGCGTAAGAACACCGTCCGTCAGCCGATCACTTCTTGGATCTCGGTCACCAATTTGGTCTTCGGATGGGCGCCGATCAATTGCTTGACCACTTGACCGTTCTTGAAGAACAACAAGGTCGGGATGCTACGGATATTGAAGCTGCCGGCCACTTGTTGGTTCTGGTCCACATCCACCTTAGCGATCTTCAACTTGCCGTCATATTCCTTGGCCAATTCTTCCAACACCGGGGCCACCATTTTGCAAGGGCCGCACCATTCCGCCCAAAAGTCCACCAGGACCGGGACCTTGGAATCCAGGACATCCTTTTGAAATTCAGAATCTGTCGTGTGTGTCGTTGCGCCCATAAATGCCTCCGTGCTGATTTTTACTTTAATATCCGTGATTCGAATGAAAGTGTAGGTTTCGACCTTAAAGGTGTCAAGGTGCGACAACCTGGCTCATCTCAAACTCGGTCTAGCAGTTCATGAATAGGATGGGAGATGGGCAAAAACAAGTAAGGTCAGAATACATCCGGCGCGGACTTGGCGATAAAACGATAGCCAGCCTCGATCATCTCAATGGTCCTTAAACCCTGCTCCCCCGAAGTGACGGGGATTTTTTTGCGGCGGATACAATCCAAGAAATGCTCATAAATGGTAGGTGAAAAGCTGCTTTTATCCAGGTCCGGGAATTCCCGCAAAGCCTTATTACGGTATTCAATCGTAATCGGCTCACCTTTGCCCAAATTGACCGACATCACGCCTTTGGAACCATAGAAATAGAACCGGTTGTGATAAGCGTTGTCTGCCCAACCCACATTGATCATGCCGATAGCGCCTTTTTGGAAACGCAGCAAACAAGAAGTATGAACATCAGTTTGGACCGGGGCCATGCCTGGGCTCAACTTCACTTTGCGGCCATCCGCCGCTACCGCGCCCACCACCACCGCCTGGTCATTGAGCAAAAAGCTAAGGGTATCGAACACATGGGGACCCAGGTCCATCAAGGCGCCGCCACCGGATTTTTTCTTATCGAAGAACCAGTTCGCCTTCTCGCTCCAAGCCTGGGGACCTTTATGGGTCAAAGAACTCTTCACCGCGAAGATCTCACCGATGGTGCCTTTGGACAACAGCTTTTCAGCCGTCCGAATGGCTGGGTCGAAGCGCATATTTTGGTGCACCATCAAGACCCGATTCGCTTTCTTGGCCGCTTGGATCATGGCCAGGGCCTCGGCTCGGTTCATGGCCATGGGTTTTTCAACCAAGACATGTTTGCCGTTCTTCAAGGCCTGAATGGCGATCTCGGCATGGGTAAAATTGGGGGTACAGATCGAGACCGCATCGACCTCTTTGGACTCTAACAGGCGGTCGCAGTCTTTATAGATATGAGGAATGCCGTATTGTTTGGAGACTTCTTTAGCGTGTTCTTCCCGAAGGGAATGGATAGCGACGATCTGGCAGCCCTTGGCCGAAGCGTAACCTGGCAAATGGGCTTTGAGGGCGATCTGTCCGAGTCCGATGACACCGACCCGAACCGTAGAGATGGATTTCATGGGTCAAATTATATTCTCAAAAGATCACTTTAAAAACAAAAAGGGGACCTAAAAGGTCCCCTTTCGTTCCCAACTAGGTCACTTCACTAACGTCACATCATCCACCCAAAGGTCATAATCCTCGTCGCTGAAGCTAGCGCCAGGCGAAAAGGTCATGTTCGTGATATCGCTCAACTTATAAGGGACCTGTTTGCCCCAAGCAGGCTGGGTAAAATCGGACAACTTCAAAGTCACCTTCGTCCAGGTTGGCGTGCTTTTGAACTCCTCCCGGAAGTTGCAATAGTCCTGCACCGCCGCCCGGCCCAAGGCCAAGCTATAGACCTTGCCGTCGCCCTTTTGCCAGAACTCGATCGCCTTGAACTGGCTCAGGTCCACCGCCCCGCCCCCCGCTGTTAGGGTGGCCGTCAAAGCCACGTAAGGCCAGGGCGCGGCGCTCTTGCCAAAATGTCCTGAAATATGGGCCGCATACTTGACCGACCCTTTGTGCCCACCTTTTGTCGGCGTGAAAGGCATGGGCGAAAGCGTGGTCCCCAGGTTGTTCTTATCGCAATCGGTCATCCATTCCCCGCCCAATTTGTTGACCGCAGCTCCCTTTTCAAAATCATCCACCAATAATTTTTTGCCCTTCTTGGGATGTAGCACCAACCCGACCACTTCCGGTGCTGGAATGGAGTTCAGGGCCGCCTGACAATCCTGTAGCTTCAGGTCATAAGTGCCCAAAGCGGTTTCCCATTCGGTCAACTTTTTGGCCAATACCTTCACGTCGGTCGAGGTTGGTACCGTCAGGTCCGGCATCGGGCCCGGCTCGGCGGCTTTGGCGTCATCCGCCTTACCCGCTGTCGCCAACTTGTCATGGGCCGCGGACAACTTGTTATAGGCGTCTTTCACCATGCCCGAGAAAGCCACTAAAGTTTTGGAAATGCCACTGGCTGGCATGGGCTGGATCTTGGCGTCAAAGGACTTGGCTACCGCGTCCAAGAGCGGGGTTTGATTTCCTATTACGTCCGCGCCCAAGTTCCAGATCATGATGCCGCCCAAATGGTTGTTCTTCGCGTATTCACACTTCAACTGAATGGACTTAGGATCGTCATAGCTCACGACCAGGTCCGCGTCCTGCCGTTCTAAATAGGGGGCCTGCGCGCCTGGATCCAGAAGCGTTTTGAAGTTCTTGGCGTTCACAAAACTTTGCAATTCATAATATTGGAACTCGTGTTCGCCGTTATTGGCGTCACCCACGAACTTATCGCCCATGTGCTTTGTAAAGAATTCCGTTCCGTAGAAAGGAACACCCAGAAGGATCTTGCCCGCGGGCACTTTGTATTTATTTTGCAGGCGTTTGACCATCTCGTCGTCGCTCAAGGTTGTATCAACCGCCGGGTTTTTGGGAACGTAGAGATTGGCGTTATGGCCTGAATGGCCGGTCCAACCGCCCGAAAAGTCATAGGCCATTAAATTGATGTAATCGACCACCGGGGCCACTTTGTCCCAAGAAATATGCTGGGCCCACCATTCACTGCCCGTCAAAGCGGTCGTAATGGTCAATTTTGGAAATCGCGCCCGCAGATCTTGCATGAACTGGGCATAAGTGGCTTGGTCCGGGTCCGTCAGGGCAGAAGGCTCCCAGTCGATATCAACGCCGTCATACTTGTTATCCGCAAGCAACTTTTCCAATGTATCGAAGAAATGCTTTTCGGCGGCGGTATCCCGGGCCATACCCAACCATTGGTTGGCGTTCTCCGCCTGGCCGCCGATCGAGATAAGCAATTTCACTCCGTGAGCGTGCGCG
The DNA here is from genome assembly GCA_027452205.1 of candidate division FCPU426 bacterium. GTDB lineage: Bacteria > Oederibacteriota > Muellerivitia > Muellerivitales > Muellerivitaceae > Bog-1183. Next base: position 69,761 of record DAIDGV010000007.1, on the reverse strand, counting down.
CTCTTTTCCAGTTCCGGATCAAAAAAGCCACCCGGCACTTGGATGTCGCCGTTAGCACGCGGCAAACAGAAAGCCCGTGCGATATAGGTAAAAGGTTCAAAGTTATAGCTTTCGATGGGATAAATACCGTCGAACCAAGTGGCCGAATAACCGATCACCACTCCGCCGTTCGGTTTGGCCCAAGCCATTCCCGACAAGGTCATTAACAAGGTCAAGATCAAGACCGAGCGAAACAGGTTCTTCATGAAAGACTCCCAAACGTGGAATATCGTCAACGAATGGCCGTATTTTAATGAGACCGAAGGGATAGCGATACTTTTAAAGAAGGGTTCAACAGAAGGGGAGAAAATAAGCGCTTTCGGGTCAATCCAGAGGTAACTCAACCGTTTCCGGTTCATCCGAACCGCCCGGCAAGCCCTCGACCTTGCGAAGTTTCTGTTCGATGGTGCGGGTCTTTTTGCTGGCATCCTCGATGGTATTGCTGGCTTCTTGCAGCTTCTTTTGGGTCTTCTCCAAGATGCTGGCGAAGATGCCGAATTCTTTCTTGACCATTCCCAAGAGGGTCCAGACCTCGCTGGATCGCTTCTCGATGGTCAAGGTCCTAAACCCGATCTGAAGGCTGTTGAGAATCGCCGCCAAAGTGGTCGGCCCCGTAATGACGATGCGGTATTCCCTTTGCACCGTATCCAACAGGCCCGGCTGACGAAGCACTTCGGCGTAAAGCCCTTCTGTCGGCAGGAACAGGATTCCAAAGTCGGTGGTGTGGGGCGGGTCCAGGTATTTTTCTTTGATGTTCTTGGCTTCTAACTTGATGCGGCTGGTCAAGGCTTTGGCCGCTTCTTCCGCGGCCACTCCATCACCCTTTTCCAGGGCATCGTTCAAGCGCTGATAATCCTCTTGGGGAAACTTTGCGTCGATAGGCAACCAAACACCCTCGCCATTACCATTTTCCCGGCCCGGCAACTTGATGGCGAACTCCACCCGGTCCTTGCTCCCCTTTTGGGTGGCAACGTTCTTTTCATATTGCTCACTGGTTAGTAGTTCTTGAAGCAGGCTTTCCAACTGCACTTCACCCCAGGTTCCCCGGGTCTTCACATTCGTCAAGGTGCGCTGTAAGGCGCCCACGTCCGCGGCAAGGGATTGCATCTCGCCCAGCCCCTTATGGACTTGTTCCAATCTTTCGCTGACCATGCGGAACGAATCATTCAGACGTTTTTCCAAGGTCGCCTGAAGTTTCTCATCGACGACCAAACGCATCTGTTCCAGTTTTTGGGAATTATCGGTCTGCAAGATTTGAAGCTGTTTTTCGAGGGTTTCCCTGATCTTTTCCAGCTTTTGCTCATTCACCTGGGCCACTGCCGCCAACTGACGGCTTAATTCTTCCCGGGCAGCCCGCTCATTACTGTTGGTTTCTTCGCGGTTGCGGCCAAGTTCATCCCGCAAGGTCTTTTCGAACCGTTCTTGTTCCCGGGTGAAAGCTTCCAATTTTTGATCGAGTTTGGGGGCGGCGCTTTGGCGGCCTTTAATATTCAAGACCAAAACCCAGGTCAACAGGGCCAAGAGAACGAGGATAAGGATGAGTTCGAAGGTCATTTTTCGCTCGGATATAAAAAGAAGTTCATCTTGTGTCTTACCCGCTCCTTATAGTACCTTTTGAGCCTCGACGCAACGCTTCCCCCGACCCCAACCCCTTTTTTCCCCTTTATTTGGTGGGCGTTCCCCCTAATAATGCTCAGGCCTAACGGGGGTACAAATGGATTGTTGTTACCCCGTCAACGGCCAAGGGATAGGAGCGGATCTTTTTAGTCAGCTTTTGTTTGTGCCGATCCGCGACATACATCAATAAAAAGCCTGCCTCTTAGGTTTTTTCACATCCCGTTAAGGAGCCCAGACGACATGGCATTGATCGACCCCTTTCAAAAATACCGCCCCATTCCCCTGAACCGTAAAAGACGCGCCAAATTGCCTTCCGTCCGCACCATTTTCATCGTCATCCTGCTCTTCTGCGGTTTGGTGACCTCCAAAACCGTCTTGATGAACCAATACAACTATCTCAAGGGGCTCAAATACTGGCATACCGGGGACTTGGAACTATCCCGGATGGAATTCAACAAGGTCCTCAACCGCACTCCCGGGGACGCCAAGGCCGTGGACGGCCTGGGTTTAATCGAAATGAAGGCTGGCAATTTGGACAAGGCCAAGGCCCTCTATGACCAAGCCATGCAGATGGGCTTGGGTTATACCCGCAAATTCGACCATCTCAAGACCGCCCAGGAATTCATCGACCGGGGCGAATATCAGCCCGCCGAACTGGAGCTAGAACATGCCTTAGAGCTTCAACCCAATAACGCCGATATCTACGTGGCCCTCGGCACCGTGGACCGGGCCCTGGACCAAGTAGCCAAAGGCATCAAGAACTACGAGACCGCTTTACACCTGGACCCCAAAAACAAAAGGGCTCAAAGCCTTCTGGACGAGGCCCATTCGGAAAGGGACCGCGGATCTATTTACTATATATATGACCGCAACGGAGTACCCTTGGCCCTGCAATGGAGCAAGAACGGCACCCGGGGTTACCCCATGGGTAAGGAATTTGCCCACCTCATTGGTTATATGGATCAAAACGATACCAATAACCGGGGTAGTACCGGCCTGGAAGCCGTTTATCAGAAATACTTCCCCGGCAACAAGCTTTACCTGACCCTGGATAGCCGTATCCAGCAGGTCATTTCCAAGGCCCTCGGCTGGGAAAAGGGCGCCATTGTGGTCCTGGACCCCCACACCGGTGAAATTTTGGGCTCCGTTTCTCAACCCACCTATACCCCCGAAAAGGTGCATGACCAGTGGTGGAGCTATATCGACAATAAGAACACTCCCCTTAAGAACCGCGCCTTCGAGAGCCTGTACGAACCTGGTTCCATCATCAAGATCATCACATCCGCCGCTGCGGTCGAAAAGAACCTGAACCTTTCAGCCATTTTCCCCCTCTATTGCAAGGGTTACACCTACATCGACAATAAGATTTTCTATGACAACGAAAAGCATAAGAACGTGCGCAGTTTGGAAGAGGCTTTCGATACTTCGTGCAACGTGGCTTATGGCCGTTTAGGAATCGCCCTGGGCGAGGACGCATTGTTCGAATATGACAACCGTTTTGGCCTGAACTCGGTACCCAAGACCATGACCGTTCCTGTGGCCCAGGGCAATTCACCCAAACTAGGCTTGACCCGTTATGAACTGGCCGAAAGCGCCACTGGCTTGGGCGATAATTACCGTATTACCCCACTGAACGCCGCCGAGATCGCGGCCGCTATCGCCGACGACGGCGTCATTATGTCGCCCTATTTGGTGGAGAAACTGACCAACATCGAAGGGACCGTGCTTGAAGAGAACAAACCGGTCACCTATAAGAACGCCATCAGCCGCCAGACAGCCCAATTCCTGACCACCATGATGGTCAACGATACCGAACGGGGTATCGGGGTGAAAGCCCGGGTCAAGGGCATCAAGATCGCGGGCAAGACCGGTACCTCGGGCAGCCGCAACCCCAACTTCCACGCTTGGTTCATTTGTTTTTTCCCGGCCGAAAACCCCAAGATCGCCATGGCTATCCTGGCTGAAAATGGTGGAACGGGCAAAGACGTGGCTGCCCCCATTGCCAAGAAGGTCGTCGAGGGTATGATGGAATTCATGGACCTAAGCGCGAACGGTCAAAAGAAATAGCCGGAGGTTCCCATGACAATGTTCAAGATATTGGTCAGCTTGGTCCTCGGCATCCTGGGCCCCTGGATGATGTGGCGGGGCAAGAAGAACATGGACACTAAGATGATCATCTGGGGCGCCGTCCTGCTCGTGGCTTCTTATTTTATTTTTTCAGGCAGCGACGACGACAAGACGACCAAAGCGGCTTTGAACACGGTCCTTCCCCAAATGCAGGATCAGCAGATCCCCACAGTCCCGCAATAACTCAATTCAAATTGATGGTGTTACGGGAGCGCATGGCGTAAAGCACCTGCCAGACCTGCGCGTAATCGACCGGTTTCTTCGTTTTATCCAGGTATTCTTCCAGGCACCGTTCGGATTCGTCATATTCGCCCATCGAGAACAAGAAAAGCCCCTTGTCCCGCAGGCTGTTCCAATCATTGGACTTCAAAAGGATCATCCACTCCGCCGCCCAAAGGGCCCTTGCCACCAAACCCTGGGCCGCGTGAATGGCTTTCAGATTGCCCAGCATACGGTGCAAGATGCCCCGCACACCCGCCGCTTGAAGATGGAAGACCGGTTCCAATTTTTGCTCGGATCCCGTGTTCTTGTTCAAGAGCGTTTGAAGGTCGTCGATGGTCAAGATCTTCCCGTTATCGAACACGTCCACATAGATATTCTTGTCGAATTCCAGCGGCGCTTCCCGCCATTCCACCAGAAAATGTCCCGGAAAATTGATACCCAACAAAGGACAGCCCGATTCCCAGGCCAGCATCAAATAAATGACGGAAAGCGAGATAGGGATGCCTTGTTTACGTTCAAGCACATCCGAAAGGTAGCTATTACGGGGGTCGTAATAATCCTCCACATCGCCATGAAAACCCAGGTCCTTGAAAAACAATTGGTTCAAGGTCGCTATTTTTTCTTGCCTCCCCTGAACCGCCGACACGCGGGCCTTGGCTTGGTCGGTCAGCTCCCGCATCATTTTCACATACTTGGAAGGATCTAGCCGAGGGTGTTCTTGGGCCGCGATCAAAAGGCTACCTTCGAGCAGGTTCATTTGAAGGTCTGGCATAGCCACAAAGGCCTTGAAGGCCTCATCCAGTTTTTCTCGACTATCGTAAGGACTTCCCAAAACTAAGCGATCTCCAGCTTCTTGGGATAGACCGTCAGGTTCTTGTGACCCTTATCAGTAACGACCAAAAGGTCCTCGATACGCACCGCGCCGACACCCGGGTAATAAAGACCCGGTTCAATAGTAATGACCTCACCCTTTTTCAGGATGTGTTCGGAGGAATTGACCCGAGGCGCCTCATGCACATCCAACCCCAAACCATGACCCGTGCCATGAAAGAAGCCGACCGCAACGCCGTTGCGGCGTTCGGTCTTGTAACCCTGGCTTTCCATATCCTGTTGGATGGCCTGGTGTACATCTCGCCCATTGACCCCCGGGGCCACCATGGCGATGCCCTTTTCCTGGGCCCTTTGTACCGCCGCGTATTGGGCTTTCAAGGCCGCGGAGGCCTTCCCCTTAACGAAAGTACGGGTGATATCTGCGTAATAAAAGGTATCGCCAGAACGGGGGAAAACGTCCACGATGAGCGATTGGTTCGCCCAGACAGGCCCCGTCCCTTCGTTATGCGGGTCCGTACCCTGATTACCGCTGGCCACAATGGTGTGACTGCCGATGCAATTGTTCTCCATCATGGAGACATTAATGACCTTTTTGAGCATTTCAGAAGTGACCGTTTGGCCTTGATAAATGATCTTCTTGCCGACGACCTTGGATTTTTTCAGCAGGTCTTCCGCTTTATGGATAGCCGCCTCCGTATGACGAAGCGACTGGGTGATCATCTTGATCTCTTGGTCGTTCTTATAGACCCTTTCCTCGAAGAAGGGATCCGCTTTGCTTTCAACCTGGATACCCCTTTGGCGCAAAGCGTCCGCCAAGCCTAGATTGAAGTTATAGGGCACCTGCACCTTTTTAACGCCCCGGCTTTTCAAGAAAAACGCGGTTACATCGGCCACGCCCGGTTTGGCGATCCCCGACTTCTGCGCTTTGACCTGGATATCGGAATAAGAAAGGATCTCATCAGCCTTGGCCTGTTTTTGTGAGCGCCCCAACTCTAGATCGCTCATGAGGATGATCTTTTTGCCTTTGATCTGGAAAAAGGGGAAAGGGTCCGGCACCACGAATTTGACGGCATAATACAGATTAGAGTCATATTCACTCGCCGCATAGATCATCAGGTCCGGCGGGCTGTTCTTGGCGGCCATATCTTTCCCCTTGTTCCTTATTTTAGAAGTAATAGCGGGAGCCGAGCTCACCATACACGTCGAACTGCGTACCACCCGTATAGAGCCAAAGGGTCGGGGCTACCTGAACATAGATATCCACCGGCACGTTAGGGTTATCGAAAATATAGGAAATACCCACAACGCCGCGAGGAGCTATTGCCACAGTGCTTTGCAAGGCCAAGTCGCCGCCAAAACCAATATAGAGAGGCAACTTACCCTTCTTTGGGTGAATGATGGTGTAGTTGTGGTAGAGATAATCCAACTGCAGAATGGCCGAGTTTGCGCCCAACTTGACAACCGGTTGGAACGCGTTGGTGTCATCCAACCAAATTTTGCCCGAAGCGCCCCAACTGCCCGGATCCCCTAATTCCAAACCTAAGCCAAAAAGACTGCCATTCGAAATGGGAGAGCTATCCGCCTTGACCACCTTCGGCATGAACAAGAAAGCTGCCAGCACCAACAAAACCAACCAGGACTGATTTACTCGCTTCATAGGCTCCTCCTCGGTATTTGAAATCCCTCTAAAACAAATGATAATTGAAACCCGCCGCAAGCCCAACCGGTCAACCTAAGTTAAACACCTCTAAAGTCTTATAAACAGGCCCCTCTTGGGTCAGTTGGCTTTCGATCAGCTCGAAACCATCCACCCACAAGGCCCGCCAATGGCTGAAATCCGTCCGGCGGAGGATCTCAACCACCTCTTCGACCCTTTGACCTTCCTTGACCCGGCCCAAGGTCACATGGGCCTGGAAAGGCTTGGCGTCAAAAGGCAGGTCCCGAGCCTTTAACTGTTCCGAAACAGCCCCGGCCCAGCGGCCCAGTTCAGGCAGTCCCTTTTCTACCGACATGAATAACACCCGGGGCCTTTGGAGATCTGGAAAGGCGCCGATGCCCCAACAAGATAGCTCAAAAGGCTGAAGACCGAACATAGCTTCCCGGAGCGCTTCCCTTAAGGCTGGCAACCAAGCCTCTTCATAATCACCCAAGAACCGTAAGGTCACATGGGTATCTTGGGGCCGGACCCATTTTACTTTGGATGTTCGTGGCGCCTTCTCCAACAAAACGGTGGCGTCTTTCAGCAAACTTTCCGACAGCCGGACCGCCGTAAAAAGACGCAAGCTAGTCCCCCAGGGGCAATCCCAAGCAATGGCGTCGGAGCAATTCCAAGGCCGCTTGGCTTGCTTTCATCTGCACCACTTCCCTTTCGCCCGTAAAAAGGAACTTGAAGGTCTGGGTGGAACTTTCATCCGAAAGACCGATATAGACCAACCCCACGGGTTTTTCGGCGCTACCCCCCGAGGGCCCGGCCACGCCGGTCGTGGAAAGGGCCACCGAGGCCCCGCTTTGGGTGCGGGCATTTTCCGCCAGGGCTTTACAAACTTCCGCGCTGACCGCGCCTTTCTTTTCGATGAGTTTCGGATCGACCTTCAACATATCGCTTTTACCCTCATTGCTATAGACCACATATCCCCGAAGGAAATAATTGGAACTACCCGGCACCTTGGTAATGCGGCTGCTGATGAGGCCGCCCGTGCAGGATTCAGCAGTGGCAAGGGTCATGTGGCGGGTGGTCAGCATTTGACCCACAATGCTCTCGAGTTCTTCTTCATTCAAACCATAAATGGTGTTGGGCAACCGGGTGATGAGGATCTTGCCCAACTCGTCGATAAGTTTATCCGCCTCTTCCTCGGTCGCGGTCTTGGCCGTCAAACGCACATCGACCCCTTCTGGATGGGCCAATACCCCGATGGTGGGATTGGTCGAGCTTTCGAAGATATCCGCGATGACCTCGTTCAACCGGGATTCGGAAATGCCCGTTGTGCGATAGACCCGGGACTTGATGATGCCGGTCGCCGGCTCCAGACCCTTCAAAAAGGGCTTCACGGTCGCCTCGAACATGGCCTTCATTTCACGGGGCACGCCCGGCAGGCAGATCAAGTGGCTTTTGCCGACTTTAAGGATGAATCCAGGCGCGGTGCCGACCGGATTAGAAACAATAGTGGCCGTTTGAGGAATAAAGGCTTGGTTCAAGTTGGACTTTGGGAATGGCCGGCCTGAGCGAAAGAACCGGGCTTCCATTTCTTTGACGATATGTTCGTAATAGACCAGGGTCTTTTGGCCGACCTTGGCGGCCACTTTGCGGGTCAGGTCATCCACCGTGGGCCCCAAACCACCGGTCGTGATAACCACCTGGCTTCGGCCACAGGCCAGCTTCAGGGCCTCTTCCATGCGCTTTTCGTTATCCCCAACCTGCTGGAAAGCGTAAACATCCACCCCCAAAAGCGCCAGTTGCCGGGCGATCCAGGAGGAGTTGGTATCCACATTCTGCCCCAGTAAAAGTTCGGTGCCGATAGCGACGATTTCAGCGTTCATGAAGCCCCTGACGGATCTAGCGAAGGATAGTGAAGACCACGAAGACCCCAACCTGGATCCAAGCGTTGGCGTAGACCCCGGCCAAAAGATCATCGGTCATGATGCCCCAGCCGTTCGGCAGTTTTTCCAGGCGCCGAATGGGATAGGGTTTCCAAATATCGAACAAACGGAACAGGATGACAGCCATGATGACGAAAGGCATTTGTTGAGGAATGCCCACCATAGCCACGCCTACGCCCAAGACCTCGTCGATGACCGCGCTGGACGGATCCTTTTCGCCGATCTGTTTTTCGTACTGACCGGTGAAATAGACCCCGCCGAAATAAATGACCACCAGGACACCCACCAATACCATCGGCTTGTCCACCAGGAACCAAAAACAGGGTGCCGCCGCAAAAGAAGCCCAAGTGCCCGGCGCGAAGGGCATCTTGCCGATGCCGAAAAAGGTGGAGATCAAAAAATTAATGTTTCGCATGGCTGTACCCTTGAAGGACCTCGCGATTGCGGATGAAAAAATCCACGCCCGACCAGACCGACATGAAGGTCGCGTAGAACATCAACCAGTAAGGCCCAAATTGAATGAAACCATCCAACCAGGGGCCCCAAGCCCCCAAGCCGTTAATAAAACCGCCCCAATTCACTTGGTAAGCAGCCGCGGTGGCCCGGGCACAAAGGATGGCCAGGATGAAGGAGATGGCCACGATCTGCGAGATGGTCTTATGTTTACCGCTGCGGCTGGCGGCAATGATGACATTACGGCTCTGGGCGATCTGCCGGAGTCCCGTAATAAGGAATTCCCGGGCGGCGATGATGGCAACCATCCAAGCCGGGGCCAGGTTGAGCTGGATAAAGGAAGCGAAGACCGAAAGGATGAGGATCTTGTCGGCCAAAGGGTCCATCAAGGCGCCAAAGCCGGACTTGAGGTTGTATTTACGGGCAAAATAACCGTCCAAATAATCGCTGATGGCGCCCCAGGCGAACAAAAGCCCGGCGGTCCATTTGGCCCACAGTTCGGGCCGGAAGATGAAGATGAGATAGAGCGGCGTCACAAAGATACGCGACAGGGTGAGGAGATTGGCGATGTTCCAACGGGAAGGTTGCGGACTTTCGTTAGCCATGGGTTACATTCCCTTGGAAATGACCCGGCCGACCAGGTCTTGCTGGAAAGCGTGGGTGATCTCGATCGGCACCCATTGGCCGGGCCGCGGGTCTTTCAGACCTTCGATCAACACGACCCCATCCACTTCGGGCGCTTGGTACTGGGTGCGGCCTTGCACTTCCCCATTCTCGACGTTCTCGACGACCGCCATTAGCTTTTGACCCACCCAGCGTTGGTGGGATTTTTCGGCGATCTCTTCCTGCACTTGGTAAGCCTTGGCCAAACGGGCTTGTTTGGTCTTTTCAGGCACTTGATCGCCCATCACCCCCGCCGGGGTGTTCTCTTCCTGGGAATAAGCGAAAAAGCCGACGTAATCCAATTGGGACTGTTTTAAAAAGTCGAGAAGCTCCTCGAAATCTTGATCGGTCTCGCCTGGAAAACCCACGATAAAGGTCGAACGGATGGACGAATGGGGCACCTTGGCCTTGATCCGGTGGATCAGTTTGTCGAGCAAGGCCCGGTCGCCGATGCGCTGCATGGACTTAAGGATCTTGTTGCTGGCGTGCTGGAGCGGTACGTCGAAGTAAGGGGTGATCCGGGGATTGTCCGCGATGACTTGCAACATCTCATCGCTGACCCGGCTGGGGTATAGATAATGAAGGCGGACCCATTCGATCTCTTCGATCTTCGCCAAGGCCGCCAACAGCTCGGCGATCTTGGGTTTGCCATAACGGTCCGCGCCATACCAAGTGCTGTCCTGAGCCACCAGGCAAAGCTCTTTCACCCCTTGGGCGGCCAGTTGGCGGGCTTCTTTTTCGATATCTTCGATAGAACGGCTACGGTAATGGCCGCGGATCTTGGGGATGATGCAAAAGGTGCAGGGCAGGTCGCAGCCCTCGGAGATCTTCACATAGGCAAAATGCTTCGGGGTCGAAAGTAGGCGGGGCGAGGAGGCATCATAAACGTAGGTAGCCTCATTTAAGGAGTTCGGCAAGAGGGGCTTTTTCATCTCCTCGGCGGTAGGCGCCGTGGAAAAAGCCAGAGGTTCGGGTTTGCCCTTGATCTGGGTCGCCACATTCTCGACGTCGTTCAAACCGAACAGGATGTCGATCTCGGGCAGTTCTTTTTTCAATTCATCCCCATAGCGATGGGCCAGACAGCCCCCCACCACCAGGGATTTAAGCTGGCCGGTCTTGCGCAGCTTGGCCACCCCCAGGATGGTATCGATGGATTCCTTCTTGGAGGCCTCAATGAAACCGCAGGTATTAACGATGACTACTTCGGCTTCGGACGGGTCTTTGACGAGGACATAATTGTCTTTAGCCAACTTGCCAAGCATCACCTCGGAATCGACGGTGTTCTTGGGGCAACCCAGGCTGATAACAGCCACGGTTTTGTTGGTTTTTGGGTCTTTCACGGGGGTCTTCGAGGTCATAAGGCGGTTACTGTAACACAAGTCCCGCGGCGATAGAAACAGGCGATAACAAGGCTTTTCAGGGCATTCATCACTCGAAAGGATTGCTCTTTGTGTCCATCCCACCCGGCATTTTGCGCACATCCTCGACCGGATCGAAGGTAGTCGTCACCTTCACCTTGTGACATTCCTCGCAGCGCCACATTTGGGTCCGTTCGCCCTCTTGGTCCTTCCAGGAGGTGGTCAACAGCATCCGGGCGTCATGGTCCTCGTGTTTGCATATCTCAAAAAGCGCCATAGCTCCCTTACCTTTCCGTTGCTTGATCAATACTCATCGAAATGACCTCTATTAAATAAGACAGGTCCTTTTTCGAGATGGCCAAGGGCGGCATCACCACGATCACGTTGCCCAAAGGCCGCAGCAAGACCCCGACCTGCTTGGCCAAAGCACAGACCTGATAACCCATTTTCTCGCCATAGCCGTAGGGAACGTTCTTTTTCTTGTCCCTGATCAACTCGATACCACCCATCATGCCCCTTAGCCTTACGTCGGACACATGGGGATGCGCCACCAGGGGTTCTAGGAACTCTTGCAGCATTTGACTTTTCTCCTCAATGCCTTTGAGGAAGGCCTTATCCTCGATCAGGTCCAGGTTCGCCAGGGCCGCCGCGCAACCCAATTGATTGCCGGTAAAAGTATGGCCGTGGTAAAAAGTGCGGGTCGATTCAAAACTGCCCAGAAAGGCCTTGTAGACCCGTTCAGTGGTCAGGGTTGCCGCCACGGGCAGGTAGCCACCCGTCAGGTTCTTTGCCACGCAAAGGATATCCGGCGAGACACCTTCCTGCTCACAAGCGAACATGGTGCCGGTCCGGCCAAAGCCGGTGGCCACCTCATCCAAGATGAGCAGTACATCGTATTTATCGCACAAACGGCGGATAGCCTTCAGGTATCCCCAGGGGTGGATCAACATACCGCCAGCGCCTTCGATGAGCGGCTCCATATGTACCGCCGCCAAGCGGGATCCGTACTTGCGGAAAACCGCTTCCGCTTCTCTAACACAATCCTTGAGCCACTTTTCGTTCGAGACTTTTCGGCTCGGATAATCCAGCGGACTTTTCACCTTGAGGGTCTCGAAAAGCAGGTCACCGAAGATCTGATGAAAGAGATCCACCCCGCCGAGGCTGACGGACCCAATTGTGTCTCCGTGATAACCTTCCCGCACGGTCAGGAAAAGATTCTTCTTCGGTCTGGCGGGACTTGTCTGTTTCCAGAACTGAAAGGCCATCTTGGCCGCGATCTCATTAGCCTCGGATCCTGAGTCGGAATAAAAAACCCGCTTCAGGCCCTTGGGGGCCATTTTCACCAACCGTTCCGCCAGCAGGATAGCCGGTTCATTGGAGGACCCCAGCATGGTGGAGTGCGCGATCTTCTTGAGCTGTTTCTTGATGGCCTGGTCGATGGCCGGCACTTGATGACCGTGAACATTGCACCAAAGGCTGGAAACGCCGTCCAAATAGCGTTTTCCCTTGGCGTCGTAAAGATAAGTACCCTTACCCTTCGTGATGATGGTCAGGTCCTCGTCCTTTTCCCACTCTTGCTGCTGGGTAAAGGGATGCCAGATGTATTTTTTGTCTTTCACGGCTAATTCTTGATAGGACATGGACCTCACCTTGGATGGATCACTGCGGAGGATTATAGCGTTCCCTTATACCGGGTAAAGGGAACGCTGGTGAGGGTCAACCGTTTGAAGTTTACTGAAGTTTCAGGATGTGGCCATTGCCTTTATTGGAGATATGGAAATAACCCGCTCACCGGGTCGTTGGCCGAGGTCAGGTTGGAGTTCCCCTGGGAAGAATTTAGGGAATTACATAAGTCTCTTACGACAAAGCAACCCCGATAAAACTGAATAATCTATTTCTTATCGGCGTCCATCGGTGTTTATCGGCGGCTAAAAGATTCGTTTTTGATGTTGTTTGAGGGCGTTAAGTATATAAATCCCAGAATTTAAACCAGTTGTCGCGGCCAAAGATCAAATCGGTTTAAAACACCTGTATTTTGTCACGGCCCATATCATTTTTTGCCATTCCTGACATTAATCTCAATAAAAACCCATATTTCAGGTAATCGATTAAGGCAAAATGGGCACCTTCGAATCCACCCTTCCCTTTTCTTGTTATACTGCCTACATAAAGAGTTGTTAGTTGACCACGCTTTTCAACGCCTTCGGTGACTGCCCTCACAGGTCTTGTTCCGTCCCGTAACCAACAACTAATGTGGATGAGATTTCCTTTTGATTCTTGATCCCAAGGAAATTAAAAACGTTTTTTAACCCGATCTATTCCCCGCTGAACTGGAGGCTGTGATGGCCACAAGCGCGATCCCGAACTCAGGTAAACCTTCGGTCCCCAAAACAGACGAACCCAGACAGATATTCGTGGAAGTCTCAGCCGATGAGATGTCCGCCAAAGTCACCGTCCTTCCCCCTCAGCCCGGCGACGATAAATTTTTGACCCTGGATGACGTGAAAGCCGCTTTGTCCAAGAACCGGGTGGTTTTCGGCATTGATGCCAACGCCCTGAACGAAATGGGCGTAAAACTGGCCCACTATGCCGCCTCCAAGGACCACAATGAAATGACCGAGGCCGAGGTCGCCCGGGGCATCCCAGTAGTCAACGGTCAAGATGCCCAGTTGGAGCTTCTATATAAGAAGAACGAACCGACCCCCGAAGCCCATCCCGAGGAAACCGAAGGCCGGGTCGATTACCGCGCCGCCCACCGGATCGAGAACGTGGCCAAAGGGTCCTTACTGGTGCGCAAGATACCCGCTACCAAGGGCAACCCCGGAAAGACCGTGACCGGTGTCGACATTCCCGCCACCGAAGGCAAAGATGTCACCTTGACCGCCAATAAAGGGGTCATCACCAATCCCGAGAACCCGAACGAGTATATCGCCGATACGGACGGCCAAGTCATCTTGAAGGACAACAAGATTTCTGTCCAATCCATCTACGAGATCAACGGGGACGTGAATCTTTCCACCGGTAACATCGAGTTCGTCGGCACGGTCATCGTCAAAGGGGACGTCAAGGATGGTTTCAAGATCAACGCCGGCGAGGACGTCGTGATCAACGGCGTCGTCGAAGGCGCCGAGGTCCATGCGGGCGGCAACCTCACCATCAATGGCGGGGTCAGCGGTAACGACAAGGCTGTCATCGTTTGCAAAGGCGACGCCAATATCAAATACATCCGTAATGCCACGGTCCAGGTCGGCAAGAACCTGACCTTGACCCAGGCCATCATGCATTCCAAGATCTCCTGCGAAGGCAAGATCACTGTTTCAGGCCAAAAAGGCACCATCGTCGGCGGCCAAGTGGTGGCCGGGCAAGAGGTTGAAGCGGCCCTCATCGGCAGTAACTTCGGCACCCAAACCGAGATCATCGTGGGAGAAATGGTGGGCCTGCGGGAAGCCCTCCAAAAATTGGAGACCGAACTTAAGGAGATCAACGCCAATATGGACAAGACCAAGAAAGGCTTGGCTTTCCTGAAGGACCTTCACACCAAATCCGGCGGCAATTTACCCGCTGATAAGAAGGAAATGCTGACCAAGTTGAGCCGTGTTTACTTCAAACTGACCGCCGACCAGAAGATGATGCAGGAGCAAAAGCGGGAGTTGGAGATCCGGGAAAAGGACGCCCAGGCCGAAAAAGGCCTGTCCCGGTTGAACTGCACCGGCACCATCTTCCCGGGGGTCAAAGTGGTCATCAACAAGGTCATGCGTCAAATTTCGGAGGAATTGAAGTTCTGTACCCTGACCGCATTGGACGGCGAAGTGAAGGTCGGTCCGCTCAAGACCGGTTCTTCCAGCAAATCCGTTAAATCTGACAAGGGCGATAAAGCCGAAGTGGCCAAAGAGGCCATCCGTTACAAATCGACCAAAGTCGAGTAAAAGTTTTTTCGGGCCCTGAGGCCAACTTCTATACAATTTTACAAGGGACTTGCGCGTCCTCATTCACTGAATAGACCGCGCAGAGGCGGTGGTACCCGTCGGCGATCACCACTTTTCCATTCTGGGGGTCCCGCACCAAGAGAATGGGTGACAAGGCCGTCCCTTCTTTGACCCTCTTTAAGTCTTTCTCAACATGGAAATTACTGACCCCCAAAAGCGACAGCCCCGAAGCCCGGAAAATATCCTTGGCCTTGAATTGAATGATCCGGGTGTCCTTCAACTTGCGCACCAACCCGATGACCTCGGTCTCGGTATGGAGCAAACTCAGATAGGACTGCGCGGCGGGATAATCCTTGTCTTCCGGCTCGGCCAACCATTTGATCTCGATCGCGTCACCCATGGTCCATCCCTCCTGAACAAGATCCAACCGGCATTTATCTTATCATCCTTATCAGTTGATTCCCCGTATCCGCCACGATCACGTTACCCCAGGCGTTCGCCGCGACACCCATGGGTCCCCGAAAAGAGGCGTCCTGCCCGGTCGCGTTGACCGCGCCAGGCTTGCCGGCCTTCCCCGCCAGGGTCGAAACCACGCCGGACCGGCTTATCTTTCGGACCGTGTGATTTCCCTCATCGGCGACATAGACATTCCCCGCCGGGTCGACCGAAATACCCGTCGGGTGGTTAAACAAGGCCATGGTCACCGGCCCATCAATGGAGCCTTTGCGCCCTTCTTGCCCCGCCAAGGTCGTGACCCTGCCATCCCCATCGATCTTGCGGATCAGTTCGTTCTCCCGATCGGCGACATAGACGTTCCCATCTTCATCCAGGGCTATCCCCGTCGGCCCATTGAACGAAGCGGTAACACCCCGTCCGTCATCGGATCCCACCACTCCTGAACCCGCCAAAGTCTTGACCCGTCCCTCGTTGTCGATCTTCCGGATCATATGGTTGTTCGTATCGGCCACATAAACGTTTCCTGAACGGTCGACAGCCACCCCCCGGGGACCCCAAAAAGTGGCCTCCGTGCCGACGCCGTTAGTCCCGCCCGCCACCCCCGACCCGGCGAGCGAAATGACCTTTTTGTTTTTCGTGATCTCACGAATAACGTTATTCTCGCTATCAGCCACGTAAAGATCGCCCTTATCATCCACCGCTATACCGTAGGCCTTGCGGAAATCGGCCTGTGTAACAGGTCCGTTACGCAGGCCCGGAACCCCGGCCTGTCCGGCCAAAATGGAAACCAATCCGCTGTCATCGATCTCCCGGACAACATAGTTTCCCGTGTCCATCACAAAGATATCACCCAGACCATCCACCGCTATCGCACTCGGATCGTTGTATTGGGCCGGCGTCTGTACCACCGTCGGGCTTAGGCTGACACTCTCGGGCCGGGGGTTCGGCGTGACCGTACCCGTGGCGGGAGCGGGAACCGCGGGTTTCGCGAACACCGTGACTGCCGCGCCGTTGAAGACGCCTGTCACGCCCGCCTGCCCGGACAAAGTGATCACTTCGCTTCCGTTCCCAAAGGTCGGCGTGATCGTGGGTGTATTAAAAGGGCCGGTTGGCGTCAATGTGCCATTCGATGAAGCCGTGGTCGGGGCGCTGGGCGCGGTTGGTGCTGTCGTGCTTCCCCCGCAAGCCAAGGACAGGACAATGGGACCAACGAGGATGAAGAAAAGGACGGACGATCTTTTCACACGGGGCTCTTTATCGAAAAGGGTTGAAGAACGACCTATTTTCCCCGAAAGATCGGCTCAAAACCCGTTAAAAATCCGTTTTTCTTTTCTGACCGAAAGTTCAGCAACCCATTACGCCCTTGAAATGCGTCTAATTCGATATAATTTAAGGGGTAAACTTTAAAGCCGAGGAAATTCATGAAGAAAAAGTTGTCCATCATCGCGTTGCTGGCCTGGAGCATCCTGACCCTGACCGCTCTTTCCTGTAACAATAATACAACCGCGCTTAACAACACCATCTACGTGGACGTCAATGGGGACAACAGCGGTTGCACGGTCGTTTCCTATTTGGATGGCGGCCGGCCCGTGTCCACGTTCGATTCGGGAACTTACACTAATTATGCCCAAGTCACCAACGGCGTCCATTCCGTCTCAATCTGGGCCCAACAGATCAACCGAAGCGCCTCTGGCACCGTAACCGTCAACAACAATAGCCATTACATGTCCGTTTATAATCCTTGCACAAGCAGCAACGGCCAATTTTCAGCTACGATCAACTGAACTTTTTTGTTAGACGTTCGCCGTATGACATTCGTCATAAAACTTTCAAGACCCCTCGGTTATCTTCCAATTACCGCTTCAAACCCCGGAGGAAACCATGTGTCCATCCGCTGCGCCCAACCTGCCCCAATTTCGCTATGCCGAACGGCCTTATATCGCCATCTGGGAAGTGACCCGGGCTTGTGACCTTGCCTGCGTGCATTGCCGGGCCTCGGCGGAGTCAAAACGCTATCCTGGCGAATTGAACACCCAACAAGCCTTGAACTTGATCAACCAAGTCGCCGATTGGTCCGTTCCTTTGTTCGTAATGACCGGCGGCGACCCCTTAAAGCGCGATGACCTGCCGCTGTTGGTGCGGGAATGCTCGAAGAGAGGGATGAATTTCGCTTTGGCCCCCTCGATCACCCCTTTATTGACCAAAGAACGGCTCATCGAGCTTAAGAAAGCCGGAGTGCACCGTATTTCCTTGTCCTTGGACGGGTCCGACGCCCCGAGCTTTGATAATTTCCGGGGTGTTCCCGGCACTTTTGACCGTTTCATGGAGGTCGCGCAAACCATCCGGGAGCTCGACATCAAGCTGCAGATCAACACCACCATCGGCCGTCACAACAAGTTCCAGGTTTGGGAGATCGCCCAGTTGATCCGTAAGTTTTCCATTGACCTCTGGTCGGTCTTTTTCCTCGTGCCGACCGGCCGGGCCACAAAAGACCAAGCTTTGAACGCTAAAGAGACCGAAGCGGTCCTGAACCAGCTTTATGACATTCTCAGCCAAGGCTGGTACGACGTGAAGACAACCGAGGCTCACCACTTCCGCCGGATCATCCTTCAACGTAACGAAGTGACCGCCGGCGAGTTGGAAAGGGGCGAGGTCATGAACCCTTCCACCAGTCTGTTAAGGGCCGCCCGGGGTGTCAGCGATGGCCGTGGCTTTGTTTTCATTTCCCACACTGGGGATGTTTGCCCCAGCGGCTTCCTGCCAATCCCCGGCGGCAACGTTAAGACCGATTCCCTGGCCCGTGTCTATCAAGAAAGTCCCCTTTTCAAGATGTTACGGGAGCCGGACAAGCTTCAGGGAAAATGCGGTCAATGTGAATACCGCCAGATTTGTGGCGGTTCCAGGGCCCGGGGATTTGCCATGAGCGGCAGCATCATGGGCGCGGACCCCTTCTGCGCTTATCAACCCGTGGCGCTTCGGGAAAAGAAAAACCTTACGAAAGCCCAGGCATAAAAGATGGATTTACATACTTAATTCCCTATAACAAAAAGTCTTAAAGAAAATATTTTTAACCGCCGATCACGTCAGATAAACGCCGATGTGGAAGAACAGAAAAAACAATTTTTTATCAGCGTCCATCCGTCTTGATCGGCGGTTGCTTTGTCTTGAGAGATTTAAAGATATGATTCCCTAAAAAGGGCGCAAGAAGGCGCCCTTTCAGGTCAAAACAACGATCCCTTAGGCGGTCTTGAGGAAAGATTCCGCTAAGGGAAAATCCAAGAATTTTTGTTTGAATTCCGGCATTTCCGCCATCTTGTTAAAGCACTTACGCAGGATATATTCGGGGTCCATGCCAACCTGGTCCCCATAAGGTTTCAGGTTGCGGACTTCTTTCACCGCCAACTGGCAGAACAAACGGAACCACATCTTGAGGAACCAGGTCTTGACCGGACCCGCGTGGTCCATCATGGTCTGAACACCCAGCTTGGTCCCCGCGATATGGCGGGATTCATCCTTCAGTTGCCACTTGATCATTTCCTTACCCAAAGGATCGATGGCCGGTAATTCTAAAGTGCGTTGAAAAATGGCCCCCGCCATAGTCTCAGTAAAGAAGGTGCCGAATATCCAGCGTTCCACCGGCATCGGACCCGAGGTGGCCAGCCAAACCAGCGGATCGAATGCCCTTTGCTTCGAGGGCGGGGATTGGAGTTTTTCCAAATACCGGCGAAAAACATAAAGATGTTTGGCTTCGTCGAAACATTGGGTCGAGTAATAAGTGACCATCTCGGGAATGTTATAGATGTGGGCGGCTTTGTTCATCAATCGCTCGATGATCTCCAAGCCCTGCCACTCGCCCTCATAAAAATAATGAAGGATATTGACCCATCCATCCCGAACAGCTCCCAGTTCGATCGACTGGTTCCAATTGATGGCCTTTTCCGGGTCCCAATTGGCGGCAAAGGCCATTTGAGAGAGGCCTTCCCAGGTTTTGGCGCTGGGTTTGCGAAGTTCCACATCAACATCTACATCCTCATGAATGACTGGCACGGCTTTCTCAATGACTTGCACCGGCATATTGGCTCCTTGGGTCGAGATAAAGGGTTACTTCCCCGCGCGCAACATATCCCAAGAGCGGCCGAACTTTTATGACAGGAATCATATTCAGGATCACTGGCCGCACCCAACACAAAAAACAGGTCCTATTATTTCTTCGGTCTATGACATCTCACATAAGTCTTTTGGGGACATTTGATTACCTTAAGCGCCAAGTTATTGCCGCTGAGTAAATTCTATTTTTAAGGAGCTGGAAAAATGAAAAAACTGTCTTTAATTCTACTGACGGCGGTCGCGTGCCTGATCGGATCACCATCGGCGTGGGCGATCCCGTCGTTCGCGAGAATGTACAATTACAATTGTACGATGTGCCATTACCCTGGTTATGGCCAGTTGAATAAGTTCGGTTACAACTTCCGTGCCGCCGGTTACCGTATCCCTTCCGACATTGGAAAAGAAATGAACGGCGGAAAGGTCGATTGGACCAATTACATCGCGGCGCGTTTTTCCGCCGGGGTAAAAGCCTCCACGCAAACCAACGCCAATGGATCCGCTACACCGGATAACGGAAGTTTCACCTTGGGTGGCTCAAGCATCTTTTTGGGCGGCGGTCTCAGCAAGAATTTCTTCGCCTACTCGGAATTAGGTTTAGGAAACGGAACGGGTGTGTTCCCCGGTTCATCTCCCAGCCTTTCCGACGCCAAATTGGGCTATGTGACCGGGAGCGAGAACGACTTTTTCACCGTCCGAATCGGTAAATTCGGGGCCGACGGCTATGCCGGTTCGGACCGCGGTCCCGTGGGCAATGCCACGATCGCCGGTACTGTCCGTCCGACCGGCACAGGGTTGGAATTGGGCTATACCCACGACGATACTCGGGTCACCTTGGCTTTCTATGATGGTATCCAAGCCCCCGTCTACTCAGGGTTGGACACTTCCTCTCTGGGTGCCACAACCGCGCAAACCGCCCCTACCTCCGACAGCAATAACGCAAAGGACATCCAGATCTTCGTCAATCAATTCATTGGCGATGATGGAGCGGCCATCAACGCCACTTACTACAACGGCTTTAACGGTTCCGTTGCCGCCCCAGGTTCACCCATTCCTTCGGTCGCGAACGGCGCCGGCACCGGCGATTCGACGGGCCAAGAATATTATTATGGCGCTCTGTTCGCGAACGCCCCTTTACCTTTGAAAAACTTAGATATCAAGGCCGGGGCGGAGATTGGTCAAACCAACGCCGGCATTTTCGGGGTCGCGGGTGTTAACAACCCCGCCAGCGGCGGGTTCTTTGGGGAATTGGATTATGCTCTCGATGACCTGACACCAGTGGCGATCCGTTGGGATTCGACCTCCACTAACATCAGCGCCTCAAATGTCGACACGGAAAAGATCACGTTCGGCGCTTTAACGCCATTCGTGCAAAACATCTATCTGAATCCACAATACGCGTTGATCATGACGAATTCCGCGGCGGGTTACACTTACGCCCACGCCTTGTCTTCGTCGCTGAACCTGTTCTTTTAACGGAAAGGAGAACGCATCATGAAACAAACATTACGTTTCGGGATAGGCTACGGGGTGATCCTCGCCGCTCTTTTCCTGTTCGTTTCAACCTACGCCATCGGCGGGGATGAACCGGTTTCAGGCAAAAAACTCTTCGACGCCAAATGCGCTCAATGCCACGGCAAAGACGCGAAAGGCAACCCGAAGATGGCCAAGTTATTGAAAGTGGAACCAACCGCCTTGGATCTGACCAAAGCCGAAGCGGTCTCCATGACCTCTGACGCGGTAGTTACCCAAATAACCAACGGTAAGAAAAAGATGCCGGGTTACAAAGGCAAAATGACCGACGATCAGATCCAGGCTGTGGCCACTTATCTCAAAGGGATACAGAAGAAAAAAGAAGAATAGTTTTTCATCACCCCCTTAGTTGTGAAGGGCCGGTCTTCAGGGAGGCTGGCCCTTTTTATTTTCAGGACCGCTAAATTCTATGATCCGACTCATAAATAAAAAAAGACCGCTTACCTAAAATCATTCCGATTTAAGATCACTAAAAGGAAAAAACAAAGAACCATGAAAGACACCAAGCACAACTCAGGAGCGCCAGAAGATCCACAACGCCGAACATTTCTGATAGGTCTGATCGCCGCGATGGTGAGTTTCATCACATTGGTCCTTGGCGGCAGTGGAGCCTTGTATTTCCTGTCCCCCGCTTGGCGGGGCAGAAAAGAGAACTGGGTGGCTGTAGGCCCCATTAGCGGCTTGAAAGAAGGTGATCCCATCAAGATCGATTTCGTTCAAAGAAAAATGGACGGTTGGAACGTCATCCAAAGCCCCAGTTCTGTCTGGGTCGTCCTGCAAAAGGGAGAATGGGTTGCCTACGACCCCCATTGCACCCATTTAGGATGCCCTTACCGCTGGGACGCCAATAAAAAGGCCTTCATTTGCCCTTGTCACGGAGGTGTTTTCTCTAAGGACGGCAACGTCGTTTCCGGGCCGCCTCCTAAGCCTCTTATGCGGTATCCGACCAAGATCGAAAACAGCACGCTTTATATCCTCCCCGAAGGAGCCAAAGCATGAAAACGATCCTCGATTGGTTGGATGAACGGGTAGGCTGGCGCAAGATCAAGGAAGTCATCTTTGACCGCCTCATCCCGAAGGGCGTGGACTGGCGTTACACCCTGGGTAGCATCACCCTTTTCTTCTTCATCCTGCAGGTCACTACAGGCATTTTGCTGGCCATGCACTATTCCCCTTCACCGGATCATGCCTATGACTCGGTAAAATTCATCTCCAACAACGTTCCAATGGGTGCCTTTTTACGGGGCCTACACAAATGGGGTGCCACAGGTATGGTGGTCTCGGTGTTCCTTCATATGCTCCGGGTCTTTTTTATGGGATCTTATAAATTCCCCCGGGAAGTCACCTGGTTATCCGGCGTCTTTTTGTTCTTTTTGGTCATCGGATTCGGTTTCACCGGCTACCTGCTTCCTTGGGACCAAAAGGCCTATTGGGCCACTACGGTCGGTTCCAAAATGGTCGAACAAGTCCCGATGGTCGGCCAATACCTGGGTAGCATCCTCAAAGGTGGCGAGGACCTGGGCGCCATTACCCTCACCAGGTTCTATGCCATCCACGTATTGGTGTTACCTGCCTTGACCCTTCTTTTCATGGCATTCCATTTGTTCCTGGTGGTCTGGCACGGCATCTCAGCGCCTCCCGAACGGACTTCCCGCTCTGGGGACGTCCCCTTGACGGACAAAGATCCGAATTGGAAAGAAAAAGTGAAGGCCCGTTATCTGGAACTGAAACATCAGGGTAAATCTTTCTGGCCTTACATCATTTTCAAGGACACTGTCGCCATCACCATCGTGTTCATCATCGTCGCCGCGGTGGCCATCTGGAAGGGCGCGGATTTGGAAGACCTAGCCAACCCCACGGACACCACTTATAATCCCCGGCCCGAATGGTATTTCTTGTCCGTTTTCCAGTTGTTGAAATACTTCCCGGGTTCCTTGGAAGCTTTCGCCATCGTGCTCCTTCCCTTGATCGTGGTCGGGATACTCTTGGGCCTTCCTTTTTTCGACAAGGGACCCAAACGGCATCCGATGGACCGCAAGTGGCTGGTATTGGCCGGATGGGCCGGCCTGTTAGGCGTGATCGTCCTGACCGTCCAAGGCGGAAGGTCGCCCCTGACCAATCCGGTAGTGGAAAAAGACCCGTTGATCATGGAAGGCAAACGGCTCTTTACCGATCTACACTGCGAATATTGTCATAGCTTGAACGGACACGGCGGAACGGTAGGCCCCGCCTTGGACGGCGTGGGCATGCGCCGGGACCACAATTGGCTGGCCAACCACTTTAAGAACCCCGAAAAAATCAGCCCGGGCACCAAAATGCCCAACTTCAACCTTTTGGACAGCGAGGTCGAATGTTTGGTGGCTTACATGAGCAGCTTGGGTGGCGGAAGTTTTACCGCCAAGGCTCCCCGCATTTTCGAGGAGAACTGTACGGTTTGTCACAAATTCCACGGGGTCGGCGAGGAAATAGGCCCCGACCTGTCGCACATCGGTTCCGTGCGGGATGCCGCTTATATCGCCAGTTATGTGACGGATCCGCAGAAGATGAATCCCGATGCGGCTATGCAAAGCTTGGCGGAAGCTTTAACGCCGGACCAGATCAAAGATGTGGCGAACTATTTGGCCCAACAGGGTAAATAAGTCGTTAAACAGGAACTCGCTCAAAAGCGCTCCCCAAGGGGGGCGCTTTTTGGGTTCAAAGGGTCATTCGGTGGCCCGAATGAGATCGATCAGGGTTTCCTGCCAGGGACGCTTTTTGGGGGTCGGCGTGGCCGTTCCCAATTGCCCGTATTTGCCGATGTATTTTTCCACCGGCGGGGTGAGCAAGACCAACGAATCCATGGTTTGTTTGAAATTAGGCGTGCGGTTTTGTAAATGCGCGTCAATCTCGCTAATGGCGATGAAGACACCTACCTGGTCCCGGTGAGCGATACGGAAAAGGTAATTGATCCGAAGTCCGTTGACCCAACGCGTATAAACGGCGTCTTCCCCCACCCAGTTATTCAGGGTCACCGGTTTGAACGGGGTCACCTCCCGGCATTCCACAAAATCCAACATGACCATTTTCCGGAAGGCCTCTTGATCAAAGACCGGGGCGTCATGGACATAACCGGTCACGGTGATAAGTCCAGTCTTGTCCGGCGTACTAATGGTGAAAGCGTGTCCGTTCAACGCGGTCTGCCATCCAACGGGATATTGGATCCGGTAGAGATGGTCCTTGCTGGTATAGGTTTCCCAATCCGGCGGCGGGGTTTTATTGCCGCATGAAACCACCGTCAAACCGATAAGGACGGACAAAAAACATAGGATGAAGGAAGATCGCATTCGTTATTCCAAACTAGAAAAAATAGGTCAACGCAAAATTGACGTCGAAGCCCGAATAGTCCACTACCGCGTAGCGGTAAGCGCCGCCGATATTGTTGCCTACCGGCACCACCGCGATGGCGCCGGTGGTGGAATTGACGGCGATGGCATAAGGCCCGTCCGTCGTGGCCGCCCCTCCCCGGGTGATCTGGTCCGCGGTCATCTGCCCAAAAGAAACGATCCGTCCCCGGCCGACGATATCCAAGGCAAAGGATTTGTCGAGGACCATTGTTTCGCCGATGCCAAAAGTGCCTCCAAGACCGACGGCGGAAAAAGAGCCCGATTCTTGGGGGCTGCTCAAGATCGTGGCCGGATCCCATCCGGTAAAGCCCACGACCGCCTGATAAAGACCCGCGCCAAATTGGAAATAGGTCCGGGAGCCTTTGTCATTGGGAATGAAGGCATAGTAATTCAACGCCACGGAGGTCAGGCTGGGCGAGAAAGACGGCTGAAAGGTCGCGTTCGGGTCCGACACATTGCTCACCCCGCTGTTGAAGCTTTCGGTTTGTGTCCAAACGTTCTCGATACAGATCGAGAAGGCGTTGCCCGGGTCCACCGCCACGCCGAATTCCACCCCCGCCAAGATACCGTTACTCCCCGAACTGGTCGTTCCCGTCACGCCTGAGCTAGCGGCCAAAGAAGAACCTAAAACATTAAGGCTTGTTGTCAGGTCGCTTAAAAGAGCGAAGTCGTAACCGACGTAACCCCTGACCCAGGTATTTTTGTCCAAGGCCAGGCGCAGGTCCGGCGTACTGACCGCCGTCGGTCCTTGGGAAGCGGTCTTATTGCCGGTCGCCCCGAGGTCTTGTCCCGAAACGACGACGCGGTCTTCCCCAGTCGCGGAAGGCGTCACGGTCACCGTTGGTATGTCATTGGGTTTGAAGTCCTTCACAAAAGCGGTCAATTTTGGATTGTTTGGATTCAAGGCCAGGGACTTTTGGTAGGCCTTCATGGCGTCGTACTGATGGCCTGAAAAATAGAGACTATCCCCCAAGCCTTGATATCCAGCCGCGCTCTTAGGATTGAGCACCAGCCCCGCTTCGAAAGCGTAATAGGCGCCCTCAAAATCCTTGGCGTTATAGAGCCTCGTCCCCAAGGAAAAATAATCCGAGGCGGTCTTGGGAGCAGCAAAAGCCATGGAAGTGGTCAAAAAGAGGAAGCCGATGACCCAATAAATCATTCTCATGCACGGCCCTCCTTTCAACGAATGGGCAGTCCCAATTCCATCATATCTTTCGCCAACAAGTCCAAGTTCTTCCGGTATTTCGGGTCCTGTTTCAAAGGTCCGTAAACCGGGACCGAGGCCAGCTTACGCAAAGCCAGCACATTGGTCCTCTCCGCGACATTCTTCCCTTTATAACCGTTCACGATCACGCCCGCGACCCATACCTTACGTCGTTGCAGGGCCTCCAGCGTCAAAAGGGTGTGATTCAGGGTACCCAATCCGGCCCTGGCCACGACCAGGGTCGGTAGCTTCCATTTCACGATCCAATCGACCGCCCAAAAATCTCGGGTGATCGGCACAAGTACCCCGCCAATGCCCTCTACCACGAGGAATTCATGGGCCTTTTTGGCCGCCTGATAGGCCTTTTCGACCTTGGCCAGGGGTACTGCCCCCTCTTTCCAGCCCGCTACCCATGGTGCCAAAGGTAGGCGGTAATGAACAGGAACGATGCCGCGATAGGCCGAATTGGGCAACTTGGCCGCCGTTTGAAGTAACTTACCGTCATCGCTGACCAGCCCGCCCGAGGCTACCGGTTTGAGGACACCCACGCGAACCCCTTGGTTCACCAAGAGACGGGCCAACCCCGCAGCTACCAAGCTCTTTCCCACTCCTGTGTCAGTTCCTGCGATAAAAATGCCGCTCATGTATGTCCTGGTTATAGTTTTTTAAAAGCCGCGAAAAGCTTTTCGATCTCTTCCGGCGAATGAATGCTCGACACCGACAAGCGCAACCGGGCCGTGCCTTTGGGCACCGTCGGCGGGCGAATGGCCACGACCAAGATACCCTCTTCCAGCAATTTATCCGACATCTTCACCGCTTCTTCGTTGTCGCCCACCATGACCGGCAAAATGGGCCCCGCGCCCCGGGGAATATCAAAACCCAAGGCCTTCAATCCATCCCGGATTTTTTTGGAGTTTTCCCATAATTTATCGACCCGGTTCGTTTCCTCTTGAAGGACCTCGATGGCGCCCAAGGAAGCGCCGCAAACCGCAGGGGCCAAGCCAGTCGTGTAAATAAAAGTACGGGCTTTGTTCAAAAGGCTTTCGATGAATAATTTAGACCCGCACACAAAGCCGCCCATGCTGCCCAAAGCCTTGCTATAAGTGCCCACAATGACCGTAGGATAGTGTTTCAGGGGAAAGTGGTGAGCAATACCCTGACCCGTCGGCCCCAAGACCCCAGTTCCATGGGCGTCATCGACCATGACCATGGCGTCCTGTTCATGGGCCAGTTCCATTAACTTTAAAAGGGGCACTAGATCCCCATCCATGCTGAAAAGTCCGTCGGTGACAATAAGCCGGCGACGGTACTTAGCGGTCTTACCAAGCTGTTTTTTAAGATCTTCCAGGTTCAGATGCTCATAGATCATGAACTTGGCTTTCGCCATGCGGCAAGCGTCGATCAGGCTGGCATGGTTCAGACGGTCGCAAAGAATAACATCTTCTTCGCCCACCAATGCCCCGACCGCCGCCAAATTGGCCATGTATCCGGTCGGAAAGGCCAAAGCCGCCTCAGCCCCTTTGAACGCCGCGGTCTTTTCCTCCAGTTGCTGGTGAATGGGAAAGTGGCCCGAGACCAGACGGGAGGCCTGGGCCCCGGCGCCATAACGGAATAGGGCCTTTTGGGAACGTTCTAGGACCCGGGGATGGTCTGCCAGGCCCAGATAGTTATTGGTGCAAAAAAGAACACAGTCCTTTTCATTGACCACCGCCCGCATACCGCCCAAATAATCGACGGTCCTCAAACGACGTCTTAAACCTTGGCCGTCCAGTTCATGCAATTCTTCGTGAAGATCGTCGTTCAGGCTCAATGGTTCCACCTATCGGTCAGGCTTTTGAAAAGATAACAGCCCCTAATTGTCCCCCAAATCCATAGGAAAGGGATAGGACATGCTTCACCTTTCGTTTCAGGCCACCCTTGGGCACATGCCGGATCGGGCAATCCGGGTCCGGGTTGTTCAGGTTGTGGGTGTCCGGCAATTCCCCTTTTTGAAGCGCGATCGCTGATAGGACCGCCTCCACACTGCCCGCCGCCCCCAAAAGATGGCCCGTCGCACCCTTGGTGGAACTGACCCAAGCGGTCTTGTCACCAAAGACCTGATAGATGGCTTTGGATTCCACTGAATCGTTCAAACGGGTGCCCGTTCCATGGGCGTTGATATATCCGATGTCTTTGGGTTTCAACCGGGCCTTTTGAAGAGCTCTTTCAATGACCGGAACGATGGTTTGCCCATTAGGTTCCATCTCCAGGGCCCCATAAGCGTCCGCTCCCATGGCCCATCCCGAAAGCCGGGCCAGGATAGGCGCCTTGCGGGCCTTGGCGGACTTTTCGGTCTCCAGGATCATGGCCGCCGCCCCTTCTCCCATAATGAATCCATCCCGTTCAATATCAAAAGCGGAAGGACCTCCCGGCTTTTCGCTGAGGACCCCCATGTTCCGGAACCCGGCATAGATCAAGGGATGGATGGAAGCCTCGGTGCTGCCTGTAATGACCGCGTCGCATTCTCCATCCAGCAACAACCGAGCGCCTGCCGAGAGACTCCCTACCCCTGTGGAGCAAGCCGAGGCCACGGACAAGGCGGGCCCGCCCAAGGCAAAGCTTTTTTGAATAAGCCGGCCCGCCGCATGGGGAAAGAATTCCGACAAAAAATCCTCATCGGTTTCCGAGTCTTCCATCGCGTTGATCAAACTCACAACCCCGCCTTTGCTGGAAGAAAAGGTCGTCCCGATCCTGAGCGGATCGACTTGATAAAGGTTCGAGTGGGTCCAGGCTTCCTGGGCGGCCAAGAGGGCGAACTGGATGGAACGGTCCCGGCGCAGGAGATTATCCGGTATCCAGGTGTCGGTCGATTGGGCGGCATAGGGGCGGTCAAAAGCCTTCCATTCCGGCCCAGCCAAAGGATGCCGGGCCGATTCCCCTTCCATCAGGTATTTCCAAGTGTGTTGGGCATTGAACCCCAAAGGGGTAACCACACCCCAGCCGGTCACGACAATGCGTGATCTCATAACCAACCCGGTAAACGGGAATCGAGATTGAAGGTTTGACCAGAAATGGTTCGCGTCGAAGCCAGCCACAGCAGGAAGCCGGCGACCTCTTGAAGATCGGTCGTGGTGGACAACAGATGCTTTTGCCGGATGGCTTCTTCGGCTTCGGTTGAAAGATTGCCCGAAAGCCGGGTCTTATGAAAACCTGGAAAGACCACATTGACCCGGATATTCTTGCCGCCATATTCCTGGGCGGTACTGCGGGCCAACCCCAAAAGCCCCGCCTTAGCCGCCGTATAGCTGGCTTGGCCGATATTGCCGGTGGTGGCGACGACCGAGGAGATGAAAATGAGGTGCCCGTTCTTCTGTTTCATCATGGGGCGTAGGCAGGCCTTTGAAAGCCAAAAGGCCCCTTTCAAATGGACGTCCAAGGTCTCTTTCCAATCGGTTTCTTCCACGTTCACGAGCCGGGCATTATGGGTCGAACCGGCGTTATGGATGACGCAATCCAATTTGCCCCACTGCCCCAGGGCCCCTTGGACCAATTCAGCTACCGCAGCTTCCTGGGTGATGTCGCTTTTGACGATCGAGAACAAGGACCCAATGGCCGAAAGTTCTTCCTTGGCCTTTTGCGCGTCCGATTCGTCTTGATGATAAGAAGTGGTGACCTGCCAGCCGTTATGAAGGAACGCCTTGCAAAGGGCCAACCCAATACCCCGGGTGCCGCCGGTGATAAGGATAGAGGATGTCACGGATCAACCCCGCCCGGGCAAGGGAGACCTTTAGTCCGCGGCGGGTAGCATTTGAGCCACCCAACTGGCCGCCGCCGCGAGCAGGAAAATGCCGACCACCATCGCGACGAAAAGCGGAAAGACCACCCAAACGACGAACCCGATGAAAAGGCTGTTCCGGCCGACCTTGCGGACCTCTTTCGAGTCCTGGTCGTACAGAAAGAGCCCCATGAGGATGCCTGAAAAGGGCACCAACAGGGCCAGGGCGTACCAGGCCCAACGGTAGGAAGTGATGGCGTTCCGTTCTTCCACCTGGATAGCGGCTTGTTTTTGGGAGGCACTGCGTGATCTGACCGGGCTCATTTGAACACCTTGAACAAGAGAGTAAAGATCAGCGCCAACACCAGCATCAAAGCGAAGGGAAAGCCCACGTAAACCCGGGAACTCCACCGGGAATAGCCTAACACCTTCTCAAAACCCAAAGCTTGGAAAAACACCATGATGGTGGAAAGCAGGGCGCCCCACCCAAAACCCAGGACCAGAGTGATCCAACCACCGGCGGAATAAGAGACCACTAGGCGGACCTTATCCAACGGCACCTTTTCACCCAAAAGCTGGGCGCATAAAGCGATGAACCGGGACCAAAGCGAGACCCACATCGCCAACACGAAAGGCATCACAAGGACCAAGACCAGCGTCACAAAAGCGATGATGCGCAGGTCGCCCCCGCCAAGGGCTTCGGACAGGCCTAATTCGAGCGCCACCAACAGACTGGTCCGGACGACGAAACGGGAGGCCAGTTTCTCGTCGTTCTTTTTGGCGGTCGTTTCGAAGAACACGGAAGGACGGAGCCATAAAGAGCGTAATTGGTCGAAATATTCGGTGAACATGGGGCTAGAGTTTAACATATCCCTTCGGGCGAATGGACCGGCAAAAGACACCACTGACGGCGGCGGATAATAAAAAAACCCCTAGAAAGTTTCCTTTCTAGGGGTCGAAACGGCTTTCGGTTCAAACTTCCTCTTCAAGACGCTCCATGGCTTCTTCCCAGGCGTCGTCCATATTATCCACTTCGCCCTCACGGACAACCTCGGTCAGGAACTTCTTCAACTTGGCGGCCAAGTTCACGTCCATCTCGTTCTCACTGAGGACCTCGCGAACATCATCCAGGGTCAAATGCTCAAGGATCTCCTCGGCCTCGACCTGGAAGAGCCGGCGGCGTTCGATATCATCGACGCTATCGGCGTCATCATCGTCATCGTCTTCATCATCATCGACGTCGTCATCGTCCTCTTCCTCATCCTCGGCGGTATCGAGGTCGATGGTATCTTCGTCGTCATCATCATCCACGTCATCGTCGTCATCATCGTTATTACGGCTGCCACCAGCCCTCACATCATCGTCTTCGTTCATTTCATCATTATCTTCATGGCGGCTTTTGCGAGGCACGGGGACCCTCCTGGGGAAAAGTTAACCCATAAATACTTCGGCCCCCGATATCTGTCAAGGGCTGCGAAAAATAACCTGGTCACCAGTATCCCACCGATCCGCGTCGTTTACCAACTGGATACAATCGGGCCAATTGGCAGCCCTTGCCTTTCATGTTAGAGTCCTCACGCCTAGGAGGCATCATGGACCAAACCAAGCGACTTCAAAAGCTGATGGCCCGGTTGAGGGCAAAGAATGGCTGTCCCTGGGACAAAAAGCAGACACACCAAAGCCTGAAACCTTACCTGATCGAGGAAGCGCACGAGGTCTTGGACGCCATCGACAGCAAAGATCCCGAGCATCTTCGGGAGGAGTTGGGGGACCTATTGCTTCAAGTGGTCTTTCATGCCCAATTAGCAAAAGAAAAAAGCTTATTCGACTTCGAGGACGTGGCCCAGACCATCTCGGACAAATTAGTTCGCCGCCATCCCCATGTTTTCGGCAAGGCCAGCCGCAAAATGGACAGCATCCTGAAGAAATGGGAAGAGCTGAAACGGGAGGAAAAACCCGAACGCCAGTCCGCCCTGGATGGCCTGCCTAAATCACTCCCTTCCCTTTTGAGGGCCCAAAGGATGCAGGATAAGGTCTCCCGCCACGGATTCCTTCCCCAGAACGCTTCAGAAGCCCAAAAGGCCATCGAAGAAGAGTGGCAAAAACTGAAAAGGAACCTTGGGAAGAAGAAAAAAGCCCAGGTCGAGGCCCATTTAGGGGAACTTCTGTTCCGTTTGTCTTATTTGGCCCACATGGAGAACTTGAACGCGGAAACAACCCTCAGCTGGACCAACCGGGAATTTGAAAAACAGTTCAACGCTTGGGAAAAACAGGGCAACAAGACCAGCACCCAAAAGACATCCAAAAACCGGAAGTAGTTCAGGCCTTCACTTGGATCAACTTTTTTTCCGGCAGGGCGATCGCCGTCAACGAGCCGCCATAAACACAACCCGTATCCAAGTTGATGCGGTCCTTTGAAATATCGGTCTTATCGACCGGTGTATGACCGTGAACGACCAGTTTCGGAGTAGGCCGGGGATCTTGTAAGAACTTGCGCCGGATCCAAAGCAGGTCATCCTGTTCCTGGTCGGCCAAAGACCGGTCCAGATTGATCCCCGCGTGGCAGAAGTAATAATCGGCCGTTTCATAGAACAAAGGCAGGCTATTCAAGAGTTCCACATGGGTATGCGGGATGTAGGACTGAAGCAGGATATGGGCCCCTTCCCCACGCACTTCGTCCAGCTTTTCACGGGGCACATAAGATTGCAGGGTCTGATGCCCGCCATTGAGCAGCCAATTGGCCGCCGCTAGGGGATTGGGCGTCCCCAGCCACTCCAACAGCATTTGTTCGTGATTACCGCGCAAATAATGCCAATTGGGCTTATGGTTGGCCACCAGATAATCCAGCACGCCCTTGCTGTCCGGTCCTCGGTCGATATAATCCCCTAAAAAAACGACCTCATCCTCGGGCTTGGGGGCGATCTGCGCCATGAGCTCTTTCAATGGCGCTAAACAACCGTGGATATCACCGATGGCGTAGATCATTTTAACCCTTTGTTTCGAATTACTTACCGAACAAACCTTTTAATATGTTTTGTCCCTGTTGCTGAACCTGCTGTGTCACTTCACCCGCGTAGCTATTGAGAAGGTTATTCACCAGGCGGTTCACGTTCAAACAATCCGCTCCCGGCACCTTGGTGGCGTCGCCCGTAAAGTGGAAATCCAACGGAACATTGCCGTTCGAATCCGCCAAGCGGTTCACATCGTATTTATCCCTCACACTGTCCGGCAATTGGGACTTGATGGCGTCCGAATTCAAGAATTCCTTGTGGATGTCGCAATTCACGTTCATTTCAGGCGCGTAGAAATAGGTGACCACATTGATGGCGCCGACAGCCTTGACCGCGCCCACCTTTCCGGTGGTATTGACGGTATAAGAGGCGATCTTGTTCTTCATCGCCAAAGTGCCCGAAATGGTCTCAAAGTCGATCTCATCGCTCTGCTGGCCGAAGAACTTATTGAGATAGCTGATAGCGTCATAGCCTTTGACTTTGCCGTTGGCGATCGAGTAATTACCCGACCCATTGGCGCTGGCCATCATTTCTTCCGAACTGGTGCCGTGACCCGTTCCCTTATAGTTCATATTGGCCGAACCAAAGAGCTTGTCCTTGTATTTTTCAGGATTCTTCACCACATAGGCATCCACACTGGAATCGATTAATTTTTGCACATTCACGCTTTTGAGGTCGAAAGCGTAGGCGTAAGAAAGGGTCTTTCCCGCGTTGATGGACAAGCTGGCGACGCCCGACCCGTCAAAACCATTGAAGGTCGCGTTGATGGTCTTGAAGTTAGGATAGGCCACCGTGATGACACTGTTCAAATTCTGCAAGTAAGGCTCGTTCGGAAGCGAGAACCCGATGTTCTTCAAGACGATCTGGCCGTTAGCCTTGAGGGAGGATGGCTTGTTCAAGAGCTGCGAATAGGTCAGGTCCATGGCCACGGTCCCGTCGATCTTGTCGTTCTTCAACCGGGGAATGTCATTGGTAAGGCCCGACAAAGGCAAGTCCTTGGAGTGGACCTCACCCGAATAAGAAACACCGTTCTTATATAGGAAGGAGCCGTCCACCGTCCAATCCCGATAGACCACGCGGAAGTTTTTCACGTTATAGGCGTTCCCGGAATTGATGGCGTCAAAATCGACCTTGCAAGCGGCCTTCGGGGACTTCACGAACACATCCTGGTATTGAATAGCCAAGCTGGAAGCGTCCGCCGTGCCCTTCAGCTCGATACCCGACTTAGGGCTGCCCGAGAGATGGAACTTCACATCCGCGGGGCCGGACAAGCTAAGACCCTTCGGCATGGAAGCCAGGGAACCTGGAACTAAACCGGAAAACTTGAGCATATCCAGGCTGGCTTGACCGTCAATGTTCAGGTCACAGGTCGTGTTCATGTTCAAAACATCCCCCGAGAACCCAAAACCCAGGTCGTTGACCGTACCGTCGACCGAAAGTTCTTTCAGGCTTTGGCTGGTGTAGAAATAGCGGTAGGAACCCTTCAAGGACAATTGATAGGTCAAATTGTTGTAGCTAAAAGGCGTATCCAGGCTGAAGTTGGATTTGCCGCCCAAGAGCGAGATGTTACTGACGGTGAAATTCAAATTGTCCGTGTCATAGCGTTGGACCGGTTTAGCCGTTTCATCCACATAGGTCATTTTTCCACGGATGATCCTCACGTCCTTCACCGACAAAAGCAACATTGTCTTGCTGGCTGGCGCGGTGGCGGCCGGGGCCGTCGCGGCCTCCGCCGGAGCCACCAGATCAAAAGAACCACCCGGCCGGGGCATCCAAGCCGCGGCGGCGGAACCGGTCATGTCACTGAAGTTGAATTCGTTCAGGCCCCGGCGCTCGATGAGGATCTGCGGCGCGTTGAGTTTGATCTCCCCTAAAGAGATCTTGCCCCACAACAAGGGAAAGAGGTCATAAGAGATGGAAATATCCTTGGCGACGACCATGTCTTGGGCGGTCCAGCCGGCGCGGTTGCCGATGTGCAGGTCCGTGATCTCGAAGCCGTTCAGGATATTGAACCGCACATCGCCGATGCTGACCTTGTGTTTGAGGGTCTCGGACAGCTTTTGGGTGGCGATGGCCTTGAGCTTGGCCGGGGGATAATTGATGGAGATATAGATCCAGGCTCCTACCGCCAGAACAATGACCAACGCGGCGATGAACCCAGCAGCCAACAGGATGAACTTGAAGAACTTGCCCATGAAACACTCCCAGGGTGGAATGAAAGCCATTGGCGAGGCCAAGGCTTGAAACGGCACCCATTGTAGGCAAACCCCGGTGGCTTTTGAAGTAAATGAGCGCGAACATCCGGGCTAAAACCCATTCAAACTGCCCCTAGACATAAAAAAAGGGAGGCAGGTTTCCCCGCCTCCCTTTCGATCAGGAACCGACTTACTTACGCAGAGCGACCTTGGCCTTGTCGGTCAGGACTAACCCCGCGTCCTTCTTGATGGGGGCCGGGACCGCCGCCAAAGCGCTGGCACCCGCCGGAGCGGACTTGGCTTCCGGTTTGCCTTCCGCAGGCTTGGCTTCAGACGGTTTAGCATCGGACGGGATCAACCCGGCCTTTTGCTTGACCAGCTTTTCGATCTGGGCGAACACTTCCGGATGTTCTTTCAAGAAAGCCTTCGCGGCTTCGCGGCCTTGACCCAATTTGGTTTCGCCGAAGCTCAACCATGTACCGGCCTTATCCACGATGTTCATTTCAACAGCGACATCGATGAGCGACCCTTGGGACGAGATCCCCTCGCCGAAGATGATATCGAAGAAACCTTCCCGGAACGGTTGGGCGGTCTTGTTCTTGACCACCTTGACCTTCACTTTATTGCCGATGTTCTGGTCGCCGCTCTTGATGGCTTCCACACGGCGCACATCGAGACGCATGGAGGAGTAGAACTTCAAGGCCCGGCCACCCGGGGTAGTTTCAGGGTTACCGAACATCACGCCGATCTTCTCGCGGATCTGGTTGATGAAGATAGCGCTGGTATGGGACTTGGATAATAAAGCGGTCAATTTACGAAGGGCTTGGCTCATCAAGCGGGCTTGGAGACCCACGTGGGCATCGCCCATTTCGCCTTCCAACTCGGCCCGGGGGGCCAAAGCAGCCACCGAGTCGATGACCAGGACGTCGATCGCGCCGGAGCGGATGAGGGTATCAGCAATTTGAAGGGCTTCTTCCGCCGAGTCCGGCTGGGAAATGAGCAATTCATCCACATTAACGCCCAATTTCTTGGCGTAAACCGGGTCCATAGCGTGTTCCGCGTCGATGAAAACGGCCGTTCCGCCCGCCCTTTGCGCCTCGGCGACAATATGCAGGGTCAAGGTGGTCTTACCTGAGGATTCCGGGCCATAGATCTCAATGATACGGCCCCGGGGAACACCCCCGATGCCGGTGGCGATATCCAACGAGATAGCGCCAGTGGAGATGGACTTAACGTCCTGGACCTTGGCCTCCCCTAGTTTCATGATGGCCCCTTCGCCGTGATCCTTGCGGATCTGCAGTAAGGCCACATCCAGCGCTTTTTGCTTCTCGTTCGCCATATCGTCTCTCCTTGAATTTATGCGTCAGTAGTTAATAACTGCATCCTAAAGGCGAAAAAAGCAGGAGTCAAGAAAAAAGTATACGGCCGTATACCAATACAGCCGTATACCTTTTACCTGGGTGAAAAGAAGGGTTTTGCGGCTAGAAAAGCACCCGGAGATCCTTCACGCCGATGTTCTCTTTGGAGAAAAAGGGCTCTCCGGTCTGGGTGCCGATCATGGTGCCGAAGAACCGATTGATGACTTCGATATGTTCCAGCGCCTTGCTGCTGCGTTTCTTGATGAATTGGCTTTCATAGCAGCGAATGGCCGCCATTTTCTTTTCATGAAAACCGGTGGTATCCACAACGAACGAAGGCTGCACATTGGGGCGCAAATGGGAGCATAAGTGGTAATAAAGTTTAGAGGGATACCAGGGGTCGCCCTTCATGTCCGTCTTGACCAACTTAGCCCAGAAGCGGGCGGCTTCGACCAATTGGCAGGCGTTCCAATGGTCCGGATGAGCGTCCACCCAATAAGGCGCGAAGATGGTCGCGGGTTTATATTTACGGATGACCTCAGCCACCTTGCGGCGGGCAGGCAATGTGTCTTGAAGCTCCCGATTTCTCAGGGGCAGGATGAGATAATCGTCAAAACCTAAGGTGCGCGCGGCCTTAGCGGCTTCTTTTAAGCGGATTGAATGGCTGCCAAAAGGGGTCGGTTCCCCATCGGTCAAATGACAGACCACCACCTTGGCGCCTTGGGCCTTGAGGGAGCTAAGCGTGCCGCCCATGGCGATCTCGACGTCATCTGGGTGGGCCCCAAAGGCCAATACATCAACTTCAGCGCCAACTGCCGCGCCGCCGGTGGCCAAGGTCTCAAAGGTCTGTATCTTCTTTTTGGGTCTCATATTTTTTGGATCTCTTAACCGCCAATCAAGACGGATGGACGCCGACAAAGATTTTTGTTTGGATTTTTCCATTCATCAGCGGTCACTTATTTTAAATCATTGACGTTTTAAGAGGCTCTAACAAAGATCAAAAACAAAGACCGTTTGAACCACTAAGGACACTAAGATCACCAAGAAAGGCCAAGACAAGATTGGATTTAAAGGGCTTTTAAACATTATTGTCTTTTGTCGTTCTTGGTGTCCGTGCCTTTCGTGGTGAAATAGGTTTTTGTTAGAAGCTCTAAATAAAAAAGGCCTTCCCGAAGGAAGGCCTTTGCGTTTGTGTCGATCAGTTGAGTTTTTTCACGTTCGCGGCTTGTTTACCTTTGGCGCCTTGAACGATCTCAAAGGTCACCTCTTGGCCGGCGGTCAGGGTCTTGAACCCGTCACCCTCGATCGCGGAAAAATGCACGAACACGTCTTCCCCGCCATCTTGTTCCAAAAAGCCGTATCCCTTACCAGCGTTGAACCATTTCACGCGACCAGTGGGCATTTCTGATCCTTTCTTTCGTTCATCTCTCGGCTCGGTCCTAGTGGCTTCCCCTTGTGGTGTTCCTTGCAGGGATACCGAAAAGATGCCGCCAACCGGGCTGCCATCGTTCAAATCGATGTAAGTTAAGTGTAATACCAAGAACCCGGCTTTTTCAATGCTGGGAGGCTATTTAAAACCCGGCAACCGGGCAACGGCTCATGGGGGTCAGCTGGATGCCCCGGCTTTCGATCCAATGACGAACTTCGGGGTCCAAAACCAAGCTTTGGTCCAAGACCCGGTAAAGACGGGTCCAGTTAAAGGCCCCATGGGTCGGCGCGGTCAATTGTTCCAGCGAATGATGGTCCACGGCGCAGTGGGTTGCCCAAATATGGTGGCCCGGCCCGATGGAATGGAGCCATTCTTTTAATTTGGCCTTTCGGGTACGGATATCCAACCCTACTTCGCTGGATGCGAAGACCGAATCCCAGATCAAACGCGGGATCCGGTACGCTTCCCCATTCAGGGTGAAATTACGGTAAGGGACCTTTTTCAGCTTTAAAAGACGGCTAAAAAGACCGGCCAACTTCATTTCCGCGCCCATGTGCTC
Source organism: candidate division FCPU426 bacterium (assembly GCA_027452205.1). Classification (GTDB taxonomy): domain Bacteria; phylum Oederibacteriota; class Muellerivitia; order Muellerivitales; family Muellerivitaceae; genus Bog-1183. Next base: position 31,942 of record DAIDGV010000007.1, on the reverse strand, counting down.
GCAAGCATGGGTGATCGAAAGACCCGAAGCTTCTATTTTTTCCAACTGCGCCAGGAACTCGGTTTCCGCTTCTTGGATCTCCGCCTTCTCCCAGGCTTCGGCCACCGTGGTGTGAAAGGTGCCGTCCGGACGGACCATGGACTTGGCTGGGGTTAGGGGCTTCCAGCGCCAATAGTCCCATTCAGCGGTAAAGGTGTTATGGATGCCCACGGGGATCCGGTGGGCTTTGGCAAGCTGTACCGCCTCGTCAAAAGAAGGGCAAGGCGCCATCAGGTTGGTATCGGTCAGAACGCCTTGGGTAAAGGCCTGGGCAATGCCCTCGTTCACCGCCGGACACATGCCGAAATCGTCACTGAGAACCGTTAAGTGGATGGAAGCCATGGCGTCAGTTTAGCACTCGCCCGGCACCTACCGAATAGACACCCAAAAAAAGTGGATTTATACACTTAACTCCCTCAAACAACATCAAAAACGAATCTTTTTAGCCGAAATACCCCGCCAGACGGGGTAATACCAATCTCCTTAGAAAGCTTCAACAAAGAGGATCGGCATAAACGCAGATGGACCCCGATATGGAATAGGTTATTCAGCTTTATCGGCGTTTATCCGCCGTGATCGGCGGTTGCTTTGCCGTAATGGACTTAAGCATGTAAGTCACATAAAAAAGGCCCAAGGCGCTTGCCCCAGGCCTTTACGGATCCAAAACTTATCCGCGGCTGTGGCGGATATCCTTGCCTTCGACCATGTAGATCACATCCTCGCCCACGTTCGTGGCATGGTCGGCGATGCGTTCCAGATAGCGGGAGACCAGGATCAGGTCCAAGGCGCGCTTGATGTTCGCGCGGTCTTCCAGCATGTAGCTGATAAGCTCACGGATGATCTGATCGTTCAGGTTGTCCACCTCGTCATCGCGTTCGCAGACTTGGCGGGCCATCTTCGGGTCACGGTTGACCAAGGAATCTAGCGAAACCTTTACCATTTCCTGGGTAACCGCGGCCATCCGGGGAATGTCGATAAAAGGCTTCAGGGGGGCCACTTCATTCAGGGTCAGGGCCCGTTCGGCGATATTGACGGCCAGGTCGCCTTGGCGCTCCAGGTCCGAGTTGATCTTCATGGCGCTGGTGATAAAGCGCATATCCCCCGCCATCGGCTGATGCAGCGCCAACAAGCGGTGACAAACCTCGTCCACTTCGATCTGAAGATCGTTGATGTCCCGGTCGGACTGAATGACCTTTTTGGCCAAACGCGAGTCGCGGTCCACGATGGATTTCATGGATAAACGGATCGATTCCTCCACCTTGCTACCCATCAGGAGGATCTTTTCTTTCAACGTCGACAACTCGTCATCGAACGAAGTCTGCATTCTTTTTACCTCGGTATTTTCCATATTATCACCCAAACCTTCCGGTGATGTAATCTTCCGTCAATTTATTCCCCGGGTTGGTGAACACCTTATCCGTGGCGTCGTATTCGATCAACTTTCCATTGAGCATGAAAGCCGTTTTCTGGGAAACGCGGGCGGCCTGTTGCATGTTATGGGTCACGATGATGATGGTGTAATTTTCGCGCAGTTCATGGATCAATTCCTCGACTTTCGAGGTCGAGATGGGGTCCAAGGCCGAGCAAGGCTCGTCCATCAGAAGGACTTCCAGTTCCACCGCCAAAGCGCGGGCGATACAAAGACGCTGCTGTTGACCGCCGGACAAAGCGCCGCCCGGCTTCTGTAGGTTATCCTTTACCTCGTCCCACAAGGCGGCCTTCCGAAGACTCTTTTCAGCGATCATATCCAGGGTCTTTTTGTCATGTATGCCGTTCAGGCGTAAGCCGACCACCACATTCTCATAGATCGAAAGGGTCGGAAAGGGAGTGGGTTTTTGGAAGACCATTCCGATGCGGCGGCGAACCACGACCGGGTCGATGCGCGGATCGAAGATGCTGGTGTCCTCCAACATGATGTCCCCCGCGAAACGGGAACCCGGAACGGTCTCGTGCATCCGGTTGAAGGTGCGGATCAGGGTCGATTTGCCGCAGCCCGAAGGACCGATGATCGCGGTCACTTCTTTTTCATTCACGTTCATGTTCACATCGAACAAAGCTTGCTTTTGGCCGAACCAAGCGCAAACCCCCTCGATCTTCATTTTGATCTTCTTGTTGGGGGCGTTCGGATCGACTTCTTGACGAGGAACCTCCACCTTGACCGCTTCCCCTTTGTGATGAGTCGATTCCATTTTCGTCTTCTCCATTTTTTTGCTCTTTTCCATCACTTCGTCGATCATAACACCCACCTCTAACTTCCGCATTTTAGAAGATTACCCGCCCGCCTTTAGCGAAGCGCGCTTCTTGCGTCTTTAAAGAACATCTTGGCGAAAATATTGATGGTCAAGACCACGAGGAGCAGGACCAACGCCCCCGTCCAGGCTTGCGCGCGCCAATCGGCGAACGGCGAGACCGCGTAAGTGAATATCTGCACCGTCAAGGAAGCGGTCGGTTCGTTGGGCCCGGCCCAGAACTGGTTGTTAAAGGAGGTGAACAACAAGGGAGCCGTTTCCCCTGCCACCCGCGCGATGGAAAGGAGCACGCCCGTCAAGATGCCGTTCTTCGCGGTACGCATGATGATGCTGAGAATGGTCTTCCATTCCGGGATACCCAAGGCCCAAGAGGCCTCCCGAAGCGAATGAGGGACCAGTTTGACCAGTTCTTCGGTCGTGCGGGTCACGATGGGGATCATCATGAAACCCAAAGCCACGCCGCCCGCGATGGCCGAAAAGTGCCCCATCGGCTTGACGATCAGGGTATAAGCCACGATACCCGTCACGATGGAGGGCACACCCGAAAGCACGTCCGCCACGAACCGGACGAACCAAGCGAACTTGCTTTTTTTGCCGAACTCGGACAAATAAACCCCCGCGAAAATACCCACCGGAAGGCCGACCAACGAAGAGATCACGATCAACTGCAAGGTCCCGACGATCGCGTTGGCCATGCCGCCATCAGGCATGCCTACCGCGGTCGGCAAGTGGGTGAAAAAGCCGATGTTAAAATCCTTCAACCCCTGGGAGACCACATAGATCAACAAGCTCGCCAAAGGAATAAAAGCCAGGAACGCGGAAAAACCGCACAAAAAAACCATCATCTTATTGGTAAAGCTTCGGCGCGTTTGATAATCAAAGTTGAGCATTAATTTCTCCCGTAATTACGCGTCGTGAACCAAACTAACAAGTGGGCTCCGACGTTCAAGAAGAAGGTGATGACCATCAGCAAAAGGCCGATCTCCGAAAGTGCCGCCAGGTAAACATCCCCCGTGGCTTCCGTAAATTCATTCGCGATCACCGCGGCCATGCTGTGCCCCGGCGCTAAAAGGTTCGCGGTCACTTGGGGGTTGTTGCCGATCACCATGGTCACCGCCATGGTCTCGCCCAAAGCCCGGCCCAAACCCAGCATAATGGCGCCCACCACACCCGGCTTGGAGGACTTCAGGACGGAAAGCTGGATAGTTTCCCAATCGGTCGCTCCCAAGGCCTTCGCCGATTCACGGTAAACGTTCGGAACCGCCTCGAAAACATCACGGCTGATCGAAATGATCGTCGGCAGGATCATGATGGAAAGGATGACCCCCGCCGAAAAGAAGGACAACCCAATGGAGGTATTCACGAAAAACGGAGCGCCGATCAATTTAGCCATCACGGGGTTGATATAACGGGCCATGATCGGGGCCAAAACGAACATACCCCACAGGCCATAAACCACGCTGGGAATGGCGGCCAAAATATCGACCACAAAAGCGACCGGAGCGCGCAAATGCATGGGGGCCAATTCGGTCAAGAAAAGGGCGATCCCCAAACCCAGGGGCACCGCGATAACGAGGGCGATAAAGGACGAAACCAGTGTTCCATAAACATAAGGGACGGCGCCGAAAACCTGGCGGATCGGGTCCCATTCGGAGGAGACCAGGAATTTCCACCCGATCGCCTTGATCGAGGGAATCGAATTGATGAACAAAGCCACGAAAGTAAGGACGGCCAACAGCAGGATGAGAAAGGCGAAAAAACCGGTGACGGCCCGGAAGATCTTATCGCCGATCCCGACCTCGCTCAATTTTCCAAAAAACAAGAACGAGAGAGCCGGTTTGACGGCTCCCTCGTTCCCCGCGACTGGTTGCTGATTTTCCATTGAACTCACAGCTACCTCTTCAGAACTTAGTACTTGATCGTCGCGACAGCACCCTTGACCTTCTCGACCAGGCTATCCGGCAGCGGGGCGTAATAAAGATCGCCCGCCTCGGCGTTACCCTTGTCCAAGATCCAGTTCAAAAGATCGACCAACTTCTTGCCCTTGACGGGATCGTCTTGGTTCACACGCACCACAACCCAAGAGAAACCGCAAATGGGATAGGCGTCTTCACCCGAGGCGTTGGTGATCATGATCTTGAAACTAGAGGGCATCTTCGCGCCCTTGGCGGCGGCCGTGGTGGTGGCCACGCTGGCCTCGACATAATTGCCGGCTTTGTTCTTCAGCTTGGCGACGGCCATTTTGTTCTGCACGCAATAGGCCAATTCAACGTAACCGATGGAGCCCGAAACCTGCTCAACGATACCGGCCACGCCTTCATTGCCTTTGCCGCCAACTCCCACCGGGAAGTTGACCGACTTGCCCCAACCCACTTCAGTGGACCAGGCGGTGCTGACCTTGCTCAAATAGCTGGTGAAAATGTTGGTGGTGCCGCTTCCATCCGAACGATGGGCCACGGTGATCTTCAGGTCCGGCAAAGTGACGCCCGGATTGATCTCCGCGATGGCCGGATCATTCCAGTTGGTGATCTTGCCGCGGTAGATATCGACCAAAATTTTCGGGGTCAGCTTCAAACCCGAATCCACGCCCGGGATGTTATAGGTCACGCAAACCGCGCCCAACACCACCGGCAGGTTCAACGAAGGGCCGTTCGCCTTCTTGGCTTCATCGTCGGTCAAATAAGCGTCGGTCGCGCCGAAATCCACGGTCTTGGCCAGCCATTGTTGAATACCGCCGCCCGAACCGATCGACTGGTAGTTCACTTGGATCTGGTTCGCCGTGTAATATTCGTGGAACCACTTTTGAAAGATCGGGTTGTCGAAAGTCGAACCCGCGCCGTTCAGGTCAACCGCATGGGCCATGCTGGCGCCCATCATGACCATGCCGGCGAAGCCCGCTAACACTAGTTTCTTGATGTTTTTCATGTCTGCTCCTGAGACTGTTTATTTGCACTTCTGAAGTCGTGTGATTCTAAAGCCAGGACTAGGGTTGTCCTGTTAAAGCTGTGTTAAAAGAAAAACGTCGATTTATAAGGAAAAAGGGGCCAACCGCTTCCCTGATGACTAGCGGCGGCCCCTTGCAATGATGCCATTTCCTTAAACTAAACCTACCCTCGAATTAGAACCGGTACCAAGTCGTAACTTGGAGACGATTGTCTTCAAACGTGCCAATGGTCGCGCCAGGCGTAGCCGAAGCCGTAATGTAATTCGTGTAGTATTGCGAATACTCAACACCCACGCGAACGTTCTTGGACACATCTTGCATCACGTTGACGAACCAGTTGGTATCGTCATCATAAGCCATGCCAAGCACCTTAGCGTTAGAGGCGAACAATTCGCCATAGCCACCCGTGATGATCGTGCCAATGCTACGCGGCAAGGTGATTTGGAGCTGAGCGTTATAGCCGGTCAGCTGAACCAGTTGCAGGGCGATGTTTCCAGGAACGAAAGCGCCTTCGCCACCATCCAATTCAGTTCCAGAAGCATAGGTTTCTTTGCTGACGTTCGGGAAACTACCTAACGAGGCAGTACCAAAACCACCACCGTTATAGCCCAGAGTATCACCAGCGCCATAGGTCCACTCACCCGTAGCCACCATGCTTATGTCGTCTTTGCCTTCAGAACCCGGCAAGATCGGCAAGAGAACGTCGGCGGCAACTGAGCTGCCCCATTCGGAGTTATTGAACGTGCCGTTGGAGTTACCGTCCGCCCAAGCATATTGAGCGTTACGTTCAGCGATACCTAAGCTCAAGGGTTGGAGTTTGGTTCCACCCGTCGCCGCACAAAAGTAACCCTTGATGTCGTTCATGACCAAACGAACGCCACCAATGAAGTTCGGCATTTGGGCTTGGATCTGATCCGGCTTTTCAGCAGCAACAGCCACTTGCACTTGGACACCCTTATCATCACCCATGGTCTTTTGGATCTTCAATTGGGGAATGCGTTCGTACAAGGTACCCATAACCGGCGCTTCAGCAACGGTGGACAACACATAGTCCATGTCCCAGCCGAATAAGCTCCAATATTGACCGGCCAAGATCTCCCAACCATCGGTCGTATCGCCTTGCACATAAGCATGACGAAGACGAAGGGTCGGCTGGGTAAAGTATTTGTATTCGCTGCCATAGTCAGCACTCCCGTTGGCTTCACCCAACAAGTCAAACTCTAAATAACCCTTGAAAGTCCAGTCAGCCGCGGTCTCTTTGGACAACGCGTCGATCCGAGAGTTGCGGATCGAGAACATCGATTGACCATTGTTGCCAGCATTCAAGTTACCGGTAGCACTCGAAGTGCCCGGACGCAGAACCTGACCATCACCCACGGTTTCAGCAAAAGAACCAGACGTGGTGTTGATGTAATCCGATTGGGCAAACCCATGGATCTCAACCGACGGCCCCTTCTTCGCCAAATCATTGACCTTGCTGGTCAACGCACCGATGGCCGAATTCACATCTTCCATCGAATCATCGGCAAACGCTGGCATATTCAGGGACGCCAACGCCGCTACCAAAGCCAACAGCCATAGCTTCTTCATAGCTTCTCCTTGATTTTTTTTAACCCCACGAATCGGGTACTTCGAAAACAAAGGTCGGTGTTGAAAAGTAAAAAGACCCGACTCGTAGAATTGCGGGGGAAATGTACAGTCCAAGCCCCGGTAGGGCTGTTTCGACAATGTAAAATCAAGGTTAAGATTTTTAGGTTCTTAACACTCACTAAGAAAAAAGGCCTATTTAAAGACATAAAACCAATAGCACATAAAAAAACACTCTTTGGGATCATTTAGGACAGCGTGAAAAGAATATCTTTTTAGCCGCCGATGAACGCAGATGAACGCCAATACGGAATTACTTATCCAGGTTTATCGGCCTTGATCGGCGGTTGCTTTTAATCTTTTGCTTTCATCCCCTGTATCCCCTGCATCCGTGGCTGATGATTATTTTGAACTGATGTGAAAAGAAAATCTTTTTAGCCACCGATGAACGCAGATCGACGCCGATACAGAATCACTTATCCGGGTTTATCAGCGTTTATCGGCCTTGATCGGCGGTTGCTTTTAATCTTTTGCTTTCATCCCCTGTATCCCCTGCATCCGTGGCTAAGGATCATTTTGGACAGCCGTGAAAAGTATGTCTTTTTTGGCCGCCGATGAATGCAGATGAACGCCGATACGGAATCACTTATCCAGGTTTATCGGTCTTGATCGGCGGTTGCTTTCAATCTTTCGCTTTCATCCCCTGCATCCGTGGCTACGGATCATTTAAGACGGCCGTGAAAAGAATATCTTTTTAGCCGCCGATGAACGCAGATGAACGCCGATACGGAATTACTTATCCAGGTTTATCGGCCTTGATCGGCGGTTGGCTTGTCTTCAAGAGGTTCGGTCTTTACTTCCCGAAAATATTCAAGATCACCGAATGGGATAATCGGCCCCGCCATAAGGCGCAATATCCTGCGGGGTCGGCGTCGGCTGGATGGGAAAAGGCTGTTCCGTAGGTCCCAGGGGCCTTAACCGGACGACCCAATTATGGCGGATGTCCGTCAAATAGATCCGGTCCTGCCGGTCACAGGCTATCCCTCGAAATTCCGGTCCCCGTTTCGCGCCGTTCCAAGGAACCGGCGCCTTCCATCTTCCGATGTATTCATATTCCCCGTCGTCGGCGTCATAAAAATCCACGGAACCCGTCTTCCCGTCGGCCACCGCGATCACCCCGGTGGGCGTTTGCGCCGCGCCGGTCGGGTCCTTGAATTGATAGGGCCCTTCGCCGAACCAACCTTGCTGGGTCACCGGCACGGCGCCGTCGTTAAATACCTCGAACCGAAAATTACCCGTATCCGCGACGATGGCCTGGTCGATATGGTTCACCGCCATTCCCAGCGGATTGTTGAGCAGATAATCGTCCGTGCCAAAAGAACCCCACGTCGAGTTAAATTCGCCCAGGGGACTAAAAATTTCGACCCGGGAATTTCCCGAATCCAAGACCCAGATATTGCCGAAATGGTCCTCCGCCACGGAACGGGGTTCGTTGAACTGGCCGTCATCCGTCCCCTGTGTTCCCCAACTGGTATTGACCGTCCCGTTGTGGTCCAGCACCACGATCCGCTGGTTCAGGGTGTCCGCCACATAGATAAGACCCGAAGGAACGATCAACACGCCGCAAGGCCCGTCGAACTGGGGCGCGTCCCGCCAATTCGCCTGGGTCCCAAAACTGCCGATGGTCCTTAAAGGTTTCCCATCCTGATCCCAAACCACGATCCGGTTATTTCCCGTGTCGGCGATATAAACAGTGTCGTCCGGCGCGACGCTGACGGCCTCGGGGTCATTCAGCATGTCACCGCCGACCCTGTTGGAAGTCCATATCTTGTCCAGGGTATATAGCCTGTGTTTTTTTGACCTGGACTTCGGTAAAGGCGAAGCCATCACCGCGGGAGAGATCACCGGCGTCGGAGGAACGGATGGCTGGGGCGCGGCGCCCAGCAGTGAAAACAGGACGATTGCCGCCGCTGAAAAGCGCGAAAAAGAGCTGAAATGCTTGACCATGATCCTCTCCGACATTCGCTGAATCGCCCAACCACAGTAAGTACAATGATCATAAATCCTATAACAAACAAAAACACCCACGAAAGGTCATAAGGTGACTTATCAAGGATCTTTGAGGCCGTGGATCCCTTGCCGTTTTAGGCAGTCGTATTTGTACACTGGTAAATATTTACACGCTTCTCTTCGTCTCCCTACACCCAAATACCGAACGGCCAGCGGACCCAAGACATCGGCCCGGATCCCTCTCCACTACCCAAAACCACCAAGGCATCCTGAAGCGGCTAGCCCGCCTCACCATGCCTGCGCGGCAAGGACAACGCCATATTGGAATCCCCAACCATCCATTTCCTGGCCCGCCAGCGTACCGACAAAACGGAACAACCCCGCTTCGGGCCGGACGGACAAGCCCGGGATAAGACCGATCTTCAAACCCAGGCTTTCCCCGAAAGCGTTCAGCGTGTTGTTGCCTGAGCCATTGAATTTATCGACCCACGTATAGACATAGCGGGACTCCAGGGAGAGATCGACCTTATCGGTCAAGGCAGTGGTCGCGATGAAAAAGACGCCCGGGCTCCATGCCGCGGCGGTGGCATTCATGTCGTCCAGGAATGAATCGGCGAAGCCGCCCCCGATGGCGAAACGCCAAGATTCCTTGGCGGAAGACAGGCGGTATTTGATATCGACTTCGCCGCCCAAGGAAGGCCCGCCGCTGTTATAAGGCAAAGCGACCGTGCACAACCGGTAACCCAGGTCGAAACCGTCCCACAACCCGAACCGGATGCCGGCGTGGGCCAGGTAGGGCGTAAAGTTCGTGGAATCACCGCCCCCCGATCCGACGCTGGTCAATTGCCCGCCCGTGCCTCCGATGAAACTGGCCGTTCCTGGCGCCTGGGTATCCGCCGTGGAAAAACCCAAGAGCCAAAACGCGGAAGCCCGGTCCACCAGCGTCATTTCCAGCAAACACAACCCCAGCGCCACGCCAATAAATTTTGCCCAGTTTTTCTTTTTCAATTTCTTACTCCTTCGGTCCGTTTTTGGATTTATATACTTAACTCCCTGAAACACAACAAACAACGTCAAAAACGAATCTTTTAGCCGCCGATGAACGCAGATCGAGGCCGATACAGAATCACTTATCCAGTTTATCGGCCTTGATCGGCGGTTGCTTTTAATCTTTTGCTTTCATCCCCTGCATCCGTGGCTATGGATATTTAGGACAGCCGTGAAAAGTATATCTTTTTAGCCGCCGATGAACGCAGATAGACGCCAATATGGAATAGGCTATTCAGCTTTATCGGCGTTTATCGGCCTTGATCGGCGGTTGCTTTTAATCTTTTGCTTTCATCCCCTGCATCCGTGGCTAATGACCGGTTTTCCAGGCCGGATCCTCCCAGAAACAGGAAAACCAACCCGGCGGCATGGGGACCTTCGTCGCGGGGATCGCGGTGCCGATGACGGCCATCAAGGGGACCGAGGCCGGTCGGGTTCCCCGTTAAATTTTCATCATGCGCCGGTAATAGGCATTCTTGCGGGCCAGGGTGGCGGGTGAACCTATGGTTTGGATCCTGCCCTTCTCGATCACGATCACCTGGTCCGCGCCCCGGGCCAGGGCCGGGTGATGGGTCAAGGCCAGAACGGTGCAGCGGTTCCGAAGCCCCTGGAGCACTTTTAAGATCCGCTCTTCATTGGTCTTATCCAGGTTGGCCGTGGCCTCATCCAGCACCATCAGCCGGGGCTTGGCCAGCAAGGACCGGGCGATCTGAAGCCGCTGTCTTTCGCCCAACGACAAAGGGCCGTGCCCATCCGCCAAAAAAGTATCCAACTTTTGGGGTAAACGCCGGACGACTTCCGCCAACCCCGCCGCCTCCAGGGCTTCCCAGGCTTGGCGCTCACTGGCCTCCGGCATCTGGTACAGGAGGTTTTCTTTCAACGTAGCGCTGAACAAAACGCCGTCCGCCGAAACCAGCGAGGTCGCTTGGCGCAAATCCTCCTCAGCCAGGTCACGAAGGTCCTGCCCGTCCAGGAGAATGCGGCCATGGGACGGCGGCCGCAGTCCCAATATCAGCTCCGCCAGGGTGCTCTTTCCCGAGCCCGAAGGCCCCACCAACGCGTTTACCTTTCCAGGAAGAAGCGCAAAATTCACGTGATGCAGTACTTGCGCGCTATGGCCGTAATGATAGTCCAGTCCCTCAACGACGATCCGCCCCGGCCCGGGCTTCAGGGTGTCCTTGCCGAAATGTTCGGGCTTGCGCACCGCCAATCTCAAACCCCGGCGGAAAGACCCCAGGTGTTCCTGAATCACCACAGCCATGCCCGAAAGCGAATCCAGCGGGTCATAAACCTGGTCGATATAAGCCACCAGCATCACCACATCCCCCGGAGTTAATTGCCTTTCAAAGGCCCGCCATCCGCCCACCAGTAACACCAGGGCCTTACTGACCTGCACGAAAAAATTCTGGCCGAAAAGGGTCCAGGCTCCCAACCGGTCCCTTTGTACGGCTCCCGCATAGGCGCTATAGGTTTCCTTACCCAGGGCCTTTAACTCACGCTCGATCGCCCCGCTGGCCCGGACCGTTTTTAAACCGGCCATGCTTTCGGAAATTCGGCCCGAGATGGATTGCCACTGCTGATAGTAAGAATCCAGGTTCACGCCCAACCGCCGGGTCGAAGCCACCGCCACCCAGGCGTAAAAGGGCAAGGGGGCCAAAGACAACATCGCCAGTAAGCGGCTTTGGGAAAGCATGATCGCCAGAATGCCCACCAGGGTGATCACTTCCGGCCCCACCCTTAAGGCCAGCATGGTCACCACCGGTTCGACCTGTTCTACCTGATCCACCTGCTTGGTCAAGAACGAGGCCCGGTCGGCGCTGTCACGGTTCAAGGGCAGGCGAAGGGCTTTGCTGAAAGCGGCCAGTATCACCGCTCTTTCCATGCCGTGCCCCACACGGCTGGTTTGTATCTCGGCCCAGGCCGACATGAAAGAAGCCAATAATGAGATCAGTAAAAGCAGGAACACGACCACGATCAAAGTGGCCATGGCCTGCTTGGGCGTGCGGTGCGCCACTTTGTGCCGGGTGTGCGGCGTTTTGGTTTCCCAGGCTTGAAACAAGGAAGTTTCGACCGTTTCAATGGAACCTTCGGCGGCGCCGCCCGTCACGAAAACCCCGGCGACGTCGTTTACCGCCTCCCGGTACAACAGGGGTTGCACCAAAAGCAGCAAACTGGAAAGACCGGCCAGGGTCAGAATGCTAAAAAACAACCCGCGCTGCCGCATAGCCAGTTTAAAGAGACTCGTCAGGGGACGCGCCGCGTCCAAATCCGTTTCCGCGGCCGGGGCTTTGACTAATTCCACCATGAAATACGGCCTTCCCCGCAACAAGGCACAAGCTCTTGTGACCCGACTACGAGCCAAGTTGCGCGATTTAATTGTACGGCTTGTCCACTCCGGCTCCCCGTCGCGGACAGCTATTTTCTTTTATTCCCTTACGGTTTCAGCTGACCGTTCCCATCCGATCACGGACACGCGATCCCGCTTTTGGCCTTCATGACCGCCGTAAACCAAGAAACTCTTACCTGGTTTTTTGGAGGTTTTTTTCCAATAATCCAGCCCTTTAAAAGTGTCTTCTGTAACCGTTAATCCAGATTTGATTTCCACTGTATTAATATTTCCGCCTTGTACCGCCAAAACATCTACCTCGTGTCCCGTCTTATCCCTCCAAAAATAAAGGTTCGGCGGCCTTCCAAGGTTCATCCGGGCTTTCACCATTTCCGACACCACAAGGGTTTCAAAAAGGCTGCCCCGTAAGGGGTGAGTGGTTAATTGCTGTTGCTTCTCGATTTCCAAAAGAGAACAGGCTAATCCTGTGTCGTAGAAATATAACTTCGGCGTTTTAACCACCCGTTTATTAAAATTCTCATGGTAGGGTTTCAATAAATGGATCAGGAAACTCGCCTCCAGGATGCCGATCCAGGAGCGGGCGGTGTTGTGCGTGATGCCGCACTCAACCGCCAATGAAGAAAGGTTCAACAATTGTCCCGTGCGGGCCGCGCAAAGTTTCAGGAACTTCTGGAACAACGCCAAGTTGTCGATATTCTTGATCTGCCGGACATCCCTTTCCAAGTAAGTTTGAATGTAAGACGGATACCAATCCCGTGGATGGATTGTGCGATCGTAAAGCGGGGGATAGAAACCTTTAAAAATCCAATGTTCGGGCCCCACCTGTCCCGTGCTCGGATATGCGGTTCCCGCTTCCTCTAGGTCAAGCGGAAGCAACGTCAGGAGCCTTACACGTCCCGCCAGACTTTGAGAAAGATGCTGCATCAAGAGAAAATTCTGGGAACCCGTGAGGATGAATAAACCAGGTTTGCGGACACGGTCCACAACGCCTTGGAGGTAGGAAAACAACTCCGGAACCCGCTGAACCTCATCCAGCAAGGCCCCTTTAGCGTATCCCGCGAGGAAACCCCGGGGATCCGACTGGGCGAATGCCCGCTTGTCCGGATCCTCCAAGGATACGTAGGGCTTGGACGGAAAAAGATTTTGGACAAGTGTCGTTTTGCCGGACTGACGCGGTCCAAGGATAGCCACCAATGGAAATTTTCGGGCGGATTGCCGTATGGCCGAGGCAAGAAGACGCGGGATCATGGTAGTAGCCTAAGGCAAATTGGACAATTTGTAAACGTAATTACCAATTTGTCCACCCGACATGGTCCCCATCGCAGACAACCAACCCAGGAATTACCCGGGTCGATCCGGCATGGCAACCGGCACCACTTGTCGGCCATTTCGCCGATAGACCCTAAAATCACTATCCAAGGTTAAAACAAGGAATTTACATACTTAATTCCCTAAAACAAAAAACGGTCTTATCTTAAAGAAAAGAATTCTTTAACCGCCGATCACGTCCGATAAACGCCGATACAGAAGATTTGAAAAAACCAAGGTTTTATCGGCGCGGGCAAGCCCATCCGTCTTCATCGAGGGATTATTGGACAACGCCTTGGCGGCCCAAGTTTCATTCAACATCCGCTTCTTCTTGATGCTTGGCTTGTTTGAGCAGGATTTTCCGGGCGGTTTCCAATTCCTTCCGCCGCGTCTTATCCGCCTTGGGGTAGCTCATCTTTAACTGCCGCATCGTATCGAGCAATATCCCGGAAATGATCAACCGGGCATCCTTCTTGTCGTCCGCCGGGACCACGTACCAAGGGTTCTTTTGGGTGCTGGTCGCGCTTAGGCAAGCCTCGTAGGACCTGCGGTAATCCTTCCAATAGGCCCGTTCCTGGATGTCGTTCAGGCTGAACTTCCAGTTCTTGTCCGGCCTGTCCAAACGCTTCAAGAACCTTTTTCTCTGCTCTTCCTTGGAGAGATGGAGGAAGAACTTGATGATCTTCGTGCCGTTGCGGTGGAGATGTTCTTCCAGGTCCACGATCGACCGGTACCGTTCTTTCCAAACGGTCTTTTGGTCCAGAATGTCTTTTTGGATCCCTTCCCCTTTGAGGATCTCGGGATGGACCTTGGCGATCAGCACTTCCTCGTAATAGGAACGGTTGAAAATACCGATCTTTCCCCGTTCCGGCAGGTCGCGGGTGGTGCGCCAAAGAAAATCATGCTGAAGTTCCTCGGCGCTGGGATGCTTGAAACTGTAAACCTGGCAACCCTGGGGATTGACGCCCGACATGACATGCTTGATGGCCCCGTCTTTTCCAGCGGCGTCCATGGCCTGAAAGATCAAAAGGACCGAATAGTGGTTATCCGCGTAGAGAAGGCTTTGCAGGGAGCTCAGTTCCTCAACATGCTCCGCCAAGGCCTTTTGGTAATCCTCCTTGGAGCTGTAAAGGGGTTCGATCTCCGTAGGCCATTTTTTCAGCTCGACCGCTTCGCCTTCCTTGACCCGGTAATCCTTTGGATCGATCTTCATGCTTTCTCCTTGATCATCAGAACTTTCACGGCGTCATTCAGGCCCAAACAACAGATCATGGAACAAAGGGCCAAAGCCGGCGTCTGCCAGCCAGGCAAGGCCGGAAGCCCGGGTATCCCCATGTAAGTCAGCAATGTGCCCGCCAGGGCCCCCGCCGCCAGGGACGCCATGAAGGGTTTGCTGGGCAAGGTAGCCCCGAACCAGCGCCGTTCCCGCTGGGATACGCTGGAAAAAACACTGAAGTAAAGCAGCGTGAGAAAACTAAAAGTGCAAAGGGCGTCCGGGTTTGCCGCCAGGCCAAAACGCGACCAGCCGATCCACAAAAGGAAAAGGGTCTCGAAAAGCATCGCCAAGCCCAGGATCACCGCGACCCGGATAAAACCGCCGATGGCCCAGGTTTCCGGTTTGGGCGAGGGCCTGACCCGGTCCGTGGCCAGGGCGATGGTGGAAAAATCCAGGACAAAGACCAGCAAAAGCATCGCCAAGGCCGAGACCACGAATTGACCCGTTATCACGAAAGCAATGGCGACAAAAGACGCTTTCAAAAGACCCCGGCTGATCTTATTGATGATCCAGGTCAGGATACGCTGGTAGATGGTCCTTCCCTGCTCCACCAGGGCCACAATGTTGGTCAAACCTGGCTCGGTCAGCACGACGCTGGCGGCCCCTTTGGCCACATCCGTGGCGCTGCTTACCGCGATGCCTACCTCGGCCTGCCGCAAGGCCGGCGCGTCGTTCACGCCATCGCCCGTCATGCCGGTCACATGGCCGCCTGCCTGAAGATGCTGGACCACTATATATTTATCTTCGGGATAGACCTGGGCGAATCCATCGGCGTCCGCCAAGAGGTCCATCCGGCCATGCCGGGCTGGATCGCCCGCCGCCTTGAGGTCGGACATGAGCCGGATATTAAGAAGTCCCACACCCCGGGCCGTTTCATTGGCCACCGCCAGGGCGTCGCCGGTGAGCATTTTCACCGAGACGCCGAGTCCCCGTAATTGGCTGATCAATTCTTTCGCGTCGGGCCGGGGCGGGTCATAAAGAGTCACCAGGCCCGTTAAGACCAGCGGGCCCTTTTCGGGCCCTTGGGCCACGGCCAGGGTTCGATAGCCCTTCAAGGCCGACTCGCCGACCCGCTCTTGCAACGCCGCGATCTCGGGCGGGGTAAGCGCGCAAGCCTGGGCGATGGTCTCTACCGCGCCCTTCATCAGCCTCAGCCTTTGTCCGCCTTGCTCCACGACCGCCTCGGTGCGGCGGTTCTTCGCGTCGAAAGGCGAAAAAGAGACCGGGGTGACCGCCGGTCTTCCATCCTGAAGATGCCGGTCCGCGGCCGCTTTGAGAAAAGCCAGGTCAATGGGGTCCTGGTTGGCGGCTTGCGAAGCCAGGGCGCCGGCCCAAAGCACATCGGCCTCGCCGGCCTTGAGCGGGATGACCCCCGTCACCGCCAATTGATTGAGGGTGATGGTGCCGGTCTTATCCACGCAAAGCACGTCCATGGTGGCCGCGTCCTCGGTGGCGCTGAGGCGGGTGACCAGCACACCCCGCTTGGCCAATTCCTTGGAGCCGAACGCCATGCTGACCGCGAACATCACCGGAAGGGCCACCGGGATCGCCGACATCAGCAGGATCAACAGGAGCGGAACGATGGTCAAGAGAGGAACGCCCCGCGACAGCGAAAGCGCCGCCACCACAGCCAGCAAAACGCCGACCACCAGGAGAAGCCACCACACCACCTTGGCCACCACCGCTTCGATGTGCAGTTTGGGTTTGGCCTCGCGGACCAGTTCGGTGGTGCGGCCAAAAAAAGTTTTAGAACCCGTCAGCAGGACGACCCCGTTGCCTTCACCCCGGCGCACCAGGGAGCCCGAGGAAAGGATCCCCCCCGGATCCTTGTCCGCGTCCTTGGATTCGCCGGTCAAAGCCGACTCGTCCACGCTGACTTGCCCATCCAGGAGCTTCACATCCGCCGGAACGATGTCGCCGGGGCGCACCCGGAGAATGTCGCCCGGGACCAATTCCCGGGACGGAATGACCGTCCAAACCGATCCCCGCAAGACCCGCGCGCTCACTTGTAGGCGCTTTCGGAGGGTTTCGACCACCCCGGCGGCCCGGTGTTCCTGGGTAAAACCGACGACCGCGTTCACCACCAAAAGAGCGCTGACCACGATCAAGTCGGGCATCTTGCCCAACACCGCCGAAAGGACCATGATCGCTTCAAGCATCCAGGCGGAAAGGCCCCAAAACTTTCCAAGAAATTGCAGAAAGGGACGTTCTTTTTTATCGGCGACTTCGTTGTAGCCGTTCTCTTTCCGCCGGGCTTCCACATCGGCGTTCGCCAGGCCGGTTTGGGGATCGACCCCCAAGGCCGCTAAGGTCTCCGGCACCGTCTTCGCGGTAATGTCGGGCGGAATGTCATGGAGGGGTTGATCGGTGGGCATCACAGGACCTTTCAAGAAGATCGGCCTTCGACCGGATCTCGACGTTTCACTTTCGATTTTCAGTATAGGCCTCTGGACAAAAAAATAGCTAGCCGGAGGAATGATGCCGGAACGTCCGATCCGAAACATCCGGCAATGGCCAGCCATTGACACCTTAACTTCCTAGTAGGCGGACCAGACCTTGCCGTCTACGACAAAACCCTTGGATAACGCCCCGAAAGAGGGCCCTTTGGGGATCGAAGAAGATCGAAGGCACGGACCAAAATGTCCTAATTGATTTCACTCGGCAAAAAGCCTTACCGTTTGACCGTGGGATGGGCACTAACGTTCATTTCCACGATCAACGCTTCAACCAAGGGAGGTCGTTCATGCGCCTTAATGGAAAAAACCATCTACCCTGGATGACGTTCCTCTTCTTTTGCGTTTGGACAGTTCCCGCGCTGAGCGCCGGCCTCCCAACGATCCCAACCTGGGCTGAAAGCCACCCCGACCTGACCTGGGCCATGCCCTTAGCGGACTTTCGCGCGCTTAAGGGGTCGAAGGTCACCTTTTCGGTGCCGCCTATGGAAGCCCGGGCCATGGATTATCTTTTCATGAACTATCACGAGATCGACAAGGAAGACCCCGCCCGTCAGCCGTTCTTTTCGGTTCAAGCGGTCCAGGATGACCCAACGTTCTATTTTTTCTATAGGGACAAATTGCGCATGGTCGCCGAGCCGGTCCCGCTGAAGGATTTTCAAGACACGGAAAAAAAGTTAAAGACCCAATACCACCTGTTGAAATACACCCTTTATGAAAGCCCGAACGATTTCAGCGATCCCAACGGGTCCTTCCGCACCTTTTTTCACGTGAGCCTCTATAACGAAAGCCCCACGACCCAGCTAGCTCTGGTCGAGGTGACCGGCTATTACGAAAATGAGCTTTATTACTTTACGGGTTATGAGCTATATCGATTGACCACCGGGGCCTTCAAGGCCGCTTACCTGGTCCACCTGGACAAGGATTACCTGGATGGCGATAACGCTTATACGGATTGGCTGGCCAACCGAAAGAACCCACCGAAAGAAAAAACCTGGCTTGAGCTATACAAGTCGGCTATCGAGAACTGATAAAACATGGTCCGGACGCTTTTACTCTTCCGTTTTTTAGGCCACCCCGAAAGGCTTTTTGCCTGGGGCAAACAAGCCCTTTAAAGATCCAAGGACAAGGTCCCCGGATCGAACCGATCTTTTAACAACGCCCCGGTCAGTTAAAAGCCAATTTCATTTGCACCCCATCCGGCCCCAAACCGACCGAAACATCCTTGGGCGTATAAACCACCGCGTTCCCGATCAGGATCCCGAGTGTCGCCCCGGCGATACAATCGGACAAATAATGATGATAACCTTCGACCCTGGAAAGCGCGGTAAAAGTGCCCAAGGCATAGGCAATACCGCCGGCGCCCCAACCCCAATATTTCGTGACTACGGGCCCGATACAAAAGGCCGTGATCGTGTGCCCGGAGGGGAAAGAAAGGTTATTGGAACCATCCGGTCGTTCACGCCCCACGGTGAATTTAAGACCGGTCACCACCACCGTCGCCAAGACCAGGGACTCCCCCGCGTCCCGCCCGAATTCTTGCATCCGCTGATCCCGGACCAAAGAGCCTCCGACCCAGCTTCCGAGGGCGCCAAAACCTTCAACCCATCCCTGCCCATAAAAATCGCCCAATCCCCAAAAAGAGACATTCCAAGTTTGCAGGTTTTTGGCCAAGGCATTTTGCTGGTCGAAAAATATCCAGTCCACCGCCGCCGCGGCGCCGCCGATCGCGAAGGGAGCCGCGTTTTCCGGGGTCAATAAATTCGGGATGTCATCGACCAACTTGACGGGAAAATGGGCGAAGGAGGTGTCCGAATCGGTCGACAGGTCGTTTTGCCCATCCGCGAAACAAGACGCCGCCGGGAACAAGAAAAGAAGGGCCAAAAAAAGCATCATGCATCGGGACATATCGCTTCCTTACGATCCATAGTATTGGGACATTTACACATTCAACGGCCTTACGGCACCCTCCTGGGGAAGGCGGACGTACTATACCCGCATCAGCGATCTCATGGTTTTAAAATCAAACCCGACAAAATAAAAGGCGGGAAGGTCATTCCCGCCTTTTTCAAGCATCGCCGATCCGTTCGAAATTACATCGAACTTCCGGTGGTCGGCACCGCGGTGGCTTCCGTCGAAGCCGCTTTTTCCTCGTGCAAAATATCCGAATTGACGTTCAACAGTTTGTTCAAGACCGTCGTCTGGTCCTCAGTCAACTTTTTCGAACCGTTCGTTTTATAATCCGCTTCCATTTGGGTTTTCACGGATTTCAAAACATCGCGGCAAGCCTTCGCTTGGGCGTCCGTCAAGGTCTTGTTCTTCAGCCCCTGCTCGATCCGTTCGCGCTGGTTCTTAACCCGGTCCTTTACCTCAAAAATACGCGGATGCGCTTCCATCTTAGCCGGAACGCTGGGGGTCGTTGTCCCCGAAACGGTTGGCGTGTTTTGGGCCCCGGCCAAACCTAACGTTCCCGCAAAAAAAGCGGCGACCAACAAACTAGTCTTCTTCATGAAACCCTCCCAGGATTTTGAATGACAGCGTACAAAAAATACCGCCTCGCGCCCCTGGAACGCTACCCCCTTTTTTTGTTTTTCACCTCGCGAAAACGGGCAAAAACACAGGCGTTCATGGTATTTTTAAAAAAGAGGGGGAGCGTTTTGACCGCTCCCCGGATCCTCACACTCGAACCGATGGCCGTGAGCGCCTCCCCGGGCCTCTCGTCCGGGGGCCACCGCGCGCTCTTTCGGCTCGATCACCGCATCGCCACGCTTTCACGCGTTTCCAGCGAATGGATCGGCTCCTCCGCCCCGGTTTTTTCATGGGGCAAGGAAGACTGGATTGTCGGCTCAAAGTGACCAACCAACAGCCGTTTGGTGTACTTCTTGGACTCAAGCAGGCTTTTCCTAACGACGATCAGCTTCTCGGTCAGTTCCCTTTCTTCGTCAAAGATCTCGATCCCCTTCTCGATCGACCGGATCAACTCATCCCGCAACCTGCGTTCCCTTTGGGCGATCGCCGCGAGGCTTTCGATCGGCTCCAACGGATGCACCGGCGCGAGAATCGGAAACCCCATCCGGGCGCTCAAAAGATCGGCCAAAAGCGCGTAATCCTGGCGGCTCCTGCTGAAAATTTCCCAAAAATCGTCCCCATCATCACCCGAGGGATTTGAAACCCCCGAAAGGTTCAACACCCGGCGATGGGCCAGGTCCAGCGCCTGAAAGATCGTCGCCGTCCTTCGGAGATGGACCTTGCTGACGTGCGATTTGACGCCCATCAGTTTTTTGACCTCGCGGAGCTTTTTCCCGCACTCTTCCAGAAGCTCCCGGTTGGCCTGGCCATCCCTCGGGCTGATCCGGTTCGCGTGGGCCGCTAAATACCCGGCCCCCGCCTCGATCCTTTCAACGTTCTCCAACAATTGATAGAACATCAGATAGAAATTCATTCGTGTACCTCCTGATCGTTTGCGACAAAACGTTCCTCCGCTTCGCTCGGGCTGGGCCCCCGGTTGTTTTCGTCCATGCGGAAGCATTTTTCGCAATCCTGAATATGCTCAGCGATACTTTCGGACTCTTGGTCCGAAAGTCTACCGAGCCGGTAACTTTCGTACTTCATCACGACCTCCCGACACTCCATCCGGGCCTCCATTTCGAGATCATTGATCTTTCGAGATAAACCGGCCCATTTTCGAATGGAGGATGCAGGCCAGGGCCTTTCCCTCGTCCTCGCCTTCCAGCCGTAATTCCACCTTCGAAAGGCCTGTTTTGATCACCGAAATGACCTGCAGCATTTTTTTACCGTCAATGACCGTTTCACCGCTCAAAAGGCTGGCGTGGCAACGGAATTGACGAACGATGAGCAGCAACTCCCTCAGTGCCCAGGACGGGAGTCCCGATTCATTTTGGATCAGAACTTTTACTGACATTTTTCCCTCCTACGGACGTCCTTTGATGGCCGCCTCTTGTCGGGCGGGGACGTGACGGGTTGTTCGCGTTTCGAGCGAACGATTCGATCCAAAGGAGATCGATCAAATACGGAGGGGTAAAGAGCCTTCTGAGGAAAAGACATTTTGGCCAAAAATGGCCCGGGGCATCTGGACCACGGTCCTGGAACAAGGAACGACCCCGCTAAAATCCTGGAGAAAAACGGCTTTCGGTTTGGGTTTCGTCACCTTTGGCTCGATTTCCAACGATTGGCAATTGAGCTGATGCAGAAAAAGGCGGCTAAAGGAACGCTTCACCGAACGACTGACCGAACCATCGACATTGGAGTAAACCGCCCGCGCCGGAATAATGAACATCACCAACTGGCGTCCGATCAACGGCCCCAAGGCCGTTGCCAGGAATAAGACCAGAAGGTTATGGCGAAAGTGGTTCAACTTGACCATTTCAATTTATCCTTCGTTGATGGATCGCATCAAAGGCCCGATATAATTGCGGTGGTATGCGACCCCGAACTTCTTCTGAATGGCTTTCGAGATCAGGTCATAGGTCCAGTCTTCCGCCCTGAACCCGACCGCCTGGGGGCCCTTCTTGACCATCTTTAAAATGTCTTTTTTACAATCTTTGGTCAAGCGGCTGGGCCGCCCCATGGCCGGACGAGCCTTCAAGGCCCTCAAGCCATCGTGACGATAAGCGGATTTCCACCGCCGCACACTGCGCCGGTCCACCCCCAACATTTGAGCCACCTTTACCGGCAACATACCGCCATTCAAAAGCTTGATGGCTTTTTTTCGGCGGTCTTCCAAAAGTTTTGGATCGCCTTTGGGCCTCATGGTTTCGCCGCCGCGCCGGCATTGGCCGAACCTTGCAAATGGCCGCCATTGAAAAGACTGCGGGACCCCATCGCGATCAGCAGGTCCATTTGGGCGTTCTGGGTCTCAGTCTCGATCTGCGCCACGTTGCGCACCGATTCCTCAAGATCGGTCACATTTCCCAAAAAGTTCAAATAACGATCCTTGGCCAAAGCAAAGCTTTTCAAGGCGTCATCATGCTGGGGTCCCAACACCCCCAACTGGCTTTTCGCCACCTGGATCGCCTCGTCGAATTCGGCGTTCAGGTCGTTCACCCGCAATTGGACCGCGGAGATCTGGTCGGTCTTTTCCCGGTAAAGGGCTTGGTTCTTCTGCTCTTCCGATTCGATACGGAAACCATCGAAGAGGGGGAAAGAAAGACCCACCCAGCCCGAATAGTCGTTCTCGGACACCAACCGGGAGTTATCCATCAACCCCACGCTTCCCGCGACATAAAGCCGGGGCAACCTTTCCGCACTGGCTGAATCCGAAAGGGCCTTAGCTGATTTCATTTCGTATGTCGCCAGGTCCAAGAAGGGGTTCTCGGAAGAATCCTGCAAAACGGACAAAGCCGATTCCCCCAATTGGTTCGAGTCAGGTACTTGGATCGAATCGCTGTTGACCCCAATGACGAACCCCAAACGTTTGATCACCATTTGATACCGCTTTTCGTAAGTATCCACGTTCAATTGGGCTTGGTCCATCTGGTCCTGCAGCAAGAGCATCTGGACCTCGTTATACCGGCCCGTCCGAACGAAGTGCTTTACCTGGTCCTCGATGGGTTTGATCTTGTCAACGACCCCCTGCCAAACCGCCTTCAAACCCTGGTAACGGCAAGCATCGAAGTAGAAGGTCAGAGCCATACGATCGACCTCATAACGGACAATGCGAGTCTGTTGCTGGGCCGAAAGTTCTTGATAACGGGCGGCTGTAAGCCCAAAACCCTGGCTGGCGTCGAACAAGGTCCAGGTCGCGTCTACGTCCCCCGCCATACCGGAGCGATAGGGCGAATTGACCAAACCGCCAAATCCATAAGGCGCAGGCGAACCCGAACCCGGGAACCCCGTGCTATCTACACCCGACGCGTCAAAATGCGGCAATTGGTAGGCGCCCAAAATTCCGGTGTTAGCCTTCGCCTGGGTTTCTTTTTCCAACTGCGCTTGCACTTGCGGACTAACTTTTTCGGCCATCCGTAATATTTGCTCCAACGTCAAAGCCTGGGCCCTGGCCTGAGCGGGGTGCAGGAAACCCCACAAAAGCACTGCCCAAATTATTTTCCTGAATTCGATCTTTTTCATGATTCTTTCTCCTCAAAATTGGCGCTATGCGGATCTTGCGGATCCAGCGAAGCTGTATAAGTCGGTTTATTCTTATGCGCGATCGCGTAAATGACCGGCATGATGAGCAAAGTGGTGATGGTCGATCCCGTCAATCCCCCGATGACCGCCCGGGCCAGCGGCGCGGTCTGTTGTCCGCTATCGCTCAACCCGGAAGCCATGGGGATCATTCCCACGACCATGGCGATTGCCGTCATCAACACCGGCCGCAAGCGGCTTTGGGCGCCATAGATCGCCGCTTCCCAGGAATGTTTTCCCGACCGGCGGGTCAGGTCCGCGAAAGTGACCAAAAGGATGGAGTTCGAGACCGATACCCCCACCGCCATGATGGTTCCCATGAAGGACTCGATGTTCAGGGTCGACCCGGTCAAGTAAAGGGCGGCCAAGGAGCCGGACAGGACCGCCGGTACGTTGGAAATGACGATCAAAGCGATCGGGACCGATTCAAAAGTGCCCGAAAGCAGCAACAACATGACCACCACCGCGAAAACCAATCCCGCGATAAGCCCATTGGTCATCTGTTGAAGCACCTCGATCTGTCCTCGGACGTTGATCTGAACGCTCTTCGGCATGGTCTTTCGGACCGTCTCCAGTATCCGGTCGATGGCGCCGATGGAATGACCTAGGTCCAAACCGAAAAGATTGCCCGTGACCGAGGCCATCCGGGCCAAGTTATAGCGGTCATACTCGGCCACTTCGGTCCCCTCTTTCACTTGGGCGAAAACCTCCAGCGGAATGGCCCCTTCATTGACCGGGATCGGCACCCGTTTGAGGTCCTCGATGGTCTTGATGTCCTTGGAAGGCACCTCGACCTGCACCTGATAATTCACCCCATCCTTGGGATCTTCCCAATAATTAGGCAGGGTAAAACGGCTGGAAGAGGTGACCGGAACCAGCGCTTTCCCCACATCGGTGATATGCACCCCTCGCAGGCCGGCTTGTTTTCGGTCCACGTTCACATCCAGGGTGGGATACTCCAAGGGCTGTCCGTATTGAACATCCCGTGCGGCGGGCAAAGCGGCCAAAGCCTGTTTGATCTGGGCCGCCACTTGACGGTCTTGGTCCAGGTCCTGGCCGTTCACGTCGATGTCGATCTCCGTCGGAGCGCCCGAACTCATGACCTTGTCCACCATACCACTGACCTCAAAGGACACATCCACGTCGGGCAACTCT
The DNA here is from genome assembly GCA_027452205.1 of candidate division FCPU426 bacterium. GTDB lineage: Bacteria > Oederibacteriota > Muellerivitia > Muellerivitales > Muellerivitaceae > Bog-1183. The sequence continues at coordinate 7,383 of DAIDGV010000007.1, read as the reverse complement.
TTTTTGAAAACCGCCCTCAGTTTTTCTTTCAAGTCCGCCGTGGAAACCGAGGAATCCTTTTTGAACGCCACCTGCAACACCGCTTCCTGGGGCCCGGCGGTCCACAAGAAGATCGTATTGATGGCATATTGGGTAGGCTGGGTACCCACATAAGCCAGGGTTGCCGAAACGCTATCCGGCCCGGCGGTTTGCTTGATAAGGTCGATCACCTTCAGCAGGATCTGCTCGGTTTGGTCGATATAGGTCCCCGCCGGGGCTTTGATCCGAAGTTGAAGTTCATGACTTTCGACCCGCGGGAATATCTCCCGGCCGATGTGAGTGCCCAAAAAAGTCACCAGGGAGACCGCCAGCACGGCATAGAGCGATAAAAAAAGCCGGTGACGGTTGTAGACCAGGGTCAAGATCCTGAGATGGACCCCCTTCATTCGGTCCAGGAAGGTTCCGCCTTTCTTCGCGTGGTGTTTTTCCTTTTTCAAGAGCCAGGTCGCCAAGATCGGCACCAGCGTCATGGATAGGAAGAACGCCCATATGATCGAAAAACCAACCGCTAAGGTCAAAGGAACGAAGAGCGCCTTGGCCATCCCCCCCATAAAAAAGGCGGGAATGAAGACCGACAAAATGCAAAGCATCGTCAGTAACGCCGGGCTGAAGATCTCGCTGGCGCCGTTGAGCGCCGCGGCGGCCAAGCTCTCCCCCTTTTCCAGGCGAACATGGATATTCTCGATAGTGATCGTGCTCTCATCCACCAGGATACCGATGGCCAAAGCCAGTCCACCTAGCGTCATGATATTGATCGTTTGATGGGCGACTTTCAAACTGACGATCGCCCCCATGATCGCCAAAGGAATGTTGATAATGACGATCAATGCGCTCTTCCAATCCCTCAGGAACAAAAGAACCATCAGTCCCGTTAGAAGGGCTCCCACGATCCCTTCGAAGGAAAGGGATTTGATGGAGTCCTTTACCACACCCGACTGGTCAAATTGGTAACTGACCTTGATATCGTCGGGCAGAACATTCTGGAAAAGTGTCATGTGGTCTTTCACTTCACGGACCACCGTCAAAGTCGAGGAATCGGACCGTTTAATGACGGGCAGGTATATCGTCCGGTGGCCGTTCAAAAGGGCATAACCCACCGGGATGTCCGTCGCGTCCCGGACCGTGGCAATATCCCCCAAAAAGACCGTGGGATAGGTCCCCACATGGATAGGCACCTTTAAAAGCTCATCGATATTCGAAACGATGGAATTGATCGGAACCGCCGGATAGAAGTTGCCTATCTTGAGATGTCCCGAAGGTTCGATCTGGTTGGTCTTCGCTAAGGCGTTCACCACATCCTGGGGGGATAGGTTGAAAGAACGCAGTTTCTTCGGATTCACACGGATGACGATGGCCCGGGGACTGGAACCGAAGGAATCCGAGACCAAAAGCCCGGGCAATGTCGCCACCAGCGGTCGCACGTAATTGAGGGCGTAATCCTCGATCTCTCCCAAACTGCGGGTATCGCTGGAAAAGACCAGGTCGCCCACGGGTAAATTGCCGCTGTCAAAACGCAGGATCAGCGGCGGCAAAGTACCTGGCGGCATGTTCTTGAGCGCCCTTGTCGACCGGGCGACCACCTCGCCCATTGCCGAGGACATATTGGTATCGGGATAGAACTGCAATTTGAGCAGCGTCGTTTCCCCGATACTTTTGGACTCGATATGCTGGATGCCGTTCACATAGGAAAATTGCTTCTCAAAATTATAAGCAATGAAACTCTCCATCTGCTTCGGATCCATTCCCCCATAAGGCTCGACCACGTAAATTTGTGGCGTTCCCAAATTGGGGAAAATGTCGAATTGCATGTCGAAAAGCGCCGACACCGCTCCTATAGCGATTGCCACGCACAGCACCATAATGGTGATGGGGCGCCGCATGGCCATGCGGACCATCCAGACCCGCAGGATCCGATCGATCAATTTTCGTTTAAGTCGTTCAACTTCTTTCATTGGTTACCTCCCCATCAACTGGAAAAGAACCCGTCATTTTTTATCACCGTAAAACGCGCTATGCGGGTCGATCGGATCCAGGGAAGCCGTATGCGCCGGTTTGTCATGATGAACGATGGCATAGATGACCGGCATGATAAGCAACGTGGTGATGGTCGATCCCGTCAAACCCCCGATGACCGCCCGGGCCAGGGGCGCGGTTTGTTGGCCGCTTTCGGACAGGCCCAAGGCCATTGGGATCATCCCCACCACCATGGCAATGGCCGTCATCAGCACCGGTCTTAAACGGCTTTGAGCGCCATAGACCGCCGCGGACCAAGAATGGTGGCCCCCACGGCGCGTCAGGTCCGCGAAGGTGACCAACAGGATGGAGTTGGAGACCGATACCCCCACGGCCATGATGGTTCCCATGAAGGACTCGATGTTCAGGGTCGACCCCGTGAAAAAGAGGACGATCAGCGAACCCGCCAGCACCGCCGGCACGTTGGAGATGACGATGAAGGCAATGGGAAAGGACTCAAAGCTTCCCGCCAGGAGGAGCAAGATAACGACGATGGCGAAAAGAAGACCTGCGGACAAACCGCCGATCATCGTATCCAGAGTGGATACCTGACCCCTGACCAACATCTGAGTTCCCCGGGGCAGTGCCGCCTTTATCGAAGCCAGGGCTTTCTGGATCTTTTGGGCCGCATGCCCCAGATCGATCCCTTCCAGATTGGCGGTCACCGTGGCCATGCGAAGCATATTGTAACGGTCGTATTCCGCCACGGTTTTGGAGGACTCAACGGTGGCGAAATTATCCAAAGGCAAGGACCCTCCATTGATGGAGATGGGAACTCTTTTGAACTGGTCTACCGACGTGACCATATTCTGCGGTACCTGGACCTGCACCTGGTAATTGATACCGCTTCGGGTATCTTCCCAGAAGTTCAGCAAGGAGAAACGGCTGGAAGAAGTGACCGGAATGATGGATCTGCCGATATCCTCCACCTGCACACCCCTGAGACCCGCCTTTTGCCGATCCACCTGGACCTGAATGGCCGGATAATCCACGGGCTGGCCGTAGCCCACATCCCGCAGACCCGGAATGCCTTCTAGGACCTTTTTGACTTGGGCAGCCACATCCCGGTTCTTTTCCAGGTCGTGTCCGCTCAATGTCACCTCAATGGGCTTTGGCGAGCCTTCACTCATCACCTTGTCCACCATACCGCTGGCCTCGAAGGTGACCTCGGTATCCGGTAGTTGTTGCTGAAAGATCGGCCTCAATTTTTCGCGCAACTCCGCCGAAGACATCTTCATTTCCTTGTTCAAGGCCACTTCCAGTACCGCTTCTTGAGGCCCTGAGGTCCAAAGAAAAATGGAATTGATGGCGTATTGAGTTGGCTGAGTACCCACATAGCCAAGGGTGGTTTCCACATTGTCAGGACCGGCGGTCTGTTTGATCAGGTCGATGACCTTCAAAACATCCTTTTCGGTTTCATCGATGGAGCTTCCCGTCTGGGCTCGGATACGCAAGGCCAGTTCATGACTTTCAACCTGAGGGAATATCTCGCGGCCGATCAAGGTCCCTAGGCCCAAAATAATGACCAGGGCCCCGACCCCATACGCGGTCAGGAACAAAACCCGGTTTTTATAGATATATTCCAACCCATGGCCATGAAAGCGTTTCAACTTCTCCAGGAACGGCTCACCCGAAGTCTTTTTCTCCTTGGAATGACCGTGATCCTTTTTCATGATCCAGGTGGCCAAAATGGGGACCACCGTCATGGAAAGGAAAAATGCCCAAATGATCGAGAATCCAACCGCCAGGGTCAAGGGAATAAAAAGAGCCTTAGCCATACCACCCATGAAGAAGGCCGGGATGAATACCGCCAGGATACAAAGCATGGTTAAAAGGGCCGGAGAAAAAATCTCGCTGGTCCCATGGATGGAACCCGTCGCCAGATCCTCGCCTTTTTCCAACCGCACGTGGATGTTCTCGATGGTGATGGTACTTTCATCCACAAGAATACCGATAGCAAGGGCCAAGCCGCCCAAAGTCATGATGTTGATGGTCTGTCCGGCCGTTTTGAGGCTGATAATGGCCCCCATGACCGCCAGGGGAATATTGATGACTACGATGAGCGCGCTGCGCCAATCGTTCAGGAAAAGAAGCACCATCAGCCCGGTCAAAAGGGCGCCGATAATGCCTTCGGTCGCTAAGGAACTGATGGAATTCTTGACCGTTCCCGACTGGTCGAATTCATATTTGACGTCAATGTCATTCGGTAGGACGCTCTTGAACAAGGGAATGCTGTTCTTCACCTCGTTGACGACCGTCAAAGTGGAAGCATCCGAATGTTTCGTGACCGGCAAATAGATGGTCCGGTGGCCGTTAAGCAATGCGTAGCCCACTTGAATATCCGTGCCATCCGTGACAGTTCCGATATCTTTCATGAAAACCGTGGGGTAAGTCCCTACCCGGATAGGCACCGTCAAAAGTTGATCGATCTTTTCCACGATGGAATTCATAGGCACCAAGGGATATTGGGTGCCGATGTTCAAATTACCAGCAGGAACGATTTGATTGGACTTAGCCAAGGCCGTCGCCACATCCTCGGGCGATAAGTTATAGAGGCTGAGTTTCTTGGGATCGACATTCAGGACGATGGTGCGGGGGGAGGAACCGAAGGGATTTGGCGCCAAAATACCCGGCAAGGTGGCCAAAAGGGGCCGCACATAGTTGAGGGCGTAATCTTCGATATCCCCCAATCCGCGGTTCGGACTGGAAAAGACCAAATCCCCCACCGGTAAGGAACCGCTGTCAAAACGCAGGATGAGCGGCGGCAAGGTGCCCGCCGGCATGTTCTTGAGCGCACGGCTGGAATAAGCCACAACCTCCGCCATGGCCGAGGCCATGTTGGTGCCCGGGTAAAAGACCAGCTTGATCAAGGCGGTTTGGGCGATACTTTTGGACTCGATATGCTGGATGCCGTTCACGTAAAAGAACTGGCTCTCGAAGTTATAGGTCAAAAAGCTTTCGACCTGCGAGGGGCTGAGACCCCCATAGGGTTCGACCACGTAAATTTGGGGCGTGCCCAGGTCGGGAAAAATGTCAAACTGCATGTTGGTCAAACAGGCGACCGACCCCAGCACAATGGCCAAACACAACACCATCATGGTAATGGGCCGCCGCATGGCCAACTGGACCAAACCAACGCGGGATACCTTCTGCGCTATTTCTAACTTCGGCGCGACTTTGCGTTTCATTCTAAAACTCCTTCATTGCCCAACCCTGCGGGTGGGCTTCCACATTTTGGGATATTGAAAACCAAAAAAACAGACGATGGCCTAAAAGGCCTTTCGCCGGAACCAGCGACGCCGGAAACCCGGTGCACTGGCCTAAATTGTGGAAGAAGGATCAGATACGAAGGACGACAGTGTTAAGCGGGGGAAAAACTCGTATTTTACAAGGACCACTGGTAACAACACACACAACTTGGATTTTAGGGATCGGACAGACTTTGGCCACGGAAACCGCCGGGGCGATCCGCATGCGGTCATCGTCGCGCTGAAAAGAAGAACGCCAAGTCGCCTTTGGGCCGGTCTGGGTTGGCATTTTAGCCATCGTGGTGTGGGCTAAAAAAGTCCGGTGGACATGATCCAACAACCGCGGCACGAGCCGGGTGGTCACGCTGGGCTTGAGGGAGAACAACGTCAAGGCCAGCGCCAAAATAGAGCGGCTTAAAATTTGCGGCCAACGGGAAACCAAAAGGAGCTGCCTTTCGACCTGAAGTGGACTTATTATTAAGCAAATACCGTTTCTTTTTCAACCGAACCTAAAACAAAAAGGGGCGAGGCCGAAGCCCGCCCCTTTTCTACGCTCAACTCTTAGTTGCCTGTCTTGTCCTGATGGATCTGCTCCGAACGAAGGTTCTCTTGGGATTCCAAGTTCTTGCGATCGGACTTCGTCAACTTACCGCCGTCCTTGGCCAAGTCCGCTTTGCGCTCTTGGTTGATATCTTTGCCTTCTTGGGCCAATTGCTTGTGCTGGGCCTTGCTGATCTTGCCACTCTTCACGCCGTTCTTGATGCGCTTGTGTTGACGGGCCAAGCGGGCTTTCGGGCTCATCTTCGGGTTCTTGCCGTTCGCGTCTTGAGCGAAGGAAAAACCGGTGGTTCCCAGCAGCATCAAGGCGATCAAAACTAACAGTGACTTTTTCATATTCTTTCTCCCCAGTGTTTTGAACTACGCTTATAAGACGGGATAACCCTTCGAAAAGTTGCATAAAAAAGGGTTTAAAAACATGCTTTTTTACCGTTCAGAAGGAGGACAGCGAGGTAGACAAGCCAGTAGACCTATTGAAGCGGGCTGACCCAGTTCCTTTTCAATATCCAGAGGTCCAAAAGATCCATGGATCGGAACTTACTGTGGATCATCCTTTTCAACCAACGGAAAGAAAGGACGCCCGCCAAACGGCTGGCCGGGGATCTTTCAACCGATTCTTTTTTGTTCTTGGCTTTTTTATTCTTTGTTCTCAGCGCCGCAGAAGGCTTCGCTTTTTTCGCCACAAACCACCTCAAAGGATAATATGAACGACCCACAGACCGATCTGCGCGCTAAAAAGTCCCAGGGCCATGCCAGCCAGAACATCGGTGGGATAATGAACACCCAGGTAGATACGGGAAAAGCCGACCAAAACCGCCCAGATCAAGGCCGGTACGCAGAGAATAGGAAAAGCCATCGACATGACCATGGCCATCAAAAAGGCGGCGCCGGTGTGGCCCGAGGGAAAGCTGAATTCGTCCGGCGGCACGATCAAACAGGAGATGCCTTCCATTTTGCGGAAAGGCCGGGGACGCTTCACGTTCTTTTTGACCAGGTAATAAAGCGACAGCTCGATGGCGAAGCCGATGACGCCCGCCAGAACGTAGGGCAAAGTGGACGGGTTGACCCAGGCCCAAAGAAGACCGACCAAAGCGCAGGAGTAACTGTCCGCGCTGCGGGACAAAATGTAGAAAAAGTGTTTCCACGTTTTACGGTTGACGTTCCCGAAGATGCGGGTGAACATACGGTCGTCCCAACGGGTCACTTGTTGAATGATCACTTGCACCATGACGGTCCTCCTTTCCGCTTAAAGATTAAGATTTAGCTGTTTCGACCATGTAAATTGACCGTAACGGTTCAGGAACTTCACCCTCTTTTCCATGCGGAACCCTTTAATTTGGGGAATTACACACTTAATTCCCTCGTAAATATTCCGTTTAGTGATTTTTTCGACCTTCTCCACTCAGACCGCCATCCGTCACCGATTTGGGATAATGTCCGGTCAAACAATAGCCCCGCTCCACCCATCCCCCAATGGGTCCCTTTCGCTCGGTTTTCAAAGATCCGAGCCGGCTCTTGGTCGGGG
>DAIDGV010000006.1 GCA_027452205.1 candidate division FCPU426 bacterium | reverse complement strand
TGGGCGGATGGCTACTTTGCGGAGAGCATAGGGACGGTGCAGGAAGAAATGATTCGCAAGTATATCCGGGAGCAACAGCAGGACCAGAGCAAGCCTAAAGGTTGAAACCCCGGGCTTTAGCCCGGGGAGTAACTTCATTTTGAACCAAAGGGTTCTTTTTCCAAAAATCATTTTTTGGTTAAACGTGTTAACCTCAAAACGATTTTTTCACCTCGCTTTATCCTGAATTCATTTGAGCCCTGAATTTGTCCTGTCTATAGTCGGCGTCGCTGCATCAGAAAACATCCTTGCGAGGCGTTCATGAAAAAGACAAAAAGTGTTCTGATGAAAATATCCCTGCTGTTCGCGTTGATCATTCTTTCCTCCGCCGCGAACGCCGTGACCCTTTCGGTGGGCCGCCAAAAGATATACGGTCATCACACCGCCCGCATGGCCCAAGCGCCCGATTTGGGTGAAGTCGAGACGGGCCGCCGATTCCATATCGCGGTCTCCTTGCCTTGGCGCAATACCAATGAGTTGAGCCAACTGTTGAAGGACTTGTACGATCCGCACAGTCCTAACTATCACCACTTTTTGACCCCGCAAGAATTCACTTCCCGTTTTGGTCCCTCGAACGACGATGTTCAAACGGTATCGACCTATATGAGTGGTCGCGGACTGAAAGTGACCAAGATCCATCCGAACAACAGCATCGTGGACGTGGAAGGGGACAACGACGCTATCGAGAAAGCTTTCCATGTTCGCCTGCATAATTTTAAACGCGAGGATGGAAGCGTTTTCTATGGCCCGAACGATGATCCCTCGGTGGACCTGGATGTGCCCATCGCCAACGTGGCGGGCATGAGCGACTTCGTGAAGCCTCGTCCGGCTGCCGCCGGGCCGATGCCAAGGTCCATGGGTGGGATCGCCCCGGGTGCTGGCATTTCCCCAATGGATATCCGCGACGCTTACGCTCCCGATGTGACCTCGAAAGGTGAAGGCCAAGGCGTGGCTTTGTTCGAACTATCGACCTATAACGTTGGCGACCCGGCCTTTTATCAGAACGCGGCGGTGACCTATGGCCCGGCTGAAGCGGCCATGTATTCTTCCTTCGGTCCCATCAACAATGTTTATTTGGATGGTTGGAATTCCAGCACCACGCCTGGCGACAACGGGGAAGTGATCCTGGACATCGACTGCGTGCACGCCATGGCACCCATGGCCAGCATCAGTGTTTATATGGGGAGCACGGCCGACGATGTGCTCAACCAGATCGCGACGGATGACACCTGCAAGCAGATCAGCGCTTCTTGGGAATATGGCACCACCGGCCTGGCTTTCGCCCAATTCGCGGCCCAGGGACAAACGTACTTCAACGCTTCGGGCGACTGGTTCTCTTATGACAGCGCCAATAACAGCTCGGACCCGAATGGATATTCGGGTTATAGCCTGAACTTTCCCGACGTGGTCATCGTCGGCGGAACGATCTTGAACACGAATGGAGCCAATCCCCCGGCATACTCCAGTGAGATCGCCTGGAACCAAGGGAGTGAAGCCTCAGGCGGCGGTATCCTGACGTTGGTGCCGATCCCTTCTTATCAACAGGGAATGAACTGGAGCGTCAATGGCGGAAGCAGCGTTCACCGCAACGCGCCGGATGTGGCGGCTAACGCCCAGAATAATTACATCTATGAAGCGGGTAATTGGGAATACTGGTGGGGAACCAGCGCCGCGACGCCCATGTGGGCAGGTTATTTGGCTTTGGCCAATCAACAGGCCGCCGCTTTAGGTAAACCGGGTTTGGGTTTCATCAACCCGGCCATTTACGCCATCGGGCAGAACCCGACCCAATATGCCGTGGATTTCCATGACACAACCAGCGGCAACAATGTGGGTTTCAACGCGGTGGCGGGTTTTGACCTGGTCACCGGTTGGGGATCGCCCACGGGCCAGCATCTGATCAACGATCTTTTGGGCGTGAGCGGGACGACCGTGACGCCGACCTTTACTTCCAGCATCACCGCGGTCTTGACCTTCACCAAGACCAATACATTGACGCCGACTTTTACCTTTACGCCCACCCAGGGACAAACGGGCAATTGCGCCGGTCTTCCGACCTGGACATCCGCTGGAATGCCTCTTTATCAAGCAGGCACCTTGGTGGTCTATCAAGGGAACGAATACAAGGCCCTGGTCACGACCTATGGCCTCGACGCCTATACCCCGGGTAGCACGCCCTCGGTCTGGCAGCTCATTGGTCCTTGTGGCACGAGCAATACGGCAACCAATACAATGACCTCAACCAACACGGTCTTCAATACGCCGACTTTTACCTTTACGCCCACCCAGACCGCCACGCTTTCCAATACACCGACCATTACCAACACACCGACTTTGACCAATACCCCGGTCTATACATCGACATCCACGCTTACCTTTACCTGGACGATCACGGGGACGTCGACGAACAGCTTTACGCCGGTGAATACTTCCACCTCTACCTTCAGTTCTACCCCGTCTTTGACGCAGACCAAGACCTTTACGACGGTCAATACCAATACGCCGACCTTCACCGCCACCCAAGGCGGCGCTTGTTCAGGCTTGCCGACCTGGACGTCGGCGGGGATGCCTCTTTATCAAGCGGGCACTTTGGTGGTTTATCAAGGAAATGAATACAAAGCCTTGGTCACTACCTATGGCCTGGATGTCTATACTCCAGGCAGTACACCCACGGTTTGGCAGTTGATCGGGCCTTGCGGTAGCGGCGCTCCGGCCTCGGGCAGTTTGCAATTGGCTATGGACAACAAAGAACTGGAAGAAGAGGAAGCCCGCCAGAATTCCTCGGGTTGGAAGTGGGGAAGTCAGCGGGTCCATTATGAGTTGGTCAATGTGCGGGATATCGAGGCCAAGGAAAAGAACGGTACTTTGCAGAAACACCAGGGCCATCAAGTGCATGACCAGGATGCCGACCAGGCGCCGCCTTTGCCGAGGACGAATCCCAATGCCAAGCATTTCAATAACGTGACATTGCACAATGTCCCAGCTGTGGCGAGCGGTTCGACGGGAGGGTCGTCCTTCTCTCCTTCGCCGGAGAACAACTTCGACGGCCAGGACCAGACCGGTTGGAATCCGCCGGATACCAATGGCGCGGTCAGTTCCCAGTTCGTGTTGACGACGGTCAACAATACCCTGACCATCCGGGACCGCAGTGGGAACCAGATCAGCAGCGAGGACCTGGATAACTTCTGGTTGCCGGTACAGCCGTCGGGTAATTCGTTCGACACCCGGTCGCGTTTCGATCCCTATGGCCAGCGGTTCATTATTTCCTCGGGTGGTTTGCTGGGCGATCAAGCCAATGCCACCATCCTCATCGCGGTCAGCGCCACCGCCGACCCTACCGGGAACTGGTATGAATATGTGGTGAAGGTCGACCCGCAGTCGCAGCATTGGGCCGATTACCCCACCCTAGGGTTCAATAAGAATTGGATCGCCATGGGCGCGGATATGTTCCCGAATGACGGCACGACAGGCGTCAATTACACGACCTTCCTTTGGGCTTTCAGCAAGGCCGATCTTTATAACGGTGTGGCCAGCCCGAATATCCAGGTCCTCACCAGCCCGGGTACGGCCACCCAGCCGGCGGAAACTTATGACGCCAACGTGGCCGACCTATACCTGTTGACCCAGGACAGTAACGATAGCGTGCTTTTATCCAAACTTACCGGATCGGTGGGAAGCGCCAGTATTGTGCAGATCGGCAGCGTGGCTGCCCCGGCGGGCGGCGATTGGACCGGGAATATCCCCGGCGCGCCCCAAGCGGGGACCACGGTCACCGTGAATCTGGGCATCAACTGGATGATGGATTGCGTTTACCGCAATGGGAATATCTACGGTACGCAGGTCGTTCAACCCTCGACCGGCGCCACTCGCACGGATATCCAATGGTGGAAGATCAATACCAACGGCGCGTTACAAGACTTTGGCCGTATCGACGACCCGACAGGGACCAACTACTATGGGTTTGGTTCCATCGCGGTCAATAAGAACGGGGATGCTTTGATCGGCTACACGGTCATGAATTCCGCGGGCTATCCGAGCTGCGGTTATTCGTTCCGCGCTTCCACCGATCCGGCCGGCACTTTCCAAAGTTCGGTCGTATTCAAGAATGGTTTAGGGCCTTATGGCGCCAGCCGTTGGGGGGACTATAGCCACACGATGGTGGACCCAGCGGATGATACGACCTTCTGGACCACACAGGAGTATTCAGAAGGTACGGGCGGCAACACCCTTTGGGGCACCTGGTGGGCCGAAGTGGCCCCGGGCGCGGCGGTCATTACCAATACGCCGACCTTGACCGCGACCAAGACCAATACACCCACGATCACGGCGACCTTTACGCCAACCCAAGGCCAGATCGGCAATTGCGCCGGTTTGCCGACTTGGACCTCGGTCGGGATGCCGCTGTATCAGGCGGGCACCTTGGTGGTCTATCAAGGGAACGAATATAAAGCCCTGGTCACCACCTATGGTTTGGATGTCTATGCTCCAAACATCACGCCCACGGTCTGGCAGTTGATCGGACCTTGCGGCGCGAACAACACCCCGACCATGACCTCGACGGCGGCCAGCACGTCCACTCCGACGGTGACCGCGACACTGACACAAACGACCACTCCGACGTTGACGAATACGGCCACCGCGACCTTGACCCGTACTAACACGGCAGGTAACACGGCCACGGCCTCGTTGACGCCGACGAGTACGGTCACGTTCACATGGTCCTCTACGCCAAGCAATACCTCGACGGCTGTTTCGACCGCGACCAACACCAAAACGGCTACGGCGGTCAATACGGCGACGAGGACCAACACCCTGACGCCTTCTCCGACGCCGGTGGTGAAGAACACCTCTACCCCGACCATGACGGCCACTTCGTCGGGCGTTTGCGCCGGGCTGCCGACCTGGACTTCGGCTGGTATGCCTCTGTACCAGGTAGGTGTCCTGGTGGTCTATCAGGGCAATGAGTACAAGGCCTTGGTCACCAATTACGGTTTGGATGTCTATGCCCCGAACATCACGCCCACGGTCTGGCAGTTGATCGGGCCCTGCTCGGGCGGGGGAATGGCGGCAGCCCTGGCTAACTCAGTCATCCAAGCGACAGGGTTCAAGAGCACCTCCACACCGACCATGACGCTGACGGTGGCGACGGGCAGCTCGGTGATCCAATCGGTGGTGGCGGGACCGAACGTTTCCCGAAACTACCAACCGGTTCGGTTCTACGTCCAGCTCAACCAGGCGGCCGAGGTGACTGTGGACATCTTTACCTCCCTGGGCCAGAGGGTGGTGGGGACGACCTTTTATGGCAATACAGGTATGAACAACTGGCTCTGGAACGTCCAAAACGCCGCTCATAACGCGGTTTCCAGCGGTCTTTATATCTATACTGTCCGGGTAGTGGCTACCAATGGAGCTACTGAGATCCGAAAGGGCAAGGTCGTACTCCTGCACTGATCCAAAGTCTCTTAAGGGGCCCCTATCCGATTTGGATAGGGGCCTTTTTTATGGCAGGTTGGGGTTGATAGGTCCCTCCTTGGCTTTCTGAAAGCCTCCAATGTTAAATAAACCCCTTGAATATTGGGTTTTCGAAGCTTCTGAGCGGCTTTGTTTGACGGAAGGACAACTTTCCTGTAAAATACCGCCTCTTTTGCCTGGAAAACCCTTTAAAAACCTTGAAAAACAAGGCGTTTTGAGAGGTTAAACCTGAAAAAGACTGAAAAATAAGGGTTTTTCCCGAACGTTCGAGGAGCTTTTCGATGCTGACTGTGATGGACTTACGAGGCGGCAATTTGTGCGAATTTGACGGGGTTCTTTACCGTGTGGTCAGCTTCCAGCATGTGAAGCCGGGTAAAGGAGGCGGGTTTGTCCGCCTGAAGCTCAAGAACGTGGAGTTAGGTACGGTTACCGATAAGACCCTGGATAGCTGGGAAAAGGTTCCCGAACCGGCGGTTGAAGAAAAAGAGATGCAATACCTTTATAAACAGGGCGATAAGTTCATTTTCATGGATACCGAGACCTACGAACAGCTGGAACTGACCGAAGAAGAGGTCGGTGAGGGTTACCAATGGCTGAAGGACGAGATGAACATCGAGGTGCTTTTCTATAAAGAACGCCCGATCAGCGTAAAGTTGCCGATCACGGTCGAATTGAAGGTCACTTCCTCGGAGCCGGGCATCAAGGGCGATCGCGTGTCGAACGCCACCAAGCCGGCCACCTTGGAAAGCGGAGCCACCATTCAGGTGCCTCTCTTTGTCAAAGAAGGCGATGTGCTGAAGATCGACACTCGTACCGGGGAATACCTGGAGCGGGTCTAAGCCTAGTTTGAAAACGACGTTTTAAGTTCGGAAGGAGCGGAAGATGTCCGAATCCAAGAAAAACGAAAGTTCCAAACCCAGTCCCAAGAAAGAAGGCAACATGACTTCCAAAAAAGTGAAAGTCAGCTCCAAGCTGGCGCTAGTTCAAGATGTGATCCAATTGATGGACGCTTCGGATATCAGCGAGATCAGTTTTGAGCAAGCCGGTGTCAAGATCCACCTGCGCCGTGGCCCAGGCGTGCCTTTCCAAATGGCCGCTCCGATGATGAGCGCCCCTGTTATGTCCGCTCCCGCTATGTCGGCCCCGGCCCCTGCCGCGACCGCAGCCGCCCCTGGGGCCGCTCCGGTTGCTGCCGGCAACACCCAAAACTCGCCCATGGTGGGCACCTTCTACCGCGCATCGTCCCCGGACGCCAAGGCCTTTATCGAGGAAGGCGATAAGATCGAAGTAGGCCAAGTCTATTGCATCATCGAGGCCATGAAGCTCATGAATGAAGTGAAGTCCGAAAAGGCCGGCAAGGTCACCAAGATCCTGGTGCAGAACGGCCAAGCGGTCGAGTTCAACCAACCTCTCATCGTCGTTGAATAAGGCCGCCCTTCGGGGCGCCACTTTTCCATCAAAGGGGAATTCATTTTGTTCAAAAAGATACTGATCGCTAACCGGGGCGAGATCGCCCTGCGTATCATCCGCGCTTGTAAAGAGATGAGCATCAAGACGGTGGCCGTTTATTCCACCGCTGACGCCGATTCCCTGCATGTCCATCTGGCCGACGAAAGTGTCTGTATCGGCAGGGGCCCCAGCAAAGAAAGTTATCTGAACATTCCGGCGCTCATCAGCGCCGCCGAGATCACCGACGCTGAAGCCATCCATCCAGGTTATGGCTTTTTGGCCGAAAACGCCCATTTTGCCGAGGTTTGCGCCAGCTGCCAGATCAAGTTCATCGGTCCGAAGCCCGAAGTGATGCGACTCATGGGTGACAAGGTACAGGCTATCGGTATGGCCAAGAAAGCCGGAACGCCGACCACCCCGGGCAGCGACGGCCCCGTGAAGGATGAAAAACAAGCCCTGGAAGTGGCTAAGCGCATCAAGTATCCCGTCATCATCAAGGCTTCCGCCGGCGGCGGCGGCCGCGGTATGCGGGTGGCCCATACGGACCTTTCCTTGGCCCAGGCTTTCCAAACCTGCCGTGCCGAAGCCGAAGCGGCCTTTGGTAACCCGGAAGTCTATATCGAAAAGTACGTCGAGGATCCCCGTCACATTGAAGTTCAGATCATGGGCGACGAGTACGGCAATGTGGCCCACTTGGGCGAACGGGACTGTACCATCCAACGCTCGCACCAAAAGTTGATCGAAGAGGCACCGTCGGGAGTCCTGACCCCGAAACAGCGCAAGGCGGTGGGCAAGTACGCCCTTCGTTTGGCTAAAGAAGTGAAGTACAGCTCGGCGGGGACCATTGAGTTCCTGCTCAATAAAGAAGGTGAATTTTATTTCATGGAGATGAACACCCGCGTCCAGGTCGAGCATCCGGTGACCGAACAGATCATGGGCGTGGACATCATCAAAGAACAGATCCGTGTGGCGGCGGGCGAGAAACTTTCGATCCCTAAGACCGAAATGGAACCGCGCGGCCATGCCATCGAGTGCCGTATCAACGCCGAGAACCCGGACGATAATTTCCGTCCTTCGCCTGGAACCATCACGACCTATCACGTGCCGGGCGGACCGGGTGTGCGGGTCGATACTCATTTGTACCAGGGTTACAAAGTTCCCCCTTATTACGATTCGATGCTGGCGAAGATCATCGTCCACGCGCCGAACCGCAACGAGGCCATCAACCGGATGATCCGTGCTTTGGATGAGTTGGTGGTGGAGGGTGTTCATACCACCGCCGCGTTCCTGCGGGGCATCCTGGCCAGCGAAACTTTCCGTAGCGGGAAATACTCCACTCACTATGTGGATGATATGCGGAAGAAAAAAGAAAAAGCCGCCGACAAAGAATCGAAGAAATAACCGCCTGGGCGTAGGCGCCAAGCGTCACGCCGGGTCAATCACCCCTGCGGAGTCTCTGCTGAGACCCCGCATTTATTTTTTTAGAAATTGGAGCCCAACTTGAAGATCACCGTTTATAACCATCCTAAAGAAGCCAAGGTCACGATCATGCAGAACGCTACCGTCGTCCTGGCGGACATTCTTCGCGTGACAACGACAGCCGCGATGTACCTGTACCATGGCGCCGCGGGCGTGGGTCTTTACTCCGATCCGGGTTCGGCCAAGAAGGCCTTTGAAAAGCAAAAGCGAGGGGAAGGCCTGTTGGCTGGTGAGCGTGACTGGGAAAAGATCCCGGGTTTCCACTTGAGCCTGTCGCCGATGGATTCGAGCCGCGACAAGGTGAAGGATCGTTTTGTCTGCATCAGCACCCAGTCGCCCCTGCGGATCCCCAAGGCTAAGCATGTTCTATTGGGATCTTTCATCAATCTTTCCGATGTTTATGATTCCTGTCTTCGCGCTAAGAACGATGTTGTGGTTCTCGCGGCCGGTGGACCGGAAGATATGGCCTTTGCAGGCATGTTGGTGGATTTCCTCCAAAGCACGCTCATCTCGGAGCCGATCGTCTTGACCGAAAGCGCTAAGGACGCGATCAACTATTACCGTCCCTGGGCGGGGAAGGTCTTTGAGATGATGAAGGAAACCCCGGACGGCAAGGAATTGATCCGCAAGGGTTATGTGAAGGACCTGGACCTGGCCGCGAAACTCAATAAGGTCTCGGCCGTTCCTTATTTGAAAGGGGACTTCTTCTTGAAAGAGGACACCCCTCGTCCTAAACGTCTTTTGGATGAAGCTAAGGCCAAGGCTGCCGCGGCCAAGGGCAAGTCCATCAAGGTCACCGTACCCCTCTTCCCGAAGAACCCTGAACATCCGGTGCCGGGTATGGACAAGAAAAAGGGCGCTGTGGCCGAAGATAAAAAGACCGCGGACAAAAAGGCCGAAAAGACCGTCAAGGAAGCCCCGGTCGATAAGAAGGCTGCCAAGGGTGAAAAGCCGGCGAAGGTGAAGAAGGTCCCCAAACCAATGTTCGGCAAAAAGACCACCGTGGCCGCCGCCGCGGCGAAATTGGCCAAGAAAGCCAACTGAGGCCGGCCTTTCAGGCCCGAGGGCGAATGAAAAAGAACGCACAGACACTTTCCATCCTTCGGGCCTTGGACGCCAACTGCAACCGGGCCCGGGAAGGTTTCCGGGTGGCCGAGGACGTGGCCCGTTTTGTGCTGAATGACCCCGCGCTTTTATCCCGCTTGAAGAAACTCCGTCATGGCGTGACCGTCGCTGAAAAGTCCCTCTTTCGTTCCTCCAAACTGCGCTCGGTCGCCCGTGATGTGACCCGGGACCTGGGGCGTGGTAACCAGGAAAAGAGCGAGAGGAAAAGGGCCTCCGCCCAGGAACTGCTCAAGGCCAACCTGAAAAGGGCCCAGGAAGCCCTGCGGTCCCTGGAAGAATTCTCGAAATTGTTGAAACACCCCGCCTCAACCCGGTTCAAAAAGCTGCGTTATGAGTGCTATTTGATCGAGGAAAACCTCTTCGAATAGGCTTATCCCGCTTGGTTGAATTCGAAGTGTGGGGTCGTTATGCTTGATGGTCTAGATCATATTCACGAAGGAACTTTAATGAGCAACAGTAACGGTAAAAATTCGGCCCCGCAGGGCATCACCCGGACGCCTTTCCCGGGTTCGTCCAAACGCTATGTGCCGGGCAAATTGCACAGCTTCCAAGTCCCGATGCGCGAGATCAAACTGAGTCCGACCAAGACCGAAAAGGGCATGGAAGAGAACGCTCCCCTGACCGTTTATGACACGAGCGGACCATATACCGACCTGAACGTGAACATTGACCTTCATAAAGGTTTGGAACCGATCCGCAAGGACTGGATCCTCAAGACCGGCGACGTGGAACAAGTGGAAGGCTCTTATAAAGTGAACTCCGCGCCAGGGGTGGAAGTGTTCCCGGGTGCCGCGACCCACAAGCCTTTCAAGGCCAAGCCGGGCAAGAACGTCAGCCAGATGCATTACGCCAAGAAGGGGATCATCACCCCGGAAATGGAATATATCGCCATCCGGGAAAATCAGCTCATTGAAGAACGGGCTGAGAAGGGCCGCTTCCACAAGGGCAATGCCTTCGGCGCTGTCATGCCGCCGGTCATCACCCCCGAGTTCGTCCGGGAAGAGGTCGCCCGGGGTCGGGCCATCATCCCTTCGAACATCAACCATACCGAACTGGAGCCGATGGTCATTGGGCGTAACTTCCTGGTCAAGATCAATACGAATATCGGCAACTCCGCTGTGGCCTCTTCCATCGAAGAAGAAGTGGAAAAGATGATCTGGTCGGTGCGTTGGGGTGGCGACACCTTGATGGACCTGTCCACGGGCAAGAACATCCACGAGACTCGGGAATGGATCGTCCGCAATTGTCCCGTTCCTGTCGGAACGGTGCCTATTTACCAAGCCTTGGAGAAGGTCGGCGGCATCGCCGAAGACCTGACCTGGGAGATTTATCGGGATACGCTCATTGAGCAAGCTGAACAAGGCGTTGATTATTTCACCATTCACGCGGGCGTTCTGCTTCGTTATGTGCCGATGACCGCTTGGCGCCGAACAGGCATTGTGTCCCGTGGCGGGTCCATCCACGCGAAGTGGTGCCTGGCCCATCATAAAGAGAACTTCACTTACACGCATTTCGAAGAGATCTGCGAAATCATGAAGGCCTACAACGTTTCCTTCAGCTTGGGCGATGGTTTACGCCCTGGTTCCATCGAGGATGCCAATGATGAGGCCCAATTCAGTGAATTGAAGACTTTGGGCGAGTTGACCAAGAAAGCCTGGGAACACGATGTACAGGTGATGATCGAAGGCCCCGGCCACGTTCCCATGCAGCTCATCAAAGAGAATATGGACAAGCAATTAGCGGATTGTCATGAAGCGCCCTTTTATACTTTGGGGCCTTTGACCACGGATATCGCGCCGGGTTATGACCACATTACCAGCGCCATTGGCGCGGCCATGATCGGCTGGTTCGGCACCGCCATGCTTTGCTATGTGACGCCGAAAGAACATTTGGGTCTGCCGAACAAGGCGGACGTTCGCGCGGGGGTCATCACTTATAAGATCGCGGCCCACGCGGCGGACCTGGCCAAGGGCCACCCGGCGGCGCAGCGCTGGGACAACGCTTTGTCCAAAGCCCGTTTCGAGTTTCGCTGGGAAGATCAGTTCAACCTGTCCTTGGACCCTGAGTTGGCCAAGGAATATCACGATGAGACCTTGCCGGCGGACGGGGCCAAGGTGGCCCATTTCTGCTCCATGTGCGGACCGAAGTTCTGCAGCATGAAGATCACCCAAGATGTCCGCGATTACGCGAACGCCAAGGGATTGACCGAAGAGAAGGCGATCGAGGAGGGCATGAAGGATATGTCCAAGACCTTCGCGGACTCGGGTAAAGAGATCTATCAGAAGGTTTAACCGTTACTTGAAGAAGGCATAAAAAAAGGGCCTCTCCCTTTCGGGATGGCCCTTTTTTACTTTAAACCTTAGTTGACCAACTTGTTCACGTCCGGGCGACGCGGTGGATCGTTCGCCGGGCGGGTCGGAACAGCCGGGTTGTTCTTGAAGGAAGGAGCCAATTCGGCGTTCAGTTTGCCGGCGGCCGGGTCAGCTTCCGGGCTATCAACGATAGCGCCGATGGGGCAGGCGGAATAGCAGCTGGTGCATTCGGTGCATTCTTCCGGGTTGATGACCATGAACTCTTGGTCCTTGTACTTGCCCGGGTGGATGCAATTGACGGGGCACACATCCACGCATTGAGCGTAGACTTCACCTAAACACTTTTCAGTAATGACATACGGCATGAGCTGCCTCCTGATTTTTATCACCCGCTCGAGACGGGGAATGACGCTTTTCCTTCGAAAAACGACGTTAGTTTAGGAGAGAAAGGCCGAGGTTCGCAAGGCCCTTTTTCGATTTTAAATCGGAAAAACGGCCCTTTACGGCAGTCTGGACTGATGATAGTTTGAGGCCCTCGAAAGCCCCTGTTATTGAAAGTTCGATCCTTTCACCCTAATTTCCAATAAAAACCGGTTGGGGTGATGTTTTATGAAAGAAAAAATGGCCACCAAAAAAGATTATTACGAGTTATTAGGTGTTTCCAAAAGCGCTAGTGCGGATGAGCTGAAGAGGGCTTACCGCAACATGGCCAAGAAGTACCATCCTGACGCGAATCCGAACAATAAAGAAGCCGAAGAGAAGTTCAAAGAGATCAACGAGGCTTATGAGGTCCTTTCGGACCCGAAAAAGCGGTCTGCTTATGACCAGTTCGGCCATGCCGGCGTGGGCGCGGGCGCCCCGGGCGGCGGGGGATATAGCTATGGCGGCGGGTTCCGCCCACAGGATTTTGGCGGTGCGCAGGATTTTGAAGATGTCTTCGGCGACGCTTTCAGCAATTTCTTTGGCGGCTCGGGCGGCCGGGGCCGCAGCCAAGTGCAAGAGGGCGACGATCTTCGCCACGACCTTCATTTAACTTTCGAAGAGGCGGCCTTTGGTGTTTCCAAAGAGATCAAGATCCGCAAACTATCCACCTGCGACACCTGCCATGGCTCCGGCGCGAAGGCCGGGTCGGGTAAGACCACATGCACGATGTGTCATGGGGCCGGCCAGGTCCGTACGTCCCAAGGGTTCTTCACGGTCGCCCGCACTTGCCCCCGTTGTATGGGCAAAGGTGAGATACCGGGTTCGCCCTGCTCCACTTGCCGCGGCCAAGGCCGGGTAGAAAAAGAACGGGTCATTTCGGTCAAAGTTCCCGCCGGGGTGGATGAGGGGTCCCGTCTTCGTTTAAGAGGTGAAGGGGAAGCGGGCCTGAATGGCGGTCCTTCGGGCGATCTTTATGTTTTCCTCCATGTAGAACCGCATGAGTTCTTTAACCGCAATGGAGACGACCTGCTTTGCGAGATCCCTATCTCTTTCGTGAAAGCTTCTTTGGGTACTGAAATGGAAGTGCCTACTTTGGATGGTGCGGTCAAGATGAAGGTGCCCGCGGGAACTCAATCGGGTAAGGTGTTCCGTTTGAAAGAAAAAGGTTTGAAAAATCCTGCAGATTCAACGGTGGGGGACCTATTGGTGACGGTCTTGGTCGAAACACCCAAGGACCTGAACGCGAAACAAAAGAAAGTGCTCGAAGAGTTCGAGTCCCTCTCCACTGAAACCAACACGCCGGCGATCGCCCGGGTGATGGAAAAAATGAAGCATCTCTTTAACCGAAAAAAATGAGCTTTACGCCCCGGCTTTTCCTCGCTACCGCGCCAGCCGATGAGCAAAAAGAATTTGTGTTGGATGAATCCGCTTCCCGCCACTTGGTAAAAGTCCTTCGCCTCGAAAAGGGCGGCCGTTTCATCGGCTTTGACGCTCGATCGAACGAATATGAACTAGAACTGGGGCCGGTGGAATCAATACCTGTGACCGCGACGGTCCTTTCCCGGCGCTCTGCGAATAGTTCCAGCTCAGGTCCCGTGATCGCGTTGGCCCAGAGCCTTCCCAAGGGCCCTAAGATCGACCTGATCCTTCGCCAAGGGACCGAGGCGGGGGTGAACCGTTTCATTCCCTTGGTCACCAAACGCAGTATTTCCCGGCCTGATGAGTCCCAGTACGAACACAAGAATAACCGCTGGCAAAAGATATTGGTTGAAGCTTGCCGTCAATGTGGTCGGAACGATGTCCCGGTTTTGGATGAGGTGACCGATTGGGAAAAGTGCTTGGGTCTCTTCGTGGAATTCGATCAAGTACTCCTTCCTTATGAAAAGGAAGCGCCGACCTTGAGAACGGTGTTAGAATCCAATTTGTCCGCCCGGAAGATTTTGGTACTAGTTGGGCCAGAGGGTGGTTGGTCCAAAGAAGAGGTGACGCAAGCCCAGCAAAAAGGCGCGGCGGCGGTGCATTTGCCGACGCCCATTCTTCGTACTGAAACAGCAGGGCTGGTCGTGGTATCGATGATCCAATACGCGCTTAGTCATCCTTAATTTTAAAGGAGACCCATGAAATCCGCTTCCATCACTGGTGCCAGCCAGGTTGCTTTTATCTTGGGTCACCCGGTCAGTCACTCCTTATCCCCGGCGATGCACAATGCCGCTTTTGAAAAACTAGGACTTCCCTGGTTTTACACGCCTTTGGACATTTCACTCAATGAGGTGGGACCTGTTGTGAAGATGATGCGGTCCTTCAATGTGCGGGGCGCGAATGTGACCGTTCCTTATAAAGAAGCGGTCGTGAAGTATCTGGATTCAGTTGATCCTCAAGCCCAATGGTTAGGTTCGGTGAACACGATCTACCGTCGAGGAGATAAGCTTTGTGGAACTTCGACGGACGGCGAGGGATTCTTACGTTCCCTGGGGTCATGGCGTAAAAAGCTGAAGGGAAGCCGGGGGCTCTTGATTGGAGCTGGCGGCGCTTCTCGGGCCGTGGCGGGTGCCATGGCAAAAGAAGGGGTGAAGGGGTTTTATATCGCTAACCGCTCGGGCGCTAAGGCATCATCTCTGGTCCGAACGCTGCGAAAAAAGTATCACCGGTTGGATGTCCAGGCCGTGTCGATCAAGAATGCTGAACCTTTGATCCCTTATGTGGATTGGATCGTTCAAGGGACCTCATTAGGATTGCATGGGGAAAAGTCCCCATTGCCCCTTCAAAAAGCCCGAAAAGGCACCTTGGTAGTGGACTTGATCTATCATCGGGAGACGGACTTTTTAAAACAGGCCAAACGACTGGGTTTGCCTCGGATGGGCGGCCTGGGGATGCTCCTACATCAAGGCGCTTTGTCCTTTGAGTATTGGACCGGGAAGAAAGCCCCTCTCGCGGTCATGGCCCGAGCTTTAAAGACAGGTTTAAAGGCCCGCGACCACTAGGGCTTTCGTTGACTTCAATTTTCGCGAAATCTATACTTCTTAGTGCATCTGTTCCCATCGAAAGTCCCTTACCGAGGTAGTCCATGGCCGATTCAATGAAAATGCGCCTAGGCGAAATGTTGGTCGATGAGGGGATCATTACCCCCGAACAGCTCCAAGAAGCCATGCAAGAGCAGCGAAGCAAAGGCGGTCGTTTGGAGATGATCCTGATCGACCGGGGCTATGTGACCCAAGATGTCATCATGGCCTTTGTGGGTACCCAATTGGGCATACCCCACGTTAGTTTGACCGAGATCACCATCCCAAAAGATGTTTTGGAATCCGTCCCCGAATCCATCGCGGTGAACCACTGCCTCATCCCTGTTTTCAAAAAAGACAATAAAGTCACCGTCGCCATGGCCGACCCCTTGAACGTTTTCGCCATTGATGACGTGAAGATGATGACGGGTCTGGATGTGGAACCGGCCATCGCCAGTGAAACCGACATTAAAGCTATGCATTTGAAGTATTACGGCCCCAACGCGGGTCATAAGCCGATTCCGTCCCCAAGCGCAGGTCCTGCGGGCGCACCTAAAAAAGCAAAAGCCAAGTCTTTTGAAGAAGCGCCGCCTTTGGATATGGACAAGCTTTTACAAGAAGAGCAGAACTTGGAAGTGGTCGAGGAAGAAGAAGACCAGATGGACATTTCTTCCTTGGAAGCCGCCGGGGAAGACGCGCCGGTCGTCCGGGTGGTGAATTTTATCCTGACCGAAGCGGTCCGCGCGGGAGCCAGCGATATTCACATTGAACCGTACGAAAAGAATTATCGCTGCCGGTACCGCATCGACGGCGTTCTGCACGAAGTCAAAGCCCCGCCCCGCAGTATGGCCTCGGCGGTCTCGTCCCGTTTGAAGATCATGTCCTCGTTGGATATCGCTGAAAGGCGTTTGCCGCAGGACGGCCGTATCAAGATCAAGGTGTTGGGCAAGGAAATCGACCTTCGTGTTTCGGTTTGCCCTGTGCAATTCGGCGAAAAGATCGTCATGCGTATCTTGGACTCCTCCAACCTTTCGTTGGATATCCCAAAACTTGGGTTCGAGCCGGGTATCCAGGAGAAATTCGAAAAAGCCATCCGTGAACCTTACGGTCTGGTGTTGGTAACAGGACCGACCGGTTCCGGTAAATCCACGACCCTTTATTCCGCCTTGCACGCTATCAATGACCCGGACACGAATATCTCGACCATTGAAGATCCGGTGGAATATAACCTGCCGGGCATCAATCAGGTCAATGCCAAGGCCGGTATCGGCTTGACCTTCGCTGCGGGGCTTCGGTCCTTCCTTCGACAAGATCCGGATGTGGTGATGGTGGGTGAGATCCGGGATAAGGAAACCGCTGAGATCGCCATTAACGCCGCTTTGACAGGTCACTTGGTCTTTTCCACCCTGCATACCAATGACGCTCCCGGCGCGGTGACCCGTATGGGAAACATGGGTGTGGAACCCTTCCTAATCACTTCCACCGTTCACTGTGTGGTGGCCCAACGTCTTTTGCGCCGCGTTTGCAAGGATTGCAAAGAGCCTTATACCCCTGAACCTGAAGTGTTGCAGGAAATGGGATTGGACCCGAACGGGGAAAGACCCACTCTGTACCATGGTAAAGGTTGCAAGACCTGTTCAGACACCGGTTACAAAGGCCGTATGGCCATCCACGAAGTGATGATCTTAAGCGATGAGTTCCGTAAGGCCGTTATTCAAAGAAAACCCGCTTCAGAACTTAAAAAGGTCGCCCGCGAAAGCGGGATGCAGACCCTGCGGGAATGCGGTGTGCAAAAGGTCTTGAAAGGGATGACGACGGTAGAAGAGTTGTTCCGTGTTGCTCACGCCGACGAGGATTGATCGTAAAAATCTAATTTTGAGAAGGATGGGCTCTTATGGTTAATGTGGATACCCTTTTAAGGTTGATGTTCGAGAAGGGCGCTTCGGACCTTCATATCACGGCGGGCGCTCCGCCGATGCTTCGTATCGACGGTTTGATGACCCCCACGGAATACGAAAAGCTCCGTCCGGAAGTGACCCAACAGCTTATTTACAGCATCCTGACCGACGAGCAAAAAGAGAAGTTCGAGAAGGACAACGAGCTGGATATTTCCTTCGGCGTGGAAGGCGTTGGTCGTGTTCGCATGAATGTTTTCCAACAGCGCGGTTCGGTTGCCTCGGTCATGCGGAATATCCCTTCCAAAATCCGCACCTTCGACGAGTTAAGGCTTCCCCAGGTCGTCCAAGACCTGGTCAAATTGCCTAAGGGACTCATCTTGGTGACGGGCCCGACCGGGTCCGGTAAATCCACGACCCTGGCGGCGATGTTGGATTGGATCAACACCAATCACCAAAGCCACATCATCACCATTGAGGATCCGATCGAATATGTCCATGCCCACAAGGCTTGTATCGTCAACCAACGCGAAGTAGGTACCGACACCCACTCCTTTACCGCGGCCTTGAAGTTCGCTTTGCGGCAAGATCCGGATGTCATTCTCATCGGTGAAATGCGCGACCTGGAAACTATTAATGCCGCTTTGACCATCGCTGAAACGGGTCACTTGGTCTTCGCGACATTGCACACTGTCGACGCTATCCAGACCATCAACCGTATCATTGACGTATTCCCCTCAGGCCAACAGCAACAGGTCAGGGCTCAGATCTCCTTTGTGCTCCAAGGTGTCATTTCACAGCAACTTTTACCACGAGCCCATTCCTCGGGCCGGGTAGTGGCCTTGGAAGTGCTAGTTCCCACCTCTGCGGTGCGGAATCTAATCCGTGAAGAAAAAGTCCATCAGATCTATTCTGCAATGCAGACGGGAACCGAATCGGGTATGCAGACGATGAACCAAGCGCTCTTCGATCTTTATCAAAAGCAGGTGGTCAGCTACAACGAGATCTTCGATCGAACGATGGATTCCAAGGAACTCTTACGTATGGTGAAAGGCGGTCTGTAATCTAACTTATGCCAATTTATAAATACCAAGCACGAAATACGATGGGGAAGGTCCTGGAAGGGACCTTGGAAGTGGACAGCGAGGCGGCTGCCCAGTCGGCTTTGAAGCAAAAGCGCCTTGAGGTCATTACTTTGGGGCCTTTGAGCGCCATCGAACAATTGTGGATTGGGTTAACAAAAAAACAACCCAAGGTGAAGGCCAAAGACGTTGTTATTTTCAGTAGGCAGTTCTCCACCATGATCAACTCCGGCCTTCCCATCCTTCAGGGGTTGACCATCGTTGCCGAAC
This sequence comes from candidate division FCPU426 bacterium, assembly GCA_027452205.1. Lineage (GTDB taxonomy): Bacteria > Oederibacteriota > Muellerivitia > Muellerivitales > Muellerivitaceae > Bog-1183. The sequence goes on along the minus strand of DAIDGV010000006.1, from coordinate 1,294 downwards.
AAGCGGAAAACAAGGATTTCCGTGGCTTGATGGGGAAGGTCCGCGACGATATTTCCAATGGTGTTCCTTTGTCGGAGGCGCTCAGCCGCCATCCTAAGGTTTTCAGCACTCTTTATGTAAACATGGTCAAAGCCGGGGAGCAGGGTGGTATTTTGGATATCATTTTTGAACGCTTGTCGGAATACATGGAGAAGGCCGAAGGTGTCACACGAAAAGTGAAATCTGCGATGATGTATCCCATTGTGGTCATGTCAGTGGCCGTATTGGTGGTCATTTTCTTGATGATCAAAGTAGTACCTACTTTTGCCGATGTGTTCCGGTCTTTTGGGGCGGAATTACCATTGCCGACCCGCATGGTGTTAGGGCTCAGTAACTTCTTGTTGAGTCCGAAGGCCGGGTTCCTGGTTTTCTTTGGCATCGTGTTCTATGTTGCACTAAGCCTTTATAAGCGCACGAAACAAGGCGCGTACAATATGGATGCGCTTCTTTTGAAATTGCCCGTTTTTGGTGTTTTGGTCCAAAAAGCCTCGGTGGCAAAATTTGCCAGGACCTTTGGGACCTTGATTAAGTCAGGTGTTCCGATTATGGATGCTTTGGAAACGGTGGCAAAAACGTCCGGTAATTTGGTGGTCGAAAAAGCCCTGATCGACGCTCGGGATTCGGTTCGGTCCGGTAAAACGCTGACCCAGCCTTTAAAGGAAAGCAAGATATTTCCTCCCATGGTAACACAAATGATCAATGTGGGAGAGGAAACAGGTGCATTGGACGCCATGTTGTCCAAAGTGGCTGATTTTTATGAGGAAGAAGTGGATACAGCGGTGGAGGGAATGACCTCAATTATTGAGCCCATTTTGATCGTTTTTTTAGGGGTTACTTTGGGCTTTATCGTGGTAGCAATGTTCATGCCGATGTTCGAATTAGGCAATCTGGCTGGATAAGCTTAGTTTTTGGTTTACTTCCGTTGCGTTGACAGAGTTTTTAAAAGGGGCTAAGATTTAACCAAGCTTAGGTGAAGGGTCAAAGACTTAAGCTTGAGATTTAAAAGGAGGTTGTCATGATTCGTTTGAAAGCAAAAGGTTTTACGTTGATCGAACTGATGATCGTTGTCGCAATCATTGGTATCTTGGCGGCTATCGCCATCCCGCGTTTCGCTCAAATGTTGGAGAAATCCAAAGAGGGCGCGACCAAAGGTAATATCGGGGCGCTGAAATCCGCGACCGAAATTTATTATGGTAACTGGCAGGGTGTCTGGCCGACTACTTTGTGGGCCTCCTCCGAATTTTCATTTAGCTCG
>DAIDGV010000005.1 GCA_027452205.1 candidate division FCPU426 bacterium | reverse complement strand
CGAGCTAAATGAAAATTCGGAGGAGGCCCACAAAGTAGTCGGCCAGACACCCTGCCAGTTACCATAATAAATTTCGGTCGCGGATTTCAGCGCCCCGATATTACCTTTGGTCGCGCCCTCTTTGGATTTCTCCAACATTTGGGCGAAACGCGGGATGGCGATAGCCGCCAAGATACCAATAATCGCGACAACGATCATCAGTTCGATCAACGTAAAACCTTTTGCTTTTAATCGACCCATAGCAACCTCCATAAAAATTTTTAACCGGCCCAAAGCCTTCGCTTTAAGGCTAACCTCATTTACCTGCAGGTTATAGGCCAACCGCAGAAACCATTAGATGTCCTTATTTTCGCAGATACTTTATCGGCATGAAAAGTGCTCTGTGTCAAAAATTTTGAATAACTCAGACAAGATGTTGATAAAAAAGATGACCGAAAAGTAAAGGTAGGGGATTGACAGATTTTTGTTTTTTTAAGGAAAAGGCCAATGAAAAGCCTCTGAAAGCTGTGGTTAGGCGCTGATTTAGGGTGCGATCTTAAAAGGCGTTCTTTTAAGGTCGCACCGGCAGGGCGACAGGGCTTTTAACAGTCGTCCAAGCCGGAACAGGCAGCGGAACCGACCGAGATAACGCCGGTCGAGGAAACCGTGACGTTATAGGTGGATCCCAAGTTCAGCAGAACGGCCCCGCAGATGGATTTGCGGCAATATCCCGACCAATTCAAATAGAGCGTTATTTGATAATACCCCCTTCCCGAGGGAAGGGGGGCCTGGACGGGAATGCTGGTATTGGCGGGGACAGAGCAATCGGTGTAATTGGAAGAACCGTTCGAATTGCTCAGCAAGGCCACCCGCCAGACGGTGTCGTTGCTTCCGTTATTGGTAACGTTGAAAGTAACGTAACTGGGCACGGAGATGGGTGTGTTGCTGGCCTGTGTTGGAGAAGAGGGGGTGTTCGTACTGGAGCAGCCCTGGTAAAGGGCCGTCAAAACCCCGGACAAACCGACCAAGATCACACCCATCGTAAAAAACATTCTCCGGCGATCCATAAGGCCCTCCTTCAACGGCTGAAAGCTTGGCATTAAATTAAATCGTTCCTGATCCTAAAACTATGACAGGGCTCATCTTGACCGCGATCGTTCCATGAAAAGGCGGCGTGCCAGCCACGAATAGGCGACCTGTCCGCGGTCATAGGAGGGGGATCCGTTCGGTCCTAAGATGAATTTAAGTCACCGAGGAGGTGTCAATGGAAGGCAATCCTTATGAACATGATCCAAAGGACGTAGAGTTGGAGAACGAGATCAGCCATTATCTGCGCAACCTGCGGGAAGGGGATATCCGGGTCTCGGTGCGTCACGGCCACGTCACCCTTTCGGGGACCGTGATCGATTACGATACCAAGCGCCGGATCAGCCAGCATATGCACGGATTCGGCGGCACCCATGACATGGTCAATAACATCCGGGTCATCGGGAGAAACCAAACCATGGTGGAACCCGACTCGAACATTTAGCGGGAAGCTAAAAAGGAAAGAACAGCATGGCTACTTTAGCCGGCCGTCTTAAAACCACCGGGCCCGGCTTCGGGGTGGCCCTGGTCCAGGCCCTCATCCTTTTTGGGGCCGCGGGGACATGGGCCTGGTGGAACGGCTGGGCCTTTTTGGCCTATAACACCGCCTCCGGGCTGGCGGTCAGCCTGGGAATCTATCCCCGGAACCCGGACCTGCTGCGGGAACGGACCACCGCTTCGAAGAAGGCCAAGACCGGGGATAAAGTCCTGGTGCTCTCGCAGGTCATCATCATGCCCATTCTCATGCTCGTCTTGTCGGGCCTCGACAAGCGTTTCAGCTGGACCCATTCCATTTCCACCGGGGGCTCGCTGCTCGCGTTATCGGTCATGGTGGCAAGCTCGGCCCTGATCTGGGCGTCCATGCGGGTAAACCCTTTTTTCTCCAGTTTCATTCGGGTCCAAAAAGACCGGGGCCACGCGGTCATCCAGTCGGGGCCATACGCTTATCTCCGGCATCCGGCTTACCTGGGTGTGATCCTTGGTGGTCTGGCCATTCCCATCCAGTTGGGTTCCTGGCCGGCCTTTGGGGTGGGTGTTGTTAATTTCTTGCTGGTCTTGCTCAGGACGAATTGGGAAGACCGGACGCTCATGGAAGGGTTAAAAGGGTATCGTTCCTACGCCCAAAAGGTTCCTTATCGATTGGTGCCACTTTTGTTTTGAGTCTTAAAGGTCAGGCCACCGATGAAAGGTTCTGCAGGTCTTTGCTGGCCTCGGTGGCGACCCGGGCATTGATCTGAAATCCCCGCTGGGCCAGGATCAGGTCCAATATCTCGGACCCTAAGCCCATGTTGAAGGCGGCCAAACTGTCGGCGCTCAAGCTGCCCAGTCCCGGGTTCAGGGTGCCGCTGGGGTCCAGCCCGGTCACCGTGGTGTTGCCGAGGACGGTTTCAAAGGCGCTGGGGGCTTGGAAGGACACCGTTGTATCGGTAATGGCGCTGCCAGTCCGGTCCAACCATTGGTTGTTGGCTTGCATACCCGAGATCGCGTTCAAAAAAGCGGTGCTCATTTTATCTTGGCCTTCCCATTGAACTTGCATTTCCTAACGGCCTTTCAGGGAATAACTTGAACGGTCCTGAGGGGATCAGGGTTCGGATCTTGACTAGAAAGCCGCCAACGGGAGATTCTGGTGATTAGGATTAGTTACAGGCTGCTCCGACCGAGCCAAAATATTGCAAGGGTGTATAGGTTGTTCCGCTAGTCGGGAAATTACCGCTATAAGTCGGCAAATTGTCCGCACCAGTGGTCGTGGATCCGGGAGTGTAAGAGGAGATGACGTTTGAGATGACGGAACCAGTACTGTAATTGTTGACCGCCTCGATTGAAGTGGGTGATGATAGAAAAGAGCCATCTGTATAGAAACCGATGTAGTAATAGGTTTGAGCCGAAAGACTGACGGTGCTTTGTAGGTTCACAGTATTCCAACCGGTGGCCGAAGCGGTTTGATAACCCGATTCGGCCAAGAGAGAGCCAGGATAACTTCCGCTTTGTGAATAGATACCGACCTCGTAATGCTCGGTGCTCGACGTCAGATAGATCTGCATTTGATTGACGGAAGCCGCACCGTAGGTTTGGCATAATTGGAATAATAATCCGCCGGTATTGGTGTTAGAGGTTGTGCCGACGATCTTCTCGCCCAGGGCGCTGCAAGAATCCAGGATGTTGTTCGTTAAAGTCACACTATATTGGGCATAAGTGGTTCCTACATAAAACAATTGGGGCGCGCTACCCGATCGACAGACATAGATAGGATCCCCATCGTGAGGACAGGGCACACCGGGTGAAACGCAGCCGGTAGAACCCAAGTCATTCGAATCGTACCAAGCTTGAACATAATAAGTCGTTCCGGCAGAGAAAGTAGTATCCCTTAGGTCTTGCCAAGCACCGTTTACACTAGAACTACTATAGAGAAGGGGAGTTCCGCTGTGAGTGGCGGAACCACAACCCTTGTCCATGGAAGAATCCGGATAGGCTGCCACATAGATGGGGTGTGTCGAATTGACGGTACTGGCGTTGGTCAGGGTAATAGCGCCACCCCAGCCGGTCTGTGTGGCCGCGCCGCCCCAATTGCTGGCTCCAAAATCGACCAAGTTGCCTGAGCCCAAGTCGTGGGGCGTACCGCTGGTCACTGAAACGTTCGGGCCGGTCCAACCGGAAGTAGTCGCATAAGACATAAATGATACTGGGGAAGCTTGGTAATAGCCGTAAATATCGCCCACGTGCGGTGTTAAGGTGCCAGTGCTGGCGTAAGACTGACCTTCATAAGCATAGATCATTTCTACATAGACCGGGCTGTCAGCCGTGGGAATGTTCAAAGTAAAGTTATTGGTGTAACCACTGGAGTTGCCGGTACTTTGGATATTGGTATAAGTAGGGTTCGTCAGTGAATTGGTGGCATAAAGAATGAGAGGGTTTGTGCTTCCGAAAGAATTGGTGGCCCAAATATCTACGGATAAGTCGGGAACGGTAGTAGGAGTCGCTGTAATTACGGGAGTCTGGGTAGGGGTCGCTGTATGGGCAAAATTATTGCCCTGAGAACTAGTGGTGCTCGAACTACTGGAGCCGCAGGATGGTAATAAAGATAGAAAGGTAAAAGACAAAATCAACGATAAAGCTAGACCAATCCTCCACGACATAAGGTGATCTCCTGGATTGAAATTTGGAGTGTAGGGATCGAATAGAGGCTCATTTGTGAACGTTTTGCCTCCCCTGTTTGTTGAACGAGGTAGGTAAATAGTATCATTCTTTTATGAAAAGGTTGGTTGTTTTGAAAGTTGAATAATTTAGGAAAGTTGTTACCTTCAAAAAACCTTTGTTTTTAAGAAGATAACAAACACTGATTTGTTAGCGATAGCAACAAAGGCGAGAAACTGAATCCCTTTGTATCCTTAAGAAACCATCAAAGGAAGGTTCAGTTCGGTCTGGGCTTGGACATATTTCCGTGTGAATTCCCGTTCCTGAGCGTCATTCAATTAACGATGATCTGGCTATTGGCTCGAAATTCTCCTGTTTTGTTGGGGGGCCGGGTTGGAAGGCGCGTCTTAAAGGTCTAAAGTGGACCTATGTACACCTGCCCCGAGTGCAAGCAAGGCTTGACCCAGAAAAAGACCGAATACGGCGTCTTCTGGGCCTGTGAGCCTTGCGACCGATGGTTGGTCAGCGTGCCCTTCCTGCGCCGAACCCTGGAACCGGTCTTCTTTGATAAGTTTTGGCAAGCGGTGCGCCATAGCGGTGAGGAACCGGGGTCGTCCTGTCCTTCCTGCTCGAAGCCCATGAACCGGGTCTCCATGGATATCCTGGATCCCCTGGCACTGGTCTGCCAAGCCTGCAATTTCGCTTGGCTCACACACGAACAAAGATCATTCTTACCCGCCCAAGCCGCGGCCTCAACGCCTTCCGTCAAGACCGAGCTGCCCCCGGAAGCGGCCAAGATAGCGGCCATGATGCAGGTCGAGTTCATCGCCGAAAGGGCCCGGAACGAGAACAAGTTCGACGGCGACAATATCCCCATGTGGAAGAAGGCTTTGTGCATCATCGGGATGCCGCTGGAAAGCGACGCGTTGGAGGTCGAACAACCGCCCCTGTTCACCTACCTGCTAACGTTGGCCATGCTGGTGGTCAGCGTCAGTTGCCTTCTGGCGGACCCCAAAGCGCCGGGACCGAACCTGGGATTCATCCCCGCCGCACCCGGTCGCTTTGGTGGACTGACTTTCTTCTCCTGTTTTTTGGTCCACTCGGACTGGTTCCAACTGGGCAGCGATCTTTATTTTCTTTTCTTGTTCGGCCGGGGGGTGGAGGGAAAGATCCGGTGGTACGGTCTTTTGATGCTGGTGCTTTTTTCCACCCTGGGCGGGAACCTGGCGGCACTTGCTTTGGCCCCCCAATCGACGATCCCCATCCTGGGGTCCAATGGCGCTATCGCCGGTGTCCTTCTTTTTTACGGTTTTGTTTATCCCCGAAGGACCTTGGTCTTTTATTTTCTGCGGAGATTCGTTCCGGTGCCCGCTTGGGCGGTCCTG
>DAIDGV010000004.1 GCA_027452205.1 candidate division FCPU426 bacterium | reverse complement strand
GAGGATGTCATGGAAAAAGTCGTCATTATCGGTTCCGGCCCAGCGGGTTACACCGCGGCCCTTTATACGTCCCGCGCTAATCTCAATCCTTTGCTCATCGATGGTTCCCAACCGGGCGGTCAATTGACCACCACCACCGAAGTGGAGAATTTCCCTGGTTTCCCCGAAGGCATCATGGGTCCTCAACTGATGGAGAACATGAAGCAACAAGCGGCCCGTTTCGGCACCCGCTATAAGACCGGCATGGTCACTAAGGTCGATTTTTCCAAACGTCCTTTCAAGTTGTGGGTCGACGAGAGTGAATTGATCGAAGCCGAATCTGTCATTATCGCCACTGGCGCATCCGCCAAGTATGGCGGAGTGCCCCGGGAGAAAGAGCTTTTAGGCCGCGGCGTTTCCGCATGTGCCACTTGTGACGGCTTCTTCTTCAAAAATCAGGAGATTGCGGTAGTCGGTGGCGGGGATAGTGCCATGGAAGAGGCCAACTTTTTGACCAAATTCGGCAAGAGCGTCACAATCATTCACCGTCGTGAAGAATTCAAGGCCTCCAAGATCATGCTGGACCGGGCCAAGGCAAATCCGAAGATCCAATGGATGCTCAATTCGGTCATCACCGAATTGGAGGGCAAGGACACCTTAACCGGTATGAAGATCAAGAACATGAAGACCAATGAAGAGAAGCAGTATCCCTTCACGGGGCTTTTCTTCGCCATTGGGCACACGCCTAATACCGGCATTTTCAAAGGCATGCTGGACATGGACGAAGTCGGCTATTTGAAACTCCCGGTACCCAACCGTACTATCACCAATATCCCGGGCGTTTTCGCCGCCGGGGACGTCGCGGACCATTATTATCGCCAGGCCATTTCGGCGGCGGGTATGGGTTGCCAGGCCGCTATCGAAGCAGAACGTTGGCTTTCCGAGCACGCTGAATAAAGCTTCGAAGGGGCATTTCTAGAAGCTGACGAAGGGCGTCCAACTTGCCCGTCCTGAGCCGAGCCGACCAGGCGAGGTGCGAGCTTTGGTCGCTACCGTTCTAAAAGAACGGTAGACGCTGGCTTTCAGAACACGAAAAGTAATACTCCAAAATAAAAAAGCTCTTGGCGATAGTTCGCCAAGGGCTTTTTTATTTCCATCAGATTTCTTAGAAATATCTCTCTTTGATCAACGCTACACCAAAAATAAAGTAGGATCCTGAATCGATCATCGAAAAGATACCGAACAAAACCAAGGTCCAGGCTGTTAAATGTAAGTTCAACAGATGGGCTTTTTGATGTAATTGGTCGTGAATATCATCAACCCCGCGCCGGGCGGCCAAATAGATCAAAAAGATCAACAACATCGGCAGGGCATAACCAAAGTTATAGAACAGGACCATCCCGGTCATGGAAGACAAGGACAATTGGGCCGCCGCACACTTTCCCAAAACCAGCAAATAAGGGACCGAAACCGGAAAAGAACTCACCGACATGAACAAGCCTAACCCCAGGGCGGCCCCACTATTCATCTTCTTTAGTTTTGCGATAAGTTTGTTTTCGCTTCCCGACCACCCCTTTTTCTTTTTCCAGAAAAAATACCCAATCCCGCCAACCACCATTAAAAAGCCCGCGATAAATTCGGCTTGATAATACTGAGTGTTCGATCCCGGTCCTTGTGGTGTGAGGGCCTTGAGCAATGTTCGCAATTGGCCGATGGCAAAATAACCAAAAAAACCACACAAAAAATAGGAACCGCTTAACGCAGCCAAATAGACCATGGCGTTCCGGACCGGCTTTTCGGTTGTCAACAAAAGGACAAAGAGAATGATCTGGAAAGTGGTCGAAAGACTATCGAATAATGAGGCTGTAAAGGTCAGTGTAAAAAGATCCACGATCAGGAAAATATCTTTAAATAATCATTGTTGATATCCACGCAAAGGACCCGTTCTTTTTCTTCAGCGTCCTTGAAGACCCGGCAAAAAGTGACGCAAGAATTACCTGTCGCGAGGGAAATATAAGGTTCGGTCACATAAGTGCTCCGCCGCTGGCCCGCGTTGAACAACATGTAGTAATAATCCTTCATCGAATGGTCCGTTTGCTTGACCGCCGGCCTAAAAATAAGCCGATTCTTGGTCCGGATGCCAGCGTCCGCGAAGATCGTATCGGATACCTGCATTCCATTCTCGTCCAGGATATACATGCATTCCACCGACGGGAAATGATGGATCAGTTCCAATAACTTTTGGTCGAAATTCCATTCCGAACTTTTGACCAGTTCCGCTTGGATCTTACGGGTCATGCCCTCGTATTTTCGAAGGCTTTCGTTCTTGAGCCGCAACTTCTCGAATAAAGCGCTCTTGAGTTGGTCCTGAAAATCCCTGACTTGCAGCTCGACCACGTGATTTTTGATATCCTCTTTCGGCTGGGGTTTATAGAAATAATAACCTTGCATCATATCCACGCCCAATTCGGTGACAAAAAGGGCCTCTTCCTCGGTCTCAATGCCCTCCGAAACGATCAAAGCGCCGATCTTATGGGCTAGGTTGACCAGGGACCGGAAGATCTCCTGCTTATAGAAGTCCTTATGGATGCCCTGGACCAAATACTGGTCGATCTTGAGGATGTCCGGTTTGAGAAGGGGGATACGGTTCAAATTAGAATGGCCCGCGCCAATATCGTCCAAGGCGATCAAAAAGCCATATTCCCGGTAGGTATGGATGAAACGCTGTAAAGCGGCCACATCATCCACGTGGGACTCGATGATCTCGATCGCGACGCTCTGGGGATTGAGACCCATGGATTTCACTTGCTGGATCAAGCTGCCCGAGCCCACCACGCCTTGATCAATGATCGAAGCCTCGAAGTTGAGCGAGAGGATGGCGTCCGGGTCTTTTTTTTGGATCTCTTTGAAATTCTCCAGGACCGTTTTGCGGCATAACCGATCCAGTTCCAACACCGCTCCCAAGGGCCCCGCCTGGTGAAAAAGGGCCTTAGGGGGGATAAGCTTACGATCGAGGGGATGGATCCCCCGGGTCAACCCCTCATAACCCACAATGGCCTTTTTACGTACCGAAACGATGGGTTGGAAATAAGCGACCATCCACTCATTGTCGAGGATTTGTTGAAGGTTGAAAGGTTCGTTTTCGCTCATCCTCTCGTTTCTCCCCGCCCTTACATTTCCATGACAACTGGCAAGATCATCGGCCTGCGGTTTGACTTTTGACTGTAGAACTTTTGAAGGGATTTTCGCATGCTTTCCTTCACCGTGTTCCAATCCGTGTTTTTGTCATACTGTTCGTCTTCCAGAACGCGTTTCAGGACTTGCCTGGCTTCGTTCATCAATTCTTCCGACATGCTTTCAGTGAAACCGCGGGTCACCAGGTCCGGCCCGCCCACGATCTTTCCATGGGTCGTATCGACCGTAACCATCGCCACCACAACGCCGTCTTGGGACAAGTGCAACCGGTCCCGCAGGACCACACTGCCCACATCCGCCACATGTTTTCCGTCGACTAAGATAATTCCGCCGTTGGATTCTTTTTCAATGTTCGCTTCATCCCCCTCGATGACGAATTTCTCGCCATTCTCAAGAACGATCGTATTATCCGCGGCCACCCCCATCTCTTCTGCCAAACGAGCGTGCAGGATCAAATGGCGGTATTCACCGTGGACGGGGATGAAATACTTCGGTTTGACCAAAGACAGCATGAGCTTCTGTTCTTCCCGGCAGGCATGGCCGGAAACGTGTATCTCCGAAACCGCTTCATACATCACTTCCGCGCCTTGGCGGTAGAGATGATTAATGATGTTCGAGATTGGCCGTTCATTACCCGGGATGGTCCTGGCCGAAAGAATGACCATGTCGTCCGGTTGAAGGGATATCTGCTTATGGTCCCCCATCGCCATGCGGGTCACCGAGCTCATCGGTTCGCCCTGGCTGCCAGTGGTGACAATGACGATCTCTTTGGGGTCATAACCCTTCAGATTGTCTGGTTGTATGAGCATGTTCGACGGGATATGCATGAACCCCAGCTCACTTGCCACCCGGGTATTACGGATCATACTGCGCCCCATGATGCAAACCTTGCGGCCCACTTTTTTCGCCGCCTCAATGACTTGCTGGACCCGGTGAATATTGCTGGCAAAACAGGCCACGATAATGCGCCTTTTAGCCTTGGGAAAGATACGCTCAAATTCCTCTCCGACAACCTTTTCCGAAAGCGTGTAGCCTTCCCTTTCCACATTGGTGGAGTCCGACATGAGCATCAGAACACCCTTGGAGCCGTAATCCGCGAACCTGTTCAGGTCGATGGGAATGCCGTCTATGGGCGTCGGGTCGATCTTAAAGTCACCCGTATGGATGACCACCCCAGCCGGAGTGGTGATAGCCAGTCCGCAAGCGTCCACGATGCTGTGAGTGACCCGAATGAATTCGATGTGGAAAGGGCCCAAATCGAAAGGAAACTTTGGATCGACTTCGATAAAAACCGGAGGGTTCGGCAAGGAAAACTCTTCAAGTTTGGCCTTCACGAAACCCAAGGTGAGCTTGGTGCCATAGATAGGAACATTGACCTTTTGAAGTAAGTAAGGGACCGCCCCAATATGGTCTTCATGGCCATGTGTTAGCAAAACACCCTTTAAACGGCCCGGCTCATCCGCCAAAAAATTGAAGTCCGGGATGATGTAATCCACCCCAGGGTGTCGGTCGTCCGGGAACATCAAACCCGCGTCGATCATTACCGCTTGGCCGTCATATTCCAACAAGGCCATGTTCTTGCCGATCTCGCCCAACCCGCCCAACGGAATGAAAGAAAGCTTGCTCACTGGTTTTCCTTAGGACCGCACTCAGCGGTCAATGTAATAAAAAAACCTTCCCCGTCGCCGAAGAAGGTTTGTCCGTCTATCGATTCCCGAAATTGTCGTCCATCTCGCGAGAAGGACCACGCCTGCCATCCCGAGGACTGTTGCTGCGCCTAAAATCCCGGCGTTGTGGCTGTCCGTTACCCAATCCTAATTCACTGCGCCAATCGCTGGTATTCCGCTCCCGATGAACACCCATGTTCGGTCCGATCGGAGGCCTGCTTTGGTTCCGTCCCCCAAACCCACCACCAAAACCAGCCGGTTCACCACTGTTGCTGCGATTCGGGCCGCGACCACCACGATTCGGTCTGTCCCCATAACCCTGAGCGTCTCGCGGAGGACGTCCCTCTCCAAAACGGTCGCTGCGCTGGCCATTACCACCGCCATTGTTATTGGAAAAACGCCTGTCCTTATTGCGGTTATCGTTCGGTTGCCGCCCACGGGACTGTGGCCCGTTTGGCCTTTGGCCGCCGGCGGGTTTGTGATGGCTCTCCGCGGGCCGGGCCTCTTTGACCGATATCTTGCGGGGGCCTAATTGAGTGTTATCGAACTTCAGGATGGCGGCGTTGCCTTCCAGGTCCGTGGCCATTTCGACAAAGCCGAAACCCTTGGATCGCCCACTGGCCCGGTCGATCATGATCTTGACCTTTTCCACCCGGCCGCAGGCCGTGAAAACTTCCGTCAACTTGTCTTCCGTCATGTCATAAGGAAGACCACCAACGAACAAACGCTTGCTCATAGAAACCCCTCGAAAGATTGAACTAACTCGGAAATCAGGACCGAAAGCGGAAAAACGCCCAAGACCGTGATAATGGAACTTGGCCAACTCGAAGAAAAGAAGCTATTTGGCGTCGAAAGAAGTGACTTTCTTCCAAGTGGTATCGACCTGAACCGGCACTGAATCGTTGATCGGAACACCCAATAAGGAAGGTGGGGTGATCGCGAAATCTTTTAAACTTAATGGAATCAACGCTGTTACCTGTACCTGACTACCTTCCAAGGGTACCATTTTCAGGGTGATTTGGGGATATTTTACGGTCTTTCCGGCGAATTGGACCGTGAGGTCGGCCAAAACCTTGTCGGGAACCCCTTTTTTGGCCCGGGTTTTGAAATCGATCACCACTGTGATCAAAGGATGGTCCGCTCCCTGGGTGATCTGGAGCATATGCGTATCCCTGTCCCCGTCGCCAGAATCGAAGCTCTTAACCGGTACCCCAACCAGGAACTGTCCATGGTCCATGGTACAAATACCCTTACCACGGGCTTCAGTCGTTTTCCCAATCACATGATGCAAGGGATGGGTCACCTTGTAACTGATGAGTGACTTTTCCAGCACCCAATCGCCTTTTAGCTCCACACCCACCGCCAAAGCAGGCAGGATGAAAACCAAAACACACACAAGGAACCGTTTCATGATCCGCCTCCTAAAATGTAATAACCATTAGAGATGTTGTATAACTCAAAACCAACGCAGTTGCCAGGACTCCGTGCACTGCCGGCAAATTACCCAGGGGCTGGTTGTTGGCAATCCGGTCATTCATCATATCTCCCAATAAAGGCACCACGATCATCAGCGGAAAATGGATCCAAGATAGGGTTTCGTGGATGCCCGAGTTACCGCTCTTCTTTTTATTTTTAGGTTTAGGGGCGAACATTTCAAAAGAAGCTGTAGTGAAATAAAGGGCTGCCGTGGCTAAACCCAGGGTGGTATGCAGGGTAGTGTCCGTACTGCCATTTGAAACATTGCTCGCCGTGGTTAAGCCCAGCACGAACTCGGTCCACATCGGCACCGCCGTCACCACCCCCAAGATTTGGTGGATCTTCAGCATGTCTTCCCGGGTGTTCAGGTCTTTTTGAGAAAGATCGCTCTGCAGATCTGCTTGGGTAAAACCTAAATCGCTGACAGAAAACGAGGAACTATCAGATGTATCGGCATCGGCCAAAACCAGGGTCGGTTGATAATCTGGCAACTCCAACTCCTGAGCCTCTGACCGAATCGCACCCACTAAAAACACAATCAGAATTAGGAACGATCTTATCTTCATTCTATTTATTCCTTCCGGAAACCGGAACAACGGGTATCGCCATCGTAGCCGCCGGGGTCGGGACCGTCACGGGTGTCGTCACCGGTAAAAGCGATTTTTCATCGGTCGGGGTTTGGGGCAAAATCTGTTCCCTTCCATAAGCGAACCGGTTGTATCGCTGAACCGCGTTGAACTTGGTCGTTTGGGATTCCGAGGCGAACAATAATCCCACATCAAAGGTCACTTCGCCTCCCAAGGCGGTCAGCAAAAAGGCAGTCTGGCTATTGGTGTCATTGGTCGTGGCATAGGCCACCAATCCGCCCGCAACCCCCAAGAACCCGACTATTTTCAATATCCGGGCCACATCATCCGTGGTCTGGGACCGGTCCAACAAGCGCCCCGCTTCGTAATCTTTCAAGGGGCCAATGACCTCGCGAAAATCAGTGTAGGTTTGCAGTTCCTGTCCGTCAGTGACGTAGCTCATGCCCCCCAAAGTGGAGAACCTGGTATCAATAGGGTGCAAACTCAGTGTTACCGCTTGAGCGGCAGAAGGAGTCGGTGTGGGCGTTTGGGCCGATAACGAGATCACCGGTAAAAAGAACAAGGCAAGAATGACCAAGTGTTTCAAGAAGACCGCCAAAATAAGGGTTTCAAAGCAAATCGAGAATATCAAACAACCCCTTCAGCGTAAACGGGTAAAGGGATTTTCCCCATCAGGCCGATCCTCACCGCTTCCAAACAAGGAGCAATTTCGTTAAACTTCATTCGCTTTCCCAGTCCACTAACTAAAGAGTAACCATGAGCAAACCCGCCGAAACCTTTTCCATGATCGAAGCCAAGAAGATCGTCGAAGACCTCTTCGAGCCCAGTGCCGCCATCTACTGGTCGGATCTTCTTTTCAACGCTCTTTTAGGCTGGGCCGCTTTTGTGGCCGCCTTGTTCTATCCTGATTTTTCCGCGGCCCAGGTGCTGTTAACTTTGGTCGCGGTCTTCTGCCTTTACCGGGCTGTCATTTTCATCCATGAACTGACCCATTTAAAGAAGGATACCTTCGCTGGTTTCCGGTTCATCTGGAACCTGATCTGCGGTTTCCCTTTCATGGTGCCCTCCTTCACTTACATGGGTGTCCATATCGATCATCACAAACAAAAGATGTACGGCACCAAGGACGACGGCGAGTACTTACCCTTCGTTCATCTGGGCCGTTTCCGCATTATTCTCTTCTTCGTCATTATGCTCATTGTGCCTTTTGTTTTCTTGCTCCGCTTCCTCATTACCCCTATCGCTTATATCATCCCGCCCTTGCATAAGTTACTGTGGCAGTATCTTTCTTCTCTTTCGATCGATTCAGAATGGAAGAGACCTGAACCTTCTGAACGGGATGGCAAATATTGGCGTGCCCAAGAATGGGTCACTTTCCTCTATGCCGCCGTTTTTGTTGGATTATTAGCAAAGGGCGTCTTGCCCCCAAAGGTTTTCGTGCTTTGGTATGCCGTGGCCGCTTCTATCTTGCTAGTGAATGGCCTTCGCACCATCGCCGCCACCCATGGTTATCGCAACCCGCCGGAAAACATATTGGAGTTCTCGGAACAAATATTGGATTCGGTCACCGTGCCCGGCAACTGGATCACGACCACCCTTTGGGCCCCGGTCGGCTTGCGTTACCACGCCGCCCATCACTTATTCCCCGGTATGCCCTATCACAATTTGAGGAAGGCACATGAGCGCCTGATGGAAAAACTGCCAGAGAATTCGATTTATCGGCTGACCATCCGGACCAGTCTATGGCACGGATTAACGGTTATTTGGAATGAAACGATCGAGACCCAAAAAAAGAAAACGAGATCAAGATAATGAAGCGGCCGCAGAGAGAAACTCTTCAAATTCCCTCGTTATTTTCGCCTCTGCTTCATCTGATATTCTTAAATATCTTTCTTCGTCAAAAATTAAACCCAGCTCTTTTTTAAAACAAACCAATAAAGGACGGGTGTAAACAGTTATAGCCTTCATTTCGCCAAAAACATATTTCACAAACTCAATTTCCGCTTGTTTAATTTCCAAGTCCATCTTCTTTTGCGCTTCTATTAACTCATCAATTTTCTTAGCCCTAATATCTATCATTCGCTGTAAAGATTGGAACTTCTGTTGATCCGCATGACCTGATGCAACTTCAGCACTTTGCATATCAATGTAACTTTGATTTTGAGCTAAAAATCTGTCGGTTTGATCGGTCAAGTTTTTTCTTTGATTATGAAGCTTTTGCAGTGGAACTCTTTTTAACAAAATCCTTAGTGTGGCAGAACCAAACTCAGCATTAAATCGAGTTAAAGCTTCAAGCGATTCATCGTTTGCGACAAGCGAAGCCCTCACAATTTCATGTGATTTTTTATCATAATCTTCGGTAATTTTATCATTCGGGATACTAGAGTTCATAAAACGGCCAAACATCTTCACACTATGAGAAACGGCCTCGGCCGCGTTTAAATGAAGTTACTCCCCGGGCTAAAGCCCGGGGTTTCAACCTTTAGGCTTGCTCTGGTCCTGCTGTTGCTCCCGGATATACTTGCGAATCATTTCTTCCTGCACCGTCCCTATGCTCTCCGCAAAGTAGCCATCCGCC
>DAIDGV010000003.1 GCA_027452205.1 candidate division FCPU426 bacterium | reverse complement strand
GACGACGTTCCTGAGCGGTGGAAACGGGCCGGGGCAGGTGAGCGGGTCGTTTGGGTTCGGGCTGAACCCGGTCGACGGCGGGTTCTATGTGGCGGACGGTGGAAACCACCGGGTGGAAAGGTTCGGCGCTTGCGGATCGGTAAACCCTACTCCGACACCGCCTCCCCAGGATTGCCTGCTCTACCAGACCCAGTGGGGCACACAGGGTAACGGCAACGGTCAATTCAGCAATCCTTTGGGTGTCGCGATGGACGGCAACGGCAATGTGTATGTCACGGATTTGAGCAACGACCGTGTCCAGGTTTTCGACCACAACGGGAAATACTTAAACCAATGGGGCGGCAGTGGAAGCGCCGTGGGCCAGTTCAGTTCACCCCAGGGGATTGCCTATGACAAAATTTCGAACGAGATTTTTGTGGCGGACACGGGCAACAACCGGGTACAGGCTTTTACCACCATCGGAGGGCCGGTCGTCCAATGGGGTTCCCTGGGTTCAAACCTGGGCCAGTTTAGCGGGCCTGCCGGGGTCGCGGTGGATGGCAATGAGAACGTCTATGTGACGGATTCAGCCAACAACCGGGTAGAAAAGTTCTCGATCAACGGTTCTTCCCCGGTGACTTTAGGGGCCGGGGCGGGAAACTTCCCGGGCCAGTTAAGCGATCCGGAAGGCATCGCGGTGGACGGCGCCGGTTATGTTTATGTCGGCGAGGGCGGCAACGAAAGAATTTCAAAGTTCGATAACCAGGGTAACTTTGTCCTGGATTGGGGAGTGGCTGGTTCGGGCCTGGGCCAGCTCAATCAACCCTATGCCATAGTTGCCGGCCTCGACAACAGGATTTATGTGGCTGACCGCAATAACAGCCGTATTGAAATTTTTGATCCCAGCGGGACCCCTCTTTTCGTTATAGGCGCCCTAGGAACCGGTATAGGTCAATTTAACCAGATCGCGGGTGTGGCCATTTCAAGCGCGGGTGAGCTTTACGCGACCGATTATTCAAATAACCGAGTGGAAAAAATCATTCCTTGCACACTGGTCACACCCACGCCGGTCGGGCTTCCAGACCTGGTGCCGTCCAACTTCTCCACGTCCGTCAACGGCGCGAACCGGCTCCTGAACGTCGCGGTCGTTGATAATTCAGTGGGGCCCGCGCCCCCGGGGGTCTATGTCTCTTTCTATGACGGCGATCCCCAAAACGGCGGGGTTCTATTGGGGACTGTCCAAACCACGCAGGGCTTATTGGATACTCAGTCCCAGACGGTCACCCTTTCTTTGCCCTTGACGCAAAACATCACCGGACCCATTTGGGTGGACGTGAACGATCCGGGTAATTTAACGAGGCCGGTGATCGAGTCCAATTACTCGAACGATTTCCTGAATACTGAGTACTATTTAAATGCCCCTGGAACATTAACCCCCACCCCTACCCCCCAGCTCGTTCACCAAGCACCGGTGGTCCACGCGGGATCGAACCAGTCGATCATGACGGGTTTTGGCACGACACCAACGGCGACTTCCAATACTCCGGGCCCTGTGCCCTCGATCAACATGAATGTGGTGGCCGCCGGGCTCAACAGCATCATCGGCATCGATTACATGCCTTATTACAACCAATTGTTGATTTCCGCTAATTACTCCAGCGGTCAACCCTATAACTTTGAGATCGTAGCTCCCAATGGAACTTATCATCAATTCACGAATTACAGCGGGTTAAGCGATGAGGTTTATATCGCTTCAGCCCGTGATTATTGCGGTGGGTTGAGTTTAGGTGGGTTCCCCGCGGGAACCATATTTACTGGTTCGGGTGTTGCCGGTGTGATCGTGCGTATTTCCCCGGATGGAAGTAAGATTCAAAATCCTTGGGTGACTTTACCGAATGAAACGGGTTTACTCCGAGGGGGTCTTCACGTAGATAGGACGGGTGTGTTTGGGGGGGACTTGATAGTTTCAACGACATCCGGCGATGTTTGGAGGATCAACTCCGCCGCTCAACCCACCCTTTTGGGCCGGTTGAGCGGTGGAGCCTATTATGAGGGCCCCACTACCGTACCGGACGATCCAAGTCATTACGGTCCCATGGCTGGGTCCGTGGCCGTGGCCGATGAAGGCCGTGGCGGTTTTTGGTCGGTCAAGCCGGGACAAACGCCGGTATTTTATAGCTTAGGTGTCGGTGCGGCAGAAACCGTACAAATCGTTCCCCCGGGCGAAAACCTATATGAGGTGGATTTTGCCAATGAACGAATTTTGGGCGCGCCCGCGTCCGCTTTCAATAACATTGTGGGAGATATGTTGGTCACCGTTGAATCCTCGGCTATTTATGACGTCCGTTGGAATGGATCGAGTTTTGTCCCTTACTTGTTGGCGAATACCCCGGGGGCCGGTTGCGAAGGGGCCAATTTTGCCCCGGCTGCGTTGGGTGGAGTAGTCCAAGGGGAAGTGGGAATGACGACACTCCAAGGCGCCGCGCAAGATGTCAATAACCCGACACTTCCCCTTACGACCGCTTGGACTCAACTATCCGGTCCTAGTCAGGTTCAGATTTTGAATCCATCTTTGCCAAACAGCCAAGCTTATTTCCTGACCACGGGTATCTACACACTCAAACTCTGCGCTTCAAATGCCTACTACACCACTTGCGACACCATGTCGGTGACGGTCTTCAATTCCGCTTGCGACATCGCTACCTTCACCCCGACACCCAGCTACACCATTTCCTTCACGCCGACCATGACCAACACGGGCACGCTTACGCCTTTGACCGCCACCAATACGGCCACCATTACCCAGACGCCGACCGAGACACTGACACCCAGCAATTCGCCCACGGTTTCGAACACTCCCACGTTGACCAACACCTATACCCCGGTTCCGGGAGCTTACGTTGAACGGATCTATCTAGGAGGCACGCCTTATACCGACACTTTGGGTCATGTTTGGCAGCCAGCCCAACAATATTTCCCGGGGGGCAATTCGACCAATCCGCCGGGCGCGGGTTGGACCGTCGACGCGGATCAATACGACACCACCGACGCGGTTTCGGGGACCAACGACCAGCCCCTTTACCAGAATTTCCAGGAAGGCCCGCAGTTGGATTACAAGTTCGATGTCCCGCCGGGTGTTTATATGGTCACCCTCAAGATGAACAACGCCAATTACCAGGCGGTGGGCCAGCAGTCGTTCAGCCTTCTGGTCCAAAACGAGCCGTACCAGGAGAATTTGGATCTCTACGCCCTTTCCGGTTATTTCACGGCCTATGACCTGACCTTCCCGGTAACGGTGACTAGCGGTCCGTTGGATATCGGTTGGATCGCCAGCCAGGGAGTGGCGACCATTTCCGCCATCCAGGTGCTGGGTTTACAGGCCTTGCCGACGCCGACGCCCACCCGTACGCCGGTCACGAACGCCATCGTGCTCAGGGTCGATTCCGGTTCCCCCACGAATTACACCGACAGCCTGGGGCAAGTCTGGCTAGCCGATTCGGCCTATGTACCGATCGGCCAGGGCGGCAGCGGCATCGGTTACCAAGGCGGGTCCGTGTTTTCGGTCCCTTCCGGTACGATCGTCGCCTCCTCCACGAACGATCCGGTCCTGTACCAGACCTGGCGCGAGGGTAGTCAGGTCGATTATGACTTCGACCTGCCCAACGGTTTATATCAGGTCACTTTGAGGTGGGCTGAGACGTCCTATGACCTGCCTGGCCAGAGATCGTTCGACGTAATGGCGGATGGGGTATCCCTTGAGAAAGACCTGGACCTGGCGGCGACCTCGCCCCTAAGCAGCGCCTATGGCCGAACTTACTTTGACGTTCCCGTTACCAACGGCACCTTGGACATCCAGTTCAAAAAAGATAAGGGTTCCCTGGGCAACGCCATGATCGCCGCTATCGAGGTCATCGGCGAACAGCCGGCCCCCACGGCAACCCCCACGGGCACCTATTTCCCGCCGGCCACCTTTACCTATAGTCCCACGCCGACCAACACGCTTACGCCTAGCTTCACGCCCAACGGCATTACGGCCGCCTTCACCAATACCCCCACGATGACCGCCACGGGTTCACTGACGCCCGCCACGGCCACCAATACGCCCACGCTAACGGTCTCGCCCACGGCCAGCTTCACCCCGGTGACGGGGGCATATTTAAACCGCCTGGAAGTGGTGGGGCCCAATTACACGGACACGCATAGCGATAACTGGGTGACCGACCAGGAGTACCAATACGGATCGGCGGGCTGGCTGATCGAGGGCCAGCCCGAATACACCACCACGACCATCGCGGGCACGGCCGACCAGGCCTTGTTCCAGTATTACCGTGAGGCGGCCAACCCTTCCACGGGTTCCGGTCCAGCCTTGGAATACCGTTTCGACGTTCCACCCGGCCAGTACCAAGTGACGCTCAATATGGACGATATCGAGAACGCCCAGGCGGGGGCCCGGGTGTTCAGCGTGACCGCCCAAAGCGTCACGGTCGTCAACAACCTCGACCTGGTCGCCACGGCGGGGTTTGCCACGGCCTATAGCCAAACTTTCCTCGTCAATGTCACCAGCGGCCCCTTGGACCTGCAATGGTTCGCCAGCGTGGGGAACGCCACTATTTCGTCCATCCAGGTGCTGGGCCTCCAGGTCCAGCCGACGCCGACGCCCACCCGCACGGCGGTGACGGGCGTCCTGGATATCCCGGTCAACGTGGGCGGCGACGCCTTTACCGACACGAACAGCGGCAAGCAATGGCTGGCCGACCAGGCCTTCGGCACACCGGCGGCGGGCCTGCCCTATGACATCGGTTCTTACGGTTACGTCCAGGGCGGTTCGGTCTTTGCGACCACCGATGCGGTGGGCGGGACGGCGGATCAAACCCTTTACCAGGCTTGGCGTGAGGGAACGGCGTTGGAATACCAGTTCCAGGTGCCGAACGGGCTTTACCAGGTCGCTCTCTATTGGAACCAGGTCGCCGACGCGCCGGGCGAATATAATTTCAACGTGGTCTCCCAGAACACCACCTTGGCCACGGGCCTCGACCTGGCTTTTGAAGGGGCCTATTTCAACGCGGTCAGCCAGTCCTTCTACGACGTCAATGTCACCAATGGGATGCTGGATTTTCAATTGAACTCAACTTCCAGCTTCGCCGCCTTGGCGGGCCTGGAGGTCATCGGCGAACAGTCCAACCCCAGCCCCACTTTTACGGCTACGCCCACGTCCACCAACAGCCCGACGACCACCAATACGCCGCCGCCCTCGGCCACCGTCACCAATACGCCCACGATGACGGCCACCGCGCCGCCGCCCCTGCCGCCTGACGCGGAAGTGAACTTCATCCAAGCCATCACGGGCCCGGGCACCCCGGCGGCGACCCCGGTGGCGGCGGACCAGGCCATCGTGACGGGGCCCATCCAGGTTATTGGCACGGCCAACGGCAACTTTAATCCGGCGCCGCCCAACAGCGGTTATACCAGCGGCTGGTTCCTCACTTATCAGTCCGTCATGGCCAACAGCAACCCGATCACCATCGCCTCGGGCACCAGCCAGGTCACCAACGGGGTTTTGGGCACCCTGGACCCGACCCTGCTCTTGAACGGCGCCTATCAGGTCAACCTGACGGTGGTGGACCAAAGCGGCTTTATGTATCCGGCCCAGGCCAATATCCTGGTCACGGGCAACCAAAAGGTGGGCAATTTTACCCTGTCCTTTACCGACCTCAACGTGCCGGTGTCGGGCCTGCCCATGCAGGTGGTGCGCACCTACGACAGCCGCAATAAATCCCAGGGCGACTTCGGCATCGGGTGGACCTTGGACATCCACAATATCCAGGTGCAGGAATCGGGCGTCATGGGCGACGGTTACGAGTCCTATATCCAATCGGGCAACGTGCTGTCCGGCGGTTTCGGCGAGATCCTGATCACCTCCACCGAGTCCCATTTCGTGTCGGTGGTGCTACCGAACGGCAAGGTCTACAGCTTCCAACCGCATTTCCTGGCGGGGGGCAACGGCAGCGCGGACGTGGACCCGGGCACCGCGGGCTTGTCCAGTATCGCGGGTACTTTTGACGTGAAGTTCGAACCCCTTTACGCCACCGCGCCCAATTGCGTTTTGGCCCCCATCGATTCTTCGGGCAATCCCATGACGGTGGTCTATGCCAACAGTTCGCCCGATGTGGTGCCGGATACCCTGACCTGGACGGACGAGGGCGGCAATGATTACGACCCTGAGCGGTTCATCCTGACGGACGAGAACGGCGTGCAATATGTTGTCAATACCACTTCGGGCCTTGAAAAGATGACCCAGTTGAACGGGGATGTGTTGGACGTGGACGCCGCCGGTATCCACTGGAAGGGCAACCAATCGGGCGCCAAGGACATTACCTTTGCCCGTGACGGCAAGGGCCGCATCACGTCCATCAAGGACCCGGCGGGGAACTATTACACTTACACCTATGACATCAGCGGCAACCTGGCCGGCTACCAAGACCCCGCCGCCGCGGTGAGGAACCAAAAGGACAGCTTCAGCTATAACGGCACCCACGGCCTTTTGGGCATCAGCGACCCCCTGGGCGACACGCCCATCCGCAACGATTACGACGCCAATGGCCGCTTGACGGACAGCGTGGACGCTTACGGCAACAAGATCAGTTACAACTACGACCTCTTGTCCAACAGCGAGGCGGTGACCAACCGCAACAACAAACCCACCCAATATGTGTACGACGCCAACGGCAACGTGACCCAAATGACCGATCCCCTGGGGAACACGACCTATTACACCTATTCCACCGACGGGTATAACAACAAGCTGACCGAACTGTTGCCCAGCAGCAGCGTGCCGACGGTGTACCAGTACAACGACCCAAACAATCCGCGTTTGGTCACCAAGCAGACCGACCCGAACGGCAACAGCACTTATTACAGTTACGACACCCAGGGCCATGTGTTGACCATCACGGACCCGAAGGGCAACATGGTGACCAACCAATATGACCCCCATGGCAATTTGGTCTCGTCCCAATCGGCGCCGGGCATCCCGCCGACCTCCTACCAGTACGACGCCAATGGCAACCTGATCCAGCAGACCGACCCGCAGGGTATCGTGACGGCCTACGGCTATGACAATAGCGGCAACCAAACCGCCATGACGGTGGCCTATGGCCTGAGCGAACAAGCGCCGGTGACCTATACCTACGACGCCAACGGCAACCGGCTGAGCGAAACCAAATTGAACCCCGCCGGCTCCGGCAGCCAGACCACCCTTTATGGCTATGACGGGGCCAATCGGTTGGTGAAGACCACCTATCCCGATACCACGGCCAGCCAGACGGTCTATGACAGCCTGGGCCACACGGTGCAAAGTATCGACCAGAAGAACCGTTCCACCTTGTATAGCTACGACGCGATGGGCCGCGCGGTGACGGTGCAATATCCCGACCGGCACAAGATGGTCTATGGCTATGACGCCAACGGCAACAAGACCGACAGCACCGAATACGGGACGGACGGTACTTTCCGTAATACCCATACGGACTATGACGCGGACAACCGGGCGGCGACCGTTACCTATGCGGACAACAACCGCACCTACAGCGCCTTTTATCCCCAAGGGTGGGTGAAAGACAGCGTGGATGAGAACAACCACGACACCCATTTCATCTACGACCAGGGGGGCCGCAAGACGACCCAGGTGATGGGGTACAACAGCTTGTCTTCGCAGGAAACCGACTACGGCTATGACCCGAACGGCAACCAAACTACTTTGACGGTGGCGGGTGTGCTGCAATCGACCAACGAATATGACAGCCTGAACCGGGCGGTGACGGTGCTGTACCCGCAGCCTTCGGGCCAGGCCCCGGTGGGCCCCCTGGTGACCCAATATGACAACGACAGCCGCAAAGTCGGGCAGATCGACCCGGCGGGCAAGGTGACCAGCTATAACTATGACGGCCAGGGCCGATTGACGATGGTGACCAAGCAATCCAGCGGCGGCAACCTGACGGAAAATTACACCTATGACACCTTGGGCAATATGCTCAGCCAGACCGACTCGAACCAGCACACGACCAGTTATACCTATGACAACATGAACCGCCGCAAGAGCCGCAGCTTGCCCGGCGGGCAGATGGAAACCTATGACAGCTATGACGCCACGGGCAATTTGACGCAGAAGACCAACTTCAACCATCAAGCGGTCAGGTATGGCTACAACCCGCTCAACGACAAACTGGTGAGCGAAACCTATGTGGGTGGAAGTATCACCTACAACTATGACGGTTTCCTGCGCCGCCAAAGCATGATGGATACCAGCGGCAACACGACCTACAACTATGACGCCCGCGACCGCTTGTTGGCCAAGAACAGCCCCTTCGGCAATATCAGCTATGGCTATGACAACCACGGCAACCTGACCAGCACCCAGTCCAGCAACACCAACGGCACTAACGTGGGGTATGAGTATGACGACCTCAATAGGCCTGTTACGGTCACGGATAGCCACCGTGGGGTGAACACCACGACTTATTCCTATGACAGCATTGGCAACCTGAACCAAGAGGTTCTGCCCAATGGGGCCAGCGTGACCTACAGCTATGACGTGCTGAACCGCTTGAATAGCATGGCGGCGACCGTCAACGGCAGCCAAGTGGCGAAATACAATTACACCTTAGGCCCTGCGGGCAACCGCTTAAACGTGGCTGAGTTGTCAGGCCGCTCGGTGGCCTATGTGTATGACGACCTCTACAGGTTAACTAGCGAGACCATTACGGGCGATGCGACTAACAACGGCATCATGAGCTATACCTATGACCCAGTAGGCAACCGCCAGCAAAGAAGCTCTAGCGTTACCCCCATTACCACACAGAACTTCAGCGGGGCTTACGACGCCAATGACCGCCTGACGGCTGGTTATGGCTATGACGCTGACGGCTCAACCCTTACAGACCCGACAGGCAAAAACTACACTTATGACGCTCTAGACCGCCTGACCACGGTTAGCGGAACTGGCTTGTCTGAAACTTTCGCCTATGACGGTGACGGCAACAAGGTCAGCCAAACGGTGAACGGGGTTACGACTAATTACCTGATTGATACCCACAGCCTGACGGGCTATGCGCAAGTGCTGGACGAGATACAAAGTGGGGCAGTCAATCGCACATACATTTATGGCCTAAACCGTATAGCCGAAGACCAGTTGGTTTCGAGCACTTGGACAATGAGCTATTACGGCTACGACGGCCAAGGCTCAGTGAGATACCTGATGGATGCCAGCGGAAATGTGACTGACACTTACATGCTAGATGCTTTTGGCAACCAGATAAGCTCGACGGGTAGCACGGCAAATACCATGCTATTTGATGGGGAGCAACTGGATGCGAATACAGGGTTCTATAACCTGAGGGCTAGATGGATGAACTCGTCTATCGGGCGTTTTGCTTCGGCGGATAGCTATGAGGGGGAAAATGAAGACCCGTTGAGTATTCACAAATACACGTTTACTTCAAATAATCCTGTAAATATGGCTGACCCTAGTGGTAATGACGATATTACCCTCGGTGGTTCTTTCTCTGGTTTTGGGGACATCATGTCTTGGGAACCGCACATAACAATTCCAGGCGGGATTGGCAGTATTACGTTGTTACCACTGCCAAATGATTTGGATACGGATAGGTTAGTTGCAACAGCTTTTGGTGAAGCTGGCCATGGGCCAGATGACCAAGCAGAAGCCTTTGCAATTATGGCCTGTATAACAAATCGAGTTTATCAAAACTGGCAATGGGTTCTTGCGAATCCAGTCTCCGCTGGTAGGAAACGTCCAACCAGTATCATTGATGTTATCAAACAGCCAGGTGGCCAATCATCGTATTACGCACCCAATGGTGGGTTCCATAAGATCATGGAAAACGACACCACTCCATTTAGTTTGCCTTTCATTGGTACGGAACTAAGAGATAACTTCAGCAGACGACATTACAATGATGTGGTGAGTGCGGCTGTTAATTTTGAATCAATGGCTAGCCCATATGGTGCATATTGGGTTAATGTTCAAGCGTTGGGCGATAGGGCTCCGCTGTTCTGGGCAGGGAATGCAAACAGACCATCTGCTGGGCCTTGGGTGGGTTGGTTTGGGTATGTTGGAAGTTCAAACTTCTGGGGGAATAAAGATGGAAAAGTCCATTAAGAGTAAACAAGTTCTCAAAGGGTTGATTTGGTCAACGGTTCTAATGTTGTCAACGGTCATTTCTTCGACAGCTACCGAATCAATACAGGTATTGGAAGGCAATCATCTTTTTCCGACAACTTATTGGGGAGATATCAACACCACAAACAAAAAAGACAAAATCGACCTCGGTTTCAGTAAGGCGGAAATAGTTAAGGATAAACGAGGGAATGCTACGAAGTTGAAAGGTAAAAACTTATCTGGGAAGACTTGGGAAATTGACTTTGGTTACTTCAAAGACTACGAGAGCTATACAGGTAAAGAAGGTTTGTCTGTGTTTGTGGGTGACTTCAATAAAGTCGGCGGAAACGATTTGATTGTGGCTGGTAGCGACCCGAACAATACCGTAGATACATTTGTTTTTGTAGTCCTCTTTGACAAAAACGGAAATCCTCATCCGACTCGCTTTAATTTGAATCTGAATGTGAATGCTACTGAAATCTTGAAAGAACGTTTATTGCAAAGTGGAGATGGGAAAATGGTGATAGTTGAAAAAGCGGTTGATGGTGGGTTTTGTTCAGTATGTTTGTATGAGAATGATGGGCAATACTGGAAGAAGTTAGTGGCGAAGAACGTGAAAATGAATTCTGCATTTGAAGACCCAGATTTGTCATCGTGTACAGTTGACGATACTGTTTTTCCTGAGTTCTCCGAATCTGATGTTATTGAACTGAATTCATTAAAGTCTTACAGCGTAAAAGATGATGGGTTCGGTTTAAAACTGACGGGATTGTTGTCCGATGGTACGGAAAAAGAAGTGGCTGTGGACGATGGGTATATGGTTCAGTACCTTGATTTTGACAGTGGAAATGGGGAAGTCATTCTGGATTACAGTTCCTCCCCGAAACTGTTAAAAAAAGAACTTACTAAAGTTATTAAAAGCAAATCGAGTTTTAAAGTCCTTACTTATAAAAACAGCCGTTTTAGATATGTTAAGTTTTTGGGTAAATAAAGATGAAACACTTATTCGTGGCGTCAACGCTACTTCTAATGTCCGCCACCACAGCCTTCGCTACCACTGCGCCCACGCCCGTTAGCCACATACCCCACACGCCCACGGAGAAAATCCATCTACGCTTCAGCCACCAAGTAGCCCAAATCCACAAAGACGTTAAGGTGGGCAAACTGACCAAGGCCCAGGCCAAGACGTTGCTGGGTAATGTGGAAGCGGTACGGAAGCAAGAATTAGCGTTCCTCAAGGCTGATAACGCTAAAGAAGTGACGGCTGACCAAGCGGCACAGTTAAATCGCCAATTAGACGCCCTGTCTAAAACCATTCCGATTAAGTAAGGGGTTTGCGTGGACGCTCAATTTTTACTGCCTCTAATCGGTGGCCTAGGAATCGGTAGTCTTCTGACTACGGTCACACACTGGTACTTTTTGAATCGCAATGAGCAAAAGAAGCGTTCCTTTGAGGAGAAAAAGGAAGCGTATGTTGGGCTGATAGATGCGTTGTATCAACTCGAAGTTGAGTTTTCCCATTCAAACTCTAAAAAGTATGGTCTTTGGGAGATAAGGGCTGTTTTGGTTGGCTCGCCTGAAGTAGTGATGTGCGCCAAGCTCATGAAGAAAACCGAGCCTGGTTCGGCTGAACGCAAGAAAACTTTAGATGACCTTCTGGAAGAGATGCGGAAAGATTTGGGCGTCGATACACGGGAACTAGGGAAGTCATAGTATGGCCCCAATGATTAGCGTTGTTATTTCCTGCCTGGCACTTCTTATATCAGCTATTACTGCTTGGTTAACCCTTCTGAGGAAGGGAGCCATCAAAATGACTCAGCCCACAGTGGTTTATTTTGGTCCCGATGGAAAACGGGGTTACCCGAAAGTCTTCTTGCGGACACTTCTTTACAGCACTTCACGGCGTGGGCAGATAGTTGAAAGCATGTTTGTTAGGCTCCGCCGACGTGAATCAATCCAAGCTTTTAATATCTGGGTTTATGGTGGCGCTGGTTCATCCTTGGTTAGAGGGAGTGGGTTGTTTGTGGGGCATGAAGGCGTCGCCCATAACCATCATTTTTTACTGCAAGAGGATGGGACGAATTACGAGTTCTTAGCTGGGGATTATCAGGTAGAGGTTTACGTCAAACTGGTTAATTCGAGCAAGTCAGAGTTGTTATGGCAACTCAAAGTCTCTTTAACTGAACAACAAGCAAGCGAAATGAAGAGGGAAATGGCGGGGGTCTACTTCGATTGGGGCTCTGATTCAGACGCATATCATTCACGTATTGACCGACGCCCTGATGATGAAAATTATGACCCTGAATTGCTTTCGATTTTAGCTGACACCTTTAAAGGGAAAAAGGCCAAGAGATGAATTGGCAAGGTCGAGTATTAGCGGTTCAGCCCCGCATTCGATTACTTAGAAGCTTTGACGAGCGCTCTCATAGTTACCTGGGGTATGTGCTCAGGGTTGGCGGTGTACTGGACGGGCAGGAAAGAGAATTCCTGGTTGGTGTGGGTAAGGCGGCTCACGAAAAGCACCAATTCCGTATAGGGGACGAGGTATCAGGCGAGGGTGAAGCGGTGGGGGATTCCAAGACGGAAACCGCTGATGTTTACAAGGTGAAGGGTCTTAAAGTAAGCCGTGGTGAAGAAGTTATTTTAGATGTGCCGCCCTATATTGGCGTCCCGCCGTCTCTTGAAACATACCGTGAACGTGGTCACCGCCGCTTAGACAGCAAGATATACTCAACAAAATGCACTACTTGTATCTGGGGCTGTGAAATGGCCGTGGAAATTATTGTTGACCACTGGAAGCCTTCAAACCGCCGCTACCGCAGGGAAACCTTCTGTTATGGGCCTAAGAATTGTGCGCTTTATAAGGGCGGGCCGACCCGTAAAGTGCCAGGCCGTAATGGCATGACTCACGTTGAAGAAGACTGGATGGATGAAGACGCTATTTCACACCGTGGGCCTGATGAGTGAGTTTGCTCAGTAAGCTCCCGCCAACACATTGACCGCCCTGGTCATTGAGTCCATCCCGACACCAATATATTTGCGGGTCGTACTTATATCGGCATGACCAAGAAGCTCTTGGATAACTGGCAGGCTGGCCCCGTTGTCATTCAGTAGTGTCCCAAAGCTCTTGCGTAGGCTGTGGCTGGACAGTTTGCCAGTGAGCCCTGCTTCAGCAAATACCTTATCCAATAGACGGTTGACCTGTCTGGCTCCCAAGTGGCCTTTGTTGCGACCAGGGAAGAGGAAGGCTTCGGGTGCAGTAGGACCTTGGTGAGCGTGTAGGTTCAGTATTGATTTAGAAGCCCTATCGTTAATTGGAATAGCCCGTGGTTTCTTGCCCTTGGTGCGGTGGTGGTCAAGGTAGAGAACAGAGATGACTTGCGAACCCTGTAGAACGTCCTGCCAGCGTAAGCTAACTAGCTCAGACACACGAAGCCCAAGGTTGAGCCCAATGGTCACGAGACATTCTTCTCTCGTTTCCAAACAGTTGTCTAATACCTGCGTGATTTCCTCTACTGCCAGCGGTCGTGCGCCTTTCATAAAAAACCTCCATAATCAAATAACCAAATGTCCGAAAACATCCTTTTTCAGACATTGAAATCATGTGATCAGGTCGGTTTAAAACTTTCAAGATAAATAGTATTCAGAAGTGATTGTCAATGGGCCAAAGGGACCCAGGAATTATGGTGATGGGTCCTCTTTAGGGGCTGTCACTGGGTCGCAGCGGATGCGTCGGCGGGGGAGAGGAAGTCCAAAAAGATGTTAAGGGACGTTAGAGAGGAAACGGGACTTCTTGGCGACACATAGCCAGACTCGTTCACTTGCTCTAAAGATAGTTTGACCGCTCCATTGAATGGCACGGCTGTAACTTTAAAAAAACAATAGGTGCTATATATTCACTGGCGCAGCCCGGGCAGAAATAAATTAGCTTCTCCTTCTCCATTGGTAGAGGGTTGAAAAAAGAAATTAGCGAAAAAGATTCTTCATTACAAAAATTGCATCTCATGGCATTTCCTTCCTGGTGATGTTTTTAAATTGGGCCCTAATAACAAAAAAGGCAGACAGGACTTTAAAAAAGTCATGCCCGCCTAGCTGTTTTTCAAGCCACGTAGCCCATAAACGTCTATTTTTATCTTATGGATAGAGGCTTACGGTTTCCACTCATATTTCAACCTGTCATCAAGAGACGTTATCTGGATGTCCTAAAACGTTTAAGTCAGGTCTCTCCAAATCAAAACTCTATCGTTTACAAAATCACTCAAGTAATAAATGGCTTCTTTCCTTGAGGTTGTTCGGGCAATGAAATTGAGGGTGTTTATATCAAATACCAAAAAGCATTTTTCAGGATTTGATTCAAATAAGGCGACCCAATGTTTTTCGTAGGCCTCAAAAAGGGTATTAAATTTTGAAGAACTTATTTTTTCATAAAACTCTTTTGAGTGACTTCCGACATATTTGATGTCTTTTTTTAGTGATGAAGAACCTTTCATAATGACTTCGTTGATTTCCGAAGAGGGGCTATCGGCGGCTGGGGACGAGCCGGTGGTTGGATTAAGTATTAGATGTTCTGATTTATTTTTTAAAATCAATTCAGCCAATTCAAAGCCATCAATTATTCGGACCTTAATGTCCAAGTTTTCTACATACGTTTTTGCTTCGTTGGTGAAAGTTGATGTTGTTACAAAGACACCTCGAGACGCCCGCTTCCCGTGCAAAGCGCCAACAAATTTCTGTATTTCCGGTCTGCCTATGGTTGTTTCGTCCCAGCGTTTTGCCTGAAAATAAATATCACCTAGTCCTAAGTTGTCTAGACGGATAAAACCATCGACGCCTTCATCTCCTATTCCACCTAAAACTTGGCCGTGCTCACAATTTTCCATTTTCAATAGGAACTGAAGGACTAGATTTTCAAAAGCATCAGGGGAATGCTTTTTAATTTCTTCTAATAGACCATAGGGGTTCATGTTTTCAGGGGCCTACGCCGGTGATGATTATTTAATCAGCGCCGAGGTTTATTATCTTAGTTGGGTTGAGAATTGATGGGCGTTTTACTTTGAAAATTCCTTTTCAAAAATTTCCAGAAACGGTAGCACTACACGACCCGATAACGGAATTGATTGTGATAGGGATGTGACCGTAGGGATTTTCGACAATGTGGATTGTTACGCCTCCACAACTAGCGTCTTCGATAGTAGCGTTATATGTGGAGATGTACGGAGTTACATTGTTTAAGTGGAGTTGGGCCGATTGTGGGGTATATCCGCTTGCTGTTACGTTTGGATAAGTATCATTTTCATTCGAAACATTATCCTCATTTGTTCCAATAAATGCATAGGTCAATGGCTGATTAGCAGGGGCATTGCCGCCGTAATACCAAAAGATGTCCGCAGAGCCGGGTGTCTGTATAGCTGTTGCTGTCATTGTAGCGGTTGGTGAATTGGTCGCTGTGCTTGTGGGGCTACTTGTGGCCGTTTTTGTAGCTGTGGCTGAAATATAAGGTGTACTTGTGTTTGTAGCAGTAGATGTACGAGTGGGCGTTTGGACGGTTGAATTGGATTGGACGGGAGAATTGATGGATGTCGTATTAGAACCACATCCAATAAATGAG
Source organism: candidate division FCPU426 bacterium (assembly GCA_027452205.1). Classification (GTDB taxonomy): domain Bacteria; phylum Oederibacteriota; class Muellerivitia; order Muellerivitales; family Muellerivitaceae; genus Bog-1183. The sequence goes on along the minus strand of DAIDGV010000003.1, from coordinate 325,233 downwards.
CCTGTTAAAACGGCCAAGGAAAGGGCTAATAACTTGAACATAATCCATCCTTTGTAGAGAAGTTCACGAATGTAAACATGGTATCACAAAGTTCACGAGTGTGAACGTTTGAAATGGAGCAAATCCATATAGTTTCCGCATGGCCATCTATGCAAAACGTGCGGTTAAAAACTTACGGAAAATGATTGTGGCTAGCGGGCAAAGCTCCGAAAAAGTAGCTTTTGGCGCTGGTATTTCCAAAGCTACCATCCATCATTATTTAACCGGTAAAAGAATGCCGACAATTACTGTTTTAGAGAAGATTGCTGATTATTTGAAAGTAGACTTTGTAGAGTTCTTTAAGTAGTTGTGCGGTCCTCGCTTCCGCTATATCCCCGCTCCGCCAGATTCATCCCGGTTTCCATAAAAAATCAAACGATAATTTTTTTAACCCGTAGGGGGAAGACCTCCAAAACATAATCGTGCCCAATATATTTGTGGGGACATAAAAACGGGGCATTCAGGCAGGCTGTGGCGAGCGATTTATGTAAGTTCTGTTTTATCCATCCGGACTAGAGTCCGCTACGCTCAAAAACATTTCTGAAAATAACCCGTGACAACGCTTCAACACGGTCCAATATTGATTGAACATTAATCTGTAAATATTTAATCGGAATTAAATTTTAAAATTTCCGAAGTGAAAAATATTTTTTTGATTAAAATGAAATTGCGAATGTTTTTTTGAACTTTGGATCATTTGGACGTTATTGGGATTTGGTATCAGAAGCTTAATATTTGGATTTATTGGCACTTCTTTCATTTAAAAAATAATTAAAAATAAACGAACCTTTTATGGGCTCAACTCCGTCTGTTTGGGCTGAGCCTTCAAAAGCATTACATGGAGCCACTTTATGAACCAGTTGCACAGTTGCAGTGATAACCGTATAGGTTTACCTACTAATACACCGATTCAACTACTCATCGGCAAGCTCGATAAAATTAAAGAAATATCAGGCGGTTGGCAGGCCTTGTGCCCCGCACATGATGATAAGAGCCCTAGCCTTTCAGTAAAGGAAGACGTAGACGGTAAGGTGCTCATTCATTGCCATGCTGGCTGCAAGCCTGAGGAAGTAGTAAGAGCACTCGGTCTCGATATGTTCGACCTGTTCGTGAAGAAGGACTATAGGAAAAGTTGGGGAATCCCCTCCGCCACCACTGCAACTGTGCAACCGACCACATTTGCCTTAGCGGAGTATGCGGAGGCAAAAGCTTTACCAATCGAGTTTTTGAAGAGCCTTGGGCTTTATGACTCCAAATATAAGGGAGGCACAAGTGTCGCTATCCCTTATTTCAACGAATCGGGCGAGGCGGTCACTACAAGATTTCGTCTGTCCTTAAACGGTAAGGACAACCGCTTTCGATGGAAAACAGGAAGCAAAGTTCTGCTTTATGGGCTGAAGAGGCTTGAAGAGTTCAAAGACTCACCTTTTATCGTGCTGGTTGAGGGGGAAAGCGACTGCCAAACGCTTTGGTATCACGGAATACCTGCTCTTGGGATACCTGGAGCGAACAACTGGAAAGAGGAATGGGCAAAGCATTTCGAAACCTTTGAAGTGATTTATGTTGTCGTTGAACCAGATAAAGGGGGTGAAGCCACCCTTGAATGGATAGCCAAATCCAAGCTGAGGAACAAGATACGCTTACTCAATCTCGCTCCATTTAAGGACCCTTCAGCACTCCATATTTCAGACCCATTTGCATTTGATACCACTTTTAACGATTGCTTAAGCAAGTCCGTCTATTGGATTGAAGAGCACGAGAAGGAAGTGCGGCTAAAGGCCACCGAGTCATACAAGGTCTGCAAAGATATCGTCACAAACTCAAATATATTGGAACTATTCGCTAACGAATTGAAAAGGGTTGGGGTGGTCGGAGTTGAGCAAGAAGCAAAAATTGTCTTTTTGTCTGTTGTCAGTCGCTTCTTGGACAGACCAATGTCTTTGGCTATCAAGGGCCCTTCATCTTCGGGTAAGTCGTACTTGGTGCAAGAGACACTGAAGTTTTTTCCGCCCGAGGCATTTTTTGAGCAGAGCGCCATGTCCGAGAGGGCATTGATTTATTGTGATGAATCTTTTGTTCACAGGATGTTGGTTATTTACGAGGCCTGTGGCATGGAAAACGAAACGACCAGTTATCTGATGCGTTCTTTGTTGAGTGAAGGCCGTATCCGCTATTCAACAGTCGAGAAAACCTCGGACGGCTTACAATCCAAATTCATCGAGAAGGAAGGCCCGACAGGCCTAATTACGACCACCACTGCGCTTCATCTGCATCCTGAAAACGAAACAAGAATGTTCTCCATGACACTTCTTGATACGCCGGAGCAGACAAAGAACATCCTTCAAAGCTTAGCAAACCAAAAGCCCGTGGAGTTTGACTATGCGCCCTGGCATTCGTTTCACCAGTGGTTGGCCACGCAAAGCACAGAGGTGGTCATTCCGTATGCCAAAGCGCTGGCAGAACTTATTCCAGCCGTTGCGGTCAGGCTTAGACGTGATTTTCATCAGTTGTTAATCATGATAAAAGCCCACGCTATCTTGCATCAGGCAAATCGTGAGAGAACATCAAGCGGAGAAATTATTGCCACTTTAGAAGACTACACTGCGATTTACGGTTTGATTTTTGAATTGATTGAGCAAGAAGTTGGCGCTGGCGCAAGTGAATCCACTCGTGAAACGGTCCAGGCTGTCCAGGGCATTTTTAAAAGCCGGAATGGCACCGGTGAGGATTTTGTGACACAGTCCGAGTTGAAGGCTGTTTTGAAGCTCGACAAGTCATCAACTTCTCGAAGAGTCCATTCGTGCATTAAACAAGGTTACTTAAAAAACTTGGAAGAGAAAAAGGGACAACCTTACCGCCTTGTGATGGGTGACCCTCTGCCGAGCGAACAGAAAATTCTCCCTGAGGTTGCGACGTTATCTGAGAAAATAAGAGAGATGGGTCTCAATCGAAAGACTGAAGATGTCTAAATAGTTGTTGAATAGTATGGACACCTTCGAAAGGTCGCATAATTTAGGTAGTAGATGGTTTTAGTTGAATTTTTGGATAAATGGATTTTTTCGAATTTTAAAAATGGAGGAACCTTATGAGTTACATAAAAACAATTAGTGTTTAAGGAGTTGTATGCAGGACCACGGTATCAATTTAGAGAATGCAGATTGTATGACTTGGCTGACTTCACAAAAAGAAGAAAGCTTCCAGCTCATCATCCTCGACCCACCTTATAACGTTGGCTACAAGTACAACCAATATCAGGACACGAAGCCTCAGCACCAGTACCTAATAGAGCAATTCCTCGTTTTGTCCCACTGCCAGCGATTGTTGAAGCCGGGCGGCTCTGTTTTCTACCTGAATTACCCTGAGACAGCGGCACGTATCTGGGCTGAAGTGGATTTCCTAGACCGTTTTGAATGGATTAATTGGACTCCACACGCCCACGTGAGAGGGACCCCACTTCGCAAAGCTTCCAGGGCTTGGTTGTGGTTCTCCAAAGGTAAGCCCCTCATCAATCAGGAAGCTTTTCAGACCGAATACCGCAACCCAACTGACCATCGCATAAAGAAACGTATAGAGGCTGGCCTCAAACCAGCCAGTTATGACTGGATTGACTTAGAGCCTGTGAAGAACACCAGCAAGCAGAAGCGAAAACACCCATGTCAGGTCCCTGAGGAAATGGTTGAGCGTTTCATCTTGGGTACCTCTAACCCAGGCGATTTGGTAGGGGATTGTTTCTTAGGTTCTGGCACCACCGCTATCTGCGCTGTCCGTCACGGGCGGAGTTTCGCTGGATGTGAGATTGACCCGCTTTATGTGCAGGTGGCTGAGACCGCTATTCAGGCTGAGATTAACGCTAAAAACCTAGCCCAGTCTTTGAATGAACACGACGTAAAGAAATGACTTGAGATCACTTGCAAAACTGATCTCATGAAATTTGACCTAAAAACCTTTGGAGGATTTTAAAAATGAGTTTTCAAACTGAACACGATGGTTTCCTGAAGGACATGGAAGTCCATAACTATAGCCCGCTATCAATTGCCAAGTATCAGCGGTGCGTCAGGATGTTTTTGGACTGGCTCAAGGCGAAAGGGATTGCCAGTATCACCAAGGTCGATGGGCAAGTGCTAAAGGATTACTACGACGTGCTAAGCCAGAACCCTAAGTTCTCTGTCCACTACGTTGTCGCTAACGTCAACGTCTTGAAGCGCTTCTTCGGCTACCTAGTCAAGAACGGGGATATCCTCTACGACTTTTCAACGGTACTGAAGGCACCCAACACGAAGAACATACTGCCCCTACAGCCCTTAACCCAGGAAGAGGTAACAAAGATGTTAGGGGCTCCAGACCTGCGAACCCCATTGGGAATTCGAGACAAAGCACTACTTGAAACCTTTTATTCCTGTGGGATTCGGGTATCCGAAGCGGCCTCGTTAGAAATACGTGACTTGGACCTAGCTAGAGGGTTTCTGTTTATACGAGATGGAAAGGGAAGAAAGGACAGGGTAGTACCGCTAGGCCAACACGCCATCTTCTTTATCAACACCTACCTGGAAAGGGTAAGGCCTTTGCTGGCTGAGAAGCAGACAAAGAAAGGTGGGCCAGTGTCGGACCGTCTTTGGCTTAACCGTCGAGGCCTACCTGTGGTTAAGCAGGACATCATCTTCATGGTTCGCTACCTCAGGAAGAAGGTGGGTATTGAAAAGCAGGTCAGTCCGCACTCTTTTAGGCGTACGGTTGGGGTTCAAATGATTCGCAACGGAGCTGACTTTTTGGCTGTCAAAGAGCTACTCGGTCATAGTCAAAATCAGAGCACAATTCGATATCTCACGTTGTCAGGCGTGGACTTAACAGAGGCCCTGAAGAAGTGCCATCCCAGATATGAAGAAAAAACCGAGGACGCAGAAGATGTTTCCCCCAAGATTGTGAACTTTAAAGAGGCAGCCGATGGACGTATTAGAAGAGCTTAAAGAACGATATTTCCAGAACCTGCGGGTTTTGAACTATTCCCCTGGGACAATAGAAAGCCACGGGTGGCGGATGAAGCCGTTCCTGAACTATCTACGTAACCAGGGGGTGCAAGACCCCAAGGGTATTACCTTTGCTGTTGTCAGGAGCTATCAGAAGTTCCTGTATGACCAGCTGAACAAGCACGGCAAGCAGAACAGCGTTTCTTATAGGAATAACCAGCTCATTGTTGCTAAGCAGTTCCTCAAGTTCCTAGCGGAAGAGAAGGTCATCGACGAAGACCCTAGTAAGGACGTGTCCTACGCCATCGAACCAAAGAGGCTACCCCGTACCATCTTGAGTGGGCCTGAGGTCAAGAAGCTACTAGCGGCACCCGACAAGACTACGGTCATTGGGTTTAGAGATAGGGTCATCCTGGAAGTGTTCTATTCGAGCGCACTACGCAAGGCAGAATTACAGGACCTTAGAGTCACAGACATCGACCTGAGCGCTGGGGTAATGAGGATTAACCACGGCAAAGGGGGCAAAGACCGAGTTATTCCTATTGGCAAGGTGGCTATCAAGTACCTGCGCTACTACTTGGACGAAGTACGCCCCAGGTTGGTAAAAGACCCCACAGTTGACTACCTGTTTTTAAGCGCATTAGGAAGAAGGATAGCCAGGAACACCCTAGGGGACCGCATTAAACGCCACGTCCAGAAGGCGGGAATCGAGAAGCACATTACACCGCACAGCTTACGGGCCACCTGTGCCACCCACTGTCTGCGGGGCAAAAGTCGTAAGGAACAGATGCACCCAAGACACCTGATGGAGCTACTTGGACACGCCAGCATGGAGAGTCTTACGCCCTATCTATCGGTCAGCATTGAGGACCTAAAAGAAGCGCACCACCGTTGCCACCCTAGGGAGAAGGAGCCTTTGCCAGGGAAGAAGACGGTCGCTAAGCAAGCTGTTGCCGAAAAACCTGATTTAGCCCCTGTTCCAGAGGTTGAAAGAACACTGGAAGACCCAGGGGACGAGTGCTACAATGTAGTAGCTTGAAAGAAAGGCTGAAATTGAAACGGCTATATAAGTTCATTCAAACACCTCTATTTAGTCAGCTCCTGGACAAAACAGGAGAAGAAGGGTTTTTAGAGGCGATTGAAGAGGAAATCATCCGCAACCCTGAAGGCGGTTCACTAATAAAGGGTGGGATGAGGAAACTGCGGGTAGCACCAACGCAGAGAGCTTCAGGAAAGAGTGGTGGATACCGAGTCTGGTTCTACCATGACGTACCAGCGGACGTGTATTTGTTGTTCTTGCTGGATAAAAGGGTGGCAGGTGATTTGACACCCCAACAAGAGAAGATATTGGCCGTGGAATTGAAAAAGGCTTTAGGGAAGGATAAGAAATGAAAAAAGAACACTTTAATGACCTCCTCAAGAGCGTCAATCAAATGGGCGAGATTATGAAAGGCAAGAAATTGCCTGGCATGAAGGTAACCTACCGAGCCAAGCCCGCTACGGCCCAGGAAGTTCAAAAAATCCGTAAAGAACTACATTTAACCCAAGAGGTTTTTGCCCAGGTGGTTGGGGAAAGCCCTAGCGCTATTCGGCATTGGGAGCAGGGGATTAGAACACCCAGAGGGTCAGCGGCTAAGCTTATCCGTGTTTTGAAATCCCACCCTGAACTGGTGACGGAACTTCGCTAACTTTACGTATGACAGAAACGTCGTCACCATCTCTTAATTTCAACCACGACGGAATTCTAAAAAATCTCAAAAATATTAAAGACACGATTTCGGTTTAGTTTGTTTTGTTGAGGCTACAAAACAACTTTATGAGGTTCTTATTGTATGACGAGTTGTACTGTAGCGCTCAATAGGCCAGTCACGGTTACGGATAGCCACCGTGGGGTGAACACCACCACTTATGCCTATGACAGCATTGGCAATCTCAATAATGAAACCCTGCCTAATGGTGCATCTGTAACTTATAGCTACGACGTGCTGAACCGCCTGAACAGCATGACGGCCAAGGTGAACAGCAGCCAGGTGGCGGGTTATGCCTATACCTTAGGCCCTGCGGGGAACAGGACCCAAGTTATCGAGAATCACCCGATTAGCGGTGCCGGCCGCATGGTCAACTACGGCTATGACGACCTCTATCGGTTAACGAATGAGACGGTCACCAATGACCCGACCTACAACGGGGTAGTCAGCTATGTTTATGACCCGGTTGGCAACCGCAATGCCCGCAATTCGAGCCTAAGCCCCATCACCACCCAGAACTTCAGCGGGGAATATGACGCCAATGACCGTTTAGGTGGCACCTACAGCTATGACAACGACGGGAATACGCTCAATGACGGTACCAACACCTACACTTACGACGGCCTCGACCGTTTGACCCAGGTCACGGGCCCCAGCACCAACGTGCAGTATGTCTATGACGGTGACGGCAATCGGGTACAGGTCATTGACAACACCCATAGCACCACGACCAGCCTGCTAGTGGACAGCAACAACCTGACAGGCTATGCCCAAGTGCTAGAGACCCTGCAAGGCGGTGGGGTGAACAAGGTTTACACCTACGGCACGAACCGTATCAGCGAAGACCAGTGGAATGGCTCTGCCTGGCAGTTGAGCTATTACGGCTATGACGGCCAAGGAAGCGTTCGCTACCTGACGGACGCCAATGGCAACGTGACCGACACTTATGACTATGACGCCTTTGGGAACCTCATCAACAAGACGGGCACCACCAAGAACGAGTTCTTGTATGACGGCGAACACCAAGACCCCAGTACAGGATTCTATTACCTGAGAGCACGGTATATGAACCCGACTATTGGACGGTTCCAGAATATGGATACGTATGAGGGGGAGACGGGAAACTTGCACTCAATACACAAATATACGTTTGCGTCGAATAATCCTTTGAATAGGATTGACCCAAGCGGTAACGATGATTTTATTTTTGTGGCGTTAACAGTGGCTGCTTTAGATACGTTTAGTATCTCCGAAGCTCATGCTTCAATGTCAATTGCGAAAACGACAGGCATGCATTATGGAGTGCCGACATCAAGGACTACACAAATCAACTGGTTTGATGGAAGAGTAGAGTTAAGGCATGGAAATATTGCGTGGAGAGATAATGACCCTGGTGACGTGACTCCAGGCAATTTGGATATTGCCTCTAAGAATGGTTATATTGGCAAGGATGTTACGCCAGGCGGAACATATGTGATATTTCCGTATTTAGACCAGGGGTTAAAGGCGATGGATGATTTAATTCATACGCATACTTATCAAAGCAAGAGTCTCTTGGATGCTTTGAACCACTGGAATGTACCGCCGGAACCGGGAGTTGCAGATCAATATGACCTTGATATCAAAGCGACTACTGGCATTGATCTTGGCGTGACGTTGAACACGTTACCTGAGTCAAAAATACAAGATATTGAAGAGGCGATTAGAGAGGAAGAAGGGTTTTATCCATACAGTGATCCGGACCGTTCGGATACCTTTATAAGTAAGGAGCGATAAATGAAAAAACTTCTTGAGGTTGGTTTGTTGTTGATTGTTTTCTTTTCGATTGTCGATATGTCGTTGTGCGATGAGAAAAAAGCAGGGAAGCTTAAAGAGTATTCGGTGGAGCCTGCTGTTGTTGAAATGAGCGGGGTTATTGTTTCGAAAAAAGTGTGGGGTCCGCCTGACTACGGAGAAAAACCGAATTCAAAAAAAGTGACTATATATTTATTAAAACTAGACGAGCCGGTTGATGTAAAGGGAAATAAAGCGGATGAAATAAGCACTATGGATTTTAAGGGGGTTACCGAAGTACAGATATTCGATTCAAAGGTTAGGGTGAAAAAGTTTTTGAACAAGAAGGTTGTGGTGAAGGGGACTTTGCATGAAAAAAGCGCCGGTGCCGAATATACGGACGTTTTGATAAATGTGAAGTCGGTAAAAACTTTATGAAAAGTAAATTTGGACTTGTCATAGAGATGAAGCGGGTCCTAGTAGTGTCAGCGCTACTGGTCATGCCCGCCGTGGCCCAAGCCACCCCAGCCCCCACGCCCGTGACCCACACGCCCTACGACCGTGTGCACCGTTACATCGTGTCCGAGTACCAGCTGATACATAAAGACGTTCACGCCAAGAAGCTTACCGCCGCCCAGGGGAAGGCCCTCATGGCCCAGGTCAAAGCCGTGCAGACCCAGGAAAAGACCTATGTGAAGGCCAATGGGTCGAAGACTCTTACTGACACCCAAGCCAATACCTTGACGCAACAACTCGAAGCGATCTCCAAGACCATTCCGGTCAAATGAGGTGTCTCGATAAGGCTGGTTGGTTCGCTCTTTGACAGGTGAAACAAGATAAGGCTAGACCCCTTGGGGTGGTGCCCAGGGGCCTAGATCATGGGGCCTCAAAAACCCTTATTTTTTGAGTCCGGAGTCCGGGCGTTCAAAATAAGGGTTTTATGAAGATTTTGACCTGGAAAGTTACGGGCCGTAACTTTTGAACCCCGGTTTTACCAACCGTTGGTAAAACCTAGCCCCTGGGTTTACGAAAGTTTCGTAAGCCCACCCCCCAAGACCTTATTTTGAAAAATTTTCAAAAACGTCCCCCTAGACACCCCCCGGTTTTTACCAACCGTTGGTAAAACTAGCTACTCTCACGTCCAATTCTTTCCAGACTCTGGCCGAAATTGGACGCAAGATGGGCCCGGCCAGGAGTAATTGTTTGCAATGCAAACAATTCAAATAAGGGAATTTGGGGTGTTTTGACACGGCCTACGACAACGCGCACGATCCCTTGAGCTACACGGACGCGTCGGGGCAGACCTGGCACTACAGCTACAACGCGGCCGGGGAGGTTACCAGCGTTTCGGCCCCAATGGGCGAGACGACCCATTACAACTACGACGGCAACGGTTATTTGACGTCGGTGGTCCCCCCACAGCCGGGAAGCACGGTGAGCTATACCTATGACAACGTGGGACGGGTCAAAACCAAGACGGACACGGCGCACGGCACCCTGAGCTACACCTATGACAACCTGGACCGGGTGAAGACCGTCAATTATCCGGACGGAACGCATGAATCCTTCGATTACACCAACTTGGACCTGACGGGATATACGGACCGTCAAACACGGAATACGACCTATACCTACGACGCGGACAGGCACATGACCAGCGTGACGGACCCGAAGACGCAGACGACCCAGTTCGGGTGGTGTTCATGCGGGTCTTTGGCGAGCATGACGGACCCGAAGGGGAACCAGACCCAGTGGCATAGGGACTTTGAGGGCCGGGTGACGCAAAAGATCTACCCGGACAGTTCGACGGTCAATTACACCTACGACCCGAACGGAAGCCAGTTGTTGTCCGTGAGGGACGCGCGGAACGAAACGACGAGCTATACCTATGACCTGGACGATGAATTGACGGATGTGGCCTACAGCGGGCCGGTGACGGGGACGGCGAACGTGGGTTTCGGCTATGACCCGGTCTTGCCCCGGCTGACGAGCATGGAAGACGGGACAGGCACGACCAGTTACAGCTATTACCCCATCGGTTCCGTTGGAGGTGGGCATGTGGAAACGGTGGTAAGTCCAGTTGGTTCGACCACAGCGAACATTACATACACTTATGATGCGGATGGGCGTACGAGCAATCGTGCCATCGACAGTAATAGCGAAAGCTATGGTTATACCAATGACGAGTTGGTCAACGTGACGAACCCCTTGGGTTCGTTTGGGTATACCTATGACAGCACTACGTCCAATTTGACCCAGATCAGCTACCCATGACCTTTCCCCGAAAAAGCGAACACTCGAGATAAGTCTAAAACGAAGCAGTGAACTCCAGCTTGACCACTTCGTTCCTAGTTTTGTCTGTGAAATAATCGAGTTGAATGTTGGCCTAAGTCTTTGTTGCTGGTTTAATACCAGTGTCTATTCGCTAATTCAAGAAAACCTGGCAATCCAATGAGTTTTATTTCCATTTCTTACCTCGTCCTGCTCTTTTTTGTTTTCTTGACGAGGCTGATCTTTAACACGACCGCCAACAAAAATGGCTATCTTTTGTTTTTGCTTTTGGCCAGTTTGATTTTTTATGTTTCTTACATCCCGCGATTTATTTTTTTACTGCTGGGGATCACCCTGATCGACTTCGTGGTGGGACGTAAAATAGACGAAGCGGGTAATCTGAACGCGAAACGGTTCTATTTGGCGATATCGATCGTTTCGAATTTAGGGATATTGGCTTTTTATAAATATTCCCAGTTCTTTGTCGATACGGTCAAAGTGCTTTCGTATATTTTTGACCATCCGATCTTTCAAACGACCCAATTGAACATTGCCCTGCCTTTGGGAATATCATTTTTCACCTTTCAAAGTATGAGTTACACCATCGATGTCTACCGGGGCGTGATCCGGCCCGAAAAGCGTTATTGGCGTTTTTTGCTATTCGTAAGCTTTTTCACTCATTTGGTGTCGGGACCCATTGTTCGGGCCAGAGAGTTGGTCTACCAATTCGACAGGAAAAGAAAGGCTTGGCCCGCTGTTGTGACGGAAGGGCTTTATTTGATCGTGAGGGGTTTTTTCTTGAAATGTGTCGTAGCGGATAATTTGGCGGAATACGTCAATAACTACTGGCGCGACGATTTTATCGCGGTGTGCCCCTCGCTGGGTGCATGGATGCTGGCTTTCTTTTTTGGGTGCCAGATATTCGCGGATTTCGAGGGCTATACCAGCATTGCCAGGGGCTCGGCTTATTTGTTGGGCTTCCGTTTGCCCCTGAACTTTAATTTTCCCTATCTGGCCACTTCTTTCCGGGATTTCTGGACAAGGTGGCACATCACGTTATCGACCTGGATCCGAGATTATTTTTATGTGTCGATCGGTGGAAATAGGGTTCCTGAATGGCGTTTTTATTTCAACTTGTTCCTGGTGATGACGATCGCCGGTCTTTGGCATGGAGCGGCTTGGACCTTTGTCATTTGGGGAGTTCTTCATGGGACGGCCTTGGTCCTTGAGCGTGTCTTAGGTTTTCAAAAGACGACTGACAAACCCTTTTTGGTAAAGGTCTTTTGGTTCGGGGTGGTTCAAGGGGTTGTTTTGCTCGGGTGGATTTACTTTAGGGCGGACAGCGCAGAACAAGCGGTCGATCTTATCCAGGCTTGCTTCAACGGAAAGTGGGACCGGGACATTGTGATGAAGCTAGTGCCTGGCCTGGCCTTTACGGCACCGATCGTGCTGATGCATTTGCGGGGGTTTTTGATGGAGAGGCAATGGTTTAGAAAACCGGAGTGGTTGGAAAAGGTTTTTTGGAGCGCTTTGATGCTATATGCGATCCTTTCAATTTCGGGGAAAAACAGTGCTTTCATTTATTTCCATTTTTAAGACATCCCGAAACCGCCAATTGGCCAAGACTTGGGGCCTTTGGTTCCTGTGGATGTTTTTATTGTTGGCGGGGGGGCAGTGGCTGGCTTCTTGCCTGCCGCAGGAGGTCGGGCAAGAACCGTTGCCGTTCAATTACCGTAATTGGGACACCTTCTCATTGTTTGAGGCCGAAGGGCCCTTCGATGTCACCGAGGCGCTTTACTATGACATTGGTCCCATGATCGCCCGGGCTAGGCAGGCCGATGTATTGATCCTAGGGAACTCAAGACCACTTTTCGCTTTTCGAGAGGACGCCGTTCAAAAAGCTGAAAAAGAAAATGGGTTGACGTTCTTCGGCTTGTCCGGGCCCGGTGATAACGCCGCTTTTTCGGAAGATATCCTTCTCCGAAACGATCTTCACCCGAAGTTTTTGATCGTCAACGAAGACGATTTTTTTAATCCAAAATTATGGCCTTTCCAAAAAGAGGCGATGAGCGGGTCTTGGTGGCATAGCTGGTCCAAAATCTATTCGAACTATGGCCGTTGGGTCTTGAACTATTGTGTGAGAAGTTTGATTCCTAGGTTCCTATTCTTCAAACCGAACCAAGGAAAAGAAAACAAAGAGTTTTTGTCCCCGGAAAATGGTTTCTTGTTTAGCGAGAACATGTCAGGGTTACATTATCCGATCCGGATCAAACCAAAACCGCGGCTGCTTGATCCCCTTTATTTGAGCCGGGCGAAAGATTTTGTGAATGTAATGCGCAAACGGGGGACCGAGGTGATCTTGACGTTCGTTCCTTATGGCGAAAACCCGGCGGTCGTGAAAGAAGAAGCAAGGCGATTGGGTGTTGGATGCGTTCTGCCGACCGTGAATGGTCTTGAAACGTTCGATGGAATGCATTTGACCCCGGAAAGCGCCGAAAAGTTCTCTGATTCTTTTTTTGAAGTTTTCTTTAAATTACCAGAGATTCGAAAACTTAGGAATTCGCGCAAGTGACGAGGCCCTTATGATGCAAATATTCAAAAGGCCATTTTTTCTCTCAATAATTGAAATTAAGAAGTCCGCCTAACCTCTTCGGCGGACTATTTTGCCCCTGGGACTTCTTCGGGCTATTTCTGGCGCTGGGAAGGAATGGCGTTGAGACCCTGATGATATAACGGGTTTCTTTTGAAGGGGATTTATAGACTTACTCCCTCCAGCAACAAACAACGTCAAAAACGGATCTTTTAGCCGCCGATAAACGCAAATGGACGCCGATATGGAATAGGCTATTCAGCTTTATCGGCGGTTGCTTTGCCGTAAGGGACTTAAATATGTAATTCCCTTAATTCAAGGCATGCGTGTAAGGTGCCGTTTCTTTTTGAAGCGCCGGCATATTCCGAAACGCTTTTTCGGCTTCTCTCGTCCTGTTCATTCGCTGTAAAGCGACCCCCAAGCCGTAATAAAGTTGGGCCGCAGGGACCCCGTGAGCGATGGCGTTTTGGTAAGCCTTGACGGCACTCGGATAATCCCCATCAAAAAAAGCGTACATGCCCTTTTGTTCCCAATAGATAGCGGTCATAAGGGGATCGGTCATGGCGAGCTTTTCGTCGATGCAGGCGGGATAGAATTGGCTCCAAGTTTGGGTCGATCTTCTGTTCTTGATGGCGACATTCAAGTTGCGGTAACAAACGTCCATGGCGGCCCAATTTTTTAAAGTATCCGGGGCTATCTGCGCGAGGGGGATGAGATAAAGCCCGCTGGGGGGCCTGTCATTGGGCGTTGTTTTTTCGGTCCTCAAAAGCGTGATCAAAGCGCCTGGATAGCGTTTCTTGATATAAGGGGCGTAATGGATGTCGATGATAAGGCATGCCCACTTGGAACCCGTTGCGGCAAGGGCCGGATTTTGAAGGGGATTGAAGGGATAAGTGGCGATGTCGAGGGTTTTGTTGTCATAGTCCGCGTTGAATTCCGAAAAAACATAGATGGGGCCTGACGCGTCACTTTGGGTTTTTAAGATCTGGTAGGCCTCGGCATACTCAACGCCACGCCATTGACGCAAGCTGGGCGCGCGCAGAACATCACCATAGGGGCCGATGAAATCATAAAAATTCAGGCCCAGGGTTAAGAGGCCCAAAAGTGTGATCGGCAGGAGAGCTTTGATGAGGCCGTGTTCCTCGATCAGGGATTGAACCCCGAAAGCGGCCAACAGGATCCAGAAGGGGAAGGAAGTCGTGACGCGGTGAAGCTCAATGTAGTTCGTCACCACGCCGGGTAACAGGCACAGAAATAACGCGAGGCCCAGCGCGAATGACAGTTTTCGGTCGAGTGTCTTGACCGCGTAGAGGCAACCCAAAAGGATGAAAGAGCCGGTGACGGGATCGAACATTCCGCCCCAATCGGGGCTATAAGGGTAACTGGTTCGACTGTCATAGAATAAATTCGACAGGTAACCGGCAAAAGAGATCGGGAAATCTTTGAGTTGAAAAAGGCTTTTCATATAAGAAAGCCCGCCGGGCGCGAATCGATCGAGAACGATCGGCCATATGAAGAACGCCGTGAAAAGGGTGAGGTAAAGAAGGTGGCTTTTGACCTGTGGGATCTTTGGCGATAAGAACAGGAACAAGAGCGCGATCAAGATCCAAACGACGGCCCAATTCACATAAGAGTAAAATCCCAAAACATTGCAAAGAATAAGGGCGGTCAACCAGAACCATTTTGATCGGGTGCCTTGCGCGGTCAATAAACGCCCCAGGCAGCCGATGGTCCACATTTCAAAAAGCAAAATAAGTTCTTGGTGAGTGAAAAACCGCATGAAAGAAAGGGCCCAGAAGGAAAAGGCGAAAAGCCAGCTATAAACAAAAGCGGTCACGCGTGGAAGAAAGGGACGAAGGCAAAAATAAGCCGAAAGCACGGTGGCGATGGAAACGAACGTCGTAAAAAGACGCAAAGAGACGAGGGAGGGGCCGGTCACATGGAAAAAAAGACCGCCCAACCAGATCAAAAGGGGTTCCATGCGGCCTTCGGTCAACAAAATGGACCAATTCCATTTTTTCATCAAGGCCATGGACATGGTGGCGTATATGCCCTCGTCACTGATCAACCAAAAGGGGATGGAGGTCAATTGATAGAAGCGGGTAAAAGCGATCAGGCCGAGAAAAAGGACCCAATAGAACCACTGGATACCTTGATCGTTCTTGTTGTCGATGAATCGAGGGAACCAGCGGATCGTTGGTGTTGGATCTTTTTCCGCGACCTCTAAAACGGACCAAAGCCCTATTCCAAAAGGCACTAAAACGCCAAAGGTGAAGATCCAAAGCTTTGCGGAAAGACCGATGGGAAAGTAAGAGATGAGGCTGTTGGAGATAAAAAATAACCCGAAATAGATCCAAGGCTTGAATGAGAGTTTCATTGGACGCGGGGGACGGTCTTGGATCGGTTGAACATGCGGCATTTTAACAAACTTGAGTTGCCCCTGTTAGCCGTTTTTGATGAGTTGACAGCGAGCCTCATTTGAAGCTTTTTGGATAAGGTGGCTTCTGGTCTAATATCGGTCACACGCGGGTATCCATTAGGAGCTTATTGACCGATGAGCTTTATATCCTTTTCATTTCTTTTTTTCTTTCTCCTCGTTCTGGCGGGCCGATTTACCTTGGGGCGCCAAAAAAACGAGAAATCCTATTTAGCGATGTTGCTGGTGGCGAGCCTGATCTTTTATGGGTCCTATGTTCCCTGGTACCTGCTTTTGTTATTTTTTACGACGGTCATTGATTATTTTGTTGGGAATGAAATAGCTCGGAGTGAATCGGTCGCTTCTCGAAAGTTTTATTTGGTGCTGTCTTTGGTCGCCAATTTAGGACTGTTGGTCGCCTTCAAGTATCTGGGTTTTATATTGAACTTCACGGGGCTCTCGTTGAGTTTGGTCCATGTTCGGTTTGTCCCGCCAAAATGGGATATCGTTTTGCCGATCGGCATTTCCTTCTTCACCTTTCAAAGCATGAGTTACACGATCGATATATATAGAAAAAAGATAGAGCCTGAAAAAAGCTATTGGCGGTTCCTGCTCTTTGTTTGTTTTTTTACGCATTTGATTTCCGGACCGATCGTGCGGGCCAAGGAATTGCTATATCAGTTCGATCGAAAAAGAAGGGCGCGGTTAAGGGTGTATTTGGAGGGGTTTTATTTAATTATTTCCGGCCTGTTCTTCAAAATGGTCGTGGCTGACAATATCGGCGATTACGTCAATAAATTCTGGAAATATAGCGCCGCCGACAATATGGCCGGCATTGTCCCGATGAGCTTGACGGTCCTTTTTTCTTGCCAGATCTTTTCCGACTTTTTGGGCTATTCGCAGATCGCCATGGGAACGGCCTATCTTTTAGGTTTTAAACTACCCCTCAATTTTAATAATCCCTATATTGCCGGCTCTTTCCGCGAGTTTTGGACCCGGTGGCACATCACCTTGTCGACTTGGATCAGGGATTATCTCTATATCCCGTTGGGCGGCAATCGCGGATCGCAATTAAAAGTCTTTTCAGCCTTGATGGTCACCATGCTCTTGGCGGGCTTGTGGCATGGGGCGGCTTTGACCTTTGTTTTCTGGGGAATGATCCACGGGATCGCTTTAGTTTTTGAGAGGGTCTTGAGGACCAATGGCTTTTTTGAGACCAGATCGGTTTTGGCGAAATTGTTTTGGTTCTTTATCGTTCAGGGAACAGTGCTGATCGGTTGGATCTTTTTTCGTTCGGAAACTTTGGCGCAAGCGTTCCGGATATTCAATAATTTGTTCAACGGCGGGTATGACCCCGCGAACGCCCTGGCGGTCTTGCCGGGTCTTTGGTTTGTTCTGCCCGTCCTTGTATTGCATGGCCGGGCTTTTTTAGTGGAACGGGGTTGGATGCCTGTCCCGACGGTCATGGAAAAGGGTTTTGTTTGCGCACTAATGCTTTATGGAGTGTTGACCCTTTATGGAAAAGCCAATGCGTTCCTTTATTTCCAATTCTGATCCGAGGCCCCTTGGGAAAGCCATGCTGGCTTTTGGGTTGACCCTTTTGATTTGTATCGTGGCCGGCCTGTTGGGAACGAGTCGTTTCTCAGGTGAAGCTTGGAATGGGAAAATGCCGACGCCTTGCACTGATGATCCCTACATGGTCATGGAAGCTTTTAGCGATGAGGCTTACGACCTTTATTCAATGTACTACGATATCGGCGAGTTGATGAAAAGGGCCAAAAAGGCCGATGTGTTGATCCTGGGTAGTTCCCATCCTTTTTTCGCTTTTCGTAATAAAGCGGTCCATAAGGCCGCGAATAAAACGGGCATCGCTTTTTTAGGTTTGTGTTTAGGGCCGGATTGGGCCATGGATGAGTATTTAATAGATCATTATCATCTCTCGCCCTCGATCATTATCATCGATGAAAATCATTTTTTTGGGAATATCGATTCGGGTTACCGTGATGAGACCGTCCAATTAGGCTATCTTCGGGCGTTCCTTAAAGTGAAGGAAAGCGAAATGACCTGGTTTTTAAAACCGATATTGCACCGAATTTTCCCCCGGTTCGGATTGGGCAAAATATACGGCAGCGTGCCGGTGGTGATGTATCGTTCGGTCAAAACGGGATGCTTAGACGTCGAGAACTTTGAGCAGAATTTGGTGCCGGTCGCGCGTCATGCCGTTGGGGAGGAATTACTGGAACCTTATGAACTGAACAACGCTCTTCAGTTCGTTAAGGATATGCGGGAGAGGGGCATCCAGATCATCTTGACCAGTGTGCCCTATAGCACGGATGAATTGAATCATTTGGATAAATGGGTGAAAGACCCTGAAAAAAGGATCATGATCTCATTGGCGGAAGGGCATTATACGCGCGTGGACCTGACCGCTCGGGCATTGGGTTTGCCGTTGATCGAGGTGGATCCGGACGGGATGTTCACTTTGGATGGCCGACATTTGGATGAAAAAAGCGGGATGAAATTCAGTCAATTGTTCTTTGACCAGTTCTTAAAAAGGCCCGAAGTCCAAGCTTTATTGAAAAAGAAAAGGTGATCGAGGTTTTTTGAGACCCCAAAGCGCCGCGACCATTCAAGTGATCGATCTGGTTCGAAGCTTTTCCATCCTTGCCGTGATGGCGCATCATTTTACTTTTATTTATCCGTTACAAACCTTGACCCCGGAGGCTGCCGGTCTTTGGAACAGGATCGCGAATAACGGTCATTTGGGCGTTTCGGTTTTCTTTTTAATATCCGGTTTTTTGATCACCCGGTTGATCGCCTCACAGCCTGAGGGTCTTTGGGATCCCGATTTCAGGTTTTTTTACGCCCGCCGGATCGGCCGGTTGATACCGCTTTTAACGCTGGTTTGTTTGGTGGGGGCTGTTTTGATCCAGTACGCGCCGCCAACATCGGCTTACCAAGAATGTCTCAAGTCTCCCGACGCGAAATTGGGACCGGCCCATTGGTTGTCCATTGCGACGTTCAGTTTTAATTGGTATATCACCCTCTTTTGCGCGAAGCATCCCTACCAAGGCCTTCAATGGGACCTCCTTTGGTCGCTTTCGATCGAGGAACAATTCTATTTGTTCTACCCGCTGCTTTTGAAAGGCATTAAAAAGGAAACGGCTTTGATCGGATTTTTATTCTTTTTCATCGTCTTTGGTTTGGTGACAAGGGGGATCAATATCTTTTTGTATCCCGAGATGCTGTCCTATAATTCGTTCCAAAACTTCGACATGATCGCTTTAGGTTGTTTGCTTTTTGTGGTTTGGAATAAATGGAGTGGCGTAATAAAAAGTTGTCCTGGTTTTTGTTTTTTTCTATGTTGTTCGGGTCTTTTGTTGGGAGTTTTTATCTATTTCCATATCGCGCCCCGGCCGGAGCTATGGTCCTATTGGTTCGGCCGTTTTTTGCTGGGCGTAGGAGCCTTCATGTTTTTACTGGGGGCCATGTCGGAGCGCTGGTTCGAAACAAAGTATCTAAAATTGCTGGCCCTGCCAGGACGGTTGAGCTACGGAATGTATCTTTTGCATCCCCTTGTTCTATATTTTGCTTGGAATATTTTGAGACTTCAAAGCGTTTGGGTCAGCTTTCTTATTTTTGTAGTTGTGACCACCTTGGTTGCCTATGGATCGTTCAAGTTATTTGAGATGCCTATGAATTTTTGGATCCGAAAGCGATTGAGTTAAGCCCCAAAATCATCTGAGCGGGGAAGTTATCCGGATAACCTTCAAACTTTGCCATGTGCTGTAATAGGTAATTTGTTTTTCTTTTCAGGGTTTTTGGCATATTCGTAGAGCTAATAGGCCAAGATTCTAACGCATACTTTTTCCCTCAAAAAACCATTTAAAACGCTCTTTTTGCTATACTCGGTCCACTCTGGTGCCCATTAGGAGCGAAATTTCATGGAATCCCAACGAAAAACCATTCCCCTCACGTGGAAAAGCGGCTCCGTCATTTTCCTTGCCTGCTTCGTGGTCGCGGCGGTGGCGGTCTATTTCTTGCGCCAAGTTCTTATCCCCAAAGAAGAGCTGGATTGTTACGCCCGGGTGGTGACCTTGCAAAAGGCCGTCGATCTATGGGACCAAGCCCATCCGGACCAAGTCATTTATGACGAGATCAATGAGGATGCCCTGGTCAAAGCGGGCTTCCTACAACCCCTGACCTATGACCATAACCTGCATTATTACTTTGTCGGCGAGACCGCCCATGGCTGGCGGGTGAAGTGCAATAAACACGAGGATAATCCCTTGGTGCTGCGTTTGACCGGGGACCTGCTTTTGGCCGTTCTGCTTTTCATCGTTTTTTGCTCGGTTCGGGGTTATGTGCTGTTTCCCCCGTCCGAAGCCTGAGTTCCAGCACGAAAGGTAAAGAGAAATGAGCGAAGTTCTGATCGTTGGTTCCATCGCCTATGACAGCCTGAAGACCCCCTATGGATCGGTCGCAAAGACCCTGGGCGGTGCGGCGACCTATTCCAGCTTGGCGGCTTCGTTATTCACGCCGGTGCGGATGATGGGCCCGGTGGGCGATGATTTCAAAGAGACCGAACTTCAGATGCTTCGCCGCCACAAGATCAACACCGACCTGGTGACCCGGGAGAAGGGGAAGACCTTCTATTGGAAGGGCTATTACGAGGATGACATGGCCCTGGCCCACACGGTGAAGATCGACCTGGGCGTTTTTGAGACCTTTAATCCGCATATCACAGGCAAGGCCCGGACAGTGCCTTATGTGTTCTTGGCGGCCATCCACCCCGAACTGCAACTAAATGTGCTCAACCAAATGACCAAGCCTAAATACGTGGTCTTGGATACCCGGGACCTTTGGATCAATATCACCAAGAAAGCCTTGTTGAAAGTGTTGAAGAAGACCGACCTGGTCGTGGTGAACGACCAAGAGACCCGTTTGTTGACGGGCGAAATGCATTTGCTCAAGGGCGCCCGGGCTTTGCAAAAGCTGGGTCCCAAGACGGTCATCGTCAAGAAAGGGGAGCACGGCGCCATGTTGTTCGGCCAAGGCTATACCTTCTTGTCGCCGGCGGTTCCCTTGGATTATGTGGTCGATCCGACGGGCGCGGGGGATACCTTCGCGGGCGCTTTCATCGGCTATTTGGCCAAGCAGAACAAGATCACCCCGGACGTTCTGAAAAAGGCTGTTATCGCCGGTAACTTAGTGGCTTCCTATACGGTGCAGGGTTTTGGCACGAAGAGCATCGCGGCATTGACTCGAGCTAGTTTGCGCAAACGCGCCGCCGAGTATCACAAATTCGCCTCGATCCCCAAAGTGAACCTATAACCCCGTAAGGGGTTTCACCTGTACAAAATGTAGGAGACAAAAAATGCCGATCCAAACCGCCGCGAACCTCATTAAAAAATTTCCGCCCTATCTTTTTGCCCGTTTGAACGCTGAAAAGCTGGCTGCCCGGCATAAGGGCATTGACGTGATCGATTTCACCATGGGCAACCCGGATACCCCGACCCCGCAGCCTATTGTGGACAAGCTCATTGAGGTGGTGCAGGACAAAAAGTCCCACCGTTATTCCACTTCCAAGGGTATTCCGGCTTTCCTGAAGGCGGTTTCCCGTTGGTACGAACGCAAGTACGGCGTGGCGATCGACCCTAAGACCGAGGCGGTCTCCGTCATCGGTTCTAAAGAAGGCTTGGCCCACTTGGCCTTGGCGGTCTTGAACCGGGGTGACCAAGTTTTAGTGCCGGACCCGACCTATCCGATCCACCATTACAGCGTCATCATCGCGGGCGGGAAATTGATCCCAATCCCTATTTTGGAGGGGCCTGAAGCC
Source organism: candidate division FCPU426 bacterium (assembly GCA_027452205.1). Classification (GTDB taxonomy): domain Bacteria; phylum Oederibacteriota; class Muellerivitia; order Muellerivitales; family Muellerivitaceae; genus Bog-1183. The sequence continues at coordinate 303,593 of DAIDGV010000003.1, read as the reverse complement.
TTTTTAAAATATGTGGACAAGGCCTACATCAAGGCCCGTCCGAAACCCAAGGTCCTCATCATCAATTTCCCACATAACCCAACGACCATTTCAGTGGAAGCGGAGTTCTTTAAAGAGGTCGTGTCTTGGGCGAAGAAACGCCAGGTCATGGTGGTTCACGATTTGGCTTACGCGGATATCGTATTTGACGGTTACAAGTCGCCCAGCTTCTTGGCGACCAAGGGCGCGAAGGATATCGGCGTGGAAGTATTCACGATGTCCAAGTCCTACAACATGGCGGGCTGGCGTATCGGATTCGCGGCGGGGAATCCCAATGTCATTGGTTCTTTGGCGAAGATCAAGAGCTATATGGATTACGGTATCTTTACGCCCATCCAAGTGGCGGCCATTACGGCTTTGGACAGCCCCGAAGAGAATTTGCGAAAGCTCGCCGCTGTTTACGAAGAACGCCGCAACATCATGGCGGACGGCATGAACGCCATGGGCTGGCCGGTGGACAAGCCCCGCGCGGCGATGTATCTGTGGGCCAAGATCCCGAACAAATTCAAGAAACTCAAGTCGATGGACTTTGCCATGATGATGCTCAAAAAAGCGGGTGTCGCCATGTCGCCGGGGTCCGGCTTTGGCAAATTGGGTGAGGGTTATGTGCGCATGGCCCTGGTAGAGAACAAGTTCCGTATCCGCCAAGCCCTAAGCAGCATGAAGAAGCTCTTTTAATCACTCGCGGGGTAGGGAATTGAAAGACATCCTTCTTGTTCCACTTCTCTTCCTTTTGATCGCGGGTTCAGGGTTTGTTTACGCGATTTATTTTGATAAGCCTACAACGGACAATTTTGGGTCAGCGATGAAGATTTTCCCTGCCGATGTTCAAATGAAACGGGAGAGTTTCATTACCCTTCCTTGGCCAAAGAAACTCGAAATGATGAGCAACCTCATTCGTTGCTTGACGAGTGATGACACTTATCTCCGCTCTTTTGCTTATACGGATCTTTATGAACTCACCGGTCAGAAATTCGGAAGTATGGAACAAATGAAACACTGGCCTAAAGGACCCCAAGAGATCCAATCGCAGTATCAAAAATGGTGGAATGGCCTGCTTAAAAATTCAAATCACCCGGAATAGCCTGTGGATTCCTGTAAAACGGTTTCCGATTGACTGAAATTTGTCAGGGTCTATTGTTTGGCTTTTTTCATGAAAAACCATTTTTTTAGGTCAATTAAGGGATGATCTTCTAATAGGAACCTGGCCCTGAAAACAAGTTGTCCTTACTCCGAAGAAACAGCTTTATAATTGATCAAAACCAAGTGAAAGAGTCCGCGCCTACTTGGGGCAAGGGTCTTTTTGAAGATTTTTGCCTCTTACTAAAAACGATTTAAACAATTTATCACAACGCCTTGTCGAACAACGCTCCGCTGAATGACTTCCGCAGGAGTTAGAAGTGAATGTTTTTGTGATAAAGAAATGCAGGTCTTCCGGGGTTATTTTTCAAGTAATAACCTTCCTAATCCTCTGTCTCTTCGTGGGTGTCCAGTCCTTGGCCGCAAACGGTGTTGAGACCACTTTTGCCGCGAATTGTTCCAACGTTCCGACCACCAACCTCAATCAAATGCAGATCAGCCAATATGTCCAATATGTGGGCACGGGTTATGGTTATGTGGCGGGCACGGCGTCCTGGTTGCCGACCAACAGCGGAGGGGGAAATTCCTCGGTGGTGATCGCGGGTATCCCGCCGGGGGCGACCATTGTGGCCGCTTACTTGGAAGCGGTGCAATTGGAAGAAGCGTCGCCCTGGCAGTGCTACAACGGTTACAACGTCAATGGCGTGGGTTATACCGGCAACAACATCGGTTACGCCAATTTCGACGTTTATTGGTACAACACCGCCTATAACACGACCAGTCTGTCCATCGGCAACTATTACTATCTTTGCAGCGAACGGTTCAATATCACCCCGGCGGTCAGCGCTTTGGGTAACGGCACTTATGTCATCACCAACAACGCCAATTCCAACCCCTGGGGTCTTTTGACCTGTTCGATCATCGTGGTCTACCAATCCTTGCCTTCGACAACGACCACGTCGGTGCAGATCGCGGATGGTCTTTTCGCCTGGCAAACGGGGGACGGCGCGGCGCCTTACCTGTGGCTGGGGGACGCCCCTGAACCGGTGAACATGAACTTTTGCGGCAACGGCTGCGCCGCCAATCCGGTGACGGACAAGTTCACCCGCCTTGGCGGCAACCAGATCGTGACCGACGGGGTGACCATTTTGGAGGGGGATGACACCTTCGATGTGCCGGGAACCAATCCGCCGTCGATCATCCTGACCGAGCCTGGGGGGCCGGTGCTGGGGGACACCACCGACGCGGTTGGCGGGGGACCTTCCTGGGCGGACATGAGCACTTACACCTTGCCCAACACGGTGGTCACCGCCGGAACGACTTCCCTGGAATACTGGATGTCGCACGCTTTGGACCAGAGCGCCAATGATTACAAGGTGACCCTTTGGTTGAACGCCCTGGTGAACTCGGTCTCTTGCAATCCCTCGGTGCCGACGCCCACGAACACCAATACCTCGACCAATACTCCCACGAATACGCATACACCCACGAATACCAATACGGTCACGAACAGTCCGACCAACACGAATACGGTCACCAAAACAAACACGAATACACCCACGAATACGCCTACCAATACGAACACGGTCACCAACACCCATACCAATACCAACACGGTCACGATCACCTACACGAACACCAACACCAATACGCCGACCAATACCCCCACCATCATCAATACGAACACATCCACCGATACCAATACGATCACCAACACGAATACGGTCACCAATACCCGCACGAATACCAATACCCCGAGCTTCACCCCGACGGTGACGAATACCAACACGGCAACCAACACCAACACGGAAACATTGGTGGACACCGCCACCAATACGAACACGCCGACGGATACGAACACCCAGACCAATACGGCGACCATCCCGAACACGCCCACCAATACGAACACGGAAACCAATACCGCGACGGGCCTGAACACCCATACCAGCACCAATACCTTTACCCCCACCTCGACCGCCACCAACACCGCGACCCTGCGTGATACCGCCACCAATACGGATACACCCACCGTGACCAATACCGCCACCGTCACCGATACGCATACCAGTACCCGGACCGTCACCAATACCAGCACCGCGACCAATACGCATACGTCCAGCGCGACGCAGACCAGCACGAATACCATGGTCAATACCAATACTTCGACCGCTACCGCGACATCCAGCTCGACCCCGGGCAGCGTGGTGAGCATGGGTAAGATCGTCAGCAATCAACTGGTCCATGGCGGGGATATCATCAGCTATTCCATTGGCGTGACGGTGACGGGTGGTCCTTCCGTGGGGCTCGTAGTAAGCGATCTGATGCCATCCGACCTGACTTTCGTCGCTTTCGCATCGTCGAACCTGGTGACGGGGACTTATACGGCCTCGAACAATAGCCTGCGCTGGATCATGCCCTCGCCCCTGCCGATAGGGACCTATCAATTGATCTATCAGGCGCAGGTCGCCTCCACGGTGTTGTCCAACTCGGTGCTGGTCAATCACGCCCAGGTGACGGGCAGCGGGTTCACGTTGAACGCCAGCGCCCCGGCGACCGTGGCGGGGAATTACAACATCAGCATCAATGTCTATAACGAGGCGGGGGAGATCGTGCGGACCATTTCGATCCATAACTTCTCGGTCCCCATCGACCGGATCACCCTGGGGCCGAGCAACCGGATCACCTCGTTGAATGGGCCTGGAAACAGCGTCAATATCTACTATGGCGGAACCATGATCGGCGTCTGGGACGGGGATAATAACCAGGGGGTGCCGGTCACCAACGGTAATTACCGGATCCAGGTCGATAACACCAGTCCCACGGGCGTGGTGACCAGCGTGTCCCAGAACGCGGTGGTCAACCGCAGCTTGTCCAACGTGGCGACCAATATCTATAACTCCGCCGGGGAACGGGTGCGCAGTCTTTATCATGTGGTCGGCGACCCCACCGCGAACCTCTTGGGCTTGACCCTGAGCACCAACACCGTCAGGCCCAACCTTTCCGGGCCCTCGACCCAAACGGGCGGGCCCAATGTGGCCACCATCTATATCCAGACCTCCGGCACGCCGGTAACCCTGGTTTGGAACGCCACCAACGATGGCGGTACGGTGGTGACGCCGGGTGTTTATACCGTGGAGATCCACTGGGACAATGGGCAGGGCCAGACCACCGATATCGTGCGCGAGATCGTGGTGATGCCGGGTTATGGAACGGTGGGCCAGGCGATCGCGGAGCCGAACGTGCTTGACCAGGCCCATGGTATGACGGCCAGTTTCAGCGCCGATGGGGTGGCGACGGTCACTTCGATCCAGGTAAATGTCTATACCCTGGCCGGGCAATTGGTGACCACGCGCAGTTCGACTTCGGGCTCACCCGACACGACCTGGGACGCCACGGGTATGGCTAACGGTCTTTATTTAGCGGTCGTTCAGATGCGGGACGCCGAAGGCGGACTGGTGGGCCGCCAATGCCTGAAGCTGTTGGTGATGCATTGACCCTCGCTAGCAAGTTGCTTTGAAAGCCCCCAATCCCTATACTTTTCCCCACATCGCTCGGTCTTGAGCACTGACAAAAGGAAAAGAACATGGATCTAGCCCATCGGATGACCCAGATCACGCCTTCGGCGACCCTCGCCATCGACGCCAAGGCGAAAAAACTCAAAGAAGAAGGCCAAGATATCCTCAATTTCGGCGTGGGGGAGCCCGACTTCAACACTCCCCAGGTCATTTGCGACGCGGCCAAGAAGGCCATCGACGAAGGTCACCATAAATACACCCCGGCGGCGGGCACTTTAGAGCTGCGTAACGCCATCAGCGCTTATTTGGACCGTGAATATAAAGTGAAGTACGCGGCGGGGGACATCGTCGTTTCCGGCGGCGCGAAGCACTCGCTCTATAACGCCTTCCTGGCCCTGGTGAACCCGGGCGATGAGGTGCTCATTCCGACGCCTTTCTGGGTCTCATACCCGGAACAAGTGAAGTTCGCGGGCGGGGTGCCGGTCTATGTGGACTGCCCCGAATCCACCGAGTTCAAACTGACGCCTGAAGCCATTGCCGCCAAGATCACCCCCAAGACCAAGGTGCTCATCCTCAATTCGCCCAGCAACCCGACGGGGGCCGTGGTAGGGCGCAAGGCCATGGAAGGGATCGCCGAACTGGTACTGAAACACAAGATCTGGGTCATTTCGGATGAGATCTATAGCAAGCTCATCTATGGCGAGGAGCATGTCTGCTTCCCAAGCCTTTCGAAAGAAGTGGCCGCCCAGACGATCCTCATTAACGGGATGTCCAAGGCTTTCGCCATGACCGGCTGGCGTATCGGTTACGCGGCGGGGCCGTCCAAGATCATGAAGGCTATCGCCGATTTCCAGAGCCATTCGACGTCCAACCCGACCGCGATCGCCCAAAAGGCCTCGGTGGCTGGCTTGGCCATGCCGGATTCGGAGATCCAAAAGATGGTCGACGTATTCCAAAAACGCCGGGATATCATCGTGGAGGGTCTCAACGCCATTCCGGGGATCAAGTGTTTGAAACCCGCGGGGGCTTTCTATGTATTCCCCAACGTCAAGGGCCTGCTCAAGCCGGGCCGGGCGACGAGCATGGAACTTTCTGAATATCTGCTGGATAAGGCGAAGGTCGCCATTACGCCGGGCAGCGCTTTTGGCGCCGAGGGCTATTTGCGCATCTCTTACGCTACCAGCGAAAAGAATATCCTTGAGGGTTTGAAGCGGATCAAAGAAGCGGTCTAATACCGAAGGGATGCCATGAGGCTCAAAAAGTGGCTGATGGACCCAGAAGTGAAGAAGATCGCTTTGTTGACGATAGCTGCTAAATTATTGGCCTTGATCGTGGTCGCGATCGGGGCCTTTTTTTTGCCTTTCAACAACGCCAACTACTTCGCGAATTTCCATTTCCCCCCGATGGACGCTCCCGGGTTCCTCAACCGGTTCAAGACCTGGGACGCCCAGCATTACCTTTATCTGGCCAATTTTGGCTACCAAGCCAACTTTCCCAGCGACGCTTTTTATCCCTTGTTCCCTTATTTGATCCGTTGGGTCGGGTTCCTTTTTTGCGACTATCACTTGTTAACGGCCCTGGTCCTTTCCACTTTCTTTACGGTCATTGGAATGATCTATCTTTATAAGTTGGTGGCCGATCTTTATGACCGTACCTTGGCTTTCCAGGTTTGTGTCCTCTTACTGGCTTTTCCGATGGGGTTCTTTTTGGGCTTTGTATATGCCGATTCGCTTTTCTTCATGTTGGCGACCGCTTTTTTCTATGGATGGAACAAGGATGAAAAAGGTTTGGTCTATGGGACGGTTTTTTTGATGCCCTGGACCCGGCCTGTGGGGATATTGATGAGCGTGGTGATCTTGGGTGCCCTTTATTTGAAAGAGAACCGCGCCAAGCTGGGTATGGCCCTGGGGGCGGTTTCGGCGAATCTTTTTGGGTTCATCCTGTACCTGCTCTTCATGAAAAGAGTGACGGGGGATTACTGGAGCGGGTTCCTATCCCAACATTACTTCCAATCGGGATATTCGGTCCTCTCTTTCTTTCATCCGGTCCAATGGTTTGAAAAGAACTTCATCGACTTGCATTGGACCTGGAATGGCCCGCTGGATGGGGCTTTGAGCCGCATCTTTTTGGCTGTTTTGATCGTGCTTTTGTTCCGGGGTGCTCAAAAGATCCCGCTCTTCCTCTGCTTGTATGTGCTGGTGATCGGGTTTGCCTCGGCTTTTTCGGGAGACCTGATGTCCTTTCCGCGTTACTGGTTGAGCCTCTTTCCGGTCTTCATCTTGCTCGCGATGGAGCTGAAAGGGGTCCGGTGGTGGGTTTGGGTCCTCTGCGGGCTGACCCAGGTGGTTTTCACGCTGCTTTATTCGGTCAACGAATGGGTGGCCTAGGTTTTTGCCCCGTTTTTTCATTGAAAACAAGGCCTTTTGGTTGAAACGCCCCATTCTTTTGGATACTCTATACGTCCTTTGACGCTCCGTTCCTTTTGTGAACGGGGCTTTTTTGCTATATGGGCCTAAAAGCGTTGGGATGACATCCGGATCCTGGGGAGATTGGCATGGCCGACAACAAAGCAGTCATACAAGTGGGGATGCTGGGCTTTGGCAACGTGGGCCAAGGCGTTTACCGTTTATTGGAAAAGAACCGTTCGCTGATCGAGTCCAAGATCGGCGCCAAAATGACCATCAAGCGTGTCATGGTGCGGGACCTGAATAAAGAACGGGAAGTGGCCCTGCCCAAAGAAATGCTGACCACTAGTTATGAAGACATCCTGAACGATCCCGAGATCGACATCGTCCTGGAATTGATGGGCGGCTATGAGCCCACCCGCACTTATTTGCTCGACGCGATGAAAAAGGGCAAGCATATCGTGACGGCCAATAAGGCCGTTCTTTCCATGCACTGGGACGAGATCATCAAGACCGCCCGGGCGAACAAGGTGGATATCTACTTTGAGGCAGCGGTTTGTGGTGGTATCCCCATCATCCAGGCCCTCAACGACGGGTTGGCGGCCAATAACATCACGTCCATCTACGGCATTGTGAACGGCACGACCAATTTCATCCTTCAAAAGATGACTGAGGAAAAGAAGAGCTACAAAGAGGCTTTGCAGATGGCCCAGAAGAAAGGTCTTGCCGAGGCGGATCCAACGCTGGACATCAACGGTATGGACGCGGCCCACAAGCTGGCCATCCTCAGCTCTTTGGCCTTTTCCAAACGGGTCAAAGTGGAAGACATCTATGTGGAAGGTATCGAGCGCATTACGGTGCAGGATATCGAGATCGCCAAAGAAGAATTCGGGCGTGTGGTCAAGTTGTTCGCCATCGCCGAAGTGGAAGGCGACGAATTAGAGGTGCGCGTGCACCCGACCCTGATCCCGGAAGACCATTTGTTGGCGAAAGTGGACGGGGAATATAACGGCGTGCTCATCAACGGCGATTTCGTGGGAACCACCATGTATTACGGTCTGGGGGCCGGCGCCAAGCCGACGGCCTCGGCGGTGATGAGCGATTTGATCTATGTGGGACGTTCGGTGCACGACAATATCGCCGGTGAGATCTCCAATTGCTGGTTCCTGGATGATGACCAACAGATCAAGCGTATCAAGAAGATGGGTGACATCAAATCCCGCTATTTCTTGAAGTTCTCGGTGCTGGACCAAGCGGGGGTGCTTTCGGCTATTTCGCGCATCCTGGGTGAGCACCGGATTTCCATCGCTTCGGTCATCCAAAAAGAACAACGGAAGGGTGACAAGGTGCCGGTCGTTATCGTGACCTACGAAGCCAAGGAAGAGGATGTGCAAGAAGCCTTGAAGAAGATCAATGGCTTGCCCTTTGTGAAGGAAGAAACACTGTTAATCCGTATGGATCGGGGAGAATAAATGGCTTTTTGGAAAGGCGTTATTGAAGAGTTTCGGCCTTATTTGCCGGTCAGTGCCAAGACCCCGGTCATCACCTTAAAAGAAGGTGATACACCGCTGATCTATGGCCCGAATATTTCCAAGAAGCTCGGGAATGGGCTGAAGCTCCATTTTAAATTCGAAGGTTTGAACCCTACCGGTTCCTTCAAGGACCGTGGCATGACCATGGCCATGTCCAAGGCCATGGAAGACGGCGCCAAGGTAGTTGTCTGCGCCTCCACGGGCAATACTTCGGCTGCCGCCGCTGCTTACGCGGCCCACGCGGGCATTTCTTGCGCGGTGTTCTTGCCGCATGGTTCGATCGCTTTGGGCAAGATGGCCCAATCGCTTATCTATGGCGCGAAGGTGATCGCCATCGAGGGAAGCTTTGACAAGGCTTTGACCCTGACCCGGGAATTGGCGGACAAGTATCCGGTCACCATGGTGAATTCCAACAACCCCTATCGTATCGAGGGGCAAAAGACCGCGGCTTTTGAGGTGGTGGACGCTTTGGGCGACGCGCCTGAATACCACGCGATCCCGGTGGGCAACGCGGGCAACATCACCGCTTATTGGAAGGGCTATAACGAGTATCACCAAAAGGGCATGTCGAAGCACCTGCCGAAGATGTGCGGTTTCCAAGCGGCGGGTTCGGCACCCATTGTGTTGGGGCGCGTTGTTGAAGACCCCCAGACTATCGCGACGGCCATCAAGATCGGCAATCCCTATTCGTGGAAGAGCGCCGAGGAAGCCCGGGACAAATCGGGCGGGATCATCGAAGCGGTGACGGACGAAGAGATCTTAGAGGCCTACCAGTTACTGGCGGCGACAGAAGGAATTTTCTGCGAACCGGCTTCGGCCGCGTCCTTGGCGGGTGTCATCAAGAAGAATAAGCAGAACTATTTTGTGGATGGGGAACGCCGGGTGGTCTGCACCTTGACCGGCCACGGATTGAAAGATCCGGACCGCGCGGTGACCTTGAGCACCAAGCCCCATGTGGTGAAGCCGGAGTTGGACGCGATACTAAAAGTATTGCAATTATGAATTTAGAATTTTGAATTTTAAATTATCGTCCATTTTCGCCTTGCGAAAATGACCTTAATTCAACATTGTTAATTATTAATTCAAAATTCACCAAAGGTGAAAAATGGCTTTGATCGTTCAAAAATTCGGCGGTTCGTCGGTGGCGGACGCTTCCAAAATGCTGGAAGTGGCCCGCCGTATCGTGAAGAACCGCAAGCAGGGCAATGATGTGGTGGTCGTGGTCTCCGCCCCGGGCGATACCACCGACGATCTCATTTCCATGGCCAAAAAGATCACCGAAGAACCCGATGACCGGGAAATGGACGTGCTGTTGGCCACGGGTGAACAGCAGTCGATCGCGCTGTTGGCCATCGCCTTGAAGAGCATGGGCTGTGACGCGATCTCCTTTACGGGCCCCCAGGCGGGCATCGTGACCGATGACGTGCATACGAAAGCCCGTATCGTGAAGATGGGCGACACGAAGATCAAAGGCGCCTTGAAACTGGGTAAAGTGGTCATTGTGGCCGGTTTCCAAGGGATGAACAAAGACCAGGAGATCACGACCCTGGGACGGGGCGGCAGCGACCTGACGGCGGTAGCCATAGCGGCGGCTTTGGGGGCGGATGTTTGCGAGTTCTATAAAGATGTGGATGGTGTGTTCACGGCCAATCCGGGTATCGTGAAGAACGCCCGGAAACTGAACGCGGTCAGTTACGACGAGATGCTCGAGATGGCCAGTGCGGGGGCCCAGGTCTTGAACGCCCGCTCGGTGGAATTCGCCAAGAATTTCGGGATCAAGATCCATGTTCGTCCAACCTTTAACGAAAAAGAAGGGACTTTCGTCATGCAAGAAACCAAAGCGATGGAAAAAGAGGTCATCAGCGGGGTGACCTATAACAAGGACGAGGCCAAGGTGACGGTCCGTGGTGTGCCCGACCGGCCCGGTGTGGCTTCCATTCTTTTCTCCAAGCTGGCCAAAGTGGGCTTGAATGTGGACATGATCATCCAGAACGTAGGGGAAAAAGGCCATTCGGACGTATCTTTTACCGTGAACCGGGGTGAGCTAAAGAAGACCATGAAGGTGGTCACCGAGGCCGCCAAGACGTTAAAACCCGCTGGCGTCATTTCGGACGAGAAGATCGCCAAGGTGTCGGTGGTGGGTGTGGGTATGAAGAGCCACTCGGGCGTGGCGGCCAAGATGTTCCAGGCCTTGGCGGAGAATGAAGTGAACATCCTGATGATCTCCACTTCGGAGATCAAGATCTCGGTGGTCATCAACGAGAAGGACGTGGCCAAGGCGGTGAACGCCATCCACGAGAAGTTCAAGTTGGGCAAAAAGGCGGCGAACGAACGTGGGTAAAAAAATAGTCCTCTATGACGCGTTACTAAGGGAAGGTCCCCAGACCGAGGGTATCAACATGTCCGTGAAGGACAAGTTGCAGATCCTCGAGTTGTTGGATTCCCTTGGCATGCATTACATCGAGGGCGGTTGGCCCGGCGCCAACCCCAAGGACACCGCTTTTTTCCAAGAAGCCCGCAAACTCAAGCTCAAGGCCCGGTTGTCCTGTTTCGGCATGACCCGCCGGTTGCGTCACAAGGCCCATGAGGACGTTAATCTCCTTAATCTTGTTTCGGCTAAGACCCCGACCATCACGGTCGTGGGCAAGAGTTCGGACATCCAGGTCGAAAAAGCCTTGGGGATCACCCTGGAACAGAACCTGGAACTCATCTATGACTCGGTCAAATTCCTGAAGTCCAAGACCGACGAGGTCTTTTACGACGCCGAGCATTTCTTTGATGGTTACAACTCGAACCCCGAATTCGCCTTGAAGTGCCTGGAAGCGGCCTTACAGGCGGGCGCGGATTATTTGGTGTTGTGCGATACCAATGGTGGCTCGCTGCCCGAAGATGTCGAGGCGACGGTGACCCGTATCAGCCAGCGTTTCCCGGAAGCCCATTTGGGTATCCATTGCCACAATGACTCGGACCTGGCGGTCGCCAACAGTTTAGCGGCTCTGGAAGCGGGCGCGACCCAAGTGCAAGGCTGTTTGAATGGTTACGGGGAAAGGGTGGGGAATACGAACCTTACTTCGCTGATCCCGAACCTGATATTCAAGAAACACGCTTCTTTCATCCGTCCGGTCCACATCAATAATTTGACCGAGGTTTCCCGCCGGGTGGACGAGATACTCAATGTTAAACCGCGTAAAAACGCCCCCTATGTGGGCCAAAGCGCTTTTACACACAAGGGTGGCATGCACATTTCCGCTGTTAGCAAATATGTGTCGTCTTATGAGCATTTGGATCCGGAGAAGGTTGGGAATAACCGCAAAGTGGTCTTGTCAGACCAAGCGGGGGTTGCCGCCGTTCTGAACAAGGCCAACCACAAGAAGATCAAACTGGATAAAGATTCGCCTGAATCCAAGGCCATTATCGATAAGGTGAAGCAGTTGGAAAGCGAAGGCTATCAATTCGAGAATGCCGAGGCCTCGTTCGAGATCCTACTCAAGAAGGCGCTAGGGCATCACCGCCGATTCTTTGACTTGGTAGGTTTCCGCGTCATCATCGAGAACCGGGGCGATGGAAAACTCATCTCCGAAGCCACTATCAAATTGAACGTAAACGGGATCACGGAGAACACCGTAGGCGAGGGGAACGGTCCGGTCAACGCCTTGGACAGCGCTTTACGTAAGGCCCTGACGAAGTTCTATCCGCAACTTAAGGACGTTCAATTGACCGATTACAAAGTACGTGTTCTGGACGCCAAGGACGGGACCGCCGCGAAGGTCCGTGTACTTATCGAGAGCAAGGACAAGAAAGACACTTGGGGAACGGTCGGCGTTTCCGAGAACAGCATCGGCGCCTCATGGGACGCTTTGGTCGATTCCATCGACTACAAATTGCTCAAGGATAGCGAACGCAAGACGGGTAAAAAGAGCAAAAAGGGATCTCGTTGAAGCGCGGCCCGATCGGCATCTTTGATTCGGGTCTCGGCGGGTTGACGGTGGTCAAGGCCATCCAAAGGGACTTGCCGCAAGAGCGGCTGGTCTATTTTGGCGATACGGCCCGGATTCCGTATGGCACCAAAAGCCCGGATACCATCGTTCGGTACTCAAAACAGATCGTTCGGTTCCTGCTCAAAACGGAAAAGGTCAAAGCAGTAGTGGTCGCTTGCAATACCTCCTCGGCTTGGGCACTCAAGGCGATGCGGGAAACCTTCAAGGTACCCATTTTGGGCGTGATCGAGCCCGGAGCCCGCGCCGCCGTTGAAGTGACCCGCAATGGCCGCATCGGGGTCATTGGCACCGAGGGAACCATCCAGTCCGAAGCCTATCCGGATATGATCTTGAGGTTGATGCCTACCGCCCGGGTCTTTAGCCGGGCATGTCCCCTTTTTGTGCCCTTGGCCGAGGAAGGGAAGTTGACCGGGATCATCGCCGAGGAAGTGGCCAAAGAGTACTTGAAACCATTGCTGAAGGATAAGATCGACACGCTTTTACTGGGCTGTACCCATTATCCCTTGTTAAAGAAGACCATCGCTAAAGTCGTTGGGCCGAAAGTGAGGATCGTGGATTCGGCTGACGAGACAGCCCGGGTCTTGCGAACCAACCTGGAGACTTATGGCGTTGAACTATCGGGCCCAGGGAGCGCAAAATATTACGTCAGCGATCTTTCTCGCAAATTCAAGGTCAACGCTCAGCGGTTCTTGGGTAGTCCGATCGGTCAAGTCGATAAAGTATTTATTGAGAAATATTGAGAGGGCATCCATGAAAAAGATCCTGTTTTTGATCTTGTTAACGTTATCCTTCGCCAGTAAGACTTGGGCCACAGATAAAGCAGCCGACGAAACAGCTTCGATGCCGTCGAATTACGAGATGGTACAGGCCCCGACGGCCTATGTGTTGCTGAACGGCTCTTACGACCTAGTGACCCAGGTCTATAACAATGGCGGACTTTTTCTGCGGGGAAACGTGGGATTCAAGAATTTCTTCATGTTCGGTTTCTCTGCCAATGGCACTAATTTGATCGGGAGTGGGACCATTCAGATCCAAACCCCGAAATTGGCCTTTAAACTGAAAATACTGGACCAGTCGACGAATCCCTTTGCGTGGGCGCTGGGATGGGATGATAGAGGGTACGGTACTTTTGTGAATAACCGCTTCGAGCCTGGTACCCAAAAAGGCTTTTATACGGTCATCAGCCGGGAATACCCGGAATTGGGCTATCTGCAGACCCATGTCGGGGTTAACCTAGTTGAGTTCGACAATTTTGACGCAAGCCAAGATCTGGGAGGCTTTTTAGGAACCTCCTTTGCTATTGCCAAACCGTTGGTTTTTAACTTAGAGGCTGATAAAATCTTCTCGACTCAATGGGCCTTCAACGCCAACGTTCTCTTCAATGTCGATAACCCCTTGAGGGTGGGTCTCGATTTCGTCGACATCAATACTCCCAGCCTGTTTTCGCGCATCATCCGGATCCAGTACACCGGTTTCTTTTGATCGTTCGTCCAAATCCAAGTTAAGGAATGACCGCCATGAAAAAAATGCTCTTTTTTTGCCTGTTGGCCGCCGGATTTTTGGGATGCCGTTCCCAAGGCGGACCGGACCTGATACCGAAAGGGGATCGGAGCCCGGCGACCGAGATCGAGGCGAGTTTTATGAACGCTCCCAGCGTGAACTTGGCCAAGCTGAAAGGCCAGGTCGTGATACTGGATTTTTGGGCCACTTGGTGCGGTCCTTGCCGGATGGAGATCCCTAGTTTTGTGAAGCTTTACCCGGTCTATCACGCGAAGGGCTTGGAGATGATTGGCCTCACTGTGGAAGCGCCCAATAGCCAGCCCGAGGGCTATTTCCAAAATTTCTTAAAGAACTTCAATATTAATTATCCAATGGCTTTCGCCAGCTCCGCCACGAGCAGGGCATATGGCATCTCATCGATCCCGGCGACTTATTTCATCGATAAAACCGGGAAAGTGGCAGCGGTTTTTGTGGGGGTCCATCCTGAGGCTGAGATCCAGGGGACCATTGAAAAGTTGTTGGCGGAATAATAGCTTTAATAAAATGTGCGAACTAGCTTGGCCAGTCAATGAACGATATACTTAATGAAAGACGGGGGTGCGCCATGGGCCTATCGCCGGAAACCGATGTTCGAGAAGGTTTTTTGGAGCTATACCGTGATCTTTTTTCCCATGTTTCCTATCTAGAAACGGTCATCGAGGGGATGATCCACGGTCAAAGGGTGGACCGCGTCACTTTGGAGAACCATTTGACGCAGATGATCGCGGTCATCGCGGTCGGGATGAAAAAATATTCGAACCCTAAGATCGCCCGGCGTCCCCGACGGAATCATCCGGATTATTTCCGCTATGAAATGCTCCGGGTCTCAAAAGTCGTCAAGGGGCAGTTAGCCGTCCTTTTGAAGACGTCTTTTTTGGTCGAGACAGGCAAGGAAGAGGATGATTACCTTCAAACGATGAGCGATGCCATCGATAACATTGCGGGCGCTTTCCAACACGTGGTCCGTTCCAATGTCTTGATGCCCGTCATGTTGAACTGACGCGGAAGAGCCTACGGGGAATCGCTTACATGAAAACGGAAAAGAAAGAAAAGGGCCGGGAATACGAGGTCTTCAGCCAGTATTTAAAGGACAAAGAACTTAAGCTGACCGCCCAGCGGGAATTGATCCTGGAGACCTTTTTGAAGCACCACGGCCATATCTCGGCCGAGGAATTGTTCCAAAAGTCCCGGGAAAAACAGGCTCACGTGGGTTTTGCCACGGTTTACCGGACCTTGAAGCATATGACCCAATGCGGATTGGCCCGGGAGCTGGATTTTGGCGACGGGCGCATCCAATACGAGCCGGAATTGGACCGTCAACATCATGACCACATGATCTGCACTCAATGCGGTACTTATATTGAGTTCTTGAACCCGCAGATCGAGGAGTTGCAGGACCAGGTGAGCAAGCAACACGGTTTCAAGATCACCTCGCATCGAATGCAGCTTTACGGTCTTTGTCAGAAGTGCCAAAAGACCAAGAAATAGCAAGGAGCCATTTATGTCCGACTTTCTCGTCTCGCGAGCGACGCGCGATAAACTCCAAGAGGAGCTGAAGACCCTGAAAACGGTCCGCCGCCCCCAGGTGGCCGCCGCGTTGGCGGAAGCGAGGGCGCATGGAGACCTGAAAGAGAACGCCGAATACGACGCCGCGAAACAGGAACAAAGCCTGTTAGAGGCCCGCATTCGGGAGATTGAGGATAAGTTAGCCCGGGCCCGGCTGCTGGAAGATGAGAACATCACCGGCGAGCATGTTTCGATCGGCTGTGTTGTCACGGTGAAGGACTTAAAGACAAAAGAGAACGAGATCTACCGGATCGTCGGTGAGGAAGAGGCGGATTTCGCCAAGAATAAGATATCCCTCCGGACCCCCATTGCCCGCGGATTGATGGGCAAAAAGATCGGGGAAAAGGTGGATATCCAGGTCCCCGCGGGTGTTCTGCAGTACGAGATAATTAAGATCGAGGTTGCCGCGGATTAGGCCTCTATTGACAGTCTTTGCCGGGTTTTATAGTATCGATCCACAATTTAACGCTCTTATCCAGAGTGGCGGAGGGACAGGCCCGACGATGCCACGGCAACCGGATCCGGTGAAAAACCAGATTGCTAGGTGCCAATTCCTGCTTCGGAAAGTGTAAACGACCGAAGTGAGATGAGAGATGGAAAACCCAAGTCAAGGCTTCCATCTCCACATGGAAGCCTTTTTTATTTTGTGAAAAAGGCAACATTCCTGGGAGCGACTTGAGGAGAAAAAATGAGTTACGTCAAAGCCCTTAAATGCCGCGAATGTGGCCAAGAATATGAAAAGGTCGCGAAATATGTCTGCGAATTCTGCTTCGGACCGCTTGAAGCGGCTTACGATTACGACAAGATCAAGAAAGATATTTCCCGCGAGAAGATCGCTGCCCGCCCATTGAACATCTGGCGCTACCGGGAGCTTTTGCCGGTGGAAGGCACGAACTATAACACCTTGGAAGAAGGCTATACGCCCCTTATCAAGGCGGACCGGCTGGGTAAAGAACTCGGGCTTAAGAATCTTTACGTCAAGAATGACTGCGCGAACCCGACCCATTCCTTCAAGGATCGTGTGGTGGCGGTAGCCTCGACCCGGGCTTTGGAACTGGGTTTTGACACTTTGTCTTGCGCCTCTACGGGTAACTTGGCCAATGCCGTGGCCGCTTACGGCGCCCGCGGCGGCATGAAACGCTATGTTTTCATTCCCTCGAACCTTGAAAAAGGGAAGGTCATCGCTTCTTTGATCTATGACCCCAAGTTGATCGGCGTGAACGGTAACTATGACGATGTGAACCGTCTTTGTAGTGAGATCGCTGGAAAATACAAATGGGCTTTCGTGAATATCAACATGCGGCCCTATTACGCTGAAGGGTCCAAGACCCTGGGTTTTGAGACGGCGGAACAGTTGGGTTGGAAAGCCCCGGATCAAGTGGTGGTCCCGATGGCGTCTGGGTCCCTCTTGACCAAGATCTGGAAGGGAACCCAGGAATTCATAAAAGTGGGCCTGATCGCCGATAAAAAAATGCGCATGTTCGGCGCCCAAGCGACCGGCTGTTCGCCCATCACGACCGCTTACAAGGCCAAGACAGATACTTTCCGTCCAGTGAAACCCAATACCATCGCCAAATCCCTGGCTATCGGTAACCCGGCGGACGGGTACTATGCCTTGAAGACCATCAATGAATCCAATGGCGGGGCCGAGATGGCCAGCGACGAGGAGATCGTTGAGGGGATCAAATTACTGGCCCGCACCGAAGGTATTTTTGCCGAGACGGCGGGTGGCGTGACCGTCGCTTGTTTGAAGAAGCTGGCGGAGTCGGGCGCTTTGGATCCGGACGCAGTAACGGTTGCCTATATCACCGGCACGGGTCTTAAGACCCAAGAAGCGGTGGCGGACCACCTAAATCAGGTCCAGGTCATTCAACCCAACTTGGAAGCTTTCGAAGCCACCCAGTTGACCGCTGTTTCCTGATTTCTTAGCTTAAAAGGTACCGAAAAAGGGCTGGCAAATCCGCGGCCCATTCGGTCATAATCAGCTTCACATTCCACCAGGAGGCTTTATCCATGGCCGTAAAAGTCTTGATCCCGACCCCTCTGCGCAATTTGACCAACAACCAAGCGGAAGTTTCCGCCGAAGGTAACAGCATCAGCGAGATCATCGATAACCTGAGCAAGAACCATAACGGTCTGCGGGATCGTTTGGTGGACGAGAACGGCAAGGTTCGCCGCTTCGTGAACGTTTATTTGAACGAAGAGGATATCCGTTTCCTGCAAGGGGAAGGTACCGCGGTCAAGGCGGGGGATACCATTTCCATCGTTCCGGCCATCGCTGGCGGCAAATAAGGCTTTTATCCCGTCCAGGAGGCTGATGTGGCCACCATTCAAAAAATCGTCGAATTGGATTATCCCAGTGAACTGGTCACCGAACCGGTCCTTTCAAACCTGATCAAGAAATACGATATCAACGTGAACTTGCGCCGGGCCTCCATCACCAAAGGGTTTGGTTATGTTCAAATGCAGATCGATGGGGATGAAAAAGAGGTCAAGGGCGCCTTGGCGGAATTGACCGCCAAGGGTATCGACGTGAACCCGATCGAAAAAGATGTCCTTGAATCGTAAATGACATCTTCCGGAACGAACGAAAAATTCAGCCGGCAGGTGATCCTGCCGGGGGTGGGCGCTGAAGGCCAAGCGAAGTGGGCCCAAGCCCGCGTTTTGTTGGCGGGAAATGGTATCGCCCTGCAAGCCGCGGCCCAAGCCCTTTCCTCCTCAGGTATTGCCCACACGACGGTCCTCATCCACGAGGATTTTGACCCCTCCTTCTTGGTCTCTGCTCCCAGGGACTTGAACGTGGAATCCATTCCTTTGCTCGAAAAAATGCCGCTCTATACGGCCGCTTTGGTGGTCTCACCGGACCATCGGTTGCGCAAGAAGTTGAACCGGCTTTTCCGTGAGAACCATCAATTGGCCGTCTTTGCCTGGCCCGCCGGCAGCGGCTACGCGCTTTTTACGAGCCGATATGAAAAAGGCTGCCCTTGTTTGGAATGTTTTGAGGTATTGAACCCCAAAGCCTTTTCCAAGGGGTCGCCTTCAGTTGAACGGCTTTTGGGTGCCATGGCAACTTCGGAGCTTTTGGAATTGATCCTGAACGGTCGGTCCCCAGTCGAGAACAAGGTTTGGGTCACGGGGTTGGGGTCGGGAGCTTCCTATAAGCACGAGGTTATGCCGACCTATAAATGTCCCGCTAAGATGATTGAAGAGGGCGCGGCGGTGACACCGTGAGTGAATATAACCGCTATCCGGTCGCGAAAGATGTAACCCGTCTGATCGGCGAGACGCCTTTACTCAAACTCCATCGAATCCCGGAGCAGGGAAGCGCAGAGATCCTTTGCAAACTTGAATTTTATAACCCGGGCGGCAGTGTGAAGGACCGCATCGCATTGGCGATGATCATGGACGCCGAAAAGAAGGGTGTCCTTAAACCTGGCGGTACTTTGGTGGAACCGACCAGTGGTAACACGGGTATCGGTCTGGCGATGGTTTGCGCGCAACGGGGATATAAGCTCATCCTGACCATGCCCGAAGACATGAGCGAAGAACGAAAAGTGCTTCTGAAGGCTTATGGGGCTGATTTGGTCCTGACGCCTGCCAGCGGGCTGATGACCGAAGCGGTGCGCAAGGCCAAAGAGATCAAAGAACAGAACCCGGGTTACTTCATGCCCGAGCAATTCGCGAACCGGGCCAATCCCGAATCCCACAAATGCACGACCGCTCCCGAGATCGACCGGGATACCCAAGGCAAGTTCGACGCTTTTGTGGCAGGTATCGGGACGGGTGGAACCATCACCGGAGTAGGGGAATATTTCAAGGCGAAGTCGCCCTCGATCAAGATCATTGGGGTCGAACCGGCCTCCTCGCCAGTCCTGTCCGGCGGTAAACCGGGAACCCATCGCATCCAGGGTATCGGCGCGGGCTTTGTGCCGCCCGTATTGAACCGTTCGGTGTTAGATGAGATCGTGACCGTGTCCGACCACGAAGCCTACAAGATGACCAAACGGCTAGCCCGGGAAGAGGGCTTGTTATTAGGAATCTCTTCGGGGGCAAATGTGGTGGCAGCCCTTAGGATCGGCGCCCGATTAGGTTCGTCGGCAAGGGTGGTCACAATTTGCTGTGATATGGGTGAACGTTATTTCAGTTTAGAAGACGAATTTGAGGACGAACTCAATTCCGCAGGCCTTTAAGTTACCCGCCGGTCATCAGTTGTCATCTATTCGTTCGTTTCCTACAGTATTCAAAGGAGTTCCCCATGCCCATTCAAATCGATGTTTATTCGGATGTCATCTGCCCTTGGTGTTACTTAGGGAAAGCTCGTTTGGAAAAAGCTTTAACTCTTTATTCCAAAGCTTCTGAGGTAGAGGTTCGCTATTTGCCCTATGAACTGAATCCAGCGACGCCCGAAGAAGGTTATGACCGGAAACAGTATTTGGAACGTAAATATGGCTCGGCTATCAAATCTGCCGATGAACGTTTAAAAAAATTCGGGAAAGAAGCGGGAATTGAGTTCGACTTTGACAAGGCCGCCCGCATCCCGAACACTTTTCTGGCTCATCGGTTGGGTTGGTTAGCGGATCAAAAAGGGATCGGTCTCAAAGCGGTTAACGATCTACACAAGGCATATTTCACGGATGGAGTGGATGTGGGTAATGCGGAAAGCCTGGCCAAACTGGCCGCGACTTGGGGTTGGAATGAAACCGAGATTTTAGCGTTTCTCAAGTCGGAACAGGGTAGTGAAGAGGTCCGCGCACTGGAAGAGAAGGCATACAACCTGGGTGTTACGGGCGTTCCGTTCTTTGTTTTTAACAATAAAGTGGCGGTTTCAGGCGCCCAAGCGGTGGAGACCTTTTTGGAAGTTCTTAATAAGGTCGATGAAGAAAACCTAAAAGCCTAAACGGCGCGCCAGCCGCTATGGATCTTGAATCCAACCGGTTGCTTCTCGATGATGGCCGCTTCTTCATCCAGCAATTTGTCCCAGCGGACCTCAACCTCTTTAGGTTTCAATACCTTTTTGGCCATCTCGACGAACATCTTGTAGTGCCCATTCTCGGAAGAAACCAAACTTTTATAGAACCGGGCTAAGTCCATATCCGCCGCGCTTTCGGAAAGGCGAATGAATCGTTCGCAAGAACGGGCCTCGATCAAGGCGGAGACCAACAAGCGGTCCGCCAAGTCTTGTTGACCCTTTCCTTTGCGGATGAGCGTTCGCAGGTCGTTGGCGTAGGGATTCTTGTGGACGGGTTCCAAGCGCCCGCCTTTCTTCTCTAATAATTTAAGGACCATCTGCATGTGTTGGGTCTCGTCCCGGGCGATCGAGGCAACCGATGAAAGCCAATGGACGGGTGCTTGGGGCCCGGGCCATAAATTAAGGAATTCCAAGGCATTGTTCGCGGCTTTTTTCTCCAGATAAACCTGGTCAGAGAGCAGGGCATTTGGGTTTTCAAGTACCGCTTCGGCCCAAAGGGCGGGGGTCTTGATCCTTAAGGGCAAAGTGTTGGTCATGGTGTCTTTCTTCATCATTTGGAACGCGGAAGGCGTTTTTTTAATTTAGAATGGGGATCATTTTAAGGGCAAAGGGGACTCTTTGGAGCGGTTTCGTCAGCGTAAAAAAGAAGGCTGGTTCGATGACTTGATCGAGGACTTGCGGTCGCTGATCTGGGGCACCGGCCAAGTCTTTTTGAAGTCCAAACGCTCACCGAGCCACCAAAAAGGGCATAAACGGCTTTTCGCCAGCTCCTTGGCTTTCAAGACCATTATGGCCCTGGTGCCGGCCCTTGCCATCGTCATGGCGGTCCTGGCCAATGACGCGCTCAGCCAGAAGCGGGAACAATTGCTGGACCAAGTGGTGGACGCGATCTATCCCGTTCAGACCCAGGGAAGCAATTCTATATTCGATCCCACTGAACCCAATAACCTCAAGCAGCTCAATAAAGTAGGGAAGCAGGAGATCCGCATCTCCATGAAAAAATTCGCCACTTATTCCAGTAAGGCGGGACTTTTCGGTTTCCTGGGTTTTTTGGTGGTGGTCTTTTTGCTGATGCGGGACATCGAGAACTCTTTCAATTTCCTATGGGGTGTTCAGAATCCCAGGCCGGTCCTGGCCCAAATGGTACGGCACACGATCTTTTTTGTCGGACTGCCGGTCATCGCTATCTTTCTTTTGGTCCTCAAGGGATGGTTTTCACAATGGGATCTTTTAAGGCCCATGGTCCATAGCTGGGTCTTTGTGACCTTTTTGCCTTTCTTGGCGGTGGGCGCGGCTTGCGCCTGGATGTATCTTTTGATCCCGAATGCCAAGGTAGAACGCCATTCGGCGGTCTTGAGCGGTCTTTTCGTGAGCCTTTTGTTGGAAGTGGCCCGTTGGCTGATGAACTGGTACTCGCTCAAGATATTCGAGAGGTCCCATGTTTATGGAGCCCTTTGGCTGTTACCGCTGATCCTGCTTTGGTTCTATGTCTCTTGGACGGTCATTCTGTTCGGGGCCGAAGTTTCGTTCTTTGTTCAAAAACACAGAGAGAAGGTTTAACGTTTTTTTGTTTTTTTACGGGCGTTCACCGGTCTTTTAGTGATCGGTTTTGAAGGTCGTTTTTGTAAAGCGGGCCGAACGGTTTGACGGCGTTTTTTTTGAGGCTGTATCCGTTTGGCCGGTGTGGGAGCAGGAGCTTTTTTCATTATGGGTCTTACTGACCTTTTGGAATTCGACTTTGGTTGCGGTTTTTGACCAGGGTGGTGAGCACCCTTGTTCCTGACCGCGGACTGATGCTGGTGAGCTTGTCTTGCTTTGGACGCGCGGACCTTCGGTTCTTTCGCGCTTTTCGTCCTCAAAGGCGCGCGGTTGGGCATTCGCGCCGCCCGCTTGGCCTGGACGACTTTCATTTTTTTGGTCCAAACCTGGTAGTGTTTTTTTTCAGCTGCGTTCAACCGGCGTTGTTTCAAGAATCCAGACGCTTTTAGGGAATAGGTCGAATGCTGGTTTTCGGTGACCTTTTGAACATGACCGTCCTTTTGCATTTCGACGACGCCGTGGAAAGTGCTGGTGCTGATGTTCGTGCCTTGCTTTTGGACCTCGAAGGCGGTCCCGCGCACGGCGCAGACAACGCCACCCGCCTCGATCTCAAAGCTCGATCGGCTTTGGCCAAGCTTTTCCACCTCGGAAAGAATGTTCCCGATCAACAGTTCTATCCGGCTCTTGAATCCGTTGTTCTCATTGGGCGTCAGGTCGGCGACCTTTATTTGGGTGTCCGCGGATAAATGGACCATGGTATCGCTATTCAAAGCGAGGGTCGCTTCGGAATTGTCCTTAGTGATGAGTTCATCACCGGGTTCAACGGTCTCGCCTTCGGCGGCGGATTCGGGGACCGTAGCGTCCCCGGAAAGGACCAGTACGGTGCCTTGAATATCCTCGATCAGGTAATGAAGTTCGACCTTCGGTTCTTCGGTAGGGCTCGGGGAAGGCATTGTAGTCGGACCTGTGATGACCGTTGGAGTAAAGGCTGGCGTGGGGGTAGGGAATTGCATTTCGATCTCGGCCGATTTTTTAGTGCAGGCCGCGGTGAAAAAAAGCAAAAAAGGTAGAACTAAAAACGTTCTTTTCATGCGGCTATTTTAAGAGGCATGGGTCCCAAATCACTAAAAATAAAGCGCTGAGTGTGCTATGGTTTCGGGCTAATTCCATCTTTCGAGGGTCTTTTGTTCAATCGTTCCATCCTTCTTCTCCTCTTTTTCTGTTTTGGTATCCGCATGGAGGTTGGGGCCCAAGTTTATCAGGCTCCTAAACCTTACCTTGTTTCGGCGACCATCAATTTTTCCATCGATGATGACGCTGATCTTTGGTTGAACGGCTACCACTTGGGTCATTTCAAGCATAATCCCGCGGATGTCGCGTACCGGATCTTGCAAGCGCGTTCAGACAGTCTTCATTACTTCTCGACCGAGAATGTCCTGGCCATTTCAATCCAAGCATCCAAGCAACCGGCGAAAGAACGGTATGTTGGGTTGGCTTATTTCATGTTCCTTCGCTTTTCAAATGGTTCCACACTGATCTTGGACAGCTCGGACGCGGGTGAGCACCGGTCGTTCTACATTCCACACCGGGAAGTCGAGGAACCGGCTAATTGGCAATCCCCAGATTTTGATGATAGCGCGTGGGTGGTCGCTCAATCCGTTGGCAACCGGATTCCCGATACAGGCGATTTGATGGGTGGCAATTTTGGGCGGACGGTTGGTTTTATTTCGGCAACGACCGACGGTTATTTCGCGAAGTTCCCGGGTGAGAAGCAACTCTTTCGCCGCCGGTTTCATTTGGACATTTCGACCATTCCACAGGTCCAACCCAAGCATATCCGAGTTGTCCCTCGAAAAACGCCAGCAGGGTTAAGTTCTTTGACGCCGGTCGTGTTACCTGCCCGCAAGGAACCGTTGGCTGCAGTCCCCCAATTGGGTCGTAGCCGACCGGTTATCCGGAAAAAAGCCTATTTGCCTCCGCCAACGTGGACGCCGACTGAGGTCTTTTTGTTGCCGACGCCAACCCTTACGCCTTGGATACCAACCGTGGCACCAACGGTTCCGCCGGTTATCCAGGCCGTCTCATCCCCGGCAGCTCCCGCGTTTACTGTACCGACCCCCATCATTCAAGATGATGGAGCCATTCTTTTTGGCCAATCGAGCGCCAATATCCTGGTCATCTTGGGAGATGGCCCTGGTTACTACAAAGTGGAAGCGGTGGATGATCAATACCGCCACTTGAAAACCCTTTTGAATCAACACATCATGGGTTCTTCGGAAATGTGGTTGTCTTGGGACGGGAAGACCGACGGGGGACAAACTGTGCCTGAGGGGAAGTACTATATTCTTTGCACCAAAGAAGGCACCCTTTTGCAAAAGATTATTTTAAGGCGTGTTTCTCAGTGAGGATGACGTGAAAGACCTTCAAGACTTGAAGATCTTAGTAATGGGTGTAGGTGGTTTGGGCTGCCCTGCTTCTTTGGCTTTGGCCCAGGCGGGGGTTGGGACCTTAGGACTGGTCGATCCAGACCGGGTTGAGCTTTCCAATCTTCATCGTCAGATCCTTTATAACGAAGAGAATGTTGGCCAATTGAAGGTTGAAGCGGCCCGAGAACGCCTGACCCAACTTTTCCCGGGGTTAAAAACCATCATTTATCCCGAAGTGTTTAGTGGTTCCAACGCGGAAAAACTTTTCCGATCCTATGACATCATCGTGGATGGCCTGGATCGGTTGGAAAAGAAATATGTCCTGAACGACTGGTGCGTCAAATTCAACAAACCTTTCGTTCACGCCGGGGTCGTCAAGTTCGAGGGTCAAGTGATGCCCGTCATACCTAGTGTGACCGCTTGTTTACGCTGCCTACTGCCGAAAATCCCGCCACCCTTTGCTTTGCCTACTTGTCGTGAAGCGGGGGTTTTGGGTTCCTTTTCGCAGGCTATCGGTTACTTGCAAGCATTTGAGACATTGAAATTGGCTCGAGGTTCCAAGGAACTTTTTTTGTGGAAATGGGACATTCAAAAGCGGGAAGCCCGGGCGATTCGTCCGGCACGCAATACCGAGTGTGAGGCCTGTTCCAAGGGAATGATTGAAAAGGAAATGGCGGTTCGTTGCGAGGTTTGAGCCTTTTTTTAATCCGTTGACACTCGGAAGGATCCGTCCTATAGTTTTTCCAGTCGTAACGCGGGCTTTAAGTTCCAACTTGCCCCGGCGTGGTCGAAAGATCGAACAGGGTGCTAAAGCGGTAAACGAGATTTAGAGATATCCCTAAACCCGGACCGCTGAAAAGCGGCCCGGGTTTTTTGTTTTCGGGCCATTTGTTGACTGGCGAGGCTTTAACTGGAAATACCAGCAAGGACCCTTCGGGGGCTTTGACCAACTTGCCCCGGCCATAAGGTTTCCTTAGTTTTTATCTAGGGGACTTTGAACAGGGAGCTAAAGCGGCGCCTGATTTCCCAACGCGGAAACCCGAGCCGCCTAAACGGTATCGGGTTTTTCTTTTTGACCCGAAAAACAAACAAGGAGGCAGGCTATGTCACTCAGATTAGGCGACACGGCGCCGGATTTTACGCAGGAATCCAATGAAGGGAAAATCCATTTTTACGAATGGGCGGGCAAGTCTTGGGTGGTCCTTTTCTCCCACCCGGCGGACTTTACCCCGGTTTGCACCACGGAATTGGGTTATACCGCCAAGTTGAAGGCCGAGTTCGAAAAGCGGGGCGTGAAGCCCATCGCCGTCTCGGTGGATACGGTGGAGTCCCACAAGGGCTGGATCCCGGACATCAATGAGACCCAATCGACCGCGGTCAATTTTCCCATCCTGGCCGATAGCGACCGGTTGGTGGCGGGTCTTTATGACATGATCCATCCCAACGCGCTGGCCAACTTGACGGTTCGTTCGGTGTTCATCATCGATCCGGGAAAAAAGGTGCGGGCGACCATTACTTATCCGGCCTCAACGGGCCGCAATTTCGATGAGATCCTGCGGGTCATCGACTCGCTACAATTGACCGATAACTACAAGGTAGCAACTCCGGTTAATTGGAAGAACGGGGATGATGTGATCATCGTTCCAGCTTTGAAAGACGAAGCGGAACTCAAGCAGCGGTTCCCGAAGGGTTATAAGGTGATCAAGCCTTACCTTCGCGTTACTCCACAGCCGAATAAATAAGACTTTTGTAGATGAGGTTTATCGGCCATTCCGGTCGCCGGTCAAACGGCGGCCGGAAAAGAGCCTTATGTGTTTTGAAATTGGATCAAAGGTAGTCGAATGAATTTTCAAAAATCACGGGTATTGCCCGGCTTCGGCTTGGCGATGGGGCTTACCCTGACTTATTTATGTCTGATCGTTCTTTTCCCCTTGGCCGCGTTGGTCTTGAAGACCAGCGCGCTCAGCTGGGGTCAGTTCGTTCAAGAAGTGGCTAGCCCCCGGGTGATGGCCTCTTATCGACTGACCTTTGGCGCGTCATTCGTGGCGGCGCTCTGTAATTCGGTCTTTGGCGCGGTGCTGGCTTGGGTGTTGGTGCGCTACGACTTTCCAGGACGCCAAGTGGTGGATGCTTTGATCGACCTGCCCTTTGCTTTGCCCACGGCGGTCGCGGGTATTACCTTAACGGCCATTTACGCGCCGAACGGTGTGATAGGGAAACTGTTCGCGCCCTTAGGTATCTCCATTGCTTACACCCCATTGGGCATTACCTTGGCCCTTATTTTCATTGGTCTCCCCTTTGTCGTGCGTACTCTTCAGCCGGTCTTGGAGTCCCTGGACCCAGAAATGGAAAAGGCCGCTGTCAGTTTGGGCGCGACGCGCTGGTACACCGTGACCCGCGTGGTCTTGCCCAGCCTCTTGCCCGCTTGGATCACCGGGTTCTCGCTGGCCTTCGCTCGGGCGGTAGGGGAATACGGGTCGGTGGTCTTCATATCGGGCAATATGCCCATGAAGACCGAAATAACCCCTTTGATCATCATTACCAAGTTAGAGCAATACGATTATGCCGGGGCTACGGCGGTTGGTCTGGTGATGCTGGTCATTTCTTTCTGTCTTTTGCTGACCATTAATTGGGTCCAGGAACACATGGGCCGATACCGCGCTCACTGAGGAACAAATGCCAGAAACACTGAAAATGACCTTTAAAGATAAGCCAAATGATCCGACCAAGACCCTGACCGAACCGCGTTGGGTGCGCTGGGCCCTGGTCAGTCTGGCGCTGTTATTCGTTGGGTTGTTCCTCGTGTTGCCTTTGGTGGAGGTTTTTTCGGCGGCCTTTGACAAAGGATTTACTTACTACTTGAGCGTTGTCCGGGACCCGGTCGCCTTGTCGGCCATCCAATTGACGTTGATCAGCGCTCTTTTTTCGGTGGTCCTTAACACGATCTTTGGTCTGGCTTCGGCTTGGGCCATCACGAAGTTCCAGTTCCCAGGGAAGAACCTGCTCATTACCTTGATAGACATCCCTTTCAGTGTGTCGCCGGTCGTCGCGGGGTTGATCTATGTCCTGCTCTTCGGTCTGCAGGGAATTTGGGGCCCTTGGCTCGCCGCCCATAACATTCATGTCATCTTCGCGGTGCCAGGTATCATTTTGGCGACGATCTTTGTGACTTTTCCCTTTGTTTCACGGGAGCTGATCCCACTCATGCAAGAACAGGGAAGCGATGAAGAAGAAGCGGCTTTGGTGCTGGGCGCGGGTGGTTGGCAGATCTTCTGGAAGGTCACTTTGCCCAATATCCAATGGGGTCTTTTGTACGGCGTTATTCTTTGCAATGCCCGGGCCATGGGGGAATTCGGCGCGGTTTCGGTCGTTTCAGGTCATATCCGGGGGCTGACCGATACATTGCCGTTGCATGTCGAGATCCTCTACAACGAATACAACTTCACGGCGGCTTTCGCTGTCGCCTCCTTGCTGACCTTTTTGGCCATTGTGACATTGGTGGCCAAGTCCCTGGTAGGCGCCAAATATGAGCAGGAAAAGCAGGTCCTCCCGACCAGCCTGGAAAGTGAGCGGACGGTATGAGTATCGAAGTCAAGAATCTGAACAAGACCTTCAACGGGTTCAAGGCGGTCCAGAACATCAGCTTGAAACTGGAATCGGGTTCGCTGGTGGCCCTACTTGGTCCCTCAGGCTCGGGCAAGAGCACGCTGCTTCGCATGATCGCCGGGTTGGAGATACCCGATACCGGAGAGATCCTTCTGACCGGCAGAGAAGCGACCCATGTTTCGGCAAAGGAACGCAATGTGGGTTTCGTGTTCCAGCATTATGCCCTGTTCAAGCACATGACGGTCTTCGAGAACATCGCTTTCGGGTTGCGGGTACGCAAGCAGAGCGAAAAACAGATCCGGGACCGGGTGCATGAATTATTGAGCCTTATTCAGCTCTCAGGCTTGGACAAGCGTTATCCATCCCAGCTTTCAGGCGGTCAGAGACAGCGGGTGGCTGTGGCCCGGGCTTTGGCACCGAGGCCAGGGGTCCTTTTGTTGGACGAACCCTTTGGTGCCCTGGACGCCAAGGTACGGGAAGAATTGCGGGAATGGATCCTGCGGTTGCATGAGGAAAGCCATGTCACCACCTTGTTCGTGACCCATGACCAGAACGAGGCCCTGGAAGTGGCCAGCCGTATCCTCATCATGAACAATGGCAAGATCGAACAGGATGGAACGCCCATCGAGATATTCGACCATCCAGCGACCCACTTCATCGCCCAGTTCGTGGGGGAGACCAACTATATCGATACCGAGGTCACCGAAAAAGGCCTAGCGGTCTGGGGTCCTTTTCGATTCTCGATCGATCCGAAGTTCGCGCCGCATCAAAAGATACGTATCTATTTCCGTCCCCATGACGTTTACGTAACCGAATCCTTCGAAACCTTGCAGGTCAAAGCCAGGATCAAGAAGACGCGCTTTAAAGGAACGGTCATTGAATATCTTTTGGACATCGGCGAGGACAAGAGCATCTTTGCCCAAGTGCCGAAGGGTGTGGCCTTGGCCAGCGGTTTCAAAGAGAACCAGGATGTTTACGCCGCCATCACCGCGTATCACGTTTTCCCGCTATAAATTTCACTATCAGATTTAACAACTATTCTTTTGACTTATTTGGAATACGCTTGTATACCTTGTTGGTGGGCTGCAACCCGCCGATCTTAAGCCGTGAAGGTATCCATGAAAAAGGTCGTCATTGACTTCAAACCTAGCGTCTTTGAAAGTTATGGCCGGCTCTCCTCGGACAAACGCTGGGGAGGGATGGCCAAACGCTATTACGATGAGTTGTTTGATTTTCCGCCTGAAAAATGGGGCAAACTAAG
The DNA here is from genome assembly GCA_027452205.1 of candidate division FCPU426 bacterium. Taxonomy (GTDB): domain Bacteria; phylum Oederibacteriota; class Muellerivitia; order Muellerivitales; family Muellerivitaceae; genus Bog-1183. Next base: position 274,118 of record DAIDGV010000003.1, on the reverse strand, counting down.
GAGGGATTTCGGCAAGGATTGTTTCGTTTCGGACCGCCATACGCCCTTTGTCATCAAGGTGGTCGTGGTGGAGGACAAGGCCGACCATCTCTGGCTTTACGTAACGCAGTTCACCCGCCGCCTGTCTTGACGCTAGACTACAAAAAGACTACAATTTTGGGGTTGGTAAAGGAGGCGCGGGATGAGCGTTATTTCTTATCGCACCAAGATCGACCGGAAGTTCCTCGAAAAAGCCGCTGTGAAGACCCTGAAATATCCTAGCGTCAACGCTTTCATCGAACATGCCGTTTCCACCACGCTTCAGTCCGAACTATCCGCAAAAACACCCGCCGAAAAGATGGTCCAAGCCGTGACCGCCGCGGTCTTGCGGCATTTTCCGCTGCGTTTTGAGCCCGCAGGCGATCAAGATGAGAAGGAAATGCTGAAGGACCTTGAGGAACTTCGTTCGGGCAAGGTCAAGGCAGTAAGGGCCAGCCGGTCGAAGAAAGCTTAAAGTACTTACCCTTTTATCAATTCCACGTCGGCTTTTAGGCTGCCCGCGGCTCCACCCAGATCGATGACCACATACCAATGGGCGAACTTGGTTGGTTTGATCAGAAAGGGGGTTTTAGTCACGTGGCCGCCTACAAAATCATTTGTTTGGCCGAGTTTGTAGCGTTGGTAATTGGCATAGTCCATTAACCGAACGTTGGCTTGTTGTTCCAAATTTACCTTGATGGTGTCGGCGGGGTAAGCGTCCACCTCGAAAACGAGATAATTCATGTCAGGTCCACCCTTCATTGAAATGGGTTCGGTTGCCCGTGGGCATCTGGTAAAATCGACCAATTTTAAACCATTGCCGGTAGTTGGAAAAGCTGGTTTTAAGGGGGAAGTGTGACAAAAGGGAGATTGGAAGCTTTTAGCGATGGGGTAATGGCCGTCATTATTACGATCATGGTATTGGAGTTGAAAGCACCGATGGGCGCCGATTGGGCCGCCATTCGGCCGATCCTACCCCAATTCACCTGTTATATCCTCAGCTTCATCTTCATCGGGATTTACTGGAGCAATCACCATCATATGATGCAAGCGGTCGAAAGGATCACCGGACCGGTGCTGTGGGCCAACCTGCACTTATTGTTCTGGCTATCCTTGATACCCTTTATGACCGCCTGGGTGGGTTTGAACGGGTTTGCGTCCCTTCCGGTGGCTCTTTATGGGGTGGTCATGCTTTGCGCGGCCATCGCCTACACCATTTTGGTTCGTAGCCTGATCAGCTGCCACGCGCATAACCAGACCTTGGCTAAGGCCATCGGGGATGACCGAAAAGGCAATGTTTCGATGTTGATCTATGCTTTATCAGTGATAATGGCTTTTTACCAGCCGTTGGTTGCTTGCGCCGGATATGTGCTGGTTTCCATCATCTGGCTAGTGCCGGACCGACGGATCGAACGCGTTCTACAAAAATAGCCCTATATCTCAGGGTCAATGTCGATGATGTTGCGGCGTTCTTCCTCGGGCGCAAGCCAATCATCTTCTTCGGAAAGGATGAGGCGTCCTCTTTTCGACCAGTTGGGATTGTGCAAGCTCTTCGCCTCGTAGATCGGTTTCTTTTCTTCGGTGGGCTTGGTTTTGGTGGGTGTTTTGCGTTTGACCATGGGACACCTCCAATACTTCTGATCCTTAATTCAAAGCTAATCCTTTTAGGGTTTAATACAATGACCCCGGTCATAAGTGGGACCATATTGCTGTTGAGGAAATGAGTGAAATTGTGTAGTTTTAATGGTCTTTCGTACCGGTTTAGTTAAAAACGGCACTTTAAAGTATGGGCTGTGGCTTGAAGCCTCGACCCAAAGCGGCCCATTCCCTGGATTTTGATAGGGCCAAAACCCATAATTGTTTAAAAGAAACACGAGAGAACCATGTCGACCGCCTTATCCTCTAAAACCTTATCCCATCTCAAACAGCTGGAAGCCGAGAGTATTTTTATCATCCGGGAAGTTGTGGCCGAGTTCAAGAATCCGGTCATGCTCTATTCGGTGGGGAAAGACTCCAGTGTGATGGTCCGTTTGGCCCAAAAAGCCTTCGCTCCCGGTAAGATTCCGTTCTCTTTGATGCATGTGGACACCTCCTATAAGTTCCCCGAAATGTACGAATTCCGGGACAAGTTCATCGCTGATATCGGCGCCAAGTTGTTTGTCGAAAGGAACGAAGAGGCCATCACGGCCGGGTCCAGCCCCTTCAAGTTTGGGGTGGATAAGTGCTGTGCTTTATTGAAAACCCAAGGACTTTTGGATGGCTTGGCCAAGCACGGCTTTGACGCGGCTTTCGGTGGGGCCCGCCGGGAAGAGGAAAAGTCCCGGGCCAAAGAAAGGGTCTATTCCTTCCGCGACTCTTTTGGACAATGGGACCCCAAAAATCAGCGCCCCGAATTGTGGGACCTCTATAACTCACGTATCAACGAAGGTGAGTCGATCCGGGTTTTCCCTCTGTCCAACTGGACCGAGCTGGATATCTGGCTCTATATCGAGATGGAGAATATCCCGGTTGTACCCATCTATTTCACCCATACCCGCAAGATCATCAAGCGCAAAAACCTCCTGATCCCCTGGGTGGGACATATCCCTATCCTGCCGGGAGATGAGGTGAAGGATATGCGGGTGCGTTTCCGGTCTTTGGGTTGTATGTCCTGTACGGGCGCCATCGAAAGCGAAGCTTATACGGTGCGGGATATTGTGGAAGATCTCATCCTGACCCGGAAGAGCGAACGCGAGAACCGTATCATCGACCATGGGTCCGACAGCTCAATGGAACAAAAGAAAAAGGAAGGGTATTTCTGATGCCCCTCGAAACCAAAGCGGAGATCGACTACGCCAACATGGGGCTTTTGCGGTTCACCACCGCGGGATCGGTGGATGATGGAAAATCCACGCTCATCGGTCGTCTCTTGTTCGATTCGAAAGGCGTCTTTGAGGACCAGTTGGAAGCCATCCGCCGCACCACGCAAAAAAAAGGCGGGGAAGACATCGACCTGGCCTTGATCACGGATGGTCTGGCCGCGGAACGAGAACAAGGCATTACCATTGACGTAGCCTACCGCTATTTTGCCACTCCGAAGCGCAAGTTCATCATTGCTGACACTCCTGGACACGAGCAATACACCCGTAACATGGTGACTGGAGCCTCGACGGCCAATTTGGGCATCATCCTGATCGACGCGCGTAATGGTGTCGTTACCCAATCCCGCCGCCATGGTTTTATCGCCACTCTTTTAGGTATTCCCCATTTGGTAGTTGCCATCAACAAGATGGACCTGATGAACTATTCCCAAGAAGTATTTGAAAAGATCAAAAAAGAATATGAGATTTTTGGCAAAAGCATCGGCGCGAAAGAACTGGTGGTCATCCCCATTTCGGCCCTCAAGGGCGACAATGTTGTGGAGAAGAGCGCCAGCATGGATTGGTACAAGGGGCCGACCCTCTTGGAACATCTGGAAACAGTTGAGATCAGCCACGACCTGAACTTGTCTGATTTCCGTTTTCCGGTCCAAACGGTCCTGCGTCCTAACCTGGATTACCGCGGTTTCGCGGGCCGGGTAGCCTCCGGTGTCGTTAAGAAAGGCGATAAGGTCAAGGTCTTGCCCTCGGGGTTTGAATCGACCGTCAAATCCATCGATGTTTTTGATGGCGAATTGACGGAGGCTTTTCCGCCGATGTCGGTGACCCTGCGTTTGAACGATGAGGTGGATCTCTCCCGCGGGGATATGCTGGTCCATCCAGGAAACGAACCGAGGGTTTCCAACCAATTCACCGCCGATATCTGCTGGATGGTGAGCGAACCCCTGACCCTAAAAAAGAAATATTCCATCAAACACACCACCCAAATGGTAAAAGCCATGGTGACGGGCATTGAATACCGCACCAATATCAATTCGCTGGAAAAAGAGAAGGTCGATTCGCTCAATTTGAATGACATCGCAAGGGTCCAGATCCAGACCTTGAAGCCTCTCTATTTTGACCCCTACTCCAAGAACCGTAATACGGGCAATTTTATCCTGGTGGATGAATTGACAAACAACACCGTTGCGGCCGGGATGATCGTTGACTGATCTGGGCCTTCTTCCCAGATATCGATGGTTGACCCTTCTTTTGGTATTGTCCGCTTTAGTTCTCTTTGCCTTGAAAACCCCGGTCCTTTGGGGTCGACTGACCAGTCCTGTCCAACTCCAACAAAGTGACGCCATCAATGTGGAAAGGGCCCTCATCCTTTTGCGGGGGGATGAGCTTTATCCGGACTCGACCCAAGGCGGGCCTTATCTTTATACCGCCTATCCGCCTGTTTTTTTCTACTGCGAAGCGGCCTTGCTCGAATTCATCCATAACCCTTGGGTCCCGGGACGGTTGTTGGCTTTGGGCGGTTATTTGGGATGCGGTCTTTTGTTGGGTTGGTGGATCGGCCGGGAAGTAAGTGTGTTATGGGGTTGCCTGGGGGCCTTGGGGCTTTGGCTTTTACCGGCTTGGTGCCGATGGGGAACGATGGACAGGCCCGATACCTTCTTTCTGTTTTTCAACTTCGCCGCCTTCTTGATCCTTTACGGTGAAATTCGAACGGCTGCGCCTCGTTACGGTTGGTTGGCTGCGGCAGGAGCGTTGAACGCGATCTCCATCCTCATCAAACAAACATCGCTGACATTGACCTTGTCCTATTTGCTGATCTGCTTGCTTCGTCGGGACTGGAAAAAGACATCGGTCTTCTTTTTGTCTAGTTTGGTTCCTGTGGCCACGGTGGTCTTGGGAGAGACTTGGGTGACCCAGGGTTTATTCTTGAAACATGTGTTCACTTGGTTGAACACCGGCTATGACTGGTCGCTTTTGAAAAACTGGTTGTTGAGAGATTTTTTTGCCGAGAACGGCTGGCTGCTTTCCCTGATCGTGCTTTTGGCAGTGCTCAAAGAACAGCCGCTGTTCTTGTTACTTCAAATGGGTTTGGTATCCCTGGAACTTTTCTCACTGGGCCGGCAAGGCGGGGCCGAGAACTACTGGCTGGGATTCTCTCTTTATGGTCTTTTCTTCGTTCTGGAAAGTCTTTGGGCCCCCTGGCGTAAAGGTTTCACGGCGGATCTTTGGGAAAAAAGGCTCCAATGGGCTTGTCTGTTCCTTTTTGCCGTGAGCATCGTTCGAGATGGAATGGACAGAACGGTTATTGTGCCTTCGCAGGCTGAAGTAACGATGAAACAGGATGCTTTGGGATTTTTCGCCCCAGGCGACGCGTTGGCCTTGGACTCGGATCTGATGATCATGAGCGGACGCAGGATATGGATCCAACCCTATGAATATACCCGGATGGTAAATCTGGGTTTTTGGAGTTCAGAACCGCTGATCCGTGACGTTCAATCGAAAAAATTCGGCACTATTGAATTGTATGACTTGCCTAGCCAATATTTATTACCGGAGATAGTGGTGGCCGCGATCCGCGCGAATTATCATTTGACCATCCGGAAATACGGACGGGTTTGGCTTTCGCCGAACAAAACATAGTTCACCCAAGAGGGGCAATAATGACTAAAATCCTCAAAGTGACATTGTTGTAAGGGAATCCTATGACTACCGCATTGGTTATTCACGGCCACTTTTACCAACCGCCTCGCGAGAACCCTTGGACCGGCGTCATCGACGACCAGCCTAGCGCCCAGCCTTATCCCAATTGGAACGATCGCGTCTATTACGAATGTTACCGTCCGAATGCCTTTGCCCGAGTTTTCGACCTCAAAACCGGCCTCATCGAAAGCATCATCAACAATTACGCCTACATCAATTTCAACTTAGGTCCCACGCTACTTTCCTGGATGGAGGATTATCATCCCGGCACCTATAAACGCATCCTGGAAGCGGATAAAGAAAGCGCTGGCCGCAACAATGGTCACGGAAACGCTATCGCCCAGGGTTATAACCACACCATCCTTCCGCTTTGCAATGACGCGGACCGGCTGACCCAGGTCAAATGGGGGATGGCCGATTTTAAGCACCGCTTCAAACGGGCCCCGGAATCTCTTTGGCTGCCCGAGACGGCCTGTAACGATGCCACCATGTCGGTGCTCATCAACGAAGGCCTGAAATATGTCATCCTCTCGCCCGAACAGGCGGAAAGGGTGCGGCCTTTGGGCGGCGGGGACTGGCAGGATGTGTCCAGCGGCAATATCGATACCGAAGTGCCCTACCGCTATTTCCATAAGGATGGTTCTGGCCGCTTCATTGATATCTTCTTCTACAACAAGGACATTGCCCGGGGAGTGGCCTTTGAGGGCGCGCTTAGTTCAAGCCAATCCTTGATCGACCGCATTGAGCGGGCCGGACATCCGGAAGGACGGATCATCCAAACCGCTACCGATGGTGAAAGCTATGGGCACCATACCAAGTTCGGCGACCGTAGTTTGGCCTATGCCTTAGAAGCGGAAGCTCCCCAAAAAGGCTATTGGGTGACCAATTACGCCGCTTATCTGGAGAAGTTCCCGCCGACCATGGAAGCCGAGATCAAACTGGGCCCCGATGGAACGGGGACCGCCTGGAGCTGCGCCCATGGAGTAGGCCGTTGGTACAAGGATTGCGGTTGTCATACGGGCGGGCGGGAAGGCTGGAACCAAGCTTGGCGGGGACCCTTGCGCCGTGCTTTTGACCATGTTCGCGACACCGTCAGCTATTATTTTGAGCAAGAGCGGGGCAAACTTTTCACCGATCCCTGGGCTGCGCGGAACGACTATATCGAGCTGATCTTGAACCCACAGGCTTCCCGGAAGGAATTTTTACAGCGACAAGCCGGCAGAGAACTGTCCGAACTGGAATTGGTGCGGGCCCTGACCCAATTGGAGATCCAGCATAACGCCATGCTCATGTACACCAGTTGTGCCTGGTTCTTTAACGAGATATCGGGCATCGAGACCACCCAGGTGTTGCGCTACGCGGCCCGTATCTTCGACCTTTTGGAAACCTTGGGATTTCCCTCGCCGGAGAATTCGTTCCTTGAGATCCTTTCCGAGGCCAAAAGCAATATCCCTGAGTTCGGCACCGGCGCCGACGTCTTCCACCGATTTACCGAGACCACCCGGGTCCGTCCCCAAGGCGTGGTGGCCCATTTGGCCATTTCCTCCCTGGTCAACCACACCCTGGAGAAGGGCAGCGCCGGCGGATTCCTTTATCAGATCGAGGACGCCCGGAAAGAAGAGCATGGCCGCTTTAAAATGATGACCGGCCACGTGTTCTTGCAAGAAGCCATGACCCGACAGCATTTCCGGTTTGCTTTTGCCGCATTGCATTTGGGCGGTATCGATTTTTACGGGGCCATCCGGCCTTTCATCCGCAAAGAGAATTACGACAAGTCCTCCCAAAAGCTGTGGGAACAGTTCTATTCCATATCCTTGCCGAAACTGTTGCGGATGATGCAGGAAGAGTTCGGACCCGAGGAGTTCGGTGTGGAGCAACTGCTGCCTGAGAACAAGCAAAAGATATTCAAGGACATTTATGGGTCCTTGGTCGACCACTTTTCCGAACAATACGTCCGTCTTTATGAGGATAACCGCCGCAACCTGGAAATGCTCCAAGCGGTCGGGTTCGAATTACCAAAGGAAATTAAAGCGGCGGCCGAATTTACCTTCGGCAAATTATTTGAGGAAGAGATCCAGAAAAAGGAATGGTTCAAGGACCCCGAAGCTTACCGCAATATGATCGAGCTCGCAGATGAAGTGACCCAGTATGGGTACCATATCGACCGGTTCGCGGCGGAACATACCTTCCGGAACCTCATCACGGAGATCGTTGAAGGGGCCATGGAAAAACCAACGGACGACAATATCCGGGCCTCCATCGCGGTGGTGCAATTGGCCAAAAAGCTGGGGTTGGAGGCCAATATGTATGTGGCTCAAGAAGCCGTTTTCAAGGCCGCTGAAAGGCCTGTTGAGTTCAGCAAGATGGTCGAATTGTCGGACCTGCTCCAGTTGAAAACCGATCACTTGTTGGAGAAGAACGCCGAGGTCTTGAAGAAAAAGACCTTTGATGGGTTGGTGGGTTGAACCGTTTTCCAGGCCGCTGAGCGGTCTAGGTCTTGATCGAGAAGGTTTCCATGGCGCCTCGCAAAAAAAAAGTACCCGCAGCGCCGCTTAAGCTCTCTTACGATGGCTGGGACAGCCTGCTAGGGCTCCATCACCGGGATCCCCATTCTTTTTTAGGGATCCATCCCCAAGGAGACTCGGAAGTGATCCGTGTCTACCGGCCTAACGCCCAGAATGTCTCCATTCTTTACGAAGGCAAGGAAACGCTTTTGACCCCGGCCCATGAAGCGGGGCTTTTCGAGGCGATCCTTCCACATAACCATCATGCCGGTCCTTACCAAGTGAAGGTCCAATACCCGGATAAGAACACTTTTACTTATTGGGACCCCTATGCCTTTTGGCCTACGCTGGGCGAGGTGGACCTGTATTTAGTGGGGGAGGGCAATCACGAGCGACTCTACGAGAAGTTGGGCGCTCATTTCAAGAATTGGCAAGGAGTGGACGGTTATGCCTTCGCGGTCTGGGCGCCCGGAGCCCGGAGCGTGAGCGTAGTCGGTGATTTCAATGGTTGGGATGGACGCCTGCACATCATGCGGGCCTTTGGCAATTCGGGGATCTGGGAGATATTCATCCCAGGTCTTGAAGCGGGGGCGAACTATAAGTTCGAGATCCAGACCCACCGGGGCCCGGTCCTGAAGGCCGATCCTTTTGCTTTCGCTACCGAAAAGCCGCCCCTGACAGCTTCAGTTCTCAACCGATCGACCTATCAATTCCTCGATGACGATTGGATGGAAGCCCGGCGCCATCACGATACTTTCAACCGGCCCTTGGCCATCTATGAGGTCCATCTCGAGTCCTGGCGCCGGGTGCCCGAGGAAGGCGACCGGCCTTTGACCTATCGGGAAATGGCCTATCAATTAGCCGAGTACGTAAAGGACCTGGGCTTCACCCATGTGGAGTTCATGCCGATCATGGAGCATCCCTTTGGCGGGTCTTGGGGCTATCAGGTAACTTCTTATTACGCACCCACCGCCCGGTTCGGTAGCCCGGACGATTTCAAATTCCTTGTGGACCATCTGCATCGAAATGGCATCGGTGTCATTTTGGATTGGGTGCCTGCTCATTTTCCTAAGGATGCCTTCTCTTTGGGACGGTTCGATGGCACAGCCCTTTATGAACATTTAGACCCCCGGCAAGGGGAACACCCTGATTGGGGTACTTACGTCTTCAATTTTGGCCGCAATGAGGTGAGGAACTTCCTTCTGTCGAACGCCCTCTATTGGCTCTCCGAATATCACGTGGACGGGCTGCGTTTGGACGCGGTGGCCTCGATGCTTTACCTGGACTACAGCCGTAAAGAAGGGGAATGGGTGCCGAATGAGTTTGGGGGCCGGGAGAACCTGGACGCTATCCGTTTCCTCAAACAACTGAACGAAGTGGCCCATGCCCAGTTCCCGGGGGCACTCATCATCGCCGAGGAATCCACTGCCTGGCCCGGTGTCAGCCGTCCGACCTATACGGGTGGATTAGGTTTTGGGTTTAAGTGGAACATGGGTTGGATGCACGACACCCTGCATTACTTCAGCCGGGACCCAATCTACCGGCGCTACGACCACAACAACTTGACCTTTGGTTTTCTCTATGCTTGGAGCGAGAATTTTATCCTGCCCATCTCCCATGATGAGGTGGTGCATGGAAAGTGCTCCCTGATCGACAAGATGCCGGGGGACCGTTGGCAGAAGTTCGCTAACTTGCGGGCGCTGCTGGCCTATATGTGGTCCCACCCAGGCAAGAAACTGCTCTTTATGGGCAGTGAATTCGGACAGTTCCGGGAATGGAACAACGACAAAAGTTTGGACTGGCATTTGACCCAATGGGCGGACCATTGGCGCACCCAGGACTTGGTCCGGCAATTGAACGCCATTTATCAGGAGAATCCGGCTTTCTGGGAAGCCGATGTGGATCCTTCAGGCTTCCAGTGGATCGACGCGAATAATGGGGACGAGAATATCGTGGCCTTTTTGCGCAAAGCGCCCGCGACGGGCCGGCAGGTGTTGGTGGTAGGCAATTTCTCTCCCGTTATCCGGCACGGTTACCGGGTGGGGGTGCCCAAGGCGGGACACTATAGCGAGATCCTTAATACCGATTCCCATCATTATGGCGGCAGCAACTATGGCAATGGCGGGGGTGTCCATTCCCATTACGAGGGGCACCACGGATTGCCCTATTCGCTAGTGCTCTCCTTACCACCTCTTTCGGTGACCTGGTTCGAAGTGCCCTGAGCTAGTTGAGCGTGGTAACCTTTACAAGGACCGTCGCGTGGCTGGGTACATAGACCTTGTAACTATCTTTGAACTTTCCTAATTCCTTATGGGCCCAAAGGTCCCGCACTTGGGCTGTGCCAGGGGCTAGGCCGATCTTGCCCCAATGAACGGTCATGGGGCTTCCGCTGTCCGTTCTGTTAAACAAAACCACTGCTTTTTGTCCGGCATCTTTCAAATTCTTCGCATAAACAAGCAAGTCTTTGTCGCTGGATTCGACCATGGTGCCTTGGGCCCCCAGCGGGTCCTGGTCGACCGCGATGACCTCTTTGTTGGTCAGGGTTTCCAGGGTGGCTTTGCTCATTTGACGCAGGTCGTTGCCCGCGATCAGGGGTGCCGCCATGATGGCCCACAGACTGAATTGGGAACGGTATTCCACATCGGTCATGCCGCCATTGCCGATCTCCAGCATGTCCGGATCGTTCCAGTGGGAAGGGGCGCTGAGGTTGGCGTATTGCTCGTTGGTGTCGATCAGCTCCACCATGCGTCCCCATTTATCCGTGATATCCCCGGTCGTGCGCCATAGGTCTCCTACGGCAGGCATCCAATCTCCAAAACCCCAACAACAAATACTGAAAACGATGGGACGGCCGCAGTTGTTCAAGCATTCCCGCATCCGGCGGAAATCAGCTTCTTGGTTCGACAGAAAAGCCGGATTGCAATTGTCATATTTCACGTAATCTACGCCCCAGGCGGCAAAGTCCTGGGCGTCGGTCGTTTCGTGGTCGTGGGAACCAGCCTTGTTCTGGCAGGTCCGAAGGCCCCGGTCACTATATAGGCCTAATTTCAGCCCTTTGGCGTGGACATAATCGGCCAGGGCTTTGATGCCGCCGGGGAAGCTATCGGGATCGGCCATCAGATGGCCGTTCTCTCGGCGGGGAAGCTGCCAACAATCGTCGATGATGACGTACTGGTAACCGGCATCCTTCATGCCGGTGGTGACCATGGCGTCCGCGATCTCACGGATAAGCTTTTCGTTGATGTTGCAGGCGAATTTATTCCAGGAGTTCCAGCCCATAGGCGGGGTGGGGGCCAGGTTGTTGTTCGGCTCAGGGCCGGCCGGGCCGCAGCCGATAACGGCCAGGGCCAGCAACAGGAAAGGCCAACGCTTCATGGTCAGTGTGTCCCGTAGATCTGATCGAAAACTCCGCCATCGGCAAAGTAGGTGGCTTGGGCCTTTTTCCAGCTTTCGAAAACGTCGGATAAGCTGAACATTTCCATCGAGGCGAATTCGGACGCGTGTCGACGCAGCGCTTTGGGTTTGCAGGGTCTGAAATGGTATTTGGCGATGAGATCTTGGGAATCTTTAGCATAAAGATGGTCCAAATAAGCTTTGGCAAGGGCGGTGGTGCCATGCTTTTCGGTCACCTTATCGACCCAAGCGACCGTTGGTTCGGCCAGGATGCTCAAGGAAGGAGACACGATCTCAAAGTGTTGATCTGGAAATTCGTCCCGGGCCAGATAGGCCTCGTTCTCCCAGGTGACCAGCACATCGCCAATGCCCCGTTGGGCGAAGGTGGTCGTGGAGCCCCGGGAACCTGAATCCAGGACAACTACATTCTTATAAAGCTTGGTCACGAAATCCCGGGCGGCGTCCGGGTTACCGGTGGTCTTGATCATATACCCCCAGGCGGCCAAAAAGTTCCAACGGGCGGCCCCGCCGGTCTTGGGGTTGGGGGTAATGATGCCGATGCCCGGTTTGGCCAGGTCGGGCCAGTCCTTGATGCCCTTAGGATTGCCCTGGCGGACCAAGAAGACAATGGTAGAGGTATAAGGGCACGAATTGTGCGGTAGGCGCTTCTGCCAATGGGTGGGTAAGAGACCCGCTTTTTGGGAAATAGCGTCGATATCGTTGGCGAGGGCCAGGGTGACCACGTCGGCTTCCAGCCCTTCGATCACCGCGCGGGCTTGTTTGCCAGACCCTCCATGAGATTGATGGATGGTTACGTCTTGCCGGGTTTTCTCTTTCCAGTAACGGGCGAACTCCTGGTTGTATTTCTGGTAGAACTCCCCGGTGGGGTCGTATGAAACGTTGAGTAGGGTATTGGTGCTCTCTCCGGCCAGGGCGACCGTCGGCAAGAGCAGTAGCAGTAAGATCGATAGCCGTAAGTTCAAAGGTTCCTCGATGGGTGGATTGGAGCTAAGTTAGCATGACAGGCTGTGGAAGGTCCCGTTTTTCTTGATTTAACCGGGGTTTTAGCCCGCAGGTGCCTTGCCACCCTTTATCAGGCCTGCTTATAATGAGCCCTCATTTTTACGGGAAAGGCCTCACATTGAAAATCCTAAAGAAACCCGCCAAGGCGGAAACGACGGCTTCGCTGGCTTGGAAAAGGGTCCAGTTGGCCCGACACCCGCAGCGTCCTTTTGCCCTGGATTACATCCAAAAGTGTTTCACTGAGTTCAGCGAGATCCATGGGGACCGGGCCTTCAGCGACGATCACGCCATTGTTTCCGGTTTCGCTTATTTGAGCGGTCATCCCGTGGTGGTCATCGGCCAGCAAAAAGGCCGGGATACCAAAGAGAATATCCGCCGTAATTTCGCCATGCCCCACCCGGAAGGGTACCGCAAGGCCTTACGTCTCATGAAATTGGCTGAAAAGTTCAAACGGCCCATTGTGACCTTTATTGATACCCCCGGGGCTTACCCCGGGCTGGGTGCCGAAGAACGGGGCCAGGCCGAGGCGATCGCCCGTAATTTGCTCGAAATGGCCAAGCTCAAGGTGCCGATCGTTTCGGTCATCATCGGGGAAGGCGGCAGTGGCGGGGCTTTGGGTATCGCGGTGGCTAATAAAGTGTTGATGATGGAAAACTCCATTTATTCAGTCATTTCACCGGAAGGCTGCGCGGCTATCCTCTGGAACGACCGGGAACGGACGCAACAGGCCTCGGACGTGTTGCGATTGACGGCCCCGGACCTTTTGTCCTTCAAGATCATCGACGGCATCATCCCGGAACCCGAAGGCGGGGCTCAATTGGACTATGACACCTCGGCCAAGAACCTGAAAAAAGCCGTTGAGAAGGAATTGGACGGTTTGAAGGGTTTAAGCGCCAAGGCCCTGGAAGAGCAGCGGTATAAAAAGTTCCGTGCCATGGGCGTATTTCAAGGCAAATAGCCTGTTCGCTTATCACATTCCTTTAAAGGCTCTAACGTGAAGAAAGCTTCGCTGTATTCCATCCTTTTCTCCCTCTCGGTGTTTTTGGGCGCCGCTTGGTGTCATGCGGATACAGAGAACAGGCCTCAAATCGTCATCGATGCGGCCCACGGTGGGTCCGATAAAGGCGTTCAAGAAGGGACCGAAACCGAAAAAGAATGGAACTTAAAATTCTCCGAGGCTTTGGAAAAAGCCTTTTCGGCGGCGGGCTATCAGGTCATCCAAACCCGCACTTCGGATGAGGCATTGGACCCCGAAGAACGAATGAACCAGATCAATTCCTCCAAGGCCCGGGTGGTCCTGGTCCTGCATGCGGACAGGGAGTGGACCCATACCCAGAACGGTCCCTTCATTGTGGTGGAGCCGCCCAACCAAATGGGCTTGGTGCCACTGGACAGCATCCAACCCTTGGGCCAGATCACTGGTGCCGAATATCGCGCGAGTTTAAAATTGGCCCAGGACTTGGCGGCCAAGCTGGGGATCGATGGTTCCTTATCGGACCTGTCGGATAGCCGTGGCACGGGCGGGGAGACGGTGAACCCCTATGGCCGGATCGCTTGTTTGCCCCACCAAAGTCTGCGTAATTTGAATAAGCCCGCAGTGGTACTGACCCCGCTTTTCTTGACCTCGCCTTCGGACCTAAAGAAGTTTTCCGAAGATAAGGCGGTGGAGGATTTCGCCGCTAAGGTGGTGCAAGGCGTCAGCGTTTATCTTCAGATTCCCTTGGCCGCGTCCACGACGCCGGGAGGGGCCACGAAATGACATCCAAATTCCCAGTGATCAAAGTTACCGTTGTCGTTGTTCTGTTCTTTTTGTTGGTCGGCGGCTTGTGGTTTGTTCTGCGGCACGGAGGCAAAAAGACCGAGTTGGCCCATAATACGGGGAACGCCCCGCTCTACGAACCGGGCGACAAACCCAGCAAGGTCTTCGTCAAAGCGGTGGAAATGGACAATGGCCGCTTGTTCAACCTGCAAACAACCATCTATTTGAGCAAGAGCCGGGTCAATCAAATGCGGCAGTTACTGCTGGCCTTCTTGAATGGCCCCCGCACCGGTAAAGACCAAGTGCCCGTGCCGGAGGGACTGAAGTTGAACGAGTTCTATTTCACGCCCCAGGGTACCGCGGTAGTAGACGTTTCAACCGCGCAGATCGACCCGGGTCATTTTGGGTTCTACGAAGAGGTGCTGTTCATCCGGGGACTGATCGAATCCTTGAGCCAGAATTTTTACGAGATCAAACAGGTGAAGGTGTTGGTGGACGGGCAAGACGCGCCGACCTTGGCGGGGCATTACGCCTTGGGCACGGCGGACCTGGGCGGAGCGGCCAGCCGGCCGCAGTAATCCAATAAAGCGAGCTTTCAATGGACAAGACGAACGAATTTTCCTTACCCCCGGTCTATGAACCCAAAGAGGTCGAGGCCCGTTGGTACGACGTTTGGGAAAAGTCCGGCATTTTCAAGGCCTCCCAGACCACCGATAAGCCCGCTTTTTGTATGGTCATCCCGCCGCCGAACGTGACGGGTAGCCTACATATGGGCCATGCATTGAACGACACCCTGCAGGACGCTTTGGCCCGTTTCAAACGCATGAACGGTTTCAATGTGCTTTGGTTGCCGGGTTGCGACCACGCGGGTATCGCCACCCAGAACGTGGTGGAAAGGGAACTGGCGAAGACGGAAGGCAAAACCCGTTATGACTTGGGCCGGGAAGCTTTTATCCAAAAAGTGTGGGAGTGGAAAGAGAAGTACGGGGCCCGCATTATGAAGCAGATCCGCACTATGGGCTGTTCCTGCGATTGGTCCCGGGAACGTTTCACCATGGACGAGGGTCTCTCTAAGGCCGTTCAAGAAGTTTTCATCACACTCTTCAATGAAAAGTTCATCTATCAGGATTACAAGCTGATCAACTGGTGTACGCATTGCCGCACGGCCTTGTCGGACATCGAGGTGACCCATAAACCGAAGAACGGTAACTTCTATCACATCCGTTATCCTTATGTGGATGACCCGACGAAGTTTCTCGAAGTGGCGACCACCCGTCCGGAAACCCTCTTGGGTGATACGGCGGTGGCGGTGAACCCGATGGACGAGCGTTATAAGTCCTTGGTGGGCAAGAAAGTGACCTTGCCCCTGGTCAACCAGGCCATTCCGGTCATCGCGGACGATTATGTCGATAAGGAATTCGGAACAGGTGTGGTGAAGATCACTCCAGCCCATGATTTCAACGACTTTCAGGTGGGTGTGCGGCATAACCTGGAACGCATCAATATCCTCAACCCGGATGGCACGCTCAATGAGAACGCGGGCGCTTATCAGGGCATGGACCGTTTCGTGGCCCGTAAGAAGATCGTGGCGGACCTGGAAGAGAAGGAATTTCTCATCAAGATCGAGCCCCATGAGAACAACGTGGGACATTGCTATCGTTGCGATACGGTGGTGGAACCTTTTTATTCCAAACAATGGTTCGTGAAGATGAAACCCCTGGCCGAAAAGGCATTGGAGGCGGTGGATAAGGGTGAAACCAAGTTCGTGCCCGAGATGTGGCGCGGTGAGTATGAGAAGTGGCTCAACAACATCCAGGACTGGTGCATTAGCCGACAAATTTGGTGGGGTCACCGCATTCCGGTCTACACCTGCGCCAACTGCTCGACCCAAGTAGCTGCGACGAGCGTTCCCAAAGAGTGTCCTAAGTGCCAACAGACCCGCTTTGAGCAGGATCCGGATGTGTTGGATACCTGGTTCTCCTCCGGCCTTTGGCCCTTTTCCACCCTGGGTTGGCCTGAAAAAACGAAGGACTTGGAAATTTTCTATCCGACATCGGTCCTCGTGACCAGTTGGGACATTCTCTTCTTCTGGGTCGCCCGCATGATGATGATGGGCATCAAGTTCATGGGCAAGGTGCCTTTCAAAGAGGTCTATATCTATTCGCTGGTGGCCGATGAAGAGGGCAAGAAAATGTCCAAATCCAAGGGCAATGTGGTGGACCCCTTGGACATGATCGACAAGTACGGTACCGACGCCCTGCGCTTTACCTTGACCAGCATCGAGACCAAGCAGCGCTATGTGGCCTTGACCCCTCAAAAGTTGGAATCGTCCCGGAATTTCGTGAATAAGCTTTATAACGCCACCCGGTTCGTACTGATGGGACTCGAGGATGGGACCGAAGTGAAGCCACTGCAAAAAGCGGATTGGAACAAGCTGAGGCTGGAAGACAAATGGATATTGACCCGTTTGAGCCAGACCATCGCCTCGGTGACGCCGGATTACGAAAAATACCGAGTGGCTGAACTGTCCGCGACCCTCTATCGCTTCCTTTGGAACGAGGTTTGCGACTGGTATCTGGAATCGGTCAAGCCTCGGCTTTATGCCGAAGCCAATTCTGAAGAAAAGAAACTGGCCGCATCGGTCATTTTGACGGTGTTTGACGGCGTATTACGCTTGCTGCACCCGGTGATGCCTTTTGTGACCGAAGAACTTTGGCAAAAGCTGCCTGGCCATCCCGAAACCATCATGAAGGCCTCTTGGCCCAAATCATCGGATTATCCGATGGATGAAAAAGCCGTGGCTGAATTCGAGTTCTTGCAAGAAGTGGTGACGGCTATTCGCACCAGCCGCAGCGAGCTGAATGTACCGCCTTCGGCCCAACTGAAGCTTTCCACCCATGGGGATAGTGTGAAGTTCGATCCAGCCTCCCAAGTGTCGGCCATTTTGAAGACCCTTTGTCGTGTAAACGACATCTCGTTGGCTTCTTCACGCCCTCCCAAAACTTCTTTGGCGGTGGTGAAGGGCGGTGAGGTCTATATCCATCTGGAAGGGCTCATCGATATCAAGGCCGAGGCCGCCAAACAGATCAAGGAAAAGCAAAAGCTCGAAAAATATGTCCAATCCATCCAAGGCAAGTTGGCCAATGAGCAATTCGTCAAGAATGCGCCAGCGGAACTGATCGATGGTGAAAAGACAAAGTTGCGAGAAACCAAGGACAAGATCGTCCGGATCGACCACAACTTGAAGTTTCTCGAGAACTGATATGACCAAAAAAATCATGTGGAAGTCCACTCATCCTTTTTTATACGAAGCCTTGAAAGAGGACGGAGCATGGAATGACCGCACTTTGAAGGCGGTCAGCTATAACTATGACAACGCGGGTAACCGGTCCAGTATGACGGTGGGGGCCATCACGACCACTTATGGCTATGACGCGGCGAACAAGTTGTTGACGGCCGGTACGGTGAGCTACACCTACGACGGCAATGGAAACCCGCTGACCAAGACCGATACTTCGACCAGCCAAACCACGACCTATACCTATGACACGGAAAACCGTTTAACGACAGCTACTTTGTATAACGGCCAACACTTTATTTATGGCTATGACTATACGGGTATGAAGATCAGTAATACCCAAGCCGGTCCCAAGGGCGAACCAGACACCCATCAATACTTGTGGAGCAAGGGAAGCGTGGTGGATCAAGACGGCAACGAAGGCCAAACGGCCAATAACGTGGTTCATACCGTTAATTTGTCCCAGATATTTACCCCCAAAACCAACTACATCCCTCGGGTGAGTTATTTCCACTTTGATGGGTTGGCTTCCGTGGCGAATGTCACGGACGCGGGCGGGAATATTTCAGACAGCTATCGTTATGACGCTTTTGGTACGACCTTGAGCGGAGGAAACACCAGGGACAATCACTATCAGTTTATTGGGAAAATGGGTTCGGAAAACGAGGCTTCGGTTGGTTTAACTTACATGCGCAACCGTTGGTATGACCCAAACGCTGGCAGATTTATGACGCAAGATTCAGTGGACATTAGAGGCGGTTTGAATCTTTATGGATATGTTTTCAATAATCCAATTAACGGCATAGATTTCTTGGGATTGTGTCCGCCAACCGCAACGTCAACAGGTATGCAAACATCTACAGCTACACCAACGCCAACTACTAACGATGGATCTGGTAATAATCTTAGTTATCCAGTTGCGGCAACTTCCAATGCGCCGGGATCTACGGTGCCACCAGGTTATAACAATCTGAATGTCAGTTTTGGCAACGATTATATTGGAGTGACAGCCGGGATAATAATTCAATCTGACACTGGTTTGATAATACCGTATTTGGGGGCAGGTGCTTTTGGGCCTGGAATCTCCCTAACGGGTTCTATGAATAGTGTGCCAACTCCTGGCGATTATTGGACTGCGGGTTTAGCAGCTGGTGGGGCAGCATCTACAGGTGGACAAATAACCTTTAATCAGGGCACGCCTGTTTTTCAACCGCCTAGTTCAACCGAATTTGGCGCTGGTACGCTTGGACTGAGTGGGGGAGTTGTTACAGTTTATCCTTCTATCCAGTATCAGCCAACCCGGTTTGTGATACCGCCAAATGCGCCCTATAACCAAAACACGGAATGGGATGGAACGGATAACAGATAGCTATAATTTTTATGGAGATGTTGAAAATGGGTAATTGGTTTTTGGGAAAAATTTATTTTTTTGAATCCTTTGCGTTTTTTTTAGCAGGGTTTTTTTTTCTAATTTTCAATAGAAGGATTTCGAAAATGTTTTGTGAAATCAATGATTTTTGGAATATGAATACATCTGAAAATTTGATGCGTGTCAGAAATTATATTTTGGGAACGGTGATTACGGTTTTGGGTGTTTATTTAATGATTAAGAATTTTTGACGGTATTAGGTTTCTGAATAATTGACCTGATATCTGAATGGATAGAGTTGTTGAAAAATATAAGACGTCAATATTTTAAGGCGGAAGAAAATAAACGGTTTTTTATAACTGTTTGTTTTTTTATTTTTTTTGCAACGGCTCCGGCTTTTGCTCAAAACACGCCCACGGCCACGCTCACGCCCTCGAATCCTAATTCCTGGGTGCAATACCGCTATAACCCCGATAACACCGGCTTTAACCAACATCTCGATAACCCTTTCTTCCAACAAAAATGGGTGTCACCCTTGGGTCAGCCCAATGTGACCTATTCATCCCCTCCGGCGGTGCTGGATCTGGGCTCAAACACGGTCCCTGACGCGCCTTTTACCGGCTTGAATGGCGCTGAAAGTGCCACAAATCAAGGGGTTTTGTTCGTTGGGACTACCCAGGGCAAGCTTTTGGCCCTCAATACCTTTGATGGCAGTCAACGCTGGAGCTACCAAACCCAGGGTGAAATTTACTCCAGCCCCGCTGTTTTAAGAGAGGGCACGAATAGCCGGGTTTACTTTGGGTCCAGTGACGGTATGTTCCGTGCGATGGATATCAACGGAAACCTGATCTGGCAATACCAGACCAGCGACGCCATTTTGTCCTCACCGACGGAAGGGTTGATCCAAAACGGAACGAGCACCGATGCCGTCATTGTTGGCTCCAATGACGGCGTTTTATATTGTTTCCCGGCCTTGCCAACCACTTCTTCAGTGACCCCCCTTTGGACCAGCCGTGTTTATAGCCCGACCATCGGCAAACCAGCCCTCAGTGACGATGGAACTTCTGTATATATCGGCTGCCAAAACGACACCGTTTACCTGATGAACGCCGCACCGAGTAAAGTGGAAAGATATATGGTGGGTTAGGTTAGTGGACTGAATCCTGATGATTTGAGGTCGTTAATTGAAAGAAAACTTTGATTGGAAGTTGACTCGCTCTTTCCTGCGTGAAGCCCTGAAAGAGGATGGGGTTTGGAATGATCGCACATCGAAAGCGGTCATTTCTTCCTCTGCACGGGCCCGGGGGGAAGTGTTGGCCAAGGCCGAAGGTGTTTTAGCGGGTCTGCCTTTGGTGAAAGAAATCTATGGGCTTTTGGACAAGCGTGTAAAAGTAAAGCTGTTACAAAAAGAAGGGGCCAAGGTCCGCAAGGGAATGAAAGTGGCTCTGCTCGAAGGGCCTGCTCAAGCCCTTTTATCCGGTGAACGGGTTTCGCTCAACCTGCTCAGTCGTTTATCAGGCGTTGCCACTTTAACGAACCAATTCGCCAAAGTCCTTCCCAAGGGCAAACTTTACGATACCCGCAAGACCACCCCGCTTTTGCGGCCCCTCGAACGTTACGCGGTCCGCGTTGGCGGGGGAACCAATCACCGTTACAACTTGTCCGGTCATGTGCTCATTAAGGACAATCATTTGCGCCTGGGCGGCGGGGTGTTCGGGACGGTTTCGGCGGCCCGGCTGAAATATGGCACCCAAGAATTCATCGAGGTCGAGGTGGAAACCTATGACCAGGCGGTCGAGGCCTTGAGAGCGGGAGCGGACATCATCTTGGTCGATAATGCTTCACCCAAGGATTTCGCTCGTATCCTCAAACTTGTTAAAGGCAAGATGCAGGTTGAAACTTCGGGTGGATTGACCCTTTCCAACATCGGCAAATATTCCTCGCTCAAAGTGGACCGTTTTTCCTCCGGCGCCTTGACCCACTCAGCCCCTTCGATCGATTTTTCCATCGAGTTCTATCCGCTTTGAAAGTAAGCACCGCACCCATTTCGGTCGAGCTTTTCGCCAAGGGGTTGCGCAGCCACCGCTTTGGCCGGGCTTTCTATTCCTTTTCTGAAGTGACCTCGACGAACGATATAGCCGGGGACCTGATCCGAAAGGGAACGCCGTCAGGAACCCTGGTCCTGGCCGAATCCCAAACCAAGGGCCGTGGCCGACAGGGGCGGCGATGGACCACCTCTCCCGGAAAGGCTCTGGCCTTTTCCTTGATCCTTTATCCTAAAGCGAGGCCTGACAAGATACCGGGTATCACTTTAGCGGCGGCGGTGGGGGTGGCCCTGACCCTGGAAAGCTATGGGCTCCAGCCTGGTATCAAATGGCCGAATGACATCCAGCTCCAGGGCAAAAAGCTGTGCGGTATTTTGACGGAAATGGGTCCCCGGCGGGATAATAGGTCTTCGGTCATCCTAGGGATCGGCATCAACCTGAACCAATCCATCCAAGACTTTCCGACGGAGATACGGGCTTTGGCGACCAGTTTTTACCGGGCCTCGGGAAAAAAGGTGGACCGGGTGGAGTTCCTTCGAGAACTGATGAAAAACTTGGAAAAGACCTGCACTTGGTGGGATGAGGGTAAGTTCGCCCGGGTCCTGAAAGAATGGCGAAAAAGATCCGTAACCTTGGGCCAGAAGGTTCTGGTCGAGAACGGGGCTGGGTCCTTTGAGGGACAAGTGAAGGATATCGATGAGCATGGTTTTTTGTTGGTAACGGACAAGGACGGGCTTTCCCGAAAAGTGCTTTCGGGCGATGTGGTCTTGCTGAAGAAAAAGAGCACCAAGGGGCGTTCATGATCTGGGCGGTTTTGATCGGTAACACCAGGACGGTCTCGGCCCTGATGAAGGGAACGACTATCCTCAAAAGGGAGATTGTGCCCACGGCCACGCTCCGTTCCTCCTCCAAAGCCCTAGTTTGGGCCAAAAAGCTGGCCCGGCTTTCCCCGGTCAAAGGGGTGGTTGTTGCCAGCGTGGTGCCGCCTGTGGACGGCTTTGTTCAAAGATCCATTCAAGCCGCATTTTATTTAAAACCCGTTTTTGTCGATCACCGGACCCCGATGGGCCTGAAGGTGAAACTCAAGAAGCCCGCTCAAGTGGGCGCGGACCGTTTGGCCAACGCGGTGGCGGCCAAGGAACTTTATGGACATCCGGCCATCGTGGTCGATTATGGGACGGGTACCACTTTCGATGTGGTGGACCGACAGGGGAATTACTTCGGCGGGGCCATCCTGCCGGGCTTAGGCATTTCGGTCAGGGCCCTCCATGATTACACCGCGAAGATCCCCCTGGTGAAATTCGAAAAGGTCCGATTCGCCATCGGCCATACCACCGAGGAAGCGGTCCGGTCGGGTGTTTATCACGGGGCGATCGGTACTACTCGGGAACTGTTGACCCGTATTCGAAAGGAATTAAAAACGGCCTCCGCTCCGGCTATCGCCACGGGTGGATTCTGCTCCGTATTCCAAAAGACCGGGCTTTTTAAGACCATTGAGCCCGACCTGACCCTGAAGGGCATTGCACTGATATGGCGGAAGATCCATGAAGCATAACAATATCGAAGAACTAGCCGCTGACGAAGAAGTCCGGCTCCAAGAGGAAAATTGGGAAAGGATCCAGGGGATATTGTTGCTTTTGGGAACTGGTTTTACCCTTTGGGGCTGGTGGAGATTTGGCCATGATTATCTGGGCTCTGGCGCCAGTGCCGTTCTGTTAGGTCTCCTCTGTTTTGCTTTCCGATGGAATGCCGGAAAGGCCGTCCGGGTGACCCGCGTTTCCTTCGTTCTGGGGCTTTTGGCAGCAGTGCCGCTCCTTGCCCTTTATTTCTATTCAGCCCTTCCTTCTTTTTACTGGGGATATGACCCCTCTTTTTGGTTGGCGGTCCATGCGGGGGCGGTAGTGGAGCCGATCTGGTCGCCTTTGGCCTATATGATCGGGGAAGCGACCTGTTATCTTTTCCCGGACCATGTTTTTTCCGTTCTCCCGATGCTTTCCGGGTTTGTGATCTCCTTGGTCTTGTTCGTGACGGCCCAAGAGCTGCTAAGTCAATTCAAGAGCAAGATCCGTCTGCATCAATTGTTTGTCTTGTTCGTTTGTTTGGCGCTGGGCCTGAGCCGCCCCCTGTGGACGGCGGCCACCATGGCCTCGGGGCTGGTTTCGGGGTTGGGTCTTCTGTTGTTCCTCCTTCAACGGCATTCACTTCAATTGGGGAAAGACCATTCAGTCCTATCAACGCTCTTAATGGGACTTCTTTGGTGTGTCCATCCTCTTTGGGGTTTGGCCGGCCTCTTGTCCTTTTGGGCCCACGAGGCAGTGCGCAATGAAATGGACAAGAACTGGTTCGCTTTCCTATTGGGCCTTTCTCCCTATCTTTGGGTCTTTTTCCGGAAGGGGAGCATGTTTCCCTCTTGGGGCGGGCAAAAGCCCTTTTTAGAGATGCTTCGTTCGTCTTTTGGCTTGATGTTGAAGCATTTCGCTACCGATTGGTCTTGGACGAACGCTTTGGGCGCTTTGGGATGGGAAGTGGCGTTTTTGCTCTTGTTGACGGCGCTTTTAGGGCTTTTCAATCTGCTCAACGGGGTGGAGATGTCCCGCAAAATGGTCTCACCGATGGATCTTTGGGTTTGGCTTCTCTGTGGCGGTGGAGCGGTTCTTTTCTACTCCAATAGCACCGATCTTTTGGGAGCGACCTCGCTTTGGTTCGTGGCTGGGATGGCCGGGTTCTTCGCGTTCTCCTTCGACCGCCGGGCTGGCCTTTCTAACCGCTTGCTGTCAAAAGCGAACGTGGGCTGGCTGGCTTTTTTAGGCCTTTTGATCGCCATGGGATTGACTTGGCTGCCAGGTCAAAGACAGGTCAGGGACCAATATTTCTTTCCACAGCAACACGCTTTGAACTTGATTCGCCCTCTAGGGCAGCGGTCGCTTTTGATCTGTGATAGTCCTTTTGAATACTACGGAACATTGGAAGCTTGGTGGATGGAGCCTTCAAACCGACAGGGAGCGGTCATCGATCCCAATTGCCTGGATCAGCGTTGGTATCTGTCCCAATGGATTGAGAAAAAGCCTGAGTTGTTGTTCTCCAATTCGATAGGCACCCCGGAGCTTTTGGTCAAAAGTCTGGTGCTGGACAACCGGGACCGCTGGCAGATCCATTGGTGTCGCCTGGGGTTACCTTCCGGTTGGACAGAGCCCGCGGCGGTGCCCACGGGTTTGACCGAGTTGTTCCAAGACCAGACCGATCTGGTGGACCCGGCGAGCTTTCAATACCGTTATGACCTGTCTTTGATCCCAATTGCCCACGAGGGAATGGATAAAAGGTCCAGGGCCTATTTAAAAAGCTATGTAGAAGGTTTCAAGGCGCTGGGGCAGTCGCTTTTGGCGCAGGGAAGATATGCGGATGCCATTCACGCTTTTGACCGCGCGGCGCGATTGGACCCGGCGGATAAAGGGTCCATGGACCAACTTTCCCTTATCTATTCCCAGCATAATTTGCTGGAAGCGGCCCAGTTGGAATATGAAAAGGTGCTTCAAACCCATCCGAAAGCTATCGATCAATTGATGAGGGCTTTGGATGCCGCCCAAGAGGCAAAGGATTCGACCAAGTCGGCGGACGACCTGGGCCAATTGGTGAAACTCAATAGTGAATTGGCGGATGCCCAATACCAACTTTCCAAGATCTATGAAAAACAAGGAAGGGTCCAAGAGGCAAAGGCCCTTTTGGAATCCTCGGTCCAGATAAACCCGAAGCAAGTGGAAGCTCAAATGGCCTTGGGACACGCCATGGAGCAGTCTGGGGATTGGGGCAAGGCAGAGGAGGCTTTCCGGTCGGTCATTACGGTGGACCCGCAGAATAAAGAAGCTCAAGTAGAGTTGTGGAAGTTGATCAACAAACCCAAGCGCTAGGCGGGTTCAAAATGACCACCGTAAAACCCATCAAATTACCGCCCTTGTGGGCTTGGTGTCTGTTCCTTTTGGTTTTGTGGCAGATCACGCTTTGGGCCCAGAACCCGGGTTTGATGTCGGATGACAGCGGGGAAATGGTGGCAGCGGCCTATGGGCTGGGATTGCCCCATCCGCCGGGTTATCCCTTGTTCTGTCTTTTGGGGCGACTTTTTTCACTGGTTCCCGTGGGTATTGTCGCTTTTCGATTGAATCTGCTTTCTAGTCTTTTCGTTCTTTTGTCACTGGCTTTTGTCGGGGTATCCGCTTTAAAAATTTCTTCGAACAAAGAAGCGGCTGGATGGAAGCCAACTTTTTTGACGATCGCGGTCCTTCTTTTTCTTTTTTCCTGTCGAAGTGTTTTTGCCCAAGCTTTGACCGCCAAAGGTGGGGTTTATACCTTGACACTCCTCTTTTTGTCTTTCTTTTGGTGGTTGAGGGTCCGGAACGAAGGCAAAGGTCTTTCGACGCCATTGTTCCTGTTCCTTTGGTTCTTGTGGGCAGTCGGCATGACGAATCACTGGGAAAGCCAAGTGCTTTGGGTGCCTTTCCTGGTCTATTGGGGTTGGCAGGAAAAGTTCCAGTGGGGCATAAAAAGAACGATCCAGGGCCTTTCGGTCCTCTTGATCGGACTGTCGACCTATCTTTATCTGCCCTTACGTGCCGCGCAAAAACCTGGTTTTTGTTGGGGGAACCCGATGTCTCTATCTGAGTTTTGGTGGGTCGTGAGCCGCAAGTTGGCCTCCGGCAGTGAGCCGCTGTTCCGTTCTTCTTCCTACTATCTTTCGTTCATGGGCGAATATTTAAAAGTGCTCGGAAGCCATTGGCTTCCGGGAATACTCTTGTTCGCACTATGGGGAGCTTTCTGTCTTTATCGCTCCAATCGGGCTCTTTTTTGCTCGAGCTTGATGTTTTACCTGCCCATGGTCCTGGGTGTCCTGATGATCCCAAGGGAAGAGACCCGATTTTTGGTAGGGGTTTATTTGGTGCCGACCCAAGCGCTGATGGCGTTCTATTTGTCCAAGGGTCTGGTCGATCAAAAGGAACGGATCGGACGAATAGCGGTGGTGTTCTTGTTGATCGCGGCATGCGGTTGGTGTTTTTGGACTTTCCATCATGAAAATAAGAGTCGATATACAGCGTCTTCCGATCTCGCCTTGAATGCCGTCAAGTTCCTTCCGGCCCGGTCCATTTTCCTGGCCGATTCGGATATTTATGTCATGCCACTCGTTTATGAAAGGGAAGTTGAAGGCAAGAGGAAGGACTTGGTTTTTCAAGTATCGCATTTCCTTTTGCATGACTGGGGTTGGGCCCAATTAGGAGCGCAAGAACCAAAAGCGCCTCGGTCCTTGAACAACTTGAAGGAACTACCGGCCCACTTAGAGGCTTTGACCAGCCTGGTGGATGGACGGGGATTGTTCTTGGACCTGCGTGAAATGCAGACCAGCTTCCCGAAACGTTTCAATGGATATTGGTTCCCCTGGGCCTTGACCCAAAAGTGGGGCCAAAAGGAACCGGGGTCGGATGAGGTGATCCGGTCCTTTGACGAGAAAGTCGCTCTGGAGCGCCACCGGGATTTGGACGAAACCTTTGACGCGGAAGATGTAACGACTCATGAGATCCAAATGTTCTATACACAACAATATTTCGATATGGGCTTTTGGTTCCGTCAAAAGGGCGATCTGGACCATGCCTTGGTCTTTATCGACAAAGGTCATGAATTGGATCCGGCATTGAATATGATGGGACCGATGGCGGGCCTGTGCGCACAAAAGGGATATTTCAAGTTGGCCATGCGGTTGAACCAGAAAGCCATTGAGGCCAATCCTTATGATCTGGGAGCATACATAAATTTGGCTCATCTCTATCTGCTTGATGGCAATGTGGCGCAGGCCCGTGCTTATTTGGACTTGGGTTTGAATAAAAATGACGAGAATCCCAGCCTAACAAGCGAAGGCAAGAAGGGTGTCCGGCGGCATTGGGAGGGGAGTTGGGAAGAAATGGTAAAAACTACGCCTCCGATGCGGGATAAAACCTTGGCCGATTATGGTCGCTTAATCGAATGGTTCAATCGAGAAGGGGCCGTCTTTTTATCCAATGAGACCCGGGCCGCGATCATGGAAAAAGCGCCCTAAAATAGCGAAGGGGGATGAATTTTGCCGGGCTTTTATTGTTATAATGAACACCTTCGCTGACCAGCCGGACCTACCGGGAGAATTTTGATGGACCTGCATCAAATCCTACATTCCATGGTCGAACATAAAGCCTCTGACGTGCACCTGAAGGCGGGTGCTCCCCCTCTTTTCCGTATCGATGGCGATCTGTCCCCCCAAAGTGAGACCGCCCTTTCCGTGGAAGAAATGCGTGAAGTGGCCGGTCAATTGATGGACGATAAACAGCGGCAAGCCTATTTCGAGAATCACCGAGAGGTGGATTTGGCCTATGAGGTACAGGGGTTGGCCCGGTTCCGTACGAACATCCTTTGGCAAAGGGGATTGCCGGAGATCATCATGCGGGTCATCCCGACCCATGTGCCCCAGATCGAGGACATCAATATGCCTACGGCGGTCTTGAAACAGATCGCGATGGAACCCCGGGGTCTTATCCTGGTCACGGGTATTACCGGGTCCGGTAAGTCCACGACCCTAGCGGCCATGATCAATGAGATGAACATGAACCGCGCGTCCCATATCGTGACCGTGGAAGACCCGATCGAGTTCGTTCACCAAGACAAAAAATCCAGTATCACCCAGCGAGAAGTGGGGCTTGATACGGAGACCTTCCGTTCGGCCCTCAAATATGTTTTGCGCCAAGATCCGGACATCATCCTGGTCGGTGAAATGCGCGATGTGGAAACGGTTCAGGCGGCTATTACAGCTGCCGAAACAGGTCACTTGGTCTTGTCCACCCTGCACACCATGGATACGACCCAGACCATTGAACGTATCCTCGATTTCTTCCCGCCGGAACAGCAGAACCAGATCCGGATACAATTGTCGAATACGCTGCGGGCGGTCATTTCCCAACGTTTGGTCACTAAGGCTGGCGGGGTAGGAGTGGTGCCTGCTTGCGAGATCATGATCGTGACGCCGACCATCAAATCCCTTATCGCAGACGGGAAGATCAGCAGTATCCGTCAGTTCATCGCTGAGGGGAATAGCCAGTATGGTATGCAGACCTTTGATCAATCCTTGATCGGGTTGGTGCGGGCCAATTTCATTAGCCGCGAAAGCGCGATGGAGCAGGCCAGTTCGCCCAGTGAGATCGACCTCGGTCTCAAGGGCATTTCTTCCTCCAGGGCTTCCGCGCAATCGCTTATGTCCCAACTTGAGGGGGATCAGCGCAAGGAACGGGTGGCCGGTTGGCTTCGCCGAGGCCAGGATTATTTTGATAAGCGCCGTTATGATGAAGCTCGCGCGGAGATCAAGCGCATCTTGATGGAGATACCCGACCATAAAGAGGCCAATGTGCTCATGGCCCAACTGCGGGAATTGGAAAGTAAGACTGAAAAGAAAAAAGATGCCGGTTCGGTGATCAAGGCGGCCCTGCAAATGTACCGTGAAGGAAAAGCCCAAGCGGCCATCATCGAATTCCAGAAGGCTTTGGAAGTGGATCCGGAAAACAAACAGGCTCAGGGTTATTTGAAAGCCATCCAAGATGAGCAAGAGAACAAGGCGAAGGCTCTCCAATACTATCAAGCGGCGATGACCTATAAACAACAGAACGACATAACAAACGCCATCGCCAGTGTGGAACAGGTGTTGATCTTTGACCCGAATCACGAACAAGCGGGTGTGCTTTTGCGCGAATTGAAAAAGGCGGCCCAGCAAGAAAAAGCCCGCCTCAAGGCGAATGAATATAACCAGGGCGCTATTGACGCCTATAAAGCGGGAGACCTCTTAGCCGCTTTGGTCCTCTGGAACCAAGCTTATGAGGTCAACTCCGAGTTGACGGATGTGGCGCAATATATACAACAGGGTATCGCCCAGATCCTTTCAGTGGGCGTGGATGGTTTGGACGGAAACCCTGAAAAGGCCATCATCCTGGGTATGTTCGAACAAGGCGTCAAGAGTTACGTAAAAGGCGATTTTCAGACCGCAACGGACTTCTTCAAACGGGGATTGGGCAAGGCCGAAGGTAACGTTTATTTGAACGCATACCTTCAAAAGGCAGTCCACATGGAAGAACAACAGATCAAAGAATTTTATGAGGAAGGTGTCCAGGCGGTCCAAATAGGCGACCTGAACCAAGCCCAAAAGCAATTCAACAAGGTCATCCGCCTTTCGCCCGGTCATCCGGATGCCGTGCGTCAATTGGACGGGATCAAAGCGCAGATCCAACAGATCAATGAAAAGATATATGTCGAAGGAAAGCAATATTACGATGCCAATGATATGGACCGGGCCATCCGCATTTGGTCGAAGGTATTCGATCTGGACCCGTTGAACGATAAGATCTCCAAGAAGATCGAGGAAGCGAAGATCAAGAAGAATACTCTAAGCGGCATTTTTTCAAAGATCGGTTAACATTACATTTTATTTTAAGGGGATAGCATGAATTTGAAGTTTATGATCTTTATAGCGGTGGTCATCGGGGCGGTCCTGGTCGTGGTTTTGAATCCCCATTTGGTCGCGGACCAGGTCTTGACGTGGGCCCAACAAAACCAGTCGGATCCCAATGTGCCGGAAATAATTTATGATACGGGTCGGGCTTGTGAGTTTTTGACCGACGGGGACACGGCCATTCGGATGTTCAATTATCTATACCAAACCTATCCTGATAACGCGGCTCTTTGCGCGCCCGCTCTCTATTATTGTGGCAGGATCAAAGCAGATGCTTCATATCTCAAAGGTTTGCGCGTACAGGCCATACCCTATTTGCAAACGGTGATCGACCAGTATCCAAAGCAAGATGATTGGGCGTCCAAGGCGCAATCACTCATCGATGAGGTGCAAAAGTGAACCTGGCTACCATTAATAACCGGGTTGGTTTTTTAACGATGCTTTTGTCAGGATTGCTGACCATGGGCGTGGCCCAGTGGGTCGTGGCGGGAACGGTGGATGTGAAAAAGGATAATGGCGTCATTGTTGTCTCGCCGACGTCGAATGACGAGGATGATGCGGATACTTTGATGTCCGCTGAAAAGGGTGGACAGGATAACGGCAGAGAGGAGACGAGTCCTGAGGACTTAAATGAGCTCAATTTCAATTATTTCCTGACCAGCGGTTACGCGGCCAATGATATCAAGAACATTCCCTCGATCGGCCATATTGATGGAACACCGGAGTTGGATAATAGCTTGAGCGCGGCAAAATCCGTTTATGTACTTGTAAACGACGATAAGATGAAATTGGATCCGGGGGTCCGGTTGATCGTTTTTGGCGATGGCGGCTCTTTGACCGTCAAGATCGCGAATTTTTACAAACGGTTCATCAAGAATTTGGCCGTTCTGCGCGTAAGAGAGCAAGTGGGGAAACAGCGTTATTTAGCAGACGTGGAAAATTCCTTCGAACTTATCCCGGCGGGAAGTCCGGTTAAGTTCTATGACAGTGAACGAAACCTCTGGGACAAGGCCCGGGTTGTCAAGACCTTGCCTAGCGAGACTATCAAATGTTACGTGGCCGGGGGCGAACGTGGTCACGATACTTGGAATCAAAACGATTATCTCATCCTGACTGCTGGAAAAAAACAGGGAGTGGTGGAAGGAATGACCTTTCAATTATTCGAAATAACCTTTAATTCTGATAACCGCAAAGAGCGTAAAAGAAGAGGTTGGGCGAAAGTTTTTTATGCTGGTGGCAGTTATTGTTTGGCGCAGATCCTGAACGACTCGGAATCGATCGCTTCTGGTTTTGAAGCAGTCTATAAACCGTAATAGCTTTCCATGGATCATCGAACGACTCTATTAGCCCTACATCTTTCCGGTGTGGTGGGCCCTCGTCGGTTAAAATCCCTTGTCGATCGATTTCATGACCCGTCCGATGCTTTTGGCGCAACTGAGGATGTTTTGGGCGGCCTCAAAGACTGGACCCTTGCTAGTGCCCAAAAAGTACTCGCGTTGAAGGATCCCGGTGAAAGGGTCGAAAGAGAATTAGAACGAGCCCAAGCCCAGGACATCTCGGTTTTGGTCCAGGGTGATGATGATTTTCCAGCCGTTTTTGAATCCCTCTATGATCCGCCCTTTGTTCTTTGGCGGGCCGGTGAATATCTTCCCGGGGACGAAAAGGCGATCGCGGTGATCGGTTGCCGCAGGCCTAGTCTTTACGGAAAACAGGCGGCTCTGAAATTGGGCGAGGACATTACCCGGGCAGGCTATACGGTCGTCTCGGGGCTGGCCCGGGGCATTGATTCGATCGCTCACGAGGGAGCGCTCAAGTTCTCAAAAGGCCGCACGGTCGCCTTTCTGGGAAGCGGTCTTTTGAACATTTATCCGCCCGAGAATAAGAAATTGGCCGAGGAAATCGTTTCTCGAGGAGCCCTTTTCAGCGAATATCCCCTTTCGGCCAAGCCTTTGGCCATGCATTTTCCCCAACGCAACCGTCTTATCAGTGGAGCCTCCCGGGGCGTGCTAGTCGTCGAAGCGAATAAGGACAGTGGTTCTTTCATTACCGTCGATCACGCCTTGGATCAGGGAAAGCCCGTCTTTGCGGTCCCCGGACCCATCCACCAAAAGCAATCCGAAGGGACCCATGCCTTGATCCAGCAGGGAGCGAAACTGGTAACGAGTGTTGAAGATATTTTTCATGAACTGCATGACACCCATGCCAGCACGGTCCTCAAATCACGAGTGGGTATCACGACACCTTCTGCGGAAAGGTTGAGCGAAGAAGAAAGAGCGGTCCTGGAACATTTGGCTTATGAGCCGGTCCACATCGATGCTTTGGCCCGGTCAACGGGGGCCAATCCCCGGCGGTTGAATGAATTGTTGTTGTCGCTGGAACTGCAGGGTTTCGTCCAACAGGCCCCGGGGCATTGCTACTTCCGGGTCTAGTTTAGAAGGTGATCTCGGGGCTGGTGTAATTGCCGTTGGAGTCGGTACTCGCCGAACTGGAAGTAGAACCGAGAGTGTAACTGAAGGTGCACTGCGAACTGAAAGTTACTTTGAAATCAACGGTATCGTGTTTGCCGGTGGTGAAATTAAAAGAGCAGGGGCATCCGCTGGTGCCGCCTCCGCTAGGAAATAAGACGGTCGCCGGCGAACTGATATCATAAAATGTGCCGGAAACCTGGATGTTCGCGGTAGAACAGTTCAATGTCAATGTTTGAGTAACGGTTGGGTTCGATGTCGTTGGATTGGCCGTGCAACCGTAAACCACCAACACAAATAGTATGATCCCTAAAAACTTTTTCATGTCCCACCCGGTAATCAAAGTAAGGTTATTGTATCCGTTTGTCGAGACAGCGCAAATTATTTGAGTTGTCCGGGCATCCGATTCTCCCTCAATTCGCCCGAAAAGGGTAAAGGTTCAACGCTTGATGGAGGGGTCCGAAAGAGTTGAAAACTTGACAAAGCTAAAAACCATGCCTATTCTTGCGCCAATGCTCAAAAAGCCTTTTTTTCAGCGGATTTTGAAAACCTGGAGACCCTAACGTGGCCAAAGCCAAGGCGAAAGTCAAAGAAAGCAAAAAACTAGTCATCGTCGAATCGCCTTCCAAGGCCAAGACCATCAACAAATACTTAGGGTCCGATTATGTGGTGCTGGCCTCCAAAGGGCATTTGATCGACCTGCCGAAGAGCAAGCTGGGAGTCAATGTTGAGGATAACTTCGAGCCTCAGTACATCCCGATCCGGGGTAAAGCCTCCATTATCAAGGAACTTAAAAAGGCCGCACAGAAAGCCAGTGTGGTCTATCTGGCCGCTGACCCGGACCGTGAAGGGGAAGCGATCGGATGGCATATCGGTAACTTTCTCGCGGCTATGCCTAAGAAGGTCCCGCAGATCTATCGGTTGCGTTTGAATGAGATCACCAAGCCAGCTATTGAAGAAGCCATCAAGACGCCAAGCCAGGTCGACCTGAACATGGTCAATGCCCAGCAAGCGCGCCGGGTATTGGATCGGTTAGTGGGTTACGGTATCAGTCCTCTTTTATGGAAGAACATCCGTCGTGGGTTGTCCGCGGGCCGGGTGCAGTCCGTTGCCCTTCGGTTGATCTATGAGCGTGAAAAAGAGATCGGAAGTTTTGTGCCCGTTGAGTATTGGACCTTGGAAGCGGACTTCTTGACCGAGAAGGAAAAGACCATCCGTACCAAGCTGGCCAAGGTAGATGGCCAAAAGCCGGAATTGAAGACCCAGGCCGAAAGCGAAGCTTTGGTGAAGCGGGTCGAAAAGGCTGATTTTAAAGTTTCGGCGGTGTTACACCGCGATAAGTCCAAAAAACCACCGATGCCCTTTACGACTTCCAAGATGCAACAGGAGTCCTATAAGCAATTGCGCTTTGGGGCCCGGAAGACCATGTCCATTGCCCAGGGTTTATATGAAGGTATTGAGATCGGTGAATCCGCGCCGGTCGGGTTAATTACCTATATGCGTACGGACTCGAAGCGTATCTCGCCCGATGCCAAGGCCGAGGCCGCCAAATACATCAAAGAAACCTACGGTGAGCAATATTTAAGCCCGGGTGACCGTGATGCGGCCAGCAAGAACAAGATCCAAGACGCCCACGAAGCGATCCGTCCGACCTCGGCTTATCGCACGCCCGAAAAGATGAAGACCTTTCTGACCCCCGAACAATTCAAGCTGTACCAGCTCGTCTGGGAAGATTTCATGGCCAGCCAAATGGCCTCGGCCCAGTACCGCGAGACCAGCGTTGAAATCACCGGCGATAACGTGACCTTTAGGGCTACCGGCACCGCCACGGTGTTCGATGGTTTTACCAAGGTTTATGAAGAAGCCGCCGATGAAGACAAAAAAGAAGGCAGTGAACCGGGCAACGACGAGGAACAAACCAAGCAAGTGACCGCCAATAAATTGTCGGGAATCGAAGAAGGGCAAGGCATGACCTGGAAAGAGCCGGTCATGGAACAGCATTTTACTCAACCTCCTCCGCGCTTCACCGACGCTTCGATGATCAAGACCTTGGAAGAAATGGGAATCGGTCGTCCGTCCACTTACGCGCCCACCTTGGAAACCATTCAGGCGAGACGGTATGTCAAAAAAGAAGGCGGCCGGTTCTTTCTGGCTGAATTGGGCAACTTGGTCCTTGAGATCCTCATGAAGAACTTCCCGGTGATCTTGGATTACGCGTTCACGGCCAAAATGGAAGGCCAACTTGACCAGGTTGAATCCGGCGAAATGGAATGGCGCAATGTCATCGGCGAATTCTATATTCCTTTTAAAGATACCTTGGCCGAAGCGGAAAAGTTGATCGGTGAGGAAAAGGCCAAGATCGAACAGGTCACGGACATCCCTTGCGAGAAGTGCGGAAAGATGATGATCGTGAAGTGGGGTCGCCACGGAAAATTCCTGGCTTGTTCCCAGTATCCGGCCTGCCAGAACACCAAGAGCCTGAAAGAAACGACGGATGGGTCCATTCAGATCGACACCGACGCCATTACCGACGAGAAGTGCCCTAATTGCGGCGCGGCGATGGTGGTGAAGATGGGGCGTTTTGGGAAATTTTTGGCTTGCTCACGTTACCCTGAGTGTAAAACAGCAAAGCCGATCTCACTCAAGATTCCCTGTCCTTTGGGCTGCGGTGGGGAAGTTGTTTCCCGTGGATCCCATCGGGGTGTTTTCTATGGTTGCAACAAATACCCGGATTGCAAATTCGTGTCCTGGAACAAGCCGGTCAACCGCGCTTGTCCCCAGTGCGCGACGCCCTATTTGATCGAAAAGTACAATAAGACCTTCGGACCTCACATCGCCTGTCCTAACAAGGAATGCGATTACAAAGAATTCTCGAACAAAGAGGATGGCACGCCCGCTATCGCGGCGCCGGTGGCTCCGCCGCCCGCCTTGGGGAGTTTTGACTGATGCAACCGGTCGACAAAGCCAACATTCTGATCGAGGCTTTTCCTTATATCCGCCAATGGTACGGCACCACGGTAGTGGTGAAGTATGGTGGCAGCACCCGCTCGGGCGCTGAAGAGTTGAAGAACACTTTGCAAGATATCGTGCTCATGAAATTCGTCGGGATGCGCCCAGTGGTGGTGCATGGCGGCGGTAAAGACATTACCCGGTTGACCGAGAAACTGGGTATCAAGTCCACCTTTGTGGATGGACTTCGGGTGACCGATCTTTCGACCATTGAAGTGGTCGAGATGGTCCTGGGCGGGAAGATCAATAAAGAACTGGTCAGCACGATCCAGCAATTAGGCGGACAGGCGGTCGGTCTTTCAGGCAAGGATGGGGCCTTGCTCCAGGCGACCAAGGCCAAGTCCAAATCGGGGAAGGACCTGGGGTATGTGGGCAAGGTCTCCAAAGTGAACACGGCGGTTCTGGATATCCTGGACAAAGAACAATTCATCCCGGTCATCGCCCCCCTGGGAATGGGGCCGGATGGCAAGACCTATAACGTGAACGCGGATGAAGCGGCGGGAGCCATCGCGGGGGCTTTGAAAGCCGAAAAGTTGGTGTTTTTGACCGATGTTCCGGGAATTTGCAAAAAGAAAGAAGACCCCAAGAGCTTGATGTCGAGCATTAAAGCCAAGGATGTGCCGAAGCTCGTCAAATCCGGCGTCATTTCAGGGGGGATGATTCCTAAAGTGGAAGCTTGTTTACACGCAGTTAAATCAGGGGTCCACAAGACCCATATCATCAATGGCACCTTACCCCATGCGCTTTTGTTGGAAATCTTCACCCCGCAAGGTGTGGGGACCGAAATCGTCCCCTAAAGAAGCCC
Source organism: candidate division FCPU426 bacterium (assembly GCA_027452205.1). Taxonomy (GTDB): domain Bacteria; phylum Oederibacteriota; class Muellerivitia; order Muellerivitales; family Muellerivitaceae; genus Bog-1183. The sequence goes on along the minus strand of DAIDGV010000003.1, from coordinate 238,369 downwards.
CACCCCTAGGTTGTTTCTCTTTTGATACCATCAATCCCTCGTGTATAATCCGCCGGTAGTACAACGCTCATTCGGGAGTTCCACATGAAGTGTCCTTTCTGCGGGCATCAAGAAGACAAAGTTATGGATTCGCGCCCCAGCAAGGGCGGCTCGGCCATTCGCCGCCGCCGGGAATGCCTGAAATGCGAGAAGCGTTTCACCACCTATGAACAGATCGAAGAAATCCTTCCTATGGTTGTCAAACGGGATGGCCGTCGTGAACCGTTCGATCGTTTGAAGATCGTTTCGGGTATCCGCAAAGCGGTCGAGAAGCGTCCTGTCTCTTCCGAACGTATCGAATCTTTGGTCGATGATATTGAGAATGTTTTGATGGAAAGAGCGGCGAAAGAGATCAATTCCACTGAGATTGGGGAAATGGTCATCCGCCGTCTACAAGACCTGGACGATGTGGCTTATGTGCGTTTTGCCAGCGTGTATCGCCAATTCAAGGACATCACCGCCTTTATGGATGAAGTGAAGCGATTGATGTCCCGCAAAAATTAACTTCCTCGCGCCGATCCTTCGATTTCCCTTTCATTTGGCCTGCTTTTTGTCCAATGGACTTGCTACCGACGCTTTGTCAAAGGTAGAATCATCGCGCGTTTTACCCCGATTTAAACCATTTTTAGGAGGCTGTATGAGCCGTCGCATCGCCGAAGTCAAAAGCCGTGAGATCCTCGATTCCCGCGGGTTCCCGACCGTTGAGGTCGATGTTTACTTGGAGGATGGCACCCTGGGCCGCGCCGCGGTTCCTTCGGGCGCTTCCACCGGCGAATACGAAGCGGTGGAGCTCCGGGACGGCGACAAGAAGCGTTACAACGGCAAGGGCGTGACCAAGGCTGTGGCCAATGTGAACACTAAGATCGCCCCCAGGATCAAGGGAATGGACGTGACCGACCAACGGGCTCTCGACTATTTCATGATCGACCTGGACGGAACTGCCAACAAAGGCAAGTTGGGCGCCAACGCCATTTTGGGCGTTTCTTTGGCCGCCGCTAAGGCCGGGGCCATTTCGGCCAAGCTGCCTCTTTATAAATACATCGGTGGCGCGAACGCCAATACCTTGCCGGTGCCGATGATGAACATCATCAATGGCGGTATGCATGCTGACAACAATGTGGATTTGCAAGAGTTCATGATCATGCCGGTGGGCGGGAAAACTTTCCGTGAAACGCTTCGCACCGGTTCGGAAGTGTTCCATGCCCTGAAGAAAGTGCTCCATGACAAGAAGCTCAATACGGCGGTGGGTGACGAGGGCGGCTTTGCCCCGAACCTGAAATCCAACGAAGAAGCTTTACAGGTCATCATGGAAGCCATCAAAAAGTCCGGCTACACCCCGGGTAAAGATGTTCTCATTGCCTTGGATGCGGCTTCTTCCAGTTTTTATAGCAAGGAAAAAGGTAAATACGTTCTCGAAGCGGAAACCCAAAAGGAAAAGAACAGCGAACAATTGATCGAGTTCTACTCAGACCTGATCTCCAAATATCCCATCATTTCCATTGAAGACGGTTTGGATGAGAATGACTGGGATGGTTTCAAGAAAATGACCGACAAACTGGGCAAAAAGATCCAGATCGTCGGTGACGACCTGTTCGTGACCAACACCAAGAAACTGTCCGAAGGGATCAAGAAGGGCATCGCCAACTCGATCCTTATCAAGGTTAACCAGATCGGTACCTTGACCGAGACTCTGGAGGCCATTCAAATGGCCAAACAGGCGGGTTATACCGCCATTGTTTCGCACCGCTCGGGTGAGACCGAAGACACGACCATCGCGGATATCGCTGTGGCCACCAACGCCGGCCAGATCAAGACCGGTTCGGCTTCCCGCACGGACCGTATCGCCAAGTACAACCAGCTCCTCCGCATCGAGGAAGAGTTGGGCGACGCGGCCCAATTCTTGGGCCGGGACGTGTTTTACAATCTGTAATGCCGAAAAAGGCCTTCAAGCTTTGGCTTGAAGGCCTTTTCTTTTTGGAGCGCTCTTTTGGCGACTGCTTTTCAAAACCCACCCCGCATCTATGAATCGGTGACCGAATTGGTCGGTCATACGCCACTTATACAGGTTCATTTGCATAATGTTCCTGGGGTGGAGATCTATGCCAAGATGGAATCGTTCAACCCCGGCGGTTCGGTCAAGGACCGCCCGGCCTTGCGGATGATCCAAGAAGGCATCAAGTCGGGCAAGTTGACCAAGGACAAGTGCATCTTGGACGCGACTTCGGGTAACACGGGCATCGCCCTGGCCATGATCGGCGCGGCCTTGGGCTATAAAGTGGTTTTGGCCATTCCGGCCAATTGCAGCGAGGAACGCAAACGTATCCTTAAATCCTATAACGCCGAAGTGCACTATTCCAGCGAGATGGACGGTTCTGATGGAGCCATTCTGCTGGCCCGCGAACTATATAAAAAAGACCCCAACCGCTATTTTGTACCGGACCAGTACAACAATCCCGAAAACCCCAAGGCACATAGTCTTACCACCGCCGAGGAGATCATGGAATATATGGGAGACAGGATCACCCATTTCGCTGCGGGTATCGGTACCAGTGGTACCTTGATGGGCACTGGACGTCGGATCAAAGAATTGAAACCGTCGGTACAGATCGTCGCTTTGGAACCCGCCGAGCCTTTCCATGGTTTGGAAGGTCTTAAACACATGGCCTCTTCCATAGTACCGGGTATTTACGATCCAAAAGTTTATGACCGGAAGATCCCGATGGATACCGAAGAGTCTTATGAAATGGTCAAGCGCTTGGCCCGGGAAGAAGGTCTTTTGGTGGGCCTTTCTAGCGGTGGTGCTATGGCCTCTTGCTCGCGTTTAGCTAGAGAAATCAAACAAGGCTGCATCGTGACCGTCTTCCCGGATTCGGGGGACAAATATCTTTCGACAAGGGTCTGGGAATGAAGGTTGAGACTGGTTTTTATCAACGAAGAATTTTTTATTTAATGTTGTTCCTTTTTCTTTGCGTCGGCCCGGGCTTCCCTAAGGAAACAATCGATTTGCCTGTTGTCTTAAAAAATGGACGGACATTTAATGTGATGGCAGGCGCACTCAAACTGGAGCCATATCTTGGAGAAAAGTCGGATGATGGCAACCAGGTTGACGAATATAAAGTTGTATCTAGTGGAGTTTTTAGTTATTCGGGACCGGATTCTGATCTTATCGTTTTAATTAATGCTTACAGCAAATCGGGATTGCTGATATTTGATGGTTTTTGTTATTACAAGCTATCCGACAAAAAATGGAAACTAGTACAAGTAGAGACGCTGGGGGAAGGTTTCCAGAACATGGAATTGTTCGATTTAATTGATGCTGGAAAAAAACAGCTCATTTTTTATTCACTGGTTGGCGCCAACAGTACAAAGGTAAATGTTTTTAAATACGATGGATCGAAATTTTCAAGTGTTTTTGAGGCAAGTGGATATGGTGGTGTGAGTTCGGTTGAGGAGAGAAGCGGGAAACCGATTCTAATCAGTTACCGAGGTGCTTTTGTAGGCGCAGCAGGAAACTCAACGGAAATTTTTCGTGAAGTGGTTTGTAAATGGAACGGGGAGCGATTCGAAGAGGTTAAAGATGACTTTGTTAAGTGTTTAGACTTGTATGATTCTCAATTCTCGACGGACAAGAAAGAAGAAATTGAAAAAATTAGATTACAGTCGTTAAAAGGCTTTGATGACTATCTGAAAAAAAGCCCTAATGATTTTGATGCAATTGCCAATTGTTGGGAAATTTCGAACAACCTCGGGAAAACCGATCAAGCAACTAGTTATTTTGAAAGACTTAAAAAAATTAAAAACTTAGATTTAGAAAGCTCGTTTTGTCCTAGATCGATAAAAATATCTAATCGTTACAATCGTGAAAGATTACAAACGGGAAGCTTTTAGGAGCTAATGTGATTAAATTTGAAAAAAACGCAAAGGATCAAATGATCGCTATCGGTGAAAAGGGTTTCCCACATGAGATCTGCGGTCTTATGTTCGGCGAGGCCGGGAATGTTCGTTTGGTGACGGAAGTGTTCGAATGCGGTAACCTGAACAAGCTCAAGCCCGAGACCCGCTATGACATGGACCCTAAGGATTACCTCAAAGGAGAAGCTTTGGCCCGGCAAAAGGGGTTGGATGTCATCGGTATCTTCCACTCGCACCCGGACCATCCGGATAAAGCCTCCGAGACAGACCGTCAGGCCGCCTGGCCGGGTTTTTCCTACATCATCATGTCCATTCAAAAAGGTAAATTCGCCTCGATGCGTTCTTGGGTGCTCAATGCCGAAGAACAATTCGATGAAGAATCGATAATTTAGATTTACCAAAGGAAAACGTATGGCTCGTGTTCGTACCAGAATGCCAAAAGTTTTTGTGGGCCATCCTTTTAGCGGTAGATTTCCTGCAAAAAAATTCAGAAAAATATTTAAAGAATTACCTTTCGAAGTTATTTACGGAAATACCGATGTTCAAACTAAGCATCTATTGAAGGTAATGAAGTCGAGTATTAACACGGCTGATTATTCGATTTTTGATCTCTCTAATTGGAACCCAAATGTTGCTTTAGAATTGGGGTTGGCCGAAGGATTGAAAAGTTCACCAGGTAAAAATTATTACATTCTTTTGAATACGAGAAGATCTAATGAAGTGCCGTCTGATATCCGTGGTTTGCAACGATTGGAATACACGTCTTATGATTATAAAGTGGATGCTGGATTGGGTGATGCGCTTGTTCAAAATATTCTCACTAAAGAGTATTGGGTTAAAAGGATTTGGAAGAAAATTCCTGATAGCGATTCCAAACACGAAAAGAAGCGTCTGTTGGCTTTGCGAGTTATGGCTCATTTTCGAGATCACGACATTGTTAATTACGATAACGTGAAATCTTTAATTAGAGGAACTCGGTTAAGAAAAGATGACTCTGATGATGTTCTGAACATACTTGAGGAATTTAAATTAATAAAAAAGACTCCAAGAAAAAGCGGTGTTTATCAAAAGAAACGTTCGGTGTTTAGATAGATAATGTGGAGTTAAAGAATGAAAGTTCTAACCGAATATCTTTGGTTCGAGACGGTCAAGCATAGGGACTACATCAATATCACCAATGAAGTTGAAGCAGCTGTGCGCAAAAGCGGCGTGCAAGAGGGAATGGCACTGGTTTCGGCCATGCATATCACCGCCGGGGTCTATGTGAACGACGCTGAAGAAGGTTTGATCGAGGATATCGACGAGTGGCTTGAAAAGCTCGCGCCCTTCAACCCGGATTACAAACATCACCAAACCGGTGAGGATAACGGCGACTCTCATTTGAAAAGCATTTTGGTCCATCATGAAGTGGTCGTTCCGATCACCAAGGGTAAGCTTGATTTTGGGACCTGGCAGCAAATTTATTACGCGGAATTCGATGGCCGGCGAAAAAAACGGGTCATCGTGAAAGTGATGGGAGAGTGATGGAACAGGCGGAACCGCAGTTCAAAAAACATGTCCTTGTTTGTACCAATGAACGTTTGGATGGTTCCCGGGTCTCATGTGGGAAAGACTTTTGCGGTAAGGAATTACACGCTTCACTAAAGGAAGCGGTCAAGTCGGCGGGCATGGCGAAAGAGATACGAGTGGTCAAGTCTGGTTGTCTGGACGTTTGTGAAGAAGGTGCCAATGTTTTGATCCAGCCTGATAATTTGTGGCTCAAGCACACTGAATTGGCCGATATACCGGCTATCCTTGAGAAATTAGGCTTAAAGCCTTAAAGTAGCCCCGTTGTTCATTAACACCTTTGTAAAGGAGGGGGCGACCGGTTTCGACTGGGAAGCTGAACTTTTGGGTGCGTGTCGAGGACGCCATCGCTCGTCAAACATGGCAAACGGTATAACTGCCGATAACCAGTTAGCTCTCGCCGCTTAATGCGGTAAGCGTTTCGCCTCTGATACCTATTAGGGGGATGGAACGTAAGCAATAGGTTGGTCCGGATCAGGGTTGTTCCACCGATGGCCGGGCGAGAAACAATGGGACTGGCTCTCCGCCGGCCGCTCGAGAGCGAGCGGGGGGTGAGACTCTTTCTTGAGCTACGCACGTAGTGCCCATTACGGATGATTTTCAGGACGTGGGTTCGATTCCCACCGCCTCCACCAAAATTCCGCCGAACCCACCGGGAAAGGGTTCGGGAAAACGGGAGTTTTTCCGGATGTTAAAGGGGTACACAGGGGGCCTTTCCCCTGTGAATGTTCCGTGGGTCGATTCCCACCGCCTTCATCAAATTTTGGACAGGTCATGACCTTTAAATCCAGCTGGGTCTTCTTGATCCTAGCTCTTTTTCTTTTCCGCCTTCTATTCGGTCTTTTTAACGCGAAGTGGCAAGAGTACGACCAAAAGCAGACCTACCTCATCGGTCTAAAACAATACACCACCCAGACTTGGCCCTATTTCGGTCCGGATCTAACGGGGGCTGAATCGAGCTATTCCAGCCAGATCCCTGGGGCGCTTGAAGGTTTGTTGATCGGACTCTCGTTCAAACTCTTGCCTATTCCGGAAGCGCCCTATATCACGCTCAACATTTTATCGATGGCAGGGGTTGTCTTGTTGGCTTGGTATATCGCCCGACGTTCACGGGAGTTATCCTTTGGTTGGCTCTTGGTCTGGATCGGCTCAAGTCCCTGGTGTCTGAATTACAGCACTTCGATCTTGAATCCGTGTTATTTGTTACTGTCGGCTTGTCTTTTCTTTGTTGGACTTTTGGAAACCCTTCCGATGACCCGGTTAGGCCTTGTACCCATCAGCCTTGCGAATGTCCTCATGGGATTTGCCGTTGGCTGGGCCATGCAGTTCCACGCTTCTTATATCTACTTCGTTCCTTTGTTGATGATCTCTTTGTTCTATCAATTTGGGGAACGCCGTTTTGGAAGTTTGTTGTGGGTTTTGGTGGGAATGTTGCCAATGGCGGCTTTGATCATCCCAACTTATCTTCAATATGGGCTTTCAAAAGGCGGGGCGGCGGCCGGGTTCGCTTCTGGATTGAATTGGGATAACGTCAAAAACGGGTTCGTTATTTTTGCCAGGTACCTTTCAATACCTTGTTTTGAGATGCCTCGGTTCATCGAGATCAACACCAAGGCACGGGTCGGCTTTTTGTTGGATCATTGGTGGCTTTTAGCGCCGGGCGCGATCTTATGGATATTAGGTTTGCTGCAACCATTCGTTCTTTTGATTGAATTTTTCAGGAAAAGATTGACGAATAAAAGCTGGAGGCCCTTGAAATTGTTGGTGCTTTTCGGTTTTGTGATGGTTTATATCAGTTTTTGGTTCACGGTCAAAAAGCCCTTGGCCCATATTTACTACATCCTTTTTCCACTTTTGATGATCTATTCCTCCGAATGTTATGTCCGGTATGCCCAAAATAAACTTCTCGGCATTTTGACAAAGGTTGTTCTTGTACTTTGTGTCTATTTCCAGTTGGGGTATGCCTTGGCGGTCAAGGATACCAACTCGCTTTATCCTGAAAGAGACAAGGTGGTCCAGGCGATCCAACAAAAGGATTACCGAATATTGGGCGATCGGTATCCAGGAAGCTTGTATTGAAGATGTCTGGCCGGGACAAAACCGTTTTAAACTAATGGTTTGTGGCCGATGCCTGAATACCCATTTCGACCCAATTTAGATATGCTAGTCATCGTATGAAAGAACACATCCAGCCGATCACTCGCCGCGATCTTTTAATGATCCTCAATATTATTCTGAGTGTCGTTTTTCTAATTTGTCTTTTAGGTTCCTACATTCATACCAGCCGTGATCTCTATTTATACCTTTTGGAAACACTGGTCGCGATAGAGGGGTGGGTTTTCGGCATTTATTATAGAGTCAAGATGCAACATCTTTATAGACGAGAAGCGCAATTGCTGGAAAGTCAGGAACGGTACAAAAAATTCGCGGACGCCACTCGCGAAGGTCTTTTGATCCATGATAGGGGCGTGATCGTGGAGGTGAACCAAGCGCTTGCGGAAATGGTGGGGCTTGAAACAAGGGACTTCGTCGGGAGAGACAGTCTTTTCTTTGTGGATGACAAGTCAGCGGAGTTCATCAAAAAGATCCGATCGGGCGAGATACCGATGCAGACCTTTGAGATCACGTTAAAGCATGCTAATGGAACTTTGGTTTCGGCTGAAACCCACGGGATGGATACTTTGTGGCACGGCAAGACCATGCGGTTGGTCAAGATATGGGACTTGACCGAACGAAAGAAAATAGAAAAGGCTTTAAAAGAAAGCCGGGAAAGATTCGAAAGATTCGCGGAGGTCACGAGGGAAGGCATCTTGATCCACGACAAGGGAGCGATCATCGATTTCAATCAAGCGCTTTCGGATATGACCGGATATTCTAGGTCGGATCTTATCGGAAAAAAATCGGACGAATTCATTGACGCCCAGTCCCTGGAATTGGTTCGAAAGTTCAGGCTTGAAGGATATACCGATAAGCCTTACGAAATCAAAGTGAAACGGAAGAATGGCGATTGGTTGCCGGTAGAGGCACATGGGACCAATTTTAACTTTTCGGGAAGAGAGCTTCGAGTGGTGAGTCTCTGGGATATTACAGAGCGGAAAAAAATGGAGCAAGCCATCATTGAAAGCCAAGAACGGTTCAAACGGTTTTCTGAGGTCTCGAAAGAAGGTATCGTTATTCATGATAATGGTGTCATCGTTGATGTGAACAAAGCTGGCGCCGAATTGATGGGATATAAACCGGAAGATATGGTTGGAAAAAACGCGGCGGATTATTTGGATGAAAACTCTAAAAACATCGTTTTGGACCTTCTTCGAACGGGTGAATTTGGGAAGGCGATCGAGTTGAATGTGATCCGCCCTAACGGCTCGATTGTTCCGATCGAAGCGACCGGGGCTGAATTGATTATGAATGGAAAGATCCTTAGGATCACCAATTTCTGGGATTTGACCGCGCGAAAAAAGATCGAAGAAGCCCTGCGGAAGTCCGAACACAGTTTTCGCAATTTGATCGAAAGATCCCCGGATGCGATTTTGATTCATACCCCTGAAAAGACAGTCTATGTTAATCATGCGATGCTCAACTTGCTTGGTTATTCCGAACCCGGGGAGTTGGTTGGAAGGTTTCCGACTCTTTTTGTCCATCCTGAAGATAAAGCAACGGTTCATGAGCGGATCAAACAATTAAAAAATCCAGGCGACTACAATCCCCCGCAGGAAAAACGGTTTATTCGAAAAGATGGCGCCATATTGTATGTTGACGTGGCTAGTTTCATGATCTACTTCGAGGGAGTTCCTGTGACTGTGGCGGTCGCTCGCGACCTGACGGAGCGAAAAAAAGCCGAAGAAGCGCTGAGGCAGTCCGAGAGGAATTTCCGGAATTTGATCGAAAAATCACCCGATGGCGTGATCATTCACACGATGGATAGGCCGTCTAAAATGGTCTATGTCAATGATTCGATGCTTCGTTTTTTGGGTTATTCCAAAGCAGAAGAACTAATGGGTCTCAAACCGAATGAGTTCATTCGTGAAAAGGACCTGCCGGTAATCCTCGAAAGGATCGGTAAATTGAAGGACCATGGCGATTATAATCCACCTCAAGAAAAGGTCTTTATCCGCAGAGATGGAGAACAGGTCTATGCTGAAGTGGTCAGTTTTTTTATCCATTACGAAGGCTTACCAATGGTGGCTGTTGTTGCCCGCGACCTGACGGAGCGGAAAAAGACCGAAGAAAGCCTGATCCGAATGGAAAGGCTCTCGACCATTGGAGAAATGTCTGCGGGCATGGCCCACGAGATACGCAATCCATTGGCGGCCATCTCGGTGGCGGCTCAGATACTCAAACGAAAAAAACCTAAAGAAGATCATGGGCAATTGGAGACGATCTTGGAACAATCGGACCGGCTTGAAAAACTGGTCCGGGATACTTTGATCTTCGCTAAGCCGGATGCCGTCCTGAACGTGGGGCCGGTCTCGGTGAGAGCCGCACTAGAAAGTGCGCTACGCTTGAGCCAAGTTCAGTTTGGGCCTTCCCATCAGAAGATCCTGGTCGATTGGAATGCCCCGAAGGAAGATTTTCAGGTAAACGCAGAATTGGGACGTTTGCAACAAATATTCGTAAATTTGATCCTGAACGCTTATCAGGCGTTGGGCGAGGGAAACAAGATAAAGTTGGCGTTGAAACGGGAAGGGACCTTTATAAAAGTTAGCGTCGAGGATAATGGTCCTGGGATAACGGATGAGAATGTGAAAAGGATTTTTGAGCCTTTCTTTACCACAAAAAAAACAGGGTCTGGCCTGGGTTTGGCCGTCAGTCAGCGTATCGCTCAGGAATATGGGGGAAAGATCGAATTGAAAAAGATGCGTTCGAAAGGGACTGAATTCATCGTGTCCTTACCCGTTTTGGAAGGAGATTAACGTGAAAGTTCTATTGGTTGATGACGAAAAACCGATTCGGGATATGTTGTTGTCCTTTCTTCAAGAGTTGAAGTACGAAGTAGATTCGGCGGCTACAGTTGCCGAGGGATTGAAAAAAGCCAATGAGTTCAATCCGGACACGATATTGCTTGATGTCCATCTACCGGATGGAACAGGCTTGGACTTTTTCAGAAAATTCCAAGAGATGAAAATGGAAGCTTCGGTGGTCTTAATCACGGCCAATGTGGACGTCAAAGTGGCGGTCGAGGCCATTAAACGGGGAGCGGAGGACTACTTAGCTAAACCGCTCAATCTGGATGAGCTAGAAATCGTCTTGAACAAACTCAACGAAAAAAGGGGATTGCGTAGGGACCTGGAGGCGATGAAGAGCCATCAAAAGGCCATGTACCAAAAGGATTATCTCTTCCTGCCGGATCCGACCATGCAGAAGGTTTATGAACAGATCGAGCAAGTCGCTCAGCAATCATCCGTAACCGTTATGATAGCTGGCGAAACGGGGACGGGCAAAGAGCATGTGGCAAAGTTGATCCATGTGCTTTCGGCCCGAACGGCGGCGCCTTTCGTGGAGTTGCACTGTGGCGCGATGCCAGAAAATCTTTTAGAAGCTGAACTGTTCGGCTATGAAGCGGGAGCCTTCACTGACGCTCGAAGGGCTAAGCCGGGACTTTTTGAAGTCGCTAATGGAGGAACGGTGTTTCTGGACGAGATCGGGGAGATGCCTCTTTCAGCACAAACGAAGCTTTTGAAGGTTTTGGAACAGAAAGCCATTCGCCGATTGGGAGGTTTGCAAGAAAGTAAGATCGATGTCCGGATCATCGCGGCGACCAATCGAGATTTGAAGCAGGCGGTCGAAGCTGGCACCTTTCGCGCGGACCTTTTTTACCGCCTGAATGTCGTGAATATCATTTTACCCCCACTTAAATCGCGACCTGAAGACATTGAAAGCTTGGCGCGGTTCTTTTTCAATGATTTCTGCAAGGACTTCAACAAAAAACTGCGGCCCCTTTCCACGGAAGTGATCGCCGCCCTGAAAAACTATGCTTGGCCAGGAAATGTCAGAGAATTGAAGAATGCCATGGAACGTGCGGTTTTGACCTGCCGTGTTGAAGCATTAGTTCCGGGAGATTTTCCCTCAGCTCCGGTGCGCTCGAACCCTGTCAGGACTGGGATAGGAAAGACCTCTGTTGAACCCATGAGTCGGGACGAAGCGGAAAAGGAGAATATCCAAAAAGCTTTGTTGGCATTTAATGGACACAAAACCAAAGTTGCGGAACATCTTGGCGTAAGCCGCACGACACTCCTGAGCAAGATCAAAAAATACCGACTGGGATAAAAGTCGAACGTCCAATTATTGAACGCTCTTTGTCCAATAGTTGAACACTTCTCTGCGCGAGACCTATAAAAATCTACCGATTCATTAAATATAAACAATTTTCATTTTGGCACAGCCTTTGCGTTTGACCATGGTAATCCATATTCCGGTCCGACAGGTGCCCGATGCCTTCCTATTTCATACCGCCACAAGAATACGGTGATTTTCCCAAGATTGAAGTGAATGCCATTTTGCAAGGTGTTACTGCGGTAATGGAATCTTGGGCGCACCTTCCGTCTCGCTATATCGGAGTTCCGGTAGAAGGTCCGGCACCGCTTCCATTGGAATTTTCGGTTCGTTTTTCGGGTCATGCGACGGGGTTCTTGAACGTTCGAACAACTCCGGATGTCGCAAAAGTATTGATGTTAAAAGTTGGTGGTAAGAAAGCCTTAAGATCCGCGGAGATCGAGGTTTTCAAGGAATTTGTCGATGTCTTCAGTGGTCGTTTGATGGCATATCTTTGGGGCAATAATTGGGGTTTGTTAAAAATGGAACTGCCCAGGTTCACGACACCCCGAAATTGGCCCGATAAGGAACCGACCGCTTGCTGTGCTTTCATTGTCGAAAATTGGCCGGTTGAGGTTCGTTTATGGATAGAGCAGGAGCCTGAATGAGCGCTGAAATGAATCATATGGCGGGGCCCTATATTACTTTTGCCTTGGGGCGTGAGGAGTATGGGATCGCATTCGATCGGGTACATGAGATATTGGGTCCGGATGGCATCGTCGAAACTGAAGCTGAAAACCCTTGTTTGAAAGGCGTGATTAAGCTGCGCAACCAGAAGATGTCAATTTTGGACCTTCGTTGTCATTTTGGTATAGGGAAAAACGAGGGGAAAGGAACAGGTGCCATTTTGGTCACGGCCATGGGTGAAGGCGGGATGGTTGGGTTGTTGGTGGATGCCATTCGTCAAGTGTTGCATGTTCAGGTAAATTGTTTAAAACCCTCTAAAGTTGATCCTAACGACCCCAGGGCCGGATTCATTACTGGGGTCGCCCATATACAAGGACGGATAATCTCTCTTTTGAATTTTGATAAAGGAGTGGAATTTCTTCCTTCGACAAGTGCCATTCAAGGCTAATGGTTTGGGTTTGTTTTGTTCTTTTGCAGTGTTATTCATGATTTCGAGCCCGGTCAACAGTAATCGATTTACCTCCCAATAGGTCCAATTTGAAACCTTGTTAATTTAAACTTTTAAATAAATAAGGCTTTTGTTAGACTACTTTCGCTTTCACACATTTGAACGTTTCGAGGCCATTTTTAATGAAATTCTTAAATGTTTTTTTGGTGTGCCTCTGTTTTTTTTCTATGTCATTCCAGGCCCGTGCCGCAGGTCCGACTTATGTAAAAGACGCTATTTCGACCTCGACCAGTTGGACAAAAGAGAACAGCCCTTATATTCTTCAAAATGACATCGTTGTTTCAAAAGGTGCCATCTTGACCATCGCACCCGGCGTGGAAGTCCGCTTTGTCGCTCCAGATAATGGTGCGGTCGGAGCTGGCCCGAATTTGGTCATCCAAGGTGGTATCAAGGCAGTTGGAACCCCTATTGACCCGATCCAGTTCAACCCGGGGGTCGCCGGATCCTTATGGGGTGCTATTTATTTTTACAACGCTGATTCACCAAACTGTTTATTGCAAGCTTGTTTGATCAAGGGTGGACGCATTGTGTGTAATTCCTCGTCGCCAGTCATTTCCCAGTCGGCGATCTTTGGCGCTAAGAGCGGCATTGAAGTGGCCCTGAATTCTCAACCGCAAATCACGGGCAACCGTATCACGGCCAACGGTATTGGTATCATCTTATTGGCTGATACCGCCAGCCCGATCATCACTGGCAACGATATCTATAACAATAATTATGGTTTTTATTTAAAGGACTTTGGAACTCCCAACATCTCGGGAAACCGTATTTACAGCAATTTAAAATATAATATCGTTAACTATTCCGCAAAAAGTTTGTCCAGTCCCAATAACGATTTCCGTATGGTTGATGCCCAACAGATCCTTCGAACCATTTACGATGGCGCTTACAGCCCTCAATTGGGGCGTGTTTCCTTTATGCCGTTTGTCGGTATGCAGACGGCCCAGCAGCCCATGGGGACCATGCAACAGCCGATGGCCGTTGCGCCTAGTAGTTCTGCAAGTCTTCAGGCCCAAGAAAAGCCCAAGATCGAGGAAGAAGAGTTGTGGAGTTATGGTCGTCCTTTTGATGCTATGAAGATCAGCAATGTGGAGGCCCAAAAGAAAAAGCCTTCTTCTGCAGTGAAGATACTGGCGGTTGGCGCTACGGCCGTGGTCACGGTGGTATTGCTGTTCCTCTAGAACGAATTTTTCGAGATTTAACCGTTCAATTCAGGTGATGCTTCCAAGCCTAACAACCCTTGTTGTTGGGCTTTTTTTAAGCTTTCATTGTTATCTTCGATAATCGCATGCTAGAATCACGCTTATTTTTCACAAGGAGCCGTTATGCGTTTCTTCACTTTGATTTGCTGTTTTTTAGTCGCTTCTGTGGCAATGGCCAAGGATTTCAAGGTTGCCACCGTTGATCTTCAACAATTGTTCAAGGAATACCCCGGTACCAAAAAGGCCCAAAAAAAGTTTAATGCGATGGCCGACGAAAAGAAGCAAAAATTAACCGACGAAGCCGATGAGATCCGGGATATTGAAAAGTCCTTGAAAGACTCGGGTTCGGTCCTTTCCAAAAAAGAAATGAAGGCTAAGCAAGAAGAGTACGCCACCAAGGCCAAGGCTTTCCAAGACGAAGAAAGCCAGGTCCAGAACGATTTGGCCGCTAAAGAGCAAGAAATGACTAAGACCCTTTTAGAAGAGATCAAGGGCATCGTGGCCAAGATCGCCAAGAACGATGGTGTGGATATGGTCTTGGATGCTGAAAAGACGGTCTATGCCAAGGATGCGGTCGACTTGACGGACGAAGTGTTGAAGTCGTACAAGAGTTCGGATTCGGATTCCAAATAGTTCTGATCGAGAGAAGCGTTACCTATGCCTAATTCCTTTTCCTTGGAACAACTGGCCCGGGAAATAGGTGCAACCTTTACGGGTGACGCTTCGATTGTTTTAACAGGTGTTTCCTCTTTGGAAAAAGCGGGCCCCAACGACCTGGCGTTCCTCACCAATTCCCGTTATGCTTCGTCTGTTTCCCAAACAAAGTCTCCGGTCATTCTGACCGACAAAGAATTGCCAGGTATATCTAAGACGTTCTTGCTGTCGTCCAATCCTTATGCGGCTTTAGCGAAGGTGATCGGCCTTTTTTATCCACCAACTAAAAGACCTGAGGGCATCCAATCAGGTGCTTGGGTCGAAGTGGGTGCTCGGGTGGATCTGACGGCGTCCGTTTCTGCAGGAGTTGTTATCTCTAAGGGCGCCCAAATCGGTGCCCGGACTGTCCTTTACCCAGGGGTTTTCATAGGTGAAAATGTTCGTGTGGGCGAAGACTGTATCGTTTATCCCAATGTGACCATTCGGGAAAATTGCTTTCTTGGCAAGCGAGTCATCCTGCAGCCGGGAGTTGTGGTGGGTTCAGATGGTTTTGGTTTTGCCAAAGATGGTGAAGAATATAAAAAGATCCCTCAAGTGGGTAATGTTGTCTTGGAAGATGATGTGGAACTGGGTGCAAATGTCTGCGTGGATCGCGCGGTCTTAGGGAGTACGGTCATTGGCAAGGGAAGTAAGCTTGATAACCTCATCCAGATCGGCCACAACGTGGTCATTGGTTCAAACACCGTAATGGCAGCTCTAACAGGTATTTCGGGTTCCACTCAAGTGGGGAATAACGTGATCATGGGTGGGCAGGTTGGATTAGCCGGCCACTTGAAGATCGGTGATAACGTAACATTGGCGACTCGCACAGGCGTCATGGAAGACATCCTAGAAAAAGGCGTTTATTGGGGTTCGCCTTCGTGCAAAATGAACGAAGAAATGAAAAATGTGGCAGCTTATCGCCAATTACCAGAATTGATCAAACGGATCAGGGTTTTAGAAAAAGCCTTGGAAAAGATCAGGGTCGTGAACGACCATGAAAAGTAACGGGAATACCATTAATCCTAGGACGATCGCCCGAGCCTTTGAGTTCGAAGGGGCGGGCCTCCATACTGGTGTGAATTGTAAAGTCAAAGTATCACCACTGCCAGAAGGTTCGGGCATCCAATTCTTTCGCAGCGATCTCGATGCCCGGATCACAGTAAGTCCGGAAAGTGTCAGTGGCACCGCTCGAGGCACTACCCTGAGCGGTGAAAAGAATGCCAGCATCCATACCATTGAGCATTTCTTGGCCACGGTCTCAGGATTTGGGATCAATAACCTCAAGGTGGAGATGAGCGCCGAGGAAATGCCCATCCTCGACGGCAGCGCTGTCAAATTCTGCCATATGTTCGAAAGAGCTGGCTTAGTTGAACAAAAAGGAACGATCGAACCCATCCGTGTTACCGAATCTATTGAGCTGAGTTTTGGCGATGTTTACCTAAAGGCGGAACCCTCAGACCAACTGGAACTTCATGTCACCACATCCTTCCCTTATCCCGGCTTGGAGAACCAGAATCGGATCTTCAAACTTGAGACTGGCTCCTTTGAAAAGGATCTTTCCGCAGCCCGCACCTTTTGTTTCGAGGAAGAAATTGAATATTTGCGAAAACAAGGTCTTATCAAGGGCGGCAATCTCGATTGCGCCATGGTGATCGGTAAAACGGGAATCATGAACGGTCCCTTTCGATTTGAAGATGAAGTGGTCCGTCATAAAACGTTGGACCTTTTGGGCGACCTGACCCTGTTGAACCGTCCGTTGCTTGGAAAAATAACTGTGAAAAAGGCCGGTCACCGTTATCACGTTGAGTTGGCCAAGGCGATCCTCAAGAAATTCGGTCATGAGGGAAGCCCAAATAATTCCATAAGAGGTACTGCCATGTTCGATATCGTCCAAATCCAAGGGATGTTGCCACATCGTTATCCGTTCTTGTTGGTGGATCGGATACTGGAGCTGGAACCGGGGAAAAGGGTGGTCGGTATCAAGAACGTGACGATCAACGAACCCTTTTTCCAAGGGCATTTTCCTGGACACCCCATCATGCCGGGTGTCCTTATTTTAGAGGCTATGGCCCAGGTCGGTGGTACTACCTTTTTGAGCGATCCGATCAATCAAGGCAAAATCCTATACCTTGCCGGGGTAGACAATGCCCGTTTCCGAAAGCCCATCGTTCCCGGCGATCAGATCCGCTTTGAAGTGGATGTGGTCTTTGTTCGGGCTAAGATCGGCAAGATCGCCGGTAAGGCCATCGTGGATGGACAAGTGGCAGTGGAAGCCGAATTGACCTGCGCGATCGTTGATCGCGATATGAACGGTAAAGCTTGATGCCAACCATGATCCATCCGACGGCCATCGTGCATCCTAAGGCCCGGTTGGCAGATGGCGTGAACGTTGGTCCCTATTCCATCATTGATGAGTATGTGACCCTGGGAGAAGGCACGACCGTTGGGTCCCATTGTATCATCACCGGCCACACCAGCATGGGGAAACGCAATCGGGTCTTCACCGGGGCCGTCATTGGCAGCGAACCTCAAGATGTGAAATATAAAGGCGAGATCTGTTATTTAGAGATTGGTGATGACAATTATTTTCGCGAACACGTGACGGTCAATCCAGGAACAGGCGAGGGTAGCAAGACCATTATCGGTAATGATAACTGGCTGATGATCCAGGCCCACGTGGGTCATAACTGTGTTTTGGGTAGTCATATCAAATTAGCCAACTTAGCGACCCTGGGCGGGCACGTGCACATCGACGACCATGCAACCATTGGCGGGGTAACTCCGGTCCACCAGTTCTGCCGTATCGGGCGCTATGTGATGATCGGCGGAGGGTTCCGGGCGGTCCAGGATGTGGTGCCTTATATGATCGCTGGCGAAGAACCGCTCCGTATCATCGGCGTTAACCAGATCGGGCTGGAACGAAATAATTTCAGTAAAGAGACAATCGATACGCTCAAAAAGGCACATAAGGTCATTTTTCGAAATAACATGACCTTGAAGGAAGCGATCCATACCTTGACGACCGAGTTCCCTCAGATCGAAGAGATCAAGCACCTTGTCGATTTTCTCAACGGCTCTACCCGTGGGATCGTTCGTTGAAGAAGCCCGGTTCGATCGGCCTTATTGCCGGTGGTGGCGCTTTGCCGATCCAGTTTGCGCTGCAAGCTAAGGCTAAAGGATTACAGGTCCATACGGTGGCGGTCCTGGGTATGGCTCCCAAGGACCTTGAAAAACTCAGTACCACTATCCGATGGATTTCTATTGGCCAGTTAGGCGGCCTTATCAAATTCTTCAAGCAACAAGGCGTTCATCAAGCGGTCATGCATGGAAAAGTCCAGCACTCGTCCCTTTTCAAGAATTTCAAATTGGACCTCAAGGCGCTATCAATCTGGATCCGCCTCAAGGACCGGTCGGGCGAAGGTTTGCTCAAAGCATTGGCCGTCGAACTGCAAAAACAGGGAGTAATTCTCAAGGACTGCCGATTCCTTATGGATGGATTGATAGCTCCCAAAGGCTTTGTTGTAGGTAAGATTGATAGCGAAGCCAAGGCAACCATCGCTTACGGGGTCCGGCAGGCCAAGTTGTTGGCTAATGCGGGAATCGGCCAGACCCTCGTGGCCAAGAAAAGCGCCGTGGTTGCAGTTGAAGCCATGGAAGGAACCGACGCAACCATCACCCGGGCGGGACGAGTAGCCGGGCCGGGCAGTATCGTCATCAAGGTCGCAAGCCCGAAACAAGATTGGCGATTCGATGTGCCCACGGTTGGACCTGAGACCATTCAAAGGATCGTTCAAGCCAAAGTCAAGGGCTTGGTCATTGAGTCGGGCAGATCTTTCTTACTGGAAAAAGAGAAACTTGCGGTCCTGGCAAAGAAACACCGCTTTTTCATCCAGACTGTTTGACCATCAACGGTTCTTGCGGATCAAGAGGATCGGGCCGATCACACAGAACAGAATGTTCATGGACCAAGTGGCTAAAAAGGGAGAGATCAACCCCTGATTTCCCAATCCTTGTCCGATCTGTTGCCCTCCGATATAAATGAACGCCACCAAAAGACAAATACCAAAACTAGCGACAACGCCGCTGAACTTGCCCATGCTCCAGCCCCAGGGTACGCCCAAAATAGCCAAAATGACGCAGCCGAAAGGGATGGCCAGTTTGTGGTTCAACTCAACCAATTCTTTGTGACAGTCAGAACCGTTCCGTTGCAACTGTTGGACATAACGGACCAATTCCAATAAAGTTCGTTCCTCGGCGGGTTTCGGGTCCCGTAAGAAGTCCGCGGGTTTTTCAGGGATGGCAACCGGCAGTTGATCAAAATGCTGCGCCGATATTTCTTTGTCGTTGTCGTCAAAAGCCCGTAAATAACCGTTCGAAAAGATCCATTGGTTGTTCTGATATTTAGCGCTTTGAGCGTCGATCCGGGACCGCAAGTGCGAGCCGTTGTCGTAATCCAGGATCAGGATATCGGTCATGCTATTGTCGGTCCCATTAAAGAAACCGATGTGGTAAAGCTCGTTACTGGCACCCATCATGGAGATGTTCTGGCGTTGAAGGGTGGCGAATTCCTCGCTCATGTGCATGATCTCGACCTTCTTGGTGTGTTCTATCATCAAGGTGGCTTGAGGAACCACGGTCTCGTTCATAAGGATGGTTCCTAGACAAATGAAAAAACCGGCGATGGTAAGGGGAATCGCGACAAAATAGATGCTGACCCCGCCCGCCCTCATGGCGATCAATTCGCTGTTCTTGGAAAGACGACTTAAGGAAAAAAGAACGCCAAAAAGTACGGCGATGGGGATGATCTGTACCGCGAAACCGGGCACTTGTAGGCAGAAATATTTCAGGGTCAGGAACATGCCGGGTTTGTTATCCATGATGAAGCGGATGTCGTTAAAGATCTGCACGATGAGGACTACGACGCTGAAACCAATGACGGCGATCAGGAAGGGCTTGGAGAATTCTTTCAGGATATAGCGAGTGAGGATCCTCATTATTTGTCAATCAACCTTTGCCGCCGGGAAAACCAGGCAGGTTCTTGAATGCGGAATTTTCGGATACCACCAGATAATAAATGAAGGCGCCAACGACGAACAAGAGAAGGTTGGGCCACCAACAGCCGATGACAGGATCCATAACACCCCTTTCGCTCATGATCTGTCCAACGGTGAACATCAGGTAATAAACGAAGATCATGGCCAATCCCAAGATGAAGCCGATAAAACCCTTTGAACGGGTCCATAGACCTAAGGGGGCGCAGAACCAGATCAAGATGACGCAAGCGAAGGGCATGGAGATCCGTTTTTGAAATTCGATGTGAAGGGACCGCTCCCGGCTTTCGTCGGTGGTCTTGCCGATCTCGGAAGAAAGCTCACCCAAGGTCATTTCCTCATAATCCTTCTTGATGTCGGACATCTTTGCCAACTGGTTCTCCAACTTTAAATGGATGGTGTAGTGCTGGAAATAGAGTCGGTTGTAGGTCTGGTAATTATTGTTTTCCCAGCTCATGACCCCGTCGTTCAGATGAAAGAACATTTGGTACTTTTGGGGATCTGATTCCAGATTGCCAGTCTTGGCCACTGTGGTCTGCAGGGGTGCTTTGCCTGACCAGCGGTTGAACATCTTCACCTGATTGAACAGGCCGTCAGGACTGAGGTGGTCAATATAGAACTGGTAACCCTCGAATTGGTCGATGAAGATCCTTTCCCGTATGGCCACATTTGCCTGTTTTTGGAGGATCTTGAAATGGGTCTCTTTGAACGCGTAATTAGCCGCTGGCAGGATGCGGTCGTTGAAAAAGAGCATGATGCCGGTCATCACCATACCGAATACCAGGACCGGTGCGATCAGGTGAAAGACATGGATGCCGCTACTCTTGAAGGCGGTCACTTCCATGTCCGAACTCAAGCGGCCAAAGGCCAAAAGGGTAGCCACCATCATGGACATGGGAATGGTAAAGGAGAGAACAAAGGGCATCAAGCTTAGGTAAAGCACCAGAGTATCGCCGAGAGGGGCTTTTTTGTTGAGGATCAGGTCCAACAAAAGAAAGACACGGTTGGTCATGAAAAGGAAGGTCAGCATGGCGACCGCCACCAAGAAAGTCGGCGCCATTTCTTGAAGGATGTATCGATAGGTGATTCTCAAAAAAGCCTCGGTTGCTGTGGTGGGTCGCAGTATAGCACAGCGCTCTATCATCCCAAGGGGCAAGCCGAGGCCCCGCTTCCGGCGGCTCACGACAGCTTTTCGTCCATTGAGGACCGGCTGTCCCCGGTCTTTGGGTAAGGGTTGTATCTTAAGAGCGTGGATCAAAACAGGTCTTGCCTAGGACCAAAAATAACCATCAACCAAGGCGGAATTGCTATGATTTGGGATGTATTAGAGGGGTTCCCGGGGGTTTCTCGGATACAGGTAGTCAATTTCAACAGCGGGAAGGAACGACGCATGAACCGGGTGTGGAAATGGCTCTTTTCGCTTAATTTTGAGCGGAACTTTTTGGTCTCGTTTCTTAAACTCCTTTTCATCTGGAACCCTTTTTCCAGTTTCTTGATGAGCCTGATCTATGAGAAGGGTTCCCTTCAATCCATCGGTTTTAGGTGGGGGTGGAGCTTCCTTGAAGCGACCTTCATTGGCTTGTTCGCCATGTTGATCATTTGGTCCTACTTAATCGGGGAAAAGTTCTGGTATGGACGACAAGGGAAGAGCCGTCCCCTTCACGGGACGGGATGGTTCCTTCTTTTCATGGCCATTCTCGTACCACCGGGTCTTTATTTGGCCTTGCGATTGATCGTTTATCTCATCAACTGGACCTTCGTGGGCGATCCAATTACACCAGAGTTCCATTGGGAATATTACGGCAGCGAGACCTTTTGGGGGTGGATGTTGCTCTTGGTCTTTTTTTTCGTGAAATCATGGGAAGAACTGCGGGATGCCGCTCGGTCCAGTCGCCTGCGCGCTGAAGAATTGGAGAAGGAAAGACTTCAAGCGCTTTTGACCAAGCTCAAGGACCAAATGAACCCGCATTTCCTTTTCAACACGCTCAACACAGTTGCTTCTTTGATCCCTGAGGATCCTGCCAAGGCGGAACAGGTGGTGATTAAACTTTCTTCCTTGTTCCAAGCGGTCTTGGAAGCGACCCGTAAAACGAATCATGCCCTGAAAAAGGAATTGGAATTTTGCCGAGATTATTTAGACATTGAAAAGAGCCGTTTTGGCGCCCGACTGGTCTCTCGCATCAAGGTCGCCGAAGGGTTGGACCTTGAAAACATTCAAGTGCCCGTTTTGATCTTGCAGCCTTTGGTGGAGAACGCGGTCAAGCACGGCATCTCCTCCAGGGCGGGTGGCGGGCATATATGGGTTGAGGTAGGGAAACAAGAGAATCAATTGGCCCTTTCGGTCGAGGACGATGGGGTGGGCTTTGGAAACTCTCCTTATGCGGGGTCCGGAACAGCTTTGGAAAATTGCCGAAAACGGTTGAACTTGGAATTTGGGGCTGAAGGCACATTAGAGGTCACAGCCGGTAAAAAGGGAGGCGCTCGGTTAGTGATCTCCTTGCCTTTGAACAAGGTCTCGACGCCGGAAAAGGGGAAGTCATGATCAAGGTCCTTATCGCGGATGACGAAGCACCGGCCCGGGCCCGGTTCCATCGAATGTTGGCGGCCTTTCCGGACCTGGAAGTGGTCGGGGAAGCCTCCAATGGGGTAGAAGCCCTGCAAAGCGCACAAAAATTGGAACCAGACCTCTTGTTCCTGGACATTGAAATGCCTGAGCTGAACGGCCTGGAAGTGGCAGAAACCCTGGGGGACAAAGGCCCGGTGGTGGTCTTTGTGACAGCTTACAGTGAGCACGCCTTGCGCGCTTTTGAACTTTCCGCCGCAGATTATTTGGTAAAACCGGTTTCTCCCGAGCGGTTAGCGGAGACCTTGGAACGTATACGCAAAAGGAAAGAGGGCGCCAACGCGGGTCATCTAAGGGACCTGGTCGCGCGCCTAGATGAGGGCCGCACAAAACGGCGTATGGCGATCAAATGTGGTTCGAAATACAAGGTGTTCGATCCGTCATTCATCTCCGCGGTCGTCGCAAAAGACCATTACGCGGTCTTGCGGGTGGAAGGGCAAGAACTAACGGCGGACGACAGCCTGGACGCTTTGATCAAACGGTTGGATCCACAAAAATTCCTCCGGATCCACCGTAGCGCTGTTATTAATCTCGATTATCTCAAGGAATTGGAACACGAGGGCGACAGGAAATATCTCGCCGTCCTGTCGGATCCACTCAAGACGCGGTTGCCGGTCAGCCGGGATCGATTGGATGAGCTTAAGAAAGTATTGGACCTGGATTAAGTTGATAAAGGATCGGTCGCTCGTATGGTCGGTTGCATATTGAATATCAAAATGCCTAAGCGACCCCCTTTTTGGCTGGGGATTTTCGTCTTTCTCCTGATCGATCAGGGATGGGCACAGACGGTGGTGCCCACGGCGGGTCATTCCACTGAGGCTTCCATCGTGGCGACGGCAGTGGCGGCTATTCCGGCATCCAATGGGCTGGGTCCGATCCCCACCGCAGGAAACGGACCGGTGCATAACGCTTCACCGGTGCCCACTGTGGATTCCCAAGGTGTTTCCGGCGACTTCTCTTTGAGCCCTGAAGAGGAGGCAAGAGTGCTTAAATCCATCGATGCTGAGAATGGTGTCACGAATGGGGTGCCAACGCATTCCAAAACCTACATATACCACCCGCCGCCCATGCCTACAGGAGTATCGGTGATCGTCCTTAAGGAAGGGGTCTATCTTTCTTGGGATACCTCGCCCGCAGGCTCGAGTACCGCCTATTACAACGTCTATCGTTCTACTACGCCGGGAATGGGTTATAAGCAGGTCAATTCCAGGCCCTTGAACGCGGCCTATTTTTTGGATGGAGCCTCCAACAGCTTATTGCTGCCCCAGAATGGCGAGGATTATTTTTATGTCGTCGCCGCTGTGGATGGACAGGGCAATATGAGCCCTTATTCGGATGAACTGGCGGTGACACCAAACGGCATGGAGATCGCTCAATCGACAGAACAGTTGGCCGCTATCCGAGTGGCCAAACAAACGGCGCCGGAGCAGGAAAAGATACTGGCTGTTCCCGAGCAGAATATCATCAACCTGAAGTTGCCCGCTGACAGTCAATTGTCGATCCAGGGTTATAAAAAAGTTGATGCCGCATTCGCTTTCCAGACTTTCAACCGCCCAAACGTGGACGGTGTTTCTAATCAGGTAAATACGACGACCATTAATCAGGAGTTGGTCGTGAACTTGAAAGGTAAGGTCGGTAGTAATGTCGATGTGAACGTGGACTATAGCGATGTCAATCGCGCCGGTGGTGTGGACGAGACCAAACAAGATATTTCCATCGTCTATCATGGGGATCCAGATAGTGTGGTTCAGACCGTCTCTTTCGGTGACCTGCAGCTGACCTTGCCCAACACCGAGTTTGCCGGGTTCAGTAAGCAGCTATTCGGACTGCAAGCAGTGCTCAAATTCGACAATTTCCGGTTTACATCTTTTTTCGCCCAAACAAAGGGTATCGCGGTGACGAAAGTCTTCACGGGAAACACCACCCAGATCGACAAGACTTATTCGGATATTTCCTATATCCCCTGGAAATATTTCTATATTTCCAGGCCGCAGGCCACCGCTACTTATCTGCCCCAGAGCGGCAGTGAACAGATCTGGGTAAATCCGGTCAACAATCAATATGCCCCGATCGGAACGCCTAATTTCGTCGGCCAGTGGGAACACTGGTTACCGGGCCGGGATTACACCATCGATTACACGACCGGGATCATCACTTTCTTGCGTACCCTATCCCTCAGCAGCCAGGTCGCGGTCGGGTATACGGACCAAAGTGGAATCAAGCGTGGTTTGAACGTTTTTGGTACCACTTCCACGGACTTGACACCGATATTGGGCCAGTATTCTACGGACATCCTAAACGTTCCCGATAACGGTATTATCGATTCTGGCAATAATGGATCCACTTACTACATCCTCATTAAGGATTATGTTGGGTCCCCGGGTACTTCGACCACCAGCTCGAAAGTCCTCAGCCCGATGTATTTGGTGAATTATTTCTCGTTAGGGACCGATAAGCTTATACCGCCCCAGCAGGATCCGGGCTTTCTATTCCAGATCATTTCAACAGGCACAAACAATATCATCCAAACGAACCAGGGTGGTACCGCGGCAAATCCTTATGTCTATAATTTGAATTTGGACCTGAATGTCATCAGCGTAACAAATGTTAATTTTGCCAATAGTTCACCGCTTTACTTTCCGGAACGACCTTTTCCGAATCAGGATGGAGTTGCCAGCCCTTTGGCAGCGGGCGGTGTGATGGGGAACTTAGATGTTTACAACATCCAGCAGAACACTCCGAACAGTCTGTATACGATCCATCTGAGATATAAAACGCAGCTGACAACCTTTAAACTCGACAACATCAATATTTTGAGAGGCAGTGAAACGGTTTATTTGGATGGGCGTCTCTTACGGAGAGATACGGATTATTTCATCGATTACACATCGGGCTTCCTGGATTTCCAGGACAAGAGCATCTTGACGCCTAACAGCCAGATCGTTGTTTCTTATGAATATTCGCCGTTTGGTTCCTTTGGTGCGCAAAACATCCTCGGTGGTCGGATGGAGTATGACGTTACCGATAAGTTCTTCATTGGGTCGACCTTTTTGCTCGACACTTCCCAACAACCCAACGACACACCCCAGTTGGGGTCGACCCCGAATTCTTTGACCTTGTTCGATGCGGATACCAAATATGAGATGGACTCGGAAGACCTTAAATCAATCACGGGTATCATCCCAGGACTTGAAAAATGGAAACCACCTGCGAGCCTAAAACTATCCGGTGAAATCGCGCAGAGTTATTTCAACCCGGACACCTATAATGCCGAAGGCGAGACAGGGGTAGCTTTAGTCGACAACATGGAAGGGATCGATAGCGCTATTACGGCTTCCTTGAACACGAGTAGTTGGTTGGTCTCTTCTGCGCCTGCCTACGCGCCGACCTATTTGAACAGTCAGGCTGGAACCTATGATGCCGGCGCGGATAGCGGTAATAATCGTGTCCGTTTTTATGACGACGTGTCCTCGACCCAAGTGGACTTTGGCATCAATACGTCCACCGCAATTCCAGGTGGTGGTGGCCACGTTTACGCCCAGACCAACCAAGCCAGCGACGTGGTTAATGTTCTGCAGGTGCCTTACGCCCATTTGACCAACGCGACTTGGGCGGGTTTGAGGCAAGTCCTCTCGTCGGCAGGGGAAGACTTTTCTACGGTCCAGTATTTCCAAACTTGGATCTATAACGACGGGAAAGATAAATGGATCATGTTCGATTTTGGGGTCATGAACGAAAACTCCAATAACGATCCGTCGAACGGTGTCACGGTCCTCGATTCCGACTCGCCGCTGAATCAGGCCCATCCAAACTTGAATTATGGAATACCCACATTCTATACCGCTTTTGATAACAATCCTTTCGCCTATAACGTCCAACACGCCGGATTCAATTACTTGCCCGATAATCATGGTGATTTAGGATTCATCGGCTTACAGGCAGGCTATAATAATTACAATGTGGTCAACAATTCTTCCCCGGGGCAACCCGAGACTTCCCAAGAAGGTCAGTATAACGGTAGCTTTGTTACGCAGAACATGGATGGTACCGGTGTCTTAAATACTCAGGATAATTACTTTGAGTATGGTATCAGGGCAAATTGGTCGGGGTGGCAGTTGATCAAGATACCGGTGAATTTGGTGTCGCCGGATTACCAGTCCTCTACATCAAACGGTATTTCTTATTTTTTTCATAGCCAAGGCACACCCAACGCCATTGTGGTCAAAAGTTTGCGAATGTGGATCACGGGGACCAGTGGCACCCCGATCGATGGTAATTTCCTGATCGACACCATCAATTTCACGCATAACTTGTGGCAGTTGGCGGTAGATCCAGGTGCTAACGCGGATATGGGTGTCACCATCAATCCATCGAAATTCAACGTGAACTCCATCAGTCAAGCCGAGAACTCGACCTACAATCCCAATATGCGCTTCATTATTATCCAACCCGGCCAGGACCAAAATGCCATCCAGTTCAATGAGAAGTCGCTCGACATTACGTACAATCTTTCCTCGGCGGATTATGACCCGGCTGGGAACATCAATGGAAAGCCTATTTACTATACGACCCGCATCTTCCAACAGGGCCTGGATTTCACCGACTACCAAAACCTGGCGATGGATATGAATATCCGTAGTTATAACCAAGGCGACATCTTTTTCATCCGCATCGGCAATGACCAGTTGGACTATTACCAATACAACATTAGTATGGAATCACTGGCGAACAATTTGGGGCTGGACAACTGGGGAGCGGTCAATGTGGCGATCGACGGATCCGGCGGGAATCGGACAACTGTGGGGACGCCCTATATCAACAAGGCGAGCCAGATCAGCTTTGGTTTTATTTCTCCCAATCCGCCAGGCGGCCGTACCGGCGAAGTTTGGATCGACAATCTAAGAACGAACACGGCCAATGTGCGGACCGGTACGGCCCGTCGTTTGAACGCGGAAATGGTGCTGGGTGATGACCCGAAAAAACCTTTTGCCGTCATCGACGGCCGTTATCGAGAGGTAGATTCC
This sequence comes from candidate division FCPU426 bacterium, assembly GCA_027452205.1. GTDB lineage: Bacteria > Oederibacteriota > Muellerivitia > Muellerivitales > Muellerivitaceae > Bog-1183. The sequence continues at coordinate 210,809 of DAIDGV010000003.1, read as the reverse complement.
GGTTTCACGGAGATCGACCAGACTTCCACCCATTTTCAACACTCGCTTCAATATGGTTTGGATTATTCCTCGAGTGGGATATACCTGTTCGGACAGCCTTTGAGGGCCCAATTCTCCTTCACCGATCAAGAGCTTTATACCGAGACGGCGCTCCTAAACAATCCCTATTACCTGGACCTTCCCAATAGCCAGATCGATACGACCACCGGCAGTATCCTTTATACCAAGGACCTGGGCCCTGAATTCGGCCGTCTGACCAGCATCAATCTTTCGGGTAGCACCAGTTCAGAAGTTGATGTCTATCAATCGGCTTATTTGGACCAACCCGGGGTGCAAGGAAATACAGAAAAATACGAACAGCGGGTGAGCTTGATCAGCACTTATGATATGCCTACCAAGCTCTGGTTCTTCCCGATTGGCACGAACCAATTGACCGAAAACTATACACTGACCCATGATCAGCAGGACTTTACCTTCAATTTCCTGTCGCCGTATGATCGCACGACCTATCAGCAAAATTACGGCTGGACCAATACGACCGAGGTTGTGAAGAACTTGGTATTCACGCCGGGGTTCAGTGTGGCGCTGACCGACGCGGTGGGGAATACCAATTCGCCGGGGGTTCCCGGCTCGGTGGCGACACCGGTACCTTTCGTCCAACAGTTCCAGCCCAAGGGAGGATTGGTCTATCGGGGGGTACCCGGTGTCATTCCCTCGATCACCTATTCGGGTAGCGACACGTATGACGCGGTAGATTATCAAGATGGGCTACGCTTCTCCAACTCGAACAATGTGAACTATTCCTTGAACGTCACGCCAGGCTCTTGGCTGCCTTTCTTCCAACAGATCAATTTGACCTTGTTCGGTGGAAGGACGGACAGCTCCACTGTCTCAATCCCGGGTTATCAAGCGGGAGAATTAAATTTTGGACAGCAGTGGTGGCTGATCGACCCGACGGATCCCAATATCGACAAGATTGCTTTGCTGGCGACACGATCCACCACCGACCAATTGAACGCGAGTTTTAAATTGTTCGATGTTTGGGATTTTCGCCCCACCGGTTCCTGGACGGACCAATATTCATTGCTGTATACGGGCGCCCCCCCCACGCAACAAGTGAGTGATACGCTAGGGATCACTACGATCTACAACAAAAGGATATTTACCCTCCCGTGGTTGAGCTTTAGCGTGAATTCGGCCCAAATTGAATACACCCACACGGATAGCACGCAGTATGACAGCTCGGTCGTCAGTCAGGTCGATAGTTATTCTGAAAGCGATATTTTTGGTGTCACATTCCCTTATGAGATCAGCAAGACGTCTCAGGGGAACATTCGCTTCCAAGAGTCACTAGGTGAACAGAATGGGTTGGCCACCACGAATGTGCCGACCTATACACATGATTACCAGCTGTCGGCGGAATACGATCAGAAGTTCGCGCCGAACCTCATGTTGCATATTCCTTTCACCCACTGGAAGATCCAGCTGCATGATGCCATCGAGTTCAAGGCGAATTTCCTGAGTGATTACACTGAGAATGATTCTTTATATACCTACAACCAGATCAAAACCCAAAGATACCGTGGTACACTCGAGTTCGATTACAACGCTTTGAAGAACTTACGTATTGGGTTGACGGGGATTAATGAGTACTACACGGATTATTTGACCTCAACCCTGGGTTATGTTCTTTGGCAGATCTCGTTATCTGGTGAGGCTAAGTTCTGATGGATCCTCTCAGCTCATTTCACCCAAAGGATCTTCGTTTGAACGGGCAGAAGACTATCCTTTTTTCAATCGTGTTGTTTCTGGCCCTTGCCGCGGTGGTTGGGGCCCAGGTGCCGGCGGCGCCGTTGGGTGTCGCGACCATGAGCCCTTATAGCGGGCAGGTCAATTTGATCTGGCAAGCTGTTCCCGCCGCGACCAATTACGCTATTGCCCGGGATGTTTATTACTCACCAACGTTCACTGATACCCCGGGTGGCCCTCCAACGGAAACACCGGTGCCGACCTCGACACCGATCGCTATTGTGCAATCTTCTTCCTTGGTCGCCTCAACAACGACCCCTGCTTTGACCGACTTTCAAGTGACCGACGGTATCGTTTACCAGTACTCGATCTGGGGGATAAACGCCTCAGGTAATGGCCCTTCGGCACGGGTGACCGCCTTGCCTTATACCGCGCCCGCGGCGATCAGTCCCTCTGTCCAGAACATTCACAACAACGCTTTGGACCTGACTTGGGGGATCCCCTTGTCGACTTTTCCGGTCGCCTCTTACTACATCTATCGTCAAACATCGGCCACTATCCCGACAGGGAATACCATGCCTGTTTCAACTTTCTTGACGGCGGTGCCGACCTTTGTGGCCACTGTCATGACGCCTTCTTATTCCGATCAACAAGCGGCGACCATTACGGGCGCCACATCGGTTTTTTATACGGTATTAGGTGTCGATAGTAATGGGGTAACCGGGTCTTACCCGACGGTCACTACCTTTGGGGCCCTGGCGAATAATAACTTGCCGCCCGTGACCCCGTTCCTGTCCGGGTATGTGCCGGCGGTAACGCCGACCATGACCCCTAACGCGACCCCTGTCTATGGCGTTCAACTTTTCTGGAATCCGCCCTTGCCGGTCGAAACGGTGACCCAATTCAAGGTCCTATCCAATGGAACGGCCATCGCGACGATCTTGGTCCCTCCGACGACGACGCCCACCTTCACTTATCTCGATACGACCCTGTTACCGGTGGCTGCTGGCGGACCGGCTTTGGCTTATTCCATCGCATCGATCAATAACAACGGGGCAGTCACTTCCAATGTTTTTGATGGCTCCATCATCCGACCTTCGATGAACGGGGGGATGACGGTGACCGCTAACCCGACTAATGATGCGGTGACCATCACTTGGATCCAGGGCAACCCCGGAACTTATGGGATTAAAGGATATAACGTTTATAAAGGCCTGAGCGGAGCGCCGCCAGTTCCTTACCCCGTTGTGACCTGGGTGGCAGGCACACCGTCACCCACATTCACGCCCTTGCCTTTCGCCACCATCATTGAAACGCCTTCCCAAACACCTACCCTGATAGCGGTCGATACCGTGACGGATTCCAGTAATTCCTATTGGGTACAACCTTTCTATGGCATTCCAACAGGGGCCGCGACCATCCCGGTCTTGGGTGATACGGTCTCGTCGACCCAGCATTGGGCGCCGACCCCGGTCACAACTGTGATTGCTAATCAAATAGCCAACACAAATAACCAAGTTAACATTTCCTGGTCAGGGGCCTTGCCGGGATTGTTTGGGACGATAAGTCATTATGCCATTTACCGGGTGGTAAATGGGGGAACACCCACCATGGTTTCGACCGTATCGGCGAGTTTGTCCAGTCGGAATGATTACGTGGACGCCGCTTCCGGCACCGGGGTGTCTTACGCGGTGGGTGCCATCGATAATTTTGGGAATATTTCGGACCTAGCGGTCTTATCCAATATGATCACGACGAATAGTGTGCCTGGATATGTTCCAAAAACGCCGACGATTCTTCCTGCGATCCAAACGGCAACAAACATGACCTGGCGCTGGATAATGAACCCAGAGGCGGACAATATCACGAATTATCAAGTTTATGGCTCCGATTACCCAACTTGGACGATCCCGCCTACGCCTGAGTACACCATTGGACCAACGGAGACCCCTTTCCCAGCACCCCTTCCGCCTTTGGGGGCCGCAACACCTTATTATTTGGTCGCTTACAACTCGGTTGGTGCTAGTCAGGCTGTGTCCTTTTCGGCCATTTCAGCCCCAACTTATAATGTGACGGCAGTCGTTCAATCCCCGGCTCAAGGGGTGACGGTGTCATGGAATGTGACCCCTATGCCGGATACAACACCGAACATTGACCATTGGGTCATTTACCGGTCTTCGGCCACGCCGACCCCGGGAGGGGACCTTCAATACAGGCCTATCGCCACGGTTGCCGTGGGCAGTTCGGGTTATCTGGATACGTCGGCTTCGCCCGCGGTTCTTTATTCTTATTTTGTCACACAACGCTCCACAAATGGTCTTGGAACCCCGGTAGCCGAGAGCCCGGTTTCGATCAGCGGATCAGCCCCTGGTACGGTGAATACCTGGCCCAATGTGCCAGGTGGACTCGTTGCCAATACAAGCTCAAGTGCGACTACCTTGTTCTGGCTCAATAACCCCGCGTCGGACAATGTCGCGACTTATACGGTTTACCACAATGGGGTCGCGGGTGCTCCAGTAGTTCCGGCAGCGACCATGTCGGCGGTATTCTCTGAAAGCCCAGGTGTTCTTTCGACTTATTACGTGATCGCCAATAATTCAGGCGGACCAAGTAATAGTTCGGTGACCTTGACCGTCTTCCCAGTTCCTACCATCACGCCAGTAGTTTCTATGAACACGCCGACGGGCTATAGCGTTGTTCAAACCCCCACGCCGGGGGTCTGGATATCTGGCATTACTTTCCCGAGCGGCGCGGCCCAAGAATGTACGGTTTATCGTTCCACAGACCCGGGTTTTTCGACCTATACGACGATAGGGGGCCTCAGCAGTTCTGCTACGGTCCTTTTTGATTCGGCACCGGTGACGGGTTACATCAACTATTACAAGTTCGTTTCGGATAACGGTGCGGGGGTGACAGCGAATTTCTCTTTATCAGGCATTTTGGGTATCAATGTTTGGCCCAATCCGCCTTCCGTTTTTATGGCTTCGGCAGGTTCAGCGGCTGTAACCCTCAATTGGACGGCGCCAGTGACGGGAAGCGCGCCAGTCACAGCCTATGAGGTTTATAAAGCATTGGTCTCAGGCACAGCGACACCTTACGGAACGCCAACAGTCCTTCCTTTCCACTCAGGACCATATATAGATACACAAGTGGCGGTTGGCACACCGTATTTCTACTATATGGACGATATCTCAGCGGGGCTCAAAAGTGCTCCGACCACTGAAGTTGCGGTCATGGCCGGACCGCCGTTGGCCATGTCAGGGGCAGCGGGGGTGAGCCAAGCGATCCTCAATTGGTCACCGGTAACTCAGATCGCTACCCCTGGTTTTGGTAGTTACGTGATCCAGCGATTAGCCTTAGCCACTCCCATTTCAACGAATACGACACAAACTTATTCGGTTTCGAGCGTTACAAATACCACCTATACGGATACAACGACTGGTTATACGTCCGCCTATGTCTATCAAGTGGCGCCGGTTGCCATTGCGACCACGGGAGAGAACATCTACGGCCCGTATTCGAATAGTGTCACCCTGACCGTACCGCCCCAGGGTCCTACAACGCTGAGTGCGGTTTCGGGGGATCAGATCGCTCAGTTGCGATGGAGCTATCAAGGGACAGCTGCGGCCAGCGCTTACACCTATACCATTCAACGAAAATTAGGAACGGCCCCGGCTTCGTCCTTCCAGACCATTGTTTCCGGATTGACAGGTCTGGATTACACTGACACGGGCTTGTTGGACAAGACCCTTTATAACTATCAGATCCTCGCGATCGATCCTCATACCAGCTTGATCGGTTATAGCCCGATCGCTAACGCACTGCCAGCCCATCCTCCGGTGGTGGATAATCCGAATTTGACCCTGGTCCAGGGCCAAAGCGGTAATACCATCAGCTGGACTGCGGCCAACAGCGGCGTGACAGACTTCAATTCTTCGACCATGTATCCGTTGGGGGGATACCATGTTTATCGGTCCAGTGATGGCGGAGGAAGTTATCAATTATTGAACCCACAGGGAACGACGGCCACTAGCTATACGGATGATGTCACGATTATTAATGGGACTACCTATACCTATTTAGTCAGGGCTTATGACGCGCCGCCCAACGTGAACACTAATGATCCAAACATGGTCCATGAAACGACTTATAATACCGTGACCGCCACGGGTTTGACCGCGAGCGTGGCGTTGGACAGAAACAGCTTACGTCCCTATGGCACATCCAATGAACAGGTGGTGCATGTCCGCTTTGTGGTCACGAATCCCAGTACGGTGACTATCAAGGTCTATAGTATCAGCGGGGTGTTTATCAAACAGTTGGTCAGCCAGTATTTTAATGTGGGGGTTTATGGTGTCGGCGGGAATTACCCTCTGCAGTGGGACGGACGGAATGCCAGTGGGGACTTTGTGGCATCAGGCGTTTATATGATCACCACCGAAATGAGCGGCCTTCAGGACATTGAAAAGATCGCGGTAATTAAATAATCCATGGGTGTTCTTTCCAAAGTTCCCTCCACTTTCCTTGATCTGTTCTTCCCGAAAGTTTGCGTTTGTTGCGGCTCTGCCTTCAGCCAAGGGCTTTCTAATGTGCTTTGTTCGGTTTGTTTTGATCGGATTGAACCCTATCGGTCCCCGGTTTGCGAACGATGCGGCATATCCCTTCCAGAAAGAGCCTTTGAGGGGGTTGGCGAGCCACGTTGTCTTGATTGCGGGGAAATGCCATCCCATTTAGATACGGTCCGTTCTTTGGGACCCTATGAAGGCGCTCTGCGTCTGGCCCACCATGCTTTCAAATTCCAAGGTATGGAACATTTGGCCATACCCTTAGCCCATAAGATCACGATTCCGATAGCCGGTTCCTTTTGGAAAGAAGTCCAAGCTTTGATCCCTGTGCCAATGAACCCCGAAAAAGAAAGAGAGCGGGGGTATAACCCTTCGGCACTTTTAGCGCATCAGATATCGATCGGAACGGATATACCTGTCCTTCCGCTCATCCAAAAAACTCGTTCCAACGTTTCACAAAGAACATTAAGTCGGGAAGAACGCTTGAAAAATCCTCGTGGCGCTTTTGAGGTCATCGCGCTCGCGGGTGTGGAACGAGTTGTCCTAGTTGATGATGTTTTGACCACGGGAGCCACTTTGGAAGAATGTGCCAAAGTCTTAAAGACGGCTGGAGTGCGATGGGTCGGTGCGGTCGTTTGGGGACGGACACCCCGTCACGGAAATGATAGGGCAGGGAATTAGTGGGGATTCGGGCCTTGACCCTATAAAACCGCTATGTTAGTTTAACCGCTCTTAACTTAGACCCTTGGAGGGCTTTTATGGCGATCAAGGTTGGTATCAACGGATTTGGGCGTATAGGGCGCAATGTTTATCGCGCGGCCATGAACAACAAGAATATCGAAATCGTGGCAGTTAACGACCTCACGGATGCTAAGACACTGGCTCATTTGCTCAAATATGACTCGGTTTTGGGTAATTTGCACGCGGATATCAAGGCGGGCGAGAACTCCATCATTGTGAATGGCAAAGAGATCAAGGTGTTCGCCCAACGCGACCCGGCTCAGATCCCTTGGGGCAGCGTGAATGCCGAATTTGTCGTTGAGTCAACCGGCCATTTCACGGATAAAGCCAAGGCTGTCGCTCATCTAAAGGACAGCGTCAAGAAGGTCATCATTTCCGCCCCGGCTGCGGGTGAGGATTTGACCATCGTCTTGGGTGTCAATGAAGACAAATATGACCCGAAGAATCACCATGTGGTCTCGAACGCTTCTTGCACGACCAACTGCTTGGCTCCTTTCGCCAAGGTCTTGAACGATAAGTTCGGCATCGTGAAGGGTTTGATGACGACCATCCACAGCTTTACGAACGACCAAGTTACCTTGGACTTTCCTCATAAAGACCTGCGCCGCGCCCGCGCCGCCAGCCTGAACATGATCCCCACCTCGACCGGGGCCGCTAAGGCCATCGGTTTGGTCTTGCCGGACATGAAGGGCAAGTTGGACGGTCTTTCTATCCGTGTCCCGACACCTGTCGTCTCGGTGGTCGATCTGGTGGCTGAATTGAAGAAAGACGTCACCAAAGAAGATATCAATAACGCCTTAAAAGAAGCGGCCAAGAGCCCTGCCTTGAACAAGTACCTGGAAGTGACGGAAGAACCGTTGGTCTCGACCGACTTCAAAGGCAACCCACATTCGTCGATCGTGGACGCCTTGTCCACTTACGTGACCGGCGGCAATATGGTGAAGGTGCTGTCGTGGTATGACAATGAATGGGGTTATTCCAACCGGGTCGTGGACCTGGTTGAATACATGAACTCCAAGAAATAAATTTTCTTGAAGGTTCAATAGGATGGATCTTAAAGCGGTTGTTTTTCCGTAAGGAAGGCAACCGCTTCTTTTTTGTAGCCTACATTTGAAAGGACCACATATGGCTTCTTATAACAAATTGTCCGTCGAGGACCTGAACCCTTCGGGAAAACGAGTGTTCGTTCGTGTCGATTTCAATGTTCCCTTAGATGAGAACCAAAAGATCACCGATGACACCCGTATCCGCGAATCCTTGAAGACCATCCAGTATCTTTCGGACAAAGGCGCTAAGGTCGTTCTTTGCTCGCACCTAGGCCGTCCCAAGGGCGTGGACGAGAAGCTTCGTTTGAAGCCTGTAGCGGGTCGATTGGCCGAATTGTTGAAGAAACCTGTTCTGGCCTTGAAGGATTCGGTCGGCCCGGAGGTGGAGAAAGCCGTCGCGGCCATGAAGAATGGCGATGTGACGCTGCTTGAGAATGTTCGTTTTTATCCCGAAGAAGAAAAGAATAACCCGGATTTCGCCAAGAAACTGGCGGCTTTGGCCGACATTTACGTCAACGATGCTTTTGGAACGGCCCATCGGGCGCATGCTTCCACCGAAGGTATCACGAAGTTCGTGGCCCAATCGGCTGCCGGGTTCCTGCTGACCAAAGAGATCAAGTATTTAGGCGGCGCTTTGTCCAACCCGGCACGGCCTTTCGTGGCCATTGTCGGCGGTTCGAAGATCTCAACCAAGATCGATGTCATTAAGAGCCTCATGGGTGTGGTGGATGTGCTTATTATCGGTGGCGGGATGTCCTATACCTTCCTGAAATCCCGCAAGTTCGAGATCGGCAAATCCCTCTGTGAGAACGACAAGATCGGTTTGGCCAAAGAGCTGATGACCCAATCCATTGATACTGATGTGCCCTTGCTTTTGCCCATCGACCACGTGATCGCCGACGATTTCAGCGCCAAGGCCAATATCAAGACAGTCCCGCGCGGCGGCATTTTGCCGGGTTGGGAAGGCATGGACATCGGTCCGGCTACGGTTGAGAAATATGCGCACTTTATCAAGGGCGCCAAGACCTTATTCTGGAACGGCCCGGTGGGTGTGTTTGAAATGGAGCCTTTTGCTAAGGGGACCTTTGCTATTGCCAAATTGTTGGCCGATGCTTCAGATAACGGCGCGACGACCATTGTTGGCGGTGGGGATTCGGTGGCCGCGGTCAATCAGGCCGGGTTAGCCTCCAAGATGTCCCACATCTCGACGGGTGGAGGGGCTTCTTTAGAGTTCATGGAAGGCAAGCAATTGCCCGGCATCGTCGCTTTGACGGATAAAAAGTAATCATCATTTTTTAGGAGAGAACATGAGAAAGCCCATTATCGCCGGTAACTGGAAAATGTATAAGACGGTCGCTGAGTCCGTTGCTTTTGCTAAGCAATTAAATGAAAAGTTGAAAGGCATTCAAGACCGCGAGATCGTCATCGCTCCGACCTTTATCGCGACCGCTTCGGTTATCGATGCCCTCCGTTTCTCTAATATTCAAGTGGCCACCCAAGACGCCCATTGGGAGAACGAAGGGGCTTATACCAGCAGCATCAGTCCGGCCAGCTTAAAAGGTTTGGGTATTAAATATGTTATTTTGGGCCATTCTGAAAAGCGGCAATTCGATAACGAGACCGATGAGCGAGTGAACCGAAAATTGAAGAATGTCCTTAAGAACGGTTTGAAAGCCATTGTTTGCGTGGGCGAGACCTTGCAAGAACGCGAATCGGGTAAGACCGAAAAAGTCATTGAGAACCAGCTGAAAGGTTGCTTGGAAGGCATCGGGTTGGGTGACTTGGCGAGCATTGTGATCGCTTATGAACCGGTCTGGGCCATCGGGACCGGCAAGAACGCCACACCAGAGCAAGCCAATGAAGTGCATGCTTTTATCCGTGGGTTGGTCGCGAAAAAGTACAATAGCGAGGCGGCGGGGAATATCCGCATCCAGTATGGTGGCAGTGTGAAGCCGGAAAATGTCAAACAGCTGATGGCTCAACCGGATATCGATGGAGCTTTAGTCGGTGGGGCTAGCTTGAAAGTGGACTCTTTCGAGGCTTTGGTCAGGTTTTAAGCAGGAAATAAGGCTTTTCTTTTGAAGGGTCTGTTGTAAGATGAGGGCCGTTTTGACGACCCTGGCCGAGGTTCGGCTAGAACATCAGAAATTGAGGAAGCTATGAGCACGGTTTTTACGATCCTTTTCATCCTAGTGGCGCTGGTCTTGATCGCCGCGATCTTGGTGCAACAGCCCAAGACCTCCGGTGGTTTGTTCGCCGGCACGGGACAAAGTCTTTTGGGCACCAGCGGTAAGACCTTTTGGACCAAGACCACCATTGCCATGGCGGCGGTCTTCATGATCATCTGTATCATTCTCACCATATTGCCGCGCTATGAGACGCCTTCGTCCGTGACCGACATTATCGACAAACAACAACGGGCCGCTCAGGCTCCGGCGGCTCCCTCAACGGCGAACGCCAATGCTAACGCTCCAGCGCCGCAAAGCGTTCCGGCGACCGGAAAACCGGCGATGCCGGCGGAAGCTCAACCGGCAGCTCCAGCCCCTGCGGGTAAGTGATCTTTCAAAGCTGAAAAAGGGATCTCGCTTTCGCAAGATCCCTTTTTTTACGTCCGGGCAACAGCGGATTACTTATAATGCCTCAATGAACCCCAGCTTGCCGTTATCGCGGCGTCTTCTTTACTGTCTTATCAGCGCCGCTCTTGTTTGTTTCTCGTTCCCTAGTTTTCTCGAAAAAACCTTAGAACCATCGACCGCTTTTTTGGGGTGGTTCGCTCTAGTGCCTTTCTTTATGGCTCTTCGAGGTGTTCCACCAAGACGGGCCGCTTTTTTGGGTTTTGTTTTCGGTTTTGTCCAATTCGGTGGGGTTCTCTATTGGATCGCAATCCTTCAAGCGGCGGAATATCTTAGCGGCCTGGGTTGGGCGGCTTTGGTCCTTTATCTCAGTCTTTATCCCATGTTGTTCGCTTTTCTTTATTCTTGGTTATCAAAAAGGGTCAAGTTATCCAATATTTGGTTCACACCCTTTTTATGGGTGGGAACCGAATATTTACGGGGCAGCAGACCCTGGGGTGGTTTCAATTGGGCGGAACTTGGATATAGCCAAGCACCCTATCCCGTGATCCTTGTCTGCACGACCTTGGCGGGGGTCTATGGGCTCACCTTCTTGATGGTCTGGGTGAATGTCCTTTTGACGAAATTCTTCGAACCTAAAGTCCTGGTTCCTGATGATTACAACGCTTCCAAAGAGGGATGGCCCCGTTGGGCTTATCTAGTGCTTCCGCTTGTTTTGGTTGGTTTGGTCCTTGTTTGGGGAAATGTTGTGGTTCATAACACCCAGCTGAAAAAAGCGGGGACAGTTGCTTTGCTTCAACCCAGCATCGATCAAGCGGTGAAGTGGAGCAAAGCCAATGAAACAGCTACTTATGATAAATTGGAAAAAATGACAGCGGAGGCCCAAGAGGGCCACCCGGACCTGATTGTTTGGCCTGAAACGGCCGCGCCTGACTATCTTTTGCTGGTGCCTCATGCTTTAGAAAGGGTGCGGACAATCGTGATACAGTCCAAGACCTTCAATTTAGTAGGTTGTCTCGACGCGGTCCGAATGATGAATGCCAGCAATGACATCCGTTATTTCAACGCGGCGGCCCATTTCTCTCCAACAGGAGTGGCCCTGGGTGTTTATCACAAGCGGCATTTGGTCCCTTTTGGAGAGTTCGTTCCTTTCCAGAAATATCTGACATTTTTAGGCCCGGTTGTCGGGAACTTGGGAGACTTCGACAGGGGTGATCGGTATGAGAACTTCAAGACGGCGACCTTTAGCTACACCCCGATGATCTGCTATGAAGCGGTTTTCCCGGATGATGCTCGGCAAGCACTGGGTACGGGTGCGGACGCTTTGGTGAACATCAGTAATGACGCATGGTTCGGCTGGACGGCCTCGCCTTACCAACACGCGATGATGGCGGTCGTTCGTGCGGCGGAGAACCGCAAACCCCTGCTTCGTTCGGCCAATACGGGGATCACTTTGATCACGGATCCCTTTGGACGAGTCTTGGACTCTACTCGTATCTACGAAGATAAGGTCCTCAAAGGTGACGTCTGGGTATTCGACGGTAAACCCACCCCTTATGCTCGATTCGGGAACTGGTTGCCAAGACTATGCCTGATCGTGTTGGCGTTATTGATCGTTGCCGCTTTCCTGAAGAAAGGCCAGGAAAGCGCAGAGCCGATCATTGAATCGTCCTCGATCGAACCGCAAGGACCTGAAAATGTCGTCTAAGGGGCCAGCACTTCTCAAAATACTGCCCACTAAAGATCTCAAAGAAGGGAAGTCCTTCAAGTTCGAGATACCCCGTCCCGATCGGAAGACCGAAGCTTTTGTCGTTAAATGGAACTCGAAGTTCTACGCCTATTTGAATTTATGCCGTCATTGGACCGTGGGTTTGGATTTTGATGACAATGATTTCTTTGACGAGGATAAGGCCTGGCTGGTCTGCAAGAACCATGGGGCCCTATATGAACCGTCCACAGGGATATGCCAAGGTGGCCCTTGCGGTGGCGCGGGTCTTTACCGGGTGCCGCTGGTGGAAAAAGAGGGGATCCTCTACGCCGATGTGGCCAAAGTTGATTGGGGAGAGATGTAGCGTTTGATCCTCAGACCGGATGCCAGCCCCGCGCGGTCAAACCGGTGGTTTCGTCCAAACCGAACATCAGGTTCATGTTCTGAACGCCCACATGGGCACCGCCTTTGCCGATGCTATCCAAGACGCTAAATATCACGATCCGGTTGCGCTTTTCATCATAATCCAAGCCGATATAAGCGAAGTTGGTGCCGGATACGCTATTAACCCAGGGATAGGGTTTGTATTGCCAGGACGCTTTTTCTTCTTTCGGCAGGTCATAGACTTTCACGAAGTACTCATCTTTATAAAATTCTTTATAAAGTTTCATTAACGAAGCGCGGCTGACCTTCTTGGTGGGGAAGGCGTGAATGATATCCAGAATACCGCGAACAATGGGGACGTAGACCGGCGTGAAGTGGATATGGACCCTCTTTTTGCTCAAAAGTCCCAGCTCTTGTTCAGCCTCAAAGGTATGACGGTGTCCAACGACGTTATAGGGGACAAGGTTATTGGCGATCTCGGGATGGTGGGCCGGGCGGGCCAATTCGGCCCCGGCTCCGGCGGTGCCGGACAAACCATCGACGACGAGTTTACTTGTGTCCACTAAACCCGCTTTAACCAGCGGGGCCAGACCCAAGATGGCGGCTGAGGCGAAACAACCTGGGTTAGCGATGACGCGGGCGTTTTTGATCTCTTCCCGATGCAGTTCGGGAATACCATAAACGGCTTCCATGGCCAGGCTCCAGCTTTTGTGTTTCTTTTTATAAACACTTTCCCAGACCTTGCGGTCGGTTAACCGGAAATCGGCGCCTAGGTCAATGACCTTGGCTCCTTCTTTGAGGAACTTAGGTGCTAATTCTTGGGGAACGCCGGTCGGCAGGGCCATGAAGACCACATCCACCGGAGTGGTTTGTTCGGGACGGATGAAATGGATATCTTCGCCATAAAGGTTGGGATGATAATCCGCGATCTGGGCCTCGCTGCGGCTGGTCGCCCAAGCGATCTCCACATCAGGATGGGTCATCAACACACGAAGGGCTTCGCCGCCCATGTAACCGGTGGCTCCGTAGATTCCGACTTTGATCATGGGTCCCTCCGCTCAGTTGTCAGGTAATTCGGTAGTAGAAGAGAAAAAATGGTGACCCCAACGAGATTCGAACTCGTGTTGCCTGGATGAAAACCAGGTGTCCTAGGCCTCTAGACGATGGGGTCCGCACAAAAAGCCCTGCAAAAGAGAGGAAATTCTAGGGTAGAGGGGTTGGGAAGTCAAGAAATCATAAGCGCTTTGATAACGATAACAGGTTCGAGGTTTCCCAAGGTGGGAGTTGGAAAGGCTAAAATCGTGATGACGGTATTCCATGAGACCGTTATCATACGACATTAGTTACCTGTTCAACACTGCTCGACCGAGGGGGAATTTTCCAATGGCCATCAAAAAGAAGAAAAGCAAAGCGAAGATGTCACCCGCGCCGAAAAAGATAAAAAAAGCAGCTACCGCACCAGTGAAAAAATCCAGCTATCCCAAGGTTCGATTTGAGACGACCCGAGGGGTATTTATAGCTGAACTTTATGATGATGTGGCCGTTACTACCAAGAATTTTCTCGACCTCACCGCAAAAAAATTCTATGACGGATTGATCTTCCATCGCTATGAACCGGGCTTTGTGATCCAAGGCGGCGACCCGATGGGCACCGGAATGGGTGGTTCGGACAAGACCATTCCTCTGGAGATCACGCATCACAAGCATGTTAAGGGGGCTCTGGGGATGGCCCGGTCGCAAGACCCTAACTCGGCTTCCAGTCAGTTTTACGTTTGTTTAAACGATACGCCCTTTTTGGATGGGAATTATGCTGTTTTTGGGAAAGTTCTCGAGGGCATGGATAAAGTGATGGCCCTGCGAGTTGGTGACAAGATGATCAAAGTAGTGATCGAATAATTTAGGGGGATTTGATATGAAAAATATCATTCTGGCTTTTGTTGTTCTCTTTTCGTTCCTTTCCGTAGCTCGAGCGGGAAATCCAGTGGTGAAATTTGTTACAACCCAGGGAACCTTTACCGCGGAGATCTTCTCGGATGTGGCCGCAACTTCGAAGAATTTCCTCGATCTAGTCTCGAAAAAATTCTATGACGGCATTGTTTTCCATCGTTATGTGCCTGGATTCGTCATCCAAGGCGGCGATCCAACCGGTACGGGCCAAGGCGGCTCGGACAAGACCATTCCTTTGGAGATCACTGACCATAAACACGTGACGGGGGCTTTGGGAATGGCCCGCACCAACGATCCGAACTCGGCCTCAAGTCAATTTTATATTTGCTTGGCTGATTTGCCGCAATTGGATGGCAACTATTGTGTATTCGGGAAGGTCTTAAAAGGAATGAGTACCGTGATGAAGTTACGTCAAGGCGACAAGATGCTCAAGGTCACGTTGGTTTCCGACGGAGCGCCGAAAGCCGCGACGAACCAATAAACAAGCCGAAGGCCGATCCATTTCATTTTTAGAAGGATCCTATGGCAATCACGATCAAAGACGTCGCTCAAAAAGCGGGAGTATCGGTGGCCACTGTTTCACGGGTGGTGAATCAAAAGGACATTCATAAAGTCGGTCAAAAGACCCAAAAACGGATTGAGGAGATCCTGAAGGAATTGGGTTATTACCCCAACACGATGGCCCGTGGTCTCAAGACCCGTCGTACCTACAATGTGGGGGTGGTCTTCTTTTGGTTCGATAAACCTTCCTTGAGCGATCCCTATCTTTCCAGTGTGCTCGACGGTATCTTGGCCTTTTACGGCGAAAAAAATTACAACATCCTGATGAATACTTTTAGCCTTAAAACCCAGAACCCAGGGATATATACCAACTTCATCAATTCGGGTTTAGTAGATGGTTTATTAGTCATTGCTCCGCCGGTCGAATCCCAGTTCTTCCAAGATCTGAAACAAGGCGCACTGCCTTATGTCCTGATCAGCCATCAAGTGAACGACAAAGATGTCTGTTTTGTGGATTGTTTGAATACCCAAGGGATCATCGATACGGTCGAGCATTTGATCTCCCTGGGGCACAAAAAGATCGCCTATATTTCGGGTAGGAACGAATATTCCAAGAACTCGTTGGACCGCCTGCATGCCTATAAGTACATCATGAAGAAAAAGGGCCTTCCTTACCGCGAAGAGATGGTCTTTGACGGTGATTTCACACCGGAGTCGGGAGGTAAGGCGGTGGATGCTTTCTTGAAGTTGAAGAACAAGCCAACGGCGATCATTGCCTGTGATGACTCGATGGCTGTTGGTGCTATCCGGGAACTGCGCCGTCTGGGTTTGAGAGTGCCTGAGGACATGGCGGTTTGCGGATTCGATGATATTCCATCGGACCTGAACCTGACGACGGTCCATCAACCGACCCATCAAATGGGTTATGAGGCCGCCAAAATGCTTTGGAACCAGATCGAAAAGAAGCCGTTGGAATACGCCCATCGTTTTTTCCCGACCCGCCTGGTGGTGCGTGAAACCTGTGGTTTTTATCTAAAAAAGGCCAATGCGAAGGATAAGAAGCACTAACCCTTTGGGGCGCTTCCTTGAATTGTGCCGGTCTCTATCCCAGAATGAACCCATGCACCTATTTGCCTTTGAACATAGGCCAATGATGATCGGCACTATGCCGACACCGTCTAATAAATGTATGGATAGAAGGCCGGCATGAAATTCGAGATCGTTTCCGACTATAAACCGACCGGCGACCAGCCCCAGGCCATCGATAAACTTTCCAAGGGATTGGATCGCGGCGCTCCACATCAAACCCTTTTGGGTGTTACGGGCTCCGGCAAGACCTTCACGATGGCCCATGTCATCCAAAAATTACAACGCCCGGCACTGATCATTTCCCACAACAAAACCTTGGCGGCTCAGCTTTACAGCGAGTTCAAGGAATTCTTTCCCAAGAACGCGGTTGCTTATTTCGTCAGCTATTACGACTTTTACCAACCGGAAGCTTATTTGCCACACACCGATACTTTCATCGAGAAGGACGCTTCCATCAATATGGAGTTGGACCGTTTAAGGTTGGAAGCTACGGCCCTGTTACAAGAACGCCGGGATGTCATCATTGTCGCGTCGGTTTCCTGCATCTATGGTTTGGGGTCCCCGGAAAATTATAAAAAGATGCATTTGGTGGTCCGGGAAGGTCAAGACGTGAAACGGGATCAGTTGCTGAGCGACCTAGTGGCCATCCAATACAATCGCAACGACATTGATTTCACCCGAGGAAAGTTCCGGGTGAAGGGTGATGTCATCGAGATCTACCCGGCTTATGAAGAGAACCCTTTCCGCCTGGAATTCTTCGGGGATGAATTGGAGAAAATATCGGAGATCGACCCGGTCACTGGAAAAGCCTTGAATCGACGATCGGTGCTGGCCATTTATCCTGCCAAACACTATGTGACCCCCCATGATGTCCTAAAGGGCGCGATGTCCAATATCCAGGACGAGCTTCGTGAGCGTCTTGTCCAATTCAAGGGCGAGAACAAATTGGTCGAAGCCCAAAGACTGGAGCAGAGGACGATGTATGACCTGGAAATGATCCAGGAGATGGGTTATTGCCAAGGGATCGAGAATTACAGCCGTCATTTTGATGGTCGTAAACCCGGTGATCCGCCTTACACCTTGATGGATTATTTCCCGAAGGACTTCATGACCTTCATTGATGAGTCGCATGTAACCCTGCCTCAGTTGCGCGCCATGTTTAACGGCGACTTCGCCCGAAAAAAGAACCTTGTGGAATATGGGTTCCGTTTACCTTGTGCTTTTGATAACCGGCCCCTGAAGTATGAAGAGTTCCGGAAAAAAGTCGGTCAGGTGGTCTATGTGTCCGCCACGCCGTCCGAGGCGGAAATGAAGGATTCCAAAGGCGAGGTGGTCGAGCAGATCATCCGGCCCACAGGTTTGATGGACCCGGAGATCGAAGTGCGCCCCGCGAAGACGCAGGTTGACGATCTTTTGGGCGAGGCCCGGGAAATCGTCAAGAAAGGGAACCGTGTCCTTGTCACGACCTTGACCAAGAAGATGGCCGAAGACCTGACGGGATATTTGAAACAATTGAACCTGAAAGTGGCTTATCTCCATTCGGACGTGGAAACCTTGGATCGCATCAAGATCATCCGCGACCTGCGCTTAGGGGTCTATGACGTTTTGGTGGGCGTAAACTTACTCCGGGAAGGCTTGGACCTTCCGGAAGTGAGCCTCGTGGCCGTGTTGGACGCCGATAAGGAAGGATTCCTGCGTTCAGGAACTTCGCTTATGCAGACCGCTGGCCGTGCCGCCCGGAATGTGGAAGGGAAGGTCATCTTCTACGCCGACAAGATGACTGATTCAATGAAAAAAACGATCGAGGAAGTGGCGCGCCGCCGAAAGATCCAAGGAGACTATAACAAAAAGAACGGCATTACCCCCGCCACGGTCAAGAAACAGATCCGTGAGTTGTTGACCACCGTCTATGAAGCGGATTATTACACCGTCCCCATCGCCGCCGAAGCGGACGGCGGGGAAGAATATTTACCGCCCGAGGCCGTGCCGCGCCGTATCGAAACCTTGGAAAAGGAGATGATGGTATACGCGCAAAAGTACGAATATGAAAAAGCCGCCGAACTGCGGGACCAGATCAGGCGTTTGCGGGAACGTATCAAAAGCCCATTGTAAGGATCTGTCTTGCCTGACCCTTCTTCCGAAGCATCATTTGAAAGTCTCAAGAAACAAGCGTTGGGCTTCCCGGATACGCCGGGCGTCTATTTGTTCAAGAATGCCCATGAAAAGGTCCTCTATGTGGGCAAGGCAATTTCGCTCAAAAAACGGGTCTCTTCCTATTTCAATTCCACGAACCAGCAAAGTCCCAAAGTGCGAGCGCTGGTGTCCCAGGCCGACCATTTAGAATTGGTGCTGACCGAGGACGAGAACCAGGCTTTGCTCCTCGAAAGCAATCTCATCAAAAAATACCGGCCCCGGTACAACGTCGTTCTGCGGGATGACAAAAGCTATCCCTATTTGAAATTGACCGTGAAAGAGGATTTTCCCAGGGTTTTGATCTCCCGTCGTCCGGTGCAAGACGGGTCCCATTATTATGGACCTTACCCCAATTTGAAATTGCGGGAGATCATTAAACTCATCTATCGCTACTTCAATATCCGTGATTGCAATATCGAGATCGACGGCAATGCCGAGCGCGCTTGCTTGAGCTATCAGATCAAGCAATGTCCGGCGCCTTGCATCGGTGTCATCGACAAAAAAGGCTATGCGCCACTGGTGAAGCGTGTCCAATGGTTCCTCGAAGGGAAACATGATGACCTATTGGATCATGTGAAAGGCGAGATGCTGAAGGCGGCGGAAAGACTGGAGTTCGAGGAAGCGGCCAAATACCGTGACCTGATCTCCTCGATCGAGCAGATGCAAAGTACCTATGCCATGATCGTTCCCGATAAGGTGGATATCGATGTCATGGCCTTGGCTTTTGGCCTGGGCAAGGTCCTGGTCTCGGTGGTGCAGGTACGTCAGGGTAAAGTGGTCGATCATGTGAAGTTGGTCTTGGAGAACGAGTTAGAACAGCCTCTCGACGAGGTCTTGCCTGTTCTATTGCAACAATACTATGTACCTGGGGTATTCGTTCCGGATGAGGTCTTGATCGCCCAGGATTGGCTTGGGGACGATAAGCCAGCCATTGAAAAGTTGCTGTCAGCCAATAAAGGCATGCCAGTGGTCGTACGCAGGGCGGACGAGGCTTGGCGTCTTGAACTGATGGAAATGGCGGAAAAGAACGCTTTGTCGGCTTTGAAAGATGATGTTCAACAGACCAATCTACTGGTCGAGTTGAAAGATTTGTTGAACCTAAAGAACTTACCCCGCAACATCGCTTGTTTCGACATCTCCACTTTGCAGGGTTCTTTCACGGTGGGATCGGCGGTGTTTTTTCGTGATGGGGCGCCGGAAAAGAGCCGCTACCGTAAGTTCAAGATCAAAGAAATACAAGGTCAAGATGACTTTAGGTCCCACCAAGAAATGATGAAGCGTTATCTCAAACTATTGGAACGGGAAGGTAACCCGATACCCGATCTTTTGCTCATTGACGGGGGTAAAGGCCAGTTGAGCGCTGTTAAAGAGGTTCTCGACAAGGAATTGGGCGGCAATTACGGTCTCGCTTCCTTGGCTAAAAGGGAAGAAGAGGTGTTTGTGCCCAATCAAAGCGAGCCCGTCGATTTTAGGGGGCACTTGAAAGTACGTCATTTGCTTCAGCGGCTGCGGGACGAGTCCCATCGATTCGCGGTCGGGTATCACCGGATCATTCGAGATAGGCAAGCGGTGACGTCCCTTTTGTCCGAAGTAAAGGGCATAGGGCCTTCCCGCTTGAGAGCGCTCATGAATCGTTTTGAATCAGTGAAAGCGATCCAAGAAGCACTTTTGGAAGACTTGGTGGCTGTACCTGGGTTTTCGAAAGAGCTCGCTTACAGGCTTTTTCAGACATTTCACCCTACCAAATCAACGGAACCTTAAAACATCCCTTTTCCTTCGTTTTAGTCAGAAATTTTACAAATGATTGATCGGGTGTTATTATTTCTTCATCTCGTCAATAAAGTAACAGTGCTGTCATTTATTGCCTTTTATGGGATCGACGCATGAACAATACAACCCCCTTTTTTCGCGGCAGCATCCTGGCTGAGTTGGTCAGTCGTACGCTTTTTGTGGGGATCCTGATCCTTTTCGTTTATGGGGGATTCGCTTATTACGTTGGGAAAAAAACATTCGACCAAGAGTTGGGTCATCGGTTGATCTCTATCGCCCAACTGACAGCTGATCAGATCCAATCCGAGGGCATCCCTTACATGACGGGACAGGGTGTTCTTTACGCTAAATACCAGGAATTTCTTTTGGTTAAAAAAAGGGAAAGTGAAGCGAAGAACCTTTTTGTCTTGGATCCGGATGGAAGGGTATTGGTCGACGCGAACCGACTATATGAATTCAAGGAAAACGATTGGTTGCGAGACCTGGACCCAGAACCCTTTGACCTAGCCAAAAAAGGCACACCCGCCGCTTCGATCCTCTTCCCGGAAAGCGACGGAGGCATTTACAAGATGGCTTACGCGCCTATTTTGCGGAATGGCCATGTGGTAGGCGTACTAGGTGTTGAAGCCAGTGCGCAATTTTTGGACGGCTTGGATCGTTTCGCGAAGGTTTTGTTCAGTTTTGGGATGGGTTGTTTGTTGTTCATGGGAGCTTTGCTCTATGCCTTTGGACGCCGCTTCATCAAGCCGATCGAAGAACTGGCCCGTGCGTCGCAAAAGATCGCCGAGGGGGATTTTGGCCAAAGGGTGCAATTGGTCGCGGATAACGAGTTAGGTGCCTTGACCCACGTTTTCAATGAAATGGCCAAACGGCTTCAGAGCCACAACGAGTACATCTTGGAAAGTATGGCGAATGGTTTGCTGGTCGTGGATCTAAGGGGGAATGTGACCACTTTTAACCAAGCGGCTTCGACAATCTTGGGCATTCCGCAGGAGGCCGCCATTGGCCGGCATTACAAGGATGTTTTCAAGGACATCGTGGTTTTCTTAGAAGCGGTGAGAGGCGCTCATGAAATGAACCGCCGATTGGACAACGAGGAAGTCAACTTGTCCGAGGAAGAGCCGCGTTTTATCCGGTTACGGAGCGTTCCGCTATTGGGTGCGGACGCCCAAGAATTGGGGACTGAGGTCATTTTTACCGATGAGACCGAACTTCGAAACCTGCAATCCCGGATCAAGGTTTCCGAAAAAATGGCAACCATTGGGGAGTTGGCGGCGGGCATTGCCCATGAGATCCGTAATCCCCTGGGAGCAATGAAGGGCTTTGCGGAGATATTACAAAAAAAACTAGCTGGGAACACCCAGGCGAAAGAAATGGTCTCAGACATCGCTGCTGAGATCGAGATATTGAACAAGATCGTGACCAATTTCCTGGTCTTCGCCAAACCCACCTCGGTTGATGCTCACGAAGTCAATTTGAAGGAAGTGGTCCTGGGGGTGCTACCTCTAATAGAGAATGATGCCCGCCAAAAAAGTGTCGAAGTGGTTTTGGATCAAAAACAGGAAATATGGCTGAGTTTGGATGTGGAACAGTTCCGTCGGGCACTTTTGAACCTTGCCTTGAACGCGGTGCAGGCCTCCACTTCAGGCGGTTCGGTGCGAATCGAGGCGAGGCAGTTCAATCGGTCGGGTCTAATGGCTTTTTTGAATGAAAAGGGTTTTTCCCATGTGAAGCCGGCGGAGACAGGCAGCCAATGGGCTACTTTGCTGGTCCTGGATCATGGCACAGGAATCTTGCCCGAGAACTTGAAGAGATTATTCACCCCCTTCTTCACGACGAAGACCGAGGGATTTGGATTGGGGCTTTCGATCACACAAAAGATCGTTGAGGCCCTAGGTGGGGTCATCGCCGCGGATAACCGGCCCGAGGGCGGAGCGCAGTTCTTGATCGTTTTGCCGGCTTTAGACCATAAGAAAGGGGACGTTGAATGAGTACGATCCTATTAGTGGATGACAAGAGCAGTATGCGGAAGGTATTGCGCCAAACCTTGGAAGGGGACGGTAATACGATCCTAGAGGCTGAGGATGGTGAAAAGGCCCTGGAGGTCATCAAGAGCAAGCATGTGGATGTCATTATCAGCGACATCAAGATGCCAAAATTAGATGGGATGTCGCTCTTAAAGATGATTAAGGAGTTGGATAACGAGATCGTGGTCATCATCATGACCGCTTATGCCACCATCGAGACTGCCGTGGAGGCCATGAAGTTGGGCGCCTACGACTACATTACAAAACCCTTTTCCACGGAGCAGGTCAAGATCACGGTAGATAAGGCCATCGAACGCCAAAAACTGGTCTACGAGAACAAGTACCTGCGGGAAAAACTGAACGACCAGTACAACTATAAACGCATTATCGGTAATAGCGCCAAGATGCAGCCGGTCTATGAACTTATCGAAAAGGTGGCACCCACGGATACGGCGGTCCTGATCCGGGGCGAGTCGGGTACGGGGAAAGAACTAGTTGCCCACGCCGTCCATTTCAATAGCCGCCGAAAGGACAAACCCTTCATCAAGGTGAATTGTGCGGTCTTGGCGGAAGGAGTGCTGGAAAGTGAGCTTTTTGGGCACGAAAAGGGCTCCTTTACGGGTGCGGCAGGCAAGCGGATAGGTCGTTTCGAGCTGGCGAATGGAGGTTCCATCTTTTTGGATGAGATCGGGGACATCAATCTTTCGACCCAAGTCAAGTTATTACGGGTTTTGCAGGAAAAGGAGTTCGAAAGGGTCGGCGGTACAGAGATCATCCGGTCCGATGTGCGGGTCATCGCGGCCACGAACAAGAATTTGGAAGAGGCCATCAAAAAAGGTCAGTTCCGGGAGGATCTTTTCTTCCGTCTCAACGTGGTGCCCATCCTGGTGCCGCCCCTGCGGGACCGCCGGGAGGATGTGGAAAGATTAGCCTTCCATTTCCTGAACCGTTACAGCGCCGAGGCGAACAAGAAGATCACCAAGATCGACAAAAAAGCCGTCGACCTGATGACCCGATACCATTGGCCGGGAAATGTGCGGGAACTGGAGAACGCCATCCAAAGGGCGGTCGTTCTTTCGGATGGTGATAGTATTTATCCATCGAACCTTCCGTTGGATATCCAGACCCATCACAAGGACGATGCCTTGAACCTGCTTCGGGAAGATGCGGGATTGACCGATAAGGTCGAAAATTACGAAAAAGAACTGATCATCAAGGCCATGGAAAAGGCGAATCAGGTACAGACCAAAGCGGCCAAGCTGCTGAACGTGAATCGGACCGCCTTAATCTATAAGTTGAAGAAGTACGGTCTATTGTCCGAAGGGGAAGCGGAGGTCGCGGCGGAAGAATGAACCTGAAGCTTTCTTTTCTTACTCTGATCCTGTTGACTGGGTGGTTCGGCGGGTTTGCCGCGACTGCGTGGCCGCAGCCTGCCCCGGCGATGTCCTCAGGCGCGACTTTGACCGAAGCCCAGTGGCTGGCGGTGCAAGCCCGCTTTGAGGCCGATATCTCGACGCTTTTGACCTGGCTGAAGGATTATCAGACCAATAAGGCGGTATTGGCATCCGACATCGCCGACCTGCAATCGAAAACCACTCAATTGCGTTCCGAGTTGAGGACCGATTCCAACGTCTTCAAAGAGATCCGTCTTAAAGAGCTTCTCAATGAATTGAAGGACAAACTGGAAGATAACTCCAAAATGGCCCGGGAAGCGGACGCCAAACAAAAAGAATTCGAACAGAAGTGCATCAATCTTTCCGACATTTACAACAGCCATATCGAAATGCTTTTGGCCCAGGGGGACATCACCGAATCGGCGACCACTCTGGACGCGAAGGTCAACCAAGTGACCGACTTGGCCCGTAAACGCAATCGCGTCCAGACCTTGTTGAGCCAATATCGGCAAAAGGATCGGATCGACGAACCGATGCAATTGAATGCTGTGGAGGTGCTCAAGACCAATGACCGGGAAACGTTGCAATTGACCATGGATCTTTTCAAGGACCGACAAAAAATCATCAAGGAACAGATCGGGAAATGGACCTTGGAGATGGAAAGCATCCGGAACGAGCTCAAACTTCAAGGGGAAATGAAGGATTTCCTCAAAGATGTGCACTCCATGAACGCCGATTCGAATTTCCCCCAGAACGACTTGAAACAGGATGATATCGAGTTTTTATCCACCGATAGCCATAAGAAAAAGCTTAATGACCGTCTAAATGAGGTACAGCAACGGATATTACAGGGCCAGAAAGAAGATGCCCAGATTGACCTTTTGTTGACCAAGGTCAAGGGGCGCTTGGATCGAATGAACGAAGGCAAACGGCTATGAAAAAATTATCCATCGCTTTGATCTTTTGTTGCTGGCTGAGCCCCTGGGCAGGCTGGGCTCAAAACCCGCCTGAAAGCTCAAAAACAACTTTTGATTTTGCCTTGGAACCGGCCACCGCGGGATTTCGCTTGGACGATAACGTCTATCGTTCCGTCACCCAAACGGGTGTCTTGTCCGACGAGATCATCAGTGCAGATTGGGGTGCTGAAGCCAAACTGAACTATGAGGTATTCCGTGGCCTTGTGAATTATCACGTGGGCGACGATCAATACATGATCTATACGGGCTTGGACAATCTGAAAAATGATATCAATGCTTTGCTGGCTGTAGAGCCAGGAGATTGGGACTTCTATTACAAGTTCGATTATTTCCTGCGGTCCAGCCAGTATTTTGATTTCAATTACTTCGATGTCGGCAGTGTGGCTGGTGCCCGGTGGGCGCCTCCGGGAGTTTGGAGTTACGAGGCGCAATACAGGAACCTGGCCCGACAGTATTTCGACACCGATCCAACGGTTTGGTCCCGGAATTTCCTGGACCAATCGGGGGTATTTAGTATACAGCGAGAGATTGATGATCTTTTCTCACTCAAGCTGACGGGTAGCTATACCAATCGCCAATTCAACCGTTATGCTGTCGGGCAAAGTGGTGCGACCATCTCTCCCCAGGTCCTTCAGAATGACAATACTTGGAAAATCAATTTGAACGCCCATTGGTATTTCTTCTCCATCCTTCAAGACATCAACTTGGAGGGACAACGGACCGATTCCAACAGCTATGGGTTCTCCAACACGGTGGAAAGCTTCTCCTGGGCAGGGGTTATTCGGCCCTCAAGCAATTTTTACCTCCAACTGCTCTTCCGACTTTATTTGAAGACCTATGACGCACCTCCCTTGAACAATCAAGATCTGCAATTAGGTTTCATTGACGAGGATAGCCAGGATCTTTTGACGGCGAAGGCTAATTGGGATATGGGGCGTGGTTGGGTAAGCAGCCTGGGCGTAAGCCGTATTCGTAGCGAGTCGGATCAGCCGGACGCTTTTTATGTAAAAGACATTATTTCCGCACAATTACGCAAAAATTTTTAGGGTTCTATCTGATAAGATGAAGGGGTCTTATCCACCGAAAGGTTGGCTATGAAGAAGCCTGACGATGATCTAAAACTGGATATTAACGAGATATTCGGCGGCGACTGGACAAAAATGCCGGAGGCAGAGCCGACCATGCCAGAGGCTCCTCCTTCAATCCTGCCGGAAAGCATTGAAGATGTTCCGGGGACGGACATCAAATTCAACGACGAAACCAGCAGCTCAATCTCAGAGCCGGTGGTCATCACGGTCATTTCCAAGGTACACCGGACCAACGATAAAGAAGCTGAAACCGAGACGCTGGCTAAGGATGAGCCTCCTAAAAAGGCTTCGGTCCAGGTCAGTGGTTCCTCCTTGCTCCTTCAGCCGGGTGTCAGCGGTTCTGGCACAAATGAGCCGGTCAATGTGAGCGGTTCCTCCCTTGTCATGAAGCCGGGAGTCAGCGCCCGTAAAGAACCGACTTTCGAGGACTTCATCAACGCTTATGACCGTTTCCGTTCGATCTTCTTTGAAGAGCTTAAGAACACTATCGACGTCCGGAAAATATCGAATATGTTCGTGAAGACCTTTGAGGCGGCCCGGGAAAGGCATTTGGATGTACTTCGCAACACGAACTGGGACTCTAGCGGCAATTTACTTGAGGATGGTTCTTTGAATGTGCAGCGGATGCTGGACAACAAGAACGCTTTGGACCCTAAGCAAGCCGAAGTCATGGTCGACAACGCTCTGTTGTTCTTGTTCAACCTTCGTATACAAGCGGTGGAAAAGGGATTGGGGCCGGAGTACGGTGGACGAGTAAAATCTCAGATCCGCAAATGGATCGAAATGGAAAGCAAAAAAGAAGGTTCCGGCAAGAGCGACCCAAGGGTCCTGCAACATCTTTCGAATTTCTTGCTCTGATCTGTTTTTCAGTTTAAATTCTTGGAGTCCCAAACAAAAGATCGACGAGGAGATAAGCTTGTCCACACAGATACGTCCTATCCGTTTCCAGCGCGGTTATACGAAGTATGCCGAAGGTTCGGTCTTGGTCTCGATGGGAAATACGAAGGTGCTTTGTAATGCCACAGTTTCCGAAGAAGTTCCTTCTTTTTTACGTGGCAAGGGTAAAGGTTGGGTGACAGCCGAGTATTCCATGCTGCCTCGCAGCACGGCGGAGCGAACGCCCCGGGCGGCGGTGAAAGGGAAGATCGATGGCCGGACCCACGAGATCCAACGCCTGATAGGCCGTTCCTTGCGCTCGGTAGTGGATCTGACCGCCTTGGGCGAACGGCAGATCACTTTGGATTGCGATGTCTTACAAGCCGATGGCGGTACCCGCACGGCCTCCATCAACGGAGCTTATGTGGCGCTAATGGATGCCTTACTGGGGTTGAAAAAGAAGGGCGTGCTTGACCGCATCCCGGTGCGGGAAGCCATTGGTGCGATGAGTGTCGGTATCGTAAAGGGTAAACCGGTCATGGACCTTTGTTATGAGGAAGATTCCCAAGCGGATGTGGATTTCAATACGGTCATGACCGCTTCGGGTCATTTTGTGGAGATCCAGGGTACCGCTGAGAAAGAACCCTTTTCCCGCAAACAACTGGATAAACTCCTCAAATTGGCCGAAAAAGGAATTGCTCAGGTCATGAAAGCCCAACAGAGGGCGTTGCGTTCATGAAAAAGCTGGTCCTTGCCACCCACAACCGGGATAAATTCAAGGAAATGAAACAGGCGCTGGACGGGCTCGGTTGGGACATTCAAGCTGCCTTTGATTTTCCGGGTATGCCTGAAGTGGTGGAAGACGGCGTGACCCTGGAAGAAAATTCGCTTAAAAAGGCCAAGGAGATTTGGGCATTCACGAAGTTGACAACTCTTTCCGATGATACGGGTCTTTTTATCGATGCATTGAAGGGTGAACCTGGAATTTATGCCGCCCGGTACGCCGGTGAAAAGTGCACCTACGTGGATAACGTTCAAAAAGTATTAAGATTGATGGAAAAAGTGCCTGATTCGGCCCGCCGAGCGGTCTTTCGAACCATTGTTACGATCTATGACCCCGTTAAAGGCGCCCAGCAAGTATGCGGGGAAGTGGAAGGTAAGATCACGGGATCGGTGCAGGGTAATGGGGGATTTGGATACGACCCTATTTTCATGCCCGAGGGTTTTTCCAAGGTTTTCGCGCTCATGACCCTGGAAGAGAAGAATCAGATCAGTCACCGGGGCCGAGCGCTTCAAAAAGCCCGTCAATTACTGATCTCCAAATAAGTCTTTATACTTATTTTTAGGGGCATCGGTTAGAATGCCGCCAATTTGACCAAGCCGTTGGTTTGGTCCTATTCATCCGTGTTCAGAGCCGGGGCGTAGCGCAGCGGTAGCGCACTTGGTTTGGGACCAAGGGGCCGTGAGTTCGAATCTCACCGCCCCGACCCTGGACATGGATGGATCCCGATCCTGGTCATTCATTTTTGGTCTTTTGCGCCTGTAGCTCAGGTGGATAGAGCAACTGCCTTCTAAGCAGTGGGTCGGCCGTTCGAATCGGCCCAGGCGCACCATTTTCTTCATACTCTGGATAGTGAAGGGTCCAGGAACTTTCGCTTCCGTGAATAGGCGCGCAGCAACCTCTTTAAAACAAATAAAAACTTTACATTTTTAGGCCCCCCTCATACACTCTTAGGACTTTTCCGGGGCTTTTCGTTATATTGACGGCCTTGGACAAGGCATTGGCCCCTCGAAAAAGTGGTCCGCGGTAAATGGTGGGAGTAGCTCAATCGGTTAGAGCACCAGATTGTGGATCTGGGGGTTGCGGGTTCGATTCCCGTCTCTCACCCCATTTTCGGGTATGGCGCTGATGTGGTGTGGAGAGGATGCGCCTGTAGCTCAGTTGGATAGAGCGACAGATTCCGAATCTGTAGGTCAGAGGTTCGAGCCCTCTCAGGCGCACCATAATTGCATATGTTATTTGGATACGGGTGATTAGCTCAGTTGGTAGAGCAGCTGACTCTTAATCAGCGGGTCGCAGGTTCGAGCCCTGCATCACCCACCATTTTTTCCATTTGATGAAGGAATAGCCCATGCCGAACCATTCCTCATCTTCTTCTAAAAATCCTCTGATTACCGTTGTTGTTCTGCTCAAAGAAAAACTTGTTATTTCCTCGCCTATCCTTAGCTTGACCGAGCAAGTTTATCCAGCGTCCAAGATCGAGCTTTTGCTTATTGGAGAAACCCGTTGGATGCCGGCGTTGGATATCCTCCGAAAACTCAAATTCAAGTCGGTCAAAACGATATCGCACAGTTCGAAAAGTTCCTTCTTTCCTCATGTGGCTCGATTGACCCAAGGAAGCATTGTTCTTTTTACCCAGTCGGATTGTCGGCCTAGCCGTCAATGGGCGCAAAAGATGGTTTCGGTCTTTCGGAAGAACCGCGAGGTTGGAATGGTTTTGGGTGAGGTCCAATGGAGATCGTCGGGGTCGGGCGACAAAATAGGGAATTACTGCGAACAAATAGGGCTCGACTCGGTTTGGCAGAATTTAGGCATTAACTCTCCGGTTTATTTAACGCTCAAAAAGCGGGCCGATTCCGCCGATGTTTCGATCGACCCCATCGCTTCTTTGCTAACGCCAACCAATCTAGCGTTAACGGGCGACGCCTTAGCTTCACTATCCAAAGCGTCTCATTCCTTGGATTCCGGCCTTACGCGGGAAGAGATCGGCGCTATCGAGAACCGAAAAATGCGGCTTTTCTTCGAACCTGCCGCTATGGTCGAGAGATGTCCGGTAATGACCAGCAAAAAACTGACAGAAAAAATGAACGACAAAGCTTTCCAACAAGCCGTCTGGCGCCGATTCGCTAAGAATACAGCCCTGTGTATTCGGCTTCAATTCGCAGGGGAACATGAATTAGTGATGCCCTTCCCAATATCCGTCGATATTGCTTGGGGTGATTTTCATTGGCTTCATTTATGGGGGATTGCGGCCCTATGGAAAACCCTTTGGATGTGTTCCTGGGGACGGGGGGGCGCTACGGCTTGGGATGTGGATGTGGCCCTTTTTGACCTATCCTTGTTTGGGTTCTTCGCTTTTCGTTATTTCCTGCCGGTTCTTAAGGTGCAACCCTGGTCCGACTTCATCCTATGGTGTTGGCTCCGTTATCGCTCCAATATGTCGATATTTTTGGGGGGCTTGAGGGCCAGTCTCAAATTTAGGTGTTTCCTCTGGGCGGAAAGCTGGTAGAATTCTGCCCCCTGAGACAAATGGCCGGATCGATCGAAAGGATTTTGGTCTCGATGGTGAGCCTTCACGACACTTTGACAACACCTTCCACGCTGGAACCGGGCGAAAATGCCCCTTGGTTGACAGCACTTGGGGCCCATGTTATAAAACCCAAGTGGATGTCTTTTAGCTGTGGAGTTAGAAGGAGCCGCACGTGGTTGGGATAATGACGCTCAAAGTCGCCGCCAAAAGTAATCCCTCTACGGTCGCGGGAGCCATCGCGAACAACGTTCGTGATGGGAAAAGCGTCGAGATCGTGGCCATGGGGCCCGAAAGCATCAACAATACCGTCAAGGCCATTGCGATCGCGCGGGGTTTCCTCAAGGGGGACGGATTGGACGCAAATTTTAAACCAGAGTTCATTCACTTGACCATCGATGGCGAAAAAAAGAGCGCCATCAAATTTTTCCTCCACGTCGAAAAGAACGCTTAGTTCCTTGAAAGCATGTGGACCCTGGCTCCATCACGGGCTGGGGTTTATTTTTTTAGGGGGCGAATAGCTCAGTTGGTTAGAGCACCTGCTTTACACGCAGGGGGTCACAGGTTCGAATCCTGTTTCGCCCACCATGTTCGGCGCGGGGGCGGTCAGGGCAGGTTTTAATTTAATTTGCAGCCTTTTTTAGTTTGGCTTGTTTTTTTTGACTTTTTGTATAGAATTTCCTCCCTGGTTGTTCATTTGGCAGTCGGTTGGATATGGGGACGTAGCTCAGCTGGGAGAGCACTTCCATGGCATGGAAGGGGTCGTGGGTTCGATCCCCATCGTCTCCACCATATTTGACCGATGCGTGATCCCTTCGGCCCCTTTTGGGGCCTTTTTTGTTTCTCCACCGAGGCCCTATGGCGCGATCAAGCCGGCCAACTTCTCAAGCATCTTCCTTTGTCTTCTGGTCTTTCATCTTTTGGTTCATCCTTTGTGTCGGTTTTTATTGCTTAAATATCCCCCTGCGATTGATCAACGATCTGAACGGTCTTCTGACGGCTTTGCGAACATCGTCTTGGGACGGTCTCCAAGTCCTTTCGATTCAGCTTTCCCATGCACTGACCTTGCTGATTGCTTTTGCTTACCTGTCACTTTTTCTTGCGATCGGCGAAAGGGCATTAAAAATTTTTGGCAATGTAGAATTTACAAAACTGGAGAAGTGGATTTGGTCCTTCGCGCTCGGTATGGTCCTTTGGGGTCTGACTGCGGAGGTTTTAGCATTGGTCGGCCTTTTGTATATTAAATTGCTTCAGATGTTGGTGGTTTTTGTTTTCGTGGTATTGGTGTTTGTGGATCGGACCTGGTTCTTTCAACGTTGTTGGCCCTTTGAAAAAGAAGAGAAGTTGCCCTGGCTTTGGAAGTGGGTCGTCGGTTCTTTTGTTCTTCTGACTTTTTCGAATCTTTTCGCACCCGAAATGAGCTGGGATGCCATTACCTATCAATTGGTCTTGCCGCGTTATTATCTTGACCATCACGGATTCTACGGAGTCCAAGGTATCGTTCCGTCCCACTCGCCTTCATTGGGGCAAATGTTTTTTTCCTGGGGACTTATTTGGGGCAGCGACTCCATCGCGCGCTTCTTTTGCTTTTGGTCCCATTTGGCGACTGTCTTTTGCTTGGTTGCGCTGGGCACTCGTTTGGGCACGCCAAGAGCGGGATGGTATGCCGGTGCTTTTTACGGGTTATTCCCTTACTTAAATATCTATTCGACCCGGGGCTATGTGGATCTTTTTGCCGGGTTCTACTCGGTTTTGGGTCTAAGTCTTTTGACCCACCTTGTCTTGAACGATGAAGACTGTTCAACCAAGGGTCGGTGGTTCCTCGGTGCGATGTCGCTTTCGGTGGTTTGGGCGATCAAATATAACGCCATTGTTTATGCGCTGACCGCGATCAGTCTTTGGATTTGGATGGGCTCGAAGAAAAAGGGAGGCGCATTCTTTGTGATTTGGTTATTCGTTTTATCCACTTTCTTTTGGGCGCCTTGGGCACTCAAAAGTTGGGTCGATGTTCATGATCCATTTTTCCCTTATTTGACCGATTGGCTCCACGCTTTTGATTGGAATGAATTCGACCAAAAGGCGTCCTGGATCAAGTTCCCGGTCGAAGGATTCAAGGGAATATTGCGACTTCCATCCGTTCTGTTCGGTATCTTTTTTAGCAATTACAGCGGCGCGCCGAACGAGGAGATCGGATTGTCTTTGTTAGTTTTCATGCCGCTTTTGTTCTTGAAACCTAGTTTCAAAAGAACTGTTCCTGTATTGATGTTTGTTGCTGGAATACCGTTTTTGGCTTGGCTGGTCACTAGCCACCAACTGCGTTTGATCACCCCTGTGATCGCGGTTGTCTCTTTTTTGGCAGCGCTTGGTTTCGAAAAAGCTTTGCAGCTTTGGCCGGATCGTGATCGTTCTTTAACTTTTTTTCCTTTGGCATTGGCGGTACTTTCGGGACTTTATCTTTTTCAAGGCCTTCTCGCGCAGCCCGATCCATTTCCTCATTTTTTGGGGCTCCAAACCCGGGAAGCGTTCTTGGAACAGATCATGCGACCTAGCGGTTATGTGGAAGTGAATCGGTATTTGAATCAAACCCTGCCAGCCAACGCTAAAGTGCTCATTCTAGGTCAGCAAAACGGATATTACCTCGACCGAACTAGCGCCTATGACTTTGACTATAGCCACGCTTTGCTGAAGTCGTGGGCCGATAGGTCTTCGACTCCAGAAGACCTATACCGTCAATTCCGAGAGAATGGCTTTGACTATATCCTCTACAACTCGAATGGGATGATGGGGCAAGTGGTGCGTCTGGAAGAACTGGGGCTGGACCGTTATTTCTGGTCGCCCGCGAAATTGAGAAATTACGAACAGTTCTTTTTGAAATATACGGAAAAAGTGCCCTTGCCGGTGGCTGGGGGCTATTCGCTTTACCGACTGACGCCGCGGACTGGGTATTCGCCCTTGCCGGAATACCTTCCGGGCACTGAACGTTTTTATTTAGACACCATTGCCCAATTGATGGGCCTCAAAAAGACGGCGCAGATCGTAGGACGGAATATTCCGCCGGAGGTCTATACTAAATCCTATGACCTGATCGCAAACCATTATTTGGAACTGGGTTATCCTTGTTTTCAATCTGCCTTGGCGGATCTAGCGGGTGGGAAAGTCTCGATACGACAAGTGCTTCAAAAGGGAAAAGTGGGATACGAGCGGAACGGTGATAATGCGAGCTGGCTTTCGTTGCAAGGTGACGTTCTCTTGCGGCAAGGGCATTTCCGTCAAGCGGTCCCGTTTTTAGAGAAGGCCCAAGCTCTCTCTCCGGAAAGGGAGGACCTCGCTAGAAATTTGACGCTTGCTTATTATAATGAAAGACAGTTGGCGAAAGCCTTGGATGAAGCCGCCATGGCCGTGAAATTAGCCCCTTCTTCAGATGAGGACCGAAAGATCCTCGCACAATTACAGTCCTTGCTAACGAACCATTGAAAGCGAACCTATGAGAACCCGTGAAGAGCTTGAGAATATCGAATTGCAGGTCTTAGCGCCTTACGCCCAACAATCCAAGACCAGCCAAGGCCGTCATTACGCCGAACCGGACCATCCTTATCGGACCATCTTTCAGCGCGACCGTGACCGAGTGATCCATTCGACCGCTTTCCGCAGGCTTCAATATAAGACCCAGGTTTTCGTGAATCATGAAGGTGATTATTACCGCACGAGAATTACTCATACCTTAGAGGTTGCGCAGATAGCCGGGTCCATTGCCCGGGCGCTGCGGCTGAACCAGGACCTGACCGAAGCAGTGGCCTTGGCCCATGACCTGGGGCACACGCCTTTTGGACATAGTGGCGAGAAGGTGTTAAACGAACTGATGAAGAACGACGGCGGTTTCGAACATAACGCCCAGAGCTACCGCATTGTTACCTACTTAGAAGATCGCTATCCCTTGTTCCAGGGCCTTAATCTTTCTTACGAGGTGTTGGAAGGCATCGATAAACACCGTACCCGCTATGACAGGCCGGGCGGCGCCGGGGAACAGTACACTTTAGAGGCCCAGATCGTCGATCTGGCCGATGAAACCGCTTATACGGCCCATGACTTGGATGATGGCCTGACCTCGGGACTTTTGAACTTTGAGGGGCTGAATGAAGTCCCTTTGTGGAAACGCAATTTCGATAAGGTGAAGTCGCTTTATCCGCACTTGACCCGGGACAAGATCAAGTACCAAACGGTCCGCCAGATCATCGATGAACTGGTCACGGACATTTTGAACCACACGATGGAACGGATCGGTAAGTTCAACGTCATGAGCGTCCAGGACGTCCGTCAATGTCCCGAGGAACTGGCGGCCTTTTCCGATGCCTGCCGAGTCGATTTTTTGACCATGAAGAAATACCTCTTCGACAATATGTACCGCCATCCCCGGGTGACTCGAATGGAAACCAAGGTGGCCAAGGTCATCCAAGAACTCTTCCATTTATACGAAGCCAACCCGGATATCCTGCCGGCCACACCTCGGGACAAGATCAAGAACAAGGTCGAGCCGACGCGTCGGGTCATCGCGGACTATATCGCGGGCATGACCGACCGATATGCTATTGAGGAATTTGAGAAATTGACCGAGCCTTCCATGCGGGTTTGAGCCGTTTTGGGGCCGGTTGACAGGCCTTTTTCCAACGATTAAGATGCTTTCTCTCAAGTCTTCGTGAATTCCTTCACGGGGACTTTTTTCATTTTGAGGACAAACGAGGGCGCCATGCAAACCTTTCGGATCATCCAAAACGGCGATGATTATCTACTGCCGGTCTATAACCGGCAAAAGATCGTCCTTATGCGAGGCGATGGCAATTACATCTATGATTCTGAAAGGGTCGTTTACCTCGACTTTTTCTCCGGCATCGCGGTCAACGGGTTGGGCCAGGCCTATCCAGAGGTAGTGAACGCCATTGCCGATACGGCCCGCAAGATCGGTCATGTTTCCAACTATTACTACAACGAACCCAATGTCCGTTTGGCGAAGCTTTTGTGCGAGATATCCTTTGCCCAGAAGGTCTTTTTCTGTAACTCGGGCGCGGAAGCCATCGAAGCCTCGCTCAAGCTGGCCCGGAAGTATTTCAGCCGGCTCGGTCAGGACCGGTTCGAGATCATTAGCTTTGATAATTCCTTCCACGGGCGGACTTATGGCGCCTTGTCGGTCACGGGCCAAAAGAAATATCAGGAAGGCTGCGGACCCCTGTTGCCCGGTATCAAGTTCGCTACCTATAACGATATCGAAAGCGTGAAAAAGCTCATCGGCGATAAGACCGCCGCGGTTCTTCTGGAAACCATCCAGTGCGAAGGTGGTATCCATCCGGCGGATCAAAAGTTCCTTAAAGAACTGAGGGACTTGACCCGCGAAAACGGTATTTTGCTCATTCTGGATGAAGTGCAAACAGGTCTGGGCCGTACGGGCAAGATGTGGGCCTATGAACACTATGGAATTGAACCGGACATCATGACCTCAGCGAAGGCCTTAGGAGCCGGATTGCCCATGGGCGCTATGTTGGTGACCAACCAAGTGGCTCAGGGGTTCAAACCAGGAGATCATGCTTCGACCTTTGGCGGTAACCCGATTGTCAGTGCCGCTGCGGTCGCCAATATCGAGGCCATCATCCTGAAGGATGTGGTCGCTAACTCCGCCAAACAAGGCGAGTATCTCAAGTCGCAGCTGGCCGCGCTCATTGTCGAGTTTCCCCAGCTTTTTACAGAAGTCCGCGGAATGGGGCTGGTTCAGGGTTTGCAAATGACCCGTGATGCCTCTTCGTTAGTCCAAAAGTGCGTGAGGGAAGGTCTGCTGCTCGGATCGGCCCATGCGACGGTCCTTCGGTTCCTGCCGCCTTTGATCATTGGCGAGGAAGAGATCAATCTTGCCATGGAAAAGCTGCGCAAGGCCATCGCCGTCGAGCTGCAGGGTTAAGGGGAGCCTTATGTCCAAAAAAGTCCGTCATTTACTGACACTTGAAGAGATTTCTAATAAAGAATTGGCTGGGTTGCTGGATCTGGCCGCCAAGGTGAAAGCAAAGCCTTCGAAATATAAGAAAGAGCTGAAGGGTCAATGCCTCGGCATGATCTTTGAGAAAAGTTCGACCCGGACCCGGGTTTCCTTTGAAGTGGGGATGTACCAGTTGGGTGGGCATGCCCTTTTCTTGAGCGGGAACGATATCCAAATCGGTCGGGGGGAAACCATCGCCGATACGGCCAAGGTCCTTTCCCGGTTCGTTCAAGGCATTATGATCCGTACTTTCGCGCATAAGACCGTGGAAGAATTGGCGGCGAATGCCTCAATTCCGGTCATCAATGGTCTTTCGGACGCCCACCATCCCTGCCAGACGCTGGCCGACCTTCAAACTTTGCAGGAACACTATGGCAAGCTCAAGGGTTTGCGGTTGGTGTTTGTGGGCGATGGGAACAACGTGGCGCATAGCCTGATGATCGGCGCGGCCAAGACGGGCATGCATTTCAAATTGGTCTGCCCGGCGGGTTATGAACCGGATAAGACCATCCTGAAGCGGGCCCAAATTGAGGGTGTCAAGAACGGTAGCCGGATCGAAGTGACCCATACGGTGACCGGTTCGGCGAAGAACGCGGATGCGGTCTACACTGATGTTTGGACCAGCATGGGCCAAGAAGCGGAAAAGAACAAACGCCTGAACGCCTTCAAGGGCTTCGAGGTCAATGAAAAGCTCATGGCCGAATCGCCTAAGGCGATCTTTTTGCATTGCCTGCCCGCGCATCGCGGCGAGGAAGTTTCAGCGGGA
Source organism: candidate division FCPU426 bacterium (assembly GCA_027452205.1). Taxonomy (GTDB): domain Bacteria; phylum Oederibacteriota; class Muellerivitia; order Muellerivitales; family Muellerivitaceae; genus Bog-1183. The sequence goes on along the minus strand of DAIDGV010000003.1, from coordinate 174,088 downwards.
GTGATGGACGGAAACCGTTCCCTGGTCTTTGACCAGGCGGAAAATCGGCTTCATGCCCAAAAGGCACTGTTGATCCATATGATGGCTTGAATAATCGGGAGAGAACCATGGCACAAGTGAACAAGGTCGTTTTGGCTTATTCAGGAGGGCTGGATACCTCCATCATCATTCCTTGGCTCAAGGAGAACTACGGCTGCCAAGTGGTAGCTTTCATCTCCGACGTCGGCCAAGGAAAAGAAGTCGAGCCCGCCCGCAAAAAAGCCCTGAAGACCGGGGCCATCAAGGCCTATGTGGCCGATCAACGCAAAACCTTTCTGGAAGACTATTGCTTCAAGGCGCTTCGGGCGCAAGCTAAGTACGAGAACATTTATCTGTTGGGTACTTCTTTGGCCCGGCCAGCTATTGCTAAAGGGCTTGTGGATGTGGCTTTAAAAGAGGGCGCGGACGCTATTTGTCACGGCGCCACCGGTAAAGGGAACGACCAAGTTCGTTTCGAATTGACGGTGATGGCCCTGGCCCCTCACTTGAAGATCATTGCCCCCTGGCGTGAGTGGGATATTCGTTCCCGTGATGAAGCGATCGACTATGCCGAGCGTCATGGTATCGAAATCCCAGTGACCAAGAAGAGGCCCTATTCCATGGACGGGAACCTCTGGCACTTGAGTCATGAAGGCGGGGAATTGGAAGATCCCTGGAACGCTCCTTCGGAACATGTGTTCTTGACGACTAAAGATCCGGCAAAGGCCCCGAAGAAGCCGACAAACATTGTCGTAAATTTCAAAGAGGGTATTCCAGTCGGGTTGAATGGTAAAAAGCTGGGCGCTATCGCTTTGGTCGAAAGGTTGAACAAGCTCGGCGCCGCCTATGGCGTGGGCCGAATCGATATTGTCGAGAATCGCTTGGTCGGCATGAAGAGCCGTGGGGTCTATGAAGCCCCGGGCGCGACCGTCCTTTATGAAGCCCATCGGGCCTTGCAGACCTTGACGGTCGAACGAGACACCCTGCATTACAGCCAGGTCATGTCGGTCAAATATGCCGAGATGATCTATAACGGGCAATGGTTCGCGCCACTGCGTGAAAGCATCGAGGCTTTTTTTGAAGAAGCCCAAAAGAACGTGACGGGTGACGTTCGGGTGGAATTCAATCCGGGTCGTGTGACAGCTACCGGTATCCGTTCGCCTTATTCCTTATACCAAGAAGACCTCGCGACCTTTAACGAAGACGAGGTCTATAACCAAAAGGACGCTGAAGGGTTCATTCGTTTGTTCGGTTTGCCTATGAAGGTGGTGGGCAGCATGAAAAGGAAAACCAAATGAAAAAGACATGGGGCGGGAGATTTCAAAAGTCCACCGATCCGCAAGTCGAAGCCTTTACGGAGTCGATCTCGTTCGATCACCGTTTAGGTCCCTTCGATATTGATGGCAGCATCGCTCATGTTCGCACTTTAGTGAAAGCCAAGCTTTTGACCGCTGCTGAAGGTAAAAAGCTGGTCGCGGGCCTTCAAAAGATCAAAAAGATGTTGGCGGCTGGTAAGTTGCCTTTGGATTCCAGCTTGGAAGATATCCATACGGCTGTGGAAAAAGCCTTGGTGCGCTTAGTGGGCCCCTTGGGAGGGAAGCTCCACACCGGGCGTTCCCGTAACGACCAAGTCGCAACCGATTTCCGTTTATACCTGCGCCATGCTGTTAAAGAAGTGGTAACCGCAGGCATCGAATTGATCGACGTTATCTGCGATCTGGCCGCGAAAGAAAAAGATACCCTCATGCCGGGCTATACCCATTTGCAAAGGGCCATGCCGGTAACCCTAGGCCATCATTTGTCAGCCTATGCCTTCATGCTGATCCGAGACATGGACCGTTTCTTGACCGCTTGGGACCGCGCGGACGCGCTACCTTTGGGGTCGGGTGCTTTGGCGGGAACCAATCATCCTTTTGATAGGGAATTTACCGCCCGCCAATTGGGTTTCCATTCAGTGTTACAGAATAGTTTAGACGCGGTCTCGGACCGGGACGTTTATGTGGACTTTTTAGCTGCGGCCTCGACCACCCAAATGCATTTATCCCGTATCTCCGAGGACCTGATCCTTTGGGCGACGACCGAATTCGGTTTTATCGAAATGGACGACGCTTTTGCGACGGGATCCAGTTTGATGCCTCAAAAGAAGAATCCCGATGTGGCTGAATTGGTCCGTGGCAAGACCGGACGGGTCTTCGGCAACTTGATGGGTCTTTTGACGGTCCTCAAGGGGTTACCCTTGGCTTATAACCGCGACCTGCAGGAAGACAAACACTTTGTTTTTGACTCGACGGATACGGTCGTGGGTTCGCTCCGGACCATGAAGGGTTTCTTGTCGACGGTTCGCTTCCAACGGGAAAAGATGGCTCAAGTAGCCGATATGGACCTGACCCTTTTAGCGACCGACTTGGCCGATATCTTGGTCCAAGAGGGTATGGCTTTCCGCCAGGCCCATGAAGTCGTTGGCAATGTTGTGTGCTATAGCATTGAGCGGGGCAAGAGATTGCAAGACCTGACCGATCACGAATTCAAAAAGTTCTCCCCAGCTTTCCCGAAGGGCACGGCTGATAACCTATCGGTCCATCATTCGGTGGCTCAAAAGAAAGCGGTGGGCGGCACTTCGCCGAAGAATGTCGTGGATCAAGCGACCTTGATCAAGAAGCAATCCGCTGAGATCAAACATCACTTAAAACATTTGTGAGGGAATAATGAACGGATTTCACTTTAAGAACAACCAATGGATGGCGGATGGAGTGGCTTTGTCCAAGATCGCTGATAAGGTGGGTACGCCCGCTTATGTTTACAGCCTTTCGGCTTTTGAGGACCGGTTCAAAGAGATCGACCAAGCTTATCGCTCCGTTCCGCATCTGGTCGCCTATTCGCTGAAAGCCAATGGCAACCTGTCGGTGGTCAATGCCTTGGCCAAATTGGGTTGCGGTGCCGATGTGGTCTCGGGCGGGGAATTATTCAAAGCCCGTTCGGCGGGCGTGCCGGCCAGCAAGATCATCTTTGCCGGCGTAGGCAAAACCGACGAAGAGATCGCTTACGCTTTGCACGAGGGCATCCGTTATTTCAATGTGGAATCCATTCCGGAGATATTGGCCATCAACGAGGTGGCGGCCCGGATGAAAAAAACCGCTCCCATTGCTATCCGATTCAATCCGGATGTGGATCCCCATACCCATCACTACATTACGACCGGTAAAAAAGAGACCAAGTTCGGCGTTTTTTTAGGCGATGTGGATAAGGTCATCAAGGTAGTCCGTCAGTCCCGCTCGATCCAATGGACTGGGGTGCATGCTCATATTGGCAGTCAAATGACCCAGACGGCCCCGGTGGGCCGTGCGGCCAAAGTCGTTGAAAAGCTGGTTCTCCAACTCCGTAAAGAAGGTTTCCCGATCCATACGGTCAATCTGGGTGGCGGCTACGGTATCGACTACAAGGGCGAAAAGCCCCCGAAGGCCTCCCAGTACGCGGCTTTGGTCTTGCCGGTCATCAAGCGGTTGAACGCTACCTTGGTGTTGGAACCGGGCCGGTTCATTTCGGGCAATTCGGGTGTGTTGTTGTCCAAGGTAACCTATGTGAAACAAAGCGGCAGCAAGACCTTTTATATCCTTGATTCAGGCATGGGTGAACTGATCCGTCCGTCCCTTTACGAAGCTTATCATCGAATCGCGCCAGCCCAGGGCCCTCAAGCGCCCAAGCAGGTGGTGGATGTGGTGGGGCCGATCTGCGAGTCAGGTGACTTTTTCGCCAAAGGCCGCAAGTTGCCTTTGATGAAAAGGGGTGATTTGGTGGTGGTTTTCTCCGCTGGGGCTTACGGCAGCGTGATGGGAAGCACCTACAACGCCAGGCCTTTGCCGCCCGAGGTCGTTGTTCGCGGCAGCCGCTTCGCGGTGGCCCGTGAACGCCAGACTTGGGAAGACCTGGTGCAGAACGAGCGGATTGTCGTCTAAAAGGACGACTCCACTTGCGACACTAGTGGAAATTCCCTAAGATAACTTTCCTCAACCAAACCTCCGTCAGGGGGTTTTGTTGTATTAGAGCCAGGTAGCCCGAGGAGGCCGCATGTTCCGTGGAGCCTATACCGCTTTAGTGACCCCCTTTAAAAACGGGAAGGTCGATTACGCCGCTTTGGAAGCCCTGGTCGAGCAACAGATCGCCGGAGGGATCGACGGCCTGGTGCCCTGCGGGACCACCGGCGAGTCACCGACCCTGACCGACAAGGAACATGACGAGGTCATTGCCTTTGTGGTGAAGACGGTCCGTAAAAGGGTACCCGTCATTGCGGGAACCGGCTCCAATTCAACGGCCGAAGCCATTGACCGTACCCGTCACGCGAAAGAAGCGGGCGCGGACGCCGCGCTTTTGGTCTCTCCTTATTACAACAAACCCAATCAAAGGGGATTGATCGCTCATTTTGAAGCGATCGCCAACGCGGTCGATATCCCACAGATCCTCTATAACATCCCGGGCCGCTCGGTCATCAACATGAATCCTGAGACCATCGCTGAATTGGCCAAACACCGCAATATCGTCGGGATCAAAGAAGCCAGCGGCAATTTGGAACAAATGATCAAGGTGCGGGCCCTTTGTCCGGCGGATTTTGACTTGATCTCGGGCGATGACACGATCACCTTGCCCATCCTTTCTATTGGCGGCGTGGGGGTCATTTCGGTGACTAGCCATTTGTTACCAGGAGAAACCTCGAAGATCGTTCATTCTTATTTGGATGGAAAGATCCAAGAATCGAAGAACTTGTTTTTCAAATACAACGACTTGGTCAAGACAGTGATGGGTGCCGATGTAAATCCGGTCGGTATCAAGACTGCTTTGGTTTTGCGCAAACAGATCGCGGAAGAATACCGCTTGCCTTTGGTGCCTGCGACAGCGGAAGCGAAAGAATCCATTCGTAAACAACTCGACATCCATAACCTTTTGTCGGCCCCCGTGGCCGCAGGGAGCGCCCGATGAGCCTGCGTTTAGCGGTTTCCGGCGCGACCGGACGGATGGGACATACCATCTTGGGTTTGGCGGCTGCGGATGCCCGCTTTGAGGTCGTGGGGGCCCTGGCGAACCCTTCCAGTCCTTGGCAAGGGAAGTCCCTGTCCGAAGCCGTTCCGGGCCTCGGCGATAAGACCAAAGCGGTCATTTCACCGTCTTTGGCCAAGATCGCCAACAAGCCCCAAGTCTTGATCGATTTCACCCAACCTGAGGCCACGATGGCCTATTTAAAAGAAGCTCAAACCTTAGGGATCGCTCTGGTCATTGGCACGACCGGTTGCTCGGATGCCCAAAAGGCGGAGATGCGCGAAGCTTCGAAAAACATCCCCATCATGATGGCCTCCAACATGAGCTTGGGCATGAACTTGCTTTTTGCCCTGGTCGAAGAAGCGGCGGCTAAATTGGGCCAAACTTACGACGTAGAGATCATCGAGGCCCATCATCATTTCAAGAAGGATGCGCCTTCGGGCTCGGCCCTGAGCCTGGGTGAGTCGGTGGCCCGCGCCTGGAAGGTGAATTTGAAAGATATAGCGACCCACGGACGGGAAGGTATCGTGGGGGAACGCAAGGCTGGGACCATCGGGTTTCACGCGGTCCGTGGCGGCGATATCGTTGGAGACCACACGGTCCTTTACGCGGGTCCTGGGGAACGATTGGAATTGACCCATGTGGCGCACAGCCGCGAGGCTTTTGCCCAAGGTTCTTTGAAGGCCGCGTTGTTCTTGGCTGACAAGAAGAACGGTTTCTACGACATGGGAGATGTTCTAGGACTGCGGCCGGGGGTCAAGTAAACCCTTGAGGATCGCCCGTTTACTTCACAACAACAGGCCCCGTTGGGCGATGTTGCTGGAATCCGTGAACACTTACCGTTATTTCGAGTCCGACGAACCCTGGAACGACCAGACCCTGGATTCCAAATCCTATACCTTGAAGCCGAACCAGCTTTTGGCCCCGGCCCTGCCCACGAAGATCGTGGCGGTAGGCCTCAACTATCAAGACCACATCAAAGAAATGAAGCATGAAAATACCAAGGATCCGGTCATTTTCCTGAAGGCCAATTCATCCCTGATCGGGCCTGAAGAAAAGATCGTGTGCCCTCCTTCCTCGAGCCGTGTGGATTATGAAGCCGAGTTGGCGGTGGTACTGAAAAGCCGGCTCAAGAACGCGTCGCCTAAGGATGCACTCAAAGCCGTATGGGGATTCACCTGTTGCAACGATGTGACGGCTCGTGATCTGCAAAAGGTGGACGGTCAGTGGGCGAGAGCCAAGAGTTTCGATACCTTTTGTCCACTGGGCCCCTATTTAGTGACGGATTTCGTTGAAAAAGACCAGGCCATCAAGTGCCGAGTGAATGGGGAAGAGAAACAATCATCCACTATCGCGCACCGTATCTGGAATACCGCTGAATTGCTTTCTTTTGTTTCGCATGTGATGACATTGGAACCGATGGATATCTTGACGACCGGTACGCCCGCGGGCGTAGGCCCGATCAAAGCCGGGGATAGTGTTGAAGTGGAGATCGAAGGTATCGGTATCTTGAGGAACGGTGTTTCCTAGTAGAGAATAGCTTTTGGGGGCTGGCTTCCTATCTTGAAAGCGGAAGGGTATGGGAGCTCATGGCAACGGTCTATCTTTCTTTAGGCGGGAATATGGGCGACCGTGTGGGCTATCTTTCCCAAGCTCGTGAGGCGATCCGGGGCTCCTTTACTTCGGTTCGCTTTTCCAAGATTTATGAGACCGAGCCGGTGGACTATTTGGACCAGCCCTGGTTCTTGAATCAAGTGGCTGAAATTGAGACGGACTTGCAGCCGGAAAGTTTGTTAGAATGGGCGCAATCTTTGGAACGCCGTTTGGGACGGCAAAGGGAAATCCCTAAAGGGCCCCGGACGCTCGACATCGACATCCTTCTCTACGACCAAAAAATCCTGGCCGGGGAAAAGCTAACTCTGCCTCATCCAGAACTGCTCAATCGGCGGCATGTATTAGTGCCCCTGGCGGAACTGGCGCCGAACAAAGAATATCCGTTGAGCTATCAAACCATCCGGCAGGCGCTGGACCAGGTGAAAGACAGGTCACAGGTAAAGCCTTATGCTCCAACATAAATATATCGCCATCGAAGGGCCGATCGGTGTCGGCAAGACCAGTTTGGCCGAAATCCTCTCCAAAAAACTCAACGCCCGGTTGGTGCTTGAAGGCGTTGTCGACAATCCCTTTATCCATGATTTCTATAAAGACATGGGAAAGTACGCGTTCCAGACCCAAATGTTCTTCCTCCTGTCCCGGTTCCGCCAGCAACAAGAATTGGTTCAGAACGATCTTTTTCAACAGGGCATCATCAGCGACTATGTTTTCGCCAAGGACCGCATTTTCGCCAACCTGACCTTGGACGATAATGAGCTCAAACTTTATGAGCAGATCCACTCGATTTTGACCGGCAATATCCTCAAGCCGGATTTTGTGATCTATCTTCAGGCTTCCACGGATGTTCTTTTGAAACGGATCGCCATGCGGGGGCGTAAGTTCGAGAACCATATCACAGGCGATTACCTGGCCGAATTGAACCAAGCTTATAACTATTACTTCTTTCATTACCAAGACACGCCTTTGATGGTGGTTAATACCAGCGAGATCGACTTTGTCCACCGGGACGCCGACCTGGACGACCTCTTGAGCCATATGGAAAAAGCCACTAAGGGTACGGTCTATTACCAGCCGGTCAGCGTGAAAAGGTAAAAGCCATGTCCAAACGCGTGACCGTCCTCGACTTCCAAGCCAAATTCAACAAGAACGAAAAGATCACTGTTGTGACGGCTTATGACTATGCCATGGGCCTGGCGGTGGACGCCGCTGGGGTTGACGCGGTCCTGGTGGGTGACAGCCTGAATATGACCATGTTGGGAAGGGAAGACACTCTTTCGGCCAGTATGGATGAGATGTTGCATCACACCGCCGCGGTCGCTAAGGGTGTCAAGAACGCGATGGTCATCGGCGACATGCCCTTTTTGTCGTACCAATTGGGTCCTGAACAAGCATTAGAGAATGCTGGAGCTTTTTTGACGGAAGCTGGTGCCCAAGCAGTGAAATTGGAATGGTGTCCCCGGGCGACCGAGATCACTCAGTTTTTGGTGGAAAATGGTGTGCCAGTGATGGGGCATTTGGGCTTTACGCCCCAGCAGTTACATCGTTTTGGCGGATATCATCAACAGGGAAAAGACAAATCTTCCGCCGCGTTGCTGCTGAGAGAAGCTAAAGCCCTCGAAAAAGCAGGTGCCTTTGGTATCGTTTTGGAACTTATCCCCTCGGATCTGGCCAAGAAGATAACCGCTAGCGTGAATATCCCGACTATCGGGATCGGAGCAGGGCCCCATTGCGGCGGGCAAGTACAAGTCTTACACGATCTTTTGGGCCTGATGCCCGATTTTCATCCCAAGCACGCTAAAGCTTATTTGAAATTGCACGAAGCTATTCGTGATGCCGTCGCTGAATACGTTAAAGAAGTCCGCGGGGGCAAGTTCCCGCCTAAAGGTTAAAACTTTGAAGGTCTTCGCCGAACCTATCCTTGTTCAAAAACAAATACGACAATGGGTTCAAGCTAAAAAGACGATCGGGTTTGTCCCGACCATGGGAGCTCTTCACGAAGGACACTTAGAACTGGTACGTCGTGCTCGGAAAGAGAACGACCATGTGGTCGCCTCGATCTATGTGAATCCTCTTCAGTTCGGGCCGAAGGAGGATTTTTCTAAATATCCCCGAACGTTGGCCGCTGATCTGGCTTTATTAAAAAAAGAAAAAGTGGCTTTGGTCTTCACCCCGTCGGACAAAGAGATGTACCCCGAAGGTTTCGCAACCCAGGTCAAGATGACCGGTACCCTTTTACAGGGTCTGTGCGCTGTTTACAGGCCCGGGCATTTTGATGGGGTCACGACAGTGGTAGCCAAGCTTTTGGGTGTCGTCCAGCCGAGCAAACTTTACCTGGGTCAAAAAGACGCCCAGCAGGCGGCCATCCTCCGCCAAATGATTCTGGACCTGAATATGCCAATTCAAACCGTTATTTGTCCCATCGTGCGGGAATATGACGGTCTGGCCATGAGTTCCCGAAATAAACGGCTCACCTTGACGGGGCGTCGTACCGCACCGATCTTGTATAAGGCATTGAAGGTGGGAAAGAGTCTTTTTGATCTGGGGGAAGTGAAGACCTCAAAAGTGCTGCTCGAGATCAAGAAGATCATTCAGGAAGAAAAGTCGGTCAAACTGCAGTATCTGGAAGCGGTGAACGCCCGGACGCTCCAGCCGGTGGACCGCATTGAAAAGGGGTCCATGATCGCGGTGGCGGCCTTTATTGATGAAGTTCGCCTGATCGATAATATCCTTCTCTAAAACCTTGTTAACTGCTCGTTAAATACCCTTTTTTTCAAGGGATCGTTCCGCTAAACTAGCCCACTATTCGCCATCGCTTTTGGCACATTTGAAGGAGACAATCAACATGGCCCGGACTTTCGTTAAGTCTAAGATACATCAGGCCACCGTCACCCAGACGGATCTGCGTTATGAAGGGTCCATTACCCTGGACCCCAAGTTGATGACGGCGGCTGACATTTTGCCCTACGAACAAGTACACGTTCTTAATTTGAACAACGGGAACCGTTTAGAGACCTATGCCATTGTGGGCAAGGCCAATTCGGGGGTGGTTTGCCTTAATGGCGCCGCCGCCCGCCATGCGGAGGCGGGGGATCAAGTGATCGTCCTAACCTATGAGAGCTTCGCGCACCTGCCGCCGAAGGATTACGCCCCGACGGTGGTCCATGTGAACGCTAAGAACAAGATCACCAAAGTGAAAAAGGGAGGCTGATCATGTCACTGGATATCTTTTTGGATGACAACGAACTGATCGCCCGGATCAAAGACCTCAAAAAAGAACGTAACGCCATTATCCTGGCCCATAGCTATGAACGCCCGGAAGTTCAAGACATCGCGGATTACGTGGGCGATTCCCTTGAGCTTTCCCGTTTAGCCGCTAAGACGGACGCGGATGTCATTGTTTTCTGCAGCGTTCATTTCATGGCCGAGACTGCCAAGATCCTTTCGCCTCAAAAGACCGTTCTGCTGCCGGCCGCTGAGGCTGGCTGTCCCTTGGCCGATATGATCACCCCGGCCCAGTTAGAAGTTGAAAAGGCCAAGCACCCGAATGCCGCGGTCGTGGCTTATGTGAATTGTTCGGCAGAGATCAAGGCCATGGCGGATGTGTGCTGTACCTCGGCCAATGCCGTTCAAGTGGTCGATGCGATGCCCCAGGACGAGATCCTTTTCGTGCCGGACCAGCATTTAGGCCGCTGGGTCCAGACCCAAACCAACAAAAAAATGATTCTCTGGGCTGGTTGCTGCCCGACCCACCAGCGCATGAAAGCCAAGGATATCTTGGAACTGAAAAAAGAACACCCTGGCTGTGAAGTGGTCGTTCACCCTGAAAGCAACGAAGATATCTGTAACCTTGCGGACGCGATCCTTTCGACCTCGCAGATGTTGCGCTATTGCCAAGCTTCATCGGCGAAGACATTTATCATCGGGACTGAAATGGGCATGTTACACCGGTTGCGCACGGCGATGCCGGACAAGACCTTCCTGCAACCCAGCAAGGGCTTGATCTGTCCGAATATGAAGATGACTCAATTAGAAGATGTGTACGAGGCGCTTAAAGAGCTCAAGAATCCCATCGAGATCCCTGAACCCATCCGCATCAAAGCGTTGGCGTCCTTGAACGGAATGTTGGCGGCGGTACCGACCAAGTGAGGTCCTCCCGGCCCGGTCGAAGACTGGCGCTGGTAGGTTGCGGCGCCATCGGATCCCTGGTTGCGTCCCTGCTTGAAAAACGGAAGTCTTCTTTTAAGGTCACGGCTCTATTTGACGTGAATGTCGAAGCCGCGCAACAACTCTCCAAAAAACTCAAGTCCCATCCGGTCGTCTGTAAAGAACTTCGCCAAGTCTTTCCAAAATGCGACTGGGTCTTAGAGGCGGCTTCGGTCAAGGCTGCTCTTGTGACCGCCGAGGCATCTCTTAAGAACCGTAAACCCATCATCATGATGAGCACCGGGGCTTTTCTACTGAACCAAAAAAAATTGACCCAGTTGGCCCAAAAACAAACGACCAAGCTCTATTTGCCGTCAGGCGCTCTTTGTGGCTTGGACGGGGTCAAGGCGGCCCGACAGATCGGTTCGATCGAAAGCATATCAATTACATCTACCAAACCACCCAAAGGATTTTTCGGTGCCCCTGGGCTGACGGCCAAACAGAAAGGGAAACTTGAAAAATCGAAATCGGCCTTTTATCTTTATCAAGGCGGGGTCAAAGGAGCTATTCAGAGGTTCCCGGCCAATGTTAATGTCGCGGCGACCACCGCCATCGCGTCCCAAATGCCTGGTCGATTGAAGGTGCGGGTCGTGGCAGACCCTACAGCCACGCTGAACCAGCACGAGATACGGGTGGTTGGGCAATTCGGTGAATTGATGACAGTGACCCGAAATAGGCCATCGACGATGAACCCAAAGACGAGCGCTTTGGCGATCCAATCGGCCCTGGCATTGTTCGAACGTCTTGAAAACTATGTTGAGGTGGGTAGTTAATGACCGATCCAACCTTAGCGATCCAGATCGAAGGGCTTTCCAAGACCTATAAGACGGGTTTTTGGTTGGCGCCCAAGGTGACCCAGGCCTTAAAGAACCTGAGCCTCGACGTGCGCGAAAAAGAGGCCTTCGGGCTTTTGGGGCTAAATGGTGCCGGAAAAACGACGACCATCAAGATCATGCTAGGATTTCTGAGCCCCACGTCAGGAGCGGTCAAGATATTGAATGGCAGGATATCCGATCAAAATATCCGCCAACAGATCGGTTATCTTTCGGAACTTCCTTATTTTTCCCGTCAGCATACAGGACGGGAGCTTCTGGAATACTTTGGTTCCTTACATAATTTTTCCGGCAAAGATCTCCGTTACAAGGTCGATGAGGTCCTGGAATTGGTTCGGATGACCAAAGCCGCCAATGAAAAAGTCTCCGGCTATTCCAAGGGCATGCTGCAACGCATCGGCATTGGACAAGCCTTGATCGGGAATCCAAAGTTACTGATCTGTGATGAACCGATGAGCGGTTTGGACCCGGTCGGTTACAAAGAAATGCGAGACATCTTCATTGACCTTAAAAAGCGTGGCACGACGCTTTTCTTGAACACACACATCATGGACGAGGTCGAAAGGGTTTGCGACCGTATCGGTATCTTGCATGGCGGGGAATTGAAAAAAGTGGCCTTGGTGTCGAACATTCTTCGTTCTTCGGTGGAAGTGGATTATTGGGTGGATGTGGACCCACAAGATGCTCCCAAATTCATCGGAATGCCTTTTCAGGCTACAGTGGCGGAAAAAGGCGGGTTTCATATCAGGGGCAATGAATTGCCCGAAACCCTAGCGACGCTCAATCAAAAGAATATCAAGACTAAGGGCATCCGAGCACTATCTTCAGTAATGGAAGCTTATTTTTTAAAGACCATCGGCGCACAAGCTATGGTTCCAGGGAGGGGTTGAATGTACCGCCTCTTCCGCGTCGCACAATTTACTTTCCGGGAACTGATCCGAAGCCGGATGCTTTATATCTGGGTCATTAGTTGTGTGGTCTTTTGTGCCTTGGCTTTCCTTTTGTCCATTTTGAGTTTTGGAGAGGTCCACAAGATCTTCATGGATTTGGGCCTGGTCGGGATGGAATTCTCAGGTTTATTGGTGCTCATTTTGAGCTTAGCAGTCACTTACAACACCGAGTTCGACCAAAAGGCGATCTATCTTCAGTTGTGTAAACCCTTGACCCGAGGCGAATATTTGTTGGGTCGGGTTTTAGGTTTCTTTTTGATCATTTCTTTGGTCATTATCAGTATGGGCCTGGTCATTGGTGGTTTGGTCGTATTCATTGGCGGTGGCAAGGTTGGCCTTCTTTTTGTCGACAGCACTATCTTTTTGCTGCTCGAAATGCTGGTCTTGACCACGTTGGGATTGGCTTTTCAAATGATCGGTACTTCGATGGTCGGGGTCGTTCTTTATTCCATGTTCACTATTTTCTTGGGGCATTGTATCGGCCAAGTGGAATGGTTGCTGAGCCAAAAGCTCTCGAATACGGTCAAGATGATACTCCGCGTGGTCCATTTTTTCCTGCCCAATCTGGAAGCCTTCAACTTGAAGGACCGCATTTATGATCCGGATTTGGTGTTGGGATGGGTTCAATGGCGGGAGGCGTTTCTTTATGCTTTTGCTTATTCCTTTGTTGTTTTCCTGATCGGATGGATCAATCTTGAGAAGAGGCAATTCGAATGAGACCGCTCTTGGCCATGGACCGTTCTTTGAAATGGCCAGCAGTGCTTTTGGCTGTTTTTTTTCTGGCGCAGGCCTGGTTGTCATCTCGTTTGGATCACTGGGTCCATCCCGAACCGTTTGAAAGTTCCCAGTCTGGCACACTAGACCCCCGGATCGTATCTTCGCTGCGGGCTGTGGCGTTTTTGACCGGCTACAAGGTCCTCATCGGTCATGTGTTTTGGATCCGGGTTATCCAATATTACGGGGATGCCGAGAATGGAGCGGACCACTACTCAAAGCTTTACGATTATTGTCGCTTGGCTTCGGATCTGAACCCGCAATTTATATCGGTCTATAGCTACGGTGCGGCAGCATTGGCTTATCAATTGAACCGTGAAGACGAGGCTTTTAAGCTGCTACAAAAGGGTGTGCAGGCCAATCCCCAGGATGCCAGTCTCAAGTTGATGTACGCCGCTCTCACCTATCATGGTCATTCAGATTACAAAAAAGAGATACCGTTCCTGGAAACGCAGATCGCTCAGGGGAACGCGCCTACGATGATGGTCAATATCCTGGCGAATACTTATATGAAAGTTGGCCGGAACGAGGATGCCATTCGGCTTTGGAGGCATATTCTGGCGACGACCGATTCGGACGTCACCAAAGACGAAGCGGCTAAAAAGTTAAAAGAACTTTACGCCATTACTAAAGTGAAAAAAGTGGATGAGGCGACCAAACCGTGATCCATTTGGTCACACTGAACCCGGCTTTGGATCTTGATCTCGAGCTTGAAAACCCTTCCGCCGGAAAGATCGGTAAAGTTATAGAGGCGTCGATTGCTCCTGGGGGAAAGGCGCTTAATGTAGCCCGGTTCCTCAGGGCCGCGAAGGTTCCGCTGACGATCTGGTTGGGAACGGGCGCGGGGACCCATCCGACCCACGTTCTTTATCGTACCCTTTTGGCCAAAGAAAAACTAAAAGTACGCTTCCTAAGCGATAAAACACCGATCCGTTTCAATGTGGTCCTTCATGAAAAGTCCAAAAGTAAAAAATTCAACCATCCAGGCTTTGAAACTCATTTTTCACATTTTGCCCAGCTTTTGAAAGCGGTTAAAAAAGGGGATCTGCTTGTCCTGACCGGACGGCTACCGCAAGGAGTCGACGAGTTTTTGTATGCTTCTTGGATCGATGTTTTTAACCGAAAAGGCGTCAGAACGATCGTAGATACTTCGGGTGTGCCTTTGGCGTTGGCGCTTAAGTCGAAACCGTGGTTCTTTAAAGTTAATCGCCACGAAATATCCGATGTCGTCCCTAAAAAACTGAAAAACCCTAAATCCATGATCGCTTGGGTCAAAACCAACTGGATCAAAAAGGGATTCGGTCATGGCGCCATTACGGATGGCGCTTCAGGGGCGATCTGCTGGCGTTATCCAGAAGCTTATTGGGTCCGTGGGCCCTACGTGAAAAGATCTCTGGTAGTAGGTGCAGGGGATGGCTTTTTGGCGGGCTACTTGAGCGGCTTCCATTCCGGTAAATCCTTTAAAGAGTCCGTGCGGTTGGCGGCCGGCTTTGGCTCGACGGTGGCGGCGGTTGGTATCCAGGATTTTTCAAAGGTTGATGTCCAAAGACACCTGAAGTCGGTTCGAATCAGGAGGATCCCATGAACGGAGATACCAAACCCGTTTATTCGGTGACCGAATTGGTCCAAACGGCCAGGGCTCTGTTGGAAAGCAAATTTTCATCTGTCCTGGTGCAGGGTGAGATAGGACGCTTCACCAAACATCCTTCAGGCCATATGTATTTTGATCTGAAAGATGGGAGATCTCTCGTTTCCTGCGCTTTCTTCAGGAACGCAAACCAAGCCCTGGCTTTTCAACCCGAACAGGGAATGCATGTCATTGTCGGGGGTGTCTTGACCCTCTACGAAGCCCGGGGCCAGTTCCAGATGAACGTGCGAAGCATGGAACCGAAGGGAGTGGGTAGCCTGCAATTGGCTTTTGAGCAACTGAAACGAAAAATGATGCTGGAAGGCTTGTTCGATGAAGCCCGAAAAAAAGCGGTACCAGAATATCCCAAACACATCGCCCTGATTACCTCGCCCTCGGGCGCGGCCATACAGGACTTCATGAAGATCCTCGAAACCCGGGTTGGGATCGAATCAGTGGATCTTTTCCCGGTCAAGGTCCAGGGCGAAGAAGCTCCTCAGGAAGTGCGGGAAGCGATCGAGTCGGTTTCGCGGCAAAACTGTCATGATGTGCTGGTTGTTACCCGCGGCGGTGGAAGTTTACAGGACCTAGCCGCGTTCAATGACGAGGGTGTCGTGAGGGCGCTGGCCGATTGTTCCGTTCCTACTGTCAGCGCTATTGGTCACGAGGTGGATTTTACCTTGTGTGACTTTGTGGCGGATCGAAGAGAACCGACTCCGACCGCGGCCGCGGCCCATTTGGCTCCGGGGCGGGATGAGATCGAACAACAGTTGGAACAATTGGAACATCGGTTGAAAGAGTCCTTTGAAAACCTGATCGATGATAAAAAACGGGACTTGCAGCAACTATTGAAGACCTTGAGGGACCGACGTCCGGACCTGCTTTTGGACCAAGCCAAACAAAATTTGGATTACCGCGCGGAAGAATTGAAGTCGGCGTTGGAAGACCAATTGAAGGAGCAAGAATCGCGGTTGCGACGGTCAATCGAGCTTTTATCCCGTATCAACCCGCTCCAGCGCTTGAAACCCTTCCAAGAAAAGCTGAAGGGGCTTGAAGCCCAACTGATGGCCTATCATCCCCGTGGCCCCCTTAAAAGGGGCTATGCGATCGT
The DNA here is from genome assembly GCA_027452205.1 of candidate division FCPU426 bacterium. Lineage (GTDB taxonomy): Bacteria > Oederibacteriota > Muellerivitia > Muellerivitales > Muellerivitaceae > Bog-1183. Next base: position 157,930 of record DAIDGV010000003.1, on the reverse strand, counting down.
GACCCGAAAGGGAACGGGCGATATCCTTCGTTCGAGCCAAAAGCTTAAAAAGGGTGAACGGCTTGAGATCGAACTGCAAAAGGGCCGGGTAGAATCGGAAGTTGTTTCAACCCAGGATGAAACCGAATAAAATACCGTCATTCTTTGAGGAGCGTTTATGGCCAACCAACCGTCGTTCGAGGATTCTTTGGCGAAACTCGAGCAGATCGTCGAAAAAATGGAGTCGGGCGACCTGAAATTAGAGGATTCCCTGAAGTTGTTCGAAGAGGGGATGAGGTTGACAAAGGATTGTAATCAACGTTTGACGGAGATCGAAAAGAAAGTCAAACAGCTCCTTAAGACGGCTTCCGCAAAAGAAGAGGTGAAAACCTCGAAGAGCAAAGACGAATGAGTTTTTCTTTATCCAAGTATCTCAACAACAAAAGAGCAAAGATCGAAAATGGCCTTAAAACCGTTTTCAAGAACCCGGGAGATTGTCCTAAAACCCTTTGGGATAGCATGAAGTACAGTATTTTTGCCGGTGGCAAAAGATTGCGGCCGGTTCTTTGTCTTGCCGCGGGAGAAGCCGTTGGACTTTCAGAAACGGCGGCTTTGAGGATCGCTTGTTCGCTCGAATTGATCCATACCTATAGTCTCATCCACGATGATCTTCCTGCCTTGGACAATGACGATTATCGCCGGGGCCGTAAGACTAATCACAAGGTCTACGGTGAAGCCATGGCTATCCTAGCGGGGGATGGTCTTTTGACATTGGCTTTTCAATGGATATCGGATGCTGAGTCCTATCCCGCGAGCTTTCGCAAGAATGTTGCTCAGGTCGCCCATGAATTGGCCTGGAACGCGGGCTATCCGGGTATGGTCGGCGGACAAGTGGATGACGTTTTGTCCGAAAGAAAACGCCCAGTCCTTTCCAAGGTCTATTCGATCCATCGTCGCAAAACAGGTGCGTTGCTTCTGGCCAGCACTCGACTGCCGGCCCTTTTGGCCGGCGTCTCTAATGTGAAGGTGAAAGCTTTGACCGATTACGGAAAAGCCGCCGGATTGGCTTTTCAGATCGTCGATGACATTTTGAACGAGACGGCGGATAGCAAACAGTTAGGCAAGTCCGCGGGCAGTGATCGCGCAAGGGGGAAGATGACCTACCCGGCAGCTATCGGGCTGGCCGCTTCCAAGAAGGAGGTCAAGGAATTGACCGGCCAAGCGGTCCGTGCTCTGACCATTTTCGGTGCCAAAGGGGAACCACTCAAAGCCTTGGTTCTTCACATGGCAGAAAGAACTTACTAAGTCTTATGGACCTTTTTTCCTCTAAAATCTTTTTATCCATGGTGTTGGGGTGGTTCGTAGCTCAGGGGCTTAAGGTGTTGATTTATTGGTATCGGCACCATAAAATCGACTTCCGTCTTTTTGTGGGTACGGGTGGGATGCCGAGTTCTCATTCGTCTTTTGTGTCGAGTTTGTCGGCTGCCATTGGGTTAGAAGCGGGCTGGAATTCGCCGGCCTTTATTCTTTCCCTGGGCATGGCCTTGGTCATTATGTCCGACGCGGCAGGTGTTCGCCGGGCGGCAGGCCAGCAAGCCCAGATCCTGAACCAGATCCTGGATGACCTAAACCGGTCTAAACCATTTCCTCATACCCGCTTGAAGGAATTGCTGGGACACACGCCCGTTCAGGTGTTCGTGGGCGCTTTTATCGGCATTGTGGTAGCTTTTTTGGTGCATCAGCTTTGAATGAAGGATGATCCGTGGCTTACGAATATCTTGATAAGATCCAAACCCCTGACCAACTGCGCGCTTTGCCGGTGGAAGCTCTTCCTAAAGTAGCCCAAGAACTACGGGATTTTTTAGTGACCTCGGTGTCCGCCACAGGCGGCCACTTGGGCTCTAGTTTGGGCGCGGTGGAACTCACCCTAGCGCTTCATTATGTTTACGACACCCCCCAAGACCGCATTGTTTGGGATGTGGGTCATCAAGCTTATGGTCACAAAGCCATTACGGGCCGCCGTGACAAGTTCCCGACCTTGCGTCAATTCGAGGGTCTTTGTGGTTTTCCGAAACGGAACGAGAGCGAGTATGACACCTTCGCCGTAGGACACGCGGGCACGGCCTTATCGGCTGGCTTTGGGATGGCCATGGCCCGGGACATGCAAAAAAAGAAATTTCATGTGGTTTCCATCGTCGGCGACGCGGCCATTTCCAACGGTCTTTCCATGGAAGCACTCAACAATATCGGTGATCATCCGGACCTGAACATGACGGTCATCTTGAACGACAACGAAATGTCTATTTCGCCCAGCGTTGGTGCGATGACTTCTTATCTCAACAAGATCTTGGCGGGTAAGTCCTATAACGAGACCAAGAACCGGGTTGAAAGTTTTATCAATAGCATTCCCAACGTCGGCAAACAAATGTTGCACATGGCTCATCACGCCGAAGAAGCACTGAAGGGCTTTATGACGCCGGGTACCCTGTTTGAGGAACTGGGCCTTCGGTATTACGGTCCGATCGACGGTCACAATATCCTTACCTTGGTGGAGATCTTTAAAAGGGTCAAGCAGCTCAAGGGCCCCATCATGCTCCATGTGGTTACACAAAAAGGGAAAGGTTACGCTCCCGCTGAGGAGAATCCTGAAAAATACCACGGTGTGACCGTGTTCGATAAAGAGACCGGCAAATTGGTGGCGGCTTCCTCGCCGTCGGCACCTCCGGCTTACACAAAGGTCTTCGGCGACACCATGATCGAATTGGCGAAGATGAAGGATGAATTGGTCGGAATCACGGCGGCCATGCCTGGTGGAACGGGTCTGAGCCAGTTCGGCAAAGAATTCCCTGATCGTTATGTGGATGTTGGCATTGCCGAGGGCCATGCCGTCTGCATGGCGGCTGGAATGGCTTGTGAGGGTATCAAGCCGGTAGTGGCTATTTATTCCACTTTTCTTCAACGCGCTTACGATCAGATCATCCATGATGTTTGTTTGCAAAAACTGCCTGTGGTTTTCGCGCTTGATCGTGGCGGGTTGGTAGGCGAGGACGGTGAGACCCACCAGGGAGTCTATGACCTTTCTTATTTACGCTGTATCCCCAATTTGGTGGTGATGGCGCCTTCGAATGAAAACGAACTGCGGAACATGCTTTATACCGCCGTTGAACATGATGGGCCGGTAGCCTTGCGTTATCCCCGTGGGAATGGCGAAGGCGTGTCTTTGGACAAAACCTTCCAGAAAATGGAGATCGGAAAGGGTGAGATACTAGAAGAGGGTTCCCAATATGCCCTACTCGCCATTGGACGTATGGTTGGTGTTGCCAAGGCCGCGCACGCGACCTTGAAAAAAGAGGGTGTGCAGGGTACGGTTGCCAACATGCGTTTTGTGAAGCCCTTGGATGAAAAATTACTGCTTTCCATTGCCTCCAAGACGAAGGTGATCTTGACCTTGGAAGAGAATGTGGGGATGGGCGGGTTCGGTAGCGCCATTATGGAAGCCCTACAAAAGAACGGCATTTCTGATTGTGTGGTCAAGCAGATCGCCATTCCAGATGCCTTTATCGAGCACGGGAAGCCGCAACTACAACGGGAGATGTGTGGACTCGAAGCGCCACAAGTCGTTTCAGTCGTAAAATCCATCCTGCAGAACCGAGAACCGGTCCTCGGGATCGTCTCTTAAATGCCTTTTTCTTTCAGTCGGCGTTCAGGCGTCCTTCTTTTGCTGGTGTTGACAGGTCTGGTGCTTTTTGTCTTGACCCGTCATTCTTCGAATCCCCTCTCGGATGCCACGTTAGTTCCTTCGGCCACGGCGGATATTGAAATATCGTCGGTGGTCACCCCGGTGTTGACCGATACCCCTCCTCCGAATGTGCCCTCGCTAGTCACACAATCAGGCGTCAAGCAAGTCACTGAAACACCCGAACCGACCCAAGTGGACATGGCGACCCTGGCGGATAACATCGACATCAACAAGATACGCTCTTCCGCAGTGACCGTTCAGGTCCACCGGATCGAACAGGGTGAGAATTATTGGACCATTGCTAAAAGAGCGCACATTGACATCAACACGCTCATTGGGGCCAACCCGAACCTACCATTCAAAGCGGCTTATCGTCAGAACATCCTTCTGCTCTCCAAAAAAGGCGTGCTTCATACGGTCCGCGCGTCGGATAGTTTATCCAAGATCGCTGAAAGATATAGGACCACCGAAAAGGTCATCGCCGAGGTAAACGAACTACATTGGTGGCGTCCGGCCCGGACCGGGGATGTTCTTTTCATCCCAGACGTGCGACCTGTTCTGATGACCCAAGAGTGGAAAGATTATTTCAGCAAAAGAGGCATATTCGGTGTTCCTTTTTCTCGGTGGGCGACTTGGACATCGGGTTTTGGCCTTCGGGTTGATCCCTTTACGGGGAAACATCGGGAACATACGGGAGTGGACCTGCGCGCTAAATATGGTGATGCGGTCTATGCTTCGGCTCCCGGCAAGGTTATCTTTACAGGTGTGGCGGGCGGGTATGGAAACTTGATCCAGATCGCTCATTCCCATGGTTATGTCACCTATTATGGACATCTTTCCAAGATATACGCTCATATGGGAGAGAAGGTCCGGCGGGGCACCTTGATCGGACGGGTGGGTGCGACAGGACGGGTAACAGGACCTCATTTGCATTTTGAGATCCGTCAAAAGGGAAAACCTTTAGACCCGCTCCAATTCATATGAAAAAGTGCTTAGATGGGCCGACAGCGATAGCTTTGTTCGGTTGCATTCCAAAATCATTGAAGGTATGTTAATAAAACGATGGATCCTCGATTTGTAAAAGACCAAGGTGTTGAGACCTATTCCGGCAATGAGTTGATCCTAAAGGGTGGATTGGAAGCTGGAATGGCCCTTTTGACGGGGTATCCCGGATCTCCTGTCGCAGATGTTTTCGAAGCGGCTGCCAATGCCGCTCCCTACCTCAAAGAACACGGTATTCTCGCTCAGATCGCTAACAACGAAGCTCTTTCCGCCGCTCGGCTCAATGGTGCCCAGATGGCAGGACTTAGGGCTGTCACGGTCATGAAATCTGTTGGTTTCCATGTGGCCGCGGACGCGCTTATTTCCGGTAGCCTTCTTAAAAAGGATCATCAAGGTGCCGGGGTCATTGTTATCGGGGACGATCCCTGGAGCGATACAACTCAGGTTCCGGTCGATTCCCGCCGTTTGTCCGACCATTTGTTCATCCCGGTAATCGAGCCGGCTACCTTTCAAGAAGTGAAAGATTGGATGCGGGTTGCTTTCGAGTTGTCCGAAGCGGCTGATCTTTTCATTTCTTATCTCCTGATCACCTATACCGCCGAAGGCGGCGGAAGCGTCAGTGTTTATCCCAATCAACCGCCGAAGGGTTTTTCCACGATCAACAAGGCGACCATCGACAGTTCCAAGATCGATGTTTCCCACACGATCATGCTCCCGCCTTTCACGGTGCCGATGGAGAAAGAGGCTCTTGAGGTCAAGTTCCCGACGTTGTTGAAGGAAGTCCGCAAACAGGGGATCAATCAAATTTTCCCAGGAACCGAAAAGGGCACGCTCGCCTTTATCACCGCGGGCGCTTCTTATACCTATTTAGTCCAAGCTCTACGTGAATTCGGTATGGAGGGGAAGTTTCCTATCCTCAAACTGGGGATGACCTATCCGGTCGATCCGGAGTCCATCGCTGAGATCCTGAAATATTCCAATACGCTGGTGGTGGTCGAGGAAAAACGACGTTTCATCGAAAGCCAAGTCCGTAATATCGCGATGGACCTTTATCAAACGGGCAAGGTCAAAGAAATGCCCACTGTGTGGGGTAAGGATTTTCCGGATAGCCTCAAACCCTTCCCGACCGACCAGGGATTGAATCCATCGTTGGTGATGACCACCTTGGCACCCCTTTTCAAGACCTTCGAAGTATCAAGTCCTAAGGTCGAAAAAGAAGTGAAGTTCATCGAAAGTTTAAGCCAATTAGAGGTTAGTATCCCGAACCGGACACCCTCCTTCTGTCCGGGATGTCCTCATCGAGATTCGTCCTCGGTCTTCCTTGAATTGGTGGCCGATTTTAAAAATCCGCAATACATGAAGAAGAAATACAAACGCGAACCTATCGATGTGCTTTTCCATGGGGACGCTGGTTGTTACGTCCTTCTGTTCATGCCACCGAACGGACCCTTGATGCACAACTATATCGGCATGGGTCTGGGTGGCGGTACGGGCGCGGGAATCTCGCCTTTTTCCACGAATAAGTCGGTTTGTTTTGTGGGTGATTCCACTTTCTTTCATTCGGGTTTGGCTGAAGTCTCCGACTCCATTAAGAATAATCAAGACGTGCTCTATGTCATCCTGGACAATAAAACGACAGCCATGACGGGTCACCAACCTCATCCGGGCATGGGTGCGGACTTGATGGGCAATCCAACCTTTGCGCAGGATATTGAAAAGGTCCTAGCGGGACTGACAAATGGGGAAGAGGTCTCCATTGCCCGGATCAATCCGGAGCGTCGTGAGGATTACCGGGAAGTGATCGAGGACATGCTGCTGGAGGATGGTGTTAAGTTCATCATCGCCGATAAGGAATGTGGCATCACCTATCAGCGCCGCAAGCGCCATGACCTGGCCAAACAGAAGGTCAAAAAAGGCTATTTACCAAAACAGACCCGCATCAATGTGAACGATCACACCTGTGAGTTTTGTTTGGAATGTACCCGTTTGACGGGTTGCCCGGGTTTGGCTATTGAAGAGACCCTTTACGGCAAAAAAATGTCGACGGACATTTCCTATTGTGTGTCGGATATGGCTTGCACCCGCATCAAGGCCTGCCCGGCTTTTGAGGAGTTGGTCATTGTGCGTGCCCACAAACCGACCAAGCCTGTCGTCCCGGATCCCTCGGCTTTGCCGGAACCGGAGATGTTCCAATTCGAGGATGATTGGCGGGGTTATATCGCCGGTGTCGGCGGTATGGGTATTGGAAGTTCGACCGCGGTCTTGGTAACCGCGGCCCGGAAGCATGGATACCACGTGACCTTCTGCGACAAAAAGGGGATAGCCATCCGTAACGGGGGTGTTTATTCACAATTGACTTTTTCGAAGAAGCCGAAGGTAGTCTCACCACTCATGCCCCAGGGTAAGACCAATTTACTTTTGGGTCTCGATATCCTCGAGGCGGTTCGCGGGATCGATCCGCGTTTCAATTTTCGTATTGGCTCCAAGGAATACACGCACTCAGTGGTCAATACCCATAAAACACATACTATCTTAACCCTAATGGGCAAGGATGATTTTGACCCGTCCAAACTGACCGAGCTATTCAAAAAATACACGACCGATTATTTCGGCGGGGACCTGAGCCAGATCGCGGAAGATTACCTGGGCAATAAAGTATTCGTGAACATCATGCTTTTGGGCGCAGCCTTCCAGAAGGGGCTTTTGCCTCTCAGTCTGCGGGACATGACCGAGGCGATCCAGGATAATTTCGAGCCTCGGGCCGCGGCGCATAATATCCAAGCTTTCCATTTGGGCCGCCATGTGGTCCTGCACCCCGAAAAATACAATGTTGAGGTCCGCGAGGGATTTCAAGAAATGATGGAGCGCAAAGCACGTATCCTGGCCACGGGCAAGAAAGCGGATTACAAGGCTATGGTTGCCCAATTCCTTAAAGCCTGGGAGGGTGATGAGGATACCCGAGCCCAATTCGTCAGCCGGATCTATGACCTGATTCAATTCGACGGTCTTTCTTACGCTCAAAAATATCTGGACCGTGTCCTGGCAACGCTCAAGAAAGATTCCAAGGAAAAGGGTTTTGAAGCTACTAAGGCGGTGGTGAAGTACCTGCATAAAGTGATGGAGATCAAGGACGAGGTCTATGTGGCCCATCTTTTGACCAGTCCCGAGAAATATGAAAAGGACGCAAAACGTTATAAGCTTGACCTCAAAGGTGGGGACCGGATCGAGTACCGTCATTTCAACCGGCCACAATTTGACTTCTTGGGACTACATATCCAATTCGACCTCAAAAGCCGGGATTGGATGCTCAGGATCATGAAACACATGAAGTTCTTGAGGGTTTTGTTGCCCCAGTGGCACGCCAGGGAAAAGGCTTTTCGGCAATGGTATGGCGAGTTGGTGGACCGCTTTGCTTATCAAAATGCCGAGGAATATGATCGATGGGTGAGGGTTTTGAGCGTTCCTGAAGAGGTGCGGGGCTATCGAACCGTTCGCTACCCTAAAATGGAACAAGCCCAGCAATTGGCGGCCCGTATCCTGTCCGGCGAAGAGAAGGCGAACAAGGTCACTTTAGTGATGAAAGAGTATTCCCGGCGGTAATTTTCGGGTATCATGCGTCGGTCTCAACAACTATCGGCTTCCCTCGGGCAGCCGATAGTTGTCGCCAAACTCGCTTTGGCGATGTTGTTAAATTATTTTAGAAGAGGTTTGGCGGCATATGGCACAAGGTACCGTGAAGTGGTTCAAGAATGAAAAAGGTTTTGGTTTCATCTCCCAAGATGGAGGCGAGGATGTGTTCGTTCACTTCTCTGCTATCCAATCGGACGGTTTCAAGACCTTGAACGAAGGCGACCGCGTTGAATTTGAAGTCGCTAAAGGGGACAAGGGATTGAAAGCGGAAAACGTTCGTAAGATCTAATCCAGTTTCTCACTTTAATGAAAGCCTCCAGGGTCCGCCCTGGGGGCTTTTTTATTTTAAAGACCTGTTTTTACGACGGCGATAGGGGTTTAGGTGTTAATTCTGGGTCGGGAAAATAAGGAAAAAGGGTAAACTAGGGACACCTTGTTTTGGAAAGCCCTATGAGCAAAACGCCTTCGAAAAAAGACACGACCAATAATTCAGCCCTGCCGACGAATTTGCCATCGGAAGAGGGAAAACTACTTTTTGTTGAAATGCCGGTGGATGAAATGTCCGCCAAGATCACTGTTCTTCCTCCCGCATCTGAGAACGATAAGTTCGTGACCGTTCAAGACCTGAACGAAGCCCTGGAATGGCATAACGTGGTCTATGGCATCGATCAAAAAGCCCTTAATGAAGTGACGCAAAAGATCATGGAGTATGGTCGGACGAAGAATTTGACCGACATGATCAGTGTTGACATCGCTTTTGGCCAGCCGCCCATCCCCGGTACGGACGCCGAAGTGGAATATTTCTACAAGGCTGACGATGAACCGTCTTTAGAAGAGGGTTTGCCAGAAATGGAAGATGGCCGGGTCGATTTCAAGGCGGGCCGGAAAATGGATAACGTTGTCCGGGGTAGCCTTCTGATACGCAAGACGCCTGCAACTGCCGGGACGCCGGGTCGCACCGTGACCGGACGTCCTATTTATCCGCCGCCTGGCAAGGATATCGTATTTTCCGTCGGTCATGGTGTGATGACCTATCCTGAAAGCCCCAATGACTTTTACGCTGACGAGAACGGTCGGGTGGTCATCAAAGAAGGAAGGATCACGGTCCAGCCGGTCCACGAAGTTCATGGTGACGTTGATATGTCGATAGGTCACATTATCTTCTTCGGGACTGTCATCATTTATGGCGACGTGAAGGATGGGTTCAAGATCCATGCCGGAGCGGACTTGGTCGTGCGGGGCGCGATCGAGGGGGCGGATGTTCAAGTGGAAGGGAACTTGACGGTTTATGGTGGTATTTCGGGTAATGACAAAGCCCACATCGTTTGCAAGGGTGACGCGACAATCCGTAATATCCAGAACGCGACGGTCGAGGTGGATGGCAATTTGACGGTCAAACAATCCATCATGCATTCCAAGGTCACCTGCGATCATTACATCCGGGTGATGGACCCGAAAGGCATGGTTGCCGGCGGCCAGGTCATCGCTCGTCGGGAAGTAAGCGCGGCCATCATGGGTACCCATTTCGCAACTCCGACCGAGATCGTCGTCGGCCATCAAGTCGAATTGCGTGAACAGATCCTCCGCATCGAAGTAAAAATGAAAGAACTTGAAAAGAATTTGGACAAGACGAACAAGGCCATTGCCCATTTGAAGAAACTTTATGAACTGGGTGGTGATCATTTGCCACCGGACAAAAAAGAACTTTATAAATGGCTTTCCAGGGCCTTGATCAAAATGACATCCGAAACGAAGACCTTGGCCTTGCGGAAGGTCGAGTTGGAGTTCAAACAGAAAGAATTCATGGCCGAAAAGCCCGTTCCTCGGGTCAATTGCAGCTATAAGATCTATCCCGGGGTCAAGGTGACCATCAATAAAGCTTACACGGCTTTTTCGGAAGAGCAAAAATACTGCACCTTGATCGAACGGGAGGGCGAAGTCAGCGTTAGCGCCCTATCGAGCAGCCGAACAAAGATCAAAAAAGACCAATGATTAAGTTCGTCCTTTTCGTCCTATTAACCGGTTATTCTTCCCAACTTTGGGCGGGAACGGAGGTCACCGCCCGGTTGGAGAGCACTTTTTACAAGCAATCTTGGGTGGACCTGGATCTTTTGGTGGGCGATGGGCACGTGCGGATAAATTTCACCGGTCCCTTGGCCAATGGCGCTCTCATTTACGAAAAGAGGACATCGGACCTGATCTTATTGGATGGTTTCGGAAAGACCGCCATTCCGATCACTCGGACGGATCAAATGGCCCTGAAATTTATGGGCGCCATCGGTGCTTCCCGGCTGCAGGATGAGATGGAGAAGTCCTTACCCAGCGTGAAACTGGCTTACAATCTTGTTGTCTCCAATCTTTGCGCTTTGTTAAATGGCAGCCCGGTCTTAACGGAAAAAAGGTCCCATGTGAACGGGTTCACCTGCGATCTTTATCAAACTAAAGCAGGGGACAACGCCAGCCGGAAGGTTTGGCTGGTGACGCCGAAAGCATCGACCTTGAGCCCGGATGATTACGAGACCTTGCGAAGCCTTCGGAGCCTTGCTTTTGATCTGGGAGGGCCTCTTTTGAAGGATTTTGGGGTCAATGTGGCCGCTTATCCATCGGGTGAAGCCGAACCCCAATTACCCGCTTTGATCGCCCTTTATGTGGATGGAAAGGAATCCTGCCGGCTGGTGGTTCATAAGATACGTTTCAAAGCCCTGGAACTTTCAGCCTTTGAGCCTCCGTCGGGTTATCAAAGAATGGGTATTTTAGAGATGGTCAAAGAGGGGATGTAGGGATCAAACCGCTTCGCCGGCCGCGTGTCCCGAGGCCCAGGCCCATTGAAAGTTGTAGCCTCCGAGCCAACCGGTCACATCCACGACCTCACCGATGAAATAAAGACCGGGTATCTTTTTGCATTCCATCGTCCGGGAGGACAGCTCGTCAGTGTTGATCCCGCCCCGGGTAACTTCGGCTTTGCTGTATCCAACCGTCGATTCAGGACTCAATTCATATTTTTGGATCTTCTCACAGAAGTCCTTTATCTTTTTGTCCTGCATAGTGTGGATATTGGCCTTTTCAGGCAGTTCAAGCGCGCAAAGCTTGTCCGCGAGACGGGCTGGGAGCCATTCTTTCAACAACGTTTTCATTTCCGATTTGGACCCTTGCTTTTTACAGTCCAAGAACCATTTCTCAAGTTTGTCCTTTGGCAATTTGGGGACAAAATTGATCTGGATCGGGTTGTCCTTGTGCCAGTAAAGCGAGGCTTGTAATGCGGCGGGCCCGCTTAATCCCATATGGGTGAAAAGAATGTTCTCGCGAAAAGAGGCATCGTTACAGGTAACGATACTATCGGTGGCCACCCCTTGTAGATCGCCAAAACGCTTCAAGTCGGCGGGTTTGAAACGGAACCCATCCAAAGCCGGATGGGTCTCGACGATGGAAAGTCCGAATTGTTTCGCGACCCGATAGCCAAAGTCGGTGGCGCCCACTTTAGGGATGGATAACCCGCCAGTCGCGATGACAAGGGACCGGCAGGTGAAGGTTTCGTTGAGGGTCTTGACCGCAAAACGATCGTTCTTCTCGATAGCGGTGATGTTTTGTTCTAAAAAGAATTTTGCTCCCGCTTGTTCGCATTCCGCCTGGAGCAGATTGACGATGTCCTGGGCTGAATGATCGCAAAAGAGCTGCCCGAGCTTCTTTTCGTGGTAGGGAATACTGTGTTCTTTGATGAGACGGAGGAAGTCCTGGGGACCAAAGCGGGACAAAGCGGATTTGGCAAAGTGAGGATTATTGGAAACGTAGTTTTCTGGGCCCGTACCTAAATTAGTGAAATTGCAGCGTCCGCCGCCCGAAATAAGGATCTTGGCGCCGATCTTGAGCCCGTGGTCCAGCAGGGCTACCCGGCGTCCTTTTTTGCCGGCTTGGATGGCGCACATCATTCCCGCGCCGCCGGCACCAATAACGATAACGTCATAGTCGTGCATGGGCCGTATCTTAACAGGATGGGCTCCCGATGGGACAAAAAGGGGCCGTTCTGATTGATAAATGGTGTGGGCCCCACTAAATTGGTCCCATGCTTCGACAGCTCTCCATCAAGAATTTTGCCATTGTTGAGTCCGTGACCATGGAATTTGGCCCGGGGTTCAATGTACTGACGGGTGAAACGGGTGCGGGAAAATCCCTGATCGTGGATGCCCTCTACTTTCTCTTAGGTGACAGGATCAACACCGACATGATCCGGGCCGGAGAAGAAAGGGCGGTCGTGGAGGCCCTTTTCCAAGTAACCCCCAAGTCCAACGTGGTCAAAAAACTGGCGGAATGGGGTATCGACGATCATGACGGCGAACTTCTGATCAAACGTGAATATACCCGGTCTTCAGGCAAGACCCGCAGTCTCATCAATGGTGAAATGGCCACTGCGGCAATGATCGCCGAATTGGGGGAATCGCTCATTGACGTTCATGGTCAGCATGAGCATCAAGCGATTTTTAACATTGGAAAACACCGCCAATTGATCGATTCTTTCGGACATTTAGCACCCTTGCTGGAAAAGACCCAACGTGCTTATGAGGAACTTTCGGTCCTTTTGAACGAACAGGCCAATCTGGGCGGTGATTCGCGAGAATTTGCCCGGCGAGTAGATCTGCTCCAGTTCCAGATCCAAGAGATCGAGGATTCGGGTGTTGAGAATTTGAACGAAGAGGAATTACTGAGCCGGTTCCAGATCATGCGGCACGCTGAAAAGATCAGTAAATTAGTCGCTGAAGCCCAAAGGGCTCTCGACGAAGATGGTAATGGTGGTGCCGTTGGGTTGTTCTCGACCGCGGTAGGCCGTTTGCAGGATGCTTCGAAAGTGGATCCTGAATTGGGCAAATTGGTCGAAAGCGCGCAATTGCTCCAGGAAGGCCTCAATCAACTTTCTTTCGACGTTTCCAAAAAGATCGAAAGTTACGTTTTCAGCTCGGTCGAATTCGATGAACTATCCGATCAGATCGACGCATTGAATAAGTTGAAGAAAAAATACGGAAGCTCGATCACGGAGATCCTGCGGTTCCTGGAACAAAGCCGTGAAGAACTCAAGGCGCTTTCCAGCCGTGAAGAACGTTTGAAAACGCTTGGCAGCGAGATCGAAGAGGCTTCAGAAAAATATCGTCAGGTCTCAGCCCAGTTGAGTACAAAGCGTCTCAAAGCGGGCGAGGAACTGGCCGACCAAGTGGTTGGAACCCTCAAAGAATTAGGCCTTACCCACGCTCAAATGGGTGTTCAGGTGACCTCGATCGAAGAATCGGGAAGTCCTGTTCTTGAAAAGGGTAAGACGTTGCAAATGTCACCCCTGGGGTGGGACCAGGTGGAATTCTTGTTCTCAGCCAATCCAGGTGAACCACTGCGGCCTTTGGCTAAAGTCGCGTCGGGCGGGGAAGCCTCCCGGGTGATGCTGGGACTTAAGACCGTTCTGGCCGAGAACGATGAAGTTGGCACCATGGTCTTTGATGAGATCGATACAGGCGTTGGAGCTCGGACCTCCGGCGCGGTAGCCTCTTTGCTTTCCAAATTAACGAAAACGAAGCAAGTGCTTTCCATTTCCCACTTGGCCCCGATCGCGGGGTTGGGAGATCACCACTTCAAAGTGTCCAAAGATGTGTCGGGTGGCAAGACTTTTATACAAGTTAAACCGTTAACTGAGACCGAACGGATCGACGAGCTGGCTAAAATGCTGGGTGGTGAGCCGGTTTCGGATGCCTCTCGGGTTTACGCCCGGGAGTTGTATGTTAAGATGCGGATGCAATGACGAGTTGGACATTAAACACTCGGAGGTAGCACCCATGAAGAGTTTGAACCGTTGGGCTGTAACAGCTTTGACTTTCTTGTTCGTGACCGGACTGGCTTTGGGAACCGCTCACGCCGATTCAAAAAAGAAGAAAAAGAAAAAAGACACCAAGAAGACAGAGGCCAAGAAGGTCGAACACCATCATAAAGCCGTCGTGACCGACTCCACGATCGGGGTCAATACGAATGGCCGCCCGGGTTATTTCTTCAGCGATACGGCTTCGACGCCGAACAAAGGACAAGCGATGGGCGCGGCGGGTCTTCAGTTCAACACTGCGGGAAGCTTCTTTTATATTCCGGTGGGTGGCGCTTACGGCGTGACGCCGGATCTGCAACTTTCGGCCAACACGAGCTTCTACACCGGTTCGGGTATCAGCGGCTTGAGCTCCTTGACGGTAGGCGGCAAGTATCACTTCGTCAGCAAAGTGGAACGCTTGAACTTTGCCGGTGGATTGGATCTGTCGATCGGGCCTTTGAATAACAGCCCTTATAGTTATTTCAGCATGGACCCCTATGGCGTCGTTACTTACAGCTTTGTCGATGGTTTGCAATTGAACGGCCAATTGGGCGTCTTTATCCCGGTGACCGGTTATAAGATTGGCACCATCACAGTGACCCCTTCGGCCGTTGTCCAGTGCAATCTGGGTGTTTCTTATCCTTTCCCGGACAAGCTGACTGGTATGGCCGAATTGGGCATCAATGGCGGGGGTAGCGGTGTCACGCCGCTCGTCGGGGGCGTGCGCAAGACCTTTGACAATGTCCAATTGCAAGCTTTTGCCGGTCCAGATTTTGGTGGTACGGTCGGGCTCCTCATAGGTGGCAGCGCGGCGCTTCTTTCGGAATAATTCGTCTCAAATTAAAAGCCGGTTCCTCTTGGTTTGAGGGACCGGCTTTTTTATTATAGGGGCCTATGGAACCCATTATTTACCGTCGGGCCAGGCCGACCGATGCCCGTGCTATCGTTCAGCTTATCAACCATTATTCGGCAAAGGGGGTCATGTTGCCCCGGCCTTATGCCCAAGTCGTCGAGAAAATAAGGGACTTCGTGGTGGCCACCGAAGAGAGAAGTGGTGTCCTAAAGGGAATTGTGGCACTTCATGTGGTAGGGGAAGACTTGGCTGAGATCCGGTCCCTGGCGGTGGAGGAGGCCAGTCAAGGTAAGGGCTTTGGCCGCAAGATGCTGGAAGTTTGCCTGAAGGACGCAAAGGAACTGCAATTGCAGAGAGTTTTCGCTTTGACCTATCAAACGGACTTTTTCACGAAATTGGGTTTTTCCAAGGTCGAAAAACTGACCTTGCCCCAAAAAATATGGGGTGATTGCGTTCATTGTGCCAAATTCTCGGATTGTGATGAGATTGCCATGTTATTGAACTTGGATAAGTCATGAGCACGACTACTTCGACCGCCCCTGAACGAAAACAAACACCCCGGCCTTCTGTGGCCCGGGTCCTGGCCAGTAAATACTTGGATATATTGATCTGTGGCTTTATTGCCTGGTTGATCTGTTTCACTTTTGCCTGGCAGACCTATTGGTTGACCATCACCCTGTTCTTGTGGGTCGCCGAGCTTTTTTGGTGCCGGGACCGATTGGTGCCGACCGTGGGGGAATATAGCTTGGGGATCCGCTATATGACCTCGGCTTCCAGCCAGGTGGTGGCGGATATCCAAGTGATCCACCCAAAATTGAAACTGAACGGTTTCTTATTGATGGCGGGTGTCGTGGAATTGACCCTGGCTTTTCTCTTTTTCTGTGGTTGGACCTTCGTTGGAAAAGCAGTGGTAGGTGGTTTCGTCTTGCCGCCTGAATATACTTTGTTCTATTGGGCGGTCGTCGGCTGTGGGTTCTTTGTTTGCAGCGGTTATCTGCTCAACGGCTGCAAGGCGGCGCTAGTGCTGGTTCCCATCGTGCATGGCGTTTTAGCCCTGGATTTCTTTAGAAGTTATTCAGTTTGGAAAGACCTCATGCAGAACGATCTTTTTTATACTCCCTGGGTTTGGAGCGTGGTCATTCATCTGGCGAAGACCCAACCCCTTTTCTTTTTGCAGTTCTTTGGGCTTTGGACCCTGTTCGTCCTTGTTGTCCTTTCTTTTTCCCGCAAGCATTTGGTCAATTAAGCCCCATAGCCTGGCTGTAATCCTTGGTTTTTGCCCAAAATTCCCTATAATTTTGACTTCTTAAGCCCATGGAAAGGTCGTTATGGAAGCCTATAACTTCACGGAGATCGAACAACGCTGGAAGAAGATATGGAAAGAAAAGAACGTTTTTTCGACCGACCTCTCCAAGACCGATAAGAAGTATTACACCCTCGTGATGTTCCCTTATCCCTCTGGCGATTTTTTGCACGCCGGTCATGGCCGCAATTACATCATTGGTGACGCTGTTTACCGTTATTTCAAGGCATTGGGCCATAACGTGCTCAATCCCATGGGTTTTGATGCCTTTGGGTTACCCGCCGAGAATGCCGCCATCAAGAAAGGGGTCCACCCCGAGGATTGGACGCTGAACAATATCCAGCGGATGAAGGGTCAGTTCTATGACTGGGGTATGGGTTATGACTGGGACAAAGAGGTCGTTTCCTGCCTGCCGGACTATTATCGTTGGACCCAGTGGATATTCCTGAAACTTTATGAAAAAGGCTTGGCCTACCGCAAAAAGGCCTATGTGAACTGGTGCCCGACCGATATGACCGTTTTGGCCAATGAGCAGGTTGTGGATGGAGCTTGCGAGCGCTGCGGCACCGAAGTCGTGCAGAAGGATCTGGAACAATGGTTCTTCAAGATCACAGCTTACGCAGACCGTTTATTGACCGATATCGACCGGCTGGAGAACTGGCCAGACCGCGTGAAGACCATGCAGCGCAACTGGATAGGGAAGAGCGAAGGGGCTGAGGTCCAATTCAAGCTTCAGAACAGCAACGAGACCGTGACCGTCTTTACGACCCGTCCGGACACCCTTTTTGGCGCGACTTATATGGTCCTGGCCCCGGAACATCCCCTTATCCTTCAATTGGTCAAAGGCACCCCCAAAGAAGCCGAAGTGAAGACCTTTATCGACAAGATCAAGCGGCAAAGCGCCCAGGATCGGGTAGGGGTGGACGCGGAAAAGGTCGGCATGGATACGGGTCTTGAGGCCATTAATCCGGTGAACGGCAAGACGATTCCCATCTATATCGCTAACTATGTCCTGATGGATTACGGAACGGGAGCCATCATGGCGGTGCCGGCCCATGACATCCGGGATTTCGAGTTCGCCCAAAAATATGGCATCAAGATCATTCAAGTCATCGATCCAGCGGAGGAAGTGAAACACGCCTGGAAGGCTTCGAACCATAGTTATGATCCGCAGGAAGAACCTTATACCGATGACGGAAAACTCATCAATTCGGAGTTCCTGAACGGGCTGGACGTCGAGTCCGCTAAAGCCAAGATGTCCAAGTGGCTTGTAGAAAAGAACCTGGGAAAGACTGCGGTCACCTATCGTCTGCGGGACTGGCTCATCTCTCGTCAGCGCTACTGGGGAGCCCCCATTCCGATGATTAACTGTGAAAAGTGTGGTTGGGTGCCGGTGCCTGAAAAGGACCTGCCGGTCCAATTACCTCGAGCTGTGGAATTCAAGCCGACAGGCGAGTCACCATTAAAGAGCGTGCCGGATTTTGTGAACACGAAATGCCCCAAATGTGCGGGCCCGGCTAAACGCGAAACGGACACCATGGATACTTTCGTGGATTCCAGCTGGTATTTCCTACGTTATACGTCCTCAAAGAACGACAAGGCAGCCTTTGATACCAAGACGGCCAATGATTGGCTGCCGGTGGACCAATATATCGGTGGGGTCGAGCACGCCATCCTACATCTGCTCTATTCAAGGTTCATCACGAAGGTCCTCAAGGACCTGGGCGCTATCAACTTTGACGAGCCCTTTGCCCGGCTTTTCACCCAAGGCATGATTACCAAGAATGGTGTGAAGATGTCTAAAAGCAAAGGCAATTCGGTACAACCGGATGAACTGATCGCCCGTTATGGATCCGACACTTACCGTCTATATACCTTGTTCATTGGGCCTCCGGAACGGGACGCCGAATGGGATGACCGGGCCGTTGAAGGTGGATTCCGCTTCCTGAACCGGGTCTGGAAGCTCTTCCAAGAGATATTGGAAAAGCCTGATCTCAAGGCGGCAGGGAAGCCTAACGCGATCACGGAAGATGACAAAGAAGTGCGGCGAAAGACCCATCAAACCATCCAAAAGATCACTCATGACCTGACCAGTGGCTTCAAGTTCAATACGGCCGTCAGTGCCATGATGGAACTTATCAACAGCCTTTATGACTACAAAGAGAAGCCGGGGGCTCAAACCGCTATCCTGCGCGAGTCCATCGAGGCTTTGGTCCGTTTAATGGGCCCCTTTACGCCCCATGTAGCCGATGAAATGTGGAGCCGCTTGGGTCCAGGGACGTCTATATTAGAGGCGGGCTGGCCCACCTTTGATCCGGCGCTTTTGAAGATGGATAGGCTGGAAATCCCGGTTCAGGTGAACGGGAAGGTCAAGACTCGGATCACCGTCGCCGCTGGATTGGAAGAAAAGGATATTTTCACCCTAGTCCGAACTGACGCAAGTCTCCAAAAGTTCGTTCCGGCGGATAAGCTGCAAAAGGTCATTTGGATCAAGGACAAACTGGCGAATTTCATCGTAAAGGATTAGGAGTCTTTTTGAAAAAGTTCATCGTCCGCTTCCTTTCTTTCTCTGTTCTATTATTTGGGCTTGTGGGTTGCCATCCGGCAGTGGTGGTCGTGCCTTCCTATATCCAGAGTATTGGTGTTCAAACGGCTGAGAACCGGACCAGTTATTATGGTCTGGAGACCAGCCTGACACAGAACACCATCCAGCAATTCCAGTTCGATGGCCGTATCCCACTGGCGGACCCGGACAAGGCCGATCTGGTCGTGAAATTGGTCATCACCCAGTATCTCATCACTCCGATCTTTTTCGATCCCAAGACCAACAATGTGCTGCAGGAACAGCTGACATTGACCTACGACCTGAGCGTATTCGACAACAAAGAAAACAAGATCTTCATTGAGGACAAGGGGCGACAGCACAGCGTTTATTACTACACACCCCAATACACGGGCGCCATCAATCAAACTTTGGACCAAGCGACGAATCAAATGATGCAAGAAACGGCCCAGTTGATCGTTCAACGGGTCATGGAGGGTTTTTGATGAAAAGGATCATCGTTTTATCGATGTTGTTCGCCTTAGCGACGCCGGTTTGGGCCGACCTGGAGTGGATCACCGGTGAGGCTCCTAAAGCCACCAATGAAAAACCAGCTTCAGCGGTGGTTCGGGACGCTCCCAGTGAATCAGAACACAATGTGACAACCGGGAACCAGGACGTGGTCGTCAGTATCCTGACCACTTGTACCAACTTGGTGAACAATTATCCCGCGGACAGCGTGAACTACTTTTATCTGGGTAAGAACAAACAGATATCCTATTACGCTTATTTCCTTATCAAACCCTCGAGTCGTATTCATACCGCGACGGTGGAGTGGTATTCGCCGTCGAATGTCCTGATCGCTAAGTATGAAAAAGATTACCGGGTCAGCTTTGTGGACCGGCTTTTGACCATCCAGAACGAAACTTATCAATGGTTCCTATTGGACATGACCGTGGGTATGGACCACTTGATACCCCAGGCGGGCCAGACCGGGTTACCTCGGGACCTGGGGCTTTATACAATCCGTTTAAGCATCGACGGACAAATCGTAGGGAACAGCTTTTTTTATGTAAAACCGGGTGAAACGGCGCCTTCTTCGCCGGTGGCCACTCCGGTCCCTCACTCGACGGTCACATCCGAAGCGCCTGGCGTCAACAGTCCGCTGCCAATGAGCACCCCCATGTCGAAAGTGCCGATCCCCAAGACGATCCAATAACGCGATCACGGATAGAACATGTATTTTGACGATTTTGTGGGGAAGCTCAAAAAGGACAAGGGCGATTTCGCCAACTTGATCCTGCTGTTTGGCGACTCCGAGAGCGTCATTTCGGAAGGATTGCGACTTCTCAAAGAAAAGTTCAAGACCGCTCACACGGATGGCCTTGTGCAGGTGTTCGATGGTTTGGAACACAATATCGATGACATCCTGACCGCCGCCCAAAGCTCCGGGCTTTTTAGCACGACCCAATTGTTGGTCTTCAAGAATGCTCAAAAAGATACCTGTTTGGGTGGCAGGTCCGAAAAGGCCCAAGAAAAGTTGAAGGACTATTTCCAAAACCCCAATATGGATTCCTACATGGTTTTCCTCGCCCCGGGGATGAAGAAGACCGTTGGCGCGGTGAAAGCCGCTGAAAAGAATGGCTGGGCGGTCCAGTGCGGAGACATGCCCGAATGGAAATTGACGGCTTGGGTCAAACAACAGGCCCAAGGTTTGGGTCTGTCTATTTCGGAAGAATCGGTCCAATGGCTCATCCAAAAGGTCGGAACCGATATCGCCTATTTACAACGTTCGTTGGAACAATTAGCCGATTACATCTATCCCTCCAAGGCGATCCTTCCGGAACAGGTCAAAGAATTGTCCGTCCCGGGTGTTGAATCCGAAATTTTTCCATTCATAGACGCTGTTTGCATGCGCCAAACGGACAAGGCGCTCCAAATGATGGGTCGACTTCAGGATGGGGTCGACACGGGAACGACCATGATGCTTTATGGGCGTATGAAGGAACTGCTGTCGATTGCGGCGGCCAAGGCCGCGGGCATGAGCCAAAGCGAGGCGGCGGAAAAGCTGGGCCTGCATCCCTTTCGGCTGAAGAATCTATGGGACCAATCGGGACAATTCACGGTGGATGAACTCAAACAAGCGATGAAGGACCTGATCCATATCCAAGCCGGGGTGGTCACTGGGCGGCTGACCAAAACGGTCCCGGTGGTGCTATTAGAATGGTGGGTCTTGAAGTGGGGCAGGAACAAACTGGCCGCTTCGGCCGCTTCACGGCGCTGAGGACATAAAAAAACACCCGGCGGATCAGGTCCGCCGGGTGTTGAAAGACGACTGACTTACTTCTTGGCGCCGAACTGCTTGTGAACGAAAGAGGACAAACGGGCCACGTTGCGGGAAGCGGTTTGTTTCTTCAAGATGCCGTGGCTGTGGGCCTTGTCCATGACCTTCATGGCGACCTTGAGGGCGGCCTTGGCTTCTTCGGCCGTCTTGGCGGAACGGACGGCCTTCATGGCGGTACGGATCTTGTTCTTTTCCGCGGAATTACGAGCGGTACGGGTCTTGGTGCGGCGAACGTCTTTGATCGACGACTTAATGATCGGCATGAATCCTCCAGTGATTGAACCCCTTTAAAAAGGGGGCTAAAACGGAGGCATATCGTAAGCGAAGCAAGGGGTACTGTCAAGAATGGTTCAAAACACGGATTCTCAACCGAAAGGCACCGGTAAGACAGCCCGCCAAGTGGCTGGGCATTTCCGGGTTGTATCCATTGCGACCTCCATTAGCCGGGTGACCGGCTTTTTCCGGGACCAGCTCAATTTCTGGACCTTTGGGGCCGGGCTAGTATCGGATTCTTACTTTGCCGCCCTGCGCATTCCCAATTTACTCAGGGACCTCTTTGCCGAAGGTGCTTTATCCTCCTCATTTATCCCGACCTTGTCCAAAAGCTTGGAAAAGGAAAAGGTGGAGGAAACCTGGAAGCTCATCTCCCAGGTCTTTACCTTGCTCCTTTTGATCGTGGGATTGGTCGTAGCGATGGGTGTTTTGGCCGCGCCTTGGATCGTTCGGGTCGTGGCGCCGGGCTTTATGACCGACCCGGCCAAGTTCGAACTGACTGTCAATTTGACCCGATTCCTTTTTCCGGTGCTTCTCTTTGTCTCGATGGCGGCCCTTTGGATGGGCATTTTGAACTCTCATGATAAGTTCCTGGCCCCGGCCTTTGCTCCTGTCGCCATGAATTTGACCTTGATCCTGGCGGGTCTTTATTTGTTCTATGGTACTTCCGGGGATCCGGCTATGGACGAGATCAAAAAGATCCATATTTGGACCTTGGCAACGACCGTGGGGTTCCTTTTTCAATGGCTGGTCCAGGTGCCGGCAGGGAGCCGCTTAGGTGGAAAGATCAGGCTCATGTGGCCGCCGAACCATCCGGGTATCGGCGAAATGCTTATTTTGCTTGCTCCGGCGGTGGTCAGCCTTTCGGTGACCCAGGTCGATTTTCTTTTGAACCAGATATTCGCCTCGTTCCTTCAAACAGGGAGCATCACTTGCTTGAACTATGGAAATCGCTTGATGCAGTTGCCTTATGGCGTATTTGGCGTATCCATTGCAACGGTGGTACTGCCGATGATGTCGCGGCAGTTCGCTGACGGGGACAAAAAGGGGTTCGGGGACACTTTGTCCCACGCTATTGGTGCCTCGGCCTTTATCATGATCCCCAGCACGGTGGGGCTTTGCGTGGTCAGTTTTCCCATATGTCGTTTGGCCTTCCAACATGGCCAAGTTTCAGAAACATCCACGATCATGGTAGCGAACGCGACTCGTTTTTATGCCTTAGGGCTCTTTGCCCATTCGGGCATCAAGATAACGGCCCAAGCTTTTTATCCCCTGCAAAGACCAAAATGGCCTTTTTGGGCGGCGGTCATCAGCATGATTTCGACAGCGACCTTGAATTTGTCAGCCTTGTTATTTTTGACCGACCCTGATCAAAAGTTCTTGGCTTTGCCTTTGGCGACTACAGTAGGGGTTTTCGCGACCTTCGCTTTTTTGTGTCTGGGACTTCAACGATATGATGTGAAATTGGAATATGGCTTTTTGATCAAAGAGATAGCCAAGGTTCTGGCGGCGAGTATGATCATGGGATTCGCGGCTTGGTATAGCCTGCGATTACTGCAGGATACCCAAGTGCCATACGGCAAAGTGCTCGAGGTTTTCATTCCTATTTCAATTGGGGCGCTTGTTTATTTTGTCATGGCTAAATTGATCCGCTGCGAAAGTTTCGAATGGGTCATCGCCCGTCGAAAGAAGAAAGTGTGAAAGTTCCTGTCTTGAAAAGGGGCCTTTTCAAGACGCCCCAAGGCTGGGTCGCGGCGGCGTGGACGACTAAAGGGTTGTCAGCATTGGTTTTGCCTTATAAGACTCAAGAACAAGCGTTCCGACAGTTGAGTAACCACTTGCCACCGCTACCCAGGAAGTTTTGGGATAGTCCCATGGCAAAAGTGGATGCGCGGACACAAAAAGAGGTCAAAAAGGCCCTGGCCGGCAAAAGATACACATCGGTCAAAACCGATCTTTTTTTCCTAACACCATTTCAGTCCAGGGTGCTGGAAGCGACCTCCAGTATCCCGTGGGGCGAGGTGCGGACCTACGGTTGGGTCGCTCGACAGGCAGGTTCGCCCCGGGGGTTTCGCGCGGCGGGACAGGCATTGAACCGTAATCCCGTTTTCTTGCTCATTCCGTGTCATCGGGTGATCGCGAGCGGTAACCGGTTGGGTGGGTATGGTGGGGAACTGGATTGGAAGATTAGGCTGTTAAAAGCAGAGAAAGTCAGACTTCTGTCACGTTCGGATGGTAGTTACAAGGTCTCAATGCTTTGATAAAATAACCGGGCTTTAAGGTTTGCCGTACATCACCTGTCGGGGCGCTTGAGTCCTGGCATGAGGGTTCCATGCTCCAAGGCAACATCGACAAATATAAGCTCATTGAGATCAAAGGAAGCGGTACCTTTGGCACGGTTTGGCTGGCCGAGGATACCTGGATCGGTAAAAGGGTCGCCCTCAAGATCCCGCACAATCAAAAAGAAGAACTGACAAAGCTCATCGCCGAACCCAAGCTCTTGGCAGCCTTGGATCACCCTAACATCGTCCAGATCCTTACCGTCGATAAAGCCGAGAACATCTTCTTCATGGTCATGGAATACGTGGATGGCAAGAGCTTGGCCCAGACCATGCAAGAAGCCCCTATGACGTACAAAGAGGCGGTAGACATCATCCTGCAGATGTTGACCGGCCTGCAGTACGCGCATGAGAAGAACGTCATTCACCGCGACCTAAAACCCGGCAATATCCTGATGACTTCCGAGCGCAAAGTTAAGATTACCGATTTTGGCACGGCGGTGGTGCAGGTCGGTCAGGGTGGCGCTGGCATTGGCGGTACACTTTTTTATATGGCCAAAGAACAGGTCTTGGGGCATCCCATTCCGGCTTCGGATGTTTATTCGGTCGGTGTTATTCTTTATGAGATGGTCACGGGCAAATTGCCCTTTTTCGATGAAGTGCCTATGACGGTACTTAACAAAATATTGAAAGACGAACCGGAACCGCCGAGCAAATACAACGCGAGTATCCCTAAGGAACTGGAAGCCATCATCATCAGGGCTTTGCAAAAAGAGACCCCGAAACGCTATAAGTCCGCTCTTGAAATGCGAAATGACCTGGAACGGTTACCCACCCTTCTGCTGGAAAAACCAATTGGCGTAGGCAACGAGACACAGGACATCATCACACATACGGTTGTCCAAGAATCGATCAAGAAACCATCCAAAGAAACAGCCGACATCAACTCTCTTCGTTACCAGGGTTATCAATACAAATTGATCCGGACCATTGGAACCCGGGGTAAGGAAGACGGTAATTTCATTTCACCTATTTCGGTGGCGGTCGATAAAGAAAAGCGGATCTACGTCTGTGACTCCTTGAAATGCAATGTCCAGGTATTTGACAACGAGGGCAAATACCTTTACGCGGTCGGGAAGTTCGGCCCAAATGACCGTTTATCGAAAGAAGCTAACTTTTCCATGCCTGTTTCCGTGGCGGTCGACCAGGGCGGTAATTTGGTGGTCTTGGACGCTAAAACGTCCTCGGTCCAGATCATTGGTAGGATGGGACAGGTCATTACCCGGTTCGGGGAACCGGCGTCACCGGCAACCGGACGTCTTGAGATCGGCATGGGTGGCTTCTTCCATCCCCAAGCACTGACTTTGGACGAGAATGACAATATCTATATTTCGGACACCGGTAACCACCGGGTCCGTGTCTTCAATTCGGCTGGTAAAGTCCTCAATAAGTTCGGCATTCAGGGTGCCCGCTTGGGCGAATTCAACAGCCCAGCTTGCTTGACCCTCGACAATGAGTCCAATTTGATGGTGGTAGATGAGAAGAACTATCGGGTCCAAATATTCACGCAAAAAGGGGTATTTAAGAACAAGTTCGGTAAACGTGGAACGGGACGTGGAGAGTTCTTGTCGCCCATGGGTATCGTCACTGACTCGAAACGCAACATCTTCGTGACCGACCGTGATTCCCGTATCCAAATTTTTGATCCAGAGGGTTACTATATTACGGAATTCGGTTTACCCCAGGGCAACTATAAGATCGCCCCGAAGTATTATGGGGTCGCCATTGACGCTGAGAACCGACTTTATGCCACGGACATCGGAAATTGCTCGGTGCTCGTTTACGAACTGAAGAAGTGAGAGACTGAATGGAAACGCCCGCTAAGAACGAATCGATCCCTACGAACCGAATCGTCCTGACGCCGCCCAAGACATCGGGGAAGCCTCAGATCACCGTGACTGTATTGGCCGGCCCGGAGCAGGGACAGATCTTCAAGATATCCCGGCCAACGACCACCATCGGCCGCTCGAACACCTGTGAAATTGTCCTGACCGATCCTTTGGTCTCCCGTCAGCACGCCCAGATCGTCTTGGGCATGGGCGGTATCAATCTGAAGGACATGGGCAGCACCAACGGTAGCATGCTCAATGGCGTACGCGTGACCGAGAACCCCCTCCGCAACCAGGATGTCATTTCGGTAGGCGGGACCCGTCTTCGTTTCGCCGTGGAAGTGGCCAAGGAAACTTTAGATTCCAAGATCGTCAAGATCGACGAGATCGCCCACAAGAAGCTGATGACCCTTTACGAAGTGGGGAACATCGTCAATTCGGTCCTCGAACTCAAGACCCTTTTAAGCATCATCATGGCCATGGCCATCAAGGTCATGCAAGCCAACCGCGGATTCCTGCTGCTTCGTGAAAAGAACGGCGAAATGAAGCCTGTTGCCACCCATGCCTTGACCCCTAAAGAAGCCCAAGCCCCCTATAGCCAGACCATTGTCGATACGGTCCTTAAAGAACGGGTGCCAGTCTTGGTCTTGGATGCTGCCGAAGATATCCGTTTCGCTAATCGCGACAGCTTGAAGGCCCTGCCTCTTTCGTCGGTCATTTGCGTTCCCATCTGGGACCGGGACATCATCGTGGGCGTTATTTATGTTGATAAAGCGGAGGGAACCAGCACCTTCAGTGAAGAGGACATGTACTTCCTTTCAGCTTTTGCCAACCAAGCGGCGGTAGCTATCACCAATGCTAAATTGTTCGATGACGTAAGACGAGAAGAGCGTTTGCGCACCTCCTTACAACGGTATCTTTCGCCTAATTTGGTCGACGACATGGTCCAGAACAGCTCGGCAGATATGGCTTTGGGCGGGGCCAAAAAACGGGTCACCATCCTTTTTTCCGACATCCGAGGCTTTACGACCCTGACCGAAAAAGAGCCCGTCGAGACAGTGGTCTCGCTGTTGAACGAATATTTCAGCGCTATGTCCGAGGTCATTTTTGCCAACCACGGCACTTTGGATAAGTTCATCGGCGACGCCATCATGGCTATTTATGGAGCTCCACTGGAGTCCAAAGACAGCACTTTTGAATGCGTCAAGACGGCTCTTGAAATGCGTCAAAAGCTGGTCCACTTGAATGAAAAATGGAAGACCCAGAACAGGCCCCAGATCAAAGTGGGATACGGTATCAATACGGGTGAATGCATCGTGGGAAATATCGGCAGCGAGCGTCGTATGGAATACACCGCTATCGGTGACATGGTCAACGTAGCCTCCCGCATCGAGGGCGAGACCGGCGACAATCAGATCTTCATCACCGAAGAGGCCTATAAATCCCTGGGGAATCGGGTGGTCGCCAAGAAATTGGCCCCGGTCAAGCTCAAGGGCAAAAGTAATTCCGTGCAGATCTATGAGGTCACCGGTCTCGCGACCTGACCTTGAACCCGCCTTCGTAAAAGCCTACCCTTTCTCCATCCCGACGCAAGGAATGTCATGAGCAAGATCAAAGTTTTGCCCGAGAAGGTCGTTAATCAGATCGCCGCCGGTGAAGTGGTCGAAAGACCCTCGTCGGTCGTTAAAGAATTGATCGAGAATTCCTTGGACGCCAAGGCCTCTTGGGTCGAGGTGGAAGTTGAACAAGGGGGCCGTAAGTTGTTGAAGGTCTCCGATGACGGCGAGGGCATGTCCCCAGAAGACGCCAAGTTGGCCGTCTTGAAACACGCTACCAGCAAGGTCTATACGGTCGATGATCTTTCCAAACTGCATACCTTCGGTTTCCGGGGTGAGGCCCTTTCCAGTATCGCTTCGGTGTCCCATTTCGAGCTGACCACCCGACTCAAGGGCGCCTTGTCAGGCACTTCGGTCAAGATCCGGGGCGGGGAAGCGGCCAAGATCACTGAAACGGGACGACCTGAGGGGACGACCATCTCCATTTCCAACTTGTTCTTCAACACGCCAGCTCGGTTGAAGTTCATGAAAAAAGAGTCGACTGAAGAGAACCATATCGTTTCAGTTGTCACCAATTACGCCTTGGCCTTTCCTCATGTAGGCTTCAAATTGACCATCGATGGCCGGGAAGCCTTGCGGGTGAGCGCCTCGGATTTCCCAGGACGGGTCTCTTCGGTCTTCGGTAAAGAAACGGCCAAGTCGCTTCTTCCCCTGGACCTGACGATCAATGACATCCATGTTTGGGGTATGGTCAGCGCTCCAACGGTGACCAAGGCTACCCGGGAGAACATGCTTTTCTTCGTGAACCGCCGGTGGATATCGAACCCTTCTTTGGGTTACGCGGTCATGACCGCCTTCCATACGCTGCTCCCGACCCGTCGGTTCCCGGTCACGGTACTTTTTATCAATATCCCCGAGGACCAAGTGGATGTAAATGTTCACCCGACCAAGAAAGAAGTTAAGTTCTCCCGGGACCGGGAGATATTCGATGTCATCGTCAAAGCGGTACGGGGGGCCTTGCTCAACGCGACCGGCTCGATCCAGGCGCCGGTTCCGGTTGTTGAAGCGGCGTCCCGGGAAATGAGCCCCTATCAAGCGGCCCGGTTAGTCCCGACAGAGGTGGCCGAATCCGCCGCGGGTTCTTTATTCACGACCGCATCTTCGACCCCCGATCTTTACGATAAGATCGCCCAGAACCGGCCCTTTTCAACGCCTACACTCGTGCCCTCCCACCTGAACAGCTTTGAGGACTTCAACTTGTCAAAAGGAGGACTTCAGGCCAAGCGCATCGATCCCGATGTTCCGCTTTATAACTTCAGCCAGCTCTTCAACACCTTCATCGTCTTCCAATCCGATTCGGAAATGTTCATCGCTGACCAGCATACGGTCCACGAGCGGCTCAACTATGAGCGGCTGATGAAGGGTGTCCGTGAAAAGAAGTTGGAAGTTCAGCCTTTGCTGGTACCTGCGACCGTTGAAGTGAGCTCGAAAGAAGCTCAAGTCCTCAAGAATAGCCTCGATGTCTTGATGGAATTGGGCATGGAAGTGGCGCCCTTTGGCGGCAATACCTTTTTAGTGCGAAGCGTACCCGCTGACCTGGCAGGGAAGAACGTGGTGCCCCTGATGAAAGACCTTTTGGACGATCTGACCGCCCAAGACAGCTCAGGGGTCAAATCCACCAACCGCTTGGATCAACTGCGGGAAAGGGCCGCTACCTTCATGTCTTGCCGTAGTGCGGTCATGGCGGGGGACCGGTTGAACGAGGAGCAAATGAAGGGCATGGTCGATCAAATGCGGGCCGCTAACCTACCTTTTACCTGCCCGCATGGCCGCCCGACCATCCTTTCGATCCCGCTTTCCGAACTCTATCGTCGTTTCGACAGACACTAGTTCAATGGATTCTTTAACTAAGGCATCCAAAATCCCTATTTTGGTGGGTCCGACCGGGGTTGGTAAATCTGAGTTGGCCTATCGCTTCGCGCTCAAACACGGATTTGAGATCATTTCCGCCGATGCCTTTCAAGTTTTCAAAGGCATGGCGATGGGCACGGCGCAACCATCCCTGGAATACCAAAAGAAAGTTCCACATCATTTGGTTGGTGTGCGGAATCCCAAAGAAGCCTGGAGCTCTGTTCGCTTCGCCGTTGAGGCTTCGCGGATACTGGAGCAAGGACTTGCGACCGGAAAAAGGTTTCTTTTGGTGGGTGGGGCAGGTTTTTATCTGCGGGCACTGGTCGAGGGTGCGCCAGAAGGCGGTTCACCCAGTCCGGAGATCCGTTCAATGGTTCTTCAAAAAATGGAGTCCTTAGGACCCGAAAAGACCCATGCTTGGCTGGCTAGCCGGAATGAAGCGGCGGCAAAACGATTGAATCCCAATGACCTTCGGCGAGTTTGCCGGGCTTTGGAAAAAACCTTTGAGGGACCCGCAAACCCAGCCGAATACCAATCTTTGGGCTCTGAGAATGTCTGCTTCATTGGCGTCGAGAGGTCCCGGGAAAACCTAGACCAATTGTTGCGACATCGAACCCAGACCATGTGGGATCGAGGTCTTTTACTTGAAGCGGTCCAACTGGAGAAAAAGGGCTTGCCTCCAGACCATCCGGTCTTGGCGGCCATTGGTTATGCTGAAGCACTCGCTTATCTTCGTAAAGAAATGACCCAGGCTGAGGCTTTGGAACGTATTTTTCGCAGGACCCGTCAATACGCCAAACGTCAATGGACCTGGTTCAAACACCAACATGAGGTAGAATGGTTGAACCTGGATGACTTTTCGACCCTGGATGATGCGGTCGGGGTATTGGAGCAAAAACTTTCTTGAGGTGATCTTTGCAAAGCATTCGTATCCGTGTGGCCGGTATTTTGGTCCAAGATGGCAAGATCCTCTTGGTCCGACATGAGAAGAACGACAAAAGCTATTGGCTGATCCCCGGCGGGGGAGTGGATTTTGGCGAAAGCGCCGAAGCGGCCTTGATCCGTGAATTCCAAGAAGAAGTGGGTTTGCCTATTCAGGTAGGGCCCTTAGTGTTGGTGCATGACTCCATCCCGCCTAACCGGCACCGTCAGGTGCTCAACCTCTACTTTACGGTAACGGCGGCCCATACCAATATCCATGTCACGCCCGATGCGGTCCTGCGGGACGCGGCCTTCTACGATCTGGCCGAATTCGGCAATATGCCGGTCAATCCGGACGTCAAAAAAGAGATTTTAGAGGGCATTGCGCACCAATGGGTACAGGGCTGCCGCTATTTGGGCAATCGCTGGCACGATTAGGCGGCGGGTTCAGGTTGAATAGGCCTAGGGGCTCTGTTACCATGATTTCCCATGAAAAACCAACCTTTGTCGTCCTCTTCCACCAGTTCCAATAAGACCTTTTTTTACGTTTTACTGGGGTTTATTGGCTTCTTTTTGCTCTGTTTCATCCTCATCTTTTTCTCGATCCACAACTTGGTCAAACAAGCTGGCGGTGGAACTAATCACCACTCTTTTTTGACAGGGTCTGGGGACATTGACCTGATCGAGATCGACGGGCCCATTTACCAAAGCGACGATATTGTCCGAAAGATCCGCCGTTTCAAGAAGGGGGACCAAAAGGCGCTCATCCTGCGCCTGAACAGCCCCGGCGGGGCAGTAGCGCCTTCTCAGGAGATATATTCGGAAATATTGAGTGCTCGACAGGATGAAAAGAAGATCGTCGTTGCCAGCATGTCCAGTTTGGCCGCCTCGGGGGCTTATTACATTGCCGCGGCTTGCGACAAGATCGTCGCTAATCCCGGCACCCTGACCGGTTCAATTGGTGTTATTGCCGAATTCCCGGAAGCCTCTGGGTTACTTAAAAAAGTTGGTGTCGATTTTCAAACGATCAAAAGCGGAAAGTTCAAAGATACCGGCTCTTTTAGCCGGCCCATGAACCTAGAAGAACGGGCTTATCTGCAAGATACCGTTGATGATGTATTCCATCAGTTCTTGGATGCGGTTGTTGACGGGCGTAAAGGAGCTATTAAAGATATCTTGGCCTCTCGCCTTAAAGTGAAAGCCAGTGCCATTAAAGACGAACAAGTGAAGAACTACATCCTTCCTTATGCGGATGGCCGGGCTATTACGGGCCACAAAGCTTATGTCCTGGGCTTTGTCGATCAATTGGGCAACTATGATGACGCGGTAAAATTGACCGCTTCTTTGGCGGGCATTAAGGGTGAGCCCGAAGTGCACGAAGATAAGTCGGGCAAGTTGGACCAATTGCTGGATAGCATCCTGCCTTTCTCGTTGGTAAGCCAGCTCAAACAATCCAGTTCATTCCAGTTGGAATATCGGGCTTTTTAATCAGGATTCACGCAAGGAGATTTTTGTGGACGAAACACCGAACACAGCTGCCAAATCAAAGAAAGCTGGTCAACAAAAGCCCAATGCGGTGATCGAGGGCGTTTCATCCTTTCTGCGGGTCTTTACTTGGTTGGCGGTGGGCATCGTTTTCTTGTTCGTGGGTGTTATTTGTAAAATAAAACGGCCCGTGCCCGCTAGTTGGGAACCTTTCTTCGCCCTGCATATCCCACACTTGCCTTACTTCGTTTGTGGTTTTGGTTTCTTTTGCCTGGCCCATGCCCGTAGTTTGATGCGGGAGCGCTATGTGAAAGAACAAAAGGGTGATTTCTTTTATCCCCATGGCTGGAAGGTCTCTTTGCTCGGCACGCAGGTTTTCTTGCTTTATGCCACGGGACTGTATGCCATTTTATTCGGCCTCAATGTGGTACCGCCCTTAGGGATGCTGGGATTGGCTCTTTTTATTACCTGTTTTCTTTTTTACCTGCTCTGGTATCAGATCGAATATTTCAAGCATCGTTTGCCAGCTTTGGCCTCGCTTCGTATCGCCATGACATCCTTTGTATTGGCTGGACTTTCTTTCATCCTTTGGTCGGCCTATCAAATGATCATCCCCAGTTTGATCATGGCCTTTTTAAGTGTGTTTGCTGGCATCTATAGCCTGACCTACGAAGGCACAGTGGCCCAAAGGTTGAACTGGCTTAAGCATCTTTTGATGATCGCGGCGGTCGCCTTGTTGGGAGCTGTGGGTTATTACTTGATGGATGTTTTCAAACCCCAGACTGAACCATTGGACACAACTGTCGTGGTCAAAGGCCTGAGGGGTGAGATAACCGACCTAACCTACGCGCCCAATGGTGACAAGATCGTTTTCGCCCAGAAACGGGACCAAAAGTGGGCCTTGCAGTTCGTCGGTCCAGAAGAAAAAGCGCCGGTCACCATTAAATTGGGCGATCTTGAAGGCCCTTTCCATATCGTTTTTACGCCGGATAGCCAAGCGGTCCTGATCGATGCCTTAAAAGGAGCTGACCGTCAATTAGTGAAGGTGGACGCTACAAGTGGGTCACAAACGGTGGTGGTCAAAAGTGGCGTAGAGCCCCTCAATGAAGGTGTGACTCGGATGAGTTTTGGCCAACCCTTCTTGTTCGTCACCAAAGACAATAAAGGTTATTCTCTCGATGCCTGGACCGCCGGAATCGTGAAGATAAAAGTGATCTATACTTCGACAACACCCATTTTGTCCCCCGTTTGGAAGGGAAACCAAGTCGTTTTTGTGGATGGCATCCATCCTACTCCTTACCTATTATCGCCAGGCGCGAAGACCGCTGAACCGATCTTGAATGAAGTGGAGAACAAGGCCATCGATGAATTGATCGAGACCGATCCCTTGGTCGAGGTCATTCCTTCGCCGGATAACTTTCGTTATTTGTGTGTTGGTCAAAAAGGCGGCAAAACCACCCTTTGGACCATGTTGATGGATGGCAGCAAACGGGATGAGCTTTATAAGACCAATGATCAATTGACCCAGATCTCTTGGCTCGCCGACGGGCAAAAGATCGTTTTCGAGCGCAGTGGACTACAGTTAGGTTTTAGAAGTCAGACCAACGGGATTGTTGTTTTGAACGCCAATCTTCGCATTTCGGAGAACTTGGTCCCGTCGCAGATCAACGTTCATTCACCTGCCACCTCGCCGGATGGCATCAAGATCGCTTTTGTGGGAAGTGAGGGTCTTTGGTATCCCTCGATCGATTCGGGGGTTTGGGTGGCAGTTTTACGTTAACCAACCCAGCATAAGTCGCCATTTAATAGGCTCTCGTCCTTGGGGCGGGGGCCTTTTTTTATTAGGTCTTGCCTCGCCTAGGGCAAAAAGCGTTTGCCTTGCCCGAGTGGACGGCTATAATGGCCGTCTCTTACCACCCGCTTGGCGAGGAGCTTCCTTGAAAAAGCTTTATTTTTTGGCCCTTTTCCTTCTCATTAGCCCTCTTGCCCACGCCCAAAAAGCAGGAGATTACTACTTTCAAAACTATGAAATTATCGACTTAGACTTCCTTCGAACTCATTATTATGAGATCAATAATGGTCGTGCGATCCAATTTGAGGCCAAATTCGAGTCCATCAAGTGGCTGGATCCCTACGCATACAAAGAACGCCTTCGCTTGGCCGGATTCGATTCGGACAAATATAACCTTCTCCAATTCTGCGTTCGTGAAATGGATAACTACCACTACACCTTCCCAGTTCTGATGTTCCACAACCAAACCGGCGATCTGGACGAGCTTAAGCAATTGGCCAAAGGTGACGAGATCATTGTTTACGGTCGTTTTTATAACCTGAAAAAGGCCGATTTTGCCCTGGAAGTGGACGCTATCGATACCATTAAGAAGGGCGGCCATGAACAAAAGATGTTGCTCGATGGCCGTGTTTCACCCACGCCAACCCCCAGCGATACGCCTACCGCCACCCCGGGCCCCAGCTTATGGCAACGGGCGAATGACCTAATCAATCCGCCGGTCACGGCGACTCCCACTGGAACCATTACTCCTGAAGCGGCCCAGTAAAGGTCGATGAAGAAACAAGTTTTAATCACCAATCGGCTTCCTGAGGCTGCTTATCAGCTTCTTTCCAAGCATTTCCATGTCACTTATAACAAGACCCAACTGACTGAAGCCCAGCTCGTAGCTAAAGTTAAACCCTTCCACGGCATCTTATGTACCTTAGCCGACCCCATCAGCGCCCAAGTCCTAGCCGCGGCCCCGTTACTTGAATGTGTGGCCAATTTTGCCGTTGGATTCAATAACATTGACCTTAAAGCCGCAAAAGAGCGGAAGATATGGGTGACCAACACCCCGGATGTATTGACCGAAGCTACCGCTGATATCGCTTGGGCTCTGCTACTTTCCTGTGCCCGTCGCTTACCCGAGGGAGAGAAAATGATCCGGAGGGGCCAGTTTAAGGGTGGGGGAGCACTGATGCTTTTGGGTCAGGATCTCGTCGGCAAGACCCTGGGCATTTATGGCTTTGGTCGCATTGGCAAGGCTGTTGCCCGTCGGGGTAAGGGTTGGGATATGCCGGTCATTTACCACCAGCGACATCGGGAAAGCGCGAAGGTGGAGAAACATTACAATGCTCGCTATGTTTCATTTGAGACTTTGCTGAAGAACTCCGATTATTTGAGCGTCAATAGCCCTTTAACTCCCGAGACGAAGCTTCGATTTACCAGCAGGGAATTCGCCAAGATGAAGCCGACGGCGGTCTTTGTGAATGCTGCCCGGGGTGCCATTCATTGCGAAGCGGACCTCGTTCGAGCCCTTAAAAATAGACAGATCGCCAGCGCTGGTTTGGACGTTTATGAGTTCGAGCCGAAGATCGACTCGGGCCTATTAAGCCTGCCCAATTGCACCCTTTTACCGCACATCGGCAGTGCCACCATTGGAACCCGCACCCAGATGGCGGTCCTGGCAGCCCAAAATCTAGAATTGGCCCTTCGTGGTCGTCGCCCAAAGACCCCTGTTACCCCATAATCGTTCACTTTAAGTTATTAAAGTTTCACTTGTTCAGAATCAAATAAAACTAAGTTTTTAAGGAGTTTTTGGTGGAAAAAACGATCGTTTTGTTGCATCCGTTCCCTTTATCGAGGTTGTTTTGGGGTCAGTTGAAGGCCATTAAGGGCTATCAGGTCGTAACACCTGATTTTCCAGGTTTTGGCGGTACCGCAGCAAAGCCTTCGGGCTACACTTTGGCTCAAGCCGCCAAAGACTTGAATCAGCATTTAGTCCAACAATTTGGCGCAAAACCCATTGTTCTGGGTGGCATTTCCATGGGCGGTTATTGGGCTTTTGAGTTCTTAAGACAATTCCCGAACCGGGTTGAAAAACTGGTGCTTATTTCGACCCGCGCGGGCGCGGACAAAGCCGAAGGTCGTCAGAATCGGCTGAATATGGCTGAGTTCGTCGAGAAAGCCGGCATTGGCCATCTGCCCGAGGCCATGATCCCGGGTCTCTTAGGTAAGACAACTTTAGCTGATAAACCAGATGTTAGCGGCCAAGTATCCAAGTGGATTTTTCAAGCTTCGCCCGCAGGCGTGGCTTTGGCCCAGAGGGCTATGGCCAACAGGGACAACCAAACGAGCATCCTGGCGGGCATTCAGGCCCCAACGATCATCGTAGCGGGTAAAGAGGATGCCTTGATACCAACTAACGAGTCCGTGGCCATGCACGAAGCTATCCCAGGCAGCCAGTTGGTCTTGATAGACAAAGTTGGACATTTGGTGCCGATCGAAGCTCCAGAAAAGTTCCAAAAGTTGCTCGAAGAGTTTTTAGCAAGTTAGGTCCAAATAGGCCATTTTCCAGATAGTGCAATGGACCGATGGCCTTCCAAAATCGTCTCAAAAAAACGCGTTTAAATGCAAATTCGGCATTTTTTTCGTCTTTAATATCGCCTGAAACGAAAATTTTGAGAGGAGTAAAGCATGGGCAAAAGAAAAGAATTGGACTGCGTTTGTACGGTTTGCGGAAAGAAATACAAATACATATATGAAAATGGCCGGTCTGTAGGTAGTCACAACAAGAAAAAATGTAATTCCTGTCACGCAAATCACGGTCGCTTCTCAAGGAAAGACAAGATGATCGAATATAAAGGCGGGCGTTGTCAGCTTTGTGGCTATGCGCGTTGTAATCGTGCTTTAACCTTTCATCATCTTGACCCGCAGATAAAGTCGTTTAATTTTGCCGGTAATCACTCGAGAAAGTGGGAAGCTATCCAAAAAGAATTAGATAAGTGCATTTTGCTTTGTCAAAATTGCCATTGCGAAGTTCATGCCGGGGTTCGCAAGGTTTAAACATACTTGTTTATCGTTTTTATATTTCATATAATTGTAGTTATATGAAATATAAATTGAATAAGACTCATTCCAATTCGGAAAATCTTCTGGAAGTTGAGCCTTACAAAAGCTTTTTAGGTTTGTGCAAATCGCACCATACACAATCGAATTACCACCAAGACTTGCGTGTCTTAAAGCTCTTTTTGGATAAAACCGGACTTGCACCTCACACGGCCCAGTCCCAAGACTTGGCGCGGTTTGTCGGCCAGTTGGCAAAACCTGGTCAAACACCTGCCGGTAAGCCCCGCAGCGCCTATTCGACTCGCACATTGAAACGAATCCTTGCCTCCACCCGATCATTTTACAAATATCTGGCCTCGGTCCGGCATATCACCAATGACCCAACGGCGGTCTTTCATAACTTGGCGGTTCGAAGCCCGCAGCGGAATCCCCGTCCCTTGGCACCCAAAGACCGCGAGGCTTTGGTAAGGGGCCTTCAAACAAGTGATTTGGAGGGTCAAAAGATTTGTCTAACGGTGCTGCTTGGCTTCCATTGCGGCTTGCGAGTCTCAGAGATTGCCAATTTGAAAGTACGTGATCTGGATGTGGACCAAGGTCTGGTTACGGTTATCGGCAAGGGCGACAAAGAGCGATCCGTACCTATGACCGAAGCTTTAAAGCAGCTTCTAGACCAGTATTTAAAGGCTTGTAAAGCCGACGGTCCTTATCTTTTTCCGAGTCCGAGGGATAGGCAAAAACCAAGTCATATTAGGTATCTAGAAAACTGGGTCAAAAAAGCCGCACAATGGGCCAAGTTCGAGAACCCGAACGAGCTGACTGTGCATGTTCTGCGGCACAGTTTTGGCACCCAGTTGGCCGAATCAGGCGCGAGCGTCTATGAGATCCGGGATCTAATGGGCCATTCCAGCATTATGGTCAGCGAGAACTATGTCAAATTAGCTTCGACAAAGGCCCGTCAGGCTCACGGCCGGGCTTTTGGGGCTGGCCAAGCGGTGAACGCCTTGAACCTAGGCGCCTTATTCGGTATAGAGGCGGTCTTGAAGCGCCATCGGGCCCGGACTCGAAATGATTAAGGCGAAGGCGAAACACTAGCCTAAAGGGCCCCAAAGCCCGAAAAAATGATTACGGCTTTGAATTTAAGTCGTTTTTTTTCAGTTGTTTTTGCTGGTTTTTCGAGGCTCAAATCTGGCCGATTGGGGCAAGGTAGAAAAAAGACGCTTCGAATGGGCCATTTTTGCATTTAAATGCTGTTTTTTTGAACGATTTTTCAGTGCAATGATAACTTGGACATTCCTCTAAAACGCTCAAAATTGGTCCAAATCAGGTCTGTTCGAAGCGGACGCAAAGCGGGATAATTCAACGCAGAAAGACCTCGAATCGATGCTGGCTTAGATGCCTAAAAGCTCTCTTAGACTACCGATCGTTAAAAGCGTGAATTGAGGCCGATTTTAGAGCTAATTGACTGATAAGGGTTTGAACGCGCCTGGAATGCTACTAATCGAGGTTTGACCGTCTCTGGATGGGTACCTAGAATGATCTGAAAAATAAGGGTTTAGTTGATCACTTAAAGTATTACTTGAGGGCTTAAAGTATGATTTTTTCGAGCCGAACTCCTGACGACCTATCCCCTAACCCAATTGCAAGAGCGCTTGAACAGGTTCGGGGCACAGACTTTATCGACCTGACCGAGTCCAACCCGACCCGTTGCGGTTTTACGTATCCTGCGGACCTTCTGTCGGACCTGAGCCATCCAGAAGCCCTTCGGTATGACCCGCACGCCTTGGGTTCCCTTTCGGCCCGGAGGACCCTGGCGGACTATTTGAACATCCGGGGCCACCAGATAGACCCGGAAAACTTGGTTTTGACCGCTAGCACCAGCGAAGCCTATTCCTATCTCTTCAAGCTTTTGGGAGACCCGGGCGACGCCTTCTTGGCGCCGACCCCCGGTTATCCCTTGCTAGATCACCTACTGCACTTGGAAGCCCTGGAATTGATCCCCTATCCCGCCCACCCATTGCCTGGTTGGCCTTTGGATCTGCCAGCTCTCAAGTTAGCCGTGACACACCGAACAAAGGGGGTCATTGTTGTAGACCCTAACAACCCAACCGGGGCAACGCTAAGCGGAGCAGATCGCCAAGCACTTTGGTCCCTTTGCGAAGAACGGAACCTAGCCTATATCATCGATGAAGTCTTTTCGGATTACCTATATGAGCCTGCCACCAAGCAGGCTCCCAGCCCTTCGATCCTATCTTTTCGGTTGGGAGGTCTCTCGAAAAGTCTGGGGCTGCCGCAATTGAAGTTGTCCTGGATCGAGCTTTCGGGTCCAGAAAGGCAGTTGGCCGAATGCCGCAACCGACTGGAACTGATCGCCGATACCTATTTATCGGTCAATACGCCGGTGCAAGTGGGGCTTGAAAAGTTGTTGGCCTTCGCGCCAAACATCCAAAAACAGATATTGGACCGGATTTTTAAGAACCACAGGGTCCTCGAAAGCCTGTTTGCTGGGTCTGAAAATGTCAAAGTGTGGCCTACACAAGGCGGTTGGTATGCTTTATTAGAGGTATTAAGTGAAGGTGCCAATGCTGAAACACTAGCACTGGAAGCCATTCAAAAGCATCAAGTGAACATTCAGCCTGGCGGATTTTATGATCTGGCAGAGGGATGCTTCTTGGTGGTCAGTCTTTTGCCCCAGTTGGAGATCTTCCGGACCGGGGCGAACCGATTGAAAAAACTGCTGAACTAGGACTTCAACTTATCCAAACGTCGCTCGGCCTCTTTGGCCCAGGTCGTCTCAGCGTAATTCTTGGCGATGGCTTTTAGTTGGTCGACTGCCTTGGTTTTGGTCGCGTCGTTCTTAGCGTAAAGCGCTGATAAATTAAGTGCGATTTCTGGATAAATAGGGCTGTTTGGGTTGTTCTTCAGGAAGCTTTCAGCGAAAACAGTAGCCTGATCGATCTTGCTGTCGTACTCCAAGGACACCAACTTACCCAAGTAAGCTTCATCTCCCAGCACAGTTCCCTTCAACTCTTGGCTGGCCACATCAAAATTTGAATAGGCTTGGGCAAACTGGCGAAGCAGTAATTGGTCCTTGGCGGCATAAAAGCGGGCCAGCTTGGCGGTTGGCGTACCAGCATAATCGTTCATCGCCTTTTGGAAGGTCTGTAAGGCTTGTTGGTTCTTCTCGTCTTCGCTCTTGAAGGGACCGTTCTTTGGGTCCACTTGAGCGTGTTGGTAATACTGGGCCAGACTTAACACATCTTGAGCCTTTTGATTGGCTTCCTTTTGGCTGTTCAAATAATAAGGGATACCAACGGCCAGCAGAACAATCACCAAACCACCCACGAAGACCATTTCTTGGTGCTTCTTGGCCCATTCGAGAGCTTTCTGAAGTTGGGATTTTTCGGTCATGTGGGGGATCTCGAAAGCGTTCGACATTTGGTTCTCCAATGATTTATTCACAAAAAGCGAAGCCTTCTCGCTAAATCGAGAAGGCTTCATCCGGTGGTACCCTCGACGCGAATCGAACGCGTGACCTACCCTTTAGGAAAGGGTCGCTCTATCCAACTGAGCTACGAGGGCGGCGATATGCCCTGTAGCAGGGCCAACGAAATTAGTACTGGATTATAGAAAAGACGGGGGTCCTTTGCAATTTATCTTGGCCTTTGAGGAAGCTCAAATGGATGATAAAAGCGGCCTCCACTACGTCCCCGCCTGCCTTTTCGATCAACTTAACCGTGGCCGCGGCGGTTCCGCCAGTAGCCAAGACGTCATCTAGCACCAATATCTTATCGCCCTTCCCCACGGCGTCCTGATGGATCTCCAAGGTGTCCTTGCCGTATTCCAGGTCATAGGTCTCTTGAAAGGTCTTATACGGCAATTTACCTGGCTTTCGGACGGGGACAAAACCCACGCCCAGCTTGGTTGCCAAAGGGGCTCCAAAAATGAAGCCGCGGGATTCCATGGCAACGATGGACCGAAGGCCCTTGCCTTGGTAACGCTCAGCTAGTTTATCGATGACATATTGAAAAGCTTTTCCGTTATTCAATAGCGGTGTGATGTCCTTGAACACAATGCCTTTTTTTGGAAAATCAGGAACGTCACGAATGATGGCCTTGAGATCCACGGAATGTCCTTTGGCTGCGAAGGTGGGCAGGAAGGACGGGAGGAGATTAAAAGTGGACCGCCATCATGCCGATGACGGTGGGAATCTTACACAAATTCCGATAAAAGTTCACGATATTCTTCTTTTTGGCAGCGCATCAAACCGCGGATCTTTTGTAGGGCCTTCTCCTCTATCTGACGGATGCGTTCACGGGTGACGCCCAAAATAGAACCGGTTTGTTCCAGGGTCTTGGGTTGGCTTTCGTCGAACCCAAAGCGCATGAAGATGACCTGCTTTTCTTTATCGTTCAGGGTACCGATGAGTTTTTTCAATTTTTCAGAACGCAATTGGCTGAAGACATTCTCGTCAGGGGTGCAGATCGTCTTATCCTCGACGAAATCACCGATGGACTTGGCGTTGGTGCCATCCCCTACCGGAATTTCCAAAGAGATGTTCTTTTGGGCTAAACGTTGTAACTTATAGATCTTCTCGTATTTCAACTTGGAAGCTTTGGATAGTTCCATCAGGTTCGGTTCCCGACCCAATTTATGGGTCAGGTTACGAAAGACCCTTTCCATGCGGTTGATATCCTCGGAAACGTGGACCGGAACACGAACCGTGCGGGAGTGGTTGGAGATAGTACGAGTAATACCTTGACGGATCCACCAGGTGGCGTAAGTGCTGAACTTGAAACCTTTGCGCCAGTTGAACTTTTCGGTGGCTTTGATGAGCCCCAAATTCCCCTCTTCGATCAGGTCTTGGAAGGCCAGGCCTTGGTTCATATAACGCTTGGCGACTTTGATAACCAAGCGCAGATTGGCGGCGACCAGTTTTTGTTTGGCTTCCAGATTGCCCTTTTCGATGGCCTTGGCCAGGATGACTTCTTCTTCGGCGGTCAAAAGCTTCACCTTGGCGATCTCTTTAAAGTAAAGTTTTAGGCTGTCAGTGGTAACGCGGTCATGGAGAGTTGAGGAAACGAATTTGACGGATTTGCTGGGAACGATGCTCAGTACTTGCGGGGCGATGGAAAGTTTAGGGGGCAGCGCCTTCGCCTTGAATTTGAGATTGGTTCTTTTAGACATTTGACTACCCTCTTATTTCAAATGTTTTTTCTTCCCTTTCCGCCCGGAACCATTGGAAATCAACCTTTTCAACCCTGCTTCCAATGGGACCTGACTCTATTAAATGCAATAACTGTTCCAAGTTTGGATCATCACCCTGGGCCCTAATTTCGACAGTTCCATTGGGTAAATTGCGTACCCAACCAGTGGCTTTTAGACTAATTGCCTTATTTTTGACATAGAAACGAAAGCCTACCCCTTGGACTCTGCCGTAAACGACAGCAGTAAAACCGTTAACCATGGGTTTGACCCCCTTATGTCGAAAGAGGAAAAGTTGTCAGTTTTTTGATGAAACTTGAGTGAATTTGACTCGAAAAAGACTGAAAAAATCACAAGGCTTGGAAGAAAGATTGGATCGGAACCGACCAAAATGGTCGGGGCGGCAGGATTTGAACCTGCGACCTTTTGCACCCCATGCAACTGCGCTACCGAGCTGCGCCACGCCCCGATGATCCAACCAGCGGTTTAACCGCTACCCAAGCCAGAATAGTTTTCTGGTCGGGGTGAGAGGATTCGAACCTCCGACCCCTTGGTCCCGAACCAAGTGCGCTAGCCGCTGCGCTACACCCCGTCCAGAAAACCACGAAAAAGCCGTAAAAACCGCACTTCCCCGAAAGGATGGACAATATAGGTCAAAGCCCATTTTAGTTCAAGAAAAGAAGGGCCCAAATGCCCTTGAGAAGGCTAGGAAAGATTGTATTTCTTCAAGACCTTTTTGGTGGCTTCTAAAAGTGTCTTCAGGTCCCGCACTTTTTTCTCGTCCAAGGGCGACTTGGTGGATTGGGGTTGTTCTGTGCTTGGGGTAATGGAAGCTACCGGCTCTGAAGGCACAGATGCCATGATTTCGGGTGTGGGCACCACGACTTCGGGCACAGCAACCGTGGTAGCGGCACCCGGGGACAGGAAAGGGGTCAATTGTCCCTGGGTTTCCAGTTCGGTCAACCGCTGAATAGCTCCGGCGATCGTGTATTTGTCCTCATAAAGTAGCTTCTTGATGGTCAAGGCCACTTGAATGTCCTTTGACCGATAAGTACGCTGGCCCGTGAAAGACTTTTGAGGATTCAATTTTTTAAATTCGCTCTCCCAATAGCGAAGCACATAGGGCTTCACCTGGACGATCTCGGCCACTTCGCCGATACCATAAAAGAGCTTCTCATCATTCGACATGGTCATGAACCCTTTAACTTTTTCTTTAACATAGGGCTGGGCTTAAAAAGCAAAGCCTTCCGCTTTCCCAATTCTACAACCTTTCCCGTTTTGGGGTTGCGGGCTAAACGGGACCGGCGATCCTTCCATTCCCAGCTGCCAAATCCGCTCAAAAGCACCTGTTTTTCATCCTTCAAGCCCTTTAAAATGCTCTCAAAAAAGGTGTCGACTGCGGCGTTGGCTTGTTTCTTCGTCAAGCCCAAGCGGCTTAGATTTTCAACGATCTCGCGCCGGGTCATCGGCTAACCCTCGAAATCTTTTTCGGTCTTGGCCGACCGGGATAAAAGAGCGCGCATCGCCGCTTTTGCACTGACACCCTCAAAAAGAATACGATTCACTTCCGTGATGATGGGCACTTCGACCTTCGCTTGTTTGGCCAAAGCTAAAGCGGAACTGGCGGTCTTGACCCCTTCGGCCACCATGACCATTTCGGCCAAGGCAGCTTTAAGATCTGAGCCCTTCCCTAACTTTTCGCCCAGCAGGCGGTTTCGGCTATGGCGGCTTGTACAAGTAACGATCAGGTCACCCATGCCTGCCAAACCCGCAAAAGTCTCTCGTTGGGCGCCTAAGGCGACGC
Organism: candidate division FCPU426 bacterium; assembly: GCA_027452205.1. Lineage (GTDB taxonomy): Bacteria > Oederibacteriota > Muellerivitia > Muellerivitales > Muellerivitaceae > Bog-1183. Next base: position 114,548 of record DAIDGV010000003.1, on the reverse strand, counting down.
CTAAGCGGGTCATTTCGTGAAGTCCACGGGTCATGAGGGCCGCTTTTGCGTTGTCTCCCAGGCCCATGCCGTCTGTAACACCTGCCGCAATGGCGATCACATTCTTCAAAGCCCCCCCCAATTCAACCCCAGTCAAATCGGTCGAGGTGTAGACCCTAAAATAATCGGAATGAAAGACCGATTGAACGGTGGTGGCTAAGGCAGAATCATCGCTAGCGGCCACGACAGTCGTGGGCATCCTTTTAACGACTTCCTCGGCATGACTGGGGCCAGATAAAGCAGCAATTGAAGAGGCATTCTTTAAGTTTTTCTTTAATACTTCGGACATACGCAAATGTGTCTTTTCTTCTAAACCCTTCGTAGCGCAGACGACCCAAGTGGACTTTAGAACCAAGGAGGAGATCTTAAGAGCTGTTTCGCGGACCGCGTGGGAAGGAACGACGACCAAAACGCCATCAACCCCGTTGAGCACTTGTTCTAGTTGGTGGGTCACAAGCACATCGGGCTCGATCACGGCACCCGGAAGCAGGGTGTGATTCTGTCTCTTCTCGGCTAGATTCGCCGCCTGGCTCGGGTCATAGACCCAAAGACGGGGTTCGTGCCCGGCCCGTTTGAGGTGAATGGTTAAAGCAATACCCCAACTACCGCCCCCTAAGACGCCTATTTTCATAGTTACGCTTTCTTCTTGCCGATCTTATTTTCCGTCCCCTTCAAGATGCGTTGAATGTTCTGTCGATGGGTCCACCAGATCATGACGGCGGCAAAACAAGCTAGTCCTGAATACCAGGTCAAACCTTGTTGGTAATACAGAGTCAAACCAGCCATGGTGGTGACACCCAAAAGACTGCCAACCGAGATCATTCGTCCAATGGCCAAGACCACGATAAAAACGGCCAATCCGGCGCTGCTGGGAATGGGTAAAAGACTAAAGAACACTCCAACACTGACCCCGATTCCCTTCCCTCCCTTGAACTTAAGGAAGACGGAGAAGATATTGCCCAAAAGGGCGGCTAGGCCGGACAAGACGATAAGGGGGTCGTTTTCTGGGGCAGCTTGCCGGGTGATATAAACGGCCAAAGCCCCCTTGGCGATATCCAATAGCAAGGTCAGGATGCCCCACTGGGCCCCGGCCACTCGCCAAACGTTGGTCATGCCGATATTGCCGCTGCCCTGGGTACGAACGTCGATGCCTTTCACCCATTTGACTAAGAGATAGCCAAAAGGAATGGAACCGAGAAGATAGGCAGCCAGAAGGTGCCAAGCGTTATTCACGTTCTTTTCTCCGTTTTGCTTTTCGTTTGCGCTGGTCAGCATTCACGTCAAAGTTTCGCTTGTACTGATGAGGCTTAAACTCTTTTTTATCAGACTTTTCCTTCAACACCAACTGCATCGGGGTATAAGGCATATCCAGGGCCTTGCGAAGCTCCTGCTCCAGGTATCGCATATAGGCCGGCGTGGCGCTATTGGGCTGGTTGGCGAATATCTCAAAGGCCGGTGGATGGCCCATGCGTTGGTAGCCATAGAGTATTTTAAGCCGATGACCGTTGCGAAAGGGAGGGGCATGTTGGCTAACTGCCGCTTGAAGGGCCAAATTGACCTTGCGGGTGGCGTTTTGACGGCAACTTTCCTCGTAAACCTCGTAAGCGGTGGGCAGGACCCGGTCCAAATTTTGGCCGGTTTTGGCGGATATGAAGAGTACCGGGGCATGGTAAAGATCGCGTAATTGGCGGTGGGTGATACGCTCCGCCCGGGCCTGCTCGGCCCCGGTGGGGTGAATATCCCACTTATTGATGAGGATGACCACGGGTCTAAAAGCCTGAGAGATCATTTTGCTGATGGTCACATCCTGATGGGTGATGCCCAGTTCCCCATCGACTAGGAAGAGGACCACTTGACAGGTTTGCAGTTCATATAAGGATTGCTCCACGCTCAATTTTTCGATGCGGGTGTCCTGCTGTTTATTCAGTCGAATACCGGCTGTATCGACCATGACCAAAGGGTTCTCTTCGGTCTCGATGACCACGGGGATAGCGTCGTGGGTGGTCCCGGGCAGGTCGTCGACAATAAGACGCTTCTCTCCCAGGATGGCGTTGACCAGGGAGGATTTGCCCACATTGGGCTTGCCCAAAATGGCGATTCGCAGGGGTTTCTTGGTCTCCTCGGGAATATCATTCACGGGAATGTTCTTCAAAAAGGCGTAAAGGGAATCTAAAAGGTCATCCAGACCGATGCCGTGGGTCGCCGAAATGGGGAAGACCTGGTCAAAACCCATGGACATAAAATCGGACAAAGACTCATCGTTCTTCTCGAAACGGTCCGCTTTGTTGACTAAAAGCCAGGCCGGGCGGCCGTACTTGCGAAGGTTCCGGGCAATTGATTCGTCCGCTGGGGTGACTCCTTCGATGGCATCGACTACCAAGAGCAAAGCGGAGACCTTCCTAATCTTCTTGTCGAGTTGCTCCCCGACTTTTTGGGCGATGGATTCTTTCTCTCCCGGGACCCAGCCGCCAGAATCGGTGAATTTAACCACGCCGCCGTCCCATTCCACGTCATAACTTTTGAAATCACGGGTGGAACCGGGTTGATTATCGACCAGGGCGAGGGACTTTCCGGCCAAACGGTTGAATAGGGTCGATTTACCCACGTTCGGGCGACCGACAATTAGGACTTCAGGGACTAAAGCCAAAAGGAACTCCTCAGGATGTTTCTGGGATTTTACAGGAAAGCTGGGGTTGAAGCGGGAAATTCGGGACTAAGAGCTGGTCACCTGTACCGCAATGGAGAGGCTTTTCATGTTCTCCACGCTGCAAACGCGGTTGTTCTTGTCGATCTTGCGGATGAAATCGCCATAAATGGTCTTGGGGCCCACCTCAACCCAGGTGCGGAACCCCCGATCGATCATCATCTTGACCGAACGGGTCCAATCCACGGGAGTGGAATACTGTCGCACCAAAACATTCCGAACGTCCGTGGGTGAATTGATCTGTTCCCCATCGGACATACGGTGGGTAATGATCTTCGGAGGGAATATTCTTTGTTCGCCCAGGCACTCGGTCAGTAAGGCGTCGAATTGGCTTTCAAGTTCCACTGCCTGAGTGGTGAACAAGGGGCCGCGGGGGCTGACCACTGTCGCCTTGATAGTGCGGATGGTTTTGTAGCGGTCCATTAATCCGTTCAAGGACGCTTGGGGACCCCAAAGCATGAAGGTATCGGGTGCAAGGTATTGAGTAATGACTATCTGCCCCGTGGGCGGATTCAGCAAGGGTTCCAGTTTGTCCAAGGTAAGGCCGGTGAAAAGAACGTTGATGCCGCCATGTTTTTTGGCGAAATCATCGATGAGCTTGGCCCTTTTATAGACATATTGGCAAGCCACTGGAAAAGGGATACATTCAGCCACGACCAGGGCCGCTATTTCCCCGATGCCAATTCCCATCATGACGTTAGCTTTGCGCCGGTTCTGCACAAAGGGGTCATAAAAGGCCACGTCGCCTAACAAAGTGATCAGATGGGCGATTGGCGTGGGTTGCTGTTCTTCTTTGGGGCCCAAGAAACTAATACTGGCTATTTTGATATCCAAAAGTTTTTCGACAATGTCGTAGTAATTCCGCACATTGACCGTGCGATCGTAGAACTCTTTTCCCATCCCGACATATTGGGACCCTTCATTGGGGAAAATGACCGCGATGTTGGACATAGGAAAACCCTTTCAAGATGTTCAAAACGCCGTTAGTTTAACATGGACTGGCTTCAGGGATTGGAGTCGTTCTTCAGACTAAAGGAAAAGGTGATGGTCCCGGATTGGTCGACTTGAGCTACGTCCGTCGCTAAAGGCTGAAATTCCCATTGAATTAAGGCGTCATAAACGGCCCGGTCCAACTCAGGGTAGCCGCAAGTCTGGTCCAATTGGATATCGCTTTCCTTCAATAGCCCGTTTGGCAAAACCGTCAATTGGAAGCGAACCGAGGCTTCAATGCCCTGCTTACGGGCCCAGTCTGGATAAATAGGATTTACTTGGCGCAGGACCGTCCTTGCGGCGATCGCCCCTTCGATATCGACCTTGCCACCCGGAGCACCGGTGATGCCCTGATGTCCAACCCCCTCAGAAGTTTTGATGTTGGTGTTAGCCTCTTTTTGGTTTTCCATTCCGATAGGCGCGGAGTTATTCAGTTTTTCCAACGCGGCCTCGGAGGGCGAGTGATTCTTTTGAGACCGTTTCTTGGCTTTTTTCAAGGCTACTTCCGGCCGTTCGGCGTTATCGACTGAAGGGTTGGCGATCTCTTTTTGCGACGCGGGCATTTGGGGATTATTGTCCGTCTTCAACACTTGCTGGGGCACTTGACCGTTTTGGGCGGACGGAGAACCTGGACCATTGCCTAATGAGGTCTCGCCGATCAAGGTCAGGTCCATTAAGAGAGGCGTATGGACCACCATGAAGGAATGAAAAGTAAAATAGATCAGTAATAGGACAAGGGCATGGACAATAGCCGATTCAACGATGGATTTGGTGAATGACCGGTCCATGGGAGCCTTCCCTATTTCACGGTGCTGGGTTGAGCGGAAGCATTGTTCTGGCCATTGAGCTCGACCGCGATACCCAATTTAGTAACCCCCGCCAAATAGGCTTGGGACATCACGTCGGAAACCGTTCCGTGGGTCACCGTCTTATCGGCGTTGATCATGACGATGGCCGTGGGTTTTTGTTGGACGAGGGCCTTCAATTGATTCGATAGGTCCCCCATCGCCACTTCCTTATCGTTCAAAAAGACCTTATCGCCCGGGGCCACTGAAATGACAATGGTTTCGGGCAGATTCGGCGAAGGAGCCGCTACTTTGGGCAGTTTCACTTGAAAACTCCCTTGGAACAGAAAAGGCGTGGTCACCATGAAGATGACCAACAAGACCAACACCACATCTGTAAAAGGTACCATGTTGATCTCGGCGACCAGTTTGCTGGGTTGTCTGAGGCGGCTTTGCATAACGATCTCCTTAATTGCTTAAACGTTCACTGATCTCCGAAATGACGATCTCGGCTTCTTGCGCCGCGACATTGAGTCGGGCTTGGAAAAGATTGAAGAAAAAGACCGCGGTGATGGCTACAAAGAGACCTGCGGCGGTGGAAAAGAGCGCCTCGGCGATGCCCTGGGAAACAACCGCCGCGCCGCCTGAATTGGCCAAGGCCAAGTCCTGAAAGGCCCGGATAATGCCCAAAACGGTGCCAAAAAGACCGACAAAAGGCGCCATGGAACCCAAGGTCGCCAAAAGGGGCAATCGTTGCTCTAACTTGATCAGCTGGGCTTTAGCTTCCCTTTCCATGGCTTGCGTGGGATCGTTCTTTTCGGTCTTGGCAAGAAGTCCGGCGTGGATGATCAGGTCCAAGAAGCTACTGTTCTTTTCGACCACACCCATGGCTTCGGAATAATTGCGACGGTTCAAGAAGGGCCGAAGGTTTTCCATCACATCCTCTCGGCGCTTGAGTTGTTTTTTATAGTAGCTTCGTCGGTTGAGAACGATCGCTAGGACCAAAAGGGACATCAGGACCAGGATGCCGATCACCCAACCGCCTTTCAAAATGACCTCGAAAAGAGAAAAATTTTGAGCCATCACATCCTCCTCAAATTGACTGGTTACGACCTACAAGCTGATCTCGATACCCCCGCGAACATGGAACTGGGGTTCCAAATAGCCCGGTTCCAGCACATAGTTAAGCCCCAACAAGTTATCACCCTTTAACCACAAAGAAAAAGCCCGGTCAAAATGGTAATCCGCGCTTAAATTAAGCGTTGCGTAAGCCGGCAGGTCTAGATCGGCTCCGGCTAAAGCCTGGCGGTCCGAAGCGGCCACCACAGCTACCGTGGCGTCCCATTCTTCATCGGCCCGGGTGAGGGAGACCATACCTTGGTGCTGTGGCAGGAAGGTCAGGTTGAAATTACTGCCAGAGTTATCGACTCCGGTGGTCCATTGATAGTTCAGGTCCGCGCTCCAAACCGGGTCCAACTTCCATTGAAGGTCAGCCTTGGCCTTCGTGATCTGAACGGAAGGCAGGCTGGAATAAGTTTCGATATAGTTGGGATTCAAAGCGTTGATATCGGTCCACTGATGGTAGTTTAGTATCTGAGCGGTCGAACCGGACAGTACCAAGACCAAGCTTTCATCCAGTTTTTGGGTCCATTTCCCACCCCACTCTCCCGTTACTTCACTGGCCGAGGGAAGTTCGGATTCGGGGCTAATGTGTTCCATGTTCATAAAAGTGTCATAAAAGCTGTCCAAGGACCTGGAGGTTTTCCAATAAAAGGTCAGAAGTGTCGGTTCTGATAAATGCCATCGCAGTTGGACCGCTGGGAATAATTTATTGTTCAAGCTTGGTTGGTTACCAGACTGTCCCTCCAAGGTACCGGTAACTTTTACCTCGGGCGCAACAACAAGACCGGCGCTTAAGGAAACCCAAGCCAGATTGTAGGTGCTGTTAGGAGGGGCGACAAAATTAGAGTTGGCTTGGTAGTCACCACCTTCTAACCCAAAAGAATCCCAGAAAGGATCGATCCCTTCGCCCAGTAATTTGAAAGTTCCTTTATATTCCTGTCCTTGATTGCTCAGGGGCGTTTGGTCCCAATAATTCAAGGTCAGGATCTTACCAGTAAAAAGTACATCCGACCGCCAGTGGTTTGCCCATTTCCAACCAATATCCGCGCTGGTATCCAGGCCTTGATGCACCTCGGTAACGGCTCCTTGATACGGCAAAGTGTCTTGAACTTGGGCCGAATAAACAGATAGGCGTATATGGGAATCTTTATCGGGGGTCAGCTTGAACTCGCCGCCAAAACGATACTTTTGGTCCCCATCGGTGGCGCCATTCGTGGTTTCCCCTCCCCAGGTCGAGTAATAGCCATAAAGGATGTATTGGAAATCGGTGTAGTCCTTACCAAAAAGCCCCCAGCCGCCTAATGTACCAGGAACACCACCGCCCGCGTGCAGCACAAAGGCGGTGTCTTCCGCGGCGCCGATCTCTTGGGTCGAAAGGGCTGTCAATGTCTTATCAAGCCCCGGCAAATCATCCGTGGAACGGTTCACTTGGGTCAGGCTTTCGGCGCCCCAGCTTACATCGTTTCCCAAGGTGGTCAAACGTTTGGCCCCAATGGTCAATTCGCTTTTACCGGTGATGACAACATCGGGTAAGGAGAACTTGGGAATAGCTGTGGGTTTGCTGCCGACAGGCGCTTTTTCCTCTTCGGATTGGGAGGGACTTTGGCTGCCCAAGGTAGCTGGTGCCGCCGTGGCCGTTGGAATTGGCTCAATAAGGGCTGTTGTTTGTGCTTCAGGCATGGTCACGTCTTCCGTGGCCCAAACCGACGGACCGGCCAAGAATAAATAGATAAGGGCTAAAGCCGTGATTCTCATTGATCCACCTCCGGGGCTGCGGGGACAAGTTCTTTAGGCTTGGCCTTCTTTTTGGGCGGATGCAGGAAGGGTTGCAGGGCCTTGAGCCGCTTCATGGTCGCTTTCTGATAAGCGGGGACCTTGGTGTATTTCAGGATGCGGTGATAGGTATCGGACGCTTTTTGATACTTCTTTTGAGCCTCATAACATTCGGCCACTTTCGCGTAAGCGGTCACAACCCATTGATCTTGATCTGGATAGTTTTTGATGATCGCCTCGAACTCTTCGATGGCTTTTTCGTATTCCTTCATCGTCTTGTGAAGATCAGCGTGATAGAAAGACGCTTCGGCGGAAAGCGCCTCGTTCTTGGATTTGATCGGAAATTCATAGGCCTTCAAAGCTTCTTCAGGGCGGTTCAATTTCTCAAGCAAAATGCCGCATTGAAGGCCCGCTTCGGGGGCTAATGGATCATTTCCATAATCATTCACTAACTTATTGAAGTACTCCAGCGCCTTATCCGGATCGCCTGCGTATTTCTCGCAGACCGCGCTATTGAACAGCGCGTGGGTGGCCAAGTGGTGTTTGGGATTCGACTTGAAGATATGAGTGTAATTGTCCAACGCGTCCTTGAAATCGCCGGCGTCAAAATAGAGCGAACCCAAATTGAACTGGCCTTCTAAAGCTAGTGGATCATCCGGATACTTTTTGACCAACTGATTGAAACTGTCGATGGCTTCGGTTTTCTGTTCGTTTTTGGACAAGGCGGTTGCCATCCAATAGAGGGCTTTCGGGGCCTCGCTACTGTCGGGGTATTTCTTCAAAAGCAGCTTGTAAGAGCTGATGGCATCGCTATAACGTTTGTTCTGGAAAAAGGTGTCCGCCAAACGGTATTGAACACTGGGTGCAAAGGCGCTATCCGGGAATTTTTCAAGAAAGTTTTCCGCCACTTGAGACGACTCGTCTTTCAAACCGAGTTTCTCCGTGGACCATTGAAGGCCGTAAAGAGCGTCGGGTAGCAAGGCGTTCTTGGGGTAGGTATTGATGAAGGATTGGTAGGCCTTTTTGGCGTCCTTGAATTGCTGCAGGTTGAAGAAACAATCCGCGGACCGAAGATGAGCTTCAGCGGACAAGGGATCGTCCGGATAATCGGTCTCGACCTGTTGGAAGTCTTTTTGGGCGTGTTTGAAATCCTTGCTACGGAAATAGGCCCACGCTGTCCAATAAAGAAGCCTGGATTTACGGTCGGTGGCGTCGGCATTGTTCGAAAGGTCGTTCCAAATGCTGACCGCTTTGCTGAAATGTTCCTGGCGGTATTCGCACCAGCCCAATTGCTCTTGAGAATCGATGGCCTTTTCACCACTGTTCTTAGCAAAAGCTTTTTGATAAAAATCGGCGGCGTTTGGGTAATCGTGCAGGTTGTAATAGCTGTCCGCGATCCGCAATAGGGCCTCGGACTCCAAGGCGGACTCCGGGGCTTTTTCGATGACTTTCTGAAAAGCGGTGATGGCTGCCGAATAATCCTCCAACTGGAACTGGGTCCAACCCAGGCCCGAATAGCAGTCCCCCGCCAGTTCGTCTGATGGATTGTTCTGCAGAGCGTCCTGATAATAGGTCACTGCGTTGGCATATTGGTTCAGTTGATAACTGGATTCCGCCGCAGCCCAGTAGCCTCGGGTTTGGGCTTCGGCTTGTCCGTTCTGGGCGACAAAAAGGAACTGTTTCAAGGCCGTGTCATAGTGTCCGGAAGCGTAATCACACCAGCCGGACCAATAAGTGGCGGCTTGGGTCAGTTCCGGAGGCGCTGGATCCGCGACCGTGTCATAGATCTTTTTGGCGGCGTCATATTTTCCTTCCAAGTATAGGCAACCAGCCCGTAGGTAAAGAGCGTTCCAGTAGAGAGGGCTTTGGGGCGAGAATTTTTCAACCTTTTGGAAATGTTCCAGTGCGTCATCGAATTTCAAGGCGGAATAGTCCATCCAACCAAGGCCATATTCCAAAAAATCAGTGGGTGTCTTGCCCGCGGCCAAGGTCAACCCTTTCTCATAAGCCTTTTGGGCTGCTTCGTTGTCGTTCTGGGCGTAATCTTCAGTTCCTTCCCTCAAAGCGGCCCAGGGAGCCAAAGGATCTTTTGAAAATTCCGTGGTGATCTTGTTGAATATCTTGGAAGCCTCCAGGTGTTTATCCTGTTTGGCCAAGGACCAACCCCAACCGTAATAGGCCGGTACTGCCATGGGGTCATCCTCGTAGGTCTTGGTGAATTGGGTGTAGGCTTCTTGAGCGTCGGCGTAATTACCCAACCAAAATTGACACTCCGCCGCTTGGAAAGCGGAAAGTTTGGCGAGGTTCGGGTCCCGGGCTTTGCGCGATAGATTGACGAAGCCGTCATAGGCGTTCGCGAAATCTTTTTCCTGGAAATAACACCAATCCACCAAGTAGTTGACCAGTTGTGCGTGCGGATATTTTAGATTTTGGCGAAGGATGGTCTCGTAAAGCTTTAGGGCGTCTTTATATTGGCCGGTTTGGTAATAACACTCCCCTTCCCAGAAGTAGATGTCGCTCAGGGGAACGATATCGGTGACGTTCTTTTCTATGTTTTTGAGGGAATCAAGGGCCGCCGGATAGTTCTTCGCGAAAATCAGGGCGATCGCTGATTTAAGTTGAACGTTGGAAGCGTTCAGGGAAAGCGGATCAATCTGAACAGCTTCAAAAAAGTCGTGATTAGCCGAGGCGAAATCCTTATCGCGAAGAAGGGCTTCGCCAGATCCGCGCAAAGCCTCGGCCCTTTCGGCGTCGGTAAGAGCCCTGTCGTCAGCGAGAAGGAACCGATCCAGGGCTAAATGATAAGCCCGTGCATTCAAAAAAGCGGTGCCTTGATCGAAAAGTTGGGGTTGATCGATCCCGGCGGAAAAGGCTGTTAGCGGAAGAAATAAAAAAACCGTCAGTAGTGGCGACGATATTTTCAATGCCGACCGCCATTGAGAACGGAACATGAAGGATTAGTAATCTTCCTCTTCAAGTTCCCCATTCTCTTCCTTGGCTTTTTTCAGGAATTTTTTGAGCATCTTTTGGAAGGCGCCTGTCTTACGGTTGACCATTCCCTCTTCGTCGATCATTTCGGGCTCCGAAGATTCGCCGCCCTTGGATTTGAGGGCCTTGATGCTCAGTGAGATGCGCCGTTTGCCCGTGTCCACCGCTAAGACCTTGAACGTCACTTCATCACCGGGCTTCAACGCATCCTCAAGTTTCTTGGGGACAGGATGGGATATCTCCGTCTTGTGAATCAAGCCCTCAACATTCTTTTCCAATTCTACGAAAGCGCCGAATTCGACCAGGCGCCCCACTTTGCCGGTTAGGGTCTGTCCAGGTTTATATTTTTCCTCGATCTTATCCCAGGGATCCCCCTCGACCTGCTTGAGGCCCAACGAAATGCGCTTTTTTTCCTCGTCGATGCCCAGGATCTTCACGCTGAGTGTTTGGCCCACTTTAAAGTCTTTCTGGGGATTCTTGACCCGCTTGTCCCAATTGATATCCGATTGGTGCAACAAGCCTTCCAACCCTTCTTCGATCTCCATGAAAAGGCCAAAGTCGGCCACGTTCGTGATGGTCGCTTGGATATTCGCGCCAATGGGATAACGATGGGACACCTTATCCCAGGGGCTCTTTTCCATGCGCTTGATGCTGAAGTTGATCTTGCGCTTGGTCGTATCGATATCAAGCACTTGAGCGGATTTCTTCTCGCCAACTTTGAATACTTCGGAGGGTTTCTTGAGCTTCTTGGACCAGGAAATCTCGGTGATGTGGCAGAAACCTTCCAAGTTGTCGCTCGTCTTCACAAAGACGCCATAGTCGACAAAATGGGTGATCTCTACGTCAACAGCTTGGCCCGTTTGATAACGCTTGTCAGCATCCACCCATGGATCAGGGCTCAATTGTTTGAGGCCCAAAGAGACCTTGCCCTTTTCCTTATCGACTTGCAGGACCTTCACCTTAACAGTGCTGCCCACTTTGATGAAATCATCGATCTTGTTCACCCGGCCCCAGTCGATATCGGCGATATGTAGCAAACCGTCTATGCCCTCCAGGTCCACAAAGGCGCCGTAACTGACCAGGCTTTTTACTTTGCCTTCCAACACGTCCCCGGCAGTCAGCTCATGGATACGTTTGCTGCGCACTTCGTCCCGGGCAGCTTCCAACACTGGCCGGCGGGACACCACCACGTTAGCGCGGGCCCGGTCCACCTTGATGATCTTGAAGTCATAGATCTTGTCAATGTGCTCTTCAGCGTCAGGATTTTTTTGTAAGGTCACTTGGCTGGCGGGTAAAAATGCCTCGGTCACACCCAGGTCCACCTTGAAACCGCCATTGACTTTCTTGGTCACTCGGCCTTTGATCAATTGACCTGACTGTTGTTGTTCCTCCAGGGCTTGCCAAATGCGGCTTTGGTTCACGTTGCGTTTTGAAAGACGTAGACGTCCATTGGAATCGGCCATGCGTTCAACGGCGACCTCGACCTTGTCGCCTACCTTGACCAACAAGTTGCCGGAAATATCTTGGAATTCGTTGCGCGGAATGACACCTTCTGTCTTGTAACCCACGTCGATGACCAGATCATCCTGCCCGATCTGGACGATCTCACCAGTGACCACCTGCCCCCGAGTTAACTGCTTCTGCTCGTTATTAAGCAGTTCTTCCATCGTCATTTCTTGCATAGGGGTGTCAGACATGGTCCACCTCGGATCTAGCTCCTGTCAGGGAGCGGGTTAAAAGAAGTGCTGTCATTCTACATCAGGGGTCTGAAGGGAGGAAACGGTTTCGGGAAAAAGGGGAACGCGAGGCCTTTACCCTAACCTTGGACAGGCTTCAAACGGGCAATGGCATCCATGACACGGATAACGATCTTTTCATAAGTTGGCTTTTCCGGGGGTGATTGGTAGAGGTCCGTAAGCTCAATGGCCGGACCATAGGTAACAGAGGTATTGCCTGGTCGGGGTAATAGTTTTCCCTTGGGCCAGCAATGAAAAGTGCCGTCAATATAAGCGGGAATAACTGGAACTTTAGCGTTATAAAGCAACATTCCTGAGCCCTTTTTGGCCTTTTGAAGTTGGCCGTCCAAGGTGCGGGTGCCTTCCACGAAAACGACTAGCGGTTTGCCTGCGTGAAGAAAATCGTGGAAATTTTGAATGGCCGTTTGGTCTGCCACTCCCCTTTTTACGGGAAAAGCCCCGCAATAGCGAATGATGGAACCGAAGATGGGCACGTGAAAAAGTTCGTCCTTTGCCATGAATCCGACCTGCCTGTTAACACTGGTGTAACCGATCAGGTAAGGATCCAAAAAGCTGGCGTGATTAGCCACGACCACAAATGGTCCTTCTGCGGGGATGTTCTCGATGCCATAACCCCTGGTCTTAAAGAGAAGTTCGATCAGCCAAGTGGTAGTAAAGCGAAGTTTAGGGAAAGAAGCCACGGGGTACTATCGGGCCCAAGTCTTCTTGAGACGTTGGTGGGCCGAAAGTAGTAATTCTTCGGTGGTGACCCAATTGATGCAAGCGTCGGTGATGGAAACGCCATACTTCAACTTGGTGCGGTCTTTTTGCAAAGGCTGGTTGCCTTCGTTGATGTTGCTTTCCAGCATACAGCCGACGAGAGACTTGTTCCCTTGCTCGATCTGGTCGATCACGCTGTTAAAAGCCACTGGTTGCAGGTTGTAATCCTTGTTCGAGTTACCATGACTGCAATCCACCACGATATTCTTGGGCAAGTCGGCGCCTTCCAAGGCTTTTTCCACCGCCGCAATCGATTCGGGATCGAAGTTTGGTTTTTGACCGCCCCGCAAGACCGTATGAGCGTAAGGGTTACCCGTTGTGCGGAAGACCGAGATTTTCCCATTCTGGTCGATACCCAGAAAATGATGGGACGTGTTGGCGGCCTTGATTCCGTTCAAGGCCACTTGCACACTTCCGTCAGTAGCGTTCTTGAACCCAACCGGCATAGAAAGACCGCTTGCCATTTCACGGTGGGTCTGGGATTCAGTGGTACGGGCGCCGATAGCCGACCAGCTAATGAGGTCGGCGAGATATTGCGGAATGATCGGGTCCAAAGCCTCGGTGGCCGTGGGCAGACCCATTTCAGTGAACTTGAGCAGGATACGCCGTGCTTGAAGGATCCCCTTCTCGATATGGAACGAATCGTTCATGTCCGGGTCGTTGATCAAACCCTTCCAGCCGATGGTCGTGCGGGGTTTCTCGAAATAGACCCTCATCACGATCAACATGGTGGATCTCACCATCGCGGCCAGCTTTTTCAAACGGGTCGCGTAGTCGTAAGCGGCTTGAGGGTCGTGGATGGAGCAGGGCCCCACCACCACGAAAAGGCGGCGATCCTTGTGATCCAAGATGGCTTCCAGGTCTTTACGGCCATTCAAAACGGTCTCATAAGCCTTCTTATTACCCGGCAAGAGCGCCTTCACTTTTTTAGGGGTAATGAGGACCGACGAACCGGCCACGTGAGTGTCTTGGGTCTTCGCGCGCAGGTTGATCTTGCCGATATGGGAATATTTAGGTTTGGTGGTCGTTTTGTTGGCCATGGTTATAGGTCCTTGAAAGATTGAGGGAGGATTATAGGGATTTTACAGGCCTGTTCCAAGTGTCTTGGAAATGGCACTTTTGTACGGAACGGTCATTCGGCATCGATCCTTCTCGACTTGTGGACCGCTTCGATACGGGGTTTGAGCACTTCGGTGAAAAGAGTGACCTTAGGACAATTGGCCAATACCACCGGCGTCAAACTGGCCGTGTCGATCTCAACCGTACCAAAGTTAAGCAGTGCCGCCAGCCAATTCTGTTGATAGCCATAGCGGCGAATGGCACCCAAGGGAACGGAAACGACCTTGCGTATCGGAAACCAAGTTTCAATGCGGATCTCTTGGTCGGTCAACACATAGCGGGTGCCCAGTTGCCAAAATTGGTGGTACAAGGCAGAAAGGATGGCAATGGTCTTTAATGCCCGCTCAGCCCAATAGAGGCCCAGATCGGCCCAACTGGTCGGCAAACCCCGTAGATTTTTGAACACTTCGTATAAATAGGGTGGGAACCAAGTAAAAAAAACGTGGTTGTAATGGATAAAAAGTACGGCCAAAAGATAGCAAAACAGTGTGACCCACCAGGATGGCATCTGTTTGAACAACACTCCCCAACCGCTGGTCTTTGAATAGTCTTTTTTCAAAGGTGCTTTCATCACGGCTCCTTTAAGGCAGACACTTTAACAGAAAAAAACCACTACTGCAAAACCAACACCCACTCAACGTGTCCCGGACCAGATCGACCCCAGGTGCTCAAGCGTCGGCCCGTCCAAAAGCGATCGGAGCAGCTTGACCGAACTATCGAGCGGCAACTCGCTACGGATTAAATAACCACTACCGCTTTTGTATATCATCAAAGCCGATTGGTCCGGATGTTGGGAAAGGGATAGAAGGGTCCTCCAGCCACTGGATTTAGGAACTAACCCGTGGGATACCCTTCCGTTCTGGGCATTAACACCAAGGTCGAACACCTCTGGTAAGGTCTGGCTTTGGGAAGAGTCCAACTGGTCGATCCACAAATGATAAACGTTCACTTCGTCGCCATGTTTCGAGATCAACTTGAAGGTTGTCTGGGGACCCGTCACATATTTGGCCGGCACTTCAAAGTAAAGTGACTCAAAATGCCGGGTGGTGCTGTCGTTCTGGGTACGGATCCCCAATTGGATCCATTGGTCGCCCACTTTGACCATCAAAGCTGTGCCGATCATGTTGTGCCCCGTATTAACCCGCAGCCATAAAAGATGATTGACGCTCGGCGCCGTTTTCATGGTGAACTGATAATAGCCTCGAAATCCCCGACCCTTGTCCTCGATCATCTTGTTCGGCTGGTCACCGTCAGGCAGCTTTTGGATATCTTCAAAAGTAGCGCCCTCAAAAGCCACATCATGTTTTTTTTCCGAATCCGGATCGTCCACATTCAGTTCGTCGATCTGCTTTTGCCTTACCGAGGATTTGGGCACATTGGACACCAAGACCTTGTCCGCCACCGTTCCCTCTTCCCACCCGCCGGTCCAAGAGACCAGCCAATTGGGCAATATCTCCCGGTTAGCGTAAGAAGGCCCGATGAAAAGGACACCCCCATTCTTCACAAAACGTTCGAGGCTTTTTCCTAAAGCGGGCGTAGCCCAGAACGAAACCGGTTTGAAATGATGCTTGCCTGAGGAAAAAACACCCCGCCCCAAAACCGCCAGTTTTACTTTTAAGGCCCCCTTTTCATCAAAAAGGGCCGACTCAATGTCGTGTGCCTGAATGGGTAGGTCCATATCCAAGAAGCTCACCGAGGGACTTACCTTTTCAATGGTCCGCAGATCGCTTTGGGCCACGGTCAAAAAATCATCCGGAAGGGTGTTCTTGTGTTTGTTAAAGAGGGCTGTGGGCGAGGTGAGCAAAAGGATATTCCCATTGGTCGTACTGTAAGGATCCGCCTGGAAGCGTTGGGGTTGCGGCGGTTCCAGGTCGTCGTTAGGCAACACACTGTCTTCGACCAGCACGAAAGTGATGTCCTGGGACTGGGTCAAAGTAAAATGGCAGCGGGCCTCATGGCCTTGTGTGTCCGAAGTGTTTTTGTCCCAAGTGACCGAGCCGACGGTCTCGATGTTGGTCAAGAAGTTGTGATCTGCCCAAAAATCAACGGTCAGATCGAGCCCTTGTCCTTTGTTCAAGTGAAAGCTACAGCTCCACACTTTAGGCCCGCTTCGTTTCATATCGACAGAAATGCTTGAGGGTCCCACTTTCAAGTTCAGGGCCGAAAGATGGTTGCGGTCAATGGGCATATGGGGCGAAAAAACCGCTCGGTTGTTACCAGCATCCGGTTCGAAACCGAATAGATATTCAAAAAGAGCTTCAGTATCCAATCCCCCTTCCCAGGGCCTCACCCGACCGCTGGCGCCGATGCCCCAAATAGGTGGGTTCCAGGGGTGATCATCGCTGTCATACATTTCCGCGAACTCTCCGGAGGGTGTGGCGCTGCGCAAGACCGCCTCATAAGCTTTTCCCGCCCAGGCTAGTCGCGCTTTGCAAAAGTCGTAAAGCATCTGTCCAGGATTCATTCCGACATAAAAACCCATGGTGGGCGTGGTCTTCCAAAAACCGTCTTTACGGCCCAACCAAGGATAGGCGCTCTTAAAGGCCGTGACCGATTTCTGAAAGGTGTCCGGCGTCGCTCCCAAGGGATCCAAATCGTTCCGGGCGTAACCGCACCAAAGCGGGTTCAAAAGTATGTTGGCGAAAGGCGCATTGTAAAGCGGACCCAGAAGGGACTGGGCAGGACACCAATAACCCGCCTTGTCGTTCCAATAAACCGCTTCCGCCTTATCACGCACCCGCTTGGACAGGTCTTTCAATTCGGAGACATCCCGATCCAATTCCATGAACTTACCCATATAGGCCAAGTGATCCGCCGCGGAGACCAGGTCAAAACTTGAATCCGTGGAGAAGGCATAGGTCGAAAGATCATAATTTGGAAAAGGAGTTTGATCGAAACAGCGGGATTCCAAACACCACAGATAGGTCTCGTCCCGATGGAAGAAATATTGATCATTCACATTCACCTGACCAAAAACACAGCGTTTTAAATAGGGCCACCGTGACCGGACAAATTCAAGGTCACCCGTGGAGCGGTAATACCACCAATATTGCAGCACGATCCAATTGGGGGTCTCAGCATGCTCGACCTGGATGTTCGACAGGTCCTTCAGGTGATAATCCAAGGGATAGTCCACCCGGATACTGTTCGGTAAAGAGCCCATCGATGCGCCCACGCCATAAAAAAAGTCTATCGCCCTTTTGGCCTCGGCACTGTGGCCGGTCTTGAGGAACCACCGGATGGGACCGTTATTGTCCCGGATCCAGGTATAGGAATAACCGATCAAGGGTGAGAACCCACCAGTTCGGGATTGTTGGCACTTGAAGATCATGGATTCGATGTCGAAAAGGTCGGCGATCTTCGGGTCCCCGCTAAAGTCTGTCCCCTTTGCGTACCAATTTTGATAATAGTCGTAGGTCTTATCTAAAAGGTCCAAAGCGCCTTGTTTGCGCGCATGGCTGGTCAACGAATCGATATCCTCCTCGGTCCGTGCCGAGGTCAAAAAGAAAGCGACCCAAGTTTCTTGACCCGGCTTTAAGACAGGCACACCGTAATGAAGGGTGTTGTCCCAAATTCGCACATTACCCGGGTTAAAAGCCCCTAAACGCCAATAGGTGCGTTTTTTAGCGTGAGTGGCCTTTTGGTCCATGACCAGGTCCGCGCCCACCTGTCGGGGTTTGAGTTTGACGTTCCAGGAAGATTGGACCTTCAGGGCGATATCTAGGTCCGATTCTTTTTGAGTGCCTTTATTGATGATATGCACCAATCGGACCAAGATTGACGGGTTGTCCCAATGTTCGTCTTGGCTGGTGACTGGGGCAAAGTCATAACTTTCGACCGCGATCCCATCCCCTTCGGCGTGGACCGAAACGACTCCCGACCGTTTGACCCAGCCGATATGCTGGTTGGGCATCCAAACGTCCAAGCCGGCGCGGGTCACGGCCATTTTCATCGAACCCAGGTCCGGTTCTTGATAAGAATCTCCATAAATGTTCGACCAAGACCAAAGCGGGGTCGATAAGCCGATCAAAGCGAAGGTCTTTCCGTTACCAATACAATAAGCCCCTGCTTCGTTCATTTTGTAGGTCTGTTTACTCAGGTCATAACCTTCTCCCCAACAAGCTGTCGCTGAAAGCCATGGACGGTCCTTTAATATCTCGTCCCCCGCTTTTTCCAAAGCCTCTTCGGTCGAAACCGGTGTTGGCGCTGCAGTCACGGACTTTGTCGGTACAATTACCACCGTCGTAACGGCGGCGTTCATTGTGGTCGAGATGCAGAAGATCGATAGGCAGGCCAGGATGGAAATTTTCATGGATGTATGCCTACCACATGGTTGGTCGTCGGCAAGGCAAAAGTAGGTGTTGGCTCGAGCGGTACGTTTTGATTGGGCAGCACTTGGTAGAAATAGACCTTGCCGTGGTAGGGGACGGGCTTGAGTTCAAAACTGCGGAAGAATTGGGTCAACTGACCCAAGGGAAGGCCCATCATGGTCTCGAACTTGATCCGCCAATCGTCCCTTTCGTCCACCGCTTCGGCCAAAACCCAGACCCGGTGATGATGCTTCCATTTATCCTGGATCGTACGAGTCAGATCACCCCAGGGGTCGATAGCCGGAATCGGCGTGGAATCGTTCGCGGGTTTTCCGGCGCCGTCTTCTTTTTCCTTTTCGATTAAATATTTTTTCAAGAAGAGATGAAGGTTCAGATAGTCCCGTTTTTTGTAACGGTCGATATAAAAAGGTATGGTATTGATGCCGGTGAGGATCAGCAGATCGTGGGCACGAACTTTGATGTCCAAAATATCGAGCAATTCCTGGTGTCCATGGACGGATTGGGCCTTTTCATAATCGGCAGGATTGGCTAAGGTCTGCACGACCCCGTTGAAATTATAAAGAAAGAGCAAGGTGATCATTCCCGCCCAGACCGTTACGATGAGCACGCGGTTAGCCAAATAAAGAATGGGCTGCGAAAAAACCCGGGATAAGTTCGAGACTACAACTCCCATCAATACCCAACAAGGAGCCGTCGAGGAGACCCAAAACTCGATGTTCCAAGGTTCCCACCAGAGAAAAAAAGGAACAAAGGCCAGCAGCCATAGCAATCCGATCCACAAGACTTGTTTTTGTTCGGCCCATAAGGATCGGAAACGAAGGACAAAGACCGCTAGAAGGACCCAGAGGGTATAAACAAAAAGCACTTGAGCGCCCATGAATGTAAAAGAATCGACCATATTCTTGTCCGCGGGGATCTCGTGAAGGAAAGCTTTGACCATGGCGTATCCACCCTCGCTCAATCCGGTGGACTTGGAATTGCCACCCCACTGTTGAACATGAAAATAGGAGAAGATCCACCAAAGCCAGGAAGAGTAGGTCAACCGGTAGCAAACAAAACGGCCCACAAAACCATAAACGCCCAGAACACCCGAGGCCAAAGCCACCAAGTAATAAAGACTAGCCTTAAACCTGTCCCAAAGGCTTTTCCCGGACAAAAGCCAAATACCACCCAAAAAGGCTGGCAGCAATAAGATATTGGTTTGGTGCCCCAGCACCGCTAAGGCATGGGCCAGCCCCAGCCAAAGGGCGAAAACAGGCCTGGCATTTTTGAGATAGGTGAAAACATACCAGGCGAATAGCGGGGTCACCGTGGCGAAGATGCGTACCCCCGGCGAGGTGGAAAAATACCAGTAGCTGAAAGTGAAGGCCATCCCCAGGGCGGACAGACCTGACACGAACCGGTCTTTTGTTTCACGGAACAACAAGTGATAGGCGATCAATACGCCCAGGGAACCGGTGACCAAATCGAAGAACTGCAACGCGACCAAGCCGTCCCAGGTCGCGCCATGGGCCTTTCCCCACAGATAGACCAGCCGGCCAAGGAAAGCGTAAATAAGATGATGGGGATGGAAAATATCCCAAAGAGGGGTCGTGTTCCGCTCGATACGGGAAGCGAAGACCATCCCGTCATAGGTGTAATTCAAGGGCGTGTGGGAAAGGTAGATAAAGAGGCAGAAAAGCCAGATCACAAAACTCATCAGCAGGGTGCTGATGGACCTACTCCATTCGCGCATGCCACTTCCCTTTTCGAGCTCAAGATGAGGTTGTATTAAAGGACAAAACACCCCTCATGGCAAGCTTGGCCAGGGACCTCGAAAGAGATTATTTTTGCTTTTCAGGAACGAACTTGATCGAGACCGAGTTGATGCAATAGCGCAGTCCTGTCGGTTTCGGACCGTCATCGAACACATGCCCTAAGTGGCCACCACAACGGGGGCAATGTACCTCCGTACGGACCATGCCAAAGGAATTATCCTTGGTCTCGCCGACATTCTCGGGGTAAATCGGTTGATAAAAGCTGGGCCAGCCTGTACCCGAATCGAACTTGGTATCGGAAACGAAAAGTTCTAAGCCGCAAGCCGCGCAAACATATTTTCCCTTTTCGTGATTGTCCCAATAAGCGCCGGTAAAGGGACGTTCGGTTCCCTCTTCCCGAAGGACGTTGTATTGCTCAGGCGTTAGGGTCTTTTTCCACTCACTGTCGGTCTTGACGATCTTGTCCCCCATATACCTGCCTCCTTTTGTCTTTTTGACGGTAGGTGTGTCCTGTTGTGCCCCGGATAAAGTCGCCGCCAAGAAGGCGGTCAAAAGAACGATGGCCGTTAGAAGTCTTTTTTGTCCCATGTACCCCTGCCTTTCTTGGGAAATAATACGAAAAGAAGGCTCAAGAAGTTACAGGATGTTTCTGGATGTACTGATAGAGTTCTTCGGCCGATTGTTCCACCGTCAAATGGGAATGGTCCATGACGATCGAGTCGGCTGTTTTGCGAAGACCACCCACGGCCCGGTTGTAGTCCCGGTCATCCCGGGCTTTCACGTCGGCCAAAACTTCTTCCAAGGTGGTTTGGGTGCCCGCCTTGACTAGGTCGTTATAACGTCGCCGGGCCCGGGTCTCGACCGAAGCATCGAGGAAGAACTTATATTGAGCGTCCGGGAAAACATCGGTGCCGATATCACGGCCTTCGAGAACGGCGCCGCCATAAGGCGCGCTATCGATCCGTCCCATTTGCTGCTGACGGGCCACTAGGATTTTACGTACGGGCACGCAGTTGGCGATGAAAGCGGACGCTTGGGTGACTTCCGGTGTTCGGATGGCCTTGCTCACGTCCTCACCGTTCAAGAACACTTTGTTTTCCGGTTCACCTGGTTTGAGTTCGATCTTCGAGGCATGGGCAATGGACTCCAGCGCTGCGTCGTTCTTCAGGTCCGCGTTCGTGCGAAGTGCGGCTAATGTAACTGAGCGGTACATGGCACCGGTATCGATATGGAGGAAGCCTAATTTTTTGGCCAGGGTCTTGGCAACCGTGCTCTTTCCCGCGCCGGCGGGACCATCCATTGCCACAATGATCGGTTTGCTCATCGTTTCGCCACCTTTTTCAAAAGGGATTCAAAACCGGGGAAAGACGTCGTGATATTTTCGGTGTCCAAAATGGTCGTTGGACCTTGAGCTATCAGGGCCGCCACCGCGATGGACATGGCGATGCGGTGATCGCCGCCCGACGAGACCGTACAACCCTTGAGCGGGGTCTGCCCCTGGATGATCCACCCTTCTTCCGTAGGTTGGATATTGGCCCCCATTTTTTTCAAGGTAGCCGCCATCATGAGGATGCGGTCCGATTCCTTCACTTTCATTTCCCCGGCCTTTTTGACCACGGTCGTACCCTGTGCTTGGGTTGCTGCCACCGCGAAGACCGGGAACTCGTCGATCATGCGGGGGACGATCGCTTCGTCATCGACCTCGATGGCTTTTAATTGGGAACTCTCCACATAAATATCCGCGATAGGTTCCTCGCCCTTTCCGGTCTTGTGGAGTTTTAATTTGATCTTACCGCCCATTTTCTTGAGCACGTCCAAGATGCCCGTGCGGGTGGGGTTAACTCCCACATTCTTGATGATCAATTTGGAGTTCGGCGTGATAAGACCCGCCACGATGAAAAAAGCTGCCGAAGAGATATCCCCCGGCACTTGGATATTGCGGGCCTTAAAAGGTTTAGCGGGACCCGAAAGACAAATGTTGCTACCGCTTTTGGTGTAAGGGATATGGAAGGCGCTGAACATACGTTCCGTATGGTCCCGGGTCGGCGTGGGCTCGATGACCGTCGTGGTCCCTTCTGCAAAAAGGCCCGCCAGTAAGAGCGCGCTCTTTACCTGAGCGCTGGCGACCGGTAACCGGTAAGTGATGCTATGCAACTTCCCGCCTTCGATCTTCAAAGGAAGCAGATTCGCGTTATCGGGTCCTGAAATCCGGGCTCCCATGAGGGATAAAGGACCCACCACCCTTTTCATGGGGCGGCGGCGCAGGTATTTGTCTCCGCTCAAGAAGGTCGTAAAAGGCTGGCCGGATAAAAGTCCCAGAATGATGCGGGAGGTTGTGCCCGAATTGCCGGCATCCAAACGGCCTTTAGGCGGTTTTAAGGAATTAAGACCCTTTCCCGCGATCGTTAATTCCGTTCCCTTTTGTAGGATACCCACGCCCATGGACTTGAAGATCTTCATGGTGGAGATACAGTCGGCCGAGATAAGGAAGTTCTTAACTTTGGTCGTTCCATAAGCCAAGGAGCCCATCATGATCGACCGGTGAGAGATGGACTTATCCCCCGGGACCTCGATAGCGCCTTGGACCCTGGCGACGGGGCGAACAACGAGCTTTTTCATTGGATCTTTTCCCGTAACGAGCGGCCTTTTTCGAAGAACTTCATCCAAAAACTTTTGTGACCGCGTTTTAATTGTTTTTCAAGACCGGCTAATTGTTTGCGATAGGCCGTCAAAAAAGCGAGGACCTCTTTGGAGTTCATTTCCAGGATGTCACTCCACATGGAAGGATTGCTCCCCGCGATACGGGTAAAGTCTTTAAAACCCGATCCGACCGCCATACGGATATTTTTCGAGCGTTTTTCTTGGTTGCCGTAAAGTTGAACGAAGGCCGAGGCTAAAAGGTGTGGCAAATGGCTTGTCAAGGCCACATTCTTATCGTGGGTTTTGGCATCCATGAGAACCGGCTTGGCTCCCAAGGAAGCCCAGAACTTTACCGCCCTTTGGACCAGGGCCAAAGGATTCTTCTTGAGCGGCGTGATGAAGATATAACGTTCTTTATAGAGCCCAGCGTCGGCAAAGTCTGCCCCGGACTTTTCTTTGCCCGCCATGGGGTGACAGGGCACGAAATGATTTTCGAGACCTTTGATCTGTTCGGCGATCTCGACGATCTTCCCTTTGATGCTCGAAACATCCAGGATCAAGGTGTCTGGCTTGAGCATGTGGTTGAGATGAAGCAAGAAAGGCAAAACGGTGCTGGAGTGTGAACAAAGAACGACCACGTCGGCGTCTTGGACTGCTTTTTCAAAAGTCGGTTCAACTTTTAGCAACCGGGCTGCTTTTTTTCGGGAAGAGACGCGGTGATTCCAACCGACGACAGTTACGTTTTTTTTCTTCAAGGCCAAGGCCAGGGACCCACCTAAGAGACCCACACCGATGATGGCAACTTTCTTTTGGGTTCCCATTAGGTTTTCGCTCCCGCTTTTGAATGGATCGATTCGAACTCTTTCAAGAACCGTTCAGTTTCTTCAACCGTACCGGTCGTCACCCGCAAGGCTTTTGGACCCATGGGCCGAACGATCACTCCGCGGTGTAACAGTTGGTCATAAAGTTTCGGTGCGTCCGGCACCTCAAAATAAACGAAGTTCGTTTGACTGGGAACCGGCTTAAGACCCAGTTTGGTCAAACCTTCCGTGATCTTGGTCCGCATCTTCTTGTTCAGGTCTAGGACCTTGCCCAAATGATCCTTATCTTGCAGCGCTTCGACCGCCGCAGCCAAGGCCATGCTGTTCACATTAAAAGGTTGGCGCGTCTTTTGATAGACCGCCACCAAGTCCGGGTGTCCCACGCCATAACCCACCCGCAAACCGGCCAAACCATAGACCTTTGAAAAAGTACGTAAGACCACCAAATTGGGATAGGACCGCATCAATTGAATGGACCCTAAATAGTTTTTTTCTTCCACGTATTCGTAATAAGCCTCGTCCAAGACCACCAATATATTTGAAGGACAGATCTTCAAGAAGGCTTCGATCGCCAAGAGCGGGACAAAAGTACCCGTTGGATTGTTCGGGTTGCAGATATAGACCAGTTTTGTCTTGGGTGTCAGGGCATTAGCAAATGCCGCCATATCCAGTTTGAAGTCCCTCAAAGGCAAAGCCCTGGAAACTGCCTCAAAAAGCTGGGCCGCCAATGGATAGACCACGAAAGATGGATCGGCGAAGATCACTTCGTCACCCGGGTTCAAGACCATCTGGGCTAAAAGGATCAAAAGCTCGTTGGAACCGCTGCCGATCATCAAGCAGTTGATAGGTACGGATAAAGCATCGGACAAGACTTGGGTCAGTTGATGCGCCGAACCGTCTGGATAACGGCTTAACTGGGAAAGTTGGCCTTTGAGTTTATCCAATACCTTGGGCGAGGGACCCAAAGGATTCTCGTTGGAAGCGATCTTGGACGCGTTCTTGATGCCCAATTCCCGCTCTAATTCTTCGACGGGTTTTCCGGGAACGTAGGCCTTGAGAGCGACCAAGTTTTGGCGCAGGGGCACTGAAAAGGACATTTACAACTCACAGCGGGGATAAGACCCCAACACCTTCACGGTCAAGGACGCTTTTTCGATCTCTTCGATGGCCTTGCGAGTCTTGGGTTCGTCGATATGGCCCAAGAAGTCGATGAAGAAGTAATAGTCCCAGGCCTTTTTGCGGGAAGGCCGGGATTCAATGCTGGTCAAATTGAACCCCTGCTTTTCAAAAGGTTGCAACAGGGTATAGAGGGCCCCCACCTTATCCTTTATAGAGACCATGATCGAAGTCTTGTCCTTCCCCGTTCTTTCGGCATTGGTCTTACCGATGACCAGAAAGCGGGTGTAGTTGTCTTGCATATCCTCAATGCGCTTGGCGATCGGCTTCAAGTGATTGATCTTCGCGGCTAAGTCGGACGCGATAGCGGCTGCACTGGTATCTTTGGCCGCCAATTGAGCGGCTTTGGACGTGCTGGCGCTTTCGATGATCTTGACCCCCGGCAAGTTAGCCTCCAACCAAACACGACATTGCCCCAACGCCTGCGGATGGCTATAGACCCTCTTTACTTTTTTCAGGTCACCGCTCTTGGACATTAGGGTATGCGAAATGGGCATGAAAATCTCGGAACAGATCCGAAGATCGGACTCAACGAAAAGGTCCAGGGTATGGAACACCACACCCTCGGTCGAATTCTCAATGGGCACCACCCCATAATGGGCTCGACCGCGCTCCACTTCTTGGAAAACATCTTTCAAGGTGGAACCAGGCACATAACGCGATGAACTGCCAAACTTTTGGATAGCCGCAATGTGGGTGTTGCTGCCTTCTTGGCCGAAATAAGCAATCTTTAGCGGTGATTCCAACGCCAGGGAACCGGACATGACCTCGCAGAAGATGGCTTGCAGGGTCTCGGTCGGGAAAGGCCCTTTGTTCATTTGGGCGATACGGCGGTAAACTTCCATTTCACGATGTGGAGCGTAAAAGTGCATTTTGCCGGCGGTCTTGACCGCCTTGACCTTAAGCACATTCTGGGCGCGTTCATTTAAAAGACGCACTAATTGGGCGTCGATATGGTCGATATTCTTACGGATCTTTTGAAGTTCGACTTTCTTGTTTTTCACGCTCAAAACCTTGCTGGTTTTCTATAAAATGCCGTCGAGTCGAAGGATTATATTATATTCAAGGGCAGGTCAGGAAAGTTTATGGAAACCTCGCAAAAAACCAATTCTTCTCTTTGGATAGCCATCTTCCTGGTCTCATTGACGGCTTTTACCCTTGGTTTTTTCCTTTCGATACAGGATGAGCAAGCCCGGTTCTCGGAATTGGACGCACTATCCCAAAGCCATTTGATATACGCCCTTCAATTAAAAGATGACATGGCAGTCATTGATTGGTCGAAAGATCTAGAAAAGTTACCATCAATGGTCGTCTTTCAGGTCAAATCGCCTACCAAGCTCATTGCCCAAGGCGGGAACCAAAACTTATATCCAATCTCCGCACCAACGGGGCTCTCTTTCCACTTTCCCTATCAGTGGATATCGCACACATCGTTCACGGTCCTTGGAACATCTATCGAAATGACGGCGGTGTTCCAAGACCCCAAAGGGCCCCTTTTCTGGGGCTTCTGTTGTTTCGTTTTGATCTGGGTGATGGGTTTTGTGGCTGTTCAACTCAAGCCCAAGCCGACCGCTGTTTCGATACCTCTTTCCCGACCCAGCGAGACCGGCAAAACCAAGCCCTCTCCTCAAGCGCCATCCGCGCAAGTCGATCCGCAAAGTTCCAGCTTGGTCCTCGACAAGGATTACCTCATCCGCCAAGTGACCGATAAAGCGTCCCAGGCCTTGGACCGTGAAGCCGCCGAACTAGCAGGATGCCATTTTCTCGACCTTTTACCCGATCCCTCGGTGATGAAGGCTATTTCCGAAGGGCGCGAAACCAAGCTTTTGAAACCTTTTCCTTCCCATCCACACCTATCCGCCACGCTCCAACCCCGGGCCGACGGAGTAGTTTTGTTTTTAGAAAACGGAGAGGGAACGGAAAGGGCCTAAATAGGCCGATTTAATTGACTTTCACTCACTTAAAATTTAAACTGCCTTGCAGAACTCAATCAAACGCTTACCAGGAACGGAACTTTGCGAGAAACCTTCAAAAGCCTTTCCATCTTTTCCGCAATGTTGATGCTTCTTCTAATGGTCTCCAGTGGTTGCGACGTTAACATCCCCGGTTGCGGAAAACGTTCCCTCCCCTTCTTTAAGCAAGCCAATAATACGGCGGCTCCATCTAAGGCTCCTTCTGTAGCCAATCCCGTTTCGATGCCGGTACCCGCTGTCTCGAGCGCTCCGGCGATCCTGAAATCAACCGCGCCCAAAGCCGTTTCCACAATCATCTCCACAAAAGTCATGAATACGACGATGTCCACCCCTTCTCCCACACCTGTTCCAGTAGACGTCGAAAAATTTGCTTTTACCACCATCGAAAATGGCCAACCCACGCTTTGGACCATGAACATCAACGGGACCGAAAGGACCCGTTTGACGCCCATCGGCACCAGCAGCTGGCACCCCCTTTGGTCTCCCAATGGTAAAGTGCTCGCTTTCCTTTCAACGGTCAACGACGGCAAGGTCAACTTATATGTCGCTCAAAAAGGCTCCACCCAATTGACCCAGTTGACCTCATGGGATGATATGACCAAACCAACCTCAACAAAGTTGGATACCCCTTTCACTTGGTCACCCAAAAGTGATGAGATCGCTTATTGCTATAAGAATCAGATTTGGGTCGTCAATTTGGACAATTTGATCCAAACCACCCTGGTAACGACCGATCCCGATTACATCATTTCCTCGCTTCAATGGGCGCCCCACCGGGAAAATAAGTTCATCGCTTATACCGTCCACAAAGGCGATAACTATTACAGCATCAAGATCGCCAATCCCCGTTTGAAAGACACTCTAACCTTGGTTGAATCCCTCAAGTCCGTTCCTTTGATCAGCTGGAGCTCGGATGCCTCAAAACTGGCTTATTTATCCGATGAATCTTCCGTCTATTCCACCACGGTCGAGGATACGACCCCTAAAGGCCTGTATGTCGGTACGCTCCCGATCCTGGGAGGTATCTTGGCTTTTACACCTGCCGATGGCGGAAAAAGAGTCCTAGTTTTGGCCAAAAAAACACCCACTGAACCTACATTTCATGTCGCGGTCTTGGACCCTCCTAAGAATGATAAAGACATTCCGGCTTTTAAATTCCTGACCGAAGATGCTATTGACTATGCCGTTTGGTCACCGGATGGAACGAAGATCGCTTACAC
This sequence comes from candidate division FCPU426 bacterium, assembly GCA_027452205.1. GTDB lineage: Bacteria > Oederibacteriota > Muellerivitia > Muellerivitales > Muellerivitaceae > Bog-1183. The sequence goes on along the minus strand of DAIDGV010000003.1, from coordinate 86,594 downwards.
AGCAAATGGTGAGCTTTGGATCATGGACTCGGCGAACGGAATGAACAAGACACGGATCGCTTTAACGGGAATCCAATTCCCGGATTGGTCAAAAAAATGAACAGAACCTTTTTAATTTCGAAGATCGCACTAGTTACCCTACTGGCCGTGGGCCTGTGCACTTCTATGGCTTGCCGTCCTAAAAAGGTCGCGGTAGTCCAACCCACCCCAGTTCCAACCCCTATTCCCATCTTAGGGAATGTCATCTTTGTGCAAGGCGGTCATTTGGTCGAGATGAACTTGGCCAATTCACAAGTTACACCCTTGACCAGCGGCAAGAGTACCGAATGGTTCCCTGTCGCGTCTCCCAAGGGGGATCAAGTGGTCTATTGGTCCAACGCCGACACCGGCGTTTACAACCTATGGAAAATGGATCTTACCAGCGGTCAAAGGACCCAATTGACCTTCAGTGAAAAGGATGGGTTGGGTTCTAATGTTCAAAATCTTTTGATCAACGACTCAGCGGCTTGGTCAACCGACGAGAAGTCCATTCTTTATGCCCAAGACGGCGATATCTGGATGGTCGACGCGGATGGTTACAATCCCAAGACCGTGCTGGCTAGTCACTCCGCCCTTTGTCCCAGCTTCTCTTCCGATGGTAAGCTGGTCCTCTATATCTCCAATGAGAATAATGGCGTTTACAATCTTTACACCTTGAATATGTCCGACCTCTCGATCAAGCAGTTGACCGAATACACCGATTGGAACGTCGGTTCGGCGAGCTTTTCAAGGGACGGCACAAAGATCTTGTTCAATCTTTACCGTGGCAACGTGACTCAGATCTACATAGCCAAGGCTGATGGGACCGATCCTTTGAACTTGACCAATAGTGTCCGTTCTTTATCCCCTCGGTTCGGTCAAGGCGACAAAAAGGTCTATTACACGGCTTACGGGACCGGAGATGACACGAATTTGAACGTTTACGTGATGAGTGTCAGCGGCCTGGATGTAAAAGCTCTGACCACCAATGGCGGATCGTCGCCGACCTGGGCGACCCAAATTGCAGTGGCGGTCCCTACCCCCACTGTCAAAACGACAAAGTAATTTTTAAGCCAACAACTCAGGATAAAGAGGGAATTTTTTGGTCAATTCCCCGATCTCACCTTTAACCTTGGCGCGTACCGCTTCACTTTCCGGCGCCGAAACAATGTCGTTGATCCACTTGGCCACTTGTTTGAACTCGCTCTCTTTAAAACCACGGGTCGTCAAAGCGGGGGCCCCCAAACGGATTCCGCTGGTCAAAAGGGGTGACTCGGTATCGAATGGAACAGAATTCTTGTTCGTCGTGATGTTCGCCTCATCCAAGGCCAACTGAGCCTGCTTACCATTGACCCCTTTGTTCCGTAAGTCAATCAACATTAAATGGTTATCCGTACCGCCCGAAACGATCTGAAAACCATAACCAGTCAGGGCTTCCGCCATGGCCTTAGCATTGGCACGAACCTGTTTTCCGTAAGCCTTAAAAGAAGGCAGCAGGGCCTCGTTAAAAGCTACCGCTTTAGCGGCGACCACATGCATCAAAGGCCCACCCTGTATCCCTGGGATGATCTGGCTGTCGAGCAATTCGCTCATTTTGCGGGTCCGACCACTCTTAGGTGCGGTAATCCCAAAAGGATTATCAAAATCCTTGCCCATCAAGATCATTCCGCCGCGGGGTCCACGCAGGGTCTTGTGGGTCGTGGTCGTGACCACGTGGCAATGCGGCATGGGGTTGTTCAATTCCCCGGCGGCGATCAAGCCCGCCGTATGGGCGATGTCCGCCCACAAGAAAGCGCCGACCTCATCGGCGATCTGACGAAAAGCGGCATAATCCCAATCCCGGGAATAAGCTGAAGCGCCGATGCTGATCATTTTGGGTTTATGCTTGCGGGCTAGGTCCCGGGCCTGATCGATATCGACCCGTCCATCTTCTTTGCGGGTTTGATAGGCGAAGAAGTTGTACATTTTCCCCGAGAAATTGACCTTGCTGCCATGGGTCAAATGCCCGCCATGGGACAGGTCCAATCCAAGGACCGTATCACCCGGCTTGATGAAGGTGAAATAGACCGCCATGTTCGCTTGGCTACCCGAATGGGGTTGGACGTTCACATATTCAGCGTTCGAGAACAATTTCGAAGCCCTTTCGCGGGCCAAGTTCTCCACCACGTCCACATTCTCACAGCCCCCGTAATAACGGTTACCCGGATAACCTTCGGCGTATTTATTGGTCATCACTCCGCCCTGGGCGGCCATGACCGCCAGGCTGGTGAAGTTCTCCGAAGCGATCAACTCCAATTTCTCGTTCTGCCGGATCAATTCATTGTGGTTGGCTTCCCAAACTTGCGGATCGGCTTTCAAGAAATCAGGGGACATAGGGTGAGCTCCTTGGTTATTGGAACAACTCATCGATGGTCGTACCTTCTCGTAATCCCCGTTGTTGAGAGGCGCCTTGAGGGAGCTCCAGGCATCCGTAAGTGTGGGTGGGGCCGAAAAAGATCAGCCAAGGTTTGGCTGAGGGAACAACGCGGAGTATTTTATTGTTTTTATCCAAAAAAAGAAGGTCCGGCCGCAAAAAAGTGAAGAAAGTATGGACCGACCCGCAGGACGGGAAATAGAGACCTTGATGGTCCAAAGGCCATTGGGTCCGGCCCATCAGGCCGACGAGCCGGACCAGATAGGTCCGCGCTACTTTGATTTGGGACGTTTCCATATTCATCAGTGGCCCATAAACTGGAGAACAATGGGACCGAAAATGATCAAAAAGGTCACTGGCATGATGAACAAGATCAAAGGGAACAAGAGCTTGACCGGCATTTCCTGAACGGCTTTTTCCGCCCGTTGGGATTGTTTATCCCGCAAGGTCATCGAAAGTTGTTGAAGTGTCTTCGCTATGCCAGTGCCGAAGCGTTCCGCCTGGATCACACTCGTCGAGAAAAGCGAAAAGTCGGTGAGTTGCAGTTTTTCCGTAACGGACAAGAACGCTTTCTTGCGCCCCGCCCCGCTTCGGGTCTGTTCCATGATTTTGAAAAGTTCTTCCTTCAGGGGCCCTGTTTTGGCGTTCTTCAGATATTGATCGAGACCTTGTTCCAAAGAAAGCCCCGCCTCTGAACACAAAGCCAAAATTTCCAAAGCATTAGGCAGTTCCCGCAGCAGGTCATTTTCCCTTTTATGAGCTTTGTCAGTAAGCCAAACGATCGGAAGGACAATACCGCCAGCAAAACTGATCAGGGCCAATTCAACACTGTCCGCCAGCAGACCAAAAGTTGAACTAAAGACCAAAGCAGCCAGGACTTGATAGGCCACCAGATCCATGGGTTTGAATCGGTCAATATTGGCCCTTCTGAGCTGGGTTTCCAGATAAGTCAGATACTTTTGCAGGACCGAATGGGTCGCCATGACCGAGAACTTCTCCCGAAAGGTCTCGATGTAGGCTTGTAACGGGATTGCCGTTTTATTTTGAACGATGTTGCTCAAACGCCTTTGCTGTTGATCTTTGTCGAGCTTGACCAAAAAGGTCAGTGTCGTTTCCCAAACGGCCCAGCCCAAGGCTACCGTCGATATCGCTAACAAGAGATAGATCATTTATATCTCCAACCGAAGCAATTGACGGATCCATAAAAACCCAATGCTCTCAAGAACGGCCGCGGCGCAAAGGATCCCCCAGCCGCCCGGCGTGGTCACCAACGGCACCATTAAAGAAGGATCCATAACAAAAAAGACCAAACCCAACAAAAACGGCAAAAGCCCCATGACCAATCCAGACAATTTTGCCTGCGATGTCATTGCGTTCATTTTGCGCAAGAGCCGGTTCTTCTCTTCCATGCCATTCAGGAGCACTTGAAGAAGGTGGGTCAGGTTTGCCCCCGTTTGCCGGGATATCTTGTAAGACTCTAGGAACCGGCCAAACTCGGAAAAATCCGGGTATTTTTCGTTCATTTTGCTCAAAGCTTCTTCGGCGGACAGACCTAAATTCATCTCCATACAGACCAATGAGAATTCCTGACGCAAGGGTTGTGGCAATTCATTCGAAAGATATTCGAGTACCTGCGGCACAGTTTGGCCCGTTTTCAAGGCTTGAATAAACATGCCCAGGGCTTGTGGAAAAAGCTCCCGCATTTGGACCAAGTTTTTGGATCTTTGATGCCCTTCGATCAATCGCGATCCATTTTTGGAAAAGTACCAGACCCCCACTCCTATCAAAAGAAAGAGGAGTCCCCAAAGAACTTGGCCAAAAGACATCAACACGATAGCAACGAGAGCAAGTGCCGCCAATGGACGTTGTTCGGGTTTAAATTTCGGGAGGGTTCGAGGCTCATAAGGAAGAACAGATGTGGGTAATGAAAAGCGCGACAGAAATGAATTCACAGTGACACCAGTAAGACAACCAGCGCCGACCAATCCAAGGATCGAGATCATCCAATTATTCATGTCAGCCAGTGCCTATTTGGATTTATGCTCGGCTTTGTCGAAAGACGCCTCTTCCTCGATCTGCCTTAGCGCTTTTTGGGCGGATTCTTGTATGTCATGGTTCTGGCTTTGAGCGATGAGTTTCTTCAGTTCTTTTTTTGCCTGGGGGATATTCTGCAACTTTAAATAAGCGTTCGCAGTCATTAATTGGGCCGAATCGGCAATGGGAGTGCCTGGATTTTTGTCCATCAGGTCCTTATAGCGGGTCAAAGCGTCATTCACCTTGTCGTTCAACAACAAGCTATTACCGATCTGCAATTTGGCATAAAGCGCTAAGTTCGCGTCACCCATACTTTCGAGCTTTTTATATTCTTCGACCGCACCCTTGTAATGGCCCTGCCAATATTGGGTGTCCGCGATCATCTTTTGGGTCGGGATCAACAACGAGCTATGTGGAAAATCCACCAATAATTTTCTCAGGGGTGGACGGCAACTTTCCAGGTCGGACTTGTCATAGGCCAGGATATAACCTTGCAAATAAAGCGCTTGGTCCGCGTCCGGCGAAGCCGGCGTTTTGGCCGAAAGCTCTTTGGCAAGTTTCAATGCGTCGTCGTATGTCCCTTTCGCGAGCAGGTCGTGAATTTTTTGGACTTCAGGCCCAACAGTGACATCCTTCGCTTTTGAGCCAACACAAGCACCCTGGGTGAGGACCAAAGCTAATAAGAGCAGGAAATATCTTTTCAAAAGTGACCTCATTACATTTGATCCGGAACCGAGACGCCCAACAAACCCAACCCGTTGCGTAGGACCGTTTTAACACCCAAGGCTAAAGCAAGCCGAGCGCGGGCTACATCAGGCGGCGCGTCCAAAATACGGTGTTTAGAGTAAAACACATGGAAATCCGCCGCCAGCGTCTGCAAATAAACCACCAAACGGTGGGGTTCTAGGGCTTTCCCGCTTTCCAGGACCCATTGTGGATATTCCATGAGCTCTTTCAAGAGCAAAAGGGGTTCTGGTTCCTGAAGCAACCCAAAATCCGAAGCGGTCTTGGCAGGCGTCAATTCTTTTTCGGCACATTTCCTGAGTAGGCTGAATATCCTGGCGTGAGCGTATTGAATGTAAAAGACTGGGTTTTCTTCGGTCTGCTTTTTGGCCACTTCGATATCGAAATCCAAATGACTGTTCGCGCTTCGCATGACAAAAAAGAACCGGGCCGCGTCCTTTCCCACTTGGTCCAAAAGTTCGTCCATGGTGACGAATTTCCCTTCGCGCTTGGACATCTTTACCTTTTCACCGGCTTCCAGCAAGTTCACTTGCTGGGCAATGATGACCGAAAAGCGTTCGACCTGGTACCCCGCCGCTTGAAGCGCCGCTTTCATGCGGATGATATGTCCATGATGGTCCGGGCCCCAAATATCGACGATCTGGTTGAAACCCCGTTCGTATTTTTCAATGTGATAAGCGATATCCGCGGCGAAGTAGGCCGGATATCCGTCGCTTTTGACCAGGACCTCATCCTTCGGGGCGCCGAATTCGGACACCTTGATCCAAACAGCCCCGTCCTTTTCGTAGGTCAAATTGGCTTTTTTGAGTTTTTCAACGGTCGCGGTGACCAAACCCTTGTCGTGCAGGTTCTTTTTTTCGGAATACCAATTGTCAAATCGAACCTCATACCGCTCCAATGACTTCTTTTGCCACTCAATGACCTGATCCATCCCCCATTGTCCCGGATCAGGAGCGGGCGAAATTTTAACGAAATCCTTCGCCAAGTCGTCCATATAAGCGCCCTGATATCCGCCTTCCGGTGCTTGGGCCGTGCCACCCTTCAGACGGTCACAAGCGGCGATCAAGGATTCGCCAAAAAGGCGGGCTTGGACACCCGCGTCATTCACATAATATTCCTTAGTTACTTGGGCGCCTGAAGCGGTCAACAATTTTGCGATAGAGTCGCCCAAGGCCGCGGCCCGGGCGCTAACAATATTCAACGGGCCGGTAGGATTCGCGCTAACAAATTCCAACAGCAATCTGATCTCTTTGCCCTGGTCGTTCTTCCCATAGTCACCGTCTGTTTTCAATACTTGTTCCAACGTCTGGTGAAAAGCTTGGTGTCTTAATTTAATGTTGATGAACCCGGGTGGAGCCACCGCTACTTGTTCGACCATCTTCTGATCGACCTTTAGGTTTTGAACAATCTCTTGCGCGATCATTAAGGGTTGCTTTTTGAGCTTTTTGGCCAAATGCATGGCGATCGGACAAGCAAAGTCTCCATGGGATTTATCTTTAGGCCGCTCGATCGTGACCGGAACATCGCTCACGCCGTAGCTTTGGATAGCCTCGGCCAAACTATCGGCAAGATTTTTTTGGATGGAAAAAATGTCTTGGGAAGCCATGTTAAATGTTCATCTCTAATAGGGTTTTGTAGATCAGCGACCGTAATTTTAGGTCGATAGCCTCATAATCGCTTCGGCGGGACTCGAATAGGTCTTGAACGATCTTCTCGATCTCCGGCGATTGCGCGGGCAAGAACTCGATCGCCCTCTCCCCCCGGTTGTCGGTCACGATGTGGATCAGTCCCATTCCGGCCAAAGTCTGCAACTTGGGGTCCAGTCCGTCTTCTGAGACCGAGATCAATTCGGCGATGGATTTGAACGGGAATTTCGAACCCTTGGCCAAGACCCAGACACCCAATAGTAACCGGGACGTCGAGTTCAAAAAGAGGCTTTTGAACCGTTCTCTTTCGGTAATGGATTCCACTGGGTCCCTTTCGAGGCTAACGCCAAAACGGCGTCATCCTATCATTCCCCAAAACAAAAATCGCCCTTATTTTGCCCCGGAAGCCGCCAAAAAGGCGTTCCAAGTCTGTAAGAGCCGGGCGTGCACCCTCATGTTTTTTGAGAACAGATATTCGATCGTCATGGAACATTTAAGAAGGACCGCGGACCGCAGGTCCCGCTTCGCGACAAGCCGCATTTTTTGCACACCTTCGAAAGTCCGGCCACGTTCGATGAAATCGGCGACAAAAACAATTTGGGCCAGCAGGGACATTTCAGGGGTTCCCAAAGTGTGGCACCGGATCGCCTGCAAAACGTCCTTGTCTTCGATCTTCCATAAATTCAAGGCCATACCCGCTCCCGCATGGGGGTGCCACAAGGCGGGGATCGCTCTTTCATCCGGATCAAGCTTGAAGGGGCTCTTGCGGATCCAACTCAGCATCTCAGATCGACTGCGCTCTTTAGCGCAATCATGCAGCCACGCGGCGGCTTGCGCCTTTTCAACGGACGCTCCATAACGAGCAGCCAACAAAGTCGCCGATCTTACGACCCCTTGGATGTGTTCATAGCGTTTGGCGCTCACTTGGGTTCGGACCCACTCTTTGATCTCGTTCAATTGTTTCGCGGTGATCTTTTTCATCGGCTTAAAAGCTATCCATGCAAGCGGCTGGACAGTTCATAGAGGGTGGGAACCAAAAAAGCCCGAAGGAAATAAAGGCATAAAAGGGCGAAAAGGGGCGATAGGTCCCAACCACCCATACGCCACGGCGGTAATAATTTGCGGAAAGGATAGAGCATGGGTTCGGTGATGGCGGAAACGGCTCGCACGAACGCGTTATAGGGATCGGCGTTGGCCCAGGAAAGGATAACACGCACAATAATGACGATCTGAAGCAAGTTAAAGAGGACATCCACGATATCGGCCAGCGCTTTGACCAAATTACCGATCACGAACATAGCCGCTCCTTATGATTTTTGGGGCGAAAGAAGGACCGTCGTGAAAACATCGGTCATCAAATACTTCTTTGCCAATTCTTGAACATCATCGGCGGTTATTTTTTCGATCAACCGCTCATAGCGATCCAAGGTTTCCGGGCCCTCCCCGATGCTTTCGTGACGACCAATGGCCAAAAGCTGGGCGCGGTTGGATTGCTGGCCCACCTGGAAAAGACCTATCAAATAGCTTTTCGCTCTTTCCAGCTCTTCGTCCGTCACTTTTCGCTCGGCCATCGAGCGGAGCACTTCCATCAGTCCCCTTTTCGCGTCTTCCACCTTGCCGGGCGCGCAACCGATATAGATCTGATAGACACCGGCTTTTTCAGCGGAGTCATAAGCGGCATAAACACTGTAAGCCAGGCTTCGTTTTTCGCGCAGTTGAACGAACAAACGGCCACCCATACCGTTCAAAATGGTATTCATTACCCGAAAACCGAAATATTCCTTGGATCGGAAGGATGGTGCCCGGAACCCCAACACCAGACTGGCCTGTTGGCTTTGAGTGGTCAATTGATAGTCGTCCGCCCTCAAAGCCTTGATAACGGCTTTAGTTGGCTTGTAAGCATCCTCAAAAGGATGGGCTTTCAATTTAAAATCCAGCAACCGCTTCAGGTCGGTACCATCCACATCGCCCACCGCCACCCAAGTCATCCTTTTCGAAGAGAACCTGGACTTGTGCCATTTACGAATGTCTTCGGCGGTCATCTTGGCAACGGACTCAAGCGTTCCCATCGGTATATGCGCGTAGGGTGTGTTCTTAAAGGTCAAACGATCCGAATGGAGCAATGAATATTCACTAGGGTCGTCTTTCAAACGTTCAATGGCCGCCATTTGCATCTTTTTCTCTTTTTCGATCTCCGCGCCTGAAAAGAGAGGCATAAAAAGAGTCTCCAACATCAGGTCCAGTGAAGGCTCAAAATTAACCTTGAGGCTCTCCAGCGCAAGCCCCCAATAGTCCTTTTCCATTTGAGTGTCCAGATGGGAGGCCAAAACCTCCACCGATTGAGAAAATTGTTCGTGGTCCCTTCGTTTTGTCCCCTTGAGAAGACATTTGGTCATCAGGTTCGTAATGCCTTGTTGGGCCGGGGTCTCGTTCAAAAAGCCGCCCTGTACGAACAAGCCCAAAGAGACCAAGGGCAACCCTTTTCTTTCCTTGACCAAAAGAGTCGAACCATTGGCTAATTTGAAGCGGTCCACCTTAGCGCCCAAACCCGAAATGATCCGAGTTTTGGATTTTTTGTTCGCAAACCCCTTCTCTAAAAGGACCTGCCAGCGATCCGCTTTTGTACTGAACTTTTGCTTTTTAGGATGATAAATGATCATGGAAGCGCGGCTAGGTTTCAGGTATTTTTCAGCGACCCTTTGAATATCCGCGCTTTTGACCGAATCCAATCGCTCCAAGAAACGACTTTCCAATTGATAATCTCCCTGTAACTGCCAAAAACCAAGGGTCTTCGCTTGGCCGTCCACGCTTTGTTTCTCATATATCTTGGAGGCGCGGATCTTATTCTTCACCTTGGCAAGCTCTTGTTCAGTGGCTCCCTGTTCGATCAGTTTTCGGGTTTCGGCCATCATTTCAACCAATAGATCATCCACGCGTTTTTGGTCGGTCAAAGCCTGGAACAGAAAAGCGCCGCCGTATTTCCCAGTAAAAAACTCAGTGCCTACCTCATCCGCTTTTTGGCTTTTTTCCCGGATCGCCAGGTTCAACCGGCTGGCATGTCCTTCTCCCAGGACGGAGTCGAGGACTTCCAATGATGCCGCGTCCGGATGATCGATCGGAACGATAGGATAACCAATGGATAAATAAACTTGTTGAACGTCCCCTGCCTCGGTATGCACCTTCAACTTTTTGGGTTCGTCGTCAAAATTGAATTTTCGGGTCGGCGCATGGGGCGCTTTATAGTCCTCGAAATGAGCTTCAAGCCAACGGATCAATTTTTGATGGGAAACATCGCCCACAATGGCGATCACGGTATTGGACGGCACATAATGGGTGCGGTAATACTGGAGCAACTTTTCCCGGGGTACTGACTTGAGCACGTCCATATCACCGATGACCGGCCAGTGGTAGGGGTTCTTTTGATAAAGGATCTTGAAAAGCAATTCCCAGGACCAACTCCAGGGATCATCACGCCGCATCCGCATCTCTTCAAATACGACTTCTTTTTCCTTCTCTAATTCCCCCGAATCGAAAACAGAGTTCATATAGGCGTCGAACTCGACCTCAAGGGCTTTTTCGATCTGGGAACTGGGAAGGACAACGTAGAAACAAGTGTGTTCAAAGCTGGTAAAGGCGTTCAAATAACCGCCCGCAGCCTCGACTTGGCGGGATATCTCGCCCACGCCCCGGTCCTTGGTACCCTTGAAGATCATGTGTTCGATGAGATGGGCCATGCCCCGCTCATCTTTCTGTTCATCAATGGAGCCGGCCTCGATCCACAGGTTGAGGGAGACGACCGGATTGGAATGGTCCTCTTTGACAAGCAGCGTCGCGCCATTTTTCAGACGATAATGTACGACACCTTGCTCGTCCTGCGACACTTGATGATTTTTCATTTGGGGCCTAAAAAGGATGGTGCGGAAGGGGGGAGTTGAACCCCCATGAGGTTGCCCCCGCTAGCACCTGAAGCTAGTGCGTCTGCCAGTTTCGCCACTTCCGCGCTTGACAACGGCTTGCCGTGAAGGGCTTGTGTCAAGGAAGGCCGTAGTATAAAGTAGCGTCAAATTAGTGTCAAGCAACGGCTCCCACCTTGCCCCGCTCCTCCACGCACCCTAGTTTTAACCAAATGAAAGCATCTAAAGGAACAACCGTTGTCTCGAAGAAACAAGAAACAAAAACACGGCGCGAAGCAAAAGAACGTTCAGCCGTCCTCCAATCTGCCGTCATCCAATAAGAAAAAGTTTTTCAAGAATCCCTTCAAGAACCCGTTCAAAAATCCCTTCAAGAGCACCAAGAAGGAAGAACCGCAGTCCCCGAATCCAGGCGGTAGGCCCTCCGCCCCCAGCGGCAGGCCTTCAAGCCCTGGCGTAAGACCCTCCGGCCCCAAAGGTAGAAGGTCCCGCTCGGGTCGTGGCCGTTCTTATTCCTCGAATGATCGCGGTTATAGCTATAGTGGTAAAGGTCCAGGTTCCAACCGTGGCCCAAGCAACAAAGGAAAAGAGGTCCTCGGCAAGGTCCAGGCCAATGAAAAAGGCTTTGGCTTCTTTATCCCGGAAGATGGTTCCCCGGATGTTTTCATCCCGCCCCGGGCCATGAACGGCGTTTTGAACGGCGACACCATCCGCGCCATCGTCGTCCAAGATCCCCGTAAAGCCGACCGTTTCGTCGTCGACTCCGCCACCATCATCAAAAGGGCCCATACCGAACTGATCGGGGTCATCGTTAAAGATTATGGGAATTTTTACTTAAAACCGGACGACTTCCGTATTACGAGACCTGTTGTCTTGAAGAGGAACACCTTTAAGATCGAGGAAGGCCAAAAGGCCGTTGCCAAGATAACCCAATGGCCGGAGAATAACGCCGCCATGGAAGGTGAGATCGTCGAAGTGCTCGGCATGGCCGGCGATCCTATGATCGACATCAAAACGATCATCAAGAAATACAACTGGCCGGACCGTTTCCCCCCAGCGGTCGAGAATCAGGCTCGAAGCTTCCCTGAAAACCCGACCGAAAGCGATTGGGACGGCCGCTTGGACCTGCGCGATAAACTGATCCTTACTATCGACGGAGCTGACGCCAAGGACTTCGATGACGCCATTTCCCTCGAAAGAACGAAGGACGGCGGTTATCTCCTCGGCGTCCACATCGCCGATGTTTCCCATTACGTCACCGAAGGCAGCCCCTTGGACGACGAGGCACAGCAGCGGGCCACCAGCTTGTATCTAGCTGACCGGGTATTACCCATGCTCCCCTACTCCATTTCCGACGGTCTTTGCTCGCTCAAAGAAGGCGTTCCCCGCCTGACCACCAGCGCCTTTTTGATCTACGCGCCCTCGGGCGAACTATTGGGCACCGACTTCGCCATTTCCGTCATCCAAAGCCGCCGCCGCGGTATATATGAAGAAGTCCAGGAAGTCATCGACGGCACCGCCAACAGCGAGATCCAGGCGAAATACGCTGAATTAGTACCCATGTTGAAAGACATGGTCCAATTGTCCGGAATGATCCGCAAACAACGTGATGAACTGGGCGCATTGGACTTCGATTTCCCCGAAGTCCGTGCCGTCTTGGGTAAAGATGGCCTGGTCGTCGACGTGCGCAAGAAAGAACGTAAGAACAGCCACAAATTGATCGAGGATTTCATGGTGGCTGCTAACGAAGCGGTGGCTAGCTTTCTGGAAAAAAAGAACATTCCTGCTCTTTATCGTATCCACGAACCACCTAACGCCTCTGATACTGAAGACTTGGTCAATTTCTTGAGGGCTTATCATGTGCCTTTCAAGAATCTGGACCTGACATCCCCCAAGGGACTGCAAACCCTGATCAAGTCCGTGAAAGGCACGGCCCTGGAGATCCCGGTCTCGACTCTTTGTCTTCGTTCTTTAAAATTGGCCGTCTATGCCACCCGCAACGCGGGCCATTTCGGTTTGGCCTTGAAGTCCTACTGCCATTTCACCTCGCCTATCCGCCGCTATCCGGACTTGGTCGTTCACCGGTCCCTGAAGCAGGCCCTGGGTAAAATGCCCGCCAGCAGCCGCCAGACCCAATACACCAAGTTGGCGCTGCTCTGCAGTGAACAAGAGCGGCAGGCCGAAAAAGCCGAACGGGAAAGCCAGAAGGTCATGCATTTGCGTTTCATGGAAGGAAAGGTCTATCAGGTCTTCGATGGCATCGTGAAGCACCTGACCGCTTATGGGGCCTATGTGGAACTGAACCCCTATGGCATTGAGGGCTTTTTGCCCCTAGAGAACCTGCGGGATGATAGCTATGAATTCGATACCGATTCCATGTCCCTCAAGGGCGACCGCGGCGCGGTCATCCACATCAGCGATAAGATCAAGGTGAAAGTCCTGTCCGTCGACATGGTCTTTCAACGCATGATCCTAGCCAAGAGCTATGACTGAACGTACCCCTTCCCTCCAGAACCGTAAGGCTTTCCACGACTATTTCATCCTTGAAAGCGTCGAGGCGGGCATCGCTTTGGTCGGCACCGAGGTAAAGTCAATCCGCAACGGCAAAGCCAACCTGCAGGATAGTTTCGGCCGCATCGAGAAGGACGAGATCTTCCTTTACGGCATGCATATCTCGCCTTATGAGCAAGGCAATCGTTATAATCCAGACCCCACCCGTCCCCGCAAATTGCTTTTACACCGCAACGAGATCGAAAAATTGCAGGCCCGGGTCCAAGAAAAAGGACTCACGCTGGTACCGGTGAAGCTTTATTTCAAAAAGGGAAAAGTAAAGATCCAACTGGCTGTCGGAAAAGGTAAGAACGTTGCCGATAAACGGGACAAATTGAGGGAAAAGGAAGCGCACCGGGATATCGATCGGGCGCTCAAGAACCGCCGCCGTTCCTGATTACTTGCCGTACTCTTTGATGAATTTCAGGAAATTCACTTCGGACAACGGATGGCTGAAGATATAGCCCTGCACGTTATCGCATTGATGGCCCTTTAAGAACGTCAACTGCCCCTCGGTCTCCACGCCTTCCGCGATCACGTTCAACTTCAAGCTATGCGCCAGGGCCACGACCGCGCTGACAATGGCGGCGTCGTTAGGGTCGGTGGTGATATCCCGCACGAAAGACCGGTCGATCTTGAGGGTCTCCAAGGGGAACCGTTTCAAATAGCTCAAGGATGAGTAACCCGTTCCAAAGTCATCCAACGAGAGATGGATCTTCATTTTTTTCAGTTCATTCAGGGCCGAAATGGTGAAATCGGCGTTCTTCATGGCAATGCTTTCCGTCACCTCAAGGCCCAGGCATTGCGGGTCCAATTGGGTGTCCGCGAGGATCTTCGCGATCGTCGGCACCAGGTTCATTTGTTGGAACTGGCGGGCGGACAAATTGACCCCGATGCACATCTTGGGGTAACCGGCGGCCTGCCACTTTTTGCTCTGTTCACAGACCTTACGGATGATCCATTCACCGATCGGAACGATCAAGCCGGTCTCTTCGGCCAGGCCGATGAACTCATTCGGAAAGACCAGGCCCAGGTCCGGGTGCTGCCAACGCACCAAAGCCTCCGCGCCGATCACCTTTTGATTCACCAAGCTGATCTGGGGTTGGTAATAAACGACGAATTCCTCTTTTTCCAGGGCCCGGCGCAGGCTGTTCTCCATGAGCAACTGTTTGAAGGCGCTCACGTTCATGCCTGAGGCGTACAACTGGAAGTTGTTGCGCTGTTCTTTGGCCCGGTACATCGCCGTTTCAGCGTTCTTCAAAAGAAGCTCGGAGCTTTCCCCATCCTCGGGATAGATAGCGATACCGATACTGGTGGTCAAATGCAGCTCGTGCTCGTTCAGTTTGAAGGCACCCGCTAGCAGTTCGATGATCTTTTGGGCGTGTTCGGTCACTTCTTCTATGTTGTTGATCTGGGGTAAAAGAAGGGTGAATTCGTCCCCGCCGAACCGGGCAATAGTCTCATTCTCGCTCAGCACACCCAGCAACCGTTCCGAAACGGCCACCAACAATTTGTCCCCCAATAAATGGCCCAAGGTCTCATTGATGGTCTTGAAACGGTCCAGGTCAAGCACCATGACGGCCAGCATTTGCTTGTTCCGATGGGCATTCTTCATCGCTTGTTCCAACCGGTCCTTGAACAAGGTGCGGTTCGGCAGGTTGGTCAGAACGTCATAGTAAGCTTGTCGGCGGATGATCTCTTCAGCGCGTTTGCGTTCCGTAATGTCCCGAACGATGGATTGAACGACCCGTTGCCCATTCCACTCAAAAAGATGGGCGTTGATCTCCATGGGAATCTTGACCCCATGCTTCGAAACATGCTTTTTCTCGTAAGTAACGTTCTTGTTCTGAAGGAGTTTCTTGAGGTTCTTCATCACTTCAGGCATCGCCTCCGGGTCCGCCAGGTCCAGGGGCGTCATGTTCATCAGTTCTTCGCGGTTATAACCCAGTTTGTTGCAAGCCACGTCGTTCACTTCGATGAATTTTCCCGGCGTCCCATCCTCGGCCAAGCTATAAATGAAAATAGCGTCGATGGCGTTGTTGAAAAGTTCCTTGAACTTCTCTTCGCTCTCTTTCAGTGCTTGATAACCGCTTTTTCTTTCAATGACGCTGGCGAACATTTCCGCGGAGATCCTGAACAGGGTCAGGTCTTCTTCCGACCATGTTTTGGGCGCTTTTAAAGTGCTGAAAGACAACAGCCCCTTCATTTGACCATCCGTGATCATGGGCAGAACGACAATGGATTGAATACCACGGGTCTTCAAGACCTCTTTTTCCGCCTGGGCTTCCGGGGGAAGGTCGTCCGGGGTAGAGACATATAGAACGTTTTTGGCTTTGATCTGTTCGGAAAACCACGTGTATTTCGACAACTGGAACTCGTTCTTGACCTGAGAGGCCATCGCAGGCGAAGCATGCCATTCGAACGAACTGCCCAACACTTTTTCGGGCGTGGAAGAGAACAGGACGATCCGGTCCACCCCGATGAATTCCCCGATGGACTTGAGGGCGTTGTTGATCCCCTCTTCGATCTTGTGCGGCGCCAAATTGATGAATTGGGAGGACAGATTCGTGATCAGCTTTTCAAACCCGACACTTTGCCTTAACGCGTTCGCCATCTTCTTTTGTTGGGTGATGTCCCTGACGACTAGGACCACCCGTGTCAGATTGTTCTCGGTCACCGTATTACGGGTTACTTCGATCTGCGCAACCTCGCCGTTTTTCCGCCGTAACAGCGTTTCCAAACGCGGCGCAGCCTTGGCCGAGACCAAGTAGTCATTGAAGTGCTTTTTGTCGCTTTCGGGGACCAGATCCAGGAAGGAGGCAAGACCGGCCAATTCGTGTTCCGTATGGCCGGTGATCTTGGCAAAAGCCTCGTTCGAATAGACAATACGGGGCATATCCAAAACGATAACGCCTTCACCGAAGTCGCTAATAGCCTTCAGTAAAACGTCATCCAGGGATGTATGAAGAAGGTTTGGAACGTTCAAATGGCTTCCCTTGGGTCAGCAATGGAGGTTCCTTCTCAACCCCTTCATGATAACCCGAAAAGCCAATAAATTCGACAAAACTTAGGCAAGTTCAATGGCCAAAATAATCCGGTTCTTGCCCCGGTTTCCATTTGATGTTGCAGCCCATGCCCGGCTTCTGGTCGCCCTCAACAGGCTCATGGGCCAGGGCCTTGTCCAAGGCGCTCCGCAGGTCCTTCCCCGTCACGGGCAGCCCATTCTTGGGCCGGCTGTCATCCAATTGGCCCCGATAGACCAAAGCCCGGTTGCGGTCGAAAAGATAGAACTCCGGCGTGCAGGCCGCGCGGTAAGCCTTGGCCACCGCCTGGCTCTCGTCATAAAGGATCGGGTAGTTCAAACCCAACTCAGCCACCATAGCCTTTAAGTGTTCCGGCGAATCCTCGGGGTAATTGGCCACATCATTGGCGCTGATCCCGACAATACCAACGTTCTTGGGCCCGTAGTCCTTCCCCAATTTCACCAGTTCCGTTTGGATATGTTTCACATAAGGACAATGCTGGCAAAGGAAAATGACCAGTAATAGTTCATTTTGACCGAAGGTCTCGACCGAGACACTTTTGCCGGTGGTCACGTCGGGCAAGTTAAAAGCCGGAGCCTTGGTTCCAAGCGGCAGCATCGTGGAAATAACGGCCATGGGGATTACCTACCTTTCTTTTTCGTTTTCGATTTATCGGCTTGTTGAGAAACATCGGTTTGGTCCGACACTTCATCTTGCTCCCCCGCCGTAGTTTTTGAAACCTTGGTGGATGATTTTTTAGACTTTTTCTTGCTCTTCTTTGTTTTTTTCATGGATTTAACCGTAGTCGAAGCGGTAGCGTCGTCGCTTTTTGCCCAAGAGAAACTTGAAAGGCCGGAGATAACCGAAACAAAGACCAGGACAAAACCAACGAAAAATATTTTTCTCAAAACGACACCTCTCAAAATTTTATTCCAAATTTCTCAAACCGGTACATAAGTCAAAAATACACACCCGTTCTTGAACACCCGGGAACGGATCAATTTTAAGGGAACGTGCTTTTGCAACCCCTCAAAAAGTGTTCGGCCGCGGCCGATGATCGCCGGCGTCAGCATGATCTGATATTCGTCGATCAATCCCGCCTGGGTCAATTGGGCCACGATCTGCCCGCTCCCCAATATCACCATCCCGTTCCCGGGTTGAGCTTTGAGCCCCTTCACTTCTTCGACCAGATCCCCTTTGATCAAAGTGGTGTTGTTCCAGTCTACTTTCGTAAGGGTCCGCGAAAAGACCACCTTTTCCGAACGGTTCATGCCCTCGGCCACTTTGGGAAACATTTGCATCGCCTGCGGGCTGGTCCAAAAGCTCTCCATCATTTGATAGGTCACCCGTCCGAACAAAAGAACGCCATTGCCCGAGGCATTACCCGCGGCGAACTCGTGCCACTCGGTATCATCCGCGCGCGGCTTGGCAAAGCTCATGTCGTTGTTCTGGTCGGTAAAATAGCCGTCCAAGGAAACGCTATTGAACATGCTCAGTTTTCTCATCGTCGCCCCCCTATTATCGGTAAATATTAACAGAAGTGCTGATCGTCGTATTTAACCCGGGGTAAAAAATCCTTTGTTCTCCTCCCGGTTCCAAAAAACATTAGAATGCTTTCGCACCACCGAGGATATATGGACCACAAAACTTTTATTCTATCGTTCCTATTAATAAGCGTAAGCCCGGTCTGGGCGGCCACCGCCACCCCTGCTCCCCAACCGGTCAAAGCGGTCCACCTTCCCGCGATAAGACTTTTCACGGATAAAAAGGATTGCGACTATACCCACCCCTATCCGCCCGAAACCTCAAAGTCCGTGGTTTTCTTCAAGAATAAAAAACGTTGGGTCGACTTCAAATTGAACGGGTCCGATAAGAGCGGCATTTATCTAGGCATAGGCCGAAAAACCCTGTCCCTTTATCTGGAAAAAGGGGCGCTCCAGTTCTATATCCGCGGCAATAAAGGCGGGGAAACCTTGAGCGGCGTGGGCTTTACCATGGCCAAAGACGCGAAACACAAGTTCAATTTCGCCACCACCGTTCCGCTGGGCGACTATTGCGCCGTCACGACCAAGTGGCAAACGGTCACCATTCCCCTTTCCGAATTCCCCCTGACAGGAAAATATACAGAGATCGACGAGACGGCCCGTCATCTTCAAAAGATCATGAACCAAACCATTACCCATGGCACTATCCAAGTCCATCAATGTCGTTTTGATTGGGACCAAGTGATCGAGGTGAAGTTCGAGCACACCGCCAACGACGACCCAGATACGGAGATCCAGGTCTCCAACGTCGTCATATTGCCCGAGTACAAATTAAAGACCGTCATAAGGGAAAAAGAAGCGATCCAGTAAGTAGCTTATGCCCTGCTGAAATTAAAAAGCCCGGACAGAAATATCTGTCCGGGCTTTTTAATTCGTGAATAGCGGTCAGTAGGTTGTCGTCGCCGAGCTTGTCGCCAACAAATAGGACCCGTTCGAAGTGCCGGTAAAGGCCGAGGTATTGAGATTCATGATGTCCGCTGTAACAGAGTTGTGGCCGCTAGAACCCGGCAGTGAGGAGTTGGCAATACTATAAGGTGAAGTCACATTTGGCCCGAAGGTCTTGGTAGTATGACCTACCGTATCGTAAGCAACGATGACATTCTCGTTCCCGCCACCGGTCCAAGTACAGACCAAATTGGAACCACTTGTGCTGAATACCGGCGTCCCCACGGACGTGGTATAAGCCGAATAAGACGTGCCATTGATGTTTGCGGCGATGGTATAAGGTTGGTTAGCGACATAAGAAAACGAAGTTGTGTCGTAATAAGCTACACCGATCGTGGTCACCGCGCCGTTATAAGTCACCGAAGCGCTCGTGCCATAAACATAACTCAGCGGAACCGAGCCGCCTGAATAACTCATGGTGACGGCGGCATTGGTGACCGGGCCGCTCGAGGTGGCTATTTCCGCAACAGCCGTACTGGAGCTGGAATTAAATATCGCGATCAGAAGAGGACCGCTCCAAGGATAACCCGTGTTACCAGTAGCGGTCCCTCTCGTTCCGGTCCCTGAATTGTTCGAATCACAGGAAAGAGATAGGACGACGATTGAAAATAAAAAAGCATATTTCTTCATTCATGGATCCCCCAGGATAAATATCTAACAGCTTTCAAGCTTCTCGTGTTTTTATTTAATTGAAAAGGGAAAATCAGGCAAAAAGAGGTAAACGGATTCCTGATCTCCTTCTGTTTTTACAAGCCTGCAAACTTGAACACATCCCATTCAGCGATCCTTGAAAACGTTCCCTAACCTAAAACTCCCCTACCCCTATCGGATTAATCGTTGCCACCTAAAAAATTTTAAAAATCCTTGGATTTCCTTAGGAAAAATCTAACGAGCCGAACTTGTTTTCGTAATTTCGGTGTTTGAAACTTTAACTAAGAACTGTTTAAGCCTTAAAAATATTTTTCTGGGAAAGCGATCGATCATGGAAAAGGAAACCCCCAAGCAAAAAACCGTCACACCCAATCCCCCGGGACAATCCCTCGAATCAACCGCAGCGCTACTCCGTGAACTGGTCGCCCACTTGCGCCAGAACCGGACCCAACTGCGCGAGGAGTGGGTGCGGCGCATCATCGAGGCCAAATTGCTCATGGCCATGACCAAAGAGGAGATCTTCGCCGAAGCCACCTCGGTCTATGACAACTACGTGGAAGTATTGGAATCCGGCTCCGTGGAAGCCCTTCAGGCCTACGCCCGTAACCTTTCCGAACGTATCATTCCCCGGGGCGTTGAGACCCAAGAGGTCCTGGGTATCGTTCTTCTCCTCCGCGACGTTCTCGCCCGGTCCCTTTTCGGCAAATACCAGGCGGATTTTGCCCTCCTGAACCGCGTCCTCGACGCCTATGAACCCGCCGCCAACCGTATCGCCAACACCGTCGGCGTGGGTTTCGTACAGGAACGCGAACGCATCATCCGCCAGCAACAAGAGGCCATCCGCGAACTTTCCACCCCCGTTCTTCAGGTTCGTGAAAGGCTCCTCATCCTTCCCATCATCGGCGTCATCGATTCCCAAAGGGCCAGGCAGGTCACCGAACAGCTCCTGCGGGGCATCCGCGCCAACCGCGCCAAGGTGGTCGTTATCGACATCACCGGCGTTCCCGCGGTGGACGCCACCGTCGCCAACCACTTGGTGCAGACCGTCGACGCTTCCCGTCTTATGGGCGCCAGCGTCATCGTGACCGGTCTCTCTTCCGAGATCGCACAGACCCTGGTCACCATCGGGGTCGACCTGGGCAAGATCAACGCCGTCGGCGACCTGCAAGGAGGTATCGAAGAAGCCGAACGTTTGCTGGGCTACAAGGTCATCATTACCGAAACGCCGCTGTCCGAACAAAAGCAGGTCTAAGCTTCCATGCGCGTTCCCATCCACAAACAAGGGAGCTATCTCATTGCCTCCATCCAGGCGGCCTTGACCGACGCGGACCTTCTGCAATTACAGGACGACCTTTCCAGCAAGGTCGGTCATTACCGGTCGCGGGGGGCCATCGTGGACGTGACCGCCCTGGACGTGATGGATTCCTTCGCGGTGCGCACCTTGCGTTCCATCGCCCACATGCTGCGGCTTCGGGGCGCGGAAACGGTCATCGTGGGCATCCAGCCCGAGGTGGCCTTCGCCATGGTGCAGTTGGGATTGACCCTGGAGGACGTGGCCACCGCCTTGGACCTCGAAGAGGGTCTGGCCTACTTGTACGAGTTGACCAAGAAAAGCGGCCACAAAAATGGATGAAACGATCAACGTCACGATCAAGTCGGATACGGATATTGTCCTCGCCCGCGAGCAAGGCCGCGCTTTGGCCGAAAAACTGGGCTTCACCCAGATCGAGATGACCGTCATCGCCACGGCCATCTCTGAGATCGCCCGCAATATCATCGAACACGCCAACTCCGGGGAGATCATCCTTTGCGAGCACCATAACGGTGTCCGGCACGGTATCCAGATCATCGCCACCGACCAAGGTCCAGGTATCCCGGACGTGAACAAAGCCATGCAGGACGATTACTCCACCGGCAAGGGGCTAGGCCTGGGCCTGCCCGGTTCCAAGCGACTCATGGATGAATTCGACATCCAATCCACCGTCGGCGGCGGCACGGTCGTCGTCATGCGGAAGTGGAAATACACATGAATCCAAAACCCCATTTTCAAAATGAACTTATCGAATGGGGTGTAGCCCTCGCGGCCATGCCCGGCGAGACCGAATGCGGGGATTCCTATGTCGTGAAGGAATTCCAGAAGGGTGTGCTGGTGGGCGTTTTCGACGGTTTGGGCCACGGGGCCGACGCAGCCATCGCCAGCCGGGTCGTCGCCGCCACCCTCTCGGATTTCGCCTCCGAATCGGTCATTTCCCTTTTCCGCCACAGCCACGAGACCTCGCAAAAAACCCGGGGCGTGGTGATGAGCCTGGCTTCTTTCAACAGCGGCGACAACACCATGACCTGGGCCGGCGTCGGCAACGTGGAAGGGATGCTTTTGCGGGCCGACCCTAACGCCAGCCCCGCGGCGGAGTACCTTCTGCTGCGCTCCGGCGGGGTGGGTTTTAACCTGCCCGAACTGAGGGCCAGCGTCATTCCGGTCTCCCCGGGCGACACCCTCATCTTCGCCACCGACGGCGTGCGCAGTAATTTTTCCCAGGCCCTGCTTCAAAGTTTCCAACAAACCCCGCAGGAGATCGCCAACCAGATCCTCACCCAGAACAAGAAAGACATCGACGACGCGTTGGTCCTGGTCGTCCGTTACCGGGGGTCCCAAAAATGAGCCCCTCCATCGAGAACCTCAAAACGAATTACACCGAGGCCTTGAGCCGTTTTTTGCGGAAGAACGACGAGGCCTTGTTGGAACGGGCCTATGAGATCGGCCGACAGGCCATCCTCATCGATTCCAGCCTGCTTCATGTCGTCACCACCCATCACGAACTCTTGGCCGGGTTCATGACCTCCTATCCCCAAAAGAACGGTGCCATTCTCAAGTCCGCCGGGGCTTTCCTCCGCGAGACCCTGGCCGCCTTCGAGATGATCCAGCGCGGCTACGGGGACACCGTTTCCAACTTGCGGCAAAAGACCGACGAGCTGGACGAGACCAACAAGCGTTTGATCAACCTGAACGAGAATCTCGAGATCCGGGTGGCTGAAAAGACCGCCACCGTCGAGGAAAAGAGCCGGGAACTGGCCCGCACCAACGACGAACTAGAACAATTCGTCCATGCCGCCGCCCATGACCTGAAAGAACCGCTCCGGACCATCACCAGTTACGTCCAGCTGCTCCAAAAGGTCAGCGGCTCCAACCTGGCTCCCGGCGCGAACGACTACATCCAATTCGTGGTCGACGGCACCCACCGTCTCCAAGAGCTCATCGACGACCTTTTATCCTATACGCGCCTCAACGCCGGGCCCCAGCCTTCCCAAATGATCGACCTTTCCAAGGTGCTTCAAGAGACCCTCACCGGCCTGGAAGCCACCATCAAGGACAACCACGCGGTCGTCACCCACGACGAGCTGCCCACCCTACCCGCCAACCACGCCCACATGGTCCTCTTGTTCCAGAACCTTATCAGCAACGCCTTGAAGTTCCACGCCAAGGACCCACCCCGGGTGCACATTTCGGCCCGCCGCGAAGAGGGCCGCTGGGTCTTTTCCATCGCGGATAACGGCATCGGCATTGATGAGAAATATTTCGGAAAACTTTTCGTTGTCTTCCAACGGTTGAACACCCGGGATGAATATCCCGGAACGGGTATCGGTCTGGCCTTATGCCGGAAGATCGTCGAACAGCAGCACGGAAAAATATGGTTGGAATCTAAAGTCGGCAAGGGGACCACTTTTTACTTCTCCCTGCCCCTACAAGAGGACAAAAAATGAACGTCTTGATCGAACCCATCTATGAACTCCAGATCCTCCTCGTTGAGGACGACCTCGGCGACTGCCTGCTCATGTCGAAATTCCTGGGCGAATCCCATATCAAGAACAACATCACTGTCGCCCGCGACGGACAACAGGCGTTGAACCTTTTAAAACGCACGAACGGTTTCGAGAACACCCCAAGACCCGATCTTATCTTTTTAGACCTTCACTTGCCCCACGTCACCGGACATGAGCTCCTGCGGATCATCCGTAACGATCCGCAATTGGCGTCCATCCCGGTCATCATTCTTTCCTCCTCCGATTCCATCAAGGACATTTCAAGCGCTTACAAGTCCCGGGTCGACTTATACCTCACCAAACCCCGCAACCTGGAGCAATACGCCTCCGTGGTCCGTTACGTCGAGACAGCTTGGTTGGAAAAACTGGCGGATTACCGGGGCCAATGACGGTCCGGCCCGTCCACTAACTTTTTTAAGGAGACCTATGGCGACACCTACTCAAAAAAGAAAACGCGCGGTCAAACTTCTCTTGGCCGAGGACAACCTAAGCGATGCGCTTCTGATCGAGGAAATTTTCAGGGTTTCCCAAAGGCCCATCCACATCGACCGCGTGAAGGATGGCCAGGACGTCATGGATTACCTACGCGGTGTCGGAAAATACGCGCAACCGTCCCGGCCCGACCTCATCCTCATGGACCTGAACATGCCCCGCAAATCGGGCCTGGAAGCCCTCGCCGAGATCAAGGCCGACCCCCGGTTGAAGAACATCATCGTCATCATCCTAACCAACTCCAATCTGGACAGCGACCTGATGAGCGCCTATGAACATCACGCCAATTTTTACCTGATCAAACCGCACAACCTCTACCAGCTTTTCGAGGCCATGAACCACGTCGAGGAAATTTGGATGAGGGACCTACCCGAGGAGGTGGATGAAGGATGAAACTGCTCATGTCCGATCAAAGAACGTTCGAGATCCTCCTCGTCGAGGATAATTTCGCCGACGCCCAGCTGATGAAGATCGCCTTCCAGCAGGGCCACTTTTCGGCCAACCTGCACATCGTCGGCGACGGCGAACAGGCCCTGGCTTTCTTGAAACAAGAGGACCGCTATGGCGGGACCGCCCTGCCCGACTTGGTGCTTTTGGACCTCAACCTGCCCCGCATGGACGGCCGTACCCTCCTGCGCCGCATCCGGTCCCTGCCCCAGTTCGAGAACTTGAAACTGGTCGTCCTCAGCAGTTCGAGGCTGGAAACGGATATCCGCGAGGTCAAGAACCTGAACGCCCAGGCCTATTTGGTCAAACCCCTGGACCTCTATGGGTTTTTCCGCTTGGTCGAGAATTTGCAGAACTATTTGGTCAACGACCAGCCCCTCAAGTCAGATTAAGTCCTTGAACGATCATTTCGACACCTAAAACCGCCAAAACAAAGACCGTTCCCGCCGAGCCTGGGTGTAACCGATCCCCATTCGGAACAAAGATCAGGTACCCTCAAAATGATTAGTGTTAAGATGGGCCCCTACGGATCGTTTGAACCATTCCCGAGGACCCCAATGCCCGACCCGGCCGACCCAAAACCGAATATCTTCCACACCGTCTCCGGTCCAGAGGCCGAACAAAAGGCCCAGGGATCCGCCGAACAGGATCCCGACCTCGCGGGCCTGAAACAGCACGACGACGCGCCCAAACTCGACGGTTATCTCATGCTCCGCTCCATCGGCAATGGGGCTTATGCCCAGGTCTGGGAAGCCATCCAGCTTCGCACCCGGCGCCTGGTCGCGGTGAAGGTCTTCCACAAAAAGGGCATCCTGCACTGGAACCTTTTGCAGCGCGAAGCGGACCGCATGATCCGCCTCGACAAGCATCCCCACATCATTTCCCTGCTCGACGCGGACTTAAGGGGCCAGATCCCCTATTACGTCATGGACCTGGCCGAAGAAGGGTCCCTGGACAGTGTCGTCCAGAGTAAAAAGAACAGGGTCGTCAGTCCCCAAGACCTCTACCAGGCCGCCACTTGGATGCAGGAGATCGCCGAAGCTTTAAGTTACGTCCATGCCAAAGAGATCGTTCATTGCGACCTCAAACCCGCCAACGTCCTCCTCGACCAGGAAGGCCACGTGCGCGTGGCGGATTTCGGCCATTCCTTGGTCCTCACCGATTCGGGCGGCGCGCTGGGCAGCCTTTTCTACATGGCGCCCGAACAGACCACCGCCACGGACCACGACCACATCAGCCAGCCCGATATACGCTGGGATATTTATGCCCTTGGTTGCACCATCTATCACCTGCTCAGCGGCCACCCGCCCCACGACGACATCGCACTCGACCTCGAAATGACCCCGGTCCTCGAGACCCGTCTCAAGATCTACCGAAAGGCGATCGAAACGACCGAAGTGCCCGACCTTTTCACCCTCACCCACGGCCGGGTGGATAAAGACCTTTCCGCCATCGTGGCCAAGTGCATGAAAGTGAACCCCGACGAACGCTATAACGATGTGACCGAAGTCTTGAAAGACATCAAACGCCGCTGGCAAAGAAAACCCGTCAGTCCCTTAGCCGGAGATAAGGTCTATGTCCTTCGAAAATACGTGAACCGCTACAAGGCGGTGCTCGTTACCGTCGCGGCGGCCCTGGTCATTTCCCTGGCCGCGGGCTTCATTGTCGTCGAGCGCCAAAAGGCCCAGGCGCAAGACCTGGCCTCGAACGATGTATTAAGGGGCAAGGAATGCTTGGATAACGGCGACAACGCCTCGGCCACGGCTTATTTCGCCGAAGCCGACCGTATCTTTCCTTCCCTCCTGGCCCGGGGCAACGCCTTCATGTATATGCCCCCCGTACCGACCGCCATCTTCAACTACCAGAAACCCCTTCAAGCCATCGCTTTCAACCGCAACGGTTCCGTTCTTTTGCTGACCGGGGCTTCCAGCGCCGTCCTCTGGACCCTCAAGACCGACACCAGCCACGCCTTGAAACTGTGGGGCAAGGACACCGCCGCGGCCTTCAACGCCGACGGACGCCGGGTGGCGACCGGCGATGCCCAGGGCAACATCAAGGTTTTCGAGGTTTCCAATCAAAAGGCCGTCAGCAGCGCCAAAGAACCCAACGGACAAATTAACTGCCTGGCCTTCAGCCCCGATGACCGCAAACTGGCCTCCGGCACAAAAGACGGCACCGTCCGCATTTGGAATCCCAGCAAGGGCGAAGCTTCCAAGGCCACCATCGACCCGGGTCCGGGGGTGGTTTCGGTCGAATTCAGCCAGGACGGCAAATACCTGCTCACCGCCACAAAAGACGGCACCGCCCATGTCTGGGAGGTCGAGAACGGCTCTTCCCAATCCGATCCTATCCACCTGAACATCCAAGGCGCGCCCGATTGGTACCATCCTGATGTTTTCTTCATCAATAAAGACAACAAGATCGCCGCCACCGGCTGGGACGGCGTTTTACGCTTTTATAACCGGGATGGGGGCCGTACCGGCAACGCCCTGGCACTGGATGGTTTGGGGGCGAAAGCCTTCTTAAGCCCCAACGGCCATCAGTTGGTCACCTCGGTCCTGCACGACAAAACCAGCGGGCTTCTCCGCCTTTATGGGGTCAAAAGCCACAATCCCTCGCCGATCAAATTCCACACCATCGGGCGGGTGACCGCCTTCGCCCTCAGCGCGGATGGCAGCCGGCTCATGGCCGGCACCATCAACCACTCCGCCCAGGTCTGGCAAACGGACAACGGCAAACCCCTCGGCCGCGCCTTCTGGCAGGGGGATATCGTGACCGGCGCTTCCTTCAGCCCCTCGGGCAAGACCCTCGTCACCGCCAGCCAGGACGGTGTCGCCCGGGTCTGGAGCTTTACCACCCGCGCCGATGACGTTACCGAACTGAACTGGAAAAAAGCGGGCCGCAAAGCCTATGAAAAAAGCCAGACCCGCCGGCTTTTCAGCCGCGACGCGAAACATCTTTTGACCTATAGCGCCAAGACGGCTTGCTTGTGGAACGCCACCACTGCCAGGCCCGAGGGCGGGGTCCTGACCGCGCCGGGCAATATTCAAAACGCACTCTTCAGCCCCAACGATCAAGAACTGTTGCTGCTCAGTAAAAGCGGCGCGAAGCTTTGCCTCCTTTCTGCTAAAAAAAGCGTCACCCTCAAGACCCAAGGCACCCTGACGGCGGCGTCTTTCAGTGAGAACGGCAAAAAACTGGTCCTGGGCACCAAAGGCAAGACGCTTCTCTTTTTCGACCCCGCCAACGGCGAACCGTTGGGTGATCCTGTCCCGCTGGGCAACCCTATCACCCGGGTCCAGCTCAGCCCCGACGGCAGCCAAGTCGCGGTCGTGACCGACAAAGGTTCTTTGCGTCTTTTTTCCGCCGCCGGGGGCCCCGCTTTAGTGAAGCTGAACCAATGGACCAAATCCCTGGCCTTTACCGCGGACAGCCAAAGGCTTTTGGTCGCCGCGGGCAGTACGGGGCTTATCTATGACGCCTCCTCGGGCAAACAAATGGCCTCTTTCAAACATTCCGGGTTGAGGAACCTGCTGACCACACCCGACAGCAAGATCGTCATCAGCTTTGGCGCCGACGGCACCGGTCATCTCTGGGATGCCCAAACCGCCGACCCCATCGGCGACCCCATGAAACATTCCAGCGAAGTTTCGCAAATGGTCCTGGGCCCCCAGGGCAATGCCTTATTGGTGGTCTATAAAGATAAGACCCGGGAAATATGGGACACCCACTCGGGCGAACCCATCGGGAGCGAGATCCCTAATGGAAGCATGGTCAAGGCCATCGCTTTCGACCAAGACAGCCGGGGTTACAAAATGGTGGATGCTAAGGGGCAGATCGTTCATGTTTCGACGGATTGGGTGGACGCAGGGTTAAACCCGGATCAGTTGGTGAGAACTTCGGAAGTCGCGGGGCTTTGCAAGGTCAGCCGGCAAGGGTTTGCCCAACCCATCTCGACGGATCGTTGGATGTCGTTGTGGAAAGAATTCAAGAAGTAACTGCTTCAGCACATCACTGCAGAACGAGTATCTTTGAGATCTTTTCAATGGGGTTCTCGCCCCCATCCCCAATGATCTCCGCCTTCA
Source organism: candidate division FCPU426 bacterium (assembly GCA_027452205.1). Lineage (GTDB taxonomy): Bacteria > Oederibacteriota > Muellerivitia > Muellerivitales > Muellerivitaceae > Bog-1183. The sequence continues at coordinate 58,272 of DAIDGV010000003.1, read as the reverse complement.
GGTAATAAAGGCCGTTCGCCGTGTGGTAACCGTTCTTATCCCGCAAATTCCACGTCATGGTGCCGCCGCCCGTGGTGACATTGATCCGTTGGTCATAGATCTTCCGGAAAGACAAGGTATAGACCGCCCAGTGGAAAACACAGGGTTTTATGACCGAATAGCAGAAGGATATCTGCCCCGCCGCGCTCGTCACCGGGTTGGGATAAGGCGAGCAAATGTGGTTGGTAATGGGGGTTGCGGTGACCGTCGGTGTGTCGGTCACTGAGCTGGTCGTTGTGGCGGTGGACGTATCGGTCGGCGTGTTCGTCACCGTCTGTGTGTTGGTAACGGTCGCGGTGTTCAAGGGTGTGCTGGTATAGGTAATGGTGTTCGTTTCCGTTGCAGTGTTCGTGACCGTGGCTGTAAAAGTAACCGTTTGCGTGTTGGTTACTGTGGCCGTGCTGGTTGAGGTACCAGTCGGACCCAAGGTGTTCGTGGACGAGGGGGTCGCCGTAGCCGTGGAAGTCGATTGTGCAGTAGGTGTCAAGCTTGGCTCGGAGTTACAACTACCCAATATCTGGAACATCCGGATATTAACGGCGTCGCTCATATAAACATTGCCGCTGGCGTCGACGCCAATACCGAACGGGACTTGCGACAAAGAAGGTTGGCAGGCGTATTTTAGGGTCCCATTCGGGTTGTAGACGAAATACCCATCGTTATTCTCATCGGCCATGAAAACATTGCCGGCCAGATCCGTCGTGATCTGCCCTGGGCGCCAGTCGTTCAAAGCGCCGGTGGGCAAGGTCAAGAAGTTGTTGTAATTATTCGAACCCACAACGGATTCCCAAAGCATGTAGGCTGGCCCACCTAAATTGCTGGACACAAAGAGGTTATTCCCCACCTTGACGATCCCGCAGGCATCGGAAACCGCCGTGCCTAAGGTCAGCAGAACAGGGTTATAAGTGTTCGGCGCGGTATAAACGTAACGAAAAACCACGCCCAAATTGTCCACATTGGTCGTCCCGGTGACATAAAGATCGCCGTTAGGCGCCTCGAAGGCGCCTTCGGGAACGTTCGAACTTCCCGATAATGGAAGGGTCGCCACAACTACGCCCGTAGCCGGGTCCACTTTTTCGACGCTATAGACGTGACTGACAAAAAGATAACCACTGCTGCCCATCGTTAGACAGGTATTGGTGAATTGGCCACCCGTGCCGATAACCCCCGTGATGGCTCCCGTCGAGAGGCTGAAGATGCTCACGCTGCCAGAGGTTAAGACATAACCCACATTTCGCGAGTAATCGATGGCGACCTGACTGATATTGGGAAATATACCGGGTGCCTCCGCCCAACCCGCCGTGCAACAGTTAGGGGTGTTAGTTGGAGTTGGGGTCGCTGTCAAAAAAATTGAACGATCGAATTTAGTGACAAATGAATCCCCATAAGAACCTGCATTCATTTTCGTGCTTTGATAGGCTCCGCTAGTGGTTGGAAAATCCGTCGACGATACTTCACCCCCAACATAAACATTACCGGACGAGTCCAAGGCAAGGCCATTTCCATAATCCGTACTACTTCCACCTAAATAAGTGGAATAGATCAATCCCGAACCCGTCGGATTGATCTCCGTGAGGTAAGCATTGGTGCTGGTCGCCGTTGTTTTATACGCGCCAGCCGTAGTTGGAAAATTGGAAGAAGCGGCGGTTCCCGTCAAATAAACATCTCCATTGCCATCGATCGCGAGCCCGTCGCCGGTGTCACCACTATTCGAACTATTTCCACCTAGCCACGTTGAATAAACCAGACCCGTACCTGTTAAGTTCAATTTAACAACGTAAGCATCCCCATAAAAAGCGCCTGGAAATGTGGTTCGATAAGCGCCTGCGGTCGTGGGGAAATTGGAAGATGAGGAATAACCTGTTACGTAAGCGTAACCGTTAACGTCCACCACAACACGAAAAGCGTAATCCAGGCTTCCACCACCAAGATATGTGGAATAAATCAGTGCCGTTCCCGCTGGATTCAATTTGGTGACGAACCCGTCATAAAACCCAGAATTGGCGGTCTGAAAAGCTCCACTTGTAGTTGGAAAGTTCGTGGAATAGGCTGACCCTGCCACATAAACATTATCAGAAGAATCGACTGTAATACCGGCCACGATATCCGGCCCTGCACCTCCCAAGTAAGTGGAAAAAATCAGTCCCGTTCCTGTCGAATTTACTTTAGTAATGAATCCATTACCAAAACCCGTACTTTGGTTATTGGTGGTTTGAAAAGCACCCGCCGTAGTGGGAAAATCCGTTGAAGTCGATTGTCCGCATACGTAAGCGTTGTTGCTGGAATCCAACGCAATATTAATCGCATCATCGACAGCAGATCCTCCTAAATAGGTGGAATAGACCAAAGACGACCCCGTTGGGTTCAGCTTAGTCACAAAAGCATTGGTCACCCCCCAATTCGCCGTCTGATAGGCTCCACCGGTAGTCGGATAATTGGACGATGTGGTTTCCCCGATAACATAGGCATTGTTACTGCTGTCAACCGCAATGCCATTCCCGTCATCCGTTCCCGAACCGCCCAAATAAGTGGAATAGATCAAACTATTGGCGCCAGTTTGGGTTGGATCGAACTTTGCGACATAAACATGATAATTATTCGCCATCGGATCGGTCGATTGATAAACACCAGCCGTCGTTGGGAAATTGGTAGAAATGGCGCTCCCCGAAATATAAACATCACCAGAACCGTCGACCGCCAACCCTAATTCACGGTCCCCGTTGATGTTACTCCCGCTGAGATATGTCGAATAATCAAGAACAGGATCGATAACCAATGGATATTTTTTATCGTAATCACTCACCGAAAAAACAACCTGTTGACCCGCTAAATGATATTGGGACCGAACGATCTTACGATGACCATCCAATTGTTGATAAACCAACGGCGCCTTCAGAGAGAATTGTTCACAGGCTGTCTTCAAAACCAGGTTACCTTCAGCATCCAAATGGGTTTCTTTCACTCCTTTTAAGGCAAAACGAACACAACTCGGATCGACGCCCGGTGACACAATAAAATCGTGTTCCAGTTTTCCGAAGTTACCGTAATAGACCACATCCACGCCAGGGTAGATGTTCTTTAACCTCACTCGGGCATATTGGCTAACATTCGAATGCCATTGTCGAGGGTCTTTACCAATAAAATAATTACTGACCCCTTGTAATTTATCCAATCCTTCGATAGCAGAAGGCGTTTGGGCACCTTCCAATTGCAAACGCACGACCTCCCGCTTTATGTGGTCATTCCGGCCAAGTCGAAGACCCCGAGGACCTCGTAGGCCAATCGGCGTTTTTTTACTATTCGACCTCGCATGTTCCAATACCAATACCGATTCGGTATCCGTCAAAAAAAGGTTGTATCCCAAGCCGCGACAAAGGAATTTCACTCGAGAGTCGGCCTGGCCTTGATTGGGTTCGAAATAGACGGGTAATTGACTATACGCAGCTTTCACTTTTGAGGGATCAGTGGATAGCTTCGAGGGTTTTGAAGCGGGTAAAAATCGGTCTGCCCATACAGCCACAACCAGCAAACTGGTGGAAATCGCAAAGATGGAAAATAAGCGGAGGGACTTCATCAATACCTTTAAACTCAGTTGAAATAGGGTTCCAAAGCAGATACCTAAAGGAATAATACCCTACAAAATAGCCGTTGTTTAAGGTTTTACCTATCACCTGCAAATGTCGTCAAAAACTGGGGTATTCCACGCGGGTCCTTTTCAACTCAATAAAACATATATGCATCAAGCGTGGCGCCGTAATAGGGGCCCGAAGCGTAATTTGCGGACCCGGTAGTCGGGTCCATCCGCTGCACATCCACCTGGCACTTCAAGTTCCGCACCGGATAGCAGCGGAAGCTGACCACATCTCGAAATCCATCAAAGGTGTCGATCAGATCGGTATCATTCAGATATTCGTTCACAAAACGCAGGTACATGTCCCGACCCAAGTCTATCTCGAAGCTGGCGTGATATGCGGTGTAGTTGTTCTGGCCGACCACCGTTCCCGGCGTCACTTGGATGGCGTTGGTCGGAGCGATGACATTGTTGTCGTGACCCGAGTCGAACTCGCCCAAGATCACCACCGGTCCCAGGTTGGTCCACCCAAAAGCGCCGTAGCGGATCTTGCCGACGTTGGACGCGCTCGCCCCATAACTCAGGTTTTGGCCATAGACCGTCCCGCCTAAAGTGAAGGACCTCAAGTTGACACCGCCTTTGGCGGCAAAATCCAATTCCCCCGGATTGGCGCCGTCGTTAAAGGTCGCGCCGTTGAAGAACAGATCGCCCGGATAGATCCCGAACTCGGCGCCCTGGGTGTTCGACGAGCTGTTGAAACTAAAGGCGCCGCCCGAAATCAGGTCGTCGCGCACCAAACTATTGTCGTCCGCCAATTCCAGGCCATAAGGGACCAGGAATTTACCCAACTTGATATAAGAGTCCGAAGGCAAACCGGAGATCAACGCGAAGACCTCTTGGGGATCGTTCAGGTCCAGCCGGTAGGTAAAGACCCCCGAGACAGCCTCGTTCGCCTTGATCGCGATGGAGAAACTTTGGCGGCCCAAAGAACCAAAAGGCGAATTGATGTTCGTGGGGTTGAACTGCGGCCCCGGCGCGCCCGGGGTGAAGAAGGCGCCATAGCTTTCGTGAAGGTCCACTCCCGCGACGACCCAGGTGGGGGTCTTATGGGTAAAAGCTTGCGCGGTTTCCGCGATGCCCTGCCAGTCGAAAGTTTTCAGGTCGTTGCCGTAATTGCGGCCAAGATCGTTGCGGATATATCCGCCGGTCTCGTTCATGTGGCAGGCGTTGCAATTGACGCCTTTCCAAGCGGCCAAATAGGGCTCCGCCCAAAGGTTCGGGACCGCCAACAACATGAGAAGGAGGGTCATTCCAGTCCAGCGCTTCATGAAAGCTCCTTGAGAAAACCAGGTTGTCACTGTTTTGAGGCCTTCGGGGGCCCGCCTATGACTATCGCGCGAAAAGGACAAATGTTACGGTCATGAGGATTTATGGAGGGGTGTTTGGGACAGGCTTGAAAACAGCGTTTTAAAAGGTCCTGGCGACCATCAATTCGGTCACGCCCGCCGGGGATTCGTTCAGCGCCTCACCCAGCTCAAAAAGCCATTCGCCCGGCTGAAAGGCGATCTGGGGGATGAAAGACCAGGACGAATTGCTGGCCGGGGCTGTCACCGCGGTCAGGTCCGCTTCCACTTGCACATACCAATCACGGCTCAGGTGATAGCCCAGGGCTGTATTGGCCTGCCACTGGCTGGGGACATGGGCATCGATCCCCCCTTCGTAACCGTAGTTGCCCTCGCCATAGAACTTCCCCATGCGGTAACCAGCCAGTATCTCGGCGCTCCAGCTGCTGCCGATCCAGGGAAAACCGCTATTGGGAAAGCCATATGCCCCGCCGCCCTCGATGGAAAAAGCCCCGGCGGTCTCACTGCTCCAACTCCCGAAATGGTAGAACTCGTACCGTAAATTAAGGCCGATCGGGGCCAGGATAAGGGGAGCCCCTCGCAACGGGTACTGGGTGTCCAAGTTCGGGAAATCGACCTCCAGGCCCCAGTCCCCGCCCAGGGCGAACAAAGCTTCGCCATACAGATAAAGCCAATGATGGGCCGAGGTATCGTTATTGGAGGAACCCTCAAGATAATAGGTGTTCTCGATCTGGGGTGAATCGGTTTCCAAAGCGCGCAAAATGCCCGGGTCGTTCTCTTGGGCGGATAAGACAGATGGCAGGAAAAACTGGGTCAAACCATAAACCGTTAAAAGCAGGAAGAAGCCTTTGAGGCGCGCCGAAAGTCGATCCATGGGTTTCGCCTCCTTTCAAGGACCGCTCGCAGCCGGCCCTTCGACCGAAAAATTCTATCCTTGAACCCCCCGCTCCGCAACACGGGAAAGCCCAAATGGTCCCGAAAGTCATTTGTGTTATGATTTCTTTTCAATTCGATCTCGCCCGAGGAACCCATGCGTTGGATGAATCCCATTCTCTTCTCTTTCGCCGTCTTGTTCTTGACCGGCTGGGGCCATTGGGGCCCCAACGTCAAGATCGGCCTGGCCCTGGATAACGCCCACGACCGCCAACCCTTCATCCAAAAATTAAGGACGGCTATGGAAGAGAACCGCGCCGAACTTCTCGTCAAAGACGCTCAAGGTGATCCGGCCACCCAAACCGCCCAAGTCCAAGAACTGATCCACCAAGGCATTCAAACCTTGGCCATCATCCCCTGCGCGCCCTCAAAAGCCTCAGCCTTGGTAAGGACCGCCCACGAAGCGGGGATCAAGGTCCTCTCCATTGAGCGGCTCATCCCCAACAGCGACCTGGATTATTTGGTCGACTTCAACAACGAAAAAGCTGGAGAGTTACAGGCCAAGACCCTGGTCAAAAAAGTTCCCCAAGGTCGTTACGTGCTGCTAGGCCGAGACCCGGCGAAAAGCGCTTCCCAAGACCTTCGCAAAGGCCAAATGAAAGTGCTTCAACCAGCCATCGACCGGGGAGATATTCAGATCACGGCCTCCAAGTGGGCCGCCACCTCTCAAGAATTGAAAAACATCTTGGCCCCTGAAAAGAACAAGGTGGATGCCATCCTGGTTGCCGATTCGGAAACGGCTGAACAAGTCGCCCGGATATTGGAAAAGAAGGGCCTATCGAAAAAAATCGTCCTCGCGGGCATCGGCGAAGATTTGGCCACCTGCCAGCGCCTCACGAACGGCACCCAATGGATGACCGTCTATCACCCGCCTGAAAAATTGGCGGAAGAAACCGCCTATCTGGCCGCAAAACTAGCCCGCAAAGCCACCGAGTTCGATTGCCAATTCGTGGCGGTGGACAACGGTCTTCGAAAGACCCAAGCCGTTCTTTTGACTCCCCTGGCGGTAGATGTCCAGAATCTAAGATCGACGATTGTTCAGGATCAGGTTCAAAAAGAAGGGGCTGTTTTTAAGAAATAAGGACAGGCCGGACCAAAGCTTATTTTCTCCAGCGCGCGAACCAGTAGCCGCCGATCCAAATCGGCAAGAAAATGAAGAGCAACATCGGCAACAGATGATCCATCAACATGTGACAGGTTTCCCATCGGGCGCAGTGAAGTTGAATGGTCCCGGCCCCTAAAAGAAAAGCGGATATCCCCAACCAAGCTCCCGTCCACCTCGGGTAGAACGAAGCGTTCCGGGAAGCCATCCAACCCAGCATCAACCAGGTCGGCAAGGCGATCCAAACTACTGTTCGCGCGCAGAACCATCCGTCCGCCATGTCCAAGGTCACCACTCCGGCCAAAGACTCCCGGTCAAAGAACAAAAAAGGCATAGCGAAAAGAAAAAGGATCAAAAAACCAGCGACCATCCGGGGCGCCCAGCGGGGTCGGTATTGAGGCATGCTGGAGGCGATGCCCACCCAGGCCGAGAAGGCCGCCAGGATGAAAGTCAACAGTAAGAACCCGCCCGAGGCAGGTTCCGTCAACCGATCCATGATCTCGAATTGGGGTCCGATCAGGAAAAGGGAAAAGACCACCGCCACTAAAGAGAAACCCAACCAAGCCAGCCATTGGCCCAGAACCGAGGGCGCGGGCTTGCTCGGCTTATTATCCGCGACCAATTGATCCACCAACCGCCGGCGGGGTTCAGGCAGCGCGCTTTTGGCTGTTTTAATGTCGATCAATCCGCTCATTCGCTTTTCTCCGCTTGCGTGACCAGTATCTTTTTCAATAGCGCGTAACCTCGGTGGGCCCGCACCCGCAACGCGGCATTGGAAATCCCCAGCGTCTTTGCCGCCACATCCACGCTCATACCCTTTAACTTCAACAATTCCACCGCTTGTCGGTTCATCTCAGGCAAGGCTGCCATGGCTTGGTGGATACGGTCGTCGATGCCATCTTCTGCCGTCTCCAGCGCCGCGATCTCCAATAGATCCTCCAGGGGCACTTCCCGCTGCGTTATCCGATAGTTCTTTTTTAACGCCGCCCAAACCGCGTTGCGGATCACCGCGAAGAACCAGGGCGGAAAGGGCAGATCGGTCCGGTAACTATGTTTCGCTTTATGGAACGATAACAACACGTCTTGGAACACATCCTCGACATGGTCCTGATCGAATACCCTTTTATGGACGAAATGAAATACCAAAGGGCTTATCTCCAGCAGCAGCCTTTCATAAGCGGCCTTGTCCCCACTCTGGGTCAATTTCATCAACTGGGCCCAAGTTTTCCATTGGTCGTCGTTGAAATCCAAGGGACTCAGGCTCCTTTTCTATAGATAGTTTGCGCTCGTCCGCAATGTTACCCCATCCCGAAAATAAATACCGGGGTCACGGTAACATTTAGCCCGGTCCATGAATACACATCAGCAAGCACCCTCCAACGCTTCGCGTTGACCGTGCCGCCGGATCCAATCGTCACGGAGGCTGATGTGAAAAACACGATCGTTTTAAGCTTTGTACTCTTTGCTTTAATGTGGGTGGCGGCGGCTTGCTCCAATAGCAGTTCCAGTAATAGTCCTACCACCGTCCATAACAATCCCACTTCCACCCCCACCCCCGCGGCGTCGGCCACTCCCGCTACCCTGACCTTCTTATACAACACTTATATCAGCACCGCCATCGGCAGCAGTTCCTCCTGCATTTCTTGCCACGGTTCGGCGGGCTCTCAAGGGACTCAACTCAATTGCGGCTCCAAAGCCGCCTTCTATAGCTCCACCGTGGGCGTGGCTTCTTCTTTCGGTTGCGGTACCTCCATCGTCACGGCCAACAACACCAGCCAAAGCGCCCTCTATAACCGGCTCAGCGGCAGCAGTTGTTCCCCTCAAATGCCCTATAACGGGCCTAGTTACTTGAACTCCACCCAACTGGCCCAATTCGCGTCCTGGATCAACAACGGGGCGCCTAATAACTAACCCGACTGATCTTGAAAAGACGGATGACATGAACCGAAAACAAACTTATCAACTGGGAGCGGTTTTGGTTTTATTGGTGGCGGCGTTAGAAGGCGGTTGTTCAAAGAGTCTCTCCACTTCCCCCATCATGCTGAACCCGACTAAGACTTTTACACCCCTGGAGACTTCCACTTCGACCATGACCCCCGTCAATCTGGCCACCAATACCGCTAGCGCAACTAATACCGTCACCCAATCAGCGACCAATACAGCCACCTTGGGCAATACCGCCACAAATACCTTTACCCCTACCCATACCGCGACCAATTCGGCAACTAACACGGTTACTCTCGGTAATACGGCCACTAACAGCCCCACCAATGCCGATACCGCCACTGGCACAGCCACCAGCACCGCGACCGATACTCAAACCAATGGCTCAACGAACACGTCCACCTCAACCCCAACTGCAACCTCGTCCAATACGGTCACTTCTACCTCAACTTATACCCCCACCACGGTCACCTTCACCTATATCTACACCACCTACATTCAGCCTAACTCCTGCATCAATTGTCACGGTGCCAGCGGGTCTCCCGGGCCGCCCGACCCCAGTTCTCAAGCCAATTTTTATAATTCCGTGGTCAACCGATCCGCGCCGGATGGCTGCGCTTCCCTGCTAGTGTCGCCGGGCAATGCCAATCAAAGTGCTCTTTACCTGAGGTTGAGCGGCACAGGCTGTTCACCTCGAATGCCTGAAAGCGGTGGTTTTTTCTTGAGTTCCGCTCAATTGGCCGATGTGGCCGCTTGGATCAATGAGGGAGCGCCAAATAATTAGAGCTGATAGCAGGACCTGGTCTCGACCGTTTCGATCAGCGGTCGGGACAGGAAATTCAACTAGGAGGTTTGACATGAAAGTACTTATTTTGGTGATGGCCTTGTTGTCTTTGGTTTGTTTGACGTCCGCTTGCGGAAGCAACAATAGCTCCACCTCGCCCAAGAACAATAATTCCGGCTACTAAGCTTCACGAAGGAAAGGTTCACCATGCTGGTTCCATCAAAGCGCGATTTGAGTCCGATACCCTTTTTAACGGCCTTTTACATCACGCTTTTCTTGGCGAACCTTTTCATGGCCTTGGACGTTTATGCGGATAGTCCACCCGTGTTGATAGACTTTCATCAAACCGTGTTACCCATCCTCAAGACCAGCTGTTTTGCCTGTCATGTTCCCAACGCGACAGCCCCTTATGCCGGTACCGATCCGGTCATCGACACTAAGATCAAAAAGGAGATCGCCGACGCCTTGGAGGATTTCACCATGGGGGATCGATTCCCTTTCCCCGCGGATGAGCCCACCGCCAAGCAGTTGAAACATTTGGAAAAGGAACTTAGTAAAGGTTTCATGCCGCCCGACGAGCAGGCCAAATTAGGTTTGGGCTCCGCAGTGTCGGATAAGAACCGCAAGATATTGCTGGATTGGGTTATTTGGCAAAGGGCACTGCAGAAGTAAGGTTCAACTACCAACACATTCCGAAGTTTGCCAACTAGGTTTTATGCACGAAAATCTAATTCACACTAGTTTTTGTATGCGCGTTTATTTCATGCGGAAACATCGGTCTCAGTATGTCTTTGAAGGAATCATATATAGTTTTATCAAGATCAGGATAAACCTCTCTAAAACGCCAAATATATTCTTTTAACCTTCTAGAATTATCATATATTTTCGGAAACACTTCTTCCCAATTAATTAAATTATTAGCTCGTTCCTCGAACAAATCCAGATCGTCCGGAATATGAAATTTTGTGTGCCTATATTCTTTCATTAAATTCATTTCCTCATCTGTGAAATTAAATCCAGAAGAATACCAGCCGAAAATATCATGTCTGCGAATCGTCGCCAGCATCTCGTAAAAATAACCAATCATCGGGCCGCTTGCTGCATTTCTAAATTCGTAATTCTCAGTTGAATCTCTAAACATTCTCAAATACTCAAATTCTTTATACTTATCAAAAAGAAAATAAAGCATTACTTCTTGAGATATTTTAACTGGTTCAAAATTGGTGTTGTTTTTGTCCCTGTATTTATTGAACTCCGTTGTTATTTTCCTAAATTCATTAGGAGTCGGATTATTCATTTCCGACAATAACTTTTGAAGCTGTTTCATTTTTTCAGTGTACGACATCATTGCAATCACCGATTTTCAAAATGCCAGAGGTTACAAAGGTATCTTGCCAGTAAGTATCTAATCTTTGACTTTAGCTTCTTAACCCCTTCACCGTTTCTTCGGCGTTAGCTTTCCGCGCAGCTTCAGCCACTTCTTTTGTAACGATCGTCATTCCAATAGGCGCTAATGAAATACCTGCCAGTTTGAAATGCTGAATGCCGAAAGGTATTCCAATGATGGTCACACAGCACAATAAGCCTGTCCCAACGTGCCCTAGCGCCAGCCAGAAACCACCGCAAAGGAACCAAATGATGTTCCCTATCAGCCCCAATCCCCCAGTGCCAATATCGTCTTTGCCATGCAGTTCTTTACGGCTGATGGCCTCTTTGCCAAAGGGAAAGAAAGTGAAATTACCGATTACAAAACAGGCTTTTCCCCAGGGGATACCAATGATGGAGATATAAGCTAGACAACCAATGAGCCACCAACACAGACCCATAAGGAGGCCACCACAAACGAACCAAATAAAATTACCGATCGTTCTCACGGATAACCTTTCGAATGTTTATTCTTGGTTTACTCCCATACCTTTCAATTCCAACTTAGCTTTTCCAGAAGTACCCCAATCCCCATCTTGAGCCGCTAATTCCAGCCAATGGATCGCTTGATCGCGGTTGACGGTAACACCCTTTCCCTTTTCATAAAATTGTCCCAAATCGAACTCAGCCTTGGCGTAGCCCTGGTCAGCCGATTTCTGAATCCATTGAAAAGCCAATTTTTCATTTTTAGGTTTTTCCCAACCCATTAGATAACTACCACCCAAACTATACTGAGCAGCAGCGTTACCCTTCTCAGCTAAACTTTCGAATAACATCCCCGTATGCATCACCGAAAACCAAACAAGCCCAACCGCAAACAGAAGCGCACTTGCAGCAAAAGCCCAGGCATATCGAACTGGTTTATTGGCAACAACGACGACTGTCCCGGCCAAAAAGTCATGCAACGCCCGCTTACGTTGATTTGTTAAAAGAACAAGCAATTCACTGAAAATCCAAAAGGTGGATAATAAGCTGAATCTATTGACCATAAAATTTAAGCTATTCGCCGGAACAAAAGAAACACCGGTTAATTTAAGGTTCATATCAACAATTGCAAAAGTAACCAGGAACATCTTGGTCAAAGATCCGAGAGCCTGAAGGACCTGAAACAGATCTCTCAAAATGATTTCTTTCCAACCGATTGGTTCAAAATCAACCCTTAAAACTTTGATCCCCATCATCATTTTTCCTGGAGTTTGACCCCAGCGTTTAAGCATATAAAGCTGAATGAACAACCAGAGAAGCATCCGGTAGAATTCGTGATGTTCATCCAAGGAATCCGCTCGAAACAACATGAACGAAAAAGTAATCGAACAATACATTACCCCCGCATCGATCAAAAAACTGCCAAGTCTTGGAAAAAAGCCGGCATATTGATACGTATCTGTGTCTTGCTGCGCCCGGTAGCTGATCTCTACTTTGCCAACATAACTTATCGCAATGATAAATAAGGTTAGGCCAATGGAAAAAGGTGCAAACACAAAACCCAAAAATGAAGCTAAAAATAAAAGTACTATTTTTATGTCACCGTGACTTTTGATAAGACCCGATTGATCTTTCATGTATCCCCGCTTGTTTTATTGAATACTAGAGCCAAATAACTTCCCATCCCCGCCAAAAAACTGATGCACCATCTTCTTAGTCCTCACCGCGCGTTCCTGAAGGTAATCATTCTTCTTGTCGTCCATTAGGAACTGTAATTGCTTGTCCGCTAACGCCACAAACTCTTTCACATCCTTGTCCCCACCTCGAGCCCTTAAGTAATTGGCGATGATAGTGCAATAAACCAGCGGACCCCGGGAATTGGATGAATACTTCCAATCCCTTAATTTGGCCATTTCGGCTTGGATCTTCGGTTCCCAAAAGCCCGGAAATTGGTCTGAGGCTTCCTCGAACACCTGTTTCTTGTCATTCCATTTATAAATTTGAGGGGAGTTATAGTATTTACTATCCTCATTTTCAAAGACCATCTCATTAGTACCGTCGTGGTCTAAGTCTTCAAAAACAGGCGATGAACCCTCGGTGCCCGAAGAGGCATCCAATATCTGTTTAAATTCGGTGCCGTCCCACATGAAGAACTTATAGGCCGTAAAATCCGCCGAAGCAGCCCAGTCATAGGCGTAAGCAATGACCAGCGGGAGGTCTTTGCGGATGCGCCCCACGACCTGCGGAGCCCCAAAGGAGGGCTTCTCCAACTGCGTAAACGCTTGATTGGCTGGACCCAAGATGGAAATAGCGCATTGGTTACTGACAGGTGCAGAGATCGAGATAACCACAGGCGTGCCGGTATTTAAAAAGTCCCCAGCGATCTGTTGTCCATCGCCGGTTGGGGTTTGTGCCCAAACTGGAAAAGATCTCAGGGCCATCAGACAGAAAAGGACAAAGGTTTTATACGAAAGGTTCATCAAAACTCACTTTTTAAAATATGAACTGCGCTGTATTCGATCGACTAACTAATCCTTGATCCCAAAATACTGCCAAACCTTATAACAATATTTTCACTTCTTTTTCGGGGCTGTCCGATAGGCCGCCTTAAGTTTTGGTCTTTTGAAACGATAAGCGCCATGGGGCGTATGTTTCTCACGAACGACAACATGGCTCAAAGTTGTTCCCTGTCCCGGCAAGGGAGAAACATCCTCCGACCGCAAACCTTTTTCCCGGGCCATTTTCGATCCCAATTCCAGTTTCAGGTCTTCGATCTCTTTGAGCCGAGAGTAATCTTTTTTTTCATCCCCTAAGGCATAACCCAGGTATTTGATGGCCAGATCCTTCGAGGCTTCTAAAAAGGCCTGCCACTTCGGGTCGGCCGCCCGAAAGTCCTGTTGAATCGCCCTTTCGACCGCGCGCCGGGCATAGGAAGAAAAATCCTTCACTCCCAAACGCTCAAAACTCTCACCCCAATGCTGTTTAGTGATGGGGTCGATCCGGAAACGGACCGTCTCTTCTTTGTTACCGGAAATGAGATGGACAACCTTGGCCTTATGGACCGTTTTCATGACATACTCCCTGAAGCGTTTTAGGCTTTGTACATCAGCTCTTCAACGAAGCAAGTTTCAAACCGAACCTCGTAACAAGCCTTCAACCGAACCCTTCCATCCTCGGATTCGACCAACCACGTGCAATCCCCCAACTGAACCGGGACTTTGAACCTTCCCTGGTCGGGAGGATAGGTTTTCAAGGCATCCAACAAACCCTCGTAAATATCCTTCAGTTGATGGCCGACTCTCGGCGCCGACCTTAAGTCCTGAACCTTATCCGCGACAAGGGTATCGAGAACTGTCCAGGCCTTTACTTCCTCCGGTCTGTTCGCCATTGATGAACCGCTCCGCTCAAGTCATACCGTATTCATATTGTAGCTACATGTGTAGCTACAATCAAGCCTGCCCGATTTACCGCCAAAAGCCAAGAAAAACCCACCGATCTTATTTACGGGCCATCAATCCTTGATCCCAAAATACTCCCAAACCTTTTTGGCGATGGCATATTCATCCAAATGAGCGAAATCCATCCCGGGGCCGTCATAGTCATTCTTGTAGCCAATATCCAAACGCGGAAGTTTGTCGTTGATCTCGGGGATGAAATACTTCTCCGTCCAGCTTCCCTGGGCCCCTTCATAGACCCGGCAATAATGGTGCTTGGTGCCGCCTGAAAAGCCAAATTCATTTGAGGAATGCTTTCGATCTTTTTGCTCGGTTCGGGCAAATATTTCGATCCGCAAGACCAACCCCGCCCGGAGGAACTTTTCTTCCGTATGGACCAGTATGTTTTGAAAGTTCATGACGCCCCCCATCTTTCACTCCAGAAATTCTACTCTCCTGTTTTGACCTTCACCCTCTAATTCAAACGGTTTCCCTAAGTTAACAAACCGTTAATTTGCCCAACAGGCCCTCATCCATTAAAAACACTGGATATTTTTCAACTTTTACACCGAGGTGACTTATGTCGAACCCGATCGTCGTGCAGGCCATTCCCCTAGCCCAGATCCGCCCTATGCCGAACCAGCCCCGGCGGGTCATTACCCAAGAGGCCATTGACCTGATGGCCTCTTCATTGACCGCCATTGGACAAGAAGACCCGGTCAAGGTTCGCCCCCTGACCCCGGAAGAGAAGGCGACCAGCGCAGGGGTGGAATACGAGCTTATCGGCGGGCATATCCGCTTCGCGGGCGCCCAAAAGGCTGGCCTAGCTACCCTGAACTGCCAGATCTGGGATGTCACCCCCCAGGTGGCCAGAAGGAAGGCCCGGATCGACAACCAAAAGACCGATATGTACTGGTTGGACTGGGTTTTAGAGATCGAAGACCGGTCCAAAGAAGCCGACGATCCCACCCAAGAGGCAATTGCCGCCGAATTTGGCGTATCCCAAGACCAGGTTTCCCGTGCCCTCCGGGTAGCTGCCGGTCTAACCCAGGCTTCCCGGGACCTTCTTTACGCAAGTTGCGTAAAACTTGGACCCCAGAAGGCCATAACCCAGAATCCCATCCAGGCTTTAGTGACCCTAGGCGACCCCCTAGAGGTCGAAAAGGCCTTACCCACGGTCTTGGACCGTAAACTGACCCAGCCCCAGGTGCAGGCCCTGGTGGCCTCGTTAAAGGCTGGCAACCCGGCCCATACCCATGTAACGGCACCCAAGGCCTCTGCTTCGAGGCCACAAGCCGAGAAGCAAGCCTTGCGTGTACCCATTTCACCCAAACCAGAAATGGGTACCACCCCGGCGCTCCATGCCGATTCCCCTATTGCCGGGGCTAAAGCCCCTCAGGAATCGGCACAGCCAAGTCACGCTGCTCACCTGGTGGGTGAGCAGCAGGCGATGGGCTCTGCTGAGACCGCTCTTTATGAAGCCGTCGCGGGGGTATCGGTCATCGCCAAGATCAGGTCCAAGATCAAAAAGGGCGAAAGACCGAACCTGTTCGAAGTATGCCTCTTGGCCGGGTACAACCTTTGGCATGGGCTGGTCTGGCTGGTTAAGAACGGCTTCCGGCTGACCAAGCTGACCGTGAAGTGGACCTTCAAGGCCATCAAGTTCGTCTGGCATCTCGTGATGGGCTTGTTAAAGTTCTTTCGCGTTTACCAGTTCGCCCAGGCGGTGGCGATCATTGGCCTTTTGATCGGCCTGTTTATCGGCGGTTCGTATGTACATGAGCATGGCACACGCGGGTTGGTCCATCTGGTCTATACGAAGATCGTTCCGGCAAGCACCCCCGCGCCTACGCCTGTCATCCCTACTCCACAGCCGACACCACAACAGCCCGTTAGTGTGGTCGATGTCAACCCAACGGTCGTGAACACACCGGTCCCCACTCCAGAGGCGTCGCAACCTGTGAAGAAAGCGGTTCTTACTAAAACGGAACCAACGCTAGAACCCACAGCCGTCCCCACGACCGTTGCGCAAGCTCCCACACCCAATGCCAAGGGCAATATGAATGGGCCCTTGCACGCCGATTCTCATTTGGAATCGGCACACTCAAACAATGGGCCTCAACCTGAAGTTTCGGCCCAGACGCAGTCAAATCCCGCCGCTCGTCCGGTGAACTCGCAGCAGACGCCCACGCCGAAGCCCCAGGGTGATTTATTGACCTTAGGGGCTGATATGGCTACCAAAGGCGCCAGACTCATAAAGACATTTGGGTTTTAACGGGTGCCTAAAAAAAATTCAGCGTCCTATTGAAACTACATTTCGAACCCTTAAGGAGTTTTGACGTCATAACGTCATTACGATAATTTATTTTCAAAATAGGGATTTATATACTTAACTCCCTCAAACAACGTCTAAAACGAATCTTTTAGCCGCTGATGAACGCAGATCAACGCCGATATGGAATCACTTATCCAGGTTTATCAGCTTTTATTGGCCTTGATCGGCAGTTGCTTTTAATCTTTTGTTTTCATTCCCTGTATCCCCCACATCCGTGGTTAACGATCATTTAGAACAGCCTTGAAAAAATATCTTTTTAGCCACTGATGAACGCAAATGGACGCCGATATGGAATAAGTTATTCAGCTTTATCGGTGCGGGCAAGCCGTCCACCGTAATCGGTGGTTGCTTTGCCGTAAGGGTCTTAAGTATTTAAATTCCCTCAAAATGAAATAGTAAATAAACGACCTAAGAAAACCCCTTGTCGTGATCGAGCCTCCATTTCAAATTCAGGGGCTTTGAATGGCGGCAAAAAGAGGCCAAGTAACAATTGATATTCTCGAAAAGATGGGATGAGAGGGCATCCTTCAAGACAAAATGGATCTTGTCGAAAGCAGACGCGGCGCCAGGCAGTTTCAATATGATCGCCCGGGTAAGCCGGTCCGACATATCCGCGAGGGTCATGGACTTTTCCACTTGGTACTGGGTCGTCCGGCTAAAAACCAGATAATTGAAGCGGTCCGGGTTCTTGTTCTCGTCGATGGGTCTGCAGCCGCTGTCGCAAAGGGGCTCGCTGCCACAGAGACTACGGCTGGTCGCGAACGAGAGAAGCCCAAGGATCAAGGCCTTTTGCAGTAATTTTCTCCTCTCATCAGCGCTCACCAAAGGGTTCGGCCAAGCTCCCTCGGGGATGAGGACATTCAATATGGAAGAGGTCGACCTTAGCCAATTGCCGATAGGCTCGGATTTAAGGAATCGGAGCTGGTAGATCACGTCGGTCCCTCCCGTCGGTTCTTCCCATTATTGAAAAGTGTGACGCGAATGGTGGGTGTGATGTCTTGCCGGACGGAACAACGGTCTTGCTGGAAGGTTAACCGGAGTTCATGGAAACAGGTATGACTGCGTTAAGCAAAGCGGACCACGACCTTCGAGAAACACCGGAACGAAAGATAGAACGTGAGCTCCAGGGACCTTGGCGCCCCTGGAACCCGCGCCTATCACCTCCCACCGCTCACTTGACGGCAGGGGTCGAAGGAATCACGGTTGTCGCCGCCGGTTTGTTCTTTTTGACTTTCCTTACGGCTTTTTTAGGATTCAGGAGCTTGGCCGGGGCGGATGCCCCGGAGATGGGGGTCGAAGTATTCGTTTGAGCGGGGTCGATACCCGTACCCAACAGGACAGCCCCGATCGCCATCAAAAATAGACCGACAAACAATCCGTTGTATCGTTTCATAAGATCTCCTTTTCGAACCAAGGACTCATTACCGATGTTTTATATCCAACCGTCCTTTGAACCATTTCCAGAAAAGGTCAGGGAGCAGCCGCTCCAGGGAAAAGGGGCTGCTCCCTTCAACAACCAGGGGAACGAATGCCGCATTGTTCGGCCGATCCGCCCGGATCCCTTCCCTCGCTTGGGATCCGCCTTGGATCACCCGCATATAGGATGGGATCTTTCCTTTTACTTGGCGCTTGCTCATGAAGAACATAGTCCCTCTTTTTCAATAATCCCTGCCTATGGCGCGACTTCCACCGACATCACCCGGATGAGCGTTGGCAGCCAATGGGCTTTCATCGTTTCCACCCTTTCACTTCCCACATAGAACTTGAGGAGTTTTCCGCGTTGGAAAAGCCCCAGCGCCGGCAGATCGTGGATATGGTAAGTGACGGCCACCGCGCTCTCTTCGGACACGTCCAACACCCCCACCTTCACCTTTTCGCCCCAGTCCTTGGCGACCCGCCTGAGGTTGGAACCCTGGATCACCGAGGCCCGGCACCAAGGCGACCGAAAATCGACCAGCACCGGCCGGTCGCACCGCCCAACCTCCGCGTCCCAATTTTCAGAAGTAAAGATCGTGACCGAAGGCAATTGGGTTTCCATTCACTTCATCCTTTTGTTCATCGGGACCATTGTGCGCTGCCGGGGACGAACGGCCATGTCCCAGGTCACATTGGGTGTTTTTCGAGTAAACGCTTTAACGTTTAGCATTCCCCGTACGGCGGTCTTTATTTGGGGTAGCGGGGATGATTGCCCTTGTGAGGCATGACGGCCTTGTGGGCGCCCGAAGGCCTGCGAACCTCAAAAAGTATTTTTCAACGCCCCTTTCAAGCCGCATTTTGCGGAACCGATGACATCTTGACGTCATGACGTCATTACGGTAATTTATCGATGAGGTGAAACCATGAACTCAAAAGCCACACTTTATTTAGATCCTAAGATCTTGAAAGCCGCCAAGATCAAAGCCGCGCACACCGAAAAAAGCCTTTCTTATTTGGTCAACGAAGCCCTTCGTTTGTCCCTTAGGGAAGACGCCGCTGACTATGAAGCATTCGAGAAGAGAGCGAAAGAACCCGCTCGAAGCTTGGAATCCGTCTTGAAAGACTTAAAGCGTGACGGCCACCTATAAAGTCGCGCTGAAAAAAAGCGCTGAAAAAGAAATCCGTGCCATCCCCCGCCACGACGCCACCAAGATCCTCGAAAAGATCAAAAATCTTCAACAGCAACCACGGCCCCATGGCTGCGAAAAAATGGAGGGTGGCGAAAGATATCGCATTCGCCAAGGGGATTGGCGCGTGATCTATACGATCGACAACCATGAAAAAGAGATCGTCATTTTCAAGATCGGCAACCGCCGAGAGGTCTACCGATAACGTGAACATCGCCGGGGGATCTATCATCCCAGCAATGCCTACACGACCGTGGCTTATTTCATCCACGAAAGAATTTGGATTCGGATCAAATTGGCACCTGAGCCATCCAACCCTATTTAGAATAGCGAGGATGATTACCCTTGTGCGGCATGACGGCCTTGTGGGCGCCCGAAGGCCCGCGAACCTCGCGGCGGCCCGCCGCGCCCCGGGGATGGAATTCACGGATCGGCTTGGTCGTTTCCGGGCGGCTGCCCCGGCCCCTTTTGCCTTTGGGTAAAGCCCGGGCGGCTTGAAAGGATCTTTGGGGCTTTTTCAGTTCCGTGGCGGTCGAATCGGCCACGATGCCCGCGTCCCCAATCGGCTCATTGAGCCACAGACCTATTTTTTCAGACAGACGACTAAAAATGTTCCATGTCATGACTAACTCCTTTTCCGGTTTTTTTATTGAACAACCACCCCAAGATCGGGGTGGTTTCCACAACGCCCATCCTTTTCCCGGACCGTTACGCTTTCCGGGCCGGGAACTCTCCCAAGATGCGGTCCAGGTCCGGACGGTCCAGTGTCTCTTTCGCGAACAGTTCCGCCGCGATGCGATCCAATATTTCCCGTTTGGAGCCCATGATCTCCCGGGCCCGCGCGTATTGGCCGTCCACCATCTTTTTCACTTCCTCATCGATGGCCTGGGCGGTCTTTTCGCTGAAGTTGCGTTCTTCGGTTCGACCGAAAGGCGTGTTGAGATACTTCAATTCCGTCGAAAGGCCGAAGGTTTGGGGCCCCAATTGGTCGCTCATGCCGTACCGGCACACCATCTGCCGGGCGGTCTCCGTGGCCCGTTCCAGGTCGTTCCGGGCGCCGGTCGAGACGTCCCCGAAGGCCATTTCCTCCGCGGCCCGGCCCCCGAACATGACGCAAAGCCGGTCGCCCAGTTCCTCTTTCGTGATCAAGTGCCGCTCATTGGTAGGAAGTTGAAGGGTCGCCCCCAGGGCCCCGATGGACCGGGGAATAATGGTGACCCGGTGGACGGGATCGGCCTTGGGCAGGCTCAAGGCGATCAGGGTATGCCCCGCCTCATGGGTGGCGACCCGGCGCTTTTCCTCTTCCCCCATGACGGTGGACCGTTTCTTGAGCCCCAACTGGAGCCGGTCGATCGCTTCCTCCAGGTCCTGCGATTCCACCTGGGATACACCGCGGCGCGCGGCGGCCAAAGCCGCCTCATTGACCACGTTGGCCAGGTCCGCGCCGACCATGCCGGGCGTCCGGCGGGCCACCATGCCCAGGTCCACCTGATCGGCCAGTTGGATCTTGCGGCAGTGCAGTTTCAGGATGGCTTCCCGTCCGACCAGATCGGGCGGGTCCAGCACCACCTGCCGATCGAACCGGCCTGGACGAAGCAAGGCGGCATCCAACACCTCGGGCCGGTTGGTGGCCGCCATCAAAATAACGCCCCCGCTGGTGTCGAAACCGTCCATTTCGGACAGGAGTTGGTTCAAGGTCTGGTCCCGCTCGTCATGGGCGCCCGAATACCCGGGGCCCCCGCGGGACTGGCCGATGGCATCCAGTTCGTCGATGAAGACGATACAGGGCGCGCGGTTTTTAGCCTGTTCAAAAAGGTCGCGCACCCGGGCCGCGCCAACCCCGACGAACATTTCGATGAAATCCGAACCTGAAAGGGAGAAAAAGGGAACGTCCGCCTCCCCGGCCACCGCCCGGGCCATCAAGGTCTTGCCTGTGCCGGGGAGGCCCACCAACAATACCCCCCTGGGGATGCGGGCTCCCAAGGAAAGATACTTACGGGGGTTCTTGAGGAAGTCCACCACCTCTTCCAATTCACCCTTGGCCTCGTCCAGTGCCGCCACGTCGCCAAAGGTGACTTTTTCCTTGTCCTCCTTGTCATGCAGCTTGGCCCTGCTTTTACCGAAACCAAAGGGTCCCGCGGAAGCGGCGCCGCCACGGACCCGCGAAAGGAACCAAGTGTAAAGAAGGAAGATGATGCCGATCGGAAGGAGCCATGATGTCAGGAACTGCATGAACCAGGAGGGTTTGTCGATCTTGCCCGTGACGGGGATCTTCAACTCCAGCAGCCGCTTCATCAGGAATGTTTCATCCACCCCGGCCAACTGGGTCGTCATGACCGTTTCGACCTTATCGGGATCGCGAAAAGGGATGCCGAACTTGGCTTGGGCCTCCAGTTGAGTGTCCCCCCATTGGACGGACTGGACCCGGCCCGACTCCACAAGTCCCAAAAATTCGTTGTAGGTCACCGGCCGGGGCCCTTGGGAGGAAAAGCTCTGGAATACCCAGAACCAAAAAACAAAGAACAACAGGTAATTCAACCAGGATGACCCAAAATAGGTCTTCTTATTCTGCGCGCTGTCGGGGGTGGCCATTTTTTTGCCTTTCATCCTCGATCGCTTTTAGGGTTGGCGCGGTCAAGGAAGCGACGTTCTTCTCTCTCAACGACAATTCATGTTTTCCATCCACGTCATTTCAATGATCCTCGACCGAATTGGGACAGCGGCGCCCTTTTTCAAGGTCATCGAGGTTCGCCAGGGTTACGTCCGCAATGGACTTGAGGGCTTCCTGGGTGAAAAAGCCCTGGTGGGCCGTGATCAAAACGTTCGGAAAGGTCAGGAGACGGCTGAAGACGTCGTCTTGGATGATGGTATTGGACAGGTCCTCGAAAAAAAGATTGTCCTCTTCCTCGTAAACATCGAGCCCCAGGTTGCCGATCCTGCCGTCCTTGAGCCCTTGGATGACCGCGACGGTATCCAGGATGGCCCCGCGGCTGGTATTGATGAGCGTGACACCCTCCTTCATCCGGGCGATCGCCGCCCCGTTGATCAAATGATGGGTTTGGGGCGTGAGCGGACAATGCAGGCTGATGATGTCCGATCCTTGGAAAAGCCCGTCCAGGGGAACATAACGCCCGCCCGCTTTCTCGCATTCCGGGTCGGGGATCGGATCGTGGGCCAGCACCTCACAGCCGAAACCTTTAAGGATCCGCGTCATGACCAACCCAATGCGTCCCGTCCCAATGATGCCCACGGTCTTTCCAAAAAGATCGAACCCCAAAAGCCCTTCCAAAGCGAAATTGCCTTCCCGGACCCGGAAATAGGACCGGTGAATATGCCGATTCAAGTCCAGAAGCAGTCCCAGGGCATGTTCGGCCACGGCGTGAGGCGAGTAAGCCGGTACCCGAACTACCTGAAACCCCAAGGCTTTCGCCGTTTTCAGGTCCACGTTGTTGTAACCGGCGCATCGCAGGGCGATGGACCGGGTCTTGCCTTTCAAAAGTAATTTCAAAACACGGGAATCCAGGCGGTCATGCACGAACACACAAACGGCATCGAAACCTTCGGCCAAAAGGGCCGTGTTCGCGTCCAACTTCGCTTCGAAATAAACGAGTTCTTTCAAATAAGCGCGGTTGGCTTTATCCAAGGATTGGCGGTCATAATTTTTGGCGCTGAAAACGGCGATCCTCATGGCCTCACTTCCTCTCTAGGCCGCGGCCCCAAAAAACCTGTCAGGCGTGTTCCAGGTTACTGGGGGCGAAAGGTTCAGCCTTTCGGTTGGTGCGCCCCAACCTGACCAACCAACTGCGCTGGGAAGGCCCGTCCTTTTCCGCCGCCAGCCAATCCGTCAGGGCGTCGTTGGCGGGGCAGCCACGGCTTAACCAATGGTAATAAGCCGCCGTTTCAAGGTATTCCTTCGGTACCGCGCGGACCGCTTTTTGTTTTTTCTCCCGTATTCGGAACGTTTCTCCCTTCTTTCTCTAAAAATAGGCCCGCGCCGGTTTTTAGAACATGACCCAGGGCATAAGAGAAAGGAAATATGTATTAACTTCCTTAGGCAAAGCAACCGCCTATCAAGGTGGATGGACGCCGATAAAAAATTTCAGGTTATCCTTATTAGCGTCAATCTGCGTGCATCTGTGGCTAAATGGTTTTGTTTTAGCTGTTTATCCCCTGAATCCCCTGTATCTGTGGCAAAACAAGCTTTTATTTTCGGGGTAAAGACGAAGGATAAAGACATTTTTAGCCACAGATGCAGGGGATGCATGGGATGAAATCAAAAACAAAAGCAACCGCCTATCAAGGTGGATGGACGCCGATAAAATCTTTTTGGGTTTTCCTCATTAGCGTCAATCTGCGTGCATCTGCGGCTAAAACGATTTTGTCTTAGCTGTTTATCCCCTGAATCCCCTGTATCTGTGGCAAAACAAGCTTTTATTTTCGGGGTAAAGACGAAGGATAAAGACATTTTTAGCCACGGATGCAGGGGCATGGGATATTAAAACCACAAATACTTAAGGCGATCTTTAGTTAATTAAGTATCTCCTGAACGGAAGCGGTTCCAAAAGAATGGCGGAACGCTCTGTTTCGGGCCTGAAACACCGATTGAATTCAGGCCGCAGAACACTAACGTTAGTACAGAGATCGTCAAAGGAGTCCATGTGAGTCCGGAAGATATACTTGTCGCCCAGATCCAGGCCGTTCGCCGCGTTGGCGAAAACCGAGAAAGCACCCGGGTCGCCGAAGCCTATTCGGCCGCCTTGCAGAACCGTAATTTAACGGCCATCAGCAACATCCTGCATCCCCAATTCAATTATGTGACGCCGACCGGAGAGACCCAGGGGAAGGAAAGCTTTTTAGCGACCCTGCAGAAGGTGCTCAACCATGTGCAAAAGATCGATGAGACCGCCCACTACGAAGCCGGGAACCAGACCGCGCATATCTACAGCATGTTCTTCGCGCCTTCGCCTAATCCGGTCTCGACCATCCATATCTTGACCCACGATGAGGGAAAGATCACAAAGGTCCAAGAGATCGACGACACCAAATTCCTGCCGGATCATTTCAAACAAGAAAATAAAAGCTGATCCTTCCCTTTGGGGTGCCGCTCGAAACCCCGCTCAATTCCAAGTCACCTGCAACACCGCGTTTCCTTGGACTTGAAAACGCACTTCAATGCCCTCGTTGTCCGCGAAACCGTCCAAAACCTTGAATTTGTTCACTTGAGTGCTTAACCGGGTGAATTGACCGATAGGCCGGTTCAAAACCAGGTCCATGCGCACCTTGAGCATGTCCATTTTGGGACCTACCGGTATTTTGACGACCTTTCTCAGTTGGTTCCTGAAATCGGATTTGAAAAGCCAATCGGCGACCTGGACCATCAGATCGCTGGTCTTGATGTCATAGTCCAGGTCCGGCATATCGAATACCCTTCGAGCGGGACGGTAACGGGGTGTGCCCTTTAAATAAAGGGTTAATTTCGCGGGCTTGCTGCCAAGATTGATGATCAAGGGCTGGTAATGGATCTTCGCTTCCACAACCACCTTGCCCCCTGACCCATAAACGCGGATCCCGTCCAATGTCACTTTTTGTCCCCCGGTGCCGGGCAGGACCATCCCGATCAATTTAAGGCGGGGGTCCAAAAGATATTCATTCAACTCTCTATAAGTGATACGAACGTCACTAATGGCGTAAAAAACACTGGGACCTGGCACGAAGGTCTTTAAGGGCGGAATGGGAACGATGGCCGCCTTCGGTTTGCGGCCAAAGATCACCTCGGGGTCGGCGGTCATTTCCACGACCGCATGAGTGCTGGTTATTTGTTTTGGGTCGGACCGCATACTTCCGACGCTGAGGTCTTTCGGCCGGATGACCAGCCAAGCGTTCTTTTCCAAATAGATCGGTTCTTGGATACCCGACCAGATATGAAGGATATTGAGGTTCGCTGAGGGATCATGGGGATCTTTCACCTTGTCCCGATGGAGGGTGAAATAATCCCCAATGTTTTTGGCGATGGCTTGTCCGCTTGGGAAGATGAACTCCACCGGCAACCGGATCGTGGCCGGCTTAGGCGCGGGAAAGCTGGTCCGGGGCGGTGGCAGGATAGGCACCGCGTGCGGCGGCAGGGTCGCGCAACCGGATGCGAACAAAAAAAGGGCTAGTGACCCCAACGAACAGATCGCGCCCTTAAGTGATTTCATCTTCGTCCTTAAATGTTTTTTCACGAAAAAATTTTTCTCCTAAATCGTCCGATGTCAGCATAGGCCTTTTAAAGCCAGAAAGGCATGACGGCGGACAGGTTAAGAGGGATGGTGCTTTAGCAAAGATCATGTCGATTTTTCCCAAATGCCGGCGAAACCTGTCGGGTCAACCGCCCATGACCAACCACCGTCGTGCCCAAAAGACCTTTTCAATCTTTTTTAGGCCCGATAATAAAACGCGGAACCCTCTCATTTTTTCAACCAATCCCCTACACTGGAAGGCCATGAACTTTTCACCCACCAAGACCTTATTTATCTTCAGTCTTTTATTGGCCTGGACCACCCTTGCCCAGGGCCAAGTCAAACCACTGGAAACTTCCAGGAATTACTACCCCGTGATCTCGATCCTTTATGGGACTGACCGGGCGCCCGAAAAGACCAGCTTTAATGGTAAAAGTTCACCGACGCTGAGCTACGGCCAAGCCCAATACATCCTGCATCTTCATTATTTCCGCAAAAGCGACGACATCCAAAAATGGTGGCGTCCCCGGGTCCCTTCCGAGAAAAAAATCGGCCTTCAACCGGTCAGCCCTATGGATGAAAAGTCTTTCGACCAAGCCTTGCATCATGGCACGAACAACCAAACATTCCTCTATGTGCACGGCTTCTCGACCACTTTCGAGGAAGGCGCCAAGGAAGCGGCCCAGATCGCCTACGATCTCCAGCTTCCCGGCAAACCCCTGCTTTACAGCTGGCCTTCCCACGGCAATATTTCCGTGGGTGATTACGAAGTGGATCAAGAGACCGTGAACCAAACCCGATCGATCGACCACCTCAAGACCTTCATCCGGCAGGTATTAAGGGAGTCGGGCCGGGGCCGGGTCGACTTGGTCGGCTTCAGCATGGGGACCTATCTCTTGACCCGGGCCCTCATGGAACTGGCCGATGAAGGCCAGGACTTTTCCAAGGTCGGGGCGGTCATCCTCATCTCGGCGGATATCGACGCGGAGGATTTCAAGAACCTCTATTACCCCAAGCTGAGAAAAGCCCTGGACGGCAAATTGTCCCTTTACGTATCCGGGCGGGACGAAGCCCTGGAACTTTCGGCCAGTTTTCACCATGGCCGTTTACGGCTAGGCCAAGGCGATGGCAAAGTGACGCTGATCGATGGCCTGACCACCATCGACGCTACTCAAAGCTCGCAGGATTGCGGCATTTGCCACGGCTTATCCCAGATCAATGGGGTCATCAACGACATGTACCTTTCCCTGCACCAGGGCATCCCCCTCAAGAAACGGCTGGTGGACGACTATGACAACGACGGAAAGAAATATTACATGCTCTTTGACAACGTTCATTCCATCGAAACGATCCAGGACCACAACTTCGCCATCGCCGGGCAATTGGGCACTTATCTCAATACCATTAAATTCATTTGGCTTCCAACACCCGCCTTGGAACTTGCCGCAGGGATCAACCACGGCTTTTTGCCGACCCAACTCGAATTGCGTTGGAACTTGGAGGATTCAAATTTGCGGCTCTACCTGAATGCAGGGATCGATTACTACGACCAGGGCAACAGTTCCACCGCCTGGGCGGCCCACGGAGGACCGGGAGTGGAACTGGTCTCTGATTCGGGGTTGGGGTTGAGCTTGGAATGGGACGGGGTGAAGGAACTTTCCCGCTCCTCCGCGGTGATCAGCGGGTCTTATTTGGACCGATTCCTGACCAACGACGGGTTTCCCCTGAGCGGGTTTCGGCTTCAGCTCATCAAATACTTCGATTTCAACAAACTACTCAATTAAAAAAATCAAAAGCCATGAAACGGCCGACGGAGTTTTTATAAGTGGTAGGTCAAGCCAAAAGCCAGATGGTCCTTTACTGGCAAAAGGTCCCAAGTGACAGGACCGGGACGGGCTTTGGGGGCGTTATAACGTTGAACGGCCTCATATTGGGCCGCGCCCGCGGCATTGGTAAAGAAGGCCGCCACGACCCCAATGGCCAGCGCTGGGATCTGCACCGGAAGATAAGGCGCCGCGATGTTCAAGGACCCCAAGTGGATCTGGGTACTGGGAAGCGCCAGACAGACGAGAGAGGCCACGACCGAGGTCCCCAATCCCAGGGTTCCCAGGGTCGAATCATCCTCGGATCGGTTGACCAGCGTGTTGATGTCCGGGTCATTTTTGGACCGGAGCAAAAGCCTTAATTGGTCGCCCTTCAATTCTTGGCCATTTTGAAAATATCCCATACCCCACATGGAGTCCCAGCGGGCTTCGATGGTCATGGGCGCATTCGAAGTTTTGACCGTTAACCCCTCGGCCCAGGCTAGGGACGTTTGAAAAGGCAAAAAAAGAACGGTCAAAAAGAACGACAAGATGTAACGACAGACCCAAGCGGTTTTACCTTTGCCCCCGAGAAGCAGCAATAGACCGACCATAGGGTCACTTCCTCCTTGTTTTTGGATCAACTCGCCCATCATCTTCCGCCCTGAACATTATTAAGCCGGTCCCCATCCCAAAGGAAGGGTGACCGGCCTAACAGGACCACAACCCGGCGAACGACCGAACCTTAAGGAACGGTAATGGTGTTGGAAAGAAAGGTCACATTGGCCGTTTCAGCCAAGGCACGGCCATTCAAAGTGGCGCCGGTGTTAAAGGTCACCGCGGTATGCGCCATGATGTTGCCGGCAAAAGCGGCTGTCGTATTCAGCGAACAATAACCCGTCACCTGCCAAAAGACGTTTTTCGCGCTCGCGCCATTGGTCAGGATCACTTTACGGCCCGATGCCACCACCAGATCGCCTCTCACCTGAAAAATGAAGACCGCGTTAGCATTGCCCTGCGCGTCCAAGGTCACGTCCGAGGTCAACAAATTGAGGTTTCCGGTATCCACATAGAGCCCTTGATAGATCGTTTGCCCCCCGATATCCCCGCCCTGCGGTATCACCTGGCCCCCCGTCCGTCCCGCGGCATCGGTGTAGGCCGTGCCCAGGTCCAATTCAGCGTTGGTCGCCGCCGTGTTGGCGATATTGCTCGCGCCGCCGCAGGCCACAACAATGCTGCCGGGAACCGAAGGATTGGTCGAAGCCAAACCGCCGCAAATGGTCGTCGCGCCCACGTTCGTAATACCGGTCGCGGACAGAACTCCATAATTAGCCGCGGTACCCAACTGCACCATGGCTTGTTGGTTTTGAGCGGGTCCATAAGGCCCATTCGGCGTCGAAGGGGAGGAACCACCGCATCCCAGGATCAGCACCAGCGGAAAAAACGCCGCGACAAACAAGCCAACTGTGATCTTTTTCATTCAATTCACGCTTTCTTTTTATCCAACATTTTTCTTATCGATAGTTATCGAACGAGCTCTCGCGAGAAACGACCCGGATCATGTCAATGACTTGATGGACCCCGTGGATCATTTTGACGGCGGTATCGATCTGGCGCTTTTCCTCATAGTCCTCCGCGATGCCTGATAAGGTCACGACACCGTCCCGGGCGCTGACATGAAGATGTTCCCCCATTCCCCGAAGGGTTCGGACCACAAGATCCGCCATCTCGACATCCGACACGTGCTTTAAGGACATAACGAGCCTTTATACGTACTCTTTGCGTTCCCATCTCTTCTCAAGGAATCCACCGGCGAAAAGGAGGCCGGAGAGGATCAAAACGATCGGGATGAACCCGCCAAGGGTATAGGCATTCACATAAGCCAAAAGCCAAAGGATCAGTAAACTTGAAGCGGTCAGATATAACATTCGATCTTCTCCTTTGGCTTCCGCCGGATCTTAACGGTCCCAATCATTACGGTCTTCATGCCACGCGTGACGCGAACGCCAGGCGTCATCGTGACCGCTATCGTTGTAGTAATGCCATTTGGCGTCACGCGGTTGGATCTCCATCCCCGCTCCCGCGCCATTCACATGCGCGTAACAAGCCATATCCATGAAGGCCAACGTCACCAGCAGAACAAAACTGAAGCTAAAGAACACTTCCCTCATTCGAGCCTCCTCGTTACCGGTCGTGGAATCCCGACTTTCACCTAATTGCCATCTCTGATAAAGCAAGGAGGGTGCCAAGGATCGGGTGGGAAAAGGGCCGATCGGGCGCTCTTTTGGAGCAGGCCCGGGACGGATTATCAAAACGATCCAAGGCCCTTTCGTTTTGATATGTCCGGCTTTCCGCCTGGACAAAGACCGCAGAAATGAGCTTTTAATTCCCCGGCGAACGGCCCGTTTATTGCTTCTCCATAAGGCGTCTTAAAGACACACCAAGGAGAACCTCATGTACAAGATCAAAAGATTCAAAGAGATCCCGATCTTTGACGAAAAAGATCCCCGGCTCGAACCAGAGGATGTGGACGACTCGAAACAATCCATCGAGATAGCCGCTTATTACCTCGGCATGGAACGCAGGCGGGAGGCCCGTCCGGGCGACGAACTGCACGATTGGCTGAGGGCCGAAAAAGCCGTCAAAGAAAACCTGGCATAGCGTGGACACCCTCATAAAACCCAAGGTCTTTTCAGTGGATTGGATCAAGGAAAACAAAATGAGCCAAAACCGCACCTTCCAAGAGCTGACCCAACCCGTCGACGAGGAGTTGGACCTGTTCGAGGCGGAAGAGGCTTATGACCTCAAAAGATCCATTCAAGGGACCGCCTATTGCCTGTGGCTGGAAAGGGAAAAATACGGCCAATCCGGCGACGCGTTGAGCGATTGGCTCGAAGCCGAAAGAAACGTAAAAGAAAAACTGGACGAGTCCGATCGCTGATCGGCCCAAAACCTAAGAAAGAGGGATCTATGCCTTATGTCATTACGGATAAATGTTTAGGAGAGGTCTATGCCAATTGCGTGGAAGTTTGCCCGGTCAATTGCATCCATACCGGAAGTTACAAGGATCAGGTCTTCATGGTCATCGATCCCAACGAGTGTACGGATTGCGCCAACTGCTTTTCCGCCTGCCCGATCGGCGCCATCGTCGAATCCGCCGAGAAGGACCCGGAATACGCCAAGATCAACGCGGACCTGGCCCCCGTCTTCAAGAACAATCCCCCGGCCAAATCCCGTCCTTCGAACGATCCGCCGAAAAAGCCCGAACATCATCTCGTTCCGGCCTGAGGCGGCCGCAAAAGACCGAACCAGACCTTAATATTCGAGAATGAGCCGCGGAACACAAAAAAATGTTTCGCGCGGTTCATTCCGCCCCATGACGACAGAAGCGGTCCTTGAGTGTCCTTGCCATCTTTTAAGGACGGATCACTCGTCGTCCCCGCTCGAGGTGGGGATCGGCGTGGCTACCATCACGGACGTGTTGACCGGCGTTTCTTCACCCGGCGGCGTCAGTTCATACGGCAGCATCGCGTAATTTCCATCGGCTTTCGCGGATCGTACCGCGGACACCGGTCCCGCGCTGACCTGCCGGACCGCCGAAGGGGCCAGCAGCCGATCGATCGAAAAAGTCCCCATCAAGATCAACATCACGATCAAAAGACCCAACCCAAAAACTTTCTTATCAACGTTCGGTTTTTTCATAAACCCTCATTTCACTTTCGATTCTTCCTTCACCCGGTCACCGGATATTTCCACCGCGATGGCCGCCGACCGTTCTGACGAGACCCCCTCGGTGCGCCGCTCATATTCCTTTTCACCCTGGTCATCTTTCTGCCGCAGCACCACATCCCCGACCCGCTCCTGCTCCCCCGGCAATTGGACCCGTAATTCCTCAAGAAGCATCATCACCGCCGCGGCGAAAGGCAGCGCCAGTAAGGCGCCTGTGATCCCCATTAGGATCCCCCCGGCCAATAGCGAGATCAAAACTACTGTCGAAGGCAATCGAAGGGCCCTGCCATAGACCCTCGGCACCAAGTACCGGCTCTCGAACTCCATGTAAATGAGCATCCCCGCGAGGACGACCAGTGTGACCACGGGCCCATGGGGCGCCGCGGAAAGGACCGCCGCGGCCATGGGAAGGAAAATGCCGATGTAAGGCAGGATGTCGGCTACGGAGCTGAAGACCGCCAAGGCCAGCGCATTCTCGATGCCAGAGCACAAAAGCAGGACCAGCACGAATGCGCCGATCGACAGACTGGTGATGACCTGCCCCCGGATGTAAGCGCCCACAATGGTCTCCAAGTTCATCATCACCCGAGAAAGCCGGATATGGTGGGACCGGGGCACGACCGAATAAAGACCGCCCCTCATCCGGTCCCGGTCGATCATCAGATAGAGGGCCAAGGAAATGGCCCCGAGGCCGTAAGTAATGAACCCGATCGCTTGCAAAGAAAAGGCCGTGGCGCTGGTCACATTGACCGTCCCGGTGTATTTAAAACCTTTCAACCAATTGGCCAGATCATGACTGAAGGGAAACCCGGAGAGCTTGTCCGCCAATTGCTCCCGTAAGAGGGGCTCTTGTTCCAGGATGGAGGAAGCTTGGGCGAGCAATGCCGGTACCGTAAAGATGGCCAGCGTGACCGTGAGGACCAACAACGACACAAAAACGAGACCGATCGAAAAACCCCTGGACGCGCCCTTCTTTTCCAGCCATTGGACCAGCGGGTTCAAAGTTTCCGTGATGAAAAAGGCAGCGATCAGGACCAAAAAGACCGGCAGCAGCTTGAACAACAGCCACAGGCCGGCGATCACTAAAATGATCTGCAGCATGGTGATGGGAGCCAACTCGAACCGAAGGATACGCGCGGACCTTTTCGCGCCATCCGCTAGGCTCTTGTCCGATATCGAGCCCATATTTCACCGCCTTGGCTTTACGTTAAAAAAAGCCGGGCGGCTTCGATCATCACCACCCGGCCCCCTACCCGAAATTACTTCGATTCCGTATCCTGTTTTTTATCCTCGATCTTCTCGTTGGTCTTGTTCAGCTTTTCATTGTTCGAGTCCAACTTGCTCACATCCGAATCGCGTTTATTCTCGTCCTTTTTCAATTTTCCCTCACTGGTCTTGCGCACGGCGCGGTCTTTCTTCAACTTGACCGTGTCCTTGTGCATCGCGTGATGGTCATGCCGGATATCCGTTTCCTTGGCCTTGATCTTGTCTTGGTCGCCTTTGGCTTTGGCATCCCGCAATTCCTCCCGGTCCTTCACCAGGTTCGCGTAGTGGCTGTTCAACCTGCGCTTGTCATCCTTGACGGCGTCGCTATCCGAATTGACCGCCGTGGTATCCTCGCCGATATTGTCGTCGGCCTTGGAAACCCCCTTTTGATCGTTGCCGATCTTCTGGTCCAGCTCCGTCTTGTTGTTCTTGAGCGAGGCGTCATCGGCCAAAGCCAGACCCATCGCGGACAAACACACAAAACCCAATACTGCCGTCATTTTCATTCTCATCTTTGTTCCTTCTTTCTTTTTTGTTCAACTTGTTCAAAAGTAATCGATCGGCAAAGGCTTACGCGGGTTCGCGTGCGCCACGAAAGGCGGCGTATCGCCGGCCAAACGCCTGGCATTCTTCACCTGGTCCGATGACGGGTCCTTTTGGATGGAGAAAACCTGGTCCACCTCGATCTCATCCGGGTCCTGTATCTGGTCCCGGTTCGCTTTGAAGATCAAAGGCCACTGAAAAGGATCCGAATAAACCTCCGAGCGCCCGGAGATCGCCCAAAGGGTGTCCCCTTTTCGCACCACATACTTCTGGTGAGCCGGCAAGCTTGTCGGCGTCGCGACCACCGCCACCTGCTGTTCTTCCGGCGACTTCGGCACCTCGGTGTTATCCACCTTCTTTGCCGCGCAGCCGCAGGCCAACAAACCCATCAGCCCCGCCGTTAAAGCCGCTTTTTTAAAGTCCTTCATTCGTTTTCCTTTCAACCTAGTTGTGGCCGGGGAGGGTCCGGTCCTGTTCAACGCTCCGATTGGCCGTGCGCTTCCACGAACCACAACCACTTGTCCGTTCCCCTCGAAACTTCCGTCAAAAGATCCGCCGTATCGGCGTCTCCCGCTTCGGCCGCCCGGGCGATCGAGTCCCTGACCGATTCGCCATAGGACGCCAAGGCGTGGGACAGGGCGGCCACATGTTCCTTGCCGCTGGCGATCGTTACCGAATAGACCGGCAGGGTCGTGCGCTCTTTCAGGGACGCCAAGGTCCCCAGGGCGATCCCGCCCAATTGCACGATCCTCTCGGCGATCAGGTCCACATAGTCCTCAGCGGCCTCCGCCACCTTGTCGAACAGCTCATGCAAAGCGATGAAATCCGGCCCCTTGACGTTCCAGTGCGCTTGCTTGGCTTGCAGCGCCATGTCGATGGAGTCCGTCAGCCGCTCTTGCAACATCGTGATCACCCGTTCCCGGGTCTTCTCCGGAAGACTGTTCTTCGTTGGATACATCGCGTTTCCTTTCGGGCCCGTCAGCGCGGGCGTCAATCCTCGGCCACCAGAACGAACTGCGACTTCAGGGCCCCGCAAGCGGGGCAAACATCCAGAGTCCATCGATTCCTGGGCTTCAGTTCCCCGCAGACCAGGCACTTCCATAAAAGTTCCGTCTTATCCCTCAGGGCGTCATAGCTGTAATTGCCATGGCCCGACTGGGGCATCACGCCGATCCCCATTTCCGGCGCGGTCGGCCCCAGCTTCTCTTGACGGTTCAAGAAAGGGTTGAAAGCCGGCATCTCAAGCCTCGCCGCTCCAAGCGGGGACGGAGCGGACAGTGGAGTTCGATTTCACGCCGACAAATCGTCTTTCCACCTCAGACCAATCGATCACCCGCAGGAAAGCCTCGATATAGCTTTTCCGGTCCATGTTGTAATCCATCATGTAAGCGTGCTCGAACACGTCGTTCACCAACACCGCTACCGAGTAAAAAAGATGGCCGATATCGTGTTCATTGATCCAAATATTGAAGAACCGTTCCCCTTCCGGGTCCCAGGCCAAGACCGCCCAACCGATGCCTCGCATGGATGAGACCGCCTTGAAATCCTTTTCCCACTCGGTGAGCGATCCAAAATCCTCGACCAGTTTCCTGGCCAGTTCGGAGTGCGGGTTCAACCGCACCTCATTCTTATTCATGTTGCCGAAATAAGCCTCGTGCAGCCGCATCCCGTTGAATTCCCAAGCGAACCTTCGTTTGATCTCGTCATATTCCTGGGTCGCCTTGTCCGCGCCGGCCAAGTAATCGATCATCTTGTTGATGTGAGCGACATAGCCCTCATAAAGCTTGAAGTGTGTCTTGAGCAATTTGTCGCTGAAGCCCCTCATTCCCAGCAGTTTTTCGTAATCCTTAGCGCTATAAGTCATTTCCCTCTTCTTTCGGATCGATGATCCCATAAGCCCGCGGCCCGGTCCCCAGAACTCCCTGTCCGCGCACCCTGTCCTTGGCGCCTCAGCGCCGCGGGATGGGGCGCGGAAGTCCCAAGGCGGGCCGCGCGTCAGCTCGTGATCAAGTCACTAGAACAGTGACAGGCCCACCATCAAGGTAAAGGTCCCGTTCTGGAACTTTTGGGTCGTATTCACGTCGGTCAAACCCACTTCATAACGACCGCTGATCAGCAGTTGGGAGATGTTCAACTGGACCCCGCCCACCAAACCGATGTCCCCGTTGTTCGTGTTGTTCAGGCCGCTGTCGAAAACATTCATATCGAACGAGGGTCCTAAGAGGATGGCCACCGGCCCGACGACGGTAATGTTCAAAAGGACCGGAACTTCCAGGTAATTCTCCTGGTAGCTATTGCCGTTATATTTCCCGCCCTTTTGGGCGTAGAGCAGCTCCGGCTGGAGCGCCAGGATCGATCCCAAAGGCAGGTCCGCAAAGGCCCCGCCGACAAAACCCAAACGGGAACCGAAAACATCGTTCACGTTCTGGCCGTCGAAGTTCGCCAGATCAAAGCCCGCTTCCACGCCCAACCGAAAACCCTGCGTCGGGGCGGAAGAACTGGTCGCCGCCTCATCGGCCATCGCTAAAGTACTGCCCAACATCGACAAGACCAAAAACCCGACCTTCATGTTCAAACTTTTCATGATTCATCTTTCACTTTTATTTTTTGTACTCGCCAAAACCCTCAAATAAAACGGACCACCAAAATGATGATCGCGATCACCAAGAGCACATGGATCGCGCCGCCCGCGGTGGTCGAAGTCACCAAGCCCAAAAGCCACAAGATCAGCAGAATTACCGCCAGTGTCATCAACATATTGGACCTCCTTCCTTTTCCGCTCATAAGTAGAAATGCCCGCCGAATTCGGGATACCAATCCAGCGTCGTCGCCCCGTTGTTGTAGAACCAAAGGGTCGGCACGATCTGGAAATAGAGATCGATCGGAACGTTCCTTTTATTGAAGATGTAAGAGATTCCCAGGGGTATCCGTCCCCCGATGGCCACCGGGTTGTCCAGCGTCAGGTCGCCGCCCACACCGATATAGAAAGGCAGTTCGCCGTTACCGTCATGGATGCGGACGATGTCGAAGTTATGCCAGAGATAATCCAGTTGAATGATGGCCGACCCGCCGTTACTGAACTTGACCGCCGGTTGAAGGGCGTTCACCTGGTCGATCCACAATTTCCCATCCACGCCCCAGGAGCCCGGATCACCCAGCTCCAATCCCAAACCGAACACACCCCCGTCATTCGTGGGGTGATAATCCCCATCCGCCTTGCAAACCGTTGTTATCGAGCCCAAGACCACCGTCATCAAACCAAGCGTCAGGACCTTCTTCAATTCCTTTGCCAGTCGGTTTTTGAGCCCTTCTTTTAAAATGGACATTCCGTTCTCCTTTTCACTTTTGTTCATCATCGATCCTTGGATAAAGCAAGTTCCATACCGGGATAGAGTGGACGAAAAACCGATCCCGCTTTCCGCCCAACGATCAAATGGATCGCTTCCCTCTCTTTTTGATAGCCTCTTAGCGGTCCGTGACGCGTTTACGCTGGCTGAATACCCGGAGTACCGACAACAAGATCACCGCTCCCAGAACCGACATTCCGAACACTTCCCAAAAACCATAGGCGGTAAAACCCATCAGGTTCGCCAAAAGCGCCCCAAAAAACGCGCCCAAGACGCCGATCGCAATGTCGCCGACCAAACCTAAACCCGCTCCCGACACCAGCACGCTAGCCACCCAACCTGCCAAACCACCCGTGACCAAGAACCAGAACCAATCATGAAAATGGATCGAATTGTCCATAAAATACCCCCCTTGATTTCCAGCGCATCCGCCGTCTTCCGACGTCTCCAAAGTTAAAGCAACTTTCATACCGACCGCTCAGCTCCGGGACTCCTAGGATTTTTTCGACCGCTTTCGGTCATACATGATCGAATCCGCGCGGATCATCAGATCCCCCGCCGAACAGGGTTTAAGGGGATCAAAAAGGGTGATACCCAAGCTAACTGAGAGTTTGAAGGTTCTCTCCGGATAATCGTTATGTTCGGCAATGGTTTCCTGAAAGCGGTTCATCAAAAACTCCTCATTGACCTGTCCGTCGCAAACCAGCAAAGCCACGAACTCATCCCCGCTCAAGCGACCCAAGATATCTGTCTCCCGAAAAGCCTCCCGCATCACATGCGCGGTTTCCATCAAGGCCAAGTCCCCGGGGTGATGTCCCAATGTGTCATTGATGATCTTCAGACCGTCCACATCCGCGAAAACCAATAAAAGCGATTGTTTCTTGATCGCCGCCAGCTTGATCCGTTGGTCCGCGAGGATCAGGAAACCTCGGCGGTTATAAAGGCCGGTCAGCTCGTCGACGATGGAAAGGACGTTCAATTCCTTCAAATGCCTTTGACGGCCAATGGCATACCGCATGGAGCGGCTGAGAACGAAACCGCTGACATCCCTTTTAATCAGGCAATCCTGAGCCCCTTCAAGTACCGCTTGAACGGCCAGTTTTTGGTCGTCATTCCCCGTCACGATGATGATGGGTATGGTCGGGGCCAGACTATAGACCGATTGAAAAATCTCGAAAGAACCGCCTTCGGAAAGGGACAGGTCTAGAAGGATGACATCCGGTGGAGAACGGCTTATCTGTTGGAATATCTCCGATATTTTGTCCACATGGAAGAACTCTATGGCCGGATCCTTCACTTCCGAGAGGATCTGTTCCCAAAAAACAGATCCTCCCGGTCGGCCTTCGGCGAGCAGGACATTGATGACGGGACTTTTCAAGGATCACTCCAGGGGAACGTTTCTTGTCGCACAATTCAAAGCAACTTCCATACCACGTGAATTTCTAAACACCTTGTTTCTTTTAGCGCTCCCCGGAACGTTATCGATCAAATTGATCGCCTCTGTTCTCATTTTGATACCGCCACGCACGCGGACCTATTTTCACCGGGCCTTTTCACCATCGAATCCTGGCCCGCTTCTTGCTCAATTCAAAGGAGAGCGAAACGAAAGGAATCCACATGGACACGGAAGCCGAAGCTAAGGGATCGGACCCTTCCTATCTGAAGGAGATCTCCAAATGGATCCTATGGGCCCTCAGCGGTTTCAAACCCATGCTGCGGAATATTCGCGTTGATATCGAGTTACATATCGATCGATATGTCCGTTTCATCGAAAAACGCTTGATGTGGTTGATGTTCTTTTTCTCGACCATCTTTCTCTGTGTTTTCTTGACCCTGTTCGGTCTTCTTTTCATGCTCATCGATTACTGTTCCCTGAACCGCGGGATCGCCTGCTTATCCTGCGGATTGTTCACCGCTCTTCTCCTCGTCCTTTTGCTCAAGATGGCGAAATAGCCGAAAGTTACGGTCCAAAAAGACGTCCATGATGAAAGACCGACCCAAAGGAGCCCATCGTGCTGACCACGACCAACAACCGCCCTTCCTTTAAAGTGATCACGCCTCGAATATCCTTTGTGGGCATGGAAGCCTTCGATCGTCTTTCCGATATCACCTTGCAGGAAGCCAGGAACTGCGCGGTCGAAAAAGATCATAAAAAAGGCGACACTCTCTTTCGATATAACGACTCCGCCGCTTCCCTTTGGTTCGTTAAACGGGGCCTCGTCCGGGAATCCAACCATTCGATCGACGGAAAAGAGAAGATCCTTGGGATCTTCCGGCCCGGCGGACTATTGGGGACTTCCGCCTTTATCGGCAAGGAATATGGATCTCGCGGCATGGCCGAGACCGATGGGACCACCCTGCGCTTTCCCGTCCAAAAGATCCTGGAATGGATGTCCAAGGACATTGCTGTCACCGTGATGATCACGTTGAAAATGGCCGATCTGCTCCAGCGGTCCAGGGACCGATTGGCCGTTTGGGATGATCCCGCGGAAAAACGGATCTTACATACCCTTTTGGAAATGATCGGACAATTCGGTCCGACCGTACCCTTGGGCCGCACCGCCATCGGCCATATGGCAGGCACTACCCCCGAAACTTGCAGCCGGATATTTACCCGGCTCCGAAAAGCCGGCTTGCTCACGACCCACCCGGGCGGTTTTTTCGTCCCTAACCCAAGCCTCCTTCAAGAGCGTATCCAACGACCATGAGGTCTGTATGCTCAACGGCCGCTCTAGCCATCCTCTTCCTTTTCAACAGCATTGAGGTCCTCCGCGCGGATGTTTCCCCGCCGCCCAACACCAGCCCCTGGGTGAACATCAACGATAGCGACAATCAGGACCCGCCCCAAAAGGGGACCTGGTTCATGCAGATGAACGGTGACCTGGACTTTCCCACAGGCAATCTGGCCCAAGCCGTCGATCAAGGCTGGGGCGGGGAGATCTCGATCGGCTATCACCTTCCGAGGGATTTTGAGATCGGGATCGAGTTGGGTTACGACACTTACTCGGAAAAGAACGGGGCCTTTACCGGCACCTGGAATGTCACGCCGCTGGTGGTAAAACTCGCTTACGTGATCGGCAAAGGATCCGTTCAGCCTTATCTTTTCCTGGCCGGTGGGATCGCTTTCAACTCAAAGCACGCTGATCTGGGAGCCCTTCCCGGAAACGCCCTTGAGGCGGATTTTTTGGGTGAGGCGGGGCTGGGGCTTTCCTTCGCCATTTCCGGTGCTTCCTGTGTTTTTTTCCAGACCAAGATGGAGCTGGACAACACCTCGGCCGGTTACGCCGCCGACCAGCCCACCATCCTGATGCCGCTCAACCTCGGGATCAATTTCCCGTTGAATTAATTCACAGACCGAGGATCGAATGCTCCGTCCGCTCAATCAACTCAAGCGCCCTTTACGCTTTCTTTTTCCCTTTTGGAACTCGCCGGCTTCGGAAGCCCCCATACGCTCCGAACTTTTCAGTTCCGAGCGTTTTGACCAACACGCCCGGTCCTTGGCGGCCGCGCAGACCGTTACGGACGATCCACGGTCCGGCGTGCCGCTGCGGCCCCAGTTGGAGCGGAACAAAAGGATCCTTCAAGAAACCTACCGGTACTTGACCAACGAAGTTCACCAGAACCGGGCCATCAATCCCGCCGGCGAATGGCTGATCGACTCTTTCTACGTGGTGGAAGAACAGCTCAGCGACATCCAGCGTTATCTGCCTGATAATTTCTATAAAGAACTACCCAAACTTTCCCAAGGTTTCCTGGAACGTTATCCCCGGGTTTATGGACTGGCTTGGGCCTACGTGGCCCATACCGACAGCCGCTTCGACCCGGATTCCATTTTGAATTTCGTCCGGTCCTATCAACAAGTCCAGATCCTCACCATTGGCGAGCTTTGGGCGCTGGCCATTACCCTCAGGATCGTCATGATCGAGAACCTCCAACGCGTGGCCGTTTATACCGTTACCTCCCAGGAAGACCGCCAGGACGCCGACGCCTTTGTGGACGAACTTTTCGGCCTGGTCGAGGAATCCTCCCAAAAGACCCGTCCTTCCCCGGGCCAACTCAAAAAACGGGCCACCCATCCGGCCTTTCTGGTCCAACTGATCCAACGACTCCGCTATCAAGATCCCAAGAGCACTCCCGCGGTGAGCTGGCTCAATGAACGCCTGGCCGAGAAAAAAACGACCGCCGATGAAATGGTCACTTCCGTCCACAATCAACAATCCGCCAACAACCAGACCGTCCGCAATATCATCACGAGCTTTAGGAGCATGAAAACTTTCGATTGGCAGGTCTTTTTTGAGGAGGTCAGTTCGGTCCACCGGATCCTTTGTGAATACCCGGATTTCAAGAGAATGGATTTCATGACCCGCAACAGTTACCGCTCCGCGGTCGAGGAACTGGCGCGGGGATCCCTGAAGAGCGAATCGGAGATCGCCCGGGCGGTCATCCGAAAGACCGAACAAGCGGCTCAAAAGGGGGCGATCCCGTCCCGGCAACAAGACCCCGGTCTCTATCTTTTTGCCGAAGGCCGCCGGAACTTCGAGAAAGAGATCCATTTCCAAGGCCCGCTGAAAAATGAATTGGCCCGGTTTTATTTGGACCACGCGGCTTTCGCTTACATCAGCGGTCTATCCGCCCTCACGGGGATATTTCTGTGTCTCGCGCTGTGGTTGAACCCCGGACTTTCATCCGGGGCCCTGTGGCTTTTATGCCTTTTCGGCCTCTTTTCCGCCGCGGACCTGGCGGTCAGCCGGGTGAACCGTTTCATCACGTTATTGATCCCGCCCCAACACTTACCCCGGCTTGAGTTTTCCGAAGGCCCCCCCTCGGACCTTCGCACCTTCGTGGTCGTTCCCACTTTCCTGGGGTCCCTGACCGAGATACCCCATCAAATAGAAAAACTGGAGGTCCATTACCTTTCCAACCCCGAGGGGGACGTGCGGTTCGCCCTGTTGACCGATTGGCCCGATTCGGATTCGGAGACACTCCCCGACGACAAGGGACAACTTTCGTTCCTTCACGAGCTCATTGGAACGCTCAATGAAAAATACGGCCCCGCTCCCGACGGCGGCCTTCGCTTCTTCGCCTTTCACCGCAAAAGATTTTGGAACCCTCTCGAGGGTAAATGGATGGGCTGGGAAAGGAAAAGAGGCAAGCTGCATGAATTCAACAAGCTCCTTCGCGGATCCACCCAGACCTCGTATATCGATCCAGACCGTTCCACCGTCACCGCTCCCGGCGGCGTGCGCTACGTCATCACCCTGGACGCCGACACCCAACTGCCGCCCGGCGTCGTCGGTCAATTGGTCGGCATCCTCGCCCACCCCCTGCACCGGGCCTGGGTCGATCCCCAAAAGGGCCAGGTCACCCGTGGTTATGGCATCCTTCAACCCCGGATCACCGCCTTTCTGCCCACCGCGAGCGGGAGATCGATCTTTCAAAGATTATTCTCCGGAGAATGCGGCATCGACCCCTATGCATCCGCGGTCTCCGATGTTTATCAGGACCTTTTCGGTGAAGGGAGCTATACCGGCAAGGGCATCTATGATGTTGATGCCTACGAAAGCGCCTTGAAAGCCCGGATCCCGGAGAACCGTTTG
The DNA here is from genome assembly GCA_027452205.1 of candidate division FCPU426 bacterium. Classification (GTDB taxonomy): domain Bacteria; phylum Oederibacteriota; class Muellerivitia; order Muellerivitales; family Muellerivitaceae; genus Bog-1183. The sequence goes on along the minus strand of DAIDGV010000003.1, from coordinate 16,311 downwards.
CTCAGCCACGATCTTTTCGAGGGCTCCTTCGCCCGGTGCGGTTACGCCAGCGACCTGGAATTCTTCGAGGACTTTCCCTCTCACGCCGAGATATCCACCTTCCGCAACCACCGTTGGATCCGGGGGGACTGGCAATTACTGCCCTGGATCTTTGACCGGCGCTCCGGCCTTTCCCTTCTTTCCCGTTGGAAGATGCTGGACAACCTGAGACGCAGTCTTTCCCCGGCGGCGGCCGTCGGCCTTTTTCTGACCGCGCTTTGCTCTTCCGCGGCCAACCCTTGGGCTTGGATCACCTTGGGACTTTTGGGCATCGCGCTGCCGTCCTTTACCGCCTTTGGTGAAGACCTGGCCTTTTGGAGAAAATCCCGGCACTGGCGAGATCAATGGGCCGAAACCCGAAGGGATTTTTTGATCGGCGCCGGACAATTGACGGTCAATCTCGCCCTGATCGCGAACCGGGCTTGGATCAATCTTGACGCCGTCGTCCGGACCCTTTGGCGTCTGGGGGTCAGCCACCGCCATCTTCTGGAGTGGGTCACCGCGGCCCAAGCCCAGTCCGTCGCGTCCCTGACCCACGGAAGTTTTTGGAAAAGGATGAAAGGCTCCCTTTTTATCTCCGTTTTGGCGCTGTTCATGACCTCTCTCTTGGACCCGGTCCGCCTTCCCCTTTGCGCTCCCTTTTTCCTTATCTGGTTTTCCGCGCCTTGGTTCGCCCGTTGGATCAGCCTGCCCGAACTCAAAAGTAAGGTCCTTCCGTTGAACGACCTCGAGGTCCTGCAATTCAATTCTTACGGCCGACGTATCTGGAAATTCTTCAAGGTCTTCACGACCGCCGAGGACCACTTTCTGCCTCCGGATAATTTTCAAGAAACACCCCATCCCCTTCTGGCCCACCGCTCTTCACCGACCAACTTCGGTCTGTATCTTTTGTCCCTGGTCGCGGCCAGGGACTTTGGCTGGTGCGGTTTAGAGGAGATGACCGGCCATTTGGAGGATACGTTCAAAAGCCTGAAAGCCCTTCCCCGTTACCGGGGACATTTTTTCAATTGGTACGACACTCGCACCCTTCAGACCCTGGAGCCCCGATATATCTCCTCAGTGGACAGCGGTAATTTGGCGGGTCATCTTTTGACCTTGGCCCAGTCCTGCCGGGACCTGACCCAACAACCCCTGCTTTCCCACGGTCTTCGCGTGGGCATTCAGGACTCCTTGAACCTCCTCCAAAAAGCCGTCGAACGCTTCTCGGATCATGGCCGCGTGTCCTCCTTGTCACTGGGCCATTTGCAAAAAGAGATATCAAAACTCGAACAAGATCTGAGGCAGATCACCGGCGCCTCACCCATCCTTTGGGTCGAACAATGGGAAAAGATCTCCTATCAAGCGGAAGTGCTCAAGAAAGCCGTCCACATATTCACTCTCGACCGCCGGGGAAAAGAAACGGTCGAATTGACCGCTTGGGCGGATAGCATGGCCGAGGACATCCAAAGCCACTCCGTTGACCTTGGTCTTTTTTACCCCTGGGTCCCCGTTTTTTCATCTTTCATCCTTTTGCCCGTCGAGACCGGGGAAGAGAAACGGTTACAGGACACCCTGAAGGACCTGCTGACCCGGCCAACGACCCTATCTGGATCGGTCCAGGTTTACGAAAAGGCCATTGAACTTCTCGAGACCCTTCATCAAACGCTGTTGGAACGCCAGGACTTCATCGCGGACGAACCGCTCTTTAACGGACTTTTGAGATCGCTGGTCTTATCGGCTGGGAACAACCGCAAAATGGTCGAACGCTTGAATTCCCTGTCCGCCCTCTCCAACCAACTCTTTGACGAGATGGATTTCAACTTTTTGCTCGACCCGAAGAAAAAACTCTTTTCCATCGGCTACCGAGTGGCCGAAGCCCAACTGGACGAAAGTTGTTACGACCTTTTGGCTTCCGAATCCCGTTTGACCAGTTACGCGGCCATCATCAAGGGGGATGTGCCTGTTTCCCATTGGTTCCGTCTGGGCCGGGGTTTGGTCGCCGACGAGGGTGAAGCCATGCTCGTTTCCTGGTCCGGTTCCATGTTCGAGTATTTGATGCCCGCCCTCATCATGAGCTCTCCCGAGGGAAGTTTATTGGGCCAAACCTGTCAAAGGGTCGTCAAACGCCAGATCAAATATGGAGAACAGCGGAATGTGCCCTGGGGCATTTCGGAGTCCGGTTATAACTTGCGGGACCTGGAACTTTCCTATCAGTACTCGAATTTCGGTATCCCCGGCCTGGGCTTGAAGAGGGGTTTGGTCAAGGACCTGGTCATCGCCCCCTATGCCACCGCGCTGGCCGCGCAAATAGAACCCCGCGAAGCCCTGGCGAACTTGCAGCGGCTTGAAAAGCTCGGCGCCTTGGGCGTTTATGGCTTTTACGAAGCCTTGGACTACACCTCCTCCCGCGTTCGGGACAACGACAAATTCGAGTTGGTCCGTTCCTATATGACCCATCATCAAGGCATGTCGCTCTTGGCCATTTCGAACGTGGTACACCATGACCTTTTCCAACGCCGCTTTCACTTGGACCCGCTGGTGCAATCCGGTGAACTTCTGTTGCAAGAAAGGACGCCTCGCAACCTCGGGTCCGCCAGGGACAAGATGAAAGAAGTCGAGATCCGGAACGTGATCGACCCCGTCCCCTCCATCGTCCGCAAGTATCAATCCCCTCACCATCCCGTTCCCAGTTCCCAATTGCTTTCCAACGGTCGTTACGCCGCCATGATCACCGCCGCCGGGTCCGGCTATAGCCAATGGAAGGGCCGCGCGGTCACCCGCTGGCGGGAGGACGTCACCAAAGACCCTTACGGTCAATACTTTTTCCTCCGGGATATGCAGGATGACCAAGTATGGTCCGCCACCTATCAACCGACCCTTGTCGAACCTCTGCGTTACGAGGCTCATTTTTCCGAGGACCGCGCGAAAATTTCCCGCTTCGACCATTCCATCGCCTCGGACCTGGAGGTGCTCATTTCGGCCGAGGACGACGCCGAGCTGCGCCAACTCACCCTGGTCAATCACGGCAGCGGCATCCGGGAGATAGAGGTGACCTCCTACGCCGAGGTGGTGCTGGCGCCGCAAGACGCGGACATGGCCCATCCCGCTTTCTCCAACCTTTTTATCGAGACCGGGTTTCTGCCCGCCCAATCCGCGCTGACCGCCACCCGGCGAAAGCGTTCCGCCGCCGAGGAAGGGGTGTTCATGGCCCAGGTCCTTTCTTTCAACGGGGAATCCTTCGGCGGGATCGAATACGAGACCGACCGCTCCAAGTTCATTGGCCGGGGTCATTCCCTGCGCAAGGCGGTTTCGGTCATCCACGGACAACCCCTTTCCAATAGTACCGGGGCGGTCCTCGATCCTATCCTGAGCTTTCGGATCAAGTTACGGCTCCTGCCCGGCGCCAGCGCCAAGGTCTGTTTCACCACTCTGGTCGCCGGCTCCAAGGACGAAATGCTGACCCTGGCCGAGAAATATCACAACGTTTCCGCTTTTGACCGGGCTTCGAACCTGGTTTGGACCCAATCCCAAGCCAAGCTCCATCATCTGGGGATCGATCCGGACGAGGCTCAGCTTTTCCAAAAACTTGCCAACCGCATCGTTTTTTCCGATCCGCTCTTGAGACCCCCCAGCGACATCCTCAAAAAGAACCGCATGAACGTGGCCGGCCTTTGGTCCCGGGGTATTTCGGGAGATCTTCCTATCCTGTTGGTACGCATCGACGACATGGAGGACCAGGGCCTCATCCGTCAATTGCTCCGGGCCCATGAATATTGGCGCATGAAACGTTTATCCGTCGATATCGTCATCATCAACGAAAGAGCCTCTTCTTATGTGCAGGATCTCCAGACCTCCTTGGAAGGCTTGGTCCGCGGCAGCGAGGCTACGTCACCGGGCAATCCGGACCTGCCTCCCGGCAAGATATTTGTCCTGCGGAACGATCTATTGGAGGTCCATGAGAGGGAGTTATTGACCTCGGCGGCTCGGGCCATCATTTATAGCCGCCAGGGAACCCTGGCCGAACAGGTCATGCGGGTTCGCAAAACCGACCTCTTCAAGCCGGTCTCGGCCAAGCGGATCCATGAAACCGAGACCGATCGGCTGCGCGATCGCGCGGACCCTCCATTGGCCGTTCCGCAATTGGAGTTCTTTAACGGCACCGGCGGTTTCGCCGACCAGGGCAAGGAATATGTGATCCATCTGAAAAAAGGTCAAAGGACCCCCGCGCCTTGGATCAATGTCATCGCCAATCCGGATTTCGGTTTTCTCGCGTCCGAGTCCGGCGCGGGCTATACCTGGGCCCTGAACAGCCGGGAGAACCAGATCACCGGCTGGTCCAACGATCCCGTGACCGACCCGGTCAGCGAGGCCTTTTATCTGCGCGACCTGGATAGCGAACAGCTTTGGTCTCCTACCGCCTCCCCCATCCGGCTCGAAGGCGCCGCTTACATGGCGCGTCATGGCGCGGGTTACAGCGTTTTCGAGAATAAATCCAACGGCATCCACAGCCGGATCACCCAATACGTGGACAGCGCCGACCCCATCAAGATCTCCCGCTTGTTTTTGGAGAACCTTTCCGGGGAGTCCCGGCATCTTTCGGTCACCGCCTATGCCGAATGGGTACTTGGTTTTTCCCGGGCTAAAACTTCCCACGGGCTGGTCACCGAGCGGGACGAGGAAACGGGTTCTCTCTTCGCCAGGAACCCTTTGGATATCGCCTTCGGTGGCCGGGTCTCTTTTCTTGGCATCAACGCCAACCAGACCAGTTGGACCGCGGACCGGGCTGAATTCATCGGCCGGAACGGTTCGTTGGAAAGACCCGCCGCCTTGCTTAGAAATGAAAAACTCAGCGGTTCCACCGGAGCGGGGCTCGACCCCTGTGGCGTGCTGCAGCTTCAGATCGAACTGGCACCCGGCGAAAAGCGGGAGATCTCCTTTTTCTTGGGCCAGGCCGATGACCCGGAAAGCGCCCGGCGTTTGGTCCAAAAATACCGGCGCGCTGATCTGGACCTCTCCTTTCGAGCCGTCACCCAACAATGGGACCGTCTGCTGGAAAAGACCCAAGTCCAAACCCCCGACCGGTCGATGGACATCCTGCTCAACCGCTGGCTGCTTTACCAAACCCTATCCTGTCGTTTCTGGGCCCGGACCGCTTTTTACCAAGCGGGCGGCGCTATCGGGTTCAGGGATCAATTGCAGGATTCCATGGCGATCCTGACCACCGACCCGGCCCTGACCCGCGCCCATATCCTCAAGACCGCCGCCCGGCAATTTCCTGAGGGAGATGTCCAACATTGGTGGCACCCTCTCACGGGCCGGGGCGTTCGCACCCGCATTTCCGACGACCGTCTATGGTTGCCCTATGTGCTCCTTCACTATTTGAAGGTCACCGAGGACAGGGCGATCCTGGATGAAAGGGTCCCTTTTCTGGAGGGCCCCGTGCTTCTCCCCGACCAGGACGATCTTTATCGCGAACCGGGCGCCTCCCGGGAACCGGTCACCAGCCTTTATGACCATTGTGTACGGGCCATCAATGTGAGTCTCCAAACCGGCATCCACGACCTACCGCTGATGGGCAGCGGCGACTGGAACGACGGTATGAACCGGGTAGGACGGGACGGCCAAGGTGAGAGTGTTTGGCTGGGTTGGTTCTTGCTGGACGTGCTGACCCAAATGGCTCTCCTCGCCCAAGAACGCGGCGATGAGAGGTCACGGTCCAATTGGACCGAACACGGGGCCAAGCTCAAGATCGCCTTGGAAACCAATGGCTGGGACGGCGAATGGTACAAGCGGGCTTTTTTTGACGATGGCACGCCGCTGGGTTCCAAAGAGAACGCCGAATGCCGGATCGATTCCATCGCCCAGACCTGGGCGGTCCTTTCCGGCGCCGGGGATCCTTCCCGGTCCCTCCAAGCCATGCGGTCCTTGAAAGACCAACTCATCCGCCCCAAGGACAAAATGATCCTCTTATTCACCCCGCCCTTCGACCACACGCCCAAAGACCCCGGCTATATCAAAGGCTATCTGCCGGGTGTTCGCGAGAACGGCGGTCAATATAGCCACGCCGCCGTCTGGTGCGTTTGCGCTTATGCGCGGTTGGGAATGGGCAGCGAGGCCGGTGGACTTTTTTCCCTCTTGAACCCGATCCATCACGCTTCGACCCCGGCGGAAGTGGATCTCTATCGATCCGAGCCCTATGTTCTGGCCGCGGACATTTACGGTCAGGTTCCCCATTTGGGACGAGGCGGTTGGACTTGGTATACCGGTTCCGCGGGTTGGATGTACCGGGCTGGCTTGGAGTTCATATTGGGAATACACCAAAGAGGGAATAAACTCTTTCTCGACCCCTGTATCCCTGCCGAATGGCCTGGATTTAAAGCGACCTACCTGCGGGGTTCCACTAGCTACGAGATCCAATTCGAGAACCCGGACCATGTTTCAAAAGGGGTCCGGCGGATCGAACTTGATGGAGCGCTTTATCCAACCGGCGACAGCACGCTGGAATTGGCCGCGGACGGGAAAACACACCAGGTCAAGGTGATCTTAGGCCGCTAGGGGCCTTCGCTTCCCCGCTCTTTTCTAGCGTTTCGCCAACCGTCCTTGAAGCAACACCCTCCTTTCGATCGATAACCGCCAACCCGAAAGAAAGGACCCGACTTTTTCATCCGTAACCAACTCGATCTTCTTCCGATACTTAAAGTCCTTGAACTCAGGGGTCAGGGTCAAATCGGTCAGGATCTTCTCGGTCAACCTATCCGCCGAATAACCCTTATTTTTTTGATAAGCTTCCTTTTCCTCTTGATCGATCAGTTTCTCCACATAGAACCAGAACCGAAAATCCGCGTCCTTCGAGCCCAATCGCTCGCGGACCAATCGGACTTGGTCCATGGTTTCGGCGGGGCCGTCGTCCGACTGATCTTCCATGGCATTGTATTCGGTCTGTTTCTCCTTGCTCTGAGACGCGTTCAGCGAAGCGTCTTGAGAGCTGCCTCGAATACCCGGCGAAGAGGCCATGCGGCTCATGAATTTTTCATCGCCATGATCGGAAAAAAGGTTCGCAACCTCTTGTTCATCCTTCGAACTCAGATCCAAGTCTTCGGCCAATAGGGGCAGCTTGTCCGAGAAACTCACGGTCTTGAAGCCATAGGTTTCCATGAATCGGAGCCACTTCGCGTCGCTGACTCCATTTAATATCAAGCTGTTTTGGGACCCCGACACCGGCATCAGCGCCAGAAGGCACCCGAACAAGAAAATGCTCATCCCCGTCCGCATTTGATTTCCCACCACGTTCCTGTCTAAGGTTCCAGAAGGGCCTTAAGCCGCGCCTCTACCCGGCCTTCTCTTTTTTTCAATACCTGTTTTTAAAGCAATTCCCATACCCAATTTTTCTCAAGTGTTCCCTTTTTTGCGATCTCTTTTTGAGGGAACAGCGGGAGAACCTCTCAAATCGAGAGGCTTGATTTTCAATTTGATCGGAAAGTCTTTGTCCATTTACCGACTATTTTTTTCGCTTTCCCATGCTCGTTTTTCTTAGGCATTTCGGTTCCGTCCCACGGCCTCTTGGGCACACAACTTGCATTAACAGATCTGTCGAAAATCAGGTTCGGAAGGAACCAAATGGAACCATCGTCGGAAGAACTGAAAAAAGTATGTAAAGAAGGCTGCGGCTGTCATTGTCATGCCCATGGCTGCGGGAACAACGCCGGACATTGTTGCTCTGGTTTTTGGAAAGGTTTGATCGTCGGCATGGTGCTTTTCGCGCTGTTGGTCTTCCTTTGTGACCGTTTATGTGAACATCGGATGGCTTGGGGTTATAACAACAGCCCCTCGATGACACAGAACGCCGAGCCGGACGCTCACATGAGGAACCGATAACATCCACCGAACGCGGGAAGGGTCCTCACCGGACCTTTGCCGCCCATTCGGCAATTGACGCGATCGCGAAAGGATAACCATGAACAAGGAACAGAACAATAAGATCGCCGGCAGGATCCTGGATCAATCCAGCAACTCCCCCGAAGGGAAGGACCGCCCGCCTAGCGGCCAAAGCACCCGGATCAATAACCTGATCCAATTCACCCGGGCCAAGTCCCCCCACTGGGGCGGTTGCATACGCCAATTGATCAACAGAAGCATCGAGATATTCGAAGCCGGACCCGACCAACACTGATAGGCCGGGCAGACAAAATATATCCAAGGACAATAAGATGGACGATCCACTGATCCCAGAGCTTTTTACCGTGATCGCCTGCTGTTTAACGATCCTATTCCTATGGGGTGTGGTGCTGAGGACCGCGAAAGAGAAATTGCGGGTGGAAAACCACGGCACCCTTATATTCCTATTGGTATTGATCTCCCTCCCCTTGGGAGGGATAGCGATCCATTACTGCGGCGATATTGTCGGCCTTTTCCGGGGGTCCGCCGGCCCCTTTTGACCCGGACCCCAAAAGCGGAGGCTTCGCCGCGCCTCCCTTTCAACGTGAGGCTTGCTTCAACTCCTTGCGGGCATCGACCCAATCGGTAATGGCGTCACTCGGCGGGCATCCCCGATAAAGCCATTTGTAATAAGCCGCCACTTCCAAATGCTCATCCGTGACGAAGCTATCCTGCGGTATCTCGCGGTCTCTTTCTTCGGACATGACTTTCTCCTTTTCGTTCAGCCATTCGGGCATATCCGCGCTCAATGGAAATAGTCCTTGGCCGATTTGAATGATTTGTCCAAAGCCTTGAAGATCTTCTCCGACCCGGACTTGAGGTCTTCCCAACCTTCCTGACCGGATCTTTGGATATCTCCCAACGAAACTTCGAACTGGGCATTCTTCTCTTTCAACACCTCGATATGTTTCCTGAATTTCTCGGACATTTTCGAATCCAACTTATCCGCTTTGGCCAGGAATTTTTCGATCTCCTCCGACCATACTTTGACGTTCTTTTTTTGCCGTTCCAAATACTCGTGCCTGTTCTCGCTCATGATCTCCTCCTGGATTCTTCCATCATCGGCTCTTCTTTCACCTGATCCCTACCCGAACGAACTTCGCCCTCAATTCCAGGACTGTTTCCTAGGGCCTGCCATTGTTCACGTTAAAGCACTCGGTGTTTTGCACCTTAAAAACTGAACACATGGTGGTCGAAGACGGTCGCGGACGCCCTGTCGGCAAGACCGCGCCGCCAACCCTTCTGCGGCACAGACCGGAGAAGTCACCGTCAACATTGAGATCGACCAAGTTCGGCGATTCGTCCACGGCTTTCCTTGTCAATGCCGCTTTATTTAGCGGAAGTTGTTTCCCGGACCGTTACCAAGGAAGAAACCGACTTAAAGTAGGGTTTTTGTTTTAAATAAACGTTGCTGATGTCGAATTCCAACACCCGGATATCCACATCAAAGCCGTTGTAATGGATCACCCGCCAGGCGCTGCGGTCCAAAGGCGTGCCCGGACCCGGCTGTAAAGGACGGGCGGTAAAGTTGTCATCCGACCTGAAATCCGCGGCGGTCAACTCCAACATCGAAGGCGAGTCCCTGGATTCGTCGAGCTTAACCACATTCACCCCAGCCTCGTCCGTCGAGAAAGAAAAGACATAGCCCACAGGACCATTTTCTCCCGGTTCGGTCGTGACCTGCAGGTAGAGGTCATCCCAAACCTTGGAATAAAAGCGGATCGTATTGTCCGCGGGGACCGCGGGCAACCCTTCGATTTTTTTGCCTTTGCAGGACAGGTAGATCGACGCGACCCGCAAATGATCCTTCGCGGAATTCTCCCCCAATCGACTGATGATACGATTGTCGTCATCCGCCCAAGCCAAACCGACCGCTCCCATCAGCAAAACCAAAACCATGAACCCGGCTATTTTTTTCACTTTCACTTGCGGCTCCTTATCGTCCGATTAATTTTTTATCCGATCCAAACCGGGCCCCAACTCCAGAGAACACGCCCGGATGGACTGAAGGGACATCACCTTGAATCTCGGTCTCTTGACCATCATGAATTAAAGCAAGTTCCATACCGCGGGCCGGGACAGCGAGGAACCTCCGAGTTGATTGAATGACAGGACTTTCATGGTCGGGACGAGGACCTTTCCTTTCCAAAGACCGCCGGCGATCAAAGTGATAGTCCGCTCTCTCACTTCGAGACCCTTGTGGCGGCATGTCATTTTTGGCGCTTCTAAAGTTGCGCTTCCAGGACCGGTCCATCGGTAAAAAGGCCTATTTCTTGCTTTGAATGGATCGTTGATCTTCATAAAAACCACCGGAGGGCCCAATCCCTTGAAACCCACAACACTGCTGGAAAAAAGTCCTTGGGTCGCCGTTTTCTTTTTTCTTTGTTTCGGCTGGATCACCTATGAAACCTTTCGATTAGCCGAGCCCTTCTTACCCGGGTTTCTCGGCGCGGTGATCCTGGGCCTCATTTTCGATCCGATCTACCAACAGGTCCTTAAGCGAATACGCGACCCCAACATCGCTTCCGGCATCCTGACGGTCGGTATTTTTTTGATCACAGTGGTCCCAGCGATCTGGATCGGACGGATAGCCGTGGCCGAAACGGAAAACCTTCGTCCTGTTCTTAAGGCATTCGTTGAAGACGACCAGCTCCCTTCCAACCTGCAGGTTTTTTTAAGTCCCGTCTTCAGCTTTTTCGACGGATTTCATGTCGAATTAAAACCTCTGCTTTTGGAAAAAATGGAATTGCTGGGCGCTCGGATGAACTCCATTGGGGGACAAATAGCCAAGAATATGTTGATCAGTCTCTTTAACGGCATCATCCTGATATCGGCCCTTTTCTTTGTTTTTCGGGATGGGAGAAAGCTTTCGGCGGTCATCCTTTCCGCCGTGCCCATTGACCCGATCGACAAGAGAGCCATCGCCGAGAATGTTTACCGGACCTTTCGGGCGGTCGTCTCTGGGGTCTTCGTAACAGCCTTCATCGGCGGTTTGGCGGACATGGTCGGCTTTTTCCTGGCTGGTTTGCCTTTACCGATCTTTTTTGGCTTAGCCTCCGCTTTCTTATTTCTTTTTGGCGCCTCGGTCCTTATCACCATCCCCGCGGCGCTCTGGATCATGAACCGTGACATGGGATGGGGGATCTTTCTTCTCGTCTGGGGAATATCGATCTCGGCCATCGGGGACAATGTGCTGAAACCGCTATTAATGGGCCCCAAAGCCCGCATGCCCTTCCTCCTGATGCTTTTCAGCACCCTGGGCGGACTGAAACTCTATGGTTTCACGGGAATGGTCTTGGGACCGATGGTGGTGACGGCTTTCTTGAGTTTTTGGAGCATCTATCGCAAGGACTATAAGACCTAGAAAATGAATGGTTCCTTCCAGGGATCATCCCCATTGAATGGACCGCCCCGGGTATAAAAAAAGGCCAGACCTAATTAGGTCTGGCCCTCTAATTTCAAACATCTCCTGGAAACCCGATCCTTTAGGGATTGGCAATGACATCGTTCGCGCCGAACGTAATGGCGGAATTCGCGTAAGCGTGCCCTTTTAAAGTAGTGTTTGCCCCAAACTGGATGGTGGTATTCGCCATAAGATTACCCGCGAAAGTGGAAGCTCCTCCCAGAGTGATGCTGGTACCCGCTATCCAAAACACATTGCGGGGCAGCACGTTGATCAAGACAACATTGCTGTTCGCCGCGGTGCTAACGGTCCCAGGCGAGCCCGAACCCGTTGAAAAAACATAAACGTTATTCGGATTTCCACCGGTATTATCCAGTGTAAGCGTGCCCGAAAGCGAAAACGAATTACCTGCCGCCGCAGGCGTATAGAACCCCGGCGCCAATGATTGGCCCGACCCCAAAGCTCCGGGAATGGGCGTGGAGCCTGTCATGGCCAAACCGACGTTATAGGCCCCAGTGTTCAGCGCGAAGATGGAAGACATCGCCGCTTGTGCCGTCGCATCCCCGATATGGGACACACCGCTGCAGGAATATACGGCGACGGTTCCGGTGGATGACGTACCCGGATATTCGCCAAGATTTCCACAGACACTTTCCGCGTTATTAGTAATGCCCGAATTGGCCAAAACCGCGAAACTTGCGGCTGTGCCCATATTCAACGCGGCAGGTCCCACCTGATTGGGAACGGTCGTACTGGTTGGCGTAGCCGTGTTCGAATCCGACGAAGTCGGACTTGATTTGGAACCGCAACTAGCCATAAAAACAACCGGAAGTAATGCTATTAAAATTAAAACAATAAACTTTTTCATGTTACTTCTCCTTTTTGAAATCCTGAATCTCTCTTTCGGCATTCAGGACAATAGATAGAGCAAGTAACGTGCCTCGATGTGTAACCACCCAAACTCAACCAAACCATCTTCTTGTGAAATGAATTGCTATATTATTGACACGTTGTTCAGCGCCTACGATCAAAATGTCGAATCCACATATCATCTTGATTTTGAGCACTTGAGGCCATAAGTGCAAAATGGTTCCCAGTTTTCTTTTTCGAACCAAAATTCCCGTACCTTCACAGACAAAAAAGGCGGACCAGAAAAATCTGGTCCGCCTTCCAGTCCGATCAATACCTACCTTACGGAGTTGGGTTGGTGACACTGTTAGTAAGCATGGTCACTTCGCCAGTTTCCGACAAAGCGCGTCCGTTCAAGGTGGCTCCCGTACCAAAAGCGATCAGTGTGTGAGCCATGATGGTTCCTGAAAAGGTCGAGCCCGCTCCCAAAGAACAACTACTACCCACCTGCCAAAAAACATTGGCTGGATTGGCCCCGTTGGCCAGGGTGATATTACCCGTTGTGGCTGTCGTCAAAGTCGTGCCGATCTGGAAGATGAAGATAGCGCTTGTGTTGCCTTGAGCGTCTAAGGTCAAGTCACCTGTGATTCTGATCGCGCTGGCGGTGTTATAAAGCCCAGGATAGATCGTTAACCCGCCCAAATCGCCCGAGATGGCGGCGCCGTTCGAACGACCTGCGGCGTCATTATAAGCAGTGGTCAAGTCCGTTTGTCCCGTTCCCGCAATGGAACCTGTGATCAAACTGCCTAAACAAGAATAGATCACCGATCCTGTCACCGAACTTCCCGGTGAGATCCCCATATTGCCGCAGATCGTCGGATTACCGCTGGCCGTGATACCCGTAGAGGCTAACACCGCAAAGCTTGCCGCGGAATTCAAGTTGACGGCCACCTGAGCCGTTTGAGGCGTTTGGGTCACGGTCATGGTGTTTGTAGCCGTACTCGTCGAACTATTGGTTTGGCTATTGGTAACCGTGTTCGTCACCGTGTTCGTCTGCGAATTCGTGACCGTCTGCGTCGAGGTGCTGGTTGACGTTGGCTGCGCAGGGGTAATGGTGTTCGTCACCGTGCTCGATGCCGTAGCGGTCGAGGTGTAGGTGGACGTATTGGACACCAAAGTCCCCGTAGTCGTCTGGGTCGCGGTCGAGGTAGCGGTTCGAGTCGATGTCGCTATCAAGATACCATTAGTCGGGGTGGGCGTATCGGGATTGGAAGTCGGATTTGAACTTTTGCCGCACCCAGCCATAAAGGCAACCGGGATCACGGCGAGCAAAACTAAAAAGCTAATGATCTTTTTCACAGGCACTTCTCCTTTTTCATCTTTTTCGGAAGACCACATCGTTCATGGAATCCAGGAAAAGATTAAAGCAAGGAGCGTGCCGTGAGCGGCTAGGGACAAACACTCAGCAAGTTGAAAAAAAACGCCAAAAGAAACGGGTCTCGTTTCTACCAAAATGGTAAGGAAAAGAACTTTCGGCATGCCAAAACATTTAAATGCCGGTCTTAAAGGTCGAAAACCGTCTCAAATCCCAACAACACGAATGGATCAAAATGATGTCTTAATTCTCTTCTTGATGCATCACGCGTAATGGTAATCACTATAGAAAAACACCTGTGTCCGAAAACTTTTATGATTCGAAGTTATGGTTCGGGATGATGAACAACGGCATTCAAGGCTTGGCGTCGGAGGATTTCACGCCGAACTGAGTCCAACAGATCTTTAACGACACCCTTCATGTAGTTCCCCGCGAATGGCTCATCGAAATTTTGCTGCGCTTTAAGCGAATAGAAAACCGTCAATTCCCCATCCGGATCGGCCCCCAGTTTCCAAGAACCTTTATAGAACTCAAAGTCTTGTCGGCCGACATCCTCGAAAAGGATCGTCTTACACCGGATCTCCCGCACATCCAGCCGGACCCGCATCCTTTTAGTGACGAACAAAAAGCCACCTTCGAATTCCTGTTCCACCAGAAAACGATTTTTGCCCCAATATTCTTCCAAATGACTTCTTTTCAAGCTGCCGACGAATTGATGCAGGTCGTCATAATCAGTTAGGACACTCCAGACGACCGCGCAGTCCGCGGCAACCTGAAAATCACCCTCAACCTCATAGGACCCGCTTTTATTTTGGAAATACATGGAAACCGGGTCCACCGCGAGAACCGGCGCCGCGATTGTAGAACTGAACAAAAATGTCAAAACAAAGACTTTTTTAAAGAACATTGATGTCTAACGGATCGGATTCATCCATCGATTGATGTTGAGCATTTTTTTCTCCACCAACTCTCGGGTCGAGATCAACGCTTTGATCTTCGCCCGATGCTGGACCTGTGCCATCAACCGCATCGGGTAGCTTTTGAACTCAAAACGTTCAAAATTAGCGTCCCACTCTTTTATCCTTTCTTTCAATTTTTCCACAACCGCGTCTTTTTCTATCTTCATTTTATTTCCTTTTGACCGACGTCATTTTGAAGCTGAGCTTTACGAAAAACTTTTGTGAGTTGGACTTGCTTCCAGGTTCAAGGGATGTTCAAGCAAGAATTGGGCCGCGACAATCCAGCCAATAGGCCCGGCGTGGATGGTCGGACTATCAAAACGATCTTCCAAACTTCCGTTTTGATTTTTTTGATCGCAATCCCTTCCAAACAAAGGAAAAAACCAACATATAAACACGGTCGAATGGCTTGTTTCTTGCTTATAAATTGAACCTTCAAATGGTTCTGCTGACACAGGATCCCGCATCATTTTGATAGGTTCCGTGAATGGATGACTCCCCGGAAGATGTATTTCGCCTGATGAACGACCATTTCACATAGGGGGAGAAAGACCATGATGACCATTCGCCGATCCGAAGAAAGACGACATATCCAAGGCAAGGACCAGCAGACCTGGATGACCTTTGATTGGGAAAACGAGAAAGACCCCCTGCAGAAGGGTTTCGGGGTGCTGAAGATACTGAACGAAGCCCTCCTCTCCCCAGGCACAGGGTTCGTGTTACACACTCATCAAGACATGGTGGTCGTGACCTACGTGCAGGAAGGCATGATCGTTTATAAAGGCCCCCTGGAGGACTCCGAGACTTTGCACGGAAAGGAATTCCATACATTTCTTTCCACCAACGCTGAAAAACAATTCCTCATCAACACGTCGCCCTTGGACGAAAGCAGGGTCTTCCAAAGCGGTTTCACCCCACAGGACGGCGTTTCGCCCAAAGGACCCAAAAAGAAACTTTTCACTTACGCCGAACGGAATGGGGTCTTGAAGATGATCGCTTCGCCGGACGGCAGGGACTCCTCCCTTTCCTTGGAACAGGATGTGCAGATCTATTCTTCTTTCATCCAAAAAGGGAATCATATGATCCACGAGCTTTTCCCGGGCCGAAGCGCTTGGCTTCACGTGGTCAAAGGCAACATTTTGATCAATGGGACCTTTTTACATTCCGGGGATGGCGCGGGTTTATCGGATGAAATAACCGTGTCTTTTACCGCTCAAGATGCCGCCGAGATACTGCTTTTCGACTTGGGGCAACCCATTTCCGGCGAGAAAAAATCGATCCCCTCTAACGGAAAAGACATGGGTGTTCTTGTATAACGCGGTTCAGATCACAACTATGCCGTTATTTGGTTTGTCGAGTTTATATATTTTCAGTTTTCGGTAAAGGGTCGCTACGCCGACGCCCATGAGGGCCGCCGCTTGGATACGGTTGCCGTTGGTCTTTTCCAGCGCGCCAAGGATACAGTCCCTCTCCACGTCTTTCAGGGACCGCGGAACGCCTTTATCAGAGACCAGTGGCATGCTCAACCGCACCTCGGGCGGAAAGTCGGTAATGTCCACCCGGCTGGTCTTAGCGACCGCGACCGCTCTTTCCATGGCATTGGCCAATTCCCTCACGTTCCCGGGCCAGTTATAATCAAGTAAATAGTCCGCTGCCAGAGGTGTTAAACCATCCACGTGGCGTTTCATTTGGCTCGACGCCTCGGCCAAAAGAAGCCGGGCCAGCGGCAAAATGTCTTCTCGCCGTTCCCGCAAAGGCGGTACGGCCAGTTC
>DAIDGV010000002.1 GCA_027452205.1 candidate division FCPU426 bacterium | reverse complement strand
GGTCGAAGTACTGGTCGCCGTATCGGTGTTCGTATTAGTAGCCGTATCCGTACTTGTGGCCGTATTCGTGGCTGAGTTCGTTGCGGTGTTAGTAGCTGTATTGGTCGAGGTATCGGTCGAGGTGTTAGTGGCCGTGTCGGTATCCGTATTGGTCGCCGAGTTTGTGGCCGTATTGGTAGCCGTGTTCGTAGAAGTACTCGTCGCGGTATCGGTGTTCGTGTCCGTCGCGGTGTCAGTCGCGGTATTGGTAGCCGTGTCAGTATTAGTACTTGTCGCCGAATTCGTCGCAGTATTGGTAGCCGTATTGGTTGAAGTACTCGTCGCGGTATCGGTGTTCGTGTCCGTCGCGGTGTCGGTGCTTGTGGCCGTATTCGTGGCCGAGTTAGTCGCGGTGTTGGTAGCTGTATTGGTCGAGGTATCGGTCGAGGTGTTAGTGGCCGTGTCGGTATCCGTATTGGTCGCCGAGTTGGTAGCCGTATTGGTAGCCGTGTTCGTAGAAGTACTCGTCGCAGTATCGGTTTTCGTGTCCGTCGCGGTGTCGGTGCTTGTGGCCGTATTCGTGGCCGAGTTAGTCGCGGTGTTGGTCGAAGTACTGGTAGCCGTATCCGTCGAAGTGTTGGTCGCCGTATCGCTGACCGTAGCCGTATTAGTGGCGGTGCTAGTCGCCGAGTTAGTGGCCGTATCCGTCGAAGTGTTCGTTTGAGTGCTAGTCACCGTGTTGGTGTTAGTAGCGCTGTTCGTCGAGGTATCCGTAGCCGTATCCGTCGAAGTACTGGTCGCCGTATCGCTGACCGTAGCCGTATTGGTCGAAGTATCCGTAGCAGTATTGGTAGCTGTATCCGTCGAAGTGTTAGTTTGGGTACTAGTGACCGTGTTCGTATTGGTGGCGCTGTTCGTCGAGGTGTTGGTAGCCGTATCGGTCGAAGTACTGGTGGCCGTATCGCTCACCGTGGCCGTATTGGTTGAGGTATCCGTAGCGGTATTTGTACCCGTATCCGTCGAAGTGTTAGTTTGGGTGCTCGTCACCGTATTGGTATTGGTCGCCGTATTCGTCGAGGTATCCGTAGCCGTATCCGTCGAAGTACTGGTGGCCGTATCGCTCACCGTGGCCGTATTGGTTGAGGTATCCGTAGCGGTATTTGTACCCGTATCCGTCGAAGTGTTCGTTTGGGTACTGGTGACCGTATTCGTATTGGTAGCCGTATTCGTCGAGGTGTTGGTAGCCGTATCCGTCGAAGTGTTGGTCGCCGTATCGCTGACTGTGGCCGTATTGGTCGAGGTATCCGTGGCGGTATTTGTAGCCGTATCCGTCGAAGTGCTGGTTTGAGTGCTGGTCACCGTATTGGTATTCGTATCGGTCGCCGTATTCGTTGAGGTGTTGGTCGAGGTACTGCTGACCGTAGCCGTGTTGGTGCTCGTGTTGGTGGCGCTATTCGTGGCCGTATCAGTGGAAGTACTGGTCTGAGTGCTGGTCACCGTATTGGTATTCGTATCGGTCGCCGTGTTCGTGGCGGTGTTCGTCGATGTACTGCTGACCGTAGCCGTGTTGGTCGCGGTATTGGTGGCAGAATTGGTAGCCGTGTCGGTGGAAGTACTCGTCTGGGTGTTGGTAACCGTGTTGGTGTTAGTAGCGGTATTGGTGTCCGTATCGGTCGCCGTATTCGTCGAGGTGTTGGTCGATGTACTGCTGACCGTAGCCGTGTTGGTGCTCGTGTTGGTGGCGCTATTCGTGGCCGTATCGGTGGAAGTGCTGGTCTGGGTGTTGGTCACTGTGTTGGTGTCGGTGGCTGTATTGGTCGAGGTATTTGTTGCCGTATTCGTGTTCGTGTTCACCGAAGTGCTCGTGCTGGTGTTCGTGGCGGTGTTTGTGGAAGTGTTGGTCTGAGTATCGGTGACCGTATTGGTGTTAGTGGCCGTGTTGGTCGAGGTGTCAGTCGCCGTATTCGTTTGAGTGTTCGTAACCGTACTAGTATTGGTCGAAGTGCTGCTAACCGTAGCGGTATTGGTGGAGCTATTGGTTGCGGTGTTTGTCGAAGTATTCGTTTGGGTGTTGGTAACCGTACTGGTATTAGTACCTGTGTTCGTGGCCGTATTGGTGGCCGTATTCGTCTGCGTATTGGTGACCGTATTGGTGTTGGTCGAAGTATTGCTCACTGTAGCGGTATTGGTGGAGCTATTAGTAGCGGTGTTTGTCGAAGTATTCGTTTGGGTATTAGTAACCGTACTGGTATTAGTACCTGTGTTCGTGGCCGTACTGGTGGCCGTATTCGTCTGTGTATTAGTAACCGTATTGGTGTTGGTCGAAGTATTGCTCACCGTAGCGGTATTGGTGGAGGTATTGGTTGCGGTGTTTGTTGAAGTGTTCGTTTGGGTATTCGTGACCGTACTGGTATTGGTTCCCGTATTAGTCGAGGTATTGGTCGAGGTGTTGGTCGCCGTGTTCGTGGCCGTACTTGTCATCGTACTGGTCGCGGTATTGGTTTGTGTGTTGGTGGCTGTTTGGGTATTGGTTTGAGTGTTCGTCGATGTAGCGGTATTTGTATTGGCGCAACCCGGAACGGTCACGTAATCCGAATTGGTGTTGAACAAGAGATAGGTGTTATCCGAATTCGTTTCGGCCAATCCGCCGCCGCTGGTCTGAACAATGGTATTCAGCCAATATTCGACCAGCAAGTTATTGCCTTTGACCGAAAAAACACCTTGCGCGCTGGTGGCGTTCAAGGTTACGGCCGTGTAATTGTATGACGTAGCCGCGGTGTGTTTTTCCAACGTTTGGGAACCAGTAAAAAGTTGGGTAACTCCACTGCCCGTATTGGCATACACCGCGTATTCAATGTTATACGTGATCGTTGCCGCTCCCGAGAAAGCGTCATTTCCCCAATACAAATCGAATCGGTTATTAAACGTCCAAGTACCGGCGGCGATATCACAAGACATCGTCGACGGGGTTTCCCATCCGTAGCCCTTGGGTGAAGAACCGGGACCCGAAGCGCTGGGGCTGGAACTGTTAGTGACCGCAGGTTCGAAATACATATAATCGTTGTAGCTGCTAACCCAACCCGTGGAAGGCCACGTCATCTCGGTCACATTACTTTGATTCCAGTCACCGTTGCTGGTCGAACCGGCGGTGGTGCTCAGGTCAAAATAGTCCGTAGTGGAATGTTGCGGATTTGAAGTGCCGGTGGTCAAGTAATAGGTCGTTTGAGCGTAAAGCGAAGGAGCGGCAAAAAATATAACGACAAAGAAAAGAGGGCACAAAGCCTCAACTTGAGTGGATACAACACCCCTCAAGGCGGCAGTCAAAGACTTGTCGCTAAATCGTTTTAAAGACCTTTTCACAGCGCTCCATACATTTTCGAGATTCAAAGGTCCCACTTACGGCGAATTTCCCGGTCGCCCCTCCGAAAAATTCAGGGACAAAAAGAACTCAACAAAAACTCAAAACTCTTTATTTAAGAGCAGTTTTCTTGGTTTTCCTAACGACGAAAGTGCCAAAATCTTAACATTCTTCAAGGCGGTTTGCAGAACACTTTTGACCCAAAAACATGCTAAAAATAAGGGTTTTTGAAGGTTTTTGATTTTCTTGAGTGAAATTGAACTATCAGGTGTGAAATTTGTCGTCCAAAATAGGCAAGATGCCCTTTCCCTTTAGTGAGACGAGAAGAATGGTTACCTTGAGGAAGGCTTTTGCTTAAAAAGTGTCTCTGAAAGGGCTCGTGCGAGTAAACCAAAAGGATTTCGATTAACATTAGCTTTCAGCACTAAAGTTGGATAGTTGAGTAGATCAAGAACAAAATGGCCACTCCCGCTAGCGAGAGCAGAGAAAAGAACATTCCTAACCGAAAAGAGATGGGTGTGTATTGGTATTGAACCTCATGGGCCGCCCCTGGCTGTAGTTCGACCGCCATCCAAAAACCATTTGCCCGCAAAACCGGCTTGGCTTGTCCATCCACCCAGGCGTGCCACCCCGGAGCGAAGCTTTGATCCAGAATAAAATAGCGTGAATGTCCCGCGGGGATATGGAATATAAAAGCGCAGGGCGATCCTGCCTCCGAACAAGTCATGCTAGTGACCGGCGCCAAGTCGGTCGCCTGTCCTTTTTTATCCTGGTCTAACCAGCACTCTTCCTCTAAAAAAGCCTTCGGCGCTAGTAGATGGCCAAAACTTTGCGCTCGATCCCCCACTATCGTCGCGCGGTCCGTGAGCCATCCGCCGGGCATGGCCCCGGCGTTACGGATCAACTGCCATTCTTTTTGCGATTCATGCAGACCGTATTTAAAACCGGGCAAGGCCTTGTCCGCGAT
Source organism: candidate division FCPU426 bacterium (assembly GCA_027452205.1). GTDB lineage: Bacteria > Oederibacteriota > Muellerivitia > Muellerivitales > Muellerivitaceae > Bog-1183. The sequence continues at coordinate 90,454 of DAIDGV010000002.1, read as the reverse complement.
CAACAATTTCACGCCCGCGGCGTCCAACACACGGCCATCGTAGGGATAACCCTTGCGGATGTAGCTTGAAAGATTTTGGTAACCGTCCACCACTGTCGTCAGATGGGCCTGGGCCGACGGAACACCCCAGACCACGTTGGTATTCTGTGTCATTCGTTCAGCGGTCTCCCGGAAAGAACCGGCATGGTCTGTCACCGCGGAAGAATAAACAGCGTCCTCATCCCTCACGCTAAGGATACGACCATCCCCTACCAGTTCCTTGACCCGTTCCACCGTTCGTTTCACCTCAGTGTCTTGATAGGGGTCCGGCACCGGATGAACGATGCGAAAAGGCACCAGGGCGATGTCAAGAACCCAGATCACGAACAAGATCCATCCATAAGCTCCGAGCCACTTTTTATTCTTCTTTTGTTCCATCGTCTCGTTCGCATACAGGGCTACGACGGTCATAGCGCAAAAAGGAAAAAGAAAGGACGTCTTAGATATCTCCAAGTGTTCCAACCAAGCTTCAGGAAAAATCCTCCAAAGAAAAAAGTGAACTCCCAAAGGTAAAAAAACCACAAAAATAAGGCTTTTTTGCCAGATATTGAGCCGAACTTTCCAGCCCCAAAAACTTACGGCCAAAATCACCAAGGGGACGAGACCCAAATAAAAATTTCCGAAAATGAAATTGCCATAATCGCCCTGGTAAGAGGTTGTGCCCGGCTCACCCAAAACGTTAGGCGCGAAGAGGGTCAATAGTTCGTTCCACTTCAATTGATAGACGGAAGAACCGGCGATCTCGCGATGCATGTAACCCAACAGATCGAGAAAAGGAAGCCATTGGCAGCAAGTACAGCCTAACGCCAGGATGAAGGCTGATGAAAAGAACAAAACTTTCCAGCGGTCACCTTTGGACCCGAACCAAATATAGATGGTCCAAAAGATCAGCAGATAGAAAGAAAAGATAGGATAGCCCGCCAGGAGTTGGAGCGTCCAAAAAGCACAGAGCGTCAGCCATCTATTGACCGAAGATTTATCGCCCGCCCTTTGAGTCGCCCAGAATATCCAGGGCATCCAGGTCAAGGAGGCTAGGTGGGTCGGGAATCCCCATAAGAGGACCAAATAGGCTGAACCGCCCCAGCTCCAAGCGCAAAGGGCCGCGATATTGGACCTTACTTTCAGGGACCTCAACCAAAAATAGAACCCAGCCACCGCCAAAGCCTCGTGCGCCAACGCCACCAGGAAGAACCAGTGGGTCAGTCCGGTAAAATTCCAGATCCAAAAGAGAGGGTAAAAAGGCGCCGATTGGAAATTGGCCAAGTGCGGCGTGCCACAAGCGATGTAAGGATTCCAGAGTGGGATCAATCCCTTCTGGTAGGACTCGACATTGAACCATTTTTCAGGAAAGACATATTCCAGCGTATCCATGCAGGCTGGAAAATTGGACCAAAGACGGGCTATCCAATAACCAAGAAGAAAGGTGTAACACACCCAAATAAGGGTGGTCATTTTTTGAGAGTCGGCGGTTTCTTTCAAGCGGGCCCCTCGGGATTGGATCGACCTAAACCATGGCTGAACGGATAGAATCGGTCTAGAATCGGACCGACCTCCTGATTTTAGGTCAAAAGCAAGGAATTGAGCGTGGCGCCTCGAAAAAAATCACATTTTCAAGATACGGTCCCAGCCTGGGTCTTGTTGCTCATCCTAGCCGTTGCGGTGGTCACTTCTATTTTCATAATTGAATCAAATGTTCTGCAAGGTCCCACATCGACCCGGTTCTATAGCCCGGAGGAATTCTCCAAAAAATTGATCGAAGTAAAAAAGGACCCGCTTCCGCAGGGGTGGATCAAGTCAAAATTGATGGCTTTCCAAGACGAACCAGCAAAACAAAAAGCGGCTATCGACGTTGTTTACAACCAGATGCTCAGTAAGGTCGAGGCTTCAGCCCATATCCCCTCGACTTTTCCTCCTGACGAGGTTGAGCAAGATTTCAAAAAATATCTATCCCAGATCTATGGCGACCCTAACGAAGTACCCAACACTGTCTATCGTGTCGCTTGCCTTCGGATCATCAACAACCAGATCGATTTCCAAAGGTTCTATTCAGGCAGTCCGAAAGAATTGGAAGCCATCGTTTATCGGGTCATCGCGGAGTATTACGATCTTGGAACCCCCCCGGTTACCATGACCATTTCCTCGGCGGAAGATTATTTCCGGAAGCATCGGATCAAAAGGCAAAACAAAGCACACTGATCGAATGGTCAGTTTTTGGCGAAAGTAAGCAACGCGGTCGTCCAGAAACCCGTTACAAGTAAACACAGGAACAGGCCCAATCGGAAAGAACGCGGCTCATAACGCAGTTCGATCCGGCTTTCGCCTTCCTGTACCCGCACTCCCCGGAAAGCGTGGTTGATCAATTCGATCGGCCGATCTTTTCCATCGACCCGCGCTTTCCAACCCGGCGCCTCGGTCTCGGACGAGATGATCAAAGCCCTCCCTTTTCCCAAGGCCAGCAGATCGACCCGGTCAGCATTTCGCTCTTTTTCAATCACATCCCTTTTGGAGTAGCGGTCGGCTTGATCCGCGCCCAGGACAAAACAGGTCGTTCCTAGATCAATGTTTTTGCGAGAGATGAGCCCCAGGTCATCCTCAACGTCAGGAGCGGCGCTCAGCGCCCGTGTCACCGAGAACCATTTCGCCGAGGCCGACGGATTCTCGTAGATCGTCACTTGGTCCCCCGCCTCGATCTTTCTCAATCCAGAAAAATGAGCGGCGCCGAAAATGTAACGAAGCCCCAGATAGTCCAGCGCCATTCGGGACTCTTGGAGCGAATATTGAAAGGCCCGGAAAGTCCAGATCGAAGGACCTTTCAACTGCATCGTGTTATAGACCGGCACTTCTTCCCGGCCGTAGGCCAGGGGCCAATTCGGGTAAAGATCCTCTTTCGCGCCTTCGTAAGCATCAACCCGGTCCTTGCCTTGCAAATGCACGCCACGGGCGATGGTTATCGGTGAGAAAAAGAACCGCCCTGGTTTGTCCAGCCGCGAAAGATATTCCGGTGGTCTTTCGTAATAAGAACGATCCAAGGTCGTGTCCATGCTCCAAGCCGCTGGTCCCAACGATAAGAGCAAGGACCCCAAAAGCGTCCAAGCCCGGCCCTTCGAGGACGTCACCCACGGGACGAATGCCAAAAAGACTCCCGAACACCAATAAAATATTGGAAAATAAGGACTTTTAAGGGCCCAAGTGCCGCCATATAAAAGAAGGACCAACAGGGTCCATCTCCATTTGAAGCGCTCTTCTGTCCCAACCACTTCTTCCATCACTTCCATGGTCAAGGCCGCTACCCAGAGCAACACCAACGACAACCAAAAGCCTGAATGGATGACCAACGAATAACCAGGCAGGAAAGATTTCAACCATCCGCCGATCCTCAAGGTCCAACCTAAGCTAAGCACCAAAAAAACGATCCAGAGCGCCAAACTATTCTTTCGGTAAGACCCTTTCCAAATTCCCCAAACCAAAAGAAAGATAGTTGGCAAACCAACAAAATAAGTGCCGACCCAATAATCGATCCCCGGATTCTTCCCATCCAAGGGATGACCCGAGATGAAGGGATCCAAAAAAGTGCCGAGGTGGCCCCAACTCAGGTCTTCGGTACGATGAGCCCCGCTTTGATAATTGCTGTTCTGAAAATATTCAAGGAACGGCAAACCCCAGACCAAATTGTAAAGGACCGCGATAGCCACCGAACCTGTTAGCGGCAAAAGCCATGTGAACTTCTCGAAAGAGTTTACCCCCTTTTCACGAAGGCTCTTCCAGGCCAAGTGGCCCAGCATTGCCAATCCCGTCAAATAAACAAGCACCGGATAACCCGCCGATAGTTGCATGGCCCAGGCGAAGGATAACCAAAGGAAGGCCCTTTTCTTTCGGGCATGCACACGCAAGGCCCCCGTCAACACCCAAGGCAACCAGCTGATCGTGATCAGGGCCACCGGCGTCCAGGCGGAACAGATCACATGCAGTGAGAAACCGAAGATCAGACTTGCCCCAAAAGAAGCTTTCGCCGAAAAATCCTGTTCCCTCATCCAAACCCAAGTGCCAACAACACACCAAAAGTGATGAACGATAATGAGCGCTGAAAAAGCGTTGATGGGCGAGAGCCAAGTGTAAAAAATGCCGATCAAGGGATAAGCGCAAGCGGTCTGTGGATCCGCCAGGTAAGGCGCGCCGAACTGAACGTCCGGGTTCCACAACGGTATGATCCCCTGTCGTAAAACTTCCGATCCCCACTTCCACATCGGGAAGAAGAACCGCGACGCGTCAATGAAAACAAAAACATTCCCGCCGACCAATACTTTCCAGTAGAGCGCCAGGAATAGAAGACCCCAGCCGGACAGCGCCACGATCATCGGATTCTTTTCTAAGAGGTCATAGGCCCGTCTCAACGCGACACCTCGTTCCAAAGCCACTTGGCCTCGACAGGAGGAAGGTCCACCAATTGCCTCTCTTCCGGGGCCAGTCCTGGCGCGTCCTTCCATCGGGTATAAAGACTCCAGGCCCTTTTCAAGTCGGCCTTGCCGGCCCTTGCAGTGCCCTTCTGCCTCGCCGCTTGTTCCTCGGCCAATCCCAGGTTCAGCCAAGCCGCCGTGAAATTGGGCTCCAAAATTGTGGCTTTTTTATAGCATTCCGTCGCTTGGGCCCCATATCCTCCCGCTCCCCAAAGTGGCTCACGGGATAAGCGCCCCGCCTGGATCCAAAAGAACCCTTCTTCAAAAGGAACATAAGCGTTCAAAGGAGAAGCCTTTTCCGCCTCACCCCACGCTTCCGAGGCGACTTTCAGACCTTCCGGTGTTGGATGCAGCTCATATCGTTTCCCATACCGTTTAGCCTTTTCAAAGATCAGGTTCCCATCAGCCTGCTCCAACTGGGCCGCCGTCGTCCAGGCGTCGTCAGCTTTCTTGCGCCAGGTCTCATCCTGAGTGGCCAAATAGAACTTTTCATAGAACTGGGATTCCCGATCGGCGGTTTGCGCGTCCCAAGGGTTCAACGAAACGGCGGCCCTTTCACAACGAAGCGCCGCCGGAAAATCTTTCAGTGCGATGCATTCCTCCGATTCTTTCTCAAGGGCCGGGCCAAAGACCGGCGCGGCAAACAGGCCCAAACCCAAACCGACCGCCAAAAGGGCCGCCAAGCTGGATCCCTTTTGGTTTTCTATCCCTTTCGGTGCCGCCAACCCCACCACCATTAAAGCGATCAAAGGCGTGTGAAGACAAAAATCGAAAAAGGACGCCGCAGCCAGTCCCCAAAGCGCTTTTTGCTTTTCCGGTTCCTGGATACTTTTTCTCGCTTCCCACACCAAGGCCAGGACAATGATGAGACCCAAGATCCCAAAAGCGGTCCAAAGGTCCAGGAACTCATTATGGGCATAACGGGCATCCATCAAATAATGGCCTACACCCTCGGTCCTCGGTTCCTTGACCTGATGGAAAGCCCCGGCGAAAACACCCGGCCCCACACCCTGCCAAGGGCTTTGGGACCAAACCTTCAAAGCGGACCGCCAGATCCCGAACCTTTCCCACTTGGTCGCGCTGGAATTGACCGCGCGAAGGAAGATGAGCCCGGCAACGATGATAAAAACTCCCGCCGAAAGTTTGATCCAACTCTTGCGGACGCCCCATAGCCAACCCATCATCATTCCGATAAGGGCGCCCAGGGATTTCAATCGGAGTACTATCAACGCGGATAAGCCCAGGAATATCTTTTTGATCGACGATGGCAATCCCGGCTGTTCCGGCAAAAGGAAAAAAAACGGGATCAGGAACACGGCCAGGTGTTTCGGATTGGGATAAAAGATCCAGGGCTCCACATCGGTCATCTGGAACCGGATCCAAGCAATGGGATCGCCCGGCGCACTTTGCCAGCAGAACCAAATCAACTTGGTCGCCCACAAAAGGCCCAACCCGGCAAAAAGGGTTAAGAACCTTCGGGGTTGGACGAACCGAGGGAGCATCAAGAAGAAGACAACCAACAACCCGGACAACTCCAAAAACCAGGTCGCGCCCGAAGCCGAAGGGGAGCAAAAACCCCGAGCCATCAGATAAAAAGCGCCGGCGGCGACCCAAGGTTTCAATCGGCTGATTCGGGCCTGAAATAAGGCAAAAAGGGCCCAAATCGATATCGCTAAAAGCGCGAAATTCCAGGGTCGGTAAGGGGGCCAAAATCCGGTCACAGCCAGAACCGTCAGCAAGAACCAAGGCGCGCAAGAGAGCGGAAGTTCGGGCAACTGCCATTTCCCTTCCGGCCTCAGGTCCAAACGTCCCGCGACCCCCGCGAAGATCCAGATCAGTTCGGCCATCTGAAAGGGCAGGTCGATGAACGAGAAGAAAAGAACGGACAAAAGTCCGCCGGTTACACCCCAGCCTTCCCATCGGGCCGGCCATTTGAACCGGGAAGCCAAATCGATCACCGCAACAACGAACAAAAGTGTACCCACCAAACCCGTCTCGACCAAAAGTTGCAAGGGCAGGTCATGGGTGAATAGGGCTCCTGTCCCCAACGGCAAGCCGGCCGCTTGATAAGCCTCGCCGAAAGTTCCCAAACCCCAACCGAACCAAGGCCTTTGGGAAAATAGCAGCCAAGCCGAATGCCACAACTCCAGCCGCATGGAATAGGAAGCCAGGACCCAACTATGGACACCCCGGTACCAGAGGAGCAATGCCAGGATGACAACCAAAAGTCCAGCCAACCCTAAAAGCCATTTTTTCGCTCTTTGGCGATAGAGCAAGATAGCCAGGGCAAGACCCAAACAAACCCAGCCTCCCACGCTTCCCGTGGCGGCCAGCCCCGCCAAAAGGACAAGAACGATCAAGGACCACAGGATCCTTTTGGATCCCGAAGAGGTCCAAGCCCGGACCAGGACTTGCGGGACCGTAAAGATCAATAAGGCCGCCAGTGCGCCTGAGGTCACCAAAGGTCCGAAGGCTCGTTTGTTATGTACCGCCGCGGCTAGCTCGTCCGCGTCCACTCCCGAGAACTGGGGCAAAAGACCGGCGAGTTGGTCGAAGCCAAAGAACCATTGATGGAGGCCCATGAGCGCCGCGATAACCGCGAAGAAGATCGTAACCACCTCGACCCGGCCTTGGGACAGGTAATCGCTTTGACAGGCCATGAGATAGAGCAGCGTCGCCAAGAACAGGTACGCCACAGCCCTTAAAGTAAACCCGGGCGAAAAGGACCAAAAAGCGGAAGCCAGGTTATAGAGAAGAAATAAAGATCCTGCCCAACCCAATTTTTGGAAAAGTTCGGATGGGACGCCCCGGAATAACAAAAGAAGTAATCCCCCGCCCAGAACGACTGGCCCATAAAGATGAAAGGCGAGGGGCGGATGCAACAGGAGAACGGCGGCCAAAAGAAGGTATAGCGATTCCCAATAAACGGCGGCAGGAACCCGGAAAGTGAGGAAAGATCGCATAAACCCTATCCTATCTCAGATGGTGAGAACGGGGTTCAACCGGCTTACTTTTTTAAAGGGAGCAAAACGGCCGCTTGCAGCGCCAGCAGGTAGCTGTTCTTACCGAAACCCGAGACTTGTCCGACCGCCACCGGGGAAATATAGGAGGCTTGGCGGAAATTTTCCCGGGCATGGATATTGGACAAGTGGACCTCGATCGCGGGGATCGAGATGGCGGACAAAGCGTCCCGGATCGCCACCGAAGTATGGGTGTAAGCGGCCGGGTTGATGATGATCACATCGGCCCAATGGCGGGCATTCTGGATGGCCTCGACCAACTCACCCTCGTGGTTGGACTGGAACACCTTCAGTTCCACGTCGCTCTTGGAAGCCTGCTCCTGGAGGGACTTATTAATCTCTTCCAGGGTTGTGGAGCCATAAATGCCCGGCTCCCTTTCGCCCAGCAGGTTCAGGTTAGGTCCATGAATGACCAATACTTTTCTCATGAAGGTCCTCGGATAAGGGATCGATCAGCAGACCCATGCTAACGAAAAAGGCCTTAAAGGAACAGGCGAAATTGGCGGCCTTTAGGGCAGCGGTGGTCCGCCTGGGGCGGCCGCCGGGCCCGGCGTGGCTTGGGGCTTTTGATCCGTTGGAACGGTCTGTGAAACCCGGCCACCCTCAGGGGCTGGAGTGGTGGGCGTCGCGATGGCGTTCGGCGCGTATTGGTTGAGCCAATCCCGCAGGGTTTGATTGTTGGGGTCATATTTGAGCGACTTCACGTAGGCTTGCACCGCCAGGTCCTTGCCGCCCAGCATCAGGTAACAATCCCCAGCCAAGTGGTAAGCCTTCGCGCTACGGGTGTCGGACTCGATGGCCTTGAGGAAATCCTCCAAAGCGCCTTTAACGTTCTTTTGGGCCAATTGTTGTTGTCCAGCCTGGATCAGGTCATCCGCGCTCACTTCCACGGTGCCCGATACCACCAGTTCGACCCGGCGGTTCTTCGCCTTGCCTTCGGGCGTGTCATTTGAGGCGATAGGTTTGGTATCACCGTAGCCCACCGCGCTGAGCAGATTGGGATTCATGCCCGTCTTGATCAAATAGGCCATGACCGATTGGGCGCGCAACAACGATAATTCTTGATTGTCCTTATAGGTCGCATGAGGCCGAACTTTTACGTTATCCGTATGACCCGCTATCTGGATCATGCTGTTCGGGAATTTAGCGCGGATAGCCATGGCGGCCTTTTGGATGACATCGTAACCCGTTTGTAACAGGTCCGTCTTGCCCGAGGCGAACAAAAGATCGCCCGACACCCCATAGGTATAGGAGAAAGGCACCTTCTTAGGCACCCACTTGGCATCCGCGGTGACCGGCGTGGCCCGCCCGGTCATGTCGTTGTCATCGGTAGCTTCGACGTTGACCGAGTAATTGCCTTGGGGCACCAATTCCCCGCTTTGGTCCTTACCATCCCATTCATAATGGGCTGGTGGGGTACCCTTGCCGGTAATGGTACGCACCAATGTTCCCGAATCGTTGAGGATATTGATCTTCCATTGGACGACCGGTTCCTCACCCCGGGTCGCGATGGAGATACGCATTTTATCCGGCCCCAGCACGAAGGAAGATCCCGTTTCGGGCAAAGCCGTCACGATCGGCGGTTTGGGATTGCCGCCCGTGATGATCGTCAACGTAATGCGGTTGGTGTCACCCAGGATGCCGTAAGGTACATAGGCATAATCCAGGCTGGCGTCGAAGTCGTCGAATTTTTGGTACAAACCCACACCCATGGTCAAGTTCGTGACCGTATCCAGGCTTTCCCCCGCCCGGTAACCCATCCGCAAAGCCACGCCGCTGCGGCCAAAGTTCAACCGATACTCGTCACCGAATTTGAAACCTAGACCGGTGTCGATGTAACCGATGGTATCCAAGCCCAGGATGTTCTGGTCGTCCTTGAAGAGGAAATTGTGTATCTTTAGGGACCCGCCCAAGCTGGCGTTGACCGGCGCGGAAAAATTCTGGATATCCGTACCCACGTCGGTGGCCGTGAAAGCCAAATACAAAGTGCGGTGAATGGCCTCAAAGATCGTGCCCAAGTTGAAGTCAATGGCGCCATTGCCTACGTTGGAAACATTCTGCCCCACCGCCGAAACCTCGATACCTACGATCACTTGGCGCCAGATGGGCGCCGGAAACCAATTGCCCAACCGCTGGGCGTAAGCCAGCATTCCAACATAGCTGGAAGCGCTCACACTGTTACCCACGCCGGCATAAGCCCCGGTGACCGGGTCTTCCAAAGTACCGGGGAAACTTCCCGTGCCTAAATATTCCAGGGAACCGCCGAAGGCCCCATCCCGTTGAAGATTCTGGCTGAAGGCAAAGTACTCGTCCGTGATACCTTCCAACCAAATACTATGGGTGAGGGAAAACTCAGTGCCCCGGGCCAAGACCAAGCCCGCCGGGTTCCAATAGAGGGCTGTCGGGTCGTCAGCCACCGCCGCATAGGCTTCGCCCATCCCTTCGGCCCGGGCACCCATACCGATCTTTTCAAAGTTGGCGCTGGTGGTACCCGGTCCGCCGACTACCTGGGCCTCGGCCAAATAGGGTAAGGGCAGGAATACGAGAAAAAAAAAGGGTAATCGCCGGAAAATAAGGGTGGAGAAGATAGAGGATTTCAAATTATTTTCCATTAATAAGCAGTAATTTGCCGGTCAAAAGGACGGGCCCGCCATTGGAACTTTGGACTACATAATAATAAACGCCCGTTGAAACAAAAAGATTATTGGCATTACGTCCGTTCCACTCCCACCAGGGCTGGGGTATCGGCGAACCGTACTGCAAGTTCTGGCCCCCGTTGGTCGAGTCGATGACCAACTCGCCCGATATGGTGTAGAAAGAAACTTTGGCGCTCATCGGTAGGTAACCGATCTTGAAAACACCGTCCATCGCCGAGTTCGGATCGAACGGATTGGGCCAAGCGTGAAGTTCCGGCGTGGGTGTAATGGTGGGTGTGAAAGTGAAGGTCACCGTCACCGTCGGGGTGCTCGTCGCCGTGCTGGTCGAGGTTTGGGTGTATTGGGGTGTAGCGGTCGAGGTTTGGGTAGCCGTAGCGGTATTGAGCGGTGTGTTGGTGGCGGTATTGGTCGCCGTCGCGGAGTTGGTCGCGGTATTGGTGGCCGTGTTCGTGGCCGTCGCGGTGCTGGTCGAGGTAAAGGTTTGGGTATTAGTAGGGGTTTGAGTATTGGTCATACCCACAGTCGGAGTATTAGTCATAGTGGGTGTATTACCACAGCTCGGCAGACCTCCTAACCAAGTGTAAACTGAAGTGAAAAAGGTATTAATGATAGCGGTATACCCAGTGTAATAAGCACCCTGCCACATAGTGGTGTCCCAAACCGTCATTATCTTTCCAGTGCTTCCAGCTGTTAAACCGGACATCTGTGCCGAACCGGACCACCCAACCGCAATATTCCTGGCTATTGAATCATTCCAATCGCCCGCCGGGGCTAAAACAAAACCTGTACCCGAACCAATCATAGCCGGGGGTATTCCACCCACCGCAAAACCTTCGAATTGAGTCGTACCAGGGAGTGTAGAGGCAATAGGCGTACCTAATGTTGCATAACCATTTGAACTGGCAGTATTGAACAAACATCCATTAAAAGAGGCGCTAGTGGCCCCTATCGCATTCAAAAAATTGATGTTGTCTGTGTTTCGACTGAAGAAGGCGGCGTTTTCTTCCTGCAAATAAAGACTTCCGCCCGCGTTCAAATAAGCCGTAGCAACAGTTTGCCAATTTGAATTGAAATCATCCGCAAAAGGTGTACTCGGAGCGGATCCCGTACAACTCGTATCGTTGGTAGGCACGAAACGCATATCCCATACTTGACTGTAATTAGCCCAATTGTCACTGGTAGGATTGTAAGTGGAAGAGCAAACACCTATAGTCACCACATTGGCACCAGCCGCCTGAAGAACCGGCATTACATTTGTTACTGAATCAGTACCTCCACAACTTGCCGGAGAATAATAAAGAAGAACTGTACAACCAGAACTTGCGCAAACCGATTGAACACTAAACGTCAAAAAGAAAAATAACCACAGGCTTACCACAGAAAGAAAAAACGGTTTAAAGCTAAAAAGTCGCTGTAGTTGTTTCATTACCGTTAAAATCTCGCAAAGGGCGTGCCGTCGGAAAACGTTTTTTATAGTAAGGAAAACGCTCCAAACAACGCATTCTTAGTGGTGTTGATAGTGCTCAATTTAAAAAGAGCCAAAAATTGTTATCAAATAGTCAAATTATTGACGATAAGCATCTTATCACTTTGAAGATGGCCTTTAAACACATTTACCATTCCATAAAGCTTTACGAACCGCTCTTTGTTAAAAGAAATTTGCCCCTCTGAATGATTTGATCCCCTTCTTGGACCACATATAAGTAAACGCCCGTGGCGACGGGCAACTTTTGTTTGTTCTTGCCGTCCCAGCAATAAGAGGTTCCCCACATACCCGCGAATTGACAGGCATCCGATTGGCCCAAGGTCTGGACCAACTCACCCGAGATCGTAAAGATCGAGACTTTGCTTTTGGCGTTCATGCAGCTGATCTTCAAGGACCCATTGAAGGCCGTACCGGGATTATAGGGATCGGGCCAAACATAGGTCACGCAGGTCGGCGTAGGGGTAAAGGTCGGTGTTCCCGTACTAGTCGCCGTCGGCGTATTCGAGGGGGTCGCCGTAACCGTGGGTGTGTTGGTCACCGTCGGGGTATTGGTAAAAGTGCAAGTAGCGATCGAATTAAGGACCGTATTCGAGGTGACATTACCCAAGTCCGCATCGGTTTCTTTAGCCGCGTTCGAGATGGTCGAAATACAATTGGAAGGCAGAACTTGGAAGGAGAGTGTTCCGGATGCGCCCGAGGCTAATAAGCCAACATTCCAAATAATGTCATTACCCACCTGACTGACCACAGGTATATTCGGACTACTGCTAATGGACCCCGTGACCAAGGTGGTGCCGGTTGGGATCGTATCGTTGATCTCCACGCCCGCCACAGCACTCCCGGGATTTGAATAACTTAAAGTGTAAGTAATAGGCTGACCCGCCGCCACGTAACCCGAGGGATTGTTACTTTTTGTCAAAGTCACTTGTGAAACAACATTCCCCACAAATTGAAAATCGTCAATATAAGCAACTCCATAATGCCCATTCCCATCACAATCGTAAGTCGTGATCTGAAAGGTCGCTTGGGACCCCACATAACCCGAGAGATTGATGGGAAAATTGGTCCAAGGAATGTAACCCCATTCAGGGGTTGTCGACGAAGCGCATGAGGCAAAGTTACTAGCGCTCAACCCTGAGTTTTGTATCTGATTGAAGCAATTAGGCCAATTTAATGTGAACCCTTGCACCACACTCCCACCGACCAGCACATTGACCTGACAATAAGCATCTCCGGCTATGTCATTCACCGAGTAGTGATAATTTTCGAAAATTCCGGCGAACCAAAAAGAAAGGGTCGAATTAACGGGTGGGACAGTCACTGTTTGCGAAAGCTGTGCCCAGTCCCCGTGATTGCCATCCCCTCTTCCTGAAAAAATTTCCGCAGCCCAATTACCACCATGCACATCGTTCAACTCGCCAACAGTCGTGTTAATGGCTGGTCCGGGGCCGACTACGGTCACGCCAGGCAAGCATCCGCCTGTGCTACCCGCGCCAGAATTGACCGTCTTGGTCCACCCTGTCAGATCACCCGTCTCGAAACCTGAATTGGTCAACACTTGGGCGTTCAAAACACCAATGGAGAAAAAAAAGGAAATAAAAACGGCAAACCTTAAAAACATAAGTCCTATCGATTCGTTCAAAAATGGATATCCACGCGAGCTCAGCGAACAATTATCCCCCATGTTGGTGATGAATTTGTCCGGACCGTGGTAAAGATACGGTATAAACCCTATAAAAAGGTGGGTTTATACCCGATTTTGTATTTTTTCAACTTATAGCCTAGCTGTCTTGGCGTGATGCCGAGCAGTTTGCAGGCTTTGGATTGGATCCCACCGGCTTTTTCCATGGCCTCCATGACCTTCATTTTTTCCACATCGGAAAGTTTTAAGGGCGTGATGGGTGAAGCAGGTTCTACCCAAGACCAATGGGCTGATTCGGTCTGGGGTGCGGAGGTCGTTGGCAAGCCTAGAATTGGCAGGTCATCCAACGACAACACATTATCTTTGGCCATGACCGCCATGCGTTCGATTGTATTCTCCAATTCACGGACATTCCCTGGCCAGTCATAAGCGGTCAAACGGGCCATCAGATCCGGGGAGATCTTGAAGTGGGTCTTGTTTTCGCTGTTGTACTTCCCCAAAAAGTGGCCCAAAAGCAAGGGGATATCCTCCCGGCGTTGACGCAAGGCTGGTAGGAAGATCGGCACCACATTAAGGCGATAGTAAAGGTCTTCCCGGAATTTGCCTTCGCCAATGGCCTTTTCCAGGTTACGGTTCGTGGCGGTGATGATACGAACATCCACCGAAAGGGTCTTGGTCCCACCGACCCTTTCGAATTTGCGCTCCTGCAACACCCGAAGCAGTTTCACCTGGGTCGCCTGCGAGATATCGCCGATTTCATCCAAGAACAAGGTGCCGCCGTCAGCCAATTCGAAACGCCCCTTCACCATTTCTGAGGCACCGGTGTAACTCCCCTTCTCGTGACCAAAAAGTTCGCTTTCAAGCAGGGTCTCCGGCAAGGACGCGCAAGACACCTTCACGAAAGGTTTCCCCGCCCGGGGACTGTCATAGTGCACAGCTCGGGCGATCAATTCTTTGCCCGTTCCCGATTCACCCCGCAGGATGACCGTAGCCCGGGTCGGTGCCACTTTCTGGACCGCCTTATAGACCTCGACCATGGATTTGGAATTGCCGATCACATTATCCAGCCGGTACTTACCCTTCAGCTCGCTTTGAAGTTCCCGGTTCTCCTCGATGAGCTTTTCCTTATCCTTTTCGATCATCTGGTGGATTTTAATGTTCTGTCCGATGAGAGAGGCCACGATGGTCAAAAGACGCACATCTTCCTCGAAAGGTAGGTCCCTTTCACGAAAGAGATGGTCCACCGAAAGCACACCGAGGGTCTCACCCTTCATTTGGATGGGAACGCAGATGAAGGAAACGTTCTGCCGGTTCAGGTCTCCCCGGGCACGGGTGCGGTTGAGGAACAGGGGTTCCTTGCCGATATCGGGAATGATCATAGGTTGGCCCTTTTCGACCACTTTGCCCGTGACCCCTTCACCGATCTTGTACTTTCCCCGGGCGATTTCTTCTTTGGTCAATCCATGGGCCGCTTCGATGCTCAACTGTCCCGTCTTTTTGTCCAGCACCGTGATAGTGCCGCGTTTCATGTCGAGTTTCTTGGAAAGGATCTCCAGGATCTGGTTCGAGACAGAGCGGAAATCGAAGTTCGAGGCCAAGGCTTGGCTAATTTCATAGAGAACCGTCAGTTCTTCGATCTTGCGGGTCAGGTGTTTTTGATTCTCGGCCATAGTGCCTCCAATAAGGAAAAGGGAGCCGATTTTAGGATCATTCTTACAATTATGTCAAATAGCTCCAAAACCGTTATTTATGCACTTTTCCCGCTATCCAGAACTCTTTAATTAAATGTCCTCTTTAACACTCTTACCAGAGACCTATCGTCCAAACAAAACCAGGATCAAGCCCTCAGTTGGGTATGTTAGGCTATCAGCCATATCTTCAGCCGTTCCATAAAGGTTACCAATGACTCCCAAACGCCTTTCCCTATGCTGCGGGTTATGTCTACTTTTCTTGGCCAACCTGGTAAGTGCCGAATCCCCTTTGTCTTGGGAAGCCTGTTTAAAGGAAGCTGAGAACAATAACCGGGACCTCAAGGTCGCCGAACAAGCCGTCAGGGCCGCAGACGACACCCATATCGCCAGTTTGGGTCAATGGTTCCCCCAGATCAACGTGGGCACTTCCCTGGGCCGCAGCGGTCCGGACCCCAGCATCGGCGGGGCGCTGAGCGACCCCAACTACCTTCCTAACGCCACTGTCGGCATCAGCGCCCAAGAGACCCTTTTCTCCGGTTTCAAGGACTTCGCTTCGGTAGATCTGGCCAACGCCCAATTGGATAACGCAAAGGCCCAACTGACCCAGGCCAAGGCCCAACTTTCTCATGATCTAAAAGTGGATTTTTATCAATTGCTCTTCTATCAAAAAGACCTGGTCCTTCTCAAATCCATCCGGGACCGGGACAAGGCCAACGAGGACTTGGTCCAAATGAACTTCAGCGGCGGCGCCGACAATAAGGGGTCCCTCATGGTGGCCCAAGCCGCCACCAAACAGGATGATTACAATATTGAGCAGACCAAAAGAACACTCAGGGTCGCCCAGCGTCAACTGGATCAAGTATTAGGCCGCGACACCATGGACAATATCCAGGTCGAGGGCGAATTCGATGTGCCTGAAATTTCCGGCACGCCTAATTTCATTGAACTCACGAACGAAACCCCCGCTCATCTGGAGGCTTTGGCCCAATATCGTGAAGCCAACAGCACCTATGTGACCGCCCGAAGCGCCTTTTTCCCGACCCTCACAGCCAACGCGAACTTGAATGGTGCCGGAACTACTTACGATTCCATGTCCGCCGGGTGGACCGCGACCATCTCATTGAATTTCCCTCTTTTCACTGGGGGCCACGACCTCTTCACCCTGAAAAGCGCCGAGGAATCCCAACAAGGCGCGAAGGACACCTTAGAAAGCATCGATTTGAAAACCGAAGCGACTCTTGAGAACGCCTACTCCGCCTATATCAACGCTATCCAAGAGAATCAGGTCCAGCAGTTCCAGGTCAAGGCCTCTCAAACCCAAGAAGAGATCGCTAAGGCGGAATACCTCAACGGTCTGCTCATTTTCGAGAACTGGAACCAGATCGAATCCAACCTGACCAATCAGCAGACCGCCGAACTGTCCGGATTGATGAACATCAAGACAACTGAAGCCAATTGGGAATTAAGTCAAGGAAAGGGAGTGATCCCATGAAAAAATTGAATAATGCCGTGATAGTCCTTTGCGCCGCGATCTTGGCCGCGGGCTGCGCGAAAGCCAAGCACCAGGAAGGCTATAAAGCCCTGACCGTGAATAGGGGGGATATTCAACTGACCGTCCTAGCCACCGGCAACGTACAACCCCACAACGAACTAGCTATCTATCCGTTCACTCCTGGTCGCATTGAGAAGATTCTGGTCAGCGAGGGCGATCTGGTCAAAAAGAGCCAAAAACTCATGGAACTGAGCTCCACCGAAAGGGCCATTCTCTTGGACGAAGCCGCGGCCCAAGGCCCCAAGCAACTGGCTCATTGGAAGAAACTTTATGCGGCCACTCCCCTCCTTTCCCCCGAGGACGGCCAGATCATTTACCTGCCTACCGTCCCGGGTCAAGTCGTGAGCACTGCGGTCACCCTCATGGTCATGTCGGACCACTTGATGGTCAATACCCAGGTCGACGAGACCGACTTAGCCCAGATCAAGCAGGATCAAAAAGCTACCATCACCCTGGACGCCTATCCCAACCAGCCTTTCGAGGGCACCGTTAAACGAATCTCTTACTTCTCCATACTGGTCAACAATGTGACCACCTATGAAGTGGACGTCTGGCCCGATATTGTCCCACCTCATATAAAGACAGGTATGACGGCCAACGTGGTATTCAACACTTCCAAGAAAGAGAACATCTTGGTCATCCCTTCCGAGGCCATTCAACAAAAGAATGGCCAATCAGGCGTACTGGTTCCAGCCGCCAAAAAGGGCGCGGAGCCGGACTTCAAGCCTATCCAGATCGGGGTTTCCGACGGTAAACAAACCGAGGTCGTCTCCGGATTAAAACTGGGCGACAAAATCCTGATCAAGGACTTCTCCACGAGCGAATTGGGGTCCGCGGCCGGCAGCAACCCCTTCATGCCCAAAATGCATGGTGGCGGGAAACACTAACGTGGCCATCATTGAGATCAAGGACATCCACAAGGTCTATAAGATGGGTGACACCGAAGTACGCGCGCTTAATGGCGTATCCTTGTCCATTGAGCCGGGAGAATTCGTTGCCATCATGGGCGCGTCAGGTTCCGGTAAATCGACCATGCTCCAGATCTTGGGACTTTTGGATACTCCCACTTCCGGCTCCTACAAGTTGATGGAACGAGAGGTCGCCACTTTAGTTGAAGATGACCTCGCCGCCATCCGCAGCCAGACCCTGGGGTTCATCTTTCAGATGTTCAACCTTTTGGCTCGAACCTCTTCCACTGAACAAGTTTCCTTGCCCCTGCTCTACTCGGACCCTTCCCTTCCGCACGATGACCCAAAGCGCCTGCTGGAAATGGTAGGTTTGGGCGAACGAATGGACCACAAACCCAACGAGCTCTCCGGCGGCCAACAGCAGCGGGTAGCCATCGCCCGGGCCCTTATCAACAAACCCAAGCTCATCCTGGCCGACGAGCCTACGGGTAATTTGGACTCGAAAAGTTCCGAGGACGTTATCGATTTCCTGGGCAAAATGAACGCCAGCGGCATCACCGTCGTGCTGGTCACCCACGAACCCGATATTGCCACCCACGCCCGGCGCATCGTCACCATGAAGGATGGAAAGGTGCTATCCGACGTAGAGAACCCTCAATCCACCATAACGGCGCCCGCCAAGGTGGAAAGCCCCACCCTCAAAGAAAACCTCCAGAAGAAATGGTCTTTCAACTTCAGTTGGCGCCAATATCAATGGCGTCAATTCAACGCCTATTTCCGCCAAGCTTTTAGGGCCTTGATTGCCAACAAGGTCCGATCCGGGCTGTCCGTCTTGGGCATCCTGATCGGTGTGGCTGCGGTCATCGCCATGCTGGCGGTGGGTACCGGCGCCCAAAAGTCCCTGGAACAGCAACTATCCTCCCTCGGCACGAACCTGATCATGCTCATGCCCGGTTCCCTACAAGTAGGCGGCGTGCAACAGGGCGTGGGCGGTACCAGCCGTATCACCCTACAGGACGTGGACGCCATTGCCTCGGTGCCAATGGTCAAGCGGGTGGCTCCGGAGGTCTCCAGCAAGGTCCAGGTGACTTATGCCGACAAGAACTGGAACACCTCCCTGACCGGGACGACTCCCAATTACGCCGAGATGAAGTCCTACCAACCCATCTATGGCCGCTTCTTCACCATGGACGACGTTCAACATAGAAACCGGGTCTGTCTCTTGGGCATCACCGTCATCAAGAATCTTTTCGGCGAGAACGCAAACCCGGTGGGCCAATGGATCAAGATCAACCGGGTGAACTTCCAGGTCATTGGCGTCCTTCCGGTCAAGGGTTCCAATGGGTTCATGGACAGGGACGACGCCATCGTGGTGCCGGTGACCACCGCCATGTACCGCCTCTTGGGACGCCTCTATGTAAACTATGTGGACGTGGAAGCCGACAGCTCGGACGACACCGGCCCTGCGGGCGACGCGGTGAAGGCCTTCATGATGAAGCTCAAGCATATTCCCAACTTACCGGGCAATGACGGCGCCTTCCAGATACGCAACATGGCCGATATCCAGGCCACCCTGAGCGCTTCCACCCAGATCATGACGATCCTCCTCTCCTCCATCGCCGCCATCTCTCTATTGGTCGGCGGTATCGGCATCATGAACATCATGCTGGTCTCGGTCACCGAACGCACCCGGGAAATCGGCCTTCGCAAGGCCATCGGCGCGCGGCGGCTGGACATCCTCTCCCAGTTCCTCATCGAATCGGTCGCCGTCAGCGTCATGGGCGGCGCCATGGGCATCGTTTTAGGATGGTCCATCACCCTTTTGGTCTCAAAATTCGCCGGTTGGAACACCGTGGTCACCCCTAGTTCCGTGCTCTTGGCCTTCGGTTTTTCGGCGTTGGTGGGCATCCTTTTCGGCATCTGGCCCGCCCACAAGGCTTCCCGCTTGAGCCCGATCATGGCCCTGCGCTACGAGTAAGCCTCGCCCTTCCACCCAAGTTCGTTCTGTAATATATTGAGCCCTTGTTGAGCACCACCTCCGAATTAGCGACCCAAGGGAACTCATGAAATTTGCCAAATGGGGTTGGATCACCGCCAAGCTATTGGTCGTTCTGGTCATTCCCGTCCTGCTTTATGTCTGGATCAGTCAGTGGGTCTTCACCAGTCACCTGAAAACCGTCGTGACCAATGATCCCGAATCCGCCCTGATCCGCAGCATTTCCGCTCTCAAGATCGCCCTGGACGAGGAATATGAGATCCTTTTGACCCAATTGGGCCATACCACCGACAAGGATTGGCTGCAAAAGGGTTTGGCGGACTCCTCCATGACCCTGGATCAATACCGGCAGCTGGGCAAGGACCTTTCCACCTATCTTCAACGACCGCTCCTGGTCCTGGTCAACAAGGATGGCGGCGTGCTTTACGACACCATCAACCTGCCCCGCTTTTCCAATAACCCTCTCTCGACTCCTACTATCGCCCCGCTGGGTTCTCTCATGCCGACATCCGGCGACGGAACGAACCATGCGTCTAAACACGCAACTCTCTTTTCGGTGCGCGATTGGCCCGGCTTTGCCGAAGCCTTCCAAAAGACCACCCAAATGGGGCTTTTTACCTATAACGACCAATATTATTTGGCCGCGTGTTCCCCCGTGCTCTACAAGAAACGGTTTGTCGGGGCCATTCTTTTAGGCATCAAACTCAACGCGGAAGTACTCCAGCGCCTCAAAGTGATCACCCAGAACGAGGTGGCCTTTTACGCCAACAACAAGGTCCAGAACTCAACCTTCCCGGATAACGCCATGGGGGATGTGAACAAGACCGCTTTCGCCGCCCGCCATACCTCGATCAACGTGAACAACCAGAACTTTTTGTGGGACGACGTCCCCATTAATGACCTGGATCAGGTCGTGGGCGGGCACTTCTTCATTTATCAACCCATCCACGAATCCATCACGGTGGAAGGCAGTTTCTCGAAGGCTTTAGTGGGTTGGAGTGTCGCTTTCATCCTTTTGGTCCTCGCCCTCGGACTTTGGTACGTAATGGACTTGCTCGCGCCTTTAAGGGAGATTACCGGCCAAGTGGAAAAGATGAAGGACGGTGACCTGAACGCTTCCCTGCCCATCCACCGACCCGATGATTGGGGCGATCTAGCCCGAGCCCTCCATGGAATGGTCCAGATGCTCAAGGATAAGGAAAGGGTCTCCCTGGTCCTGGGAAAGGTAGTTTCCCCCCAAGCCGCCCAAAAAATATTGGCCGAAAAGAACTACTTCGCCCTTAAGGGCGAACGCCGGGAATGCACCCTGTTGCAGGTCCAGATCAAGGGTTTCAACACCTTAAGCCAGAACATGACCCCCGAAGTACTCGTCGAGGTTCTGAACCAATACCTAAGCTTGATCAACGAGTCCGTTTTCAAATATGAGGGAATGGTCGACAAGTTCGTGGGCGATACCGCTATCGCTGTCTGGGGCGCGCCCTTTACCCACGAGGACAAAGAGATACGGGCGGTCAAGGCCGCCTTGGAGATCCAAGAGCGGGTCAAAGAGGTGAACATTGCCCGCATCCAAAAAGGCCACACGGCCTTCAGCCTGGGCATCGGCATCCACACCGGCGCGGTGGTCTCGGGCAATTTAGGCTCGGACCGATATTATGACTACAGCATCACCGGCGTTCCTTTGGAGACCGTCGGACAACTTTGCGCCATGGCCGCTCCGGACCAGGTGCTTTTGACCCAGGAAACCTACGACAAGATCAAGGACGTGGCCCACGCCAAGCCCGCCCGGCCCCTCATGACCTCGGGACAAAAAGAACCGCTGGCTACCTACGAGATCGAACGGTTCCTCTGACCCATGGCCAAATCGAACCAAAAGACCCCCGCCTTCCATGCCGAAGCCATCCAAAAAGCCCTTTTGGAATGGTACGACCGATATAAAAGGGACTTGCCCTGGCGCCGCACGAAGGATCCCTACGCCATCTTCGTTTCCGAGATGATGCTCCAGCAAACCCAAGTAAAGACCGTCATTCCGTACTATGAACGGTTCTTGAAAGAATTGCCCAATTGGTCCGCCCTGGCTAAGGCTAAGGAAGAAAAGGTTCTGAAGCTGTGGGAAGGCCTGGGCTATTACCGCCGGGCCCGCAACTTACAAGCCGCCGCCCAAAAGGTGATCGCGGACTTCCACGGCCACTTGCCCCAGACCCGCGAAGGGATAGTCGAACTGCCGGGTGTGGGCCAATACAGCGCCGGCGCCGTTCTTTCCATCGCTTTCCAAAAACCCGAACCCCTGGTGGACGGCAACGTTATCCGTGTTTTTTCCAGGCTCTTCGTCCTGAGGGGCAACCTAAAAGTCGGCGAGAACCACAAAAAGGTTTGGGATATCGCCCGTCAGCTCCTCCCCCCCAAAAGACCCGGGGACTTCAACCAGGCCCTAATGGAACTGGGCGCCACGGTTTGCCTGCCTGAACAACCCCAATGTCTCTTGTGTCCCCTTTATGCCCATTGCGAAGGGGCCCAAAGGGGCATCCAATATGAGTTGCCCGAGATGGCCAAGGCCGCCAAGACCGTCGAGGTACCCATGGCCGCTCTTTTGGTGGACCAAAAGGGGAAACTTTTCGTTCGCAAGCGGAGCGAAGAGGAGAAATGGCTCAAAGGAATGTGGGAATTCCCCAGCGCGGAAGGAAGGACCCACGAGGAAGCCCGTTCGATCCTTGAAAAGGAGTTCGGTGTCCAATCCGAACCCAAACCCCGCAAGGATGTCAAACATCAGATCACTCACCACAAGATCCATTTGAGCTTGTATGCCGCGAAGGCTAAAAAAGAAATAAGGATCAACAGTACGGCCAAATGGGTCACATCCGCAGAATTGGAAAAACTCCCCTTTTCCAGCGCCCAGGGCAAACTGCGTCAGTGGGTGCTCACTTCTTATTTCCAAGAGACAGAACTTTTACCCAAAATAAAAAAGGCCCGCAAGCGCTGAGCGCCCCGGGCCTTTTCGGTGATCTGTCTTAGGAATTGAATATCTTTTTGAGGAAATCCACCATCTCTCTCCAGGAAGCCTTGTCGGCCTTTTCATTGTAAAGGATACCGGGAATGCTTCCTTTGTTGTCGGGATTGGAGAACCCGTGAACAGCCCCCGGATAAGTGACGACCCGGTAATCGACTTTGTTGCTCTTGAAGCTGTTTTCCAAAGCGGGCAGGTCCCCCAGCGTGAACTTGTCGTCACCGCCTTGAAGAATGAGCACTTTCGCTTTGATGTTTGCGTCATCTGCGGGGATCGGGTCGGCTAAGCCGCCATGAACCGTTACGATACCCAACAGGGGCGCTCCGGTGCGTCCCAACTCCAGGGCAACCGCGCCACCGAAACAATAACCGATCGCCGCGATCTTAGCGGTATCCACCATTGGGTTTTGGGTCAATTGGCTCAACGCCGCTTGGACCCGCGAGCGCATCAACGGACGATCGGCGTAATACTTCCCCGATTCTTTCTTGAACTCATCCGGGTTGGAAGGGTGGACATTCTTGCCGTAAATATCCGCGGCGAAAGCCACATAACCCAGCCGGGCCATTTCCCGGGCGCGCCATTGGATGTAGTGGCCCAATCCATTCCATTCATGCAGTACCAGCACACCGGGACGCTTGCCTTGGATAGAGTCGTCATAGGCCAGATATCCCGCGAGGGTCTGGTTCCCGTCCTTATATTCCACCGTCTTGGTCACGACCTTAGCGAAAACTGGACCGACTGTCAGGATCAAAGCCAACATCAAGAGCCATGAACGCATAGCAACTCCTTCTCCCCAGATTGAGCAGCGTCTTTTTTATAGTCAAAAGGGCTGGAAAAAGACAAGTGGCGGACCTTTAATACAGGGAAAGGAGCCAACCATGTCCAAAAAGATCGTTATGTATACCACTTCTTGGTGCGGCGATTGCCGGAACCTGAAAAACCAACTACGGGACAACGGTATCCTTTATGAAGAACGGGATATCGAACAGAATGCCGCTGATTACGCCACCATGATGGGCTATACCAATGGCAAAAGGGTCATCCCCACCTTGGAGATCGAGGGCAAGATTCTGATCAATCCCCGCTTCGCCGACGTCCAAAAAGAGGTCAGCTGACCCAAACCTTAATTCCCCTGATCGGGAGGATTGGACGGAGGATTAGCCCCCGAAGGAGGCGGTTGAGGAGCCGTACCTGGGTTCGGCCCATTGGCCGGGACCTGGGCATCTTGGCCCTGGTCGTCGCCGGGGGCGGGGCCGCTCATAGCCCCGGAATTACCGCTGCCGCCAATAGGGTTCCCATCCGCGTCAAAGGTCGAGAAACTGCCATCCTTCAACATTAGCAGTATCTGCGAGGACCCACCGTTCTTCGGGTTCGAGAATTTTACATCCGTCACGTTCGAACCCAGGAAAATGGGTTTGAAGGCATTGTCGCCCGAGATGTCGTACAGGAAAGCGTCGCCTCCCTCCACCACCCGCACTTCCCGACTGCTGTCGCCATTGAAATAGTCTGCGCTTTTGACGTTCGAGGCTGGCGGAGCCGCGCTCGCGCCGGCCGGAGCGTTGGAAGAAACATAATTGCCATTGTTATAGACATAGATCGTGGTCGTGTTCGGGGCCTGCCACCACCAAGCCCCGTCGTGCCAATAGCACCAGCGGTAATAGGCCGGGTCATACCACCAATAATGGCTGTTGTACCAGCGCGTCCAAAAGTAGGCATTGCCCAAGTACCAGCCGTACCAGTGATATCCCCAGGGATCGTAATAATGGCAGAAGTTAAAGCCATTATAAGTGTGCCAATAATAGTGGTTTACCACGGTCTCACGACCGCAATAATTGACGATATTGGCCCGGAAGGCCGGCGCGTTGATGACCGTCATGTGGTTGCGGACCAGGACATTGCTGCTGAAATTGGTCCGGGCGATGACATTGGCGTGGATCGACACGCCATTAGGACCCCGATTGGGAAAAGCGATAGAGGAATGTTCCCGACCGACCGCCATTAAACGGTTACGGGCGATGGGTTTGGGGAAACTGCGAACACCCATGCTGCGGAATTGCGGGCTGACCGCTTGATGGCGGACCGCCCGGGACCGGGCCGGACGTTGACGGGTAGGACGGAAATTACGGTGCCCTTGCTTCTCATGGTGTTCGCCATTGCCACCGTCATCACCCCGGCGTTCTCTCTCGTCTTGGGCAAGAATCAATCCAGGCATTAAGACCATCACCAAAGACAGAAATAGAAGCTTTTTCATACCTGCCCCCGTTATTCATTGTTCGACAATTGATTCCCGTCCCGATCATAAGTCTCCGTCGTCCCATCCTTCATCGTCAAAGTGATATGCAAGCCGCCATTCACTTTCAAATATCGAACTCCAGTTACCCCTGAAGCTAAATACTTGGATTTGAAAGTCCTTTGACCACTCGTGTCATCCAAAAAGGCGTCATTGGAGTCGCCAGCCAACCTGACCGTTCGAGTGCCATCCTTGCTACGGAAGCTTTTGATGGCGATGGGCTGCGCGGCGGTATCTTCCTCCTCTGGCACCGTCGAATAGGCGGAGGCGTCATCCGCCGAGGATTGCGATTGCTCCGGAGCCGCTTGCTCTTGGGTATCGGCTGCGGGCTGCTCGGGGATATATTGTCCGTTGTTGTAAACGTAAGTGTTCGTCGTGTCATCGGGGTTTTGCCACCACCACCAGCCGTCATACCAATAACACCAGCGGTAATAGTTCGGATCGTACCACCACCAGTAATTCCCCCACCAACAAGACCAATAGAAACTATTGCCACAATTCCAACCGTACCAATTGCAGCCCCAACGGTCGTAATAATGGCAAAAGTTACGGCCATTGTAATTGTGCCAGTAATAGTGCCCTACGATGTTCTCGCGCGAGTTCAAGGAAGCGATCCTCGTCCGGAAACCTACATCGTTCACCGCCGCCATGTTGTTACGGACCAAAGAAGAACTCATTCTCCGGGGCGATACAAAAGAAGATCGGAAGGTCCCTCCCCGCGGCCCATAGACCGGCAACCCCATAGAACGATTTGAGCCCCGGAATAAATAGGAACCATTGCTGTAATGAGGGACCGTGCGGATCCCCATCCTGCGGAATTGGGACGAGGAAGAAGGGCGGCTATAGAACCCGGAATTCCCACGAAAACCGGAACCACCGCTGGAACCAGACCTTCCACTAAAGCCAGAGCCACCACTAAAACCGGAATTTCCGCTAAAACCGGAACCTCCACCGGAATCAGAACCCCCGCCACCAAAACCACCACCACCCCGGGGCTCGGCCCAGGCGATAGCGGCTGAAACCAGGAAAAAAACGCTAAAAATGTAAATGGTCTTTTTCATCGAACCCTCTCTCCGGAACCTATTAGAAGGACTTCTACCTAATTAGACGCCTCAATAGCCCGGTGAGTTTCAGCGAAAAGCCACCAACAAGGTCTCTAATCACCTTATTTATACGTCTTTTGACAAAATTAAGAAAGGCGGGTGGTGATAACGATTATTTAAATGAGCTAAAAAGAAAAGGCCGACCCGAAATCTCGGACCGGCCTTTTCATCAACAAATAACGAGGATCAAAGCTTTCCGTGGACCAATTTTTCGACCACGGACGGATCCGCTAAAGTGGAAGTATCACCCAGGTTGCCGGTCTCGTTCTCCGCGATTTTGCGCAGGATACGGCGCATGATCTTGCCTGAACGGGTCTTGGGCAAGCCCTCGGCGAACTGCACCTTGTCCGGTTGGGCGATCGCGCCGATCTCCTTGCGGACATGCTGGATGATCTCTTTTTTAAGGTCATCCGAGGCGGCAACTCCCTCTTTCAGGGTCACGAAAGCGTAGAGCGCTTGGCCCTTGATGTCGTGGGGAAAACCCACCACAGCGGCTTCGGCCACTTTCGAGAAAGCCACCAGTGCGCTTTCGACCTCGGCGGTGCCGATACGGTGGCCCGAGATGTTGACCACGTCATCCACCCGTCCCATCAGCCAGTAATCGCCGTCCTGGTCCACGCGGCAACCATCACCGGTGAAATACATGTCATTAAAGGTCTTGAAATAGGTATTCACGAAGCGTTCATGGTCGCCCCAGGTGGTGCGCATGATGCCCGGCCAAGGCTTCTTGATGCAAAGTTTGCCGCCTTCATTGCGGTTACATTCGGTGCTGTCGTCCCGCAGGACCACCGGCTCCACTCCAAAGAAGGGCCGCGAGGCGCTACCCGGCTTCAAGGTGTGAGCTCCCGGGAATGGGGAGATAAGGAACCCACCCGTCTCGGTCTGCCACCAGGTATCCACGATCGGGGTGTTGTTGTGGCCCACATTACGGTAGTACCACATCCAGGCTTCCGGATTGATCGGTTCACCGACGGAGCCCAGCACCTTGAGGGAGGAAAGGTCGTATTTTTTCGGCCAATCTTCCCCCTCGCGCATCAGCGCGCGGATAGCGGTGGGAGCCGTATAAAAAATATTCACCTTGTGTTTTTGAACGACCTGCCAGAAACGGCCCGGATCGGGGAAGTTCGGAACACCTTCGAACATGATGGATGTGGCGCCATTGGCCAAAGGTCCATAAACGATATAGCTATGGCCCGTCACCCAGCCGATATCCGCTGTACACCAGTAAATATCCTCAGGATGCCAGTCGAAGATATATTTGTGGGTCAGGGCAACGTGCATCAAGTAACCCGCGGTCGTGTGAAGCACACCCTTCGGCTTGCCAGTAGACCCGGATGTATAAAGGATGAACAGCGGGTCCTCTGCCTTATGAGCCTCCGCTTTATGGGTTTTCGGGGCTTTCACCATTTCGTCGTGCCACCAGAAATCCCGGCCTGCCTTCATATTGACTTGGCCGTCGCCACGCTTGTAAACGATGACGTTCTTCACGCCCGGGCAGTCCTTCAAGGCCTCGTCCATGATGTTCTTCAGGGGAATGACCTTGCCGGCGCGGAAACCGACATCCGCAGTGATGACCGCGGTATTGTCCGAATCCTGGATACGGCTCTTGATGGATTCAGCGCTGAATCCGCCGAAAACCACCGAGTGAATGGCGCCTAAGCGGGCACAGGCTAAAAGCGCTACCGCCGCTTCGGCCACCATGGGCATATAAACGCAGACCCGGTCGCCCTTTTTGACGCCCCGGGCAATGAGCACGTTGGTGAACTGGCAGACCAGCTCGTGCATTTCTTTATAGGTGATCTTGCGGACGTCCTCATCCTTTTCACCCTGCCAAAGGATGGCGACTTTGTTCTCCACCGGCGTGCCCAGGTGACGGTCCAAGCAGTTATAGGACACGTTCATCTGACCGTCCTCGAACCAAGTGTGTTCGATCTTGTTGGCCTTGCTGTCCCAAGTATATTTCAGCGTTTGCGTGGGTTTCTTGAACCAGTGGAACCCCTCGGCTTGCTCCAGCCAGAAGTTGTGGGAGTCGTTGATCGAGCGGTCATACATTTTTTGGTATTGTTCAGGAGAGTTGATGTAAGCCTTAGCCTTGAAGGCGGCTGGCGGTGGGAAGAGCGCCGAATCTTTTTGTAACGAAAGCATGGATTGGTCTTGCGAAGACATTTTTCCCCCTTAAAATGATAAACATTAAACCGGCGGGTAGTTTAATACTGAATGTTCGAAAATTAAACGAATAATGGCCCTCTAAACCCCATGAAAATACTTGTCGCTCCGGATAAATTCAAAGGCATCTCGACGGCCCAAGGCGTGGCCGATACCATTCAAAAAGCCATCCTCAAACAGCGTTCCAGCACTTTCATCCGTGTTTGCCCTGTTGCCGACGGCGGCGAGGGAACCCTCGACACGGTCATTCATATGCTCAAGGGCAAAACTTACTCCACCTCGGTCCACGACCCCCTCATGCGGCCTCACGACGCCACCTATGGCCTTTCGGACCTTCCCGAGAAAAATTCCGCTTTTATTGAAATGGCCCAAGCTTCCGGATTATCAAAACTGGCCCACAACGAACGCAACCCGATGTTGACCTCCAGCTATGGCACGGGAGAACTAGTAGTGCAAGCCTACAAAAAAGGTGCGCGAAACATCCGCATCGCCTTGGGCGGCAGCGCAACCGTGGACGGCGGCATCGGCTTCCTCCAGGCCCTCGGTGCCCAATTGATCTCTTCGACCCACCTGCCCAAGGGCGTGGCCGGACAGCATCTATCACTGGTAAACGAAGTCAACCTCGAGTTCGTCCGCAAGAACTTAAAGGAACTGAACCTGACCGGCCTGGTCGATGTTCGGGTGCAGCTACTGGGTGAATATGGTTCAGCCCGCTTTTTCGGTCCCCAAAAAGGCGCCACCCCCGAAATGGTCAAGGAACTGGAAAAAGGCATGGCTCACTTTGAAAGCGTTCTTTCCAGGGCTTCCGGCACGGTTTTAAAAAGTCAACGTGGCGCCGGAGCCGCCGGTGGCATGGGCATGGCCCTCCTGGCCTTGGGCGGCAAATTGGAGAGCGGTTTCGATTTCGTTTCGAACATTCTCAAACTCGAGGAACAAATGAGGGGATGCGACTTGGTCATCACTGGCGAAGGAATGTTGGACGCCTCCAGCCTTGAGGGTAAAGCTCCGGTCTCTGTGGCCCTCTTGGCCAAAAAAATGGGCATTCCCTGCGTGGCGGTGGTTGGCGCCATATCCCCCAATATCATTTGGCTCAATGAAGTGGGCATCTCCAAGTGCTACCCTCTCTTTGATAAACCCATTTCGATCGATGATCCCCGCATACCCCAGATTCCGGAACAGTTCCAAAAGGTGGTCGCCGACCTGCTTCGCGACTTCCCCGAAAAAAACTGACGAAACCTTTCTAAAACCCCCTCCGTATTGAAGAAGGAACTCAAGGGGGCTTCCATGAGAACATCCATTCTCTTTTTCCTCGTTCTTTGTTTGGCAATGACCCATGCCAGGGCCCAAGACCTTTCCTTGACCAAGGCTCCAGTCCTAATAGAACTCTTCACTTCCCAAGGTTGCTCCAGTTGCCCGCCCGCCGAAGCCTTGCTCGATAGTTGGGGGATGGAATTATTCCAAGCCAAGAAGGCCTTACCCTTGGCCTTTCATGTGGATTATTGGGACTATTTGGGCTGGAAAGACCCCTATTCTTCCTCCGCCGCTTCGGACCGCCAAAGAAACTATGGGACCTTTTTTCAATCCAATACGATCTACACCCCGCAATCGGTGGTTCAAGGCCAAGTTGGTTTTAACGGCGCGGACCGCGCCCGGGCCCAATTGGAACTGTCCAGATCCCAAGCCACTTTCCCGGCCTTGGGTCTTTTGGCGACGATGAACGGTAAGTCCATTCACGCCAAGATCTCGGTCCCCGTCGAACTCGTCCACGGGACATCCAACAACCCCGTGCTTTGCGTAGTCCTTTTCGAGAACGGCCTAACGACCTCGGTCCAACGGGGCGAGAATGGCGGAAGGACCTTAAGCGAGGATTTCGTCGTGCGCTCTTGGAAACAGATGACTTATTCGGATCTTAAAAAGGAAAAGGAACAAACCTTGTCATTG
This sequence comes from candidate division FCPU426 bacterium, assembly GCA_027452205.1. GTDB lineage: Bacteria > Oederibacteriota > Muellerivitia > Muellerivitales > Muellerivitaceae > Bog-1183. Next base: position 60,508 of record DAIDGV010000002.1, on the reverse strand, counting down.
CCGAACCCGGGGGTCAGACCGTCCCAAAGCGGCGTAGCCGTTTGGCTTCAAGATCCCCAAAACATGAAGGTGAGCGGCCTCCAGTGGGTCTATCCCTTATCGAAGAATTGAAAGATCAGAAAAGGTCCCAAATCATCCGGAACAAGGTCACGCCGAGCGCCATGGCCACCCCGACCAAAGGCAGGGTCTTGAGTAAAAAAGGCGTCACTTTCCTGAAAGAAACCTGGACCGGATAAAAGATCTGTTCGCCCCAGCCATTCACCAGGCAAGAGCAATAACTACAAAGATAGGTAACGAAGAACCCGAACTGAAAGGATACCGGCAGGAACTTAAAGGTTTGTTTTTGATAGCACTGGGGGCAGAAAAAAACGTGCATCCCGGGCAGTATCTCCGGAAAGACCCGGGGCCAAAAAACCTTGATGTAGAGGAAGATGACCGATTTGACAACGAAGGCGATCTCGATCTCCGGGACGGTCGCGTTCATGAGCCAAGCGTGGTAGGCGACCAATAGATTCCAGACCATGCCGATCTCCAAGGTCCACAGGAAGACTTTCAAAAGATGCCGACGGAATCTCTTGGCGGAAAGCGAAAGCCCGCCCTTTTCGTCCACGGATAAACAGTGAAGCCCCCCCAACCAAGCGAAGAAGCCCAAGCTGTACCCCAAAAGGAACTGAAAAAGCTTTGGGGTCTTTTTTTTCTTCTTAGGTTTGTCCATGATGGTCTCGCTCATATACGGTAAAGAATAAAATAAAACCGAAGCCGGATGGGTGTTTTTTTAACCCAGCCGTAATAGAAATCACCGTGTTATACTCGTTTCCCTCGAGACCCTTACAGGAAAAGGATGAACCATGATCTTTGCGCCCTCCCAAACCACCGAGCTCTGGGACCAGTTAGCCGAAAAAGCCCTGAAAAAAATAGCCCCTACCAAGGAAGAAGCCCTGGCCGTCCTGTCTGCCTCCGGCACCGAGACCCTTTCCATCATCCATGCCGCTTACAAGGTTCGCAGCCATTTTCACGGTAATAAGGTCCGCATCCACGTGCTCCAGAACGCCAAATCCGGCGCCTGCCCCGAGGATTGCGGTTTTTGCTCCCAATCCTCCAAATACACCACTCCCGCCGCCACTTATCCCATGATGGAAATCGAGGCCCTCGTCGAGGGGGCCCGCAAGGCCAAGGCCGCCGGCGCCTGGAAATATTGCATGGTCACTGCCACCCGGGGGCCCAGCAACCGGGACCTGGATGTCATTTGCGAGGCCACCCGTATCATCAAAAAAGAGGTCGGAGTGAAGGTTTGCACTTCCTTGGGCATTTTGACCGAGGAAAAGGCCAAACGACTGGCCGAGGCCGGCGTGGACCGCTTTAACCACAACCTGGAAACTTCTGAGGAGCGTTATGCCCAGATCGTTTCTACTCATAAGTATTCCGACCGGGTGCAAACCGCCCGTTACGCCAAAGAAGCCGGCATGGAAGTCTGTTCAGGGGGCATCGTGGGCATGGGCGAAAAGAACGAGGATGTCGTTCAATTGGCTTTTGCCCTTCGGGAGATTGGGGCTACCTCCGTGCCGGTCAACTTTTTGGATCCCCGGCCCGGCACCCCCTTCGCCCATTTGCCGAAGGTGGAACCTTACTACGCCCTGCGCGTCTTGAGCCTTTTCCGTTTCATCCATCCCGACGTGGATGTGCGTGCCGCAGGCGGCCGCGAGGTCACTTTCCGCGCCCTACAGCCCCTGGTCCTTTATGTAGCCAATTCCATCTTCACCAACGGTTATTTGACCACCAGCGGCCAAGGCCAGGATGCGGACCACCAAATGATCCAAGACATGGGCTTAGTGCCCGAAATAGCGGGCGGCGAATTTAACGCCTAAAAGAACCCGGGGACATCGATGAATAAAGATACACCCTGGTATCAAAGACCGACCTTTCTTCTCCCCCTGGGCTGGTTAACGCTCATTATTTTGGCCTACGGCAACATCCTGCTTCACCCGGATCTTCACTTCGCTTGTCCCGAGAATGACACCTGGAACTTTCCCGTTCGTTACTGGACCGCCCAGTCCCTATCCAACGGTCATTTACCACTTTGGAATTCCCAAGTGGGTTTTGGTGTCCCCTGGTTGGCCTCTTGGGCCACCGAAGTCCTCTACCCCGGCACTCTGCTTTTCACTTGGCTCGGTTTGTCCGCTTGGAATCTGTCGGGAGTCCTTCACCTATTTATCTTCTCGATAGGCATTTATTGTTTTTTAAGAAGCCTGAATGTTGCGGTTCTCGGGGCATTTGTCAGCTCCGCCATCGCCCTGACCAACGCCTGCGCGATAAATCACTTGGGAAGTAACGCGCCCATGGACGCCATGGCCTGGATTCCATGGGTCTTCATCGGCGTTCACGAGACTTTAGAAGAAAAACCCTGGGGAGCCTTCAAATTAGGCGCTGCCCTCACCCTGCAGATATTAGCCGGGTATCCCCACACCCTTTTCTACACGGTCATTTGCGGTTCGATCTATGGCTTCGTTTTCTTTCGAAATCTAAAACCCCTGATCGTCCCCGGCTTGGTCGCCGCGGCCCTGACCGCCGCTCAATGGCTGCCTTCGGTCGAATACCTCTTTTTCCAGGCCATTCGTCTACCTGCCGTACCTAACAACCCAGACTTCGTCCTTCCGCTCAAGAACCTTTTGACCTTTTTAACCTCCCACGCCCTGCGGGAGAAAAACCTAGTGGATTATGTCGCCTCACCCACTTATTTCTACTTCAACTTCTACAGTAGCAGCTTGCCTTTATTGATCTTGGCCATCGGCCTTTACCATTTCAAAAAGTGGAATAAACCCACCTGCTTTTGGACAGCTGGTTTCGGTTTCTCGATCCTTTGGACCTTCGGTTTCTTTAACTGGGCTTTCGGCTTGGTTCATTTGGCGTTACCCGCGTTCTTGGAGCCCGCCAAAGCCTGGGTTTTGGTCGATTTCTTCGAGCTCATCGCCATGGGTTTTTTATTCCAATATTTGAACTTCGGAAAACCTTGGCATCGTTGGCTCCTGGCTGTTTTTTTCATTTCACTCCTGACAAACATCTGGCTCCAACCCACCGAAAAAAACCTCACCCCGCCGGACAAATATTTGACCGAAAAGGCCAAGTTCCTTCAAGATCACCTGGGTACTGGCCGGCTTTTAGCGCTTCCCAGCCAAGAGGAATATTCCAAGCTCTACACTCCCCAACCCGACCCGGAGCCAACCGCTCACTTTAAGTACTTCGGCGGCAACTCCAATCTTTATGCGGGACTACCCTCCGCCAATTTTTACAGCTCCACCTGGCCTTCTTGGGGCGCCTTGGATGCTAGTCTCTATTACAAATATGGGTTTCCCTACCGGGGTCATCTATTGGATCTTTTGGGAGTGGACCTGTTGCTGATGGATCAAAAGGAAATGCCGAAGAACTTCAAGAAAGTAGGATCCTTGGACGGATGGGGTCTTTGGCAAAACCCCGCTTCGGTCGGGGATCATTTTTTTACGGCTGCTCAACCCAGAACCGCTGAACGAAAAGATATCTTCACCACCTTTGCCACTGGCGTGGCAAACCCTTTAAAAGACCTTTACTTGGGAAAAGAGCCACTACCCTTCAATGACCGATACGGAGGGCCTTCAGGCCCGCACTTCGACCTCAAGGAACATCCGGCCGGTTTTTTCATCGTTACACAAAATGCCTTGCCGGGTTGGAAGGCTTGGGTGGATGGCAAACCGACACCGATCTTCCTGGCGGACGGGATGTTCCAGGGGATACCCCTGGACAAACAAAGCGGGGCTGTGGACCTGAGTTACGAACCGGTCAGTTTTCGATTGGGGCTTTTCATCAGCTTGCTGGCCCTGGCAGGCCTTTGGGCGGGACTTCTCTTGAAGGTTTAACGCTATTCTGAAAAATAATTTTTCAGTATCCTGCTAACATCTCTTTCGCGACACCCAGCACCTTTTCCGGCGTGATCTTGACCAGACATTCCTGATGCACATGGGCCGCGGCGCCTTGTTCTTTAGGAAAAGGGCACACATTCAGGTCGCAGGGGCCGCAATCCAGGAAATGCTGTAAAAAACGGTGCCGCACGTCCCCCGGTTTCACCCAGCTCATGCCCCAATGGGGCCCGCAAAGGGTGAGGCTTTTGACCCCAAAGGCCTGGGCGAAATGCTGGGGCGTGCCGTCATTGCCGATCAAAAGGTCCAATTTCGACACAAAAGCCGCCGCTTGGGACAAGGTTGTCTCCGGTTTGATCAAGGTCAGCCCTTCCAACCCCTTTCGTATCTCATCCAACAAGGACTGGTCAGCGGGCGCCCCAACGAGGATGGGCTTAACCCCTTCCCCGTTCAGTTTTTGGATCAGTTCCCGCCAATGGGATACCGGCCAGCGTTTGGAGGGCCAAGTGCCCGTCGGATTCAACCCCACCTTCACTTTCAGGTCCTTGAACTCGCTCCGGGCGAAACAAGCCTCGGCCCAGGCTTTGTCCTCCGCGCTCAAACGGATCTCGGTCTGATTGCCCGCATCGGGCACACCCAGGGCCCGGATGATGTCCAGGTTCACCTCGGCTTGGTATTTGCGCACTTGGTTCTTGGGGATGCGGTAATTGAAGGCCCATTGGCGGAAATGGAAGGCATAACCCGCTCTCAAAGCCGCGCCCGAGAACAAGGTCAGCCAGGCGGACCGGGGTTCGGCGGCTAGGTCCAGCACCCAATCGTATTTCTCGCCACGGATACGGTGGATGAAGCGGATCAATTCCCCTAAGGACGCGCCTTTTTCAGGATAGAGGATGACCCGGCTCAAGTGCGGGTCATTCTGAACTATGGGGGCGCAAAAAGTCCGGGTGACCAGATCGATCTGCGCGGAAGGATATTTCTTCTTGAGGGCGCGAAAGAGCGGCGTCGAGAGAATGACATCCCCGATACCCTTGAAGCGGATGAGCAGTATCCGCTTCGGTTCGGGAATGGACTTGGCGTTCATCTTATTTGACAGGGGTCAACCAATCGAAACGATCGGGGGTCTCCCCGCGAAGGATGTCGAAAAAGGCCTTTTGTAGTTTCTCGGTCACCGGACCCCGCTTGCCGTTGCCGATGATGATGTTGTCGATCTTGGAGACCGGCGTCAATTCGGCGGCGGTACCGGTCAGGAAGACCTCGTCGGCGATATAGAGGCTTTCCCGGGGCAGCACTTGTTGGCGGATCTCCATTCCCAGGTCCCGGGCAATGACAAACATCGAATGACGGGTGATGCCCGCCAGGATGGCCGAACTGGTCGGTGGCGTGAAGATGACCCCGTTCTTGACGATGAAAACGTTCTCGCCGGATCCTTCGGACACATAACCATAGCTGTCCAGGGCGATGCCCTCGTCAAAACCGTCCTGTAAGGCTTCCATCTTGATCAATTGAGAATTCAGGTAATTGCCGCCCGCCTTGGCCAAGGTCGGAAAGGTATTCGGGGCCTGGCGGTGCCAGGAAGAGATCCGCACCGAAATGCCTTTTTCCAAAGCTTCTTCGCCCAAATAGGAACCCCAGGACCAAGCCGCCACCGCGCAATGCAGCGGGTTCTTCAAGGGGTTAACGCCCATGGTGCCATAGCCGCGGAAAACAACCGGGCGGATATAACAGCTCTTGAGCTTGTTCACCTTCACCACTTTGACAACGGCTTCCATGAACTGCTTTTTCGTGAAGGGGATCTCCATACGGTAGACCTTGGCGGAGTCGTACAAACGGTCGATGTGTTCTTCCAAGCGAAAGATGGCCGAACCCTGCTTGGTTTGGTAACAACGGACACCCTCGAAGATGCTTGAACCGTAGTGGACCACGTGGGACATCACGTGGATAGTGGCCTTTTTCCAATCAACTAATTTTCCGTCGAACCAGATCTTGCCTTTACCGAACACAGGAGGCTCCTTCGCCAGGGGGAATGAAAAGTTCGGTCATTATAGGGAAAAGCCCAGGGCAGTGAAAGCCAGTTAGACCGGTCCGGACATCTTCGGCCAAGGATCAATGGGCCCAGGGCCGTCTTTCCCCCAAGATGCGGTAGTCCTTTTGGTCGATCGCCTTCACTACACGGTCCCGGTCATGATAGAGGGACCTGGGTTCGGTCAGTCGCTTCAAGGCCATGCCGGTTTGGAACCACAAACTGGCCCCGATACAGATCACCGCCAAGACCCGGACCCAGCGGATAGGCGCCAACCGGTCCCACACCGCCATGGAATAGACCAAAAGCAACGGTAGAAGGACGTAATACATGTGGGCCATAGGTTCCTTGGCGGAAAAAGAAAAACAGGACCACACCCACAAGAATCCGGCAAAGGCCAAACTCTGAAGCAGCCAAAAGTTTCGGGAAACCTTCTCACCCTTGATCCACCCGCCCGCCAAAAGTAGGAAAGGTTGGATCCATCCCACTAAAGTGAGCCAGATCGCGGGCGGAATGATCCATGGCACTTCTTTTAAAAAGGCGGTCCGTTCGGCGGTGCTGCCGCCAATAAAGCGCGGCATCTCGAAACAGACCAGGGAGTAATAACGGGCCAGGATCGTAAATCCCATCCCAAAATTATGCAGATCGAATCCCGCGTGAGCGGTATGCGTTAATCCCCCCGAGGAACTATCGAAACCATAAGCCAACCAAGTCGGGATGACGAACGCTAAAGGCGGCGCCGCGCCCAGCACCAACCCTATCACTTCCCTTCCCCACCCCGGAACCTGCCGGTAACGCCGCCACAGGAATGCGCCCGCCAGGAAGGGACCCTGGAGTACCCATGACAGGTGGAACTGCATGTTCCAGAAAATGCCAAAGCTCATCAAGGAAAAGGCCCAGCCGGGCGTCAGCCAATCGATCGAAAATTCAGGGATCGCCTCGAAGAACCCCACGAAGAAAAGACAAGCTCCGAACAGGACATAACAGATGTTCAATACATGACAGGACTCGTTCAGGTTCCAGGGTAGCAGGCAGGCCCAGACCAGGATGAACCAAAAAGGCAGGTTCTTCGAACGGCGCCAAATATACCAAGCCAACAGACCCAGTCCCGAGAGCGACAAAAGGTTTAAAAAGAGAAAAGGCGCTTCAGGGATAGGCCAAACCCTCAACGGCCAATCGATCGAGAGGGGCTCCAAGGCTCCGGCGATCTGGGTGTGATATCCGGTATCCAGCTCATACTGGTCCGGCCCGAAATAAGGCCAGGTATTGGTCGTGTAAGGTTTCAGGCCGATCAAATAGGTCTGCAGGGCGTCCTGTTCGATGATGGTGTCGCCAAAGAAAGGCTTCGAAAGGCCGAAAAAGGTACGGAAACCAAGAAGAAAAAGGAACAACAGGACGAGAAGGATCTTTTGGGGCATAGGTCTTTATCTTTTTTTCAATGCCATCAGGTCGATGGCTTTTTTCGCCGCTTCCACGCTGGTCAAGCGGTCCATGCAGGTCATCCAGGGGCAACTATCCAACCCGCAATGGCCACAGGGCACCTCACTATAGAGCACCTGATGGGGACCCGAATAGGGGAACCAGACCTCCGGCTCCCCGGGGCCAAATAGGCCCAGGGTAGGTGTTCCCACCGCCGGGCCTACATGCATCGGACCTGAGTCGTTGGAGACAAGCACGTCCGCCGCTTCGATGAAGGCCATCAATCCCCGCAAGGACGGTTGGTTCAGATAGATCCAATCCTTGTTCATGCGGCCCTCGAACTCCTTGGCCAGGGCGTCTTCTTTGGGACCGAAGATGTAGATGGGGCGCACCTTTCGGGCCTGAAGCATGAAACCTAATTCAATGAAGTTATCCAGGGGCCATTTTTTCGCGGGCCAGGAAGCCCCCGGGGTCAAAACCGCCACCTTGTCGCCCGGAACGATGCCCGCCCGATCGAAAAGTTTACGCACATAATTTTTCTCATCATCACTGACCTGAAGGGAGGTTCGGTAAGGCGCGGGAGTAGCGATGCCTAAGGCCCGGACTTGGTCCAAATAAGCCTCGGTCACCCGTCGGCGGCCCGAAGGCAAAGGCGCCGAGGAGGGCGGAGCGATCACGTTGTAAGCCCATTTCCGGCCCCGCAGGTCAAAACCTACCCGGGTCTTAGCGCCGCTCCAGAAAGTGATCTGGGCCGACCGGGGGTTCCCGAACAGGTCCAATGCGATATCGAATTTCTGGTCCCGCAATTTCTTATAAAAACCCGTGAGGTAAAAAAAGTTATTTTTCTTTTTCGCGTCAAAAGGAACTATTCCGGCGATACCCGGGTGATGGGATAGGGCTTCTGAATAGGCGGTCTCCGCCAAGAACCAAACTTCCGCCTGGGACTGGGCTGATTTAATGACCTCCACCAACCCAGTGGCCAGGATCAGGTCCCCTAGGAACCGGGGACGGATGATCAATATCTTTTGAGGCTCGGCCACTTAACCCCCCATGACCTGGCGAAGGAGATGTTTGACCTCTTTGACCACCAAGGACGGTTCCAACTGGGCCATGCATTCATGCTTCTTTTCCACGCACACCGTCAGCGCGCAAGGACGGCAAGGCACCTGGCGGATCGCGATAGGATGCCGTTCTAGGGTGTAAGGATGCCAACGGTTGACCGGCTCCGGTCCCCAGACCGTCAAGGTCGGTGTCCCCACCGCCGCGGCCAAATGCCGGGGTCCCGAATCCACGCTCAAGACCAAAGCAGAGCGTTTATACAGACCCATCAAGGGGGTCAAGGCGCTTCCGGCATAGACCGGCAAACTATGGCCCAAAGCCGCCTCAATAGGCTCCAACCCCTTCTTTTCCAGGGGCGCGCAGGTGAAATACAGTTTCAGGCCATGGCCTTCCAATTCCCGGATGACAGCCGCCCATTTTTCGGGATACCACTCTTTGCTGGCGCAGCTGGCGAAGGGATTTACCCCCACTACCAAGTCGTCTTCGGTAAATCGGTTAGCTTTCCAGAAGTTATCGGCGAAATAGACCGCCTCATCGGGCACTTTCCAATAGCCGCCCACCCGGTCATGAGGTTCGGTCTCCAGGCCGATCAACCGCAGGATCCGGTGATCCAACTCCACCGCCGGCACTTTCAACTCGTCCTCGGCGTTGGCACTCAGATCGTAGAACTTTTTGATCTCCGGCAAGCCCAGCCCGATCTTCAATCCGCCCTGGCCCCAGGTAATGAGCTGTGCGCTGCGATGGGCCGCGGAAAGATCGATGGTCAGGTCGAAGTGGCGTTTTTTGAGGGCACTCACCATTTGGGAATTCTTGAGCACCCGGGTGAAGAAAGACTTTCGGTCGATCGCGCCACGGTGATAGGCCATTACCTCGTTCACCCAGCCGGATTTTTTATAAAGCTCGTTGGCCGGGGGCTGGACCAGAGCCGTGATCCAAGCCATAGGAAAAGCCTTCCGTACCGCCTCAAAACAGGTGCCCGCCAAGATAGCGTCACCCAAAGGCCGAAGTTTGACGATCAGGATGCGTTTCATAACGCTACCCCCGCCGGGGCCTTTTCGCTTTTCACTTTCACGCGGGCCTTCAATATTTTCTGCGTTTTGGCAAGGACCTCTTCGACCGTGATCCGGTGCAGACAGGGGTAACCAATAGGACAGGTCTTTTGGAAACAGGGACTGCATTCTTCGTTTTTATAGATGACCTCATGGCCAGCGCCGAAAGGCCGGGTCCAAGTGGGTGAAGTGGACCCGAACAAAGCCACCGTCGGTGTACGGACCGCCGCCGCCACATGCATGGGCCCGGTATCGTTCGTGATCAGGACTTTGCACTTCTCTAAAAGAGCCGACAGTACCATCGGGGTCGTCCGACCTACCAAGGAGATCAATCGTTTGTTCTCACCACCGAACAATTCTTGCAGATACTCCTGCTCCTCAGGACCGCCCAAGACCAAAAGGGTTTCGGACCGGGTCTTTAAGAGCCGCTCGATCAACTCTTTCCAATAGACCAGGGGCCAGCGTTTGGCCGGACCATAGGTGGCTCCCGGTCCCAGGGCGATCAGGCCCTTTTTGTCGTTTACACCCCATTCCTTGAACAAGGCCTTTAGCTCCGCTTTGGCCTTGGCATCGACCGGCGCTTCCAACTGGAAGGTCTTCAAAGCCGAGGTTCGGCCCAACCCTTCCCGGGTCAATTCCAAGAATTCCCAGACCAAATGTTTTTGCCGGGCATCCGGACGGGACACCACTTGGGTCAAAAAGGGGTCCCGCCCTTCCCCGCCCCAGCCCACACGATGGGGCACCCCAGCGGCAAAAATGAGGAAAGCGGACGAGAAGGAGGTCGGCAGGGTCAAAGCCGCGTCGAAATTTTGGACTTCCACCTTTTTGGCGGTGTTCCAAAAACCAAAGAATCCTTTTTCCAGTTCGATCACTTGATCGACCCCCGGAAAACGGCTCCAAAAAGCTGAGAAGTTAGGTTTAGAAAGGACTGTCAATTTAGCCTTGGGAAAGGCTTTGTGGACGGCGAGGAGAGCCGGCGTGGCCATCATGGTATCGCCCAGCCAATTGGGCACTCGGACGAGGATGTTGGAATAAGTAGGCGAGGCGTTCATAGGCCTTTAGTTTAGCCCAGGGGTATGAGCTTGAACAGACCAGCTAAGCTGTAATTACCTTAGTTTCGCCCAAAAACGAGCCTCTAGTGGGTCACATTAACATAATTTTGGAAATTGATAACGAAAGCAGAGCCTGTCCCCGCGTTGGAAAAAATATAGGCCTGATTGGCAATGACCATATCGTACAGATAAGTTCCTGACCCTTGCGAGAAGACGGTCGCGGGCAAGTAATAGGGAGAATAGCCTGAATAGGAGCCAAGCGTGTAACCGCCTCTTTCTACATTGAATCCTACATTGGAATTAGGTGGATTTGACCAAGTGGCATAGAGACCGTTAGAGCTCAAATTAATGGGTCCCGGCATCGTGCAGGAAGCGCTGGCCACGCCGGCGGTCGTGGTCGCCTGGATAGTATAGACCTGTCCATAATCGAGGGTGATGCCGAACCCATCATTCTGATAGATCCGATCGACGGAATCCCAAGGAAGAACCATGGTCGAATAAGGAGTGATCAAAGTAACTGCGGCATTGGTCACCGCGGTCCCGTTGACATATACAGAAACCGCAGACGAGGCTGCCGGACTATAACCAGGATAAGTTTCGGGATACAGGTTCCCCATTATTCGGATAGGGTTCGAACTGGAAATGCCCGTAGGCGTTGGCGTCGTGGTCACGGGGGGACTGTAATAGTAAGTTGGCCCGTATGTAGAACTACAGCCCAGGGTGAAAAAACCGGTCAATAAGATCAAAACCAGAAAGTTCTTTTTCATTCGCTTTCCTCTAAAAATAAATGGCCAATTGGCCACCAAAAGTCATCCCGCTAAAGTCTATCACCAAAGGGCGGGATCCGCTGGGTGCTGAAGTGCCGTCTTGGACCAAACCTATAGCCGTTCCCTGAGACCCCGGAACCATTTCCCAGGTTCCTGTCAGGTTCAGCCCACCACCGGTTATGGTGCTATGAAACCCGCTAGCGCTGACCAATTGATAGCCGATCAAGGGCGAGATCACCACTCCGGTGAACAACTGCCAATCGATACCAAATTGAGCTTGAAGACCAATCCCTAAGGATGTCGCACTGCTAGTGTAAGTGGCCGAATTGGTCGTCGATGTGTATTGCATGGTAATGGGTACAAAACGCGGACCACCCGAGAATTCAAAAGCGAATTCTCCGTTGCCCAAAATGTAACGCGCGTTCAGGCCCAGAGACATAGCGGATAAATTATAGACCGTGTTGATCGGCCCCAAGCTGTTACTGTATTGCGATTCAGAAACCGGAACAGAAGCAACACTGGCAATTGGCATACCCACTTCGAAGTGGGAATCAAATCGATAGCAAGGTTCAACAACTGCCGCGCCATCACTGGTCGGATACATGGAATAGAAAGTGGCCGAAGTATCCGTTAAGGCATAATGGGCCGTATTAGCCTTGTTCGTATTCATATCGGTGATAAAGTCCGTCGGGGTGAACCAGCCTTGATTGCCATAAACCCGCACGCTGATCCCTTCCCCCGGCTTTTCTTTCTTGAGGGCCGTGGAAGCCCTAACCGGTTTCGAGGGTGTCATGCCGTGAGCGGATAACCACTGTTGGAGACGGGCAATGAAGGCCGCGACCTGCGGGTTGGGACGAAGGATTTGGACCTTTTGGAAATCCTGAAGGGCCAGGGCATATTGACCGAGTAAATAATAGCTGTTGGCACGGTACATATAGGCTGGCGCGTGGTCGGGGTTTCCGGCTATGTCCGACGAGAAAAAATTAATCGCGGCCTGGAAATTCCTGGCCTTGTAGTTCAACACACCGTTATCAAAAGCGGAAAGAGGGGCTCCGTCTGCGAGGACCTGACCGGCCCACAGAAAAATAAACAACAATAGATAAAAAGATTGGTGTCTGAGACTCACTGAATATAGGTCCTTCTTTGTTAAATACGGGTCCCAACACTATCACAGTCCCCAAAACAACGAAAAGAAGAAACAAGGGTTCTTATCCCGCCAAAACCTTCCAATAGACCTCTTTAATGGCCTTGGCGAGTACTTGGGAAGAATAGACCTTCACGGCCCTTTGCCGGGCCTGGCGCCCCTCGGCCTTGGCACCCTTTTTCTTTACGTCGAGCAATACCGAGGCCAAACCTTCCACCGAACCCGGCGGAAAGACCCGGTCCGGGCGTCCGATCACTTCCGGGATGGCCCCGCAGTCCGACCCGACTGCCGCTACGCCGCTGGCCATGGCCTCCGCCAGCACATAACCGAATTGCTCGATCCAACCCTTCGTGGGTAAGCTTGGCAGCACGAAAACATCCGCCTGGCGGTAATAGTCCGGCATTTGGGTATAAGGCACGAAACCCGCCAAGCGCACCGAGGATCCCAGTTTGTTCTTTTCGATCCATTTCGCGACACCTTCCTCGTCCTTGCCCGCCAGAACGAAGTAAAAGCTGGGGTCAATGGTCGCCAATCGCTTAGCCGCTTCCAGAAGGGTGAAGGTGCCTTTGCTTTCAGCCAAACGGCCCACATAAAGCACGACGAAGGCACCGGCAGGAATGCCCAGGGACTTTCTTAAAGCCGGGTCCGCCTTGCCCGGTTTGAATACATCCACCTTCACCGCCCCGGAAAAGGAATGAATCTTTCGATCGGGCACACCCTCTTCTATCAAGGCTTGCCGGGCGCCTTGTGAAATAGCCAGAAAGAGATCGGCCTGTTCCTTGACCGCTTTTTTGATGCGGCTTTCCATGAACTTGCGTTCGTTCAAATGGGGAATGTTCTCATACTCGGTCACCACCAGCTTGCCGCCATATTTACGTTTGGCCAAGGCCGCCTCGTAACTGAAACAAAAGGCCTGGTCCATGATGTGATAAATATCGAACCCCGTCAGGCGGTCCACCAATCCGCAAAAAGAATGGGTATTACCGGTCAGTTGGTCTTTCAGGGTCTGCCATTTGCGCCTGGGTCGCTCAAAAGGCACCTTGGCCGCGATGGGGCACCAAAGGGTTTCTTTTTTCAGGTCCACCTTGGAAGTGTCGAAATAGGTCTTATGGGGGGTGAAGGCGGTAATATCGAACTCGTCCTTGACCAGTTCGTAGGATTGCATCTCGAAGGAATTGAGGAAAGGCCCGCGCAGCATCGCGACCTTGGGTTTACGCTTCAAAAGGATCTCCCGGGATCATTTTCGTCGAAGGGACCTTTTGACAGCCCCTTCGACCAAGTCTACCGACAATTCTTTCATGCATTTGAAATGACCCAGGGGGCATTCGCTCTTCCCATGCACGTCGCAGGGGCGGCAGCTCAAGGCGGTATTCTCGACGATAGTGTGCGGGCCCCAGGGCTCAAAACCCAGCGAGGGGGTGGTGGAACCGTAAATGACAACGACCCGGGTGCCACGGCCCGAGGCCAGGTGCATGAGGCCCGAGTCATTACCGATGAAAAGGTCGCAACGGCCCAAAAGGGCGATACAACGTTCCAGGGAATAATCCCCCGACAGATCGACACCCCGGTCCGCTTGATGGACCGTCATTCGGTCTTGAATGGTCTGGATCAGCGCCTTCTCGTCCGGGCTTCCGAACCAAAAGAGCAGGGCCTTTTCGTCCCGCACCAACCGGGAAGCCAATTCGGCGTAATGTTCCGGCATCCATTGTTTGGTCTTCCATTTGGAGCCCGGCCCCAATCCCACCACCAGCTGGTTGGAGTTGATCTTGCGCCGTTCCAGGAATTCCCTCAAAAAAGTCTGCTTTTCCCGGCTGATATGCACGGTGAAATCCACCTGGGCAGGCAAAGGGATGTCCAGCGCCTCGAGTACCTTCAGGTATTTATTTACCGTATGGAGGCTTGGTTCCCCCTTGAGCTTTTGGACCAAAAGACGGCGGTGGACCGCTTCTTTGTCATAAACCAGGATCCGGGCGCCGGAGAAAAAAGGCCGGAAGAGCCGGGTGCGTAAGGAGTCATGCAGATCGACTACCAGGTCAGGCCGAAGGCTCCTCAATTGCCGCAAATGTTTGGAGAAATGAAGGAACCCTCCCCCCGACAGCAAAAGGGTCTTCGCTAGGGACGGATGGGCCGCGACCGCCGGGGCGAAGCGGTCCTTGGTGGCGTAATAGATCTCGGCCTCCGGATAAGCGGCTGCCAACTGGTCGATCACCGGATTGGTCAAGGCCACATCACCCAGGGAGGAATAGCGAAGGACCAGAATACGCCGGAATTTCGGCTTCGAATTTTTAGTTTTTTTATCGCTCAAGAGGCCGCCCCGCAACTCAGGCCGACGTTCTTGAGGACAGATTCCCAATGATGCTTGCCATTCACCGCTTCCCAATGGATCTCCAGGACCAGGATCGGGACTGGAAATTCAAGGTCATGGGGGATCTTCACGGCGTCTTTTTCGGTCGTGATGAGGTATTGAAGCCCGCGCAAGTGCGCGTCGTTCAGAATTTCCTTCAGGTTCTCCCGGGTATAAGCGTAGTGGTCCCGCAGGTTGTAAGAATGATGGATCAAGACCTTCATGTCCGCCAGGGTCCTCACGAAAGAAGTGGAACTGGCCACTCCGGAAAAAGCGCCCACCGACATCCGTTCCAAAGCAGAGGGTTTCATCTCTTTGTTCGTATGCAGGTCCCGCAGCACCGCGGGGCGGTATTTGGCTTCCACCAAATAGGCCCTCGGATTATGCCGTTGCAATATCGTCCTCACATCCTCAGGACTTCTGGAAAGATTCACCTTATTGATGACAAAGACATCCGCCTCGGCCAAGGCGCCCAGAGGCTCCCGTAGCAACCCAGCGGGAAGCACGTAACCGGTGCTGAAAGGATTGACCCCGTCGATAGCGAGGATATCCAGGTCCCGGTGCAGTTCGAATCGCCGTTGGTATCCGTCGTCGAGGATGAAAAGGTCGGGTTTGAATTCCTTGATGGCTTCCAGGCCGGCCCGGTAACGGTCCTTACAGACCAGGACCGCAGCCTGGGGCACGTTCTTCGCGATCAAGACCGGCTCATCGCCTCCCTCTTCAGGAGTGGCCAGTATCTTTTTCCCGTCCGAGACCCACACCAGGGAGGAGGGATCCGTCTTGCGGCCATAACCCCGGCTGAGCACCGCCACCCGCCGGCCCTGTTCGGTGAAATGTTTGGCCAAAAAGATGACCAAGGGAGTTTTGCCCGTACCGCCGGTGGTGATATTGCCCACGCTCAGCACCGGACAAGGCAGGCGTTTACGTTTGAAAAGCCCCGAGCGATAGATGGTCTTGCGCACCCACCACCCCATTAAGAAAAGGAAAGAAAATGCCCGAAGGGAAGCCGCCGCAAGATTTTGGGCAAATCCCTTTGGCTTCTCATTGATGAATTTTAAATAGGCATTTTCCCAGTCGCTCATTCTTCACCTTGATCCAGTCGAAGTCCTAAACCACGAAGGGCACAAAGAACACCAAGAAAGGATCCACAATTCGGACCGATCATTTTTAACCATTCGCTAAAAAGACCCTTTGTGCTTTCACTCTTGGTGGTTCAAGAATCTTGTTTCCACCATTTTAGGACACCTTGGACCGTTTTATCCGTCGCGCCTTTCATGGAAATCACGGATTCATGGGCCTTTTTTCCGGCTTGTTTGGCAAAATCCGCGTCCATGAACTTTTGGAAGGTTTCCGCCAGCTCCGAGGCGGACTTCACCTGGAACCCGCCGCCGGACTGGAGCAGCATATGGGCCGCTTCCATCACATTGGAAACATAGGGGCCGAAACAGACCGGCACCGCGGCCAAGGCCGGCTCCATCAAATTGTGGCCACCGATGGGCACCAGGGTACCGCCCACAAAGGCCGCCCGCGCGAAAGCGTAGGACACCGCCAGCTCGCCCATCGTGTCGAGCAAAACCACCCGCTCCGGCACCGTTTCTTGCTGCATACGGCTGCGCAGGGTGCTGGCTACCCCGATCTTCGCCAGCTTATCCTGCAACACTTGGATGTTCTTCAAGTGACGGGGCGCCAAGAGCACCCGGACATCCGGCGAGAACTTCAAAAGCTGGGGAACGATGGGCAGGAGCATGTCATCTTCCCCGGTGCGAATGCTGCCAAAGGTGAAAATGATATCTTTGTGCATGAAACTGAGCGCTTCCTTGAACCGCTGCACCGCCATACCATCCGGCGGAGCCAGGTCGTATTTCAGTTGGCCCGCGATGGTGATCTTTTCCGGCGGCACTCCCAGACGGATCAATTTGTCCTGGTCACCCAGGGATTGGACGAAGCAATGGGTGAAATGGTTGAGCGTGGGTTTGAAGAGGCTCTTCATCCGGTAGTAGGAAGGAAAACTGCGGCTGGAGATGCGGCCATTGATGAGCAGTATGGGCACACCGCTTTCGGAAACCAGTCGCAGGGCGTTGGGCCAAAATTCCGTTTCGGCCACCAGATAGACCGCCGGCCGGAAAGCCTTCAGGGCCCGCCGCACGCAAGCGCCCATGTCCAGGGGCGCCAAAAAAACCATGTCCGCCGATTCGTTCTCTTGGACCAGTTTTTTACCGGTGTTGGAAGTGGTGGTCACGATGATCTGCACGCCCGGTACCGCGCGGCGCAGGGCCCGGCAAAAAGGCTGGATGGCGTTCACTTCACCCGCCGAGGCGGCATGCAGCCAGACCCGGGGCGCGTCGTTTAAATGGTCCAGTTCTTTTTTGGGATAGAAACCTAAACGCTCTTGGAAACCAGAGGCAGGATAAAGAAGACCGATGACCCGGGCCAACCCATAGAGGACCAGCATCAAGCCCCGGTAAAGGAACATCACCAGGCGGCTCAAAAGAAGGGATTTCATGGATCTTCTTTCACAAGAGGATGGGGAACGGACCGAAATGGTCACTGTACCTTTTTAAAGGCTCCCTGCGACTCGTCCCACTGGAAAGTACCGTTATCCGTGACGATCCCCGTTTCACCTTGCACATCCTGGAAGACCGGCAGGACAAATGGATTGGTCTTGCCATACCAACCCTGGTACTGGAGCACCGTCTTGATCTTGGAGGCGTCCCAAACATCGAACTCCCATTGGCAAACGCCCAAGCTCCCGTCGCAGGACCTATCATAACCGAAGCAAAGGGGGCCACCCTTCCTAATTTCCCCGAAAACGAAATCATCGGCCATACCGTCAAAAGGACGACTGTCCAAAAGATGTCCGCTATCGTCCAGCACCAGGACCAGGGAGGATTTGTCCGACCGGGCAATGACCAGTAATTGGTGATCGCCATCCCCCAAAAGGTCCACCCAATAGGGCAGGATCATCTTGACCTTGAATTCGAGGGGCGTCACCGCCTGGATCATATCCGTCAAATGGTCGAAATACTTCTGCGAGCCATCCGGGGCCCAAAGCACCGCGTTGCCGGTCAATTGGTCGTCCTTGAATTCCATCTCCCGGCATTCGCTGCCATCGGGCCGGTAATATTTCCAGACACCTTCTTTTTGACCCAAGGCATAATCCCCTTCGCTTTCAGGGGTTTTATTGTCCGGATAGGTGTAGACCCAATGGCCGTCCTTGACCGGCGTGCCGATCACCGGCGTCTCAGTGGCCAGCGGCGTGGGTTGGACCATCGGCACCGACGTGCCTTGGGCATTGGGGGTGCCTCTGATGATGGGGACCGTGCCCCCCGTGGGCGTGCCCAGGGGGATCCATAACTTTTCGGTGGCCCAGGCGGTTTGCGTCCAAGCAAGAAGGACAAAGAGAAAGAGACGTCTCATCAGTGTGTTCCTATTTTTTGAAATACTTTTCAGCGACCCGGGTGACCCGGTCCAATTCATCCTGGATCGATTTTAATTGGTCCAGCTTGGCATGGCGAGGGACCCTCATCGGTTTTCCGTAAACAAAGACCGCCCGGCTGAAAGGCTTCGGAATGATGAATTTGTCCCAGCTTTTGAGCCGCCAGCAATGTTCCGCCTCGAAAGCGAAAGGCACCACCGGGCAGCCCGTCATCCGGGCCAGGTTCAACACACCCGGTTTGATCTCCCGCCGGGGGCCCCGGGGGCCGTCCGGCGTGATGGCGCAGCGTTTACCGGCCTTGAGATGGCCGACCAGTTCGTTCAGCGCTTCCCGCCCGCCCCGGGAGCTGGACCCACGCACTGGCACATAACCGAAGAACATGGCGATCCGGGAGATCAGTTCCCCATCCCGGCTGGGCGAGATCATCACATGCACATCCTGGTCCCGGTGGTACCAAACGCTCATCAGGATGGTCTCATGCCAAAGGGCCCAAAGGGGCGCCTCGCTCTGCCGGCCCCGGGGGCCCCAGGCGGCTTCCCCTTCTTCCTGGATGCGCAAGGACAGTCCGATCAAATGGATGAGAGGGGTGGCGATCAGGACGACCAACCAGTCGGTAAAGGTAAGCTTGTGGGTTTCGGTTTTCATTTTTGGACGGCCAATAGTTTAAGGATCTCCGCCGCGCAATTACCAGAGGCTTTGGAGGAATGGGACAGGTTCTTTTCCAAGACGCGGAACCCTTGGATCTGGGTCCGTCGGACCTTCGGGTCTTTGAGGATCTTTTCCGTTTCGATCACCAAATTGGTCGCTGTTGCCTGCTCTTGCAGAAGCTCCGTCACCAACTTGCGCTTGAACAGGATATTCACCAAGGAAACATAAGGGATGGTCAGGAACCGTTTGGCCAGGAAGGCGGAAAGGGCCGAAACTTTATAGATGACCACCATGGGGGTCTTGAGCAGGGCCGTTTCCAAAGTGCCTGTGCCGGATTTGACCCAAGCCGCGTCGCAAACCCGGCGGATATCGTAAGCGGGAGCCTTCACGAAAAAGAAAGGATCTTTGGGACCGATACCCGAATAGCTCTTGCGGTCCAGCCCGGCGGGTTGGGGCACGACAAAGGCCGCCTTGGGATATTTTTGAAGGAACGCCCGGGCCGCCTCCACACAGAGGGGCCAAAGCTTCTCGATCTCCCCCTTGCGGCTGCCGGGCATGACGCAAAGGACCGGCTTTCGGTCCGCGGGCACCCGGTATTTCTTCAACGCTTGGCCCCGGCTCAGGGGCTTGAAGGGCATCTCTTCGACCAGAGGATGGCCCACATAGACCGCGTTCACTTTCTCGTTCTTAAAGAACCTCTCTTCGAAAGGCAGGATGACCAGAAGTTTTTTCACCACCCGGCGGATCTGGTGGATGCGGCTCTTATGCCAGGCCCAGACCTGGGGCGCCACGTAGTAACAGACCGGAATGCCCAACTGATGGGCTTTTTCGGCCAGACGCAGGTTGAAACCCGGGTAATCGACTAGGAAAACCAGGTCCGGCCTTTCCTTCTCCATCCACTCAACGCATTGGTCGAACCGTTTTTTGATCCAGGGATAGTGTTTGACCACTTCCCAAAAACCAATGAGGGCCTGCCGGGTCAGGTCTTCCCGGACGTCCATACCCGCCTGGGCCATTTGAGGTCCACCCATTCCATAGATCTTTAATTTGGAATTCTTGCTTTTTAATTGCCGGATAACACCAGCGGCGTGCATATCGCCCGAAACTTCACCGGCGACCACGAGGATAGATTTAGAACCGGCCATAATTTCCTGTCTTTAGATCGACTTCGCTTTCGTCTTTCGACTTATTTGAGCCCAATTTTAATAGCTGGGTTCGGAAGGTAGAAGCGGGATACGGAAATTAACGTAACCCAATAACGCGTAACCGGTATCCCATCTTTCGTAACCTAAGTTGAAAGCCAGCGGGAGACCGTCGATCTGGGTGTTTAGCAGAATGGGATTGCCGGGCAAGGGCACATCGGAATAAGTGTTTGCGGGCCAAAGGGCCATCGGTTTCCATATTTCCATTTTCCAATTACGTCCCCAAAAATAGGTATTGAACCCGATATAAAGAAGACTATCCGGGTTATCTCCGATCGAGTTGTTCAACCCGGGGCCGAAGTAAGGTAAAAGACTACCGTAATTAGTGGAAAAAACGTCGCCGGCGATATTTTGAAGGCCATAGATGTAGCCAAAATGCACCGCGGTGTTTCTAGTGACTTTTTTGCTCATCACCGCGTAGAGACCACCCACCGCATTACCCGCCACCTGGAAAGTGGCGTTATTCGTGGTGCCCGTCGTAGAAGTATTGCCCGCGCCCGAGTTACTCGACCCCACCTGGGCCAAAAGCGACGTCATGAGGCCCATGGCAAACCCGGGCGTATCCCCATTATCGTCGACCAAGGACATCTTGAGGTCATTCGTCAAGAGGACAAGATTGATCTGCTCCAGCGAATCCAATCCCTGTTGGGGATTGGTGTAATCGCGGGAGATGATACTGCCGATGTAATAGGTGAAGTCGACATCCCAGTTGAAGCCCGTCCAATCATACCGGCCATTGGTGTAGGCCGTGGGCAACAGCACGAGGGAGGCACGGGTGATATTGGGGGTTGAGGTCCAAGTGGGCGTAGGGGTATAGATGGTCCCCGTCTGGGTGGCCGTAAAGGTATTGGTGATAGTATCCGTTGGAGAGCCGGGTGTCGAGGAAGGTGTGTCGGAAGCGAAGGGATTATAGGTCGCCGTCGGAGTGGGCGTATACGTAGGCACCATCGGGTCCCAGGTCGGCGTGTCCGTGGGCCCGTTGTTATTATCGAACCCGTTAAAATGGTCGCCCATGTTGGGCGCCACGAACTGGGCTTGGGCCGCGGCCGTGAACAGCAAGAACAGGCCCAACCATTTAGCGCAGGATATAGACCTTAACTTTCTTCCGTCCAAACTGGACCGCCTGTTCATAAGTATCAAAACAAAGATCGATCTTACCGCCCTTGATCGCCCCGCCCTTGTCCGCCGCAATGGCGTAACCATAGCCTTCGATATAGAGGCGGGTCTTAAGCTTGATCACCCGGGGGTCCACCGCCACTACCCCATACCCTGCCTTCAGGCCCGAAGCGGTCGTGCCGGATGCGTAAGGCCAGGTATCCTCCGGCCCGGGATAATAAGCCGTGGCTTCCAAGGTAATGATCTTCCTCACCAGGGCCCTTTTTTTCAACGGGTAAAGCTTTTGCCGCAGCGCGGTGCCTTCTATCACTTTAGCATTCCTCGCCGGGGTTAAAACCGTCGATTTGAGCACCTTTTCAAAAGCGGGTTGCCCGTTCAGCCAGAAAGTCTCGATCTCTTCGTCCGCCCAACCATCCTTGCCCAATTGAACGTCGATGATCTCGCCCACGTTCAAGGTGTCGGTGTAATCCGTATGGGTCTGGGCCGGTATCTTGACCTTGGCCTCTTTGACCCGGCGTTCCACCAACCCCAGGTCGATCTCCATGCCGTCGAATAAAGGTGTTTCCGGCGGCGGAACCACCACGTCCTGTGACTTTAAGGCAATCCCTTGCTGGTGGATAGCCTCCCCCACCGTAGTCGCCGAAACCACCGCCTCAATGGGCTTTCCCTTCCCGTAAAAGGTCACATGGTAGGTCGGCTTGGGAGAACAACCCAAACCCAGCCCCAACAGGACCCAACAGAAGGTTTTCGGGCTTAAAAAAGGGATTTTCAATGGAGAACTCTAAAGGACAAAAAGATCAGTATCAGTAATAGAAGTCACCCAGATCGTCGAGCGCTTGTTTTTTATCGTTCCACCGATAGACCGACACGGTCTTCCGGAACGAATGGGTATAGTCGGTGTTCACGAACCAATATTTTTTCGCCAACTTCACCTTCAGGTCGTCCGGATAGACCGCCCGGGTCACGTTCACGATCTCCAAAGTATCGTCCCCCGCCAAGTCCCGGTAAGAGGTCTCTCCGGCCAGCCAGACCGACCAACTGAGCTTTTTCTGGATCATATCCTGCGGATCGATCTTTTCGGGACTGTCGAAAAGCATCTGGGGAAGCCCGGCGACCTTATTCTTGTCCAACGTGTACAGGGTCTTATCCACCCGCACCCCGCCGCCATATTGTCCCACCTCAAAAAAGACCGGGGTCTCTTTCTCGGTCCCATCCATCCAAAACACCCGGATACCGTGGGCGTAACCTTCGCTGTGGAAAAAGGGCATGTACTTGAGACCGATATGGATATAGAGGTCCGAGACCGCGTGGATCGGGGCCAATTCGTCATAGTAATCGGCGGTGTAAAGTTCCAACTCTCCGCCGGGAACGAACGTCACGTCGGTGCGGTAAAGCTTCATCAAACCGACAGTCACGCCCTTGGCGTTAACGACCTGGGACGGGATGCCGTAGTTCGACGCATTGTCCACATCCAGGCTTTTTTTGGCGAGTTCCTTCAAACCCTTGGAAGGCACCACTAGTTGGTTGCCTTCTTTAGAGACCAACCGCGAGGCTTTTTTCACCAGGTCCGGTAGTTTGGCGTTGTGTTCCTCGACCCATCTTTGACCGATCTCCCGGGCGTAGAGCCACTCTTCATTGGAGACCGCCCCCGCCCAACCGGGGACCAGCAAGATAAGGATGAGGACCGCGAGAAGGTGTTTCATGAAATCTCCTGGAAAAGTGTGGCGAACAGTTTAACAAGAAGGGGTTTCAGAGGAAACCTTTACCACAGAGGCCAGAACCTCTATTTTTGCCACAAATACACGGGATTCACACAGATGGCTAAAACCTAAACCGGTCTTTCGTCGGATCCCATTCATCCTTAATGATATTCCGGTCCGGTCCCACGCCATAGCTATGGCTGCCCGGGGCGAAGAAGGTGTCATAACCCAACTGGTTGCCGTTCAGGTCATAGAGGAAGTTACGGCCTTACGACGGATTGCCCGTATAGGCGATCTGCGTGGGCGCGTGCGGATGGGCGCTGGTATAGCTGTAGTTCCAGTTATAGGTCAGCGTCGGGTCGATATTGTCGGAGTCGAAGTCCACCGTTCCGTCATGGTTCTTGCGCCAGACCGTCTGGGTCTTGTTGGTGATGTTGTGGATGTTGTCGTAGCTCATCGCCAGGTTGTACTGGGCGTCGATCAGCTGGCCGTCGTCGGGGTCGTAGCAGCCCGGCACAAAACCGGTGGCGCTGGTCAGGCGGTACAACTTGTCGTAGGTAAAGGTCTGCTGGATGGGCGCCTGCAAGGCCGTCAATTCAGGTACGGGCAGGCTGTTTCGGCGCCTTTGGCCCAGGCCCTGTCAAAACACTCCAAATTCCCTTATTTTGCTTGTCGGAGTCTCCGACAATTACCCCGGTCTTGCGTCCAATTTCGGCCAGAGTCTGGAAAGAATTGGACGTGAGAGGGGTTAGTTTTACCAACGGTTGGTAAGACCTGAGGATGATTTTTAGAGATTCTCTAAAAGTAAGGCTTTGAGGGCGATGGTTTTACCAACGGTTGGTAAAACCGGGGTTCAAAAGTTCCGGCCCGTAACTTTCTGGGTCAAAATCTTCAAAAAAGCCTTAAAAACAAAGGTCGGTCTCCGACCTCAAAAAATAAGGGTTTTTGAAACCCTATGATCTAAGCCCCTGGGACGGTACCCAGGGGCCTAGCCTTGTCTTATTTCACCTGTCAAAGAGCGAAACAACCTCAAGCCCTCAAAAGTGTGAAGTCAGGTCTCCAAACCATACTAAAGCCTTATTTCACACCACTCTCGAAAGCTAAAAACCTGACTTCCCATTGGGAAATAAGCCTTTTGGCCTTCCAACGTATACAGCCGCATTATTTTTTAACTTACGACCCAAAAACAGCGGGCTGAATATTTACACCCTAAGGGGTCACTTTGCAGGTTCTGTAGCGTGTAGAACTGGTTCACGTACACGTTCACGTTGCCGCCCTGGATCTTGAACACACGGGTGCCTTGGTCGTTGTACACGAAGTGCACATCACCCTCGTTGGTCTGCAACACGCCCGGGTCGTCGTCCCCGACGGCCACCATGCGGTTTTCCTCAACTGTTTGATCAGAAAAAAATGAAAAATCTCCCGAAAACGTTGCCCTGCCTTCACGGGAGCGAGTTTTGGCTAAAGTTCCAAGGTTCATTCAGTAAGCCCTTTTTACTTCTCCATCCCAAACAGTGGTCATATTTTAGGCCCCAATAACACCTGCCACGACTTATATCCAAAACAAAAAAGGCCCCAAAAGGGGCCTTTAAAGATCAGCGACGAACAAACCTTAACTGAGTTTCTCTTAGGTATAACTATCGAACGTTGTGTTTCTTGATCAAGTCTTCAGCTGAAGTCCACTTGCCACTTTTGTCCGTGCGTTTAACTGCCATCTCGATATCCTTGACCTCTTTAGGGGTGGGTTTTACAAATTTCAAGGGAACGTATTTATAAACAGCCCTTTCCACCTCAAGGGCTATCTTCTTAGCTATGGGGTTTTCGTGCATTTCTTCGTGTAAAGTCTTGTTTACGGCATGGTCAATAAACTGATTCAGGTTCTTGTAATGGAGTTTGCCTTTAACCAATTTTTCGAGTTTATTTTTGCCCAGCGCGGGCCTGTAACTGATAACGCTTGCCATAGTACCCCCTTTTTCTTCCGGTAAATCCGTGTTCACTATACCACAAAAAGAATCTTTTTGTATGCTTCTAAATCTTCCGCCGCAACCGGAAACGGGTGATTTTAACCCCATAAACATGGCCCCGTTCGTCGCAAAGCATCTTTCCCTGAATGTCAAAAATCATATGGTTATCCGACTTAAAATAACTCTGTCCTTCCTTGCGGTGTACATCACCCCACGCTTCCGGCGGAAAATCATAAAGCTCTTTCAAATAACGTTTAACAAGTTCCCCAAAAACAGGACTTTTTGACAATTCCGTAAAACCTTCCGTGGCCTCTTCATCAAGAATAACTTTGAATTTTTCCACTCGATTTTCTCCCAAGTTTCATCGGGCCATCTTACCTATTTTTATTTTTGTGGAAATTAAAAACCTTTGTTTCGGCTTTGCCACCAGGGGATCGGTAACGTCATTCCCTTTCCCCGGCCCGAAGACAACGTTGGAAGTTTGGAAAGAAAAATCTTAAGGAAATCGAGGTTGGGAAATCTCTCGAACGTGTATTTCCGTGTCAAAAACGATTGGAAACCCTTGCTGGATCAGGCGAAAGTCGCGGTTTGAATATTTTTATACTACGGGTTTTCCTCATCCCATGCATCCGTGGCTAATAAGCCGTTCACGACTTCAGGAAATTGCCCAGTAAAGTCTTACCCGACTCCGTCAGGATGGATTCGGGATGGAACTGGACCCCTTCAATGGGCAGGGTCTTATGGCGAACACCCATGATCTCGCCATCCTCGCTGGTAGCGGTCACAATGAGCTCCGAAGGCAATTTATCCTTGTTGATGACCAGGGAATGGTATCGGGTCGCCCGGAAAGGGTTCGGCAGGCCTTTGAAAACGCCCTGACCGTCGTGGGTGATCAGGCTGGTCTTGCCATGCATCAGGTTCTTGGCGCGGACGATCTCCCCGCCAAAAGCGTAGCCAATGCTTTGGTGACCCAGACAAACGCCCAAAATGGGCACTTTACCCGCCAATTGCTTGATGACCTCCACCGAGATGCCCGCTTCTTTGGGCGAGCAAGGTCCCGGCGAGATAAGGACTTGGTCCGGTTTCTTTTTAAGGATGTCCTCGACGGTCACCTCATCATTGCGGACCACTTGAATGTCCGCGCCCAGTTCACCCAAGTATTGGACGATGTTGTAAGTGAAGGAATCGTAATTATCGATAACGAGGATCATTTGCATCCTCCCGAACGCCGTTTTGATTTTGCGTTCGGCCCCGTGCGAGCGAAGCGAGTCTTAGGGGCTGCTTCCCTTTGAGTCACCTTCTCAGCTTCGAAAATAGCCATCAAGACCGCCCGGGCCTTATTGCAACATTCAATATATTCAGTGGCTGGCACCGAATCCGCCACTAGCCCGGCTCCGGCCTGAACATAGGCACTGACCTTCTTACCCTTCTTTTTCAGGACCGCCGTGCGGATGGTAATGGCCGAATCCATATTGCCGTCATAACCGAAAGCGGTAATGGCACCGCCATAAGCGCCGCGATGGGAAGGTTCCAGTTCCTCGATGATCTCCATCGCCCGGATCTTGGGCGCGCCCGACAAAGTGCCCGCCGGGAAGCAGGATTGGAAAGCGTCATAAGCGGTCTGGCCCTTTTTAAGCTGGCCCGTCACATCGGAAACGATATGCATGATGTGCGAATAGCGCTCGACCCGTTTGAATTGGTTCACTTTCACCGTGCCGTAATCGCAGACCCGGCCCAGGTCGTTTCGGGCAAGGTCCACCAGCATGACATGCTCGGCCAGTTCTTTTTCGTCTTTTAAAAGTTCATCGCTCAAAGCGATGTCTTCTTCCGGATTCTTGCCCCGGGGGCGGCTGCCCGCGATGGGACGGGTTTCCACGATACCGTTCTGGACCTTGATCATCATTTCCGGTGAGGATCCGACGATCTCCAAACCATTCAACTTGAGCAGGTACATATAGGGCGATGGATTCAGTCGGCGTAGGACCCGGTACAAAGTGACCGCGTCCGTCGTCACCGTTTTTTCAAAACGCAGCGAACCCACCACCTGGATGATGTCGCCCGCTTTGATGTATTCCTTGGACTTCGTGACCATGCCCTCGTAATCAGACTGGGTTTGGTTGGCCTTGAATCCGAACAGGTCATTGGCTCCGGGCTTGACCAGCGGCGTCACCGGGATCTCCGCCACGCCCTTGACCGGTTTTTCCAAAGCTTTGGTCAAACGGATCAATTCCTTGACCGCCTGGTCATAAGCCTTCTTCAAGTTGGTCTTGGGATCGATAGGGACGTTGACAATCAATCGCAGAGTTCGCTTCAAATGATCGAAAAGCGCCAAATGGTCGGTCACCAGCAGGTAAAGGTCGGGTAATTGAAGCACATCCGGCTTGGTGGAAGGCAGCTTCTCGAAATAGCGCACCGAGTCATAGGCTAGGTAACCCACAAAACCGCCCAGGAACCCGGTCGCCCCTTCCAGGGGAGCTTGGCGGATGGCCAAGGCCCTTTCTTTGATGACACTCAAAGGATTCGGGGTTTGGACCCGGGTCTTTTTCTTCCCCTCGGTCAGGGTCAGGGTTTGGCCCTTGGCCTCATAAACGCCCGAGGGTTCGAAACCCACGATGGAATAACGGGCCACCAATTCATGCTTTTCCACGCTTTCCAGCAGGAAGCCGTTGGGTCCTTTTGCCAGCTTTAAATAGACCGACAAGGGCGTTTCCAGGTCGGACTGGAAAACCAGCGACACCGGGATGCGGTTATAGGTTTTAGCGTATTGCGCGAAGACTTCGAACGAGGGGGAAACAGAAGCGGTTTTCATGAGTTCTCCTTAGAGTTAAATTTGAGCGAACGGCAGCATCTTTCCGGGCGTGTTAACGCCAAGCGGAGGGACGCCAATGGCTCAAATTGAGACTCATCGAAGACTTCATTTGTGACCGTAGACCTTTTCGGGATCGAATACCTGGACACCCACTTCCTTCCAGTTATCACCCGACAGTTCATTGAAGAAGCAGGACTTCTTGCCCGTGTGGCAAGCCGCCCCGCCGACTTGTTCTATTTTTACCAGAACCACATCCTTATCGCAATCGGTATAAAGGCCCTTCAACTTCTGCACATTTCCCGATTCCTCGCCCTTTTTCCAGAGCTTTTTGCGGCTGCGGCTCCAATAGGTGACATTCCCGGTCTGGATCGTGTGTTCGAGAGCTTCCCGGTTGGCAAAAGCGAACATCAGCACCTCGCCGGTCTTTTCGTCTTGTGCGATGACGGGGATCAACCCGTCCTCTTGGAATTTTAAAGTGTCGATCCAGCCCATGACTGCCTCCATAAAATAAGTGACGCCTAACTTAATGTTTTCGCTCGAAAAAAACTAGCCTTAAGGCTGTCAATGGAACGGTGGATTTATCAGTAATATTCCATGACCGTGACGTTGCTGCCGTTAGCCGCGTCCACAAAGGCCACATAGGGGGTGCTCCCGTTGAAAGCCAGCGAAAGAGAAGATGCCGTTCCGGGTGAAAAACCGGCATTACCCACGGTCGACCAACTACTGCCGCTGTATTTCATCACCGTGGCTTTATTCCCATTGCCGCCATCCTCGAAGGCTAAATAGGGCGTACTGCCATTCAGCATGAATGAAAGTGACTGGGCTTGGCCCGCAGAAAAACCCGCGCTGCCCAAATAAGACCAAGCGCCCGAACTATATTGCATCACACTGGCTTTACTGCTATTCGCGCCATCCTCGAAAGCCACCAAGGGCGTAGACCCGTTAAAAAGTAAAGAAGTGAAGTTAGCGGAGCTCGACGAAAAATCAGCGCTCCCCACAGCGGCCCAGCCCGTGCCGCCCGTTCCCGTATATTGCTGCAACGCCCCTAAATTACTATTCGCGAAATCTTGATAAGCCAAATAGGGAGTGCCGCCGTAGATCGCCAGCGAAGGATAATAACCAAAATTCGCTGTAAATCCCGCGCTGCCCACCAAGGACCAATTTCCGCTCGTATATTCCATGACCGTATCTTTATAACTTTGGCTTCCATCTTGGAACGCTACATAAGGCGTTGTACCGCTAAAAGCCAGGGTGTTGGAATTGACCGCGCCCGACGAAAAACCCGCGCCGCCCACTGTCGTCCAGTTTCCACTTTGGTATTGCATCAAGGTAGCCTTATTGCTGGCGCTAACGTCCTCATAAAGCAAATAAGGCGTGCCACTGTTGACGACAAAAGAAAGAAAAGAGACCGCGCCCGACGAAAAACCCGCGCCACCTACCGCCGCCCAACTACTCCCATTGAATTGCATTACCGTCGCTTTATAGCTATTGGACGCATCCTGAAAAGCTACATAAGGTGCCGAGCCATTAAAGGCCAGCTGGACAAAATTCGCCTGTCCCGCGAACCCCGCGCCGCCCACTAAATGCCACGAAGGCGTTGGCATACTGGTAATAGTGGGCGTAGCTGTAGGCGCGTTGGAAGGCGCGGCAGGATTGCTGCCGCAAGATTGAACGAGGACCGCGAAGGCAAAGGTGACCAATGATAAGAAGGACAAAAGAAAGATAGGTTTTCGAGCGATCACAGAAGCCCCCTTGCTGATGTTTGTGTCTAACAAAGGATATCCCAATTCGCGTCCAACCCAGGAATACTTTTTATTCCAGCTAAACGAAGAGATTTTTTAAACCGCTCAAAAGCCTGTCTTTGGTATAGAGAACGAAGCCGCTCAGGATGAAACCCACGAAGAACCAAAAAGAGATCCCGTAAGTGTTCCCCATCCAAGTGGCCACCCACAGCACACCCTTGATGGCCCAATGGGAAAGGAACGCCAGCGCCAACAGGATAGCCACATAGGTCATACGCCGCTTCCAGACCTTCGTTATTTCCCGGGCGTTCTGGAACCATTGATAGAACGAGAAAAAATAAATGATGCCCAAAAGAAAACCGGTCACCGTAAAAGCGACAACGCCGAAGTTGCTCAACCAGGGCCGGCTGCCGAAGGCGATGCACCAGATCCAAAGAGAGAACCACATCAGGGCCAGCAGGAAAAGGATATTAAAGAAGATTCTTTTGGTCAAAACAGTTACCTCAGGTCAGTCAGCGGTCGTTATCAAAATATCATAAAACCGGGTCATGGCGTTGAACCGAAGCGTGGCGTGGAAGGGATGCCCCTTGACCCACAGTTTTTGAAGCTCCGGCGATTCCTTAGCGATGCCCGTAATGAAAAAATCCAATTGTTTCTGGGCAAAGGCCTTCACCTTATCGGGTGTCTTTTCAGTTTCGGACTTGGAACGGAATTCCATGTTCACGTTCATCTGGACGACTTTTTGAAGTTGCTGGATCAACGCGTCGTTGATCATAACCGCACCGGGATATTCTTGTATTTCAGGTATTCCTTCGCTTGTTTGACCGAGTATTCGCGGTAATGAAAGATGGAGGCCGCCAACACCGCGTCCGCTTTGCCTTTCAGGATACCTTCGGCCAGATGGTCCAGGTTGCCGACCCCGCCCGAGGCGATAACAGGCACATTGACCGCTTCGGAGATGGCCCGGGTCAGTTCCAGGTCATAGCCGTTCTTCATACCATCCTGGTCCATGCTTGTGAGAAGGATCTCCCCCGCCCCCAACTTCACACCCTCGATGGCCCATTGCACCGCGTCCTTACCGGTAGCCGTGCGGCCGCCATGGGTGAAGACTTCCCAGCCTTGGGCAGGGTCGGCGCTACGGCGTTTGGCGTCGATGGCCAGAACAATGCATTGGGCGCCGAATTTCTCGGCCCCTTCTTGAAGCAACCGGGGATTCTCGACCGCTCGGGTATTGAGGGAAACTTTATCCGCGCCGGATTTAAGAAGAGTACGGATATCGTCGGTGGTTCGGATGCCTCCGCCCACGGTCAGCGGCATGAAGACCGCTTCGGCGGTGCGTTGGACCACATCCAAAAGGATGCCGCGTTTTTCGTGGGAAGCGGTGATATCGAGAAAGACCAGTTCGTCCGCGCCTTCGGCGTCATATTGCTTGGCGATCTCCACCGGGTCCCCGGCGTCGCGCAGGTTCTCGAAACGAACGCCTTTCACCACCCGGCCTTCTTTAACGTCCAAGCAAGGGATGATACGTTTGGCTAACATAAGCACCCCAAAAACATTAACGCAATAGGGATGAACGCAGATAAACACAGATAATGACTTTTCGAATTCAAGATTTTATCGGCGTTCATCGGCATTTATCCCAGTTCCAAATGATTTATTTTTTCTTCTTGCGGCTGGTCTTGGTCGGGGCGATCGGTTCTTTGGCGATCTTGATGGCCACTTTCAGGTCCACCTTGCCGGTATAAAGGGCCTTGCCCACGATGACCGATGAGATACCGTACTTTTCCAATTTCTTGGCGTGTTCGATGTCCTTATAGCCCGAAATGCCACCCGAGATGATGACCGGAATGTCCACTTTCTGGGCCAATTCTTTGGTGCTTTTGAAGTTGGGACCTTCCATCATGCCATCCCGTTGGATGTCCGTGAAGATGATGGCGCCTACGCCCAAGTCTTGCATTTCCTTCGCCAGATCGATGGCATCCACCTTGGTCACTTGTTTCCAGCCCTTGATCGCCACCATGCCCTTCTTCGCGTCGATGCCCGCGATGATGGCTTTACCGTATTCCTTCACGGCTTCCTTTACGAAGTCCTTGTTCATGACCGCCGAGGTACCCAGGATGACCGAGGTGACCCCCGTCTTGAAGACCTTGTCGATAGTTTTGATATCGCGAAGCCCGCCGCCCAATTGCACCTTGAGGTCGGTGGCTTTGATGATGTCTTTCACGTAATCGAGGTTGGACAACTTGCCGGAAAAGGCCCCGTCCAGGTCGATCACATGCAGGCGCTTGGCGCCCTTGAGCTTCCAGAGTTTGGCGACGGAAACCGGTTCTTGGGAATAGACCGTCTCATCGCGCAGGTCCCCTTGGACCAGACGGACCGCCCGGCCTTTGCGGATATCAATAGCGGGTATGACGTACATAAAAACCCCTTCAAAAATTTTGAACCACAAAGGTCACTAAGGACGCCAAGTCATCACTAAGACTTCAATGCGCTTCCCGAAAAAACCGGCGTCCAAACAAAAAATTAACTTCGTGTTTCCTTTGTGTTCTTTGTGCCCTTCGTGGTTAAAGACGGCTATTAACTAAATCCTTAAAATTAGCGTATATTTTCAGTCCCGTTTCCTGGCTCTTCTCCGGGTGGAACTGGGTCCCGAAGACGTTCCCTTGCCAGACCATGCTGGTGAAATCCACCCCATAGTTGGTTTGGGTCGCCACGATATCCTTCGACTGCGGAACGACGTAATAAGAGTGAACAAAGTAAAGGTAGTCGCCGTCCCTCAGACCCCGCAAAAGCGGGTTTCCCGGCTTGGAAATGGTGATCTGGTTCCAGCCCATGTGCGGCACCTTCTGCCCCTGGGCGAACTTCACCACCTTGCCGCCGAAAACATCCAAACCCTTCGACTGACCGAACTCTTCGCTTTCGCTAAAGAGCATCTGCAACCCCACGCAAACACCCAAAAAAGGCTTGCCGGAATTGATAAAACTTTTGATGGCCTTGGCCAGGTCGGAGCGGTGCATGGCGTCCATGGAATCCTTGAACGCGCCCACACCGGGTAGCACTACCCCATCGGCCTTTTCCACGTCATGCCAGTCCGACGTCACGCGCGTCTGGGCGCCGACCTTTTCCAAGGCCTTCGCGACGCTATGTAAATTACCAACGCCATAATCCACGACCGTTATCATTTTCAGCCAAACCTCGAACCACAGGGTACACGGAGTACACAGAGTAAAACTTTGATTTTAAAGACCTTAAAGCCTTCAGGGGATCTCGATTTACTCCGTGAACTCTGTGCACTCTGTGGTGAAATTGTTTAGATTTTGCCTTTAGTGGAGGGAATACCCTTCAACTTCTCATCATGGGCCACCGCCATCTTCAGCGACCGGGCGAAAGCCTTGAAGGCCGCCTCGACGATATGATGGCTGTTGCGCCCATGGATCTTTTCTAGGTGCAGATTGAACTTGCCGTTGTCCACCGCCGCGCGGAAAAACTCTTCCACTAGCTCGGTGTCAAAATTACCGATGCGCTTCTTGACGATCAGGTCCAAGCCGAAATTCAGGTAGTTACGGCCACTCAGGTCCACCACCGAACGGACCAAAGCTTCGTCCAAAGGACAGTAGAAATGGCCGTAACGGGTAATTCCCTTCTTGTCGCCCAGGGCCTTGTTCAAGGCCGCGCCGAAGGCGATGCCGATATCTTCCACCGTGTGGTGATCGTCGATATGAGTATCACCCTTGGCCTTCACGACCAGGTCGAACCCGCTATGTTTGCTGAGGGCTTCTAACATGTGATTGAGGAATGGGACTGGGGTCTTGATCTCGTGGTGACCGGTGCCATCCAGGTTCAGGGTCAAAAGGATGTCGGTCTCTTTGGTCTTGCGGTTGATCGTCGCGGCGCGTTTCATGTCTTTCTCCCGTACTTACAGGAGCTTTTGAAGCTCCTCTAACAGCCGTGCGTTCTGCTCCGGCGTCCCGATCGTGATCCGAAGTGAGTCTTTGAGCCTCGGATGGGAGAAGTATCTTATCAAAACACCCCTCTTTTTGAGATTTTTGTAGATGTCCTCAGCCTTAGGCTTCCCCGAATAGGTAGCCAAAAGGAAATTCGCCTGACTATCGGGTACGGAAAAGCCTATATTTCTCAGGCACTCCGCCAAGGTATTGCGCTCCAACTTGATATGGCTCACATTCCTGGCGACTTCCTTCAAACTTTCAGGCCGCAAGGCCGCCAACCCCACCGCTTGGGTCATCCGGTTCACGTTGTAGGAATCCTTCACCTTCATCAGCTGTTCCACCACCGCCGGATGGCCAAAAATAAAACCCAACCTTGCCCCCGCCAACGAGAAGGACTTGGACATCGTGCGCAAAATGAGCACGTTTGGGTATTTTTTGGCCAGAGGCAGGCAATGGCGGTCCGCGAAATCCACATAAGCCTCGTCGATGAGTACCAGTCCTTTCGCCTTTTTGACGAAGGCTTCGATGTTCTTCATCGGAAAGCAATTGCCGATCGGCGGATTGGGATAGCCGAACAGGGTCAAGCGGGCTTTTGGATCGAACTTCTCGAAAGGCAGATCGTATTTGGGCGTTAGTGCGACTTCTTTGGTTTTCCCCTCACGGATACGGGCCAACACTGGATAAAGACTATAGGTCAGGTCCGGATATTGGATCAAGTCGCCTTTTCCCACTGAGGCGGCAAAAAGCATGTTCAATATCTCGTCCGAACCATTCCCTACCACGATGCCGTCCATCGGCCAGTCATAGACCTTGGATAAGGCCTGCCGCAGGGTGTCCGCGGTCGGTTCAGGGTATAACCGCAGCCGGTCGTCGGCCAGGGTTTGGAGTTCGTCCAGTACCGCCTTGGGCGGCGCGTAAGGATTTTCGTTGGTGTTGAGCTTGATCACCCGGGGGTCTTTGGGTTGTTCTCCCGGCACATAGCCTTGCATCTTGAGAACGGAGGGGCGAAACCAGTTCTTGATGTTGATCTTTTTCAAATTCGACTCCTCACGGGGAATAGACCTACCGATTTTACCTTTTTCCCGCCCTTGTGACCGTTTTTTAACCATTTTCATCGCCTTAATAACGAAACTTTATTTTTCTTCCCTTTCCGGTAACCCATTCTCCTCCCCGTTGTTATTAGTGAACGAAGGATCATCGCGAAAGCGATAGAACAAAAAAAGGAGGACCTACGATGAAAAGTTTCAGATTATTCGCAGCGATTCTTGGTTGTTTGGCTTTGTCTGCCGGTATGGTTTTTGCCGCTGATAGCACCATCACCCAAAAATATGAGGTGGTTTGCTTGAAATGTGTGGCCCATAACGCGGCTATGGGCAAGGACGGCGGTCACGGGGCTGGTCACGGGGCCTGCGCGATGTCCTGCTCCATGAAAGGCACCGATTTGGGACTGATGGATGACCATGGCAACTTATATGTGCCCATTAATTCCAGTTTTAAATCCGCCCGCAATGTCATTAAAGATAAGGCCGGCGAAACCATCGAATTGACTGGAACGGTCATTAAGACCAAGGGCATCACTTACTTGCAATTGGCCGATTCTGAAAAATCCGCCGATAGCCAGTCCAGTAAAAAGAACAAGGACGGGGATGACGATTAAGGCTTTTTAACGATGACCCTCTCGTCCCAAGACCTTCCCGACCGGTCCTTGGGACGAGAGTTCCTTCAAAAAAACGAATAAAATTAAAAAATTATTTTGCTTTAACTACCGGTTTTTAAAAAAATCGCGCCGGTTTATCTTTTATTCCGTTCTTTTTATTTGCCCATAAAAAAGAACAAGAGCGAACCAAAAACACCCATCGCCACGCCGATACCACGGCCACCCCGGAACTTCAAGAAGATCGGGAACTCATCGGCCAACAGGACCAAGAACCCGGCCAGGATCCAATCCGATTGGTCTGTAGGCGAAAGGAAATGCGCCAAGGAGACGGCCGTCGCGCCTTTGAGGATATCCAGCGCCAGGGTCAGGAGCCCCCAAAAGGGACCCGCCACCTTCCAAACATTCGTAATTCCCGAGTAACCGCCCTGGTCTTTCGCCAGGTCCAGCCCTTTGAATTTTTTCATTAACAAGAAGCCGACCGGGATTGAACCAATCAACAAAGCGCCAGCGTATTCAAGAAAATCGTTCATGGCTCAAACCTCCCGGCGATAACTACCATCTATCTTATTTCTTTGTTGAAGGAAAAGGCATGAAGAAAGGGTAACTTTTAAAAAGAATGGACCAAAGCCAAGGTCGGCCCGTTATTGGTCCAAGAAACCTGCGGGGTAAAATCCAACCGGTCGTCCGGTTCCCGGCGGATCAATCCGTTATAACGCTGGACCGCGTTGAACTTATGTCCGGCGGCGTTGTTGTCGAAGAGGGCCCCCGCTCCCACGAAGAACTGGGCCACAAAGGCTCCGGTCAGGATCCTATCCGTCCAATCAACATGAAGAAAAGGTGTCGGCGGGAAGAACAATGCGATGTCGATCCCCGTCAAAGCGCCCGCCCCATAAAAAAGCAACGCCCCGAAATGGGACTCTTCCGCTTGTCGGATCTGTTCAGAAGCTTCTTCGTCCCGCAGGGGGTAAATGACCTTTTTGAAATCCTCATAGGTGTTCAGTTTCTTTCCGCGCAAGTTGTAATCCATGGAACTGCCTAAGATGCCGAAAAGACCCAGGTCCATGTGCATATGGATAGGGGCGGGTTTAGGAACGGTTTCGGTATCGGTCACATCCTCGGCCATCACAACCAAAGGAAGGCAAAGGACCAACAAAAGGAATAGGATTCGTTTCATTTATTTCTCGGCAGGATGGAATTACTTCTTTTTATTGAGTCTGAAAAGAACGCTCTGCGCGTGGGCGGTCAGACCTTCTTCATTGGCGAAATCGACTGTGGCCTTGCCCAGGGTCTTCAGACCTGACTGTTTGATCTCCAGCACATTGGTGCGTTTCAGGAACTCGAACACGGACAAACCCGAAGCGAACCGGGCGGTTCCACTGGTCGGCAGCACGTGGTTGGTCCCCGCGGTGTAATCCCCGAAGGCTTCGGCGCTATAGGCCCCGATGAAGATGGCCCCGGCGTGGCGCAGTTCGGGCAGCCAAGAACGCGCGTCCTTGGCGAGCACTTCTAAATGTTCAGGCGCAAAGCGATTCGAGAAATCCTGGGCTTCCTTGCGGTTCTTGACCAGGATGATCGCGCCGCGGCTATGGATGGAATCCAGGGCGATCTGTTCCCGGTCCAAAAGTTCCACTTGCAACTCCACTTCCCTCGCCACCTCAGCGGCATATTTTTTGTTGTAGGTCGCCAAAAGAGGCATGGCCATTTCGTCGTGTTCGGCCTGGGCCAAAAGGTCCGCCGCGGCCCAGGAAGCGGGAACGCTGCCGTCGGCCAGGATCAATACCTCACTGGGGCCCGGAAAACCGTCCACACCCACTTGACCGATCACTTTGCGTTTGGCCAGGGCCACAAAAAGATTGCCCGGCCCGGTGATCTTATCGACCGCCGGCACCGACTTGGTACCGTAAGCCAGCGCGGCCACGGCTTGGGCGCCGCCGATCTTGAGGATGGTATCCGCCCCGGACAAATGGGCCGCCGCTAGGACGACCGGGTTCACCTTGCCGTCTTTTTTCACCGGCGTGACCACGACCACTTCTTGGACGCCCGCCACCTTGGCAGGGATGACGTTCATGATGACCGACGATGGATAAGAGGCCAAACCACCGGGCACGTAAAGCCCCGCGCGGTCCACCGGCGTCCAGCGTTGGCCCAGGGCCACTTGGGGGCCATTGTGGAACCAACGGGCCGGTTTTTCTTTCACGTGGAAAGCCCGAACATTGCGGATAGTCAGGTCGATGGCCGTCTTCATGGCCGGCTTCAGGTTCTTCAGGGCGGCTTTGATCTCCGCCGGGGTCACACGGATGTTCTTGGCGTTAATGGCGAACCCGTCGAATTTGCGGGTATAGCTGAATAGGGCTTGGTCGCCCTTTTTCTTCACGTCTTCCACGATACGATCGACCGCTTGTTCGGGGGTCAGGTCCCGGCCAAAGGTCTTTTTGGTCAGCGAGGCGCGGCTGCCCTTGCCCCGGATGGACAAAAGAGCTTCCCGGCGGATGAGTTTGTCGATCAAGGCTTTGTCTTTTTTGTTCGAATGATTCAAAATTCTCAAAAGTTTCTCCAATACAAACTAATTGTTAATCCCTGAATTTTTCAAAAATTCACGAATTCGTTTTTTCGCCGTTTCAGATTTGGATTCTTTCAAAAAAGCGTCAAACTTCTTCACATTCTCGTCGGTTGCGGCCTCAAGCTTCAATTCCTCTAAAAAGTCCTTATTTCCCCATCCAATCAAAATTGCCTCAATCATCGAAACAGGATGCTCTTTTTTATCAAGTTCGTATTTTTCGGCTTTACCGTTCCATCCATAGTCTTCTTCCGAAAGGTTAAACACGTGTTTGTTATTAATATCCGACTGATACAAATACATTATTTTTAATGCCCTTTTTAATCCCGGAAGCACACATGTCGTCGAAGAAGACGCCGTAGGGTCGTAACTATCCCCATTACAGGTCATGACCTCTTCAATCTTGCCATTAACAAAATCATAAAAATGATCTTTTCCTCCATCACCATACGAGTCATCGCTTATCAGAAGCAACTTACTTTCAGAATCAGGGAACCTGATCACCCTCAACTCACTTTCGCCACAATTACTGCTCGGTTGATAAGTACCGTCATCCTTATAAACTCCACTTGATCTGTAATGTCCTTCCAGCAATTTTTGACTTTTTATTTTCCCATTATCGAATGTAAAAAAATAAAATGTAATGTCGTCTCTGAATTTTCCCCAAGATTTATCATCCTTCAATGCAGCTTCCACAAGTTGTTTGGTTGAGCTCTTTCCTAAATGACAAAAAAATTCAAAGAAACACGAATAATTCAACCTCTCCGAAACCAAAGACTTCCGAACAGCTTTTACGAACTCTTTATCGGTTGTAGTTAAAATTCTTTTCGAATGATTATCATCGGTGATAGTTCTAGAAAAAGAACTGGAGGTAAAAAGCAAAAACAAAAAAATTATTTTTTTGTTTTTTTGTTTCAAATCTATCTCTTTTTTCTTTTCGAAACTGCTGGTGTTAATTGCAGCCAGAGATCCTGATAATAGTGGATCACGAACAGGCCCAGGATGACGACCATCCCGCCGCCGATCTCCACCACCAATTTCCAGACCTCATGGTCGGGCATATTGACGCCATAAACGCCCAGGATAAAGACCAACACCGCGTTGATGAACAGGCAGCAATAGAACAAGTACTCGCGTTTTTTCTTGGCGGCCTCATCTTTCAGGAAAACCCTGGCCACATTGACCACCAGGGTCACCACCACGCTCAGGATGAAAAGCCAGAAGAACACCGGTTTGATGAGATACAAAAAGTCCGTCATGAAAGACCTCCGTATTAATTGACCCGCTGGATATCCGCGCCTAAGGCCGAAAGCTTCGTCTCGATTTTCTCATAACCCCGGTCCAGGTGGTAGATACGCTGGACCAAAGTTTCACCGTCCGCCACTAACCCCGCCAAAATAAGGGCCGCGCTAGCCCTCA
Source organism: candidate division FCPU426 bacterium (assembly GCA_027452205.1). GTDB lineage: Bacteria > Oederibacteriota > Muellerivitia > Muellerivitales > Muellerivitaceae > Bog-1183. The sequence continues at coordinate 21,570 of DAIDGV010000002.1, read as the reverse complement.
GGTCCGAGGCCATCACCGGGGCCCCGGTGAGCTTTTTCGCGCCTTTGACCACCGCGTGGGACCGGTCGATATTGATGTCCGCGCCCATGCGGTTGAGCTCGAAAACGTGCATGAAGCGGTTCTCCCAGATGGTCTCGGTCACAATGCTGATGCCCGGCACCACCGCCAAAAGGGCCATGATCTGGGCCTGCATGTCCGTCGGGAACCCGGGATAAGGCATGATCATAACATCCGCCGGTTTATAATCCCCGCCGCCCCGCACCCGTAAGCCTTCGGCGGTTTCCTCAATGACCACGCCGATCTGCCGCAATTTGTCCGTGACCGCCGTCAGTTGGTTGGCGTTGACCTTTTTCAACAACACATCGCCGTTCGTGATGGCCGAAGCTACCATAAAGGTGCCCGCTTCGACGCGATCCGGGATGACGGTGTAGTCAACACCCTTAAGGGTCTTTTTGCCAGGGATGACCAACCGGGAAGTGCCGACACCCTCGATCTGGGCGCCCATGACGTTGAGAAAATTCACTAATTCTTCCACTTCCGGTTCGATGGAAGCGGACTCAATGACCGTGGTCCCCTCCGCGGCGGTGGCCGCCAGGACCACATTGACCGTCGCGCCCAAGCTGGGGCCGTGGGGCCCGGCCAGGAATATATTCGCGCCTTTGAGCTTCGTCGCCTTGGCGTGAACGTAACCATGTTCAATGGTGACCTTCGCGCCCAGTTGCTCCACGCCCTTCAAATGCAGGTCGATGGGCCGGGCGCCGATGGCGCAACCGCCTGGCAGGGAAACTTTCGCCTCGCCCATACGGGCCAAAGAAGCGCCGAGGGAATAGATGGAAGCGCGCATGGTCTTGACCAGTTCATAGGGCGCCTCGAATTTATTGAAGCCCACGGGATCGATCTTGAGCTGGTGGTCATCCAGGCCGACTTGGGCGCCTAAGGTACGCAGCACCTCGGCCATGGTCTTGATGTCATTGAGATAAGGGACATTATGGATCGTCGAGAGGGTCTGGCCCAAGAGGGCCGCGGTCATCACCGGCAAGGTGGCGTTCTTGGAACCGCTGATATCCACGGAGCCCTTCAGGGCTTTGCCGCCTTTGACCGATATCTTTTGCAATGGGAACCCCTAAACCTTTTCACCACAGGCTGCCTTCGGCAGCCACAGAGTTCACAGAGTTAAAAAACTGTCGATTTTCGATCGATCTTCAGGCCTTACTCTGTGTACTCCGTGCACTCTGTGGTTCAAGATTAGTTTTTAAAATCAAAAAGCCGCTCTTTCGAGCGGCTCTTTGTCGTTAATAAAGAAGCAGGGCCTAAGCCGAATTTTGTGTCTGTGATCATTTCTCTCGCGGGTGCCGTTACCGGTCCCGTTCTTAGCGATCTTACCCGTGAACCTTCTTTCCTTTTGACGGGAAAGAATGAGGCGGACGACCTCGAAGTTCACCTATTTGATCTTGCTCCGGATGGGGTTTGCCATGCCGCCTTACTCGCATAAGACGCGGTGGGCTCTTACCCCACCTTTTCACCCTTACCCCCCTTGCGGGTGGCGGTATATTCTCTGTGGCACTTTCCTTCAACCCATTTCTGAGCCGACTGGGCGTTACCCAGCATCCTGTCCTACGGAGTTCGGACTTTCCTCGATTGCGAACCTAAAAGGCCCCAACCGCGATCACGACCTGCTTCCAAAAGGCATGATAGGGGCAAAAAGGGGCAAAATCCATAGGGAGACAGTTGGAAAGCAGGGTTTTAACGGCTTTCAGCCGTCAAACCGTGGCTTTGGACTTTTCGTGGGGACGGGCCGTCAGGAAAGCGCTCAAGGTTTGGGTCGTGAAGGAACCCGCCTTTTTCTCGACTTGCTGTATCTGCGCGTCGTCCAGCAGCGGGCCTTTTTCGGCCAGCAATTTTTGGGTGCGTTTCTTCTGGTCCTTGCCGATCTCCCGGTCCTTGAGAAGGATATTAGCGTAGGTCACCGCGGTGACCACATCACCTAGTTTAAGTTTCAATTCAGCCAATCCCAGGATGGCATCCACCACCCGCCAATGAATGTCCCGGGCCATGCCCTTTTCCATGGCCGAAAGCAAAAGCGGTTCCACCACCGTCAGGTTGTCCAGGCCCATTTCGGAAAAGGCCAGGTAATACTGGGCCGCGCCGACCCCTTCCATGTCGTGGATCTTCGTAAAGACCTCGACGCTTTTGACCCCGTAAGCGGATCCTTCCTCGAACTGACCGCCCGCGTTATAGGCCCGACATAGATTGGCATAGGTCCAACCTTGCCCCACCAGGTCCTCTTCTTCCGAAAAGAGCCGCAGGGCATCCTTGGACACCCCCAAGGAATCTTCCCAATCGCCCATGTTGTAAGCGCAATCCGCGCAATAGAACTGGGCCCAGGCCAGCCGCAGCCGGTTCTGGGAACTTTGGAAGGATTCATAAGCGCGTTTTGAAAAAACATAAGCGGAAACGAAATCCTCCACGTCCTCGCACAAGTGGGCCAACTCCAAAAGGATCATGCCCGCCGAGACCTTATTCTCGCGCACCTCAAAGATGCCCAGGCTTTCGTTGAAATATTTCTTAGCACCCTCATAGTCCTTTTCCAGCATGGCGATCTGGCCTAAGGACGTCAGGTTCCAGGCCAGGCCGTCGCGGTAACCCAACCGGCGGAAGATCTCGACGCTTTGCAGGAAATATTTTCGGGCCTTTTCGTTCTCATGGTCCCGTTTGGGCTTCTGGGCCATATGGAACAAGGACCAGGCCACGCACCACTCGTCGTTCAGGGTCTGGAATATCTCCAGGCTTTCCGCGGCGCACTTTTCCTCTTCCTCGTAACGGCGCAGGAAGGAATAGAGCGGGCAAAGATAATGCAGGCACTCGCCCACCGCCCGGGCTTGTTTCAATTCACGGGCCAGGGCCAACCCTTCGCGGATCAAGGCTTCCGCCTTTTCCATCCGGCCCTGTTGATGGACGAACCAGCCCTGCCGGGCCAGCATCATGGAGAAAAGCAATTGCCGTTCGGGCGTGTCCGCCACATCTGGGTCCGAAAAGGCCGCCGCGGCCAGGGCGAAAGCTTCCTCGCCCTCTTTGGCCAGGAACATGATCTCGAAATAATTGAACAAGGCGTCATAGGCCTTTTGGACCAGAGCCTCGTCTTGCTTACCCACCGCCCATTTCCAGGCAGCCAGCACATTGCGGTACTCGCCGGCGATCTCTTTGAGGATCTGGTCCCCGCCGGGGCCCTTGAGGCCTGTTTCCCGGGCGGCCAGGAAATTGCAGAAATACTCCGTATGCCGGCCCCGTACCGCCTGGTAACGGTCGAGGGAATCCTTCAGTTTTTCCTCGGCGAACTGCCGGATCATCTCGTGCATCTCGTAACGCTTGGAATAGCTTTTTTGGAGAAGAGACTTATCGACCAGATCGGCAAGGGTTTCCGGCGGGCAATCGGCGATCTTTTCAGCGGCCCCGGCTAAAAAGCCGCCCTGGAACACCGAAATGTCCATGAGCATCTTCTTTTCGCCGTCGGTCAGCACGCTCCAGGAATATTCGAACACCGCCCGCAGGGAGCGGTTCTTTTCCGTTCCGCCTTGTTTGGACTCAAGGAAGTCCAGGCTCACTTCGATCTCTTCTTTTATTTCCTGACAGGAAAGCATCTTTACCCAGGCCGCCGCCAACTCAATAGCCAGGGGAACCCCACCCAATAACCGGCAGATCTGAGCCACTTCTTGGCCTTCCGTTTCGGACAATTCAAACTGGGGCTTCACCCTTTGGGCACAGGTTAAAAAGAACTTCACCGCGCTGAAATCAGCCACCGGCCCCCGGTCCTCGCTTTTGGGGCTGGCCAGACCGTCGATCTGGATCACTTTTTCTTCCAGCAAGTTCAGCCGGGAACGGGAGGTCACGATCACCTTTACTTTAGGGGCCGCGCTGAGGATCTCATCCACCAGGGTACCCGCGATCAAAAGGTGTTCGAACCCGTCCAAGATCAGCAGACAGGAACGGTCCTTGAGAAAACGCAAAAGCTGCTGGTTGGCGTCCATATCACCGGAAAAGAAACACTTCACCGCCCCGGCCACGGCCAGGACCAGGTCTTCCGGGTTGGTCACCGACGCCAGGGAAACGTAATAGACCCCCTGGGCGAAATCTTCCGCTCTTTGGGCCGCGGCCTGCAGAGCCAAACGGGTCTTGCCGATACCGCCCTGCCCTAAGAGGGTGATCATACGGCGGGTCGGGTCCTTCAGGTCGCCATCGACCCGTTTGAGTTCATCGGCCCTTCCAAAAAAAGGTGTGCTTTGGGGCGTCAGGTTGTTCGGGCCGGTCGTCAGCGTACGTAGGGGCTCGAATTTTTCCTTGGAGGCCGCGGAAGCAACGCTCAAAAGAGGCCGGGGATCATAAAGGTCCCGGAGCAAATGGACACCCAGGTCCTCAACCACCGCGCCTTCGGGCTTGTCCGAAACTTCCAGTGCTTCCGGAGTCACTACCGTCTGTCCGCCCCAAGTAGCCGCCAGCACACAGGCCGCGCGGTCCATCGCCGTGTTGAATCGATCTTCCTCGTTCTCCTTCATGTCCACCGCGTGCAGGGCTAAACAGACCTTGAAACCGCTCACCGAATCCCAAATGGGTTTCTTGAGTTCTTCCTGCAAGGTCAGGGCGCACTTCAAAGTGTTCCGGTTATCGAAAAGGGCGAAGACTTGGTCGTCCACCGTCTTGATGATGGAACCACCGAATTGTGTCACGAATTTTTGGAGGATATCGTCGTATCGGACCAGGGCCTTGGCCATGGCGTCGTGGAATTGTTCCCATTTTTTAGCGGAGTCTTCGATGTTGCTGAGAAGGAATACGGCCATGAGAGGTCACTCCCGAGGGGCTACGGAATTGGCTTATTTTACATCGATAATGGGGATAAAGACGAAATTTTGGCATTTTGGAGGGACAAAACCGTCAGCGAAATCGTTTTACGAGCGCTTGAGGTGGATGTCGTTGTCTTTATGGACTGGCTGATCAACAGTTTCAGTGACTAATGGATCTTTCATTTATTTGACTGTCACTTTTAAGCGCGGGCCACAACCATTGCGGCCTGACAACTTAGCCTTATAAAGGCTTTCATCGGCCAGTTTGAACAACTTTGACGGCGTAACGCTGCCGCTTTTATAGGTAGCCGCGCCCAAACTGAGGGTCACCATAGGTGTCGGCTCTACCGGAAGAGGCGCCTTGGATTGGCGCACTTTATTCAATATCCGATCGATGACCTCTACTAAGTTTTTCGAGGGTATCTCCGGAAGTAAGATGGCGAACTCTTCGCCGCCGATACGGGCCACCTGATCGATATCTCGGACAACGCTTTTCAACACTTGAGCTATGTGTTTGATGACCTTGTCGCCCACATCATGGCCATAAGTGTCGTTGACCTTCTTGAAAAAATCGATGTCCGCGATCAAAAGGCTGAAGGTTTTTCCATATCGTTGAGAGCGCTTTATTTCTTGTCCGAGTTTTTCTTCAAAAGAACGGCGATTCCCCAGGCCCGTCATGGGGTCGGTCACGGAAAGCGACACGGCATTCTTATAGTTACGGGCGGATTGGATGACCAAGCCCAACAGGGTCGAGTAGTCGGACAAAAAAGCGATGTCCGCCTTGGTGATGTGACGGTAATGGTTCAGGTTGTCCACGGCCAAATTGCCGATGGGTCGGCCCGGGCCGGCATAAATAGGGACCAGCGCCATATTGTGGATCGTCGTACCGTCGCCCAGGCCTTCTTTATAGCGGTCCACCACATTGTTGGATAACAGATATTTTTTATAGCCGAAGATCAGGTCCGATTGGTCGTTGTAACCGCGCCGGTTGCGGATGGAGAACCGGCTGGCACCCTTCTCGAACTTTCCATTGGGTTTGATCCCCATGGCCAGGCGGATATGCTTTCCGTCTGGTTCCACCAAAAAAACGCCACAACGCCGGAACCCCATACCCTTACAGACCGACCGGATGGCGATCTTGATCAGGTCATCCACTTGAAGGGTGGACCGCATTCCCTGCATGGCCTGCTGGAACATACTGACCTCTTGGGTCAGCACACGGATCCGCCGGCTCATTTGATCCAGTTTTTTTCGTTTCAAAGGGGGCAAGGTTTTTCCCAAAGCTCTTTTCATACGATCATAGCGGAGACCCAAATGATCATAAAGCGAAGAGCCAGGCGAATTTTCGGCCATTATTTGGAAAAAAGCGCCTTCCGGAGAGGAGCTTCCAGAGCGTCCGCCATGAGTTGGAACCCCAGCGTGTTGCAATGAATGCCGTCCACGAGGGCGTAAGCGGTCTTACGGCTGATCATCTTTTGCCCGTCCACGAAAATAATATGCCGGTCACCGGCTTTTTTCCGGGCCGCGACGAATTTTTTCTCCACCTTTTGCATCGCCTCATTGGTCCCGGCTTGAAGGGTGTAATAGGGCCCGATCAGGAGGATGGGCGTCCTTGGAAAAGCCTCCCGCAGGCGTTTCACGAAAGGCGGCAGGGTCTTTTCCATTTCTTCGGGCAGCACATTGGCCCAGTAATCAAGCACGATCGCCGAGGCCGGTATCTCAGTCATGGCCTCCGCCACCGATAGATCGCCTTTTCCATTACCGCTGAAGCCTAGGTTCACGAAATCGGCGTTCAACCGCCGCTCCAGGATCGCGGGATAGCTCATCCCCGGGTTGGACGCGCAACCTCCCTGCGTGATGCTCGTTCCGTAATAGACCACCGGTTTAGCCTGGCGGTAAGGTTTGGGGGACTTCACTTGGGCCCCCGCGTCTAGGTCGATTTCCTCAATGGTCACCGCTTTATAAAGCGGCATATAAAGGGTCACTTCTTTTTCAACTCCCGGGGGACCTAAATACCATTCCCCCACTTCTTTTCGGTCTGGACCCATGGCCGAAGTACTACCCTGGTAAAAACCGTCCACATAAAGATCGAACCCGTTCTGCGCGATGCTGGTGATGTGGAACATGGTGTAGTCGTTCTCACAGCGGGCTTTGAGGGTGAGCTTTTTCGAATTCGTCCGGAACCGGATCCGGCCGCCCGAGGGGTCCCGGGCCAAGTCCCAGATCTCCTTACGGAAAGAGCTTTTCGACCGGACCGGCAGCCGGCAAAGCAACGGGCTGTCCTGGTCGAACCAGGGCAGTCCAAAGACCGAAAGCCGGACATCGGGAAAAAGAATGACTTGTTGGGGACCCGGACCGCCCTGTGCATCCATGGTAGAGGTGGTCATCAGCGCGCTGGCCATAAGGAAACCCCTTAAAAGGTGTTTGAACATCCTACCCTCTTTCAAAACTTTCCCGCTTTTCGCCAGGTAGATGGGCTCAGTTTAAATCCCCGCCAAAACCAGCTCTAACGTTTTCAAGCTTTTTTACCGTCGTCTTTGGGCTGGATCTTCAGACGATATTCCGCCGGAGTGCATCCCATCCGAAGCTTGAAAATGTGGGCGAAATGACTGGAAGTACCGAAGCCGCAGGTCTGCGCGACCTGAACAATGGACATGGAGCTGGTCTGGAGCAACCGTCCCGCCTCCTCGCAGCGCAGGCGGGTGAAGTGATCGATGAAACTCTCGCCGAAAACCTGCCGGAAAAGATGGCTGAAACGCGAGACTGAGAACCCCACTTCCTTAGCCACCTCACCGACCGTGAGTTTTCTCCGGCAATTCGAGAGCATATAACGCCGGGCCATTTCCATCCGCTCCAGCCGGGTTCCCTCGGTAGGCGATCGGAAAAAGACAACGGCTTGGTCCACACTCTCCTGGAACCTTTGGAGCAGTTCTTCCACCGAAAAGGCCTGGGCCAGTTTGTCTTCCTGCAATTTTCGATAGGAATGGAACTCGTCCTCGTTGAGGACAGACCGGCGGGCCATCTCGTCCCAAACCAAGTAAAACAGGTCCAAAAAATAGACCCGTAAGTTATCGGGGTTTCCCACCGATAGGCGAAGAACTTCCTGGACGAACTGCCCACGAATGACCGGAACCTGGCCTTCTTTTCCACTGCCCATCGCCTCCACCAATTCCCGGGAAAGGCCGTAAAGGCCCTCTTGGGGGGCCTTCGGGAAATCGCCGTAAAAATAAGGGGACTGCTTCAAGTGGCCGGCGAAACGCAGGGCCGTCAGGGCCTGATGAAAATACTCGGGCAGGTCTTCCACCGCGGCGCCGACCCGGCTGATACCCACCACCACCCTCAACCGAAGCGCTTTGTAAACCGCGTTCGAGTAGCGTTCGACCAGATCCCGGATCTGAAGCTGGGCTTGGGTTTGGTTCTTCTTCGGGTTGGGCGAGGTCAAAAGAAAACAGCCTTCCCCTTCCAGGGGGCCCGCCACCGTCTCGGCCTCGGTACGGCACCATTCATAACTGAAATGCTGAAGACGGGCGGCTTGGACCATGCGAATCAATTCGGATCGGGGCCCTTGGGTCCGCTGCGGTTGGACCGCCAACACCGTATTGGGGTGGCGGGACAGACCGAATTCTTCCTGGTCCCAGGGAGCCAGGACTTCCCCTTCCCAGGGGCCCCAGCTCAGACGGTCCCTTTTCGTCGAGACATAGTGGATCATCCGGGTGGACAACCCTTTGACGAATTCCGACCTCAAACGGCTCACTTCCATACCGATCATTTCGGTCCCTGGACCGCCCAGCGCGAACTTTCCCATGTTCTCCAACAGTTTCGTGTAGCTCTTGATCAAGGAACCGCTGAAGACCGGCGTGCTCAACATCACCCGGGCGTAGGTCAAGAATTCCAGATCGTTGGCGCCCGGTTGGCGTCCCGACAGGACTTTCCATTGGTCCACCAGCCAGCTTTCGGTGGGCAGGCTTTTCAAGAACGACCCCGACATGACGAAAGCGATCACTTTTCCCTTGTCCAGCACCGGCACAAAAAGATCGTAGAGACCCTGGTGGCAGCCCAAGACGGCTTTTTGGGTCTTTTCCGCTTTTTGGAAGCAGCGCCGATTGTGGTCATGCCGCTGCTTTTTTTTGCCGAAGTAGAGCTCGAATTGGAAAGGATGAAGACCGCGCGGATTAGGGGTCAATCCATACCAGTAGTAATCCTGCCCCGCCGGCACCAGGTAACAGGGCAAGGGGATGTAATTGTCAAAAAGGTTCAGCAGGTCGCTTTGAACGATCGCGTAACGCAAGGGATCGAAAGAAGGGGCCGAAGATGTTTTCATTCGCTCTTCATTCTCGACCTCTCCATCATTCGCGTCAAGCGGACCCAAACCCGGTGTCGTCATCTGAATAGCAGCAATTTCATGACCTGTCTGCGGCCATTGGCCTGTACACAAACGTAGTAAAGCCCATTCGCCAAAAGGAACCCCGAGCGATCCCTCAAATCGACTTCCACATCGGTCCCCTCCGGAACGGCTTGAAAACTCAATTCCCTGATCTTACGGAAAGCGATCGTAAAGATCTCCACCCGGACATTGGCGGTCCCCGCGATACCTTGAACATGGATATGGACCGGATGCGTTCCATCCGAAGGGTTCGGGTAGATCGTCGACGGCAGGATCGGGGTATTGCTGGGAGTGGGTGTAAAACTCCAGGTCGCGGTTTTCGAAGCGGTCGGAGTGAAGGTAGTGCTTGCCGTAGAGCTGGATGTCATCGTTAGGGTCACCGTCTGGGTCGAGGTAGGGGTGGATGTGCCTGTTGAAGTCGGCGTCGAAGTATAGGTCGATGTCACGGTTTGAGAATTCGTGACTGTGGCCGTATTCGTGGACGTACAAGTTGAAGTGGCCGTACCCGTTTTGGTCTGGCTCGAAGTGGCCGTCGCCGACGGGGTCGAAGTAAGCGTGGACGTGGATGTATTGGTCATGGACGAGGTGGGGGTGCCGGTAGGCGACGATGTCGGGGTAGAACTGGGCGTCGACGTCGAGGTCGGCAAGGTTCCCGTCGCGGTCACCGTAGGGGTCATCGTCACGGTGGAAGTGGAGGTATTGCTGCTCGTAACGGTGACGGTGGGCGTCATCGTGGAAGTGGCTATGGACGTGTGGGTAGGGGTCGATGTCACCGTACGGGTGGCCGTGCTGGTCGCGGTGGGATTCACGCAAAAGAACGAGACGTTATCCACGCTCATGGAAAAGTTGCCGTTGCTATAGGGTATCCATTCCAACTCCTCGATCTGGCCCGGATCGAAGGTAAAGAGCGTATCCCAGGTCGGCTGGGTCATCGTGGAATAGGGCACCTGCACCAATTGCCAATTCCCCGTAGCGGTAAAGGTATATCCATAATCGTTGTATTGCGGTTTGGCGTCCTCCAACTCAATGTGACATTGAAAACGGAAGGATTGCCCCGCTGAACCCTTGAACATGAACTGGATACCGCTTTGCGGATTGTCATATTGGGTATAGCAAGCGCATTGCAGGATCGCCGTGGTTCCAGGACTGCCGAGGTTATTGGTACCCGTCAGGTTCGCCGCGTAATTGGAGTTATAACCAGGCGCAGTCATCACGAAAGGACTAGGCGAGTTGGAGCCCGCCGCTCCGCTGCTGACGCCAGCCCACCACCAACCACCCCAAAGGTTCTCCGGCCAAGGCGAGTTCCCGCCCAAGGTCCCGATCTGGGGAAAGTTATTGCTGTTCTCCATGTCGTCGATCAGTGTGTTGTAACAGGCCGCCGATAAGGTGGAAGCGTCGACCAGTTGGACCGTGTGGTTCTGTGTCGGCGAGGTCGCGGGCGGCAGCCAATAATCCAAAAGGTCGATCCCCGAGGACAGTGCCGAAGAAGCGACCGGACCCGCCTGATAACCATCCACGATGATGTAATAGCTTGCTGCGGACAACCCCGTCGCGGTGAAATGAATGTTGTTGAATGTCTGTTGGAAGTTGAGAAAAGGCAGTATTTTCGCGGCCTGCGGGTTCCCGATATAAGGCATGGGGTCGGTAACCAGGGTAAAGGAACCTCCATTCCCATTGGGGATCCAAGCTCCCGTGGAGGCCCCCGCGGAACCCGAGATCGAATTCCCATTGAGGGTGATCGTGCGGTTCTGGGTCGGCACTCCCAGAGCGCTCAACAATCCATAGGCATAGACCAAACCTCCCGAAGGATTGGGGTGGATGCCATCCTGGGGTTGGTCGGTATAGGCTGGCAGGCCCGTGTGGGCCGCCCGAGCGGCCGCGTTCACCGACAAGGATAGGGTATGCACATTAAAGGCGGGAATATTGTTGGCCGCGGCATAGCTCATGACCCAGTTCGTGTAAGCCGCCAAACCGTAACTGGTGTTGGTGTTGTAATCCGCCGGGATATTCGATGTATTGGCCGCGAAAGGCACGGTCTGGTCCACCATGCCGGGCGTGAGCAGGACCACCTTGATCCCCGCCGTCTGCAATTGTGAGATGATCGAGGTCATGCTGGCGGTGAATTGGTTGAAATAACTGGGGCCCTCATTGGTATAACCCGCGTCATTCATCCCGAAACAGATCGTGGCGATATCCGGCTTGACCGTGTTGATCACATAGGACAAACCAGTGGGTTCCGATCCCGTGTATTGGAGGAATTGGGTCGCGGTCCATCCCCCGACCCCGACGTTGGCGTAGGACAAACCATAGCTGGGATAGATGGTGTTCAAATAATTCTCGACCTGTTTGACATAATTGCCGCGGTATGTGATCGAGTCCCCGATGAAACATATCTTCAACCCCGGCTTGATGAGCCCTGAAGGGGTCGAGGTGATCGTCGGGCTATAGGTAAAGGTCGGTGTAAAAGTGGATGTCGGAGTAGGCGTATCGCTCGGCAAGGTGCCCGTCGGGGTCATCGTCGAAGTGGACGTCATGGTCAGGGTAGGACTATTGGTCGAAGTATCGGTTTGAGTGTTGGTCACAGTTACGGTGGGGGTACTGGTGGGTGAACCGCAAATGGTTCGGATCACGATTTGGTTGGCCCCTGCCGCCAGGGTTTTGAGAAAGGTGACGTAATAAATTTGATTCGTGGGATCGTAAGAACCGTTGTAATCCGTTCCCTCTACCTGACCTACTCCATTCAAGGTAAGGGTGCAGGGCGCCGAGGAAAGGTTCTCGAAGGTAAGCGTTGGATCATAAAGCCCCGTGCCGCCGGCGTTCAGGGTGACATCCGCGGTTCCACCCGAGCAGGCGACCCTCCAGCGGCGCATGATGAAATCGAATCCCGGATGGCTATAGGTCAGGGTGGGCATGGTACCGGTCTGCGGGGACAGGTAGTTTCCAGGCCCTTTGGGACCCGTAGTGACCACCGTGCCGGTCGCGGCCGTTAAGGTCGATTTATAGATATTCTCCGTATCCGTAATAAGCTTGGGAACACCTTGGTTCGTGTATTGATCGACAAGGATATTGAAACTGCCCGCGTTCACCGGATATACGCCCCAAGACCCTGTAGGTCCGCCCGCCGGATAAGCGCTTTGGCCATCGGTGTGATTGTTCTGGAAACAGGTGTATTGGGTCCCCCAGGTGAATCGCATGCCCACGTAGCTGGCGAATTCGTTCATTTGGTAAGGCAAGGTCGAGGGCATGGTAACCCCCGTCGAAGGCGGGGCCGTCATAGCCCAGTAAGCGTTATAGCCCGCGTCTTTCTCGCTATAGGGTTGGTTCTGGACCTCCCCCATCTCCCGGTCGGTCTTGGTGGCGTCCTTGTACATCCAGGCGTAGGGGATGGTGTTGGCGACGTTGTAGGTCCAACCCGTACTGGCGCTCAAGGATCCCCCCGAGGTGTAGTTCGTGGCGAATTTATAGTTCGTGCCGAAACCGATTCCGCTCTGGGCGTCGGTCATGGTGTTGCCAACGCCGTCGTAACTGAAGTCATCATAAGGAGCCAAGGCCGAACTGCCTTGTTGGTTGGAGCCGCCGGTATTGAGCGCAGGAATGGCGCCCGAGTCGTAGGAGTCGCTGAAAATAAAATCATCCCGCCCGTCCACGAAGACATATTGCACCGTGATGTACCACTCGTCGGAGGATTCCCAGGGATGCTCATACATCTGGAAGTTCGCTTGCCAGACCAAGTGATGGGCACCGGAAAAAGCGATGGTCCGGTTCACTCCCGCGCCTTGCACATAGGTACTGCCGCCGGGCTGGGTGCTGGCCGGGTTGCTGGCCCCGTTGTTGGAGGTGTAATTGCCCCCGTAATTATCGTTGGAGGCGGTGCTGGTGCTGTAATAGTGGTTGACCAAGGTGCAGAAAGCGAAGCCGGTGGTCGGCACCGTCGCCGTGACCGTGTTCCCTCCGACGACATAGGTCATTTTCGAGATAAAACTGCCGGGGGTCTGATTGACGATCCAGACCGAGCGGGGATTGCCGGTCGAGTCGGTCCAAGTGACAACGTCGCAATTGCGACCGAACTGGTCCGTGCCCGTGGTGACCGAGGTGGCGAAAAGCGGGGTGGCGAGGATCTGGAGGAACAAGAACACAGAGAGGACCCCAAAGCGCGGGATGGCAAAAAACGATTTAAAAAGGGTCGATTGCGGGATCACGGCTTTTCCTCCTTTGTTGAAAGGAGGTTATCCCTGAGCCCTTTTAGCTAATACCGGTTTTACGCTTTTGTGCTGTCGTTAGTCGGCTGGCTCAGGAATGAGCCTGGTGGTCGTCGATGCCCTGGTTGGCCAGCTTATCGGCGTGCTTATTGAACTCGCGCAGCACGTGCTTATAAGCCGTGACTTTCAAATGACGGATGAGCGACTGGGCTTCCATATAAAGCGGCTTGATGCCTTCGTGCTTCACCCGGTATTCACCGGTCAGTTGCTTGATCATCAATTGGCTGTCGGCCAGGATCTCGATCGGTGAAAGCTTGTGTTTCACACAATAGTCCAGACCCGCCAAAAGCGCCTTATATTCAGCCGCGTTATTGGTGCCCACACCGATATATTCGGCGATCTCATGAACGACTTTGCCCTTAGCGTCGAAAATAACGACACCAATGCCCGAAGGGCCTGGGTTGCCCCGGCAAGCGCCATCGCTATACATTTGGTAAGTCATAAACATCTTTCACCACAGAGTTCACAGAGTACACAGGGTACGGCAAACATTTTTGATTTAAACATCAAAATCTTAAAGCCTTACTCGGTGCCCTCTGTGTACTCTGTGGTTAATCAGTTTTATTCTTGAAGCGCCCGGCGGATGGCCAAGCTGTCCTTGAGGACTTGGTGAAAGATTTCATAGGTGATCTGGGTAGCCGCGTCGGACAAGGCCTTGTCCGGATGGGGATGAACTTCGGTAAAGAGACCGTCCACGCCCATGGCCACCGCCGCGCGAACCAGACCCGGCACATGTTCCCGGGTACCGCCGGTGGAAGTGCCCCGGGCCGCCGGTTGCTGGACACTGTGGGTGCCGTCGAAGATCACCGGGCAGCCGGTCTTTTTCATTTCGGGGATCCCGCGAAAATCCACCACTAGATTGTTATAGCCGAAGGTAGTTCCCCGTTCGGTCAGCCAGATATTCTTTTGGCCGACGCTGTGCATCTTGGCCACGATATTGCCCGTTTCCCAGGGCGCCATGAACTGCGCCTTCTTCACATTGACGACCTTGGCGTGCTTGGCCGCGTGGACCAACAGGCTGGTCTGGCGGGAAAGGAAGGCCGGGATCTGCAACACATCCGCCACCTTGGCGGCCGCCTGCACTTCGTCGATTTCGTGGATGTCGGTCAGGACGGGTAGACCAAATTTTTTCTTCACTTGAGTCAGAGCGGCCAGACCCTTTTTCAGGCCCGGACCCCGGTAACCCTTCACCGAGCTGCGATTGGCTTTGTCAAAAGAGGATTTAAAGACCAAGGGCACATCGAAAGCGTCCGTGATGTCCTTGAGGGTCTTGGCAGCCTTGAGAAGAAAGACCTCCCCCTCGATGACACAGGGCCCCGCGATGACAAAGAATTTTCCGTTCTTACCGAGTTGGGTGACATCCGTCATGGGAACCCCTTATTTCTTCTTCATGATCGGCTTGGCGCCGTACTTCACCGCCGCCTTGACGAACTCGCGGAACAGCGGATGCGGGGCCAGGGGCCGGCTCTTCAATTCGGGGTGGAACTGCACGCCCACGAACCAAGGATGATTGGGCAGCTCGACCATTTCGACCAATTTCCCGTCAGGCGAGACACCCGAAAGCTTAAGCCCGGCGGCCTTGGCTCTTTCGCGATAAGCGTTATTGAACTCATAACGGTGGCGGTGACGCTCGTGGATGAGCGCCTGCTTATAGGCCTGGTAAGCCTTCGAGTTCTTTTCCACTTTGCAAGGATAGGTGCCCAAACGCATGGTGCCGCCCAGGCTCTTGATGTTGAGCTGGTCGGCCATCATGGAGATGACCTCGTCGGGCGTATTCGGGTTGAACTCGCCGCTGTTGGCCTTGGGCAGCTTCATGACGTGGCGGGCGAACTCAATGACCGCGCATTGCATCCCCAGACAGATGCCGAAGAAGGGGATCTTCTTTTCACGGGCATACTTGATGACCTGGATCTTACCTTCGATGCCGCGGTCACCAAAACCGCCGGGCACCAAGATGCCCGAAACCCCCTTGAGCAACTTGGCGGCGCCCTTCTTCTCCACCTCTTCCGAATCGACCCAGCGAAGCTTCACTTTCGTCGCGTTGGCCACGCCCGCGTGGATGAAAGACTCGATGATGGACTTATAAGCGTCGTGGAGCTCCACATACTTACCCGCGATCGCGATCTCCAGTTCTTTTTTCGGATGATAGACCTGGCGCACGAAATGGGACCACTTATCCAACTGGGCGTGAGGCGAGGCTTTGAGGTGCAGTTTCCTCACCAAAAAGTCGTCCAAACCCTGGGCTTTGAAGAGCAGGGGCACCTCATAAATAGAGGCCGCGTCCACCGCGTCATAGACCGCGTCAGGCTCCACGTTACAGAACAAGGAGATCTTGGCTTTGATATCTTCCGGCATGGGGAACTCGGAACGACAGAGAATGACGTCGGGTTGGATACCGATACCGCGAAGTTCGGCCACCGTCTTTTGGGTGGGCTTGGTCTTCATTTCTCCCGAGGCGTCGATGTAAGGCACCAGGGTGACGTGGATATTGATGGCGTTCTCTTTGCCCATGTCATAACGGAATTGGCGGACCGCTTCCAAGAAAGGCAGGCTTTCGATGTCCCCGATGGTCCCGCCCACCTCGATGATGCACACATCGACCTTTTGTTCTTTCGAGATGGCCAGGATGGATTCCTTGATCTCGTTGGTGATATGGGGAACGACCTGCACCGTCTTGCCCAGGTAATCACCCCGGCGTTCTTTGGAAATGACCGAGTTATAGATCTTGCCGCTGGAAACACTGTTGTTACGGGTCAAGCGGGCGGTCAGGAACCGCTCATAGTGGCCCAGGTCCAGGTCCGTCTCACCGCCGTCGTCCAGCACGAACACTTCCCCATGCTGATAAGGGCTCATCGTGCCCGGATCCACGTTCAAATAAGGGTCGAACTTGGCGATGGTCACCTTTAAACCGCGGCTTTCGAGCAATCGGCCAATGGAGGCCGAAGCGATGCCTTTACCTAAGGAAGAAACCACACCACCGGTCACAAAAATAAACTTAGTCATTCCACTCTCCGAATCAGGTTATTTGCGTAAATATCTTTCGACTTGTTTAACGTCCGCCGGCACATCCACGGCGATGGATTCCACTTTGCGTACAGCCGCCCGGATCACCACACCATTTTCCATGGCGCGCAATTGCTCGAGTTTTTCGGTCAGTTCCAGGGGCGCGGGCCTCAATTGGGCCATAGTCTGCAGCCATTGGGGGCGATAACCGTAAAGGCCCATATGTTTGTAAGCCTTCGGCACGCCGCCTTCCCGGGGGAAAGGAATAGGGGCCCGGGAGAAATATAACACATCGCCGTTCTTGGCCAGGACCGCCTTCACCACATTGGGGTTCAGCCAATCCGTCTTGTTCTGTATGGGAATCACCACCGTGGACATCAGTACCTTGGGGTCGGCCTGCAACACTTCCACCGCCGCGTCGATGGCCTGCGGGGCCATGACCGGTTCGTCGCCTTGGATGTTGACCACAATATCGACCTTTTTGCCCTTTACGGCATAAGCGATGCGGTCCGTGCCGGACTTGAGCGAAGCGGGCGTCATCACCGCCACCGCGCCGGACTGTTCGACCACTTCGGCGATACGCTTGTCATCGGTGGCGACCCAAACCTCGCTCAGGCACTTGGCCTTTTGGGCCTGGCGGATCACCCGAACGATCATCGGCACCCCGGCGATCAAAGCTAAAGGTTTTCCTGGAAAGCGTTGCGCGCCAAAGCGCGACGGAATAACACCCACCACTTTTTGTCCCATAACACCGCTCCTGCCTTTTTCCCGGATTTTCAGTTCCAAATGTTTAATTTTAAATTGCGGTCATTTTTCAGCTTTCTACGCTGAAAAATCTCAAAAATTCAAAATTGAAAATTCATAATTCAAAATTATTTGTTCCCGTACCGTTCCACCACCATTTGGATCAGATTGGTCGTCGAGCGGCCCTCGACCACCGGGATATTGGCCACCCGGCCTCCCCGGGCCGTCACAATGTCGCCGCCGATGATCTTATCAATGGCCCAGTCCCCGCCCTTGATGAGCACATCAGGTTGCAATGTTTTGATCACGTTAAATGGGTTGTCTTCTTCGAAGAATGTAACGTAATCGACGCAAGAGAGGGCCAGCAGCATCTCCGCCCTTTCGGCCAGGGGCAGCAGGGGTTTCAAAGGCCCCTTGATGCGCCGCACGGAGGCGTCGCTGTTGAGACCCACCACTAAAAGGTCGCCTTGTTTGCGGGCCTCTTGCAGGTAAGTCACATGGCCTAAATGGAGCAGGTCGAATACCCCATTAGTGAAGACGACTTTTTTGCCTTGTTTTTGAAGGTTTTGAACGATGGGCGCTAACTGATCGGCTGGTAAGAAGTATTCCAACGACGCCTACCTTAACTGGGATGGGCAATTATAGGGAATGCCTCCCAGGGTGGCAAGCGCCACGACCCATCCTCGTTACTTCATTCGGTGTTGGTTATTACGTCCTTCGTTTGACCCCCCAGTTCCCTTTTCAAAGCTTCAAGACCTTGGGGACTAATATCGGTTTGCACCGAACCTTTGGGGGCGTTTTTGAGGCCATGCGATATTTGAACATAAGACCGGAGGATGTCTTTGTCGGTAACACCTTCTAGGAAATCCTCATGAACTTCCAATATCTGCTCCGTGGGCAGTTTCAAGCTATACCTAGCTTTCAAAGTGGGCGACTCGTTATTTGCCCTAGCCTTGAATCGAACCCATTGGATCTTGTCCCACGGATAATCCACCGTCTTCAGAGGGAAGCGGAAAAGATGAACGCCCAAAGGATCCAAATAGTAAAAACGCATAAGTCCAAAAACAACGAACGGAAGTAGAGGCAAAGTCATCCATTTGACCCCTCCTAATAGTGCTTTATTGGCTGATCTAAAACTCAGATTGACGCGATCCTCCGCGTCCCGTTCGAAAGCCCTTCGCGCCCACGGAATCAAATATTCCGTCAAATTAACAAGGATCAATAAAACAGGAATCGCCGCTAAAAAGGATCCCAACACAAAGAACCCAGGCCACACCAAACTCGACGGACCCTCATCCGGAAAAATGATAACGGACGCCTCACGAGGAATGAACCAACGAGCCGCCTTAAATCCAAAAGTCAGGCCGTCCAACTTGAAGAAAAACAACCAAAAATAGAAAAAGAGAAGAATTGGATTAAGCAAATTCCAAGCACTTCTGCCTCTCTTGTTCTTCTCGATCGTCTTTAAAGTTCTTTCGGAATAGGGTTTGGTTCTCTTTTTTTGAGAAGGAACGTCGAAAAAGCGGAACTTCACTTTGAAAAAATGAATAAAAACAAAGAGAACTGCTAAATAACTTAAATAAAACAACATCGGCTTTAACAACCATTCGACGCGGGCATCATTCCCCCACGCTCTCAACAGCACGACCGCGCCCAAAATGGCACCAACATAAAAAGACCATGCAATTTGATACAACGCGTTCTTTTTCTGACGTCCAACCAAGAATAAATTTCCGATCAATCCCGCGCAGAAAAAACCAGCCAGTACTTTCAACTTATAGTCGACCGCAAGATCAGAATATCCATAAATGTAAAGCGGTATGAGCGTCAGGGCAATGGGAATCAAATAGATCGCCATCGAGAACACCGCTTCAAAAATAATAAGCGGCCAAATCCACCATCCTACCTGCGGTTCACTTTTCGGCATTCTTTTCTCCCGTCATACAGTTCACTCAGATAACAGTTTTATTTTCACGATCTCGGGCGGGCAAAGCGTGCGCACCGGCGGATAGCAGCCGATGCCGTTGGTCACGAACAACACCGAACGGTTTTCTTTATAGAACCCCCCGGCGTATTTGCGGCCTTCACTGGAAGGAACGATGAGCGGGCCGATGAGCGGGAAACAAATTTGGCCGCCGTGGGTGTGGCCGGATATCTGCAAATGAGTACCCGTCTTTTTCGCCAGGTAAAAATGATCCGGGTGATGGGCCAACAACACCTTGGCGTCGGCCTGGGCGTTACGGATGGTGCTTTCGTCCTTGTTGCCGAACCACAGTTCCGCCGCGCCCATCACCGCCAGTTTCTTCCCTTTTCGTTTGAAGGTAACCACCTGGTGATCCATCACCTTGATGCCGTCCTTTTTCAGGGCTTTGGTCATTTCCACCGCCCCCGCGCCATGGTCATGGTTGCCCAGGACGGCATAGACCCCCATGGGCGCCTTGAAGCCCTTCAAAAGACCGCTCATGGTCGGGATGTCGCTTTTCCAATTCACGAAATCGCCGGTCAGGGCGAAAAGGTCCGGCTTCAGGCTTTTGGCTTTTTGAAGGACGATCTTTAAATACTCTTTAGGGAAGAACTTTCCGTAATGCAGGTCCGAGATCTGGACAATGGTCAGCCCGGAGAATTCCTGAGGCCAGTTCTCCAGCCTCACTTCATATTCGGTGATCTGGGGTTGATAGATCTGATTGCCGAGGCCAAAAAACTTCAGGAATCCATAAGGGGCCTGGAACCGGCTGTCGACGGGGATCTTCTCGATCCGGATCTTCCGATAAAGAACTTTTTTAAGGACCGTGGCCTTCCAAACCGCGTGGTCCACCGCCATCCAAGCCACCCAAAGGAAGATGAAGAGAAGATAGACCTTCGAGTACCACTCCAGTTCGGCAAAGCCATCTACCGTGAAATCCCATTTATATAAAAAAAGAAGGCTCAGGACCGACTCAACGGCGATGAAGACCGCCGACCATTTGGAGGTCCAATAGAACTCATTGGACCCACAAGGGGGATGAAAGCTGATGCGATTGGTCAGGAAGATGAAAATGAAGAAGAGAAAAGAAAGGTAAACCCAGAACAAGGGCATCACTAAAGTCATTTGGTAACATCAATTCTGAATTCTGAATTTTGAATTCTCAATTGAAGATCCTGCCTAAAAAGACCTAAAAATTCATAATTCATAATTCAAAATTTAAAATTCCTTTAGGGTCAGTGATTCATTTCCTCTAACAACCGTTGCGTCAATTCTTCGGCGCTGACGGTGGCCACACCCAGCTTTTCCACTTCGATACCGGCGGCGTAATTGGCCAGGGCCGCGGCTTGCAACAGGGTGGCTCCAGCGGTCAGGGCCAGGGTCAGGGTGGCGATCACGGTGTCCCCCGCGCCGGAAACGTCATAAACTTCCCGGGCGACAGTGGGGATGGTACGGGGCGGTTGGCCCGGCTCGAACAGGGTCATGCCGTGCTCGCTGCGGGTCAGGACGAGGGATTTACATTGAAGGCGCTTCATGGCCTTGAACCCGATGGTCTCAAAACTTTCCCCGACAGCCTCAGTGCCCAGGGCTTCGGTCATTTCTTTCATGTTGGGTTTCATCACCGTAACGCCTTTGAACTCGAAGAAATTATGGAACTTCGGGTCCACCGTAATGATCTTTTTCTTGGCCTTGGCGAAAGCCACCAGCTTGCGGATGACCTTGGCGGTCAAAAGGCCTTTGTTGTAATCCTCAAAAATGACGCCGTCGGCGCCTTGGATGGCCTTCATGGCCTTTTGGATGATCTGGTCTTGTTGGGTGTCGTTCAGGGCGGATTTGACCTCGCGGTCGATGCGCACGACTTGTTGGGTATTGGCAACAACCCGGGTCTTTTCGGTGGTCGGTCGGTCAGATAGGGCCAGTACGCCCGTGGTGTCCACGTTGAAGTTCTTGAGTTCGCGGACCAGTTCCCGGCCCGCTAGGTCCTTGCCCGTGGTACCGATGATGGAAGCTTTCCCGCCTAGGGCGGTGATGTTGGCCGCCACGTTGGCCGCGCCACCCGGCATTTTCTTGTCGTCTTCGTTGATCTCCACCACCGGGATGGGCGCTTCGGGAGAAATGCGCGCCACGGACCCCTTGATGTAGACGTCCAGCATCAGGTCGCCGATCACCACGACCTTTTTCTTTTGAAGGACCCCCACTAAGGTCAGCAATTCGGCCTTGTCTACCGAGGACAGAAGGGATTTAGGCGAAGCGTCGGTGTTCTTTTTCATACCAACCTCATGAGGATGTTGCCAACGGAGGCTTATTTTATCGCCCGATGGAGCATTTATCCAGCGAACGGCAAGGCTGGCTAATATAACTTGAAGGGGCCAATGGGGCCAA
>DAIDGV010000001.1 GCA_027452205.1 candidate division FCPU426 bacterium | reverse complement strand
TCGTCACCTACACGGCGATCAATGGAACGCCGACGGGTCAGTCCAGCGGTTGGTTGTATGACAGCACCGGCGGATATGTATTCGTAAATAGCACGATCAAAGATTCTCAGGCTATGGCTTATTCGTTCTACGGGTTCCAATGAGCCTAAAAAGTTAAGTTTTGTTTGAAAGCCAGTGAGCGATTTTGCTGCTCACTGGCTTTAATTTAAGTTTGAGGCACACCTATTCCACACCTAATGACGCCTCTTTTCTCGTTTTTTTTTGGTTTGTGTGTTGGTAGCTTTTTGAACGTCTGTCTTTTCCGTTGGAACAGCGGTGGTAATGTTGTTTCTCCTCCTTCTTTTTGTCCTCAATGTAAAAAAAGCATTAAATGGTTCGATAATATCCCTGTTCTTAGTTTTATTTTGCTGAAGGGCCGTTGCCGCTATTGTGACACAAGCATTTCTTGGCAATATCCGTTGGTTGAACTGGCCACAGGAATCCTGTTTTGTGTTTCTGCGGTTTTAATTACCGGTCCCCTCTCATTCCAGCTGTTCAGTTTTGTGTTTGTCAGTTTCTTGATCGTCTTAACGATCGCGGATCTGAAGTGGAAATTATTGCCCCACCCCTTTACGAATCTCTTCGCTTTGGCTGGACTGATCATTCAGTTGTATGAAAAAAACATGGATTTAGTCCATTTTTATACGTTGGCGACCGGTTTTGTCCTCATTGGCGCCTTGGTTTTGGTTTTAATCCAAATTTTTCCTGAGGTCTTGGGGGGTGGAGACATTAAAATGGTGTTGGCTTTATCCATTTGGCTGGGTGTCATGAAAGTGATCTATGTATTGATCTTAGCTTTTGGAAGTGGAGCGGTTGTTGCATTGGGGTTATTGGTTGCCCACAAGATCAATCGAAAATCGACCATGCCTTTTGGTCCTTTTTTAGCTTTGGCATCTTATGGAATATGGTTTTTTCCTGAATTGTTCGAACACATAAGGATGGTTTTATGAATTTGTTTTCCAAGACAATCGTTGGCTTGGATATTGGCACTTCCAGCGTGAAGTTGGTTGAGATGAAGAACGTGAATGGACACTGGCGTTTAATGGCGTCCAGTGTCTCTGATATTCCCAGAGAGGCCTTAGAGGCCAAGAATCCAGATCAACAAAGATTGGCCGTGGTCGATACGATCAAGAAAGCTTATGAAAAAAGCGGCATCAAATCCAAACGAGTAGCCACATCGCTGTTAGGTGAAGCTGTCATCATTCGTTACGTCAAAATGCCATTCATGACCGAGGAGGAGCTTCGTAAGAGTATTACAAAAGAAGCGGAACAGCACATTCCTCTAGGCATGGACCAAGTGGTACTTGATTTTCAGATTCTTGGGGAAGGCCAGGAGGATGGTCAGAGAAAGATCGATGTGTTGCTGGTGGCCGCGAAGATCGACATGGTCGATCAGCATATTGCCACCTTGAAAGCGGCTGGATTGTCCAGCGGTGTTATCGATGTGGATGCTTTCGCGGTTCAGAACGCATATGAAATCAATCGATTGGAGGCGAACGAGGAGACCGTTGCCTTGATCAACGTGGGCGCGACTTGGACGACCATCAACATTTTAGAAGGCATCGCTACCCAGTTCACCCGTGACATCCCGGTCGCGGGAAATGATTTCACGAAAGAAATACAAAAAGAGTTCAATATCAAATTTTCGGAAGCGGAAGAATTAAAAAAGGCTCATGGAGCTATTTCGATCGAGGAAGAGGAGTTCAATCTTTCCTCGGTTTCCCAAAAGGATGACCGTGTATTGCGAATGTCAGATGTGATGACACCGGTTCTCAATAAGTTACTAGGTGAGGTTCGCCGCTCATTCGACTACTACGAAACGCAATCCCGCAAAAAGAATGTTGAACGAGTCATTTTGTGCGGCGGTAGCGCTAAATTAAAGAACCTCAACCGTTTTTTGGCCGGTAAGCTCGGCATCCCGGTGGAACACTTAGGAACTTTCCGTAATGTTGAGATCAATAAAGGTGTTGATCCTGAGCAGCTGTCTGAAAGAGAACTTTCCTTGGGCGTTTGTTTGGGTTTAGCCTTGCGCCAATCGGATCAAAAATGATCAAGATCAATCTCGTACCACTTAAGGAGAAGAAACGGCAGCAAGAATATGTATTCGTCTTGATCGGTGCGGCCGTTGTTTTTGTTCTCGCCGCGGGAATGTTCTGGTTTTATATCCAAAAGATCGAGACTAAAAGAGACCTGAACGTTCAGATCAAAAAAGTGGATGAAGAGTCCAAAGGATACGAAGAGAAAATAGCTGAAGTAACGGCTTTTGAGGACACTGAAGCCAAATTAGATGCGGCGAAGAAGAGCATTAAAGATATCCAAGTTGCTCAAAAGAAGGTCGTCTTTGTGCTGGATCAGGCTGCGCTCAATTTGCCGGACGGTGTCTGGTTGACGGGCATCACTCAAGGCAATGGCAAGGATCCGGCGGCGATGATTCTTGACGGCTTCTCATTCTCGTTGAGCGCAATCAAGAGTTACTATGATGTGCTGACCAAAACGCAAGGGTTGAACAAAGATGCCACTTTGGAAATAAAGGACATGGTCGTGTCTGTCGGGAACAATAAGCAGATCATTAAGTTCGAGATTGTAACCAAACCAACGGATATGGACTGATGAAACTAACCCAATTACAACAATATATGGTCGTCGCGGGTGCCGCGATTTTGGGAGTTATCTTTGCTTACTACTCTTTCTTGATCAAGCCTTTGGATGCCGATATAGAATCTCTTCGCTCTGAACTTAAGACCAAACAAGATAAGTTGGCAGCGGCTAAGGAAACGTTGGCCAAATATGATGAGTTCAAAAAACGTTCGGCTGCGGTCCAACGAGAGTTGGAATGGGCAGAAGGACGTATTCCGGATAAGTTGGACCGATCGGCGTTCGTTGAAAGCATTAACGCCGCTCAGTCCAGGTCGAAAGTGACGATGACCAGCTTTAAATTCAGGACCGGCGCAAATGCGAACAATAAAACCGGTATTTCGGAACTGCAGGCTGAGATCAAGTTCAATTCCAGTTATGGAGAGCTCCTCGATTTCTGTCATGAAATGATGTTGGCAAAAAATTTGACCTTGATTCACGAAATGAAAATAACTCCATATATAGATCCGACAGGGGCCGAGAAGACGATGGCAGTCCAAATGGTGTTGGGTGGTCTTCAAGAGGAGAAGAAATAGATGAAAACTATCAAACTCTTCTGCTGGTGTTGGGTGGTTGGCACGTTGTTATTCGCGGGACAAATTGTCTTCGCGCAGCAACAAGATGTGCCAGAACCGGTTTTTATGAATTTTTCTATTCAACCACTTTATATTCCGACTTATCATGGAAGAGATCCATTCAGACCCTTGGACAACATTCAAAGGTCGCCCGAAATCTCGATTTCTGAACTTGATTACCACGGGGTCATCTATATCGGGTCGGTTCCCATGGCCTTGTTTTCCTGGAGAGGGAATGGTGCCGTCCAGTACGCGTTGAAGTATCGAAAACTTTATGGCGGTGAAGAAAAGCCGATCGATGGGGTTGTGGGTGATATAACCGACTCTGAGGTTGTTTTGATCCAAGGTGAGCAAAAGATCGCTTACCCTAGGAAATAGAGATAAGGAGCTTCTTCAATGTCATGGTTTAAAACTCCGCTTGTAAACTGGGGAATAACTTCGGCATTGGTTTTCTTTTTTCTTTTGATCGTCAATCCCGCACAAGCTGACGATATTGAGATCGATCTGGGCGCGACGCCGACCGTTTCGAAAATGAATGCCAATGTTTCTTCCGCGAGTAAGAACGCAACGGTTGCTTCCGCTGTAACTCCAACATCAGCCACTCCGACCAATAAAAATCCAGTGAAGGCTCTGGAGGCCTCTTCGATCAACAAAATCACTGTTTCCGCGGATTCGGCCGGATCGTTGGTTTCGATCGATGGTGTTTTTTCAAAAGATCCTTCTGTTGAGAAAGTTTCTTCCAAGAAGCTCTTGGTTAAGTTCGCTAATTCCGCTATAGGCGTCAGATCGCGATTAAAGTTCAAGGATCCATTAGTTCAATCGATCCGTTCCGCTTCCCATGGAAATGAGACTTGGGTCGTTTTGGACGTACAAAATGTACAAAGCTGGAAGGTAAACAAAGTATCTTCGGGTTATACCTTGTTAGTGAGCTCACGAAAGACCATTAGCGAGACCACGGCCCCTACTGTTGCGCCGGTTGATAAAACTGAGAGCGCAAAACCGGTTGGAGAAGACACAACAGGTAGTCTTTTCGCGCGGCTGACCGAAACCTCTATTAAACCGCTAGACAAGGGAATAAAGTTGGTCCTTACATCGGACCAGCCGGTGAAATACACTTTCCGTAAACTTTCCCAACCCGAAAAGTTGGTATTGCGCTTTCACGCCACAAAACTAGAAGTCGCAGAAAAAGTCAAAAAATTCACCAACAAAGATATTGAATTCATCAAGGGCGGATTGGTCTCCATGGAATTGCGCCAGATCGGGCAACAATTTTCTCCGATCGCCGAGGTCATCCTTACTTTAGCACCCGGTACTTTGCACCAGATCGATCGAGATATGAACCAAGTTGTTGTTACTTTGGTAGCTCCTGTGGTCACCGAAAAGCCCGTGGAAAAGAAAGCGGACATCAATCAGCTTGTTTCGATGGATATTCAGAACGCGGACTTGAACGCGGTACTGAAGACCTTGTGTAGTGAAGTTGGATTCGATGTTGATTTTGTTTCCGGCCCTCTAGCGGGTACGGTGAATGAAAAGTTCGAGAATATTCCGTTAAAAACAGCCATCTCCAATTTACTGGCTCCGGGCAATTATTCTTATGAGGTGCAAGGTAATCGGATCCGTATCGCTACGGCGGCCGTTCTTAAGGCCTCCAAGGCCACTTTGCCCAAGATTACTGAGATCATCACGCCTACAGGAGGGATGACCCCGGCGCAACTGGATTCTTTGGTCCGTCAGATATTGGATCCGAATAACGCGTCAATCAGCGCTTTTGACACTGTGCGTAATGTCATTATCTTGAATGGTACGGTTTCCGATGTGGAGGAATACAAAAGGACGATCCGTGAGATGAAATTGGGGATGGACTCTTCAGGCGACCGGATCACCAAGGTCGTCAAGTTGAACTATAGTGATCCGACGGTTCTTCAAGGAATATTGAGCGCTTATTTAACCCCTGTCGGTAAAGTCCAGGTCGAACCAAGAACGAGCAGCTTGATCATATGGGAAACGGCATCCAACATGGGTGTCTTGCTGGAATTGATCAAAGAAATGGACATCAAATCGCCACAAGTCCTGATCGAGTCCAATATTGTCGAAGTCGATAAAGAGAACGATCTGGATCTTGGCTTTAGCTGGAACCTTTCTAAAACAACTGGTGATCCGACTCTGAGCGCTCTTGCGGGAGGTGCTTTGCAAAACACAGATATTACTCCTGCGGCTCTGAGTTTTGGTACGGTCAAGGGTGGGGTTAATATCAACGGAACGCTTAACGCTTTAGAGACGAGAAAATTGGGAAAGATCATATCTCGTCCGAGGGTGGCAACCGCCAGTGGTGTTCCGGCGGAAATAGACTCAGTTGAGAATATTATTTATGTTACCAACCAACAAACTGTCGGTTTGGGTGGTGTCGTTACAAATAATACCGTTTTTATGACGTTAGCTCTTCCTGTCGATCTGAAGATCACTCCTCGAATTACTGGCGATGGTCGTATAACGACTATTGTCAATGCTACTGTTACTTCAGAAACGGGTCCCCCTGCTGGCCCTGCTGCGCCGCCTCCAACCAGTGTCCAGACCGCGACCTCAACCATTACCATCAAGAATGGTCAAACAATCGTCATGGGTGGATTGGTCCGGGATACTTTGACGGATACTTATGATGGAGTGCCTCTGTTGATGAATTTACCTTTGATCGGCGATCTTTTCCAGAACAAGACCTTGCAGCATAAGAAGGTCGAATTGGTGATCTTCATTACGCCGACCATCATTCAAGATTAAGAATCGCAGCTAAAATCGAGCCGGACCCATAAGCGCCTGCATCAGGCGCTTATTTTTTATGCGCAGTTCGTGTATAAAACTAAAGCCAGAACTTGATAAGTGGAGTCGATCATGAGCATCCGTTTTTTAACAGCAGGGGAATCCCATGGAAAAGGGACCATTGTCATCCTTGAAGGTTTCCCGGCGGGACTGACCATCACCATTGATGACATCAATTTCGAGATGGCCCGACGCCAAAAAGGATATGGGCGCGGTGGCCGCATGCAGATCGAAACCGATCATGTCGAGATTCTCTCGGGTGTTCGTAAAGGTGTGACCTTGGGTTCGCCCATCACTCTTTTTGTTAAAAACAAGGATTATGAGAATTGGGAAAAGATCATGACGCCAGATGTCACTGATCACCCTGCGGGAAATCCGCTTCAACGTCCTCGCCCAGGACATGCTGACCTTTCGGGTGGCATTAAATACAATCATCGGGACCTTCGGAATATCCTGGAAAGGGCCAGCGCACGTGAAACTACCGTGCGTGTGGCAGCTGGAGCAGTCGCTAAAAAATTCCTCAAGGATTTCGGTATCTTGGTTCAAAGCCATGTGGCTCAATTGGGCGCCGCAATCTCGCGAAAGACAGTTATCCGTTACGAAGGGTTGAATATGGCGGCCGACAAGTCGCCAGTACGGATGTTGGATAAAGTCGCTGAACGAAAAGCCGTCGCTCTGATCGATTTGGCCAAGAAAAAAGGTGACACATTAGGGGGTATTTTTGAGGTCATCACCACGGGTGTGCCGGTCGGTTTGGGAAGCCATGTTCAATGGGACCGGAAATTGGATGGCCGTTTGGCCCAGATACTCATGAGCATGCAAGCGATTAAAGGCGTGGAGATTGGTAGTGGTTTCAGCAACGCGGTTTTGTTTGGTTCTAAGGTCCATGATGAAATTGGTTATGACAAGAAGCGGGGATTCTACCATTTGACCAATAGAGCCGGTGGCATTGAGGGCGGGATGAGTAATGGGGAACCCATCGTGGTCCGTGTGGCTAAGAAGCCCATTGCTACTCTTAAACAACCCCTTCGTTCGGTCGATATCGAGACCAAGAAAGAGATCAAGGCGGCATATGAACGCTCGGACACCTGCGCTTTGCCGGCGGCATCCGTCATCGGGGAGGCCTTGTGCGCATGGGTCATTGCGGACGCCTTTTTGGAAGAAATGGGCGGGGATTTCATGACAGAGATCCACCAACGTTACCAGCTTTATTTGAAACACGTCAAAAACTATTGAAATGCGCATGAAGCGGTTCCCTCCTTTCATCATCTTGATCGGTTCGATGGGGGCCGGCAAAACATCGACAGGAAAGGAACTTTCTAAAGCACTGGGCTTGGAATTGCTCGACACGGATTATTGGATCGAAAACAAGAATGGAAAGACTGTCCAAGAGATCTTTGCGGAAAAGGGCGAATCCTATTTCCGGGACCAAGAGAAGGAAGCGGTCCAATGGTTGGCCCAACATTCCTGCGCGGTAGTCTCCACGGGTGGTGGTTTGTGGATGGACGAAGCGCTTCGCGCCCGTTTACTGGCTATGGGGTGGTGTGTGTGGTTGAAGGTCTCGGTTGAAGAAGCTTGGAAGCGGGTTGGGCATCATTTGGGACAAAGACCTTTACTGGATGCCGGGGGTGATCCCAAGATCGTGCTTGGCGACCTACTTCAAAAACGGGAACCTTATTATGGTTTGGCCCATTATTCGATCTCGACAGATGGCAAGAGCGCTAAAGAAGTCGCCGCGGATATTCTGAAAACCATCCGCGAAGAGCATATCCTGGACCTGTCTTAAGCAAAGGATTCGATCATGAAACCGATCAAAGTGGATTTGGGTTCGCGGAGCTACAGCGTTCTGGTCGATAGGGGTTTACTCAAAAAAGCGGGGACTTTGATCTCGCCGGTTTGTACCTCTAAAAAAGTCCTTCTTTTATCGACCAAACCCATCTATCGACTTTATGGTAAAAACGTCGTTTCCTCTTTGCAAGCAAAGGGGTTCGAAACGCATCCTTTCTTGGTCGCCGATGGAGAAGCCCACAAGAATGAGGCGACCCTCTTCAAGGTGCTTTCCGAGATGACTAGGCTTTCTTTCCAGCGAGATTCGTGTTTGGTTGCCTTGGGCGGCGGGGTTATTGGCGATCTAGGAGGCTTTGCGGCTTCTATCTATATGCGTGGGATCCAATTCGTGCAATGCCCAACCACTTTTTTGGCGCAAGTGGACGCGGGGATCGGCGGAAAAACAGCGATCGATTTCAAAGGAATCAAGAATTTGGTGGGTTCCTTTTACCAGCCTAAGATCGTTCTGGCAGACACTTCGGCCTTGAGAACCTTGAGTGATCGTCAATTGAGGACCGGTTTAGCGGAAGTCATCAAGTATGGCGTGATCGAAGACTCGGAACTTTTCGATCTTTTGGAACAAAAGCTAGATAAAGTGCTGCAAAAAGATCCGGAACTATTGACCCATTTGGCGCGCCGCTCCTGCGAGATCAAGGCGCGGATCGTTTCGGCGGACGAAAAAGAGAGCGGGCAAAGGGCTTGGCTGAATTTTGGACATACCTTAGGGCATGCTTTAGAAGCTTATTTTAAGTATGACGTACTGACCCATGGTGAGGCGATATCTTATGGCATGTGGTTCGCCGCCCTTTTGTCCGAAAGATCGGGGCTTTGTGATAGAACAGTAGTGGATCGGATCAAGGATCTTTTGGACCGCGCAGGACTTTTCAAACCGATTCCTCGGTTCGATGAACGGAAGGTTTATGAGAAAATGACGCTCGACAAGAAGGCAAAGGGCGGACAGATCCAGTTTGTGTTGACAAGGAAAATAGGCCTTGTTACCATTCAAAAAAGTGTCCCTCAATCCGTTATATTTTCCACTTTGAGACAACTTCGGGCTTAAAGGTCAACTTCCCAAGGATTTGAAGGAGCTGTTTACGTCAGAGATCTCCGACTTAAAAAAGAAACTCGAAGAGAACCCCGAACCATCCGTTTTTGTTTCGCTGGCTGACGCTTACCGCAAAGAAGGTTACTTCGACGAAGCCCGAAAAGTCTGCCTACGGGGGATCGAAAAGAACCCGGGTCATTGGAACACGCATTTCGTGTTGGGCCGTATCTATCAAGAACAATCCAAATCCCGAGAAGCCGTAGCCGAATTCAAAAAGGTCCTCGAGATCGATCCCGAGAACCTGATGGTCCATTCTTTCCTGGGTGCCCTTTTCATGAAATTGGAAGACTACAAAGAGGCTATTGATGAGTACCAAGCGGTCTTAACGATCAATCCCGATGATGAAGAGGCCCAAGAATTCCTTAAAACTGCCATTGAAAAGGCCGCCAGTGCGCCTAAGGGTAAAGTTGCTGCGAAAGAAACCGTCGAAGATGAATCCGCCAAAAAAGCAGACCACGGGATTGCCTCCATCACTATGGCAGAGCTTTATTTCAAACAAGGCCATTTGGACAAAGCCTTGGAGGTTTATGAAGAAATACTAAAAAAAGACCCGAATCACGCGGTCGCCCGCCAAAAGGCTTCCGAACTCAAGGCTGCTATCGCCGTGGATTCCTTGGGCGATGTTTCGACACCTAAATTGGAAGCTCCAAAGCCTATCAGTAAAGACGATCAAAAAAAGAACGCGGATGCACGTAAAAAAGACGCGAAGTTCACGGATGAAGATATTTTCCAAGTCATGAGTATGGAACGCACCAAGACGACTGACGCGACCGATAAAAAAACCGCTGCAGTCTCTCCTAAAGAAGAGCTAAAGATCGT
The DNA here is from genome assembly GCA_027452205.1 of candidate division FCPU426 bacterium. Lineage (GTDB taxonomy): Bacteria > Oederibacteriota > Muellerivitia > Muellerivitales > Muellerivitaceae > Bog-1183. The sequence continues at coordinate 69,611 of DAIDGV010000001.1, read as the reverse complement.
TGAGAAAGCGCTGGAGCAATCCAAAGAGGCGGAGAAGAACGCCGAGCCTTCATCTTCCTTTTCTCCGGCTCAGGTCGATGTCTTGAAGGGAACCCTGGCGGAATTGGCTTCCATCACAGGAATTCGTGGGTGTTTCTTGACCAGTTTGGAAGGAATAAGCGTTGTTTCTATAGGCGAAAATGGCAATAATGAGGCCCTTGAAAAACAGGTCCTCTTGATCTTTAAGGATACCAACCAGTCCGCGTCCAAATTGAACCAAGGGTCGCTTCGACAGGTCTTGGTGACAGCCGATACCGGCCACATCCTTTTGGTCTCGTTTGCCGGGGGTGTGCTGGTCGTCTTGGCGGACCATCAGATCAATCTGGGGATGCTCCGATTAGCCATGGATGGGGCCGCTAAAAAGATCGAAAAGGTAAAGTGAACATCGCTCGCAGCGGACTTCCGGTCCCTGGTAATGGAAAAATAAAATGGACTTCAAAAAAATTCTTGAGGAAATGTTAGAGAACGTCGAAGGTTCCATTGGCGCCAGCCTAGTGGGGATGGATGGTATCGTCATCGACCAGATATCCCGGAACAATTCTTTCGACATCAATGCGGTCGGTGCCGAATATTCCAGCATTATCAAGAACGCCATGCGGGCCTCCTCCAGCTTTGGGTTGGGCAACACTGCCGAGATCTTGATCACCACCGACAAAGCCACCATGATCATGATGCTGGTCGGTAAGAACTATTTTGTGGCCTTGGCACTGAATTTGGACGGCAACCTGGGTCGGGGCCGGTTGGAACTGAAAAAAGCCATCCCGAAGTTCGAAAAAGAGCTCAGCTAAGCTTGGACCTTCCGTCCCCGTCCGACAATCCATCCCCCGAAACGGACCTTTTTCCCTATACCCGCTGGCAGGATGTTTTCCGGTCCTGGTTCTGGCGCTATTACGACAATCTCTTCAAATTAATACTTTGTAATCTTGGTTGGTTCTTTTGTTGCTTTGGAACCACCTGGCTAGCCAGTCTTTCCGGGCTTTGGAACCGGGACGCTTCTTGGTATTGGGCTGGTATCGCCGTGGTCTATGTGTTGGAAAGCGCCCTGACCTTTCTCTGGGCCCTGCCGATCTTCCAGATCATGGTTGAAGGTCATTTTTCCTGGGAAAGCTATAAGAGTCGGATCTTCCGATATTTTCCCAAGGGAATCTTTGCGGTGATCCTGGTGGGTCTTTTCTTGGGTTTGGCCTTTTTTAACCTTCGTTTTTACTTTACCCTTCAGTCTTCTTCACCCATTTGGGTCTTTGTTTTGGCGGGATTCGTTGTCACGCTTCTGGTCTATGGCATCATGATGACTTTCTATTTATGGCCCATCCTTTTCTTTCAAAATCCGCCGGTAGGTAAACTTTTCTACCGGGCCTTTATGGTCACTCTTGGGTCGGGGCCTTCCTCGCTTCTTATCCTTTTCTTTTCCACTTTTTGGGTGTTGCTATTCACATTGATCCCTTTTCTTTGGTTCGCTTTGGGTTTTGGGTTCCTGTTCGCTCTTTACTGCTCGGCGCTTGAAAAGCATTTCTTGCGTTATAGAATAACTTTGCAAGGACGGACCTTGGAAACCATCCTTCAAGAGATCGAAGCGGAACGCAAAAGAGGTTGGCGGGATATCCTAAAACCTTGGGAGACTCGATGAACTGGCGACGCAAGTGGGGACTTCTGATCGTGGTCATGCTGGTCGCTTACCTTCTTTTCAGCGGCAACCGCGGCTTGTGGAACCTTTATAAACTACATGCGGAAAAGCAGCAGTTGCTCGAACAGAACGCGCGCCTTCAATCGGATATCAATCGCTATCAAACCGAGTATCAAACCTACTCTAAAGACAGCTCGGCCATTGAAAAACAAGCAAGAGAAGAGCTGAACCTGGTCAAACCGGGCGAGACAGTCTATAAATTCGGTAAAACAGACGCTCACTGACCCTAATCCAATCCTTGGTTGACTTCCATAGCATGGGTGGTTATGCTGACGTTCCTTTTTGGCCAGCCGTATGGTTTTTGAGCGCTGCCAAAGGGATGTCCGACGCCCAGGTGGCGGAACTGGCAGACGCAAGGGACTTAAAATCCCTCGGGCCTAAAGCCCGTACCGGTTCGATTCCGGTCCTGGGCACCAATACTTTCAAGGCGCGATACGCGCCAAACAGACGCGGGGTGGAGCAGCCTGGTAGCTCGTTGGGCTCATAACCCAAAGGTCGCTGGTTCAAATCCAGCCCCCGCAACCAACGTTAAGCCGCTTTCCGAAAGGGGAGCGGCTTTTTTATTGAGGGTCTATGGAAACCATCTACATCCGTATCGAAAAGCAAGGGCGGGGCGGCAAGACCGTGACCGTTATGGACGGCTTTACCCGCCGGCGATCCGAATTGGAGGAACTGGCCAGTCAAATGAAAAAATCCTGCGGGGCTGGGGGAACGGTGCGGGATGGGGCCATCGAGATCCAGGGTGACCGGAAAGTGGCTTTGACGGAGTTCTTGAAAAAGCAGGGGTTTGCAATCAAGGGCATTTAAATGATAATTGGCAGGCTGTTATCCCCGAACCCAGAAGGTTTTGAACCTTGCGTGTTTTCGCCTCTATAGGCTCCTGGCTTCCTTTACTGAAAGATTTTCTTCCAGATCTCGTTGTCATGGAAGAAAAGGCTGTGGAGCTCTACCACTTCGCACTGTTGGAGAAACCCGTGTCTTCACACCGGGCCCAAGATGTGGTCATTGGGGTCGCCTGCGGCGGGAAAAAATTCCAGGCTCTTCACGATCATCTCATTGCTCAAGGTTTTCAAAAGAGGGCCCGCAAAACGGGTAATCAATCCATACCTATCTATTTTCGTGGCGACCTAGGAACTCTCCAGTTCGTTTGCCCCCAGATCAAACCGAACCAAAAACCGACCGCTCAGGGATTGTCGGCCCTGCCTGACCGCAGGGTGTCCCTTCTTTTAGAGAATCCTTACGCCGTCCAAGTTCCTTATTTAGGGAAAGAATATGAAGTGTGGGTCCCCCAGGCTGGAAGGTTCATTTTGGATAAAGGTCTTCGTCTAAGCACCGGAAGGGGTTTGGACCCGGAAAAGATCTACGAATCTTCCCGGGACCTTTTATTGATGCTGGATCTTTTGGTCTCCAATGAGGAGTTGCAAGAAGAGGTTGTCAACGACCTACATGAGATAAGGCCGCCGGGCTTGGTCCGGGAATTCATTGAGAACCTGAAACAGAACGGACCCGGTACGGTCATTTGGGACTCGACCCAAAAATTGTATCTGGAACGCTACCCTGGCGCGAAGATCGTCACTTTGACCAGCTGGTATTGGAAATTCATTCCTTATGTGGTGCGGGCTTTGGAGGAAGAACGTGAAGAATAAGAAGATGAAAATATCCACACGACCGATTGCTTTGGTTACGGGCGGCGCCAGCCCTCTCGGTTCGGCCATTTGCCGGCAGTTGGCCGATCAAGATATGAACATTGCCGTTCATTATGGAAAGTCCAAAACGAAGTCGCTGGTTTTGAAAGAAGATCTGCAATCAAAGGGTGCGGAAGTATTACTGGTCAGCGCAGACCTGTCCAAACCCGCCGAGGCTCAAAAGTTGACCCAAAAGGTGGCGGCTCATTTTGGCCGTATCGATCTGTTGGTGAACAGCGCTTCTGTCTTTGAGCCAACACCTTTGGCTGGCGCAGATTGGGCACAATGGCAAAAAATCATCAATGTGAATAGTTTGGCCCCCGCCGCTTTGGCGGTCGCGGCCTTGCCTTGGCTTCAAAGGAACCGTGGTGTGGTGGTCAACATTACGGATATCTATGGCGAAATGCCGATCCTCAAAGACCATGCGGCTTATAGTGCCTCCAAGGCCGCTTTGATCTTCCTGACCCGTTATCTAGCTTTGGCTTTCGGTGACCAAGTGAGGGTCAACGCGGTATCGCCGGGGGTCATTACTTTTCCAGGGCATTACACTTCAGCCCAGCAAAAGAACCTCATTCAGAAGTCAGCTTTGAAACGGCAAGGAAAGCCGGAAGAGGTCGCCCAGGCGGTTTGGTTCCTCTATTCGAACCAATTTGTGACTGGACAAGTCCTGCGGGTGGATGGCGGCCGTTTTATTTCCTGACGGCGTAAGGCGGGAAGTCAGCGAAGACATCAGTAGGTAACCGCTGGATGGTCTGGTCTTTCCCTTTGAATTCAGCGGCTAACTCGATGATCGGTTTTCCCGAACCAGGATCCACCCAATGGGGCGCTATTTCCAATAGTGGGAAGAGCACAAATGCTTTTGAAGCAATGTCCGGGTGGGGCAGTTGGATATCTTTCGAATCCTCTACGAGATCTTTCCAGACGATCAAGTCAACATCCAATGTCCGAGGACCAAAGGTCTTTCCTCTCTTGGTTCGACCTGTCTTTTTTTCCAAAGTGGAAAGCCAAATCCTGATCTTTTCCGGGGTTTCGTTGGTCGCGATGGCGGCGGCCATGTTCCAAAAGGCGGGTTGCTTGGAATAACCGACCGGAGAGGTCAAGTAAACGTGTGACAAGCCTTGAAGGGTATACTTGACTGCAATGGCCTTTAAAGCGAAGGCTAAGTTCTGTTTTGGACTGATATTGGATCCCAAGCTCAAAAAGGTCAGTTCAGACAAGGAGCTAATCGCTTTGGCGCGGTGGATATGAACACCCACATTCTGAGAACCGCGGATGGCGGTGGGTTTCGAGACCGAAAGCTCGATCTCGGTTAAATTGAATGTCTTCAAAAGGGTGTCGGCCAGTTCTTCGGCCATGGTCTCGACCAACTGATAACGGCTTTTTTCCACAAAGGTGATCGTGGTCTTGGCGATCTTCTTGTAATCGACGGCGTCGGCGATGTTGTCCCGCCGGGCAGCCCTTTGGGCGTCACAGGGGACCTTGAGGTCGATCAACACATCCTGCTTTTGTTTCCGCTCCCACTCAAAAATGCCGATGATGCAGGATATTTTCAGGCCGGTTAGAACGATGTAATCGGATGTGCGCAAAGCCTTTCTCCTTAGGGACAATGCACCGATTGTAGGCGAAAATGCCCTTGGGCCAAAGACGGGTCCTAAAAAAGATTGACGGAAGGCGGTCCGATTTGTTTCCATGCCTTATGTCCTTTTTTAAACGCCCGATCTTCCACGCGAGCCTGGGTCTAGGGGTCCTCAATCTTCTCCTTTTTGGGGACCTTTTAGGGACTCCGGGAAAGGCGCTTTCCAGCCAGGGTGCGGACCTTAACCTCCACTTCGCATCCTGGCGACAATTCGGGTTCGATGAACTTCAAAAGGGACATTTAGTCCTTTGGAACCCCCATCACCTCTGTGGTAATCCTTTTCTTGGCAATTTCGAGTCTGCCCTGCTTTATCCTCCGAATTGGCTTTATCTGGTCCTGCCGCTGGTGGCGGCGATCAACTGGGGTATCATTCTTCACGTTTATGTGGCCGGTTTTTTCACCTATTTATGGGCCCGATACCGAAAGCTGAGCCCTCTGGCGGCTTTTCTATCGGGGGTTATTTATATGTGGGGCGGCGCTTACTTTTTGCATCTTTACGCCGGACATTTGCCCAACCTTTGCGCGATGGTTTGGGCGCCCCTGATCTTTTTGGCGATAGATGGAGTGATAGACCTAGGTAGCATCTCTTGGATATTGTTGGGCGCGTTCTCGGTCTCGATGCAAATTCTGGCGGGCCATCCTCAATATGTATATTTCACCGGATTGGTCGCTCTTCTTTATCTTCTTGTTCGCCTGTCGGGAAGCGTCCGGCCTTGGCGGTCTTTTGGTAGTTTCTCTCTTTTTTATGTAGGCGCCCTTTTACTGACGGCGGCCCAATCTTGGACCGGGTTCGGAGCATTGTTGAACAGTGCCCGCCATGTGGCGCTTGATCCAAAGGCCGCCGGGTCTTTTTCTTTTCCTCCGCAGAACCTCTTGACATCCTTCATGCCCGATTTTTTTGGGCGGCTGCAAAATGGCAGTTATTGGAGCAGTTGGTATTTTTGGGAAGGTTCACTGTTCATCGGGTTCACGTCCCTGGTGTTGGCGGTGATAGGCCTTTTTGAAGGATCCCAACGGCGTCTGTGGCTTGGCATGCTTCTCCTCACCCTGATCTTGGCTTTTGGCGCTTATACACCTCTTTATCCTGTCCTTTATCATTGGTTGCCTTTTTTTAGCGGTATGAGGGGAATGGGAAAATTCGTTTTCTTGACCAGTTTGTTCCTTTCGATCCTAGCGGGGATGGGTTTGGATCAATGGTCTTCCCGGCCGCGACACCATGACCGAGCCATCGGAGCGGTGTTGGTTGCCGGGATCGTTCTATTGGTGTTGGGTCGTTTTGTCTTTGGGTCTACGTTGGATGGTGCCCAAGGCTTGTGGTCGAAGACCTTTGTCCAGTTGCCCTGGCTGGCTGCCTCGATCCAAGGAATGACCGATCCTTTCCGACAATCTTATATCGCAGATTGCGGTGTTCAGGCGGCTTGGAGCCTGGTCAAAGCGGGTGGGACCGCGTTGGTCCTAGCGGGTCTTCTTCTTTGGGGAAAAACGCGGTCTCAAGCTTTCTATGGGGTCGTTCTTTTAGCGGTCCTGGAACTTTTCCTATTCGCTCGTGCCTACCGGCCTGTCTTTGATATCGACTCGTTCCGGTCGAAACAAGCGCAATTGGACCAATTCTTTCTCCAACACCCAGGGGATTACCGAGTTTATGGTGTTGGGGCTTTGGCGATGAATACGCCCGGCGCGGATATTTGGGAGGATGAGCCGATCGTCCCCCGCCGCTATGCGGAGTTTGTCGGTTACACACAAGGAATTCCGCAAGACCGATTCTTTTCGACATCGCCTGTTTTTTCCAAATTCAAAAAAACCTATGGGTTGATCCGTTTGAAATACATTTTGTCCGAAGGGAACAACGGGTTTTCCGCTATGGAGTTGGCCTTCAAAGACATGCCCCGGATGGCGTTGGTATCCCGTTGGACCCTTCAAAACGACGCTACAGCCGAGTTAAAGAGAGTTAATGAGGATCGATTCGATCCGGCCCAAGAGGTGGTTTTAGAGACGGACCCGGGTCTTTCTATATCTAAGGTCGCAAACCAAGGAAAGCTTCGATGGATGGATCATTCCACGGACGAGATCGAGATCGAGGCGGATACGACCCAGCCCTGCGTCCTTTTGGTCACGGACAACTATGATCCGGGTTGGAAGGCGGAAGCGTTGGAGGGAAGCGGGCAAAAAGACTATCGCGTCCTGCCCGGCGACTATTTCCTAAGGGCCATTCCATTACAACCGGGTTACCATCATTTGATACTTCGGTATCGTCCCTGGGGCTTTGAAGTGGGGAAGTGGGTTTCCTTGCTTTCTTGTTTTGCCTATGTTGCTATACTACTGGCCGTTCGTCGAAGAAACAAAAATATGGGACCGGCTTTTACCGCATGAAGATCAAACAACTTTTCACTACCCAGAAGCGTGTCCTGTCCTTCGAGCTTTTCCCCCCAAAAAGGGATGGGAATATCGAGGCGCTTTTCCAGACGGTTGATCAACTGAAAAAACTTTCGCCCGACTATGTTTCGATCACCTATGGCGCGGGCGGTTCGACCCGGGACATGACCTATGACATCGCGGTGCGCTTGAAAGAAACGAGTCTTTTGCCTTTGGTCCATTTCACCTGTGTGGGCCATTCCCGTTCGGAGATCAAGCAATTATTGGACAAGCTCAAGGCCGCCGGGATCGAGAATCTCTTAGCCCTGCGCGGCGATCCGCCCAAGGGTGAAACGACCTTTGTCCCGGCGCCGGACGGGTTCCGTTATGCCAGTGAGTTGGTCCAATTCATTCGTTCGGAAAAATATGACTTTTGCCTGGGTGTGGCGGGCTATCCGGAAGGACACCCAGAGGCTCTTAGCCGGGAAGAGGACCTTCAGAACATCAAACGTAAAGTCCAGGCGGGCGGTGACTTTATCGTCACTCAGCTGTTCTTTGATAACGCCGACTATTTCCGCTATGTGGATCAAGTCCGGGCAATGGGCATATCCACACCCATCCAGCCAGGGATCTGGCTGCTGACCGATTATGTACAGATCGAGAAGATCTGTCATTTGTCCGGGGCGAAATATCCCCAAGCTTTGAAGGACATCGTTGAGCCGATCAAGTCCGATAAGGAAAAAGTGGCCGAAGCGGGCATTCATTATGCGGCATCGCAATGTGAAGAATTGATCCGAAAAGGCGCACCAGGCATCCATTTTTACGTGATGAACCGCAGTCATTCGGTGCAACAGGTGTTGGGAAGGTTACGGGAAAAGAACATCCTTTTTGGCTGACCTAAAAAGGAATGCTTTGACATGAGTTGAAGCTATATACTAATAGCCGGGTTAAAAGAGGCATATAAGGGGCAAAACCATGAGCGACACTAATTCCATTTTTGGCCGTCTTCGGAGCGTTCTTCAGAACACCTATTTCTTTCAATCCTTGAAAATGAGCGAATTGGATGAGTTGATCGGTCACTTGCGGATGATCCGGGTCCAAAAAGGCTATGAGATCATCAAGCAAGGCGATCCGGGGGATGCTTTTTATCTGATCGCCTCGGGCAAGGTTTCGGTCTGGAAAAAGAAGCCCCTGGGCAAGACCAAGGTGGCGGACCTGGGAGAGGACCAGTTCTTCGGTGAGATGGCCTTGATGTCCAACGAACCGCGCAACGCGACCATTGTGGCGGAAGAAGTGACCGAACTTTTCGTGCTCCAACGTTACGATTTCGAGAAGATCCTTTTGAAGAACCCGGTCATCGCCCTGGAGCTGAAAAAGGCCTTTTTAGAGCGCAAGAAGTAGGTCGTATCCCCTCGGGTCTTTCTTGACAAGCCATCGGAACATTGGCATATTCACTGGCCCTTGAGGCTTTTCCGGTCCGGAAGGTCTCGGGTCAAACCCAAGCGTTCGATTCGGGGCGGGGTAGCTCAGTTGGTTAGAGCGACGGTCTCATAATCCGTAGGTCGAGAGTTCGAATCTCTCCCCCGCTACCAATATCTTCCTTAAGATCAGTCCCATGGCCCATCCCCGGTTAACCTTACCTCCTGGTCTTTCTAGCCGTTCCACCCTGATCGTCGCGATCTCTGGTGGCTGTGATTCATTGGCATTGCTCCACCTCCTGTCCGAACTTCGACCTTTCCTTTTCAAGAACATCATGGCGGCCCATGTCAATTACGGCCTTCGCGGGAAAGATTCCCGGGCGGATGAGGCCCTGGTCCGTAAACTTTGCGTTCAATGGAATGTCCCGCTCAAGGTGCTTCGGTTGACCGGGTTCAAAAAACGCGTCAATGCCCAAAAACTTTCCCTACAAGACGAGGCCCGTCGTGTCCGTTATGATTTTTTTGCCAAATTGACCCAAAAAGAAAAGGCCTGGGGCGTGGCGGTGGCCCATCATTTGGAAGATCAAGCGGAGACGATCCTGGACCGGTTCCTCCGGGGCGCCGGGGCCAAGGGGCTTTCGGGTCTTCGGTCATTTCAAGCTCTTCGCTTCTCCTTTGAAAAACCCTTGAGGGTGTGGCGGCCTTTCTTGGCCTATACCAAAGAAGACCTCAAAGCTTATTTGCGATCCCGGGATATTCCATGGCGGGAAGACCGGTCGAACCAAAAATTGGATTACCGACGCAATCAGATCCGTCATCAGGTCGTGCCGTTCCTTCAAAAATGGAATCCGCAGTTGGTCGAGACCCTCGCGCGAACGGGGGAAGCGGCCGCGGCGGAGGATGAGTTCTTGGACCAATGGGTGACCGAAAAGGGTTCGAAGCTCAAAGGCCGTTGGACCCCCAAAAGCTATGCTTGCGCTCAAAAAACGTTCTTCAACCATCCGCTGGCTTTTCGACGGCGCTGGGTGAAACAAGTGGCGGAGAAGATCACACCTGATGCCCGAGGCATCTCCTTTGACCGGGTCGAGCTGATCCTTCGTTTATGGCAAGGTCAGGAGAAAGGCCCGCGAGATGTGGGTTATGGTCTTTCCGCCGGTCAATCGAAGGGATGGGTCTTCCTTAAAGATCTCGGGTTGTTGTCCAAGAACCGTCGTCGCTCTCCTTGAGTTTTTCCTTTAAAACGAACGGTTTTGCCGGGTTGCCCTTGCTTGCAAATAGAAAAGAGGCTCGGCTATGATACGGTTCCTTGCTTTCCCAGGGACTCATTCCTAACTTGGATTTTCCTAGTTTTTGAGCCATTACAGTCGAGGAGCCTCCCGTGAATAACTTCTTCAAAGGTTTCGCCCTCTGGGCTTTGGTCTTCATGGCCGTTATGTTCTTTGTCCGCCAGACGCAAAATCTCAAGCCCCAAGCCGATTGGGACTATTCCCAATTCATCGCCCAGATCGATAAGGGCAACGTCAAGGACGTGGAATTCCACCCGGAGGACCATGTGGCCCTGGGTACGGCCGGAGACGATAGCAAGTTCAAGGTGGTCGTGCCGGACGATCCCAACCAAGTGTTGATGAACCAATTGCTCGATAAAAAAGTGCAGGTCAAGATCGAGGCCCCGGCCAAATTCAGTTTTTGGCTGATCCTCCTGAACTTTGGTCCCTATATCATCCTTATCGTTTGGTTCGTTTATATGTCCCGCCAGGCCCAATCGGGCGGTGGAGCGATGGCTTTCGGTAAGAGTCGGGCCCGCTTGGTCACCTCAGGCCAGCAAAAGGTTACCTTTGCCGACGTGGCGGGCGTGGAAGAGGCCAAGACCGAATTGATGGAAGTGGTCGACTTTTTAAAAGATCCCAAAAAATACCAAAACTTGGGTGGCAAGATACCTAAGGGTGTCATTCTTCTGGGCCCTCCGGGCACGGGTAAGACCCTCTTAGCTAAAGCTGTGGCCGGGGAAGCGGGTGTTCCTTTCTTCTCTATCTCGGGTTCGGACTTTGTTGAAATGTTCGTCGGCGTGGGCGCCGCTCGTGTCCGCGACCTGTTCGAACAAGGCAAAAAACACGCTCCCTGCATCATCTTCATCGATGAGATCGACGCGGTGGGCCGTCAACGCGGTGCCGGCTTAGGTGGCGGACATGATGAGCGCGAGCAGACCTTGAATGCGATGCTGGTTGAGATGGACGGATTCAATACCAACACCGGTGTCATCCTGATCGCCGCGACCAACCGTATGGACGTGCTGGACCCGGCTTTGCTTCGTCCGGGCCGTTTCGACCGTCAAGTGGTGGTGGACCGTCCCGACTTGAACGGCCGTGAAGCTATCCTCAAAGTTCACTCGCGCAACGTGAAGCTGGCCGAAGGCACGGATCTGGCCGTCATCGCCCGTCGCACGCCGGGTTTTTCCGGCGCGGACTTAGCGAACCTGATCAATGAATCGGCCCTCTTAGCGGCACGTCGCAATAAAAAGGCTATCCAAATCGAGGAGCTCGAAGAAGCGATCGACCGTGTCATGGCCGGACCAGAACGCCGCACTCGCGTCATTTCGGACGAAGAAAAGAAGATCGTGGCCTATCACGAATCGGGACACACCATCGTGGGTAAGATGATCGACAAGTCCCACTCGGTGCATAAAGTTTCCATCATTCCCCGGGGTCACGCTGCCCTGGGCGCTACCTGGTACCTGCCGAATGAAGAAAAGTTCCTGGCCTCCAGGACCGAGCTTTATAACCGCATCACAGCCCTTTTGGGCGGCCGTACCGCCGAGGAATTGACCTTTGGCGATGTGACCACCGGTGCCGGTGATGACTTGAACCGCGCGACCGACATCGCCCGGGCCATGGTCTGCGAATATGGCATGAGCGAAAAATTAGGTTCCATCACCCTGGGCAAGAAAGATGAGATGGTCTTCATCGGCCGGGACATGATGAAAGACAAGAATTATTCGGAACAGACCGCCCAGCTCATCGACGGCGAGGTCAAACGCATCGTCGAGACCTGCCACAAGCGGGCCACGGAGATACTCAAGAAGAACCGTAAGTTTCTCAAGATCATGGCGGAGGCTTTGTTGGACCGCGAGGTCCTCGATTCATCCGATGTGGACGACATCATGGCCGGACGCAAATTGGGCCCTAAACCGGCTCCCAAGAGCCCAACCAACAACACGCCTTCCACTCCCTCCGCTTCGCCGGTGACCCCGAACGTGGCCTTGAAACCCCAGGCAGCCCCTTCGGCCATTCAAGGAAAGAACCGTCTTGGATAAAGCCCGTATCGAAAAGGCTGTCCGTGAGATCCTGCTGGCCATTGGGGATAATCCCAACCGGGAAGGGCTGAAAGAGACCCCCAAACGCGTGGCCAAAATGTACGAGGAGGTTTTCTCGGGCATCGCGGTGGACGCCAAGGATGTCATGACGGTCTTCACCACTGAAGGTCATGAGGAAATGGTCATTCTCCGGGACATCCCTTTTTATTCCATGTGTGAGCACCATCTGCTTCCTTTCTACGGCAAGGCCCATGTGGCCTATATCCCCCGCAAGGACCGGTTGTCGGGTCTTTCTAAGCTGGCCCGTATCGTGGAGACGATCTCCCGCCGGCCCCAATTGCAGGAACGCATCACGACCCAAGTGGCCGACACCATCATGAAGGTCCTCAAGCCTTATGGCACCTTGGTCATCGTTGAAGCGGAACATTTGTGCATGACCATGCGGGGCGTGAAAAAGCCGGGTTCTTTCATGACCACCTCGGCCATCCGCGGCGTTTTCCGTAAGAGCGCGGCGACCCGGGCCGAAGCCCTTCAACTCATCGGGAAATAAGACCTTATGGCGGAAAGTGAAAAGCTTTCTTTCCGCATCCTTCATCCAGATCCGGTCGATTTTTTCAGGTCTGTCTCCCTGGCGCCGGACCTTCATTGTCGGATGGAATTCTCCTCTTCCTCCTCGGCGTCCCAGTTCCAAAAGATCCTTCGTGGCCTTTCCTATCTGCGACAAGTCCGTTTGGAAGGACCCAAACCCTTCCGTGTCAGTTGGTCGGTTTCCTGGGCCCAATCTTTTTTGATCCACAAAAGCCTGACGAGCCTACCCTTGATCGCCCGGCAGATCGAGTTAGGACTTAAGGGTTATAACCAAGAGGGCTTTTGGAAACTGAGGCTCAAGAACAAGGAATATTCCTGGAACCGTCAGACCCAAATAATGGGGGTCCTCAACATCACGCCGGATTCCTTCTCCGACGGTGGTCGATATCTGAACCCGACAAAGGCCTTGGAACAGGCTTTGCGGTTGGAAAAAGAAGGAGCGGATTGGATCGATGTAGGGGGTGAATCCACTCGGCCTGGGGCCCGGTCGGTTTCCGCGGCGGAAGAAAAGAAAAGAGTCCTGCCGGTCCTGAAGGCTTGCGCCAAAAGGCTCCGAGTTCCCATTTCGGTCGATACTTATAAATCAGAAGTGGCCCGGGCGGCGGTAGGCGAGGGAGCCCAAATGATCAACGATATCAGCGCCATGACCCTGGACAAGCGGATGGCCAAGACGATCGCGGCCCTGAAGGTGCCGGTAGTGCTAATGCATATGAAGGGGAAGCCCCGCACCATGCAAAAGAACCCCGCTTATTTGGACGTGGTCGGAGAAGTGCTTTCTTACCTGCGAAGGAGACTGGAAGTGGCTAGGCAGGCCGGAATCGCGGAGGAGAGGCTTTTGATCGATCCGGGCCTGGGTTTCGGCAAGACGGACGCGCATAACTTGGAGCTTTTGCGCCGTCTTTGGGAGTTCAAAGTGCTGGGAAAACCCATCCTCAGCGGACCTTCCCGCAAAGCCATGATCGGACGACTTTTGGGCGGTTTACCCCCGGACCAAAGGGTCGAGGGAACGGCCGCGGCGGTCACTGTTTCGGTGCTCAAGGGGGCCGATTTTGTCCGCGTCCATGATGTTCAAAGCATGGCCCGTGTGGTTAAAATAGCTGACGCTATTCGATACGGGGGTTAAACCGCTCCATGAACAGTCTTATAACCCTCTTTTCCAGTTTCCGCCTGGCGGATATTTTCGACATTCTGCTGGTAGCGATCATTACGTACCAATTACTTTTACTCATCCGGGAAGTGCGCGCAAATCGTATCGTCCTGGGTTTTGCCGTCCTTTTCCTGGTCTCGGTCATCGCGGGCCAGTTCCATCTCTTGACCCTCGATTGGCTTTTGAGCAGCTTGGGGCCTTTCCTGCTCATCGCTTTTGTGGTCGTCTTCCAGCCGGACCTTCGCCGTCTTATTTCCCAGATCGGCCGGGGTGGTTTTTGGGGCGGGGTTTTCCAAGGCGACGCGGTGCTTTTCAAGAACATCAGCAACGCCATGCAGAGCATGGTCAAGAGCCGTCGGGGAGCCATTGTAGTGATCGAACGGGAAGACAGCCTACAGGGCATCATCGACAGCGGCACCAAGATCGAGGCCGAGGTCACCAGCGAATTATTGGTCACCCTTTTCGTTCCCAGCTCTCCCTTGCATGACGGCGCGGTCGTTGTCCGCGGCGGCAAGATCGCCGCGGCAGGCTGCATCCTGCCCTTGAGCCAGAACCCCAACCTGAGCAGATCCTATGGCACGCGCCACCGGGCGGCGGTGGGTATCACCGAGGAGACCGACGCTTTGGCGGTGGTGGTCTCCGAGGAGAACCACACCATTTCCTTCACCATGGCTGGGAAGATCACGCCGGAGATCGACTCGGAGACACTCGAAGAAATGCTGACGCTTTACGGCGCCAAGGTCGATTGAAAGGTCCTTTATGAAACGTTGGTTGTTCCAAAATATCGGGCTCAAACTGCTTTCGGTACTGATCGCTTTCGCGCTTTGGGCCTATGTGGGTTCCCGGCAAGTGTTGGAACAGCGTGTTAACCTGCACTTGGAATTCGCCGATATGCCCGTGGGAATGACCCTGGACCCCAATATCCACACCAACATCTCGGCCACCTTGATCGGCCGTAAGGACCGTATCCTGGATATCGATCCGCAAGAATTGCACGCGGTGGTAAGCCTCAAGAACGTCCAATCGGGACAAAAAGAGATCAGCGTCCATCCCCATATTCAGCCGCTGCCCAACGGTGTCAGTGTCAATACCCCGGACGTGACCATCCGTTTGGTCCCCATAGCCGAGAACGCGAAAAAGCATAAACGGAGTTCCCGATAATGGCCACTTTAGGCGTCAATATCGACCATATCGCCACCCTGCGGCAGGCTCGTCGGGAAGAGGAACCGAGCGTTCTGGAAGCGGCGCGGATCGTTGAAAAGGCCGGCGCCCATGGGATCACCGTGCATTTGCGGGAAGACCGCCGCCATATTCAGGATGCCGATGTCACTGGTCTTCGAAAAAGCATCGAAACCCGGCTCAATTTAGAAATGGCCGCTACCGACGAAATGGTCCGTTTCGCTTTGAAAGTGCGGCCCGACCAGGTCACATTGGTGCCTGAGAAGCGGCAAGAACTGACCACCGAGGGTGGTTTGAACCTCGTGAAGGACCCGGAGCGGTTCGAGAAGGCCATTGACCGGCTCCAAGCCAAACAGATCCCCGTTTCCCTCTTCATCTATCCCGATGCCCAGTCCATCAAACTATCCGCTTGGTTAGGCGCGACCTTCATCGAGATCCACACTGGAGAATACAGCCAAGCCTTCCGGCTCAAGGACAAGACGGACAAAGAATTGGCTACTATCGTTTCAGCGGCCAAACTGGCCAAGGAAGTGGGCCTTCGGGTCCATGGGGGTCATGGGCTGACCTATCAAAACGTCCTGCCCATCGCGGCGATCCCGGAGATCGAGGACCTGAACATCGGCCATAACATCATCGCACGGGCTTCCATGGTAGGATTGGAGAGGGCAGTCAAAGAAATGCTGATCCTGCTCCAAAAAGCCAAATCAGGGAGGAGAAAATGAACAAGCTCATTTGGGTCCTAGGCCTATTAGCCCTTGGTGGCGGCGCTTATTTCTTATGGAAACAGATCCCCGATACCCCCAAGGATGCGACCTTGACCGGTTATACCCAGACCCTCCATAACGACGAGGTAAGGGCCCAGGTAGTGGCCGGCTCGGCTAACGTGGGCACGATGCAGCAAGCGGTCAATAAGTATAAAGATGACAAGGGAACCTTGCCGTCCTCCCTTCAAGACCTGGTGCCGACTTACATGGACCATGTTCCCGGGGGGCTTCAATATGACAGCACCACCGGTATTGTTTCCGCCGCCCAATAACCTTCCGAGTCCCAATTGAAAAAGTCCAAACCGCTTCAAGATGAGGCCGGCGCCCTGCGCTATGCCCTGTGGCTCCTGGGTAAAAGACCTTATACCCAAGGCGCCCTGCTCGAGAAATTTCGCCTTCGGTCCCTGCCGAACGATATCGCGCAGGCCGTCCTTCAAAAGCTCATCGCCAAGAAATACGTCAACGACAAGACCTATGCCGAGTCCTTCGTCCATTTCAAGATGGCCCAAAATTGGGGCCCGACCAAGATCCGTATGGGGCTTTTCCAGAAAAAAGTGCCCCGAGAGATCATCGACCAGACCCTGAAAGCTTCCTACCCTCAAGCGGACGAGGCCCGTCAGGCGGTGGAATTGCTGGAACGCCAAAAGCAGAGGTTTTTGAGAAAAAAAGAGAAGAAACCGGGTCAAAGGACCCGTCAAGCCCTCGAATTCCTGGTGCGAAAAGGTTATTCCTTGAGCGCGGCCCGTCTCGCGGTGGAGCGAGTTTTCCGCTATAATCCCGACCCTCTTAGTGAGGATAATTAAGAATTATTAATTTTGAATTTTGAATGATTGAAAATTTTCGATGTTTTGACATCGAAAATTAACTGAAATTCATAATTTTTAATTCATCATTCTGAATTTGTTTATTGAGGGGTTCGAAATGGGTGTTCCGACGACCGGTAGTGAAATCCGACAAGCTTACCTGGACTTCTTCAAGTCCAAGAACCATAAGGTGGTTCCTTCCTCCTCCTTGGTGCCCGAGAACGACCCGACCCTGCTCTTGTCCAACGCGGGGATGAACCAATTCAAACCTTACTTCCTGGGGACCATCCCTTTCCCGCACACGGTCCCTTACGCGGCGTCCTGCCAGAAATGTTTCCGTACCGGCGACCTGGAACGGGTGGGTTATACGGCCCGGCACCACACCTTTTTTGAAATGCTGGGGAACTTCTCTTTCGGCGGCTACTTCAAGAAGGAGGCCATCACCTGGGCTTGGGAATTCGTGACCGAGATCCTGAAACTGGAAAAGGACCGTCTGTGGGTCTCCGTATTCGAGAATGACGATGAGGCCATCGAGCTTTGGAAGAACATCGCCGGATTACCACCGGAGCGGATCGTCCGCCTGGGCGCGGACGATAACTTCTGGACCATGGGCCCTACCGGCCCCTGCGGTCCCTGTTCAGAGATCTATGTGGACCTGGACCCGACGGCCCCGGCCCCCAAAAGCTTCCAAGATGGAGCTGAAAGCGGCCGCTTCCTGGAGATATGGAACCTGGTCTTTACCCAATTCGACCGTCAAGAAGATGGCAGCCTGAAGCCACTGCCTAAACCCAATATCGACACCGGTATGGGCCTGGAACGGGTCGCCAGCGTCATGCAAAAGGTCCCCTCCAACTATGAGACCGACCTGATGGCCTCCCTGGTCATTGCCATCGCCAAGGCGGGGAACATTAAATATGAAGTTGGTCCGACCCAGACCTATACGTCCCTCAAGGTCATCAGTGACCACTTGCGCGCCACGACTTTCCTCATCGCTGACGGGGTCCTTCCTTCCAACGAAGGCCGGGGTTATGTGTTGCGCCGCATCCTACGCCGGGCCATCCGCCACGGCAAGCTTTTGGGTTTTGAAGCGCCCTTCCTCAACAAGCTCGTTCCTGAAGTGGGCAAGCTGATGGGCTCGGTTTATCCCGAAGTAAAAGACCGTCAAACCCATATCGTCAATGTGGTCCGGGCCGAGGAAGAAAGGTTTTACGAAACCCTCGCCTTGGGTACCGAACGCCTGGGCGAAAAGATCGAAGCGCTCAAAAAGGCCAAATCGACCACCTTGTCGGGCGATGAAGCCTTCATGTTGTACGACACTTACGGGTTCCCCCTGGACCTGACCAAGGAAATGCTCAAAGAACAGGGTTTGTCGGTAGATGAGGCGGGTTTTCAGACCGCCATGGAAGGGCAACGCGAGAAAGCCCGGTCGGCCTGGAAGGGCAGCGGGGAAGCTTTCTTGCCCCAGCTCTATAAAGAGATCTCTGTGAAACTTCCCCCGACGGTCTTCAAAGGTTACGAGAAGATGAAGGAGCTGGGCGAAGTGGTCGAGATCGTGCGGGTGAAAGACAAGAAACACGAACAAGTAGATAAGCTGGCTGAAGGGGAATATGCCTTCATCCTTCTCAACCAAACCCCTTTCTATGCCGAAAAGGGCGGCCAGGTGGGCGATAAAGGTGTGCTGCAGGGTTTCAATAGCGCTGAGGTTTCCTGGGCGGATGTGCTCGATACTCAAATGGTTTCCGATACCCTCGTCGGGCATTGGGTTTTCATGAAACGGGGTAAGTTGGAAAAGGGTCAAAAGGTCGAGGCGACCGTGGAAGAGAGTGAACGCCGCTCGACCATGCGCAATCATACCGGCACCCATCTTCTGCATGCCGCCTTGCGGGCTATTTTGGGTAACCACGTGGGCCAAGCGGGCAGCTATGTAGGGCCGGATCGGTTGCGCTTCGACTTCACCCATTTCGAAGGGGTAAAACCTGAACAGTTGCGGCAGATCGAGGACCTGGTCAACCGCCGCATCCTGGACAATATTGAGGTCACCAAACAAGAGATGTCCTTTGACGACGCCAAGAAAAAGGGCGCTATGGCTATGTTCAGCGAAAAGTACGGCGATAAGGTGAGGGTCGTGGATGTGCCGGGCTTTTCCATGGAACTTTGCGGCGGCACCCATGTGAATCGCACGGGCGATATTGGCCTGTTCAAGATCGAGAGTGAATCCTCGGTGGCTTCGGGCGTGCGCCGTATCGAGGCGGTTACTGGCGAGGGTTCCTTGTGGAAGATCCGTGAGGAAGAGGACATCCTGGGCGACGTGGCCCAGCTCTTGAAGAGCCCCGAAAACGAGCTCAAGAGCAAGGTCCAAGCCTTGCTGGATGAGATGAAGAACAAAGAAAAAGAACTGACCGCGCTCAAGTCAAAACTGGCGGGCAGCTTGGCCGACGAGGTCATGGCCCAAAAGAAGGACGTTAAAGGGATTCAAGTGCTGGTTTCCCGCACGGACGATCTGGATCCTGAAGGAATGCGCCAATTGGTGGATACCCTCAAGGCCAAGCTGGGCAGCGGAGTCATCGTGCTGGGTAGCGGCAAACCCAATCAAGTTTCCTTCATCGCCGGGGTTACCAAGGACCTGACGGGCAAGATCAAGGCAGGGGATATCGTAAAAGAAGTCGCCAAGGTCGCCGGTGGCGGGGGTGGCGGACGCCCGGATATGGCCCAAGCCGGGGGCAAGGACGCTTCCAAGGTGGATGAGGCCCTGAAACTGGTCGCGGGTCTTATTGAGAAGATGAATTCTTAAAACCAAATTCATGGGAACTGCAGATGCACACAGATAAACACAGATATCTTGGTATTGAAGAAATCCGTGTGCATCCGTGTTCATCCGTGGTTCCTTTTCATTTTGGAAGGACAATATGAAACGTTGGTTGGGACTGGATCTTGGGCATGTGCGTATCGGTGTGGCCTTGTCCGACCCCTTAGGGCTCACGGCCCAGCCTCTGAAGGTCCTTCAATCCCAGGGTACCCAGCAAGACCTGATCGCCATCGGCCAATTGGTCGATGAACACCAAGTTTCCCAGGTCATCGTGGGACTTCCCATCAATATGGATGGAACCGAGAGCAAACAAACCCAAAAGATCAGGGACTTCGCGGGCAAACTGGCGAACCGCCTGAGCATCCCGCTTTTTTTCGTCGATGAGCGTTTGACCAGCAAGCAAGCGGAGCGGATGATGAGGGACAGCGGCGTCAAAGTCGAGAACCAAAGGGGCAAGGTCGACCAAGTGGCCGCGGCCATCCTTTTGGACTCAGCCCTCAAAGGCGCGCCCCTGACCGAGGTTCCCCGAGCATGAAAATATTCCGTATCTACATGCTCTTCGGCGGCCTCTTTTTCGCCGCTCTCGCTTTTATCCTGATACCTAATTTCTTCGCTTCAAGCGAGGATGTGGACCTTCCCGTTTATTCCAAGACCAGCGCCCGGGAGATCGTGAAACAACTGCAAGAAAAGGGCATCATTCACTTCAAGACCCCCTTCCTGGTCCTGGCCAAACTGACCCACGCCGACCGGCATTTGAAGGCAGGGCTTTATCGTTTGAACGGGCAGATGAGCCTGTGGGATGTCATGACCACCCTGTCCGAAGGGAGGAGCACTTTGATGGCCCTGAAGGTGCCGGAGGGCTATACAGTCGAGCAGATCGCCGAGGAATTCCAAAAGCTCAATGTGGGATCCAGTGATGATTTCTTGAAGGCCACCCAGAACCAAGTGGCTTTAAAGAACCTGAAGATCGTGGGGCCGACCGCCGAGGGGTTCCTGTTCCCCGAGACCTACAGCCTGCCCCTGGGCGCCAGCTGTGATGAACTGATCGAACTGATGGTGAGACAATTCTGGCAAGAAGTGGGACCGGATTTCGAGAAGAAGTGCCAGAAGCAGGGCTTGACCCCCTATCGGGCGGTCATCCTGGCCTCGATCGTGGAGAAAGAGGCGCACAACGCCGATGAACGGCCCATCATCGCGGGGGTCATGTATAACCGTCTGCGCCAAAAGATGCGCCTGCAGGTGAACGCCACCCTGAACTATATCCTCAATACCAAGCACGCCTGGCTGACCACCGACCAGATCCACAACACCGACTCGCCCTATAACACCTATATGCACCGGGGTCTGCCGCCGACGCCCATTTGTAATCCGGGTCTCGCTTCCTTGAACGCCGTTCTGGAGCCCGCAGACGTACCCTACCTTTACTATGTAGCCGCCGGGGATGGTTCCCACCTTTTTGCCACGACCTTCGCGGAACACGAGAAGAACGTGAGGCTCGCTAAGAAGGCGCGGCGGGCCAAAAAAGCCCAGGCGGCCCCCGCTTCCTGAGCTTGATTCCCCTTGCGATTGGGTGGTTCCTGGCTTAATTTAAAGGCCATGCTCATCCAAGGTTTTCACCTTTTCCAAATGGACGAAACGGGCCTCCCCCTGCTGGATGACGTCTATTTCTCCTTCCCTGAGGGCTCTTACACCGTCCTTTTGTCCGAAAACGTGCTGGCTGCCACGGCTTTCCTGAAGATCCTCGCCGGGGAAAAACGCCCTGCGGCGGGTACCCTGCGTATCGGCCATCAAGATCCTTTCGCTTTTACCCCTTCTCAACGCAATCGCTGGCTGTCCGACGTGGGGATGGTCTTTTCCGACTTCAAGCTGTTCTCAGACCGCAGTATCGAGGAGAACATCCTCTTTACCCTGCGCGCCAAAGGTTTTTGGGATGAGGATTCGCTCTCGGCGGTGGATATCCTCCTGTCCAAAGCGGGTTTGGCCCACAAGTCCCAAATGCGGCCCAGCGAATTGACCGATGGGGAGAACCAACTGGTCATGGCGCTGCGGGCTATGATCTTCCGTCCCCGGCTCTTGGTGGCGGATGATCCTTTCCAAAATGTGGAAGGGGAAGCTTTCGGTCTTTTGTTCAAGTTCTTGAGGGAGCTCAATAAGACGGGCACGACCATCGTTCTGTCGGCCCGGCAGACGGCATTCTTGGATGAAGTCAAAAAAAGCGGGGAAGACCTGGCCATCCGTTGGATCCAATTGGACGGCGGCAAGCTTTATCCCCTTGAGGAGAAGGTCTCATGAATTGGATATCCCGATTAGGCTATGTGTTCCGGGAAGGGTTCCTCCAGGTCCTCCGATCCGGCGGTTTGTCGGTGGCGGTCATCATCATCGTGGCGGCGACCCTGCTGCAATTATCGCTTTTTCTGGGCATTTCCCGGGTTTTGGACCATGCTTTCGCCTCGACCAATCAAAAGCTGGAAATGGCGGTTTTTCTTTCAGCCTCAGCGACCCGGTCCGAGACCGAGCATCTTCAATCGGTCTTGAGCCAGGACGAAAGGGTGCAATCCGCCCAATTGGTCACCAAGGAACAAGCTTTGCAAGAATTCCGCCGGGATCCGGCGATCGACCAAATGGTCCGCGCCCTAGGAGAGAATCCCTTGACCGATTCTTTCACCCTGATCCTAAAGCCTGAAACGGCCGATCAAGTGGACGCGCTGGCGACCGCGCTCAAGAAAGAAGCGGGGGTCGAGGATGTCAGTTACGGCAAAGGCCAATGGGAAGCGGTGTCCAACCTGGCCCGGGTCATCCGTTGGTCGGGCCTTATCATGGCCAGTGTGGTCTTTTTGACCGCGCTTTTCATCGTGGCCAATACCCTGACCCTGGCCCTTTGGGCTCGCCGGGAAGACATGATCGCCATGGTGCGTTTGGGCGCGCCGACCTGGATGCGTTGGGGTCCCTATCTTTGTGAGGGGATCTTTCAGGGTTTTTTCGGGGCTTTTTTGGTGATGGTCTTCCTGGAAGCGGTCCGCCGCTTCGCGGGCCAGGCCCTGCAGCGATATGGCGGTTTCGATATCTTGGCGACCCTGCCTTTCCAAGAATGGCTCAGCCTTTACCTGAACCTGATCGTGATCGGGGCCGTGCTTGGACTTTTGGGCGCTTTTTGGGCCCTACAGAAAAAATGGGTGAAAGAACTTTTGTGAAATTTTTCTCCCGATTTTCTTTTTTACCCCTAATTCTTTTCCTTCTCGGCTTGTCCTTCGCGCTGGCCCAGGACAACGAAACGACGCCAGGGACCCTGCAGAGCAACAAAAAGGGTTTGGCGGACATCCAAAAGAAAATAAAAGAAGAAAAGAAAAAACAAAGGCAGGACGAGCTCAAAGAGAAGCATGTCCTGAACCGCATCCACCGGGTCGATCAAAAGCTCCATAAATTACGCCGGGTCAAAGAATCCAACAAGATCGCCCTCAAGCGCACCGAGGCCCAAGGGGATCAGCTCCAAGAACAAGCGGAGGAAAAAAGGGCGGAGTTGGAACGCAGCCGGCGGATGCTGGCCCAGCGTCTCCGGGACCTTTACCGCATGTCCTTCCAGCACCCGGTCCTGGACGGCCTTTTGGATTCGGACAATGTGGCCGATCTTTCCCGCAAGTTGAAATTCAGCCTGATGCTGGCCCGTAGCAACGAAAAACTTTTGGCCCAAACCGTCGAGGATGAGGCCCGCCTAAAACGGGATTCGGCCCGGCTGCAGATCGAAGCGGATCAAAAGCAAAAGATGCTGGTCCGTCTCGATCAAAAAGAAAAGAACTATGACCAAGAAAAAAAGACCCGCGCCGCGGCTTTGGAAAAGATCCGTCAGGGAAAAGAAGAGAGGGAAAAGACCATCCAAAAGCTGACCCAGTCGGCCCATGAGCTTCAGAACAAAGTCGCGCAGATCATCCGGGAAGAAGCAAAGGCGCCCAAAAAACGGAAGGTCACCAAAAAGGTCAAGGCGACCGCTTCCGCGCCGGCTACAGTGGTCACCGTGCTGGAAGCGGTCCCCGAAGGAAAGGGACTTCAGGTCATCCGTGGCCGGGTGCCCTGGCCGGTGTCGGGTAAGATCATTTCTTACTTTGGCAAGAGCAAGGACCCCCAGTTCCACCTCGAGGTGGATAACTCGGGTATCCAGATCCAGGCCCCCATGGGAAGCCCTATTCACGCGGTATCCGCAGGGGTCGTGAAGTACGCCGATTGGTTCAAAGGCTTTGGAAAGCTAGTGATTTTGGACCATGGGAGGGGGTATTATTCTCTCTATGCCCAAGCCTCGGAATTGAAGGTTTCGGAGGGGGATTCGGTAGCGGCAGGCCAAGTTTTGGGCCTGGTGGGCGACACGGATTCGCTGGTGGGCAGCAGTTTATACTTTGAGATCCGCAAAAATGGAGTCCCCCAAGACCCCCTGCGATGGCTGAAATACCGCAACTAAGCGTCTAAAATTCACCTTTTCGTGAATACATTTGCCGTTCTTCGGAGGAAGTTATGGACCGCCGCCCATCCCTGTTGACCACCGCCTTGCTGCTGATCGCCCTGTCGATGGTCAGCTTCGCCGCCGGAGCGGCTACTCAAGCCCCCTCGGGGACACACCCCCAGGTCAGCAACGAGGATGTTTATAAATACCTGAATCCCTTTGTCGATGCCTTGGCCATCATCCGCGAGAAGTATGTCGACATCGACAAGACCAACCCCAAGGACCTGATCTATGGCGCCTTGCAGGGTATGGTGAACACCCTGGACCCTTTCAGCCAATTCATGCCGCCCGAAGAGTACAAGCAAATGCAGACCGAGACCTCGGGTCAATTCGGGGGATTGGGCATCGAGATCTCCATGAAGGATGATCACCTGACCGTTATCTCGCCCATCGAAGGAACGCCGGCGGACAAGGCGGGCATCAAGTCCGGGGATAAGATCGTCAAGATCGGCGCCGAAGAGACCGATGGCATGGGCATCAATGACGCGGTCAAACGCTTGCGCGGCAAGGTAGGCACCAAGGTGACGATCACCATCGTCCGCCCGGGATTGGCCGAGCCTTTCGACGTGACCCTGGTCCGGGAGAATATCAAGATCGAGAGCATCCACTCTTATATGTTGCCGGACAACATCGGTTATGTGCGGATCACCGAGTTCATCGACAACACCACCGATGATTTCGTCAAGGCCGTGGAAGACCTGCAAAAACAGCACGCCCTGAAGGGTTTGGTCATCGACCTGCGCAATGATCCGGGCGGTCTCCTCAATGAAGCGGTGGGCGTGGGCGATTATTTCGGTGAAAAGGGAAAGATGATCGTCTCCACGAAGGGACGCAGCGCTTACCAAACGCAGGAATTCCGCGTGGACGACAGCGATAAGTTCGACCCCAAGAAGCCGGTAGTGGTCATGGTCAACTCGGGTAGCGCCTCGGGCGCGGAGATCGTGGCGGGCGCCCTGAAGGATTGGAAGCGCGCGGTCTTGATCGGTGAGAAGACCTTCGGTAAAGGATCTGTCCAGACCATCCTGCCCTTAGAGAACAGCGATGGAGCGGCCTTGCGGCTGACGATGGCTAAGTACTACACGCCCTCGGGGGTTTGCATCCATGGTATCGGGATCGAGCCTGACCTGAACCTGAAGGACCATGAGATCTCCGAATCCACGGTCAAGGTCTATACCAAGCAACTGCCGGCCAAATTCGCCGAGGAGCAGGTCAAGGCGGGATTGGAAGTGACCGAGGGAATGGTCATCAGCAAAGAACTTTTGAACGAGTTCTATGACTATGCCGTCAAGAACGTCAAAAAGATCGACCGAGAGGAACTGGCCAAGGACGCTGATTATCTCAAGGACAGCCTCTATGTGGAGCTTATCCGGGAAAAACTGGGCGAAAAAGAAGCCCAAAGGTTGGCGGTCATTCACGACCCGCAGGTGGCCGTGGCTGAGCAGATCATCAAGAATAATGGCAAGATCAGCCCCCAATTAGCGGCCAAATATCCCAAGAAGAAGGACACGGAACTGGCCGGGGAGAAGAAATTGGAACAAGAACGGGCGAAACACAAGACGGATGCGGATGAATAATCGTCGTTCCCTGACCGCGATCCAAAATGAAAGGGGGACCCTCTCGGGGTTCCCCTTAGTTCTTTTGACCCTTATCCTGATCGCGGGTGTCCTGGGGTTGTTGGCCCATTGGTTCTTGGGCGGTCCGGTCTCTTCCAATCTATCAAATGTTCCCACGCTGATCCCCGCGAAGGGAACGGCTTTAATCCCGACCCCGGCTTCGGTAGCGGTGGTAGGCTCCGACGAGGCCTTGTGGAAAGTTCTCAACGACCAGCTCCAAAAAATGGACATGGCGAAGCTCCAAGTCCGCGCCGAGATCAAGACCGATGTCATTGACGGCAAGAACGTGGCGACCCATGTGGAAACTTATCGCCTGCCCGATCTTTACACGCCCCAACAGCTGGCGGATGTCCTGGGTTCGGCGGCCTCATCCCTTGGGGCGACGCTGGTAGCGCCGGTCACGGCAGTGGATCAGGAGGGAGTGGGCAAGGTCTATTCCTGTCTTTACGCCAAAGGGCCCCAATACAACGCCGTGCAGATCGACTGGGTAGCCACTTCCAAGCCCAGGATCTGTCTGATCATCGACGACGGTGGATATCAAAAGGGAGCGGCCCTGGAGGCCCTTTATGATTTCAAAGTGCCGGTCACTTGTTCCCTCATCCCGCATACCCAGTACTCCCATTTCTTGGCCGAGGATTTCCCGTCCCATGGGGTCGAGGTCATGTGCCATTTACCGATGGAAGGCCACGAGCGGGTGCCCGCGGGGGCTTATCAGGAGTTCTTGAAAAAAGGGATGGACGTGGAGACGGCCAAGGTCGAACTTAAAAGAGGATTGGCGGACCTGCCCAATTGCAAGGGCTTGAACAACCACATGGGTTCGGTGGCAACGACAGACCTCCGTTTGATGGAAGCGGTATGTGAAGAATTGAAGTCACAGAACATGTTCATCATCGACTCCAAAACCTCGCCCAAGGCGGTAGTGGGCAAGGCGGCCAAGTTGGTGGGACTGCCAGTGGCCCAGCGGGAATTTTTCTTGGATAACCAAAAGACGCCCGCGACGGTGATCCGTCAGATGAGACGCACGAAGGATTACGCGTTGAAGCATGGATTGGCAGTGGCGATCGGTCATTTCAACGTGATCACTTTGAAGACATTGAAGGTCGAGGTCCAAAAATTGGAATCGCAAGGGTTCCAATTCGTTTACGCTTCCGAAGTTGTCAGGGAGCCTTAACAGGACGATGAAAAAGTCCAAAAACTGGACTGTTTCCTATCTGGATCGCGAATCGATCCCTTGAAAAAGGCATTTAAATTCTATTCGATCCCAGCCCGTGGTTGTTGACGGGATGAAAAATGATTTTTCATCCCTATTAGTGCGGCAAGGACGAACAGGATGGCCGGGTTCTCGTTTATCAAATTTACCTGATCAAGTCTTAGCCCCCGATCGAAGCAGACCGTGGTTGTTTGCTGGCCTTTGTGGCCCCTTTTGACCCCAAGTCCCGGTTCTGATAGATTGCTCCCACTTTTTCCCGAGGTTCCTCCAAGTGAATAGTTTGGTCCTAGGTATCGAATCCTCCTGTGACGAGACGGCGGTGGCGGTCGTGCGTAACGCGACCCAAGTCTTGGCCAATGAGGTCTCTTCCCAGGTCGACACCCACCGCCGTTATGGCGGCGTGGTGCCGGAGGTCGCTTCACGCCAACATTTAGAAAGCCTTCCGTTCTTGGTGGAGGCGGCCTTTCAAAAGGCCGGTGTGGGATATGGGGACCTGACCGGTATCGCGGTCACCGCCGCGCCGGGCCTTATCGGCGCTTTGTTAGTGGGCCTTTCCGCCGCCAAGGGATTGGCCTTTCGACTGGACCTGCCCCTGGCCGCCGTTCACCATATCGAGGCCCATCTTTACGCGGCCCAATTGGACACCGAACCGATCGTTTTTCCGGCCCTGGGATTGGTAGTCTCCGGGGGACATACGGAGATCTATGACATACAGGATTGGGGGAAGTACCGCTTACTGGCCTCGACCCGGGATGACGCGGCGGGGGAGGCTTTCGATAAAGTGGCGAAGCTGATGGGCTTGGGTTATCCCGGCGGGCCGATGATCGAAAAACTGGCGAAACTTTCACCGGATAAAAAATCGCATTTCACCCGGGCGCGGATGAGCGACGGCACCCAGGATTTTTCTTTCAGCGGTCTCAAGACCGCTGTCTCACTAGAATTGCAAAAGAACCCGGTCCAGAACGAGACCGACCAGCGGAACCTGGCGGCCAAGTTCCAGAACACCGTCCTGCTCGAGATAGGCAGCCGCGTCCAAAACGCCTTGGAAGCGGGGACTTATAAAAGTTTGATCGTGGGTGGCGGGGTGGCCTGCAACCAAGCCTTGAGGGATCATTTGGGTAAAATGACGGGTTCCTTCGGGATCGACCTGCGGGTGCCGCCCCCGAAATACTGCTCGGACAACGCCGCCATGATCGCGGGGCTGGGCGCTTATCAGCTTTCCCAGGGAAAAAGGGCCGATCTTTCCACCACTGCCATCCCCCGGGCCGCCTTTTATTGAAAAAGGATGATGAGCCACAGATGCAGCGGATACATGGGATGAAACCAAAATCTGAAACAAGAGATTCAAATCCCGATCAAATTTCAACTATCTGCGTATCTGCGGCTAAATCGACTTTTCTTTTTAACAAGACCGATCTTCGAGGGATTTCATTGATTGAGCGAACAGTTAGTTTGCGCTTACAATGAACCTCATGACTGACATTCCTTTTGACCAAAATTGGCTTCCGATCCTCCTCCGGCTTCTTTTAACGGTGGTGCTGACCGGCATCATCGGCTGGGACCGGGAAAGGTTCCATAAACCCGCCGGCCTTCGGACCCATGTCTTAGTGGGTTTGGGTTCCTGCCTGGTGATGCTGCTTTCGGTGCTGACCGGGCCGGAGACGGTGAACGGCAAGGTGGAGCCCCGGATCGTGGCCAATGTGCTGACCGGTATCGGCTTTTTGGGCGCGGGGACCATCCTTCACTATAAAGACGGCTTGGTATCAGGCCTGACCACCGCAGCCACGTTATGGGTCGTGGCTTGTATCGGCCTGGCGGCGGGTTGCGGATTCTATTCGGGCGCGGTATTGACCACGGTCTTGGTCATGGGTGTGCTTTATTTAATGGGCTGGCTGGACGACAGCATCGAGGGCCAGCTTTATCACCATGTGACCCTCCATGCTAAGATAAGCGCCCATTTGACGGAAAGCGCCAAGGAGATCCTGCGGGAAGAGGGCCTGCACATCGTGCGGACCGAGACCCAATTGCTGGGCCACGACGATAAATACGTGGTGATCCATTTCAAGCCGATCCCGACGGCATCGGGGAAATCCCTGGGACGCCGCTTAGAAAAATTACCTGGTGTTAAAGAGGTCACTTTCAACTCATGAGCGTATTACCCAAGAATCCCCTCATCCAAGACATTCCCAAACCGACGCCCGAACTTTCGGAAGCGCCCTGGAGCTCTTTGGGCAAACCCGCCCGGGAATTGAGCGTAGGCAGCGTGAAATTGGATGGCCGGGTTTTTTTGGCCCCCATGGCGGGTTATACGGACACGGCTTTCCGCCGTTTGGCCCGCCGGCATGGCGCGGCCATGGTGGTGACCGAAATGGTCAGTTCCCGGGCCTTGTTCGGATCGGGGGTGGAGAAGAGCCACGAGTTGATGGAGTTCACCGAACCCGAGCGCCCGGTGGGCGTTCAGCTTTTCGGCGGTGATCCCAAGATCATGGGTGACGCCGCCAAAAAAGTGATGGACGAGGTCCATCCCGATATTATCGACATCAATTTTGGCTGCCCTGTCGGCAAGATTCTCAAGTGTGACGCGGGCGCTTCCGTATTAAAAGAACCCCAAAGGGCGGGCTGGATCGTGGAAGCCATGGTCAAAGCCACCGAGGGCAAAGTGCCCATTACGGTCAAGACCCGGGCGGGCTATGACGCCATGGACAACGCGGTCTTCGAATTGCTGGAGGCGGTTGAGAACGCGGGGGCCTCGGCCCTGGCCATCCATGCCCGGACCCGGAACCAAATGTTCGAGGGCAAAGCGAACTGGGACATCATCACCCAGATCAAGAAAAAGGCCCGGATCCCCATCATCGGCAACGGCGACGTGAAGACAGCCGAGGATGCTTATAACCTGTTCCGCCAGACCAACTGCGACGGCATCATGATCGGCCGGGGCAGCATGGGATCGCCCTGGATCTTCGAGGAGATCAACCATTACCTGGAGACGGGTAAACCGATGAAGTCGCCCTCCCTGAAATTCCGTGTGGGGGTGGCCCTGGAACAATTGAAATGCTCCATCGAAGTGAAGGGGGAGCGCATGGGCCTTTTGGAGATGCGTAAACACCTGACCCATTACTTGAAAGGGTTTGAGGGCGCCAAAGATATCCGTGGCAGTTTGTTGACCTCCCAAGACTCGGTTTGGGTCCTGAAGACCCTGGAAGATCTCTATAACGCCTTACCGGAAGAAGATCCGGCCCTCCCGGTCGCTTAAGCCTTGGGACCCTTCTTATATAGTGTCGATGTAGCCGTCTTTCGCTGGATCAACGAGGGTTGGTCCAGTCCTTCCTTGGACGCTTTTTTCGCTTTCATCACCGATATTCGGCATTTTTACTGGGTCTTGGCGCCACTGCTCCTTTATTGGCTCGTCCGGGGAAAGTCCAAACACCGCTGGCTGGTATTGAGTTTGATCGTTGGGGTAACCCTATCGGATCAAATTTCTTCTCACATCCTGAAGTTCGTTTTTGAAAGGGTGCGGCCCTGCAACGCTTTGGAAGGGGTGCTGACCCCCATTGGTAAGAGCCAGGCTTTTTCCTTTCCATCCAGCCATGCGGCCAATATGGGTTCTTCCATGTTCCTGCTTTCGATGGCTTTCCTGCCCTGGACCCCTTTGTTCGTCGTGATAGCCCTTCTTGTGGGTTTGTCCCGTATTTATTTAGGACTTCATTATCCCTCAGATGTGTTAAGCGGTTATTTAGTGGGTGTTCCCGTCGGTTATAGCGTTTGGTTGGGTATGGAAAAACTAAAATCCCTTTTCGTGTCCAAACCGGTCCCGGTGAAAAAGACCGCCAAGAAAAAGAGGAAGAAACGTGGCTGAAAAGAACGCCATCCAACCCTCCACTCTCTATTTGGTGGGAACGCCCATCGGTAATTTGGACGATATGACCTTTCGGGCCTTAAAGGTCTTCAAAGAAGCCAGCTTGATCGCCGCGGAAGACACCCGTAATACCTCCAAACTCTTGGCGCACTTCGGTATCAAAGCCGCCAAGTTGATCTCTTGCTTTGAACACAATCAAATGGCCCGGGTGGATGAGATACTCGAAACACTTTCCCAAGGCGGCTCGGTGGCCTTGGCGACCGACGCGGGTATGCCGGGCATTTCGGACCCGGGTTATCCCTTGGTCCAAGCGGCCTTGGAAAAAGGTTTCAAGGTAGTGCCTATCCCCGGCCCCTCCGCGGTGGTGACCGCAGTAGCCGCCTCGGGTTTGACCCCGACGCCCTTTACCTTTGTGGGTTTCTTGTCCTCCAAGGCCTCGGACCGCCGGGGGGAGCTTGCCCGGCTGAAGATCTTGGAACAGACCTTAGTCCTTTATGAAGCGCCTCACCGTTTGACCGATCTTTTGAGGGACGCTTTGGATGTATTGGGTCCCCGGCGGGCGGTGGTAGCCCGGGAATTGACCAAACTCCACGAAGAGTTCGTGCGGGGAAGCTTGGATGAGCTGCTTAAGCACTTTGAGGCGCAGGAACCTTTGGGTGAGATCGTGGTGATGGTCGAAGGCGCGGCGGAGGGCACGGACCGGCCTGAACCGGATTGGCAGGGACTTTCGGTCGAGGACCACCTAGCCCAGCTTCTTCAAGAGGGCGCGACCAAGACCGAGGCGGCGAAGCGGGTCGCCAAGGCCCGGGGACTTTCCCGGGACGAAGTTTACAAGGTGGCGACGACCTTACCGAGGTTCTCAGAGCAAAAGTCGATGGATTCTGACCGGGGCTTGGATTAAGCTATAACTTAGGATTTAGAAAAAATCTATTTCCGTAACCGCCGATAAAATCGAATGAACGCCGATAAGGATGATGACTTTAAAAGTATCGGGTTTTATCGGCGTTTATCCGTCTTGATCGGCGGTAAAAGCTTTTTGCTTTGTAAAAGCATATTGTTGCCGATTGTTGGTTCTATTCCTGCTCTTGGACATAAGCCCTTTGGCCCTAAAAAATTCGATCCTCGGATTTTTTCTTAAGATCATCATCGGCATCCTTCTTATCTGGCTCGGCTCGGCCGTCGCCTGTGTGCTTTGGCAAACCCTACCCCTTCTTCCTTGGGCTTCGGTCGAATCCGGCGTCTTTTTCGGCGGTTTCGCGGTCTATCTGCTGATCCACTTCCTGCTCTATAAGCCCATCTTCAGCCACGTTCTGGCCCACGAACTGACCCATGCCTTGGCGGCGGTGATGATGGGCGGCAAGGTTTCTTCTTTAGAGGCATCCGACAAGGGCGGCACGACGGTGGTCAACAAGTCCCACGTCCTCATCAGCCTCGCCCCTTATGTTTTCCCTTTTTACACCGCCGTTACGGTCCTCTTCTATCTAGTGGCCGCGCCCCAGCATAGAATCTACTTCCTCGGCTTGATCGGGTTCACCTACGCTTTCCATATCGCCCTGACCCTCTATTCGCTGTCTCACCACCAGCCGGACCTTCAGGAAGGTGGAGTGATCTTCTCAGTGATCTTCATTTTGACGGGAAATATAATCGTTCTCCTGATGCTCATTTGTTTGATATGGCCTACTGTATTGCCGTGGTCGGTCGCTTTTTCTGAAACGTCGCAATGGGTGGCTCACCTGGGGTTCCGCTTTTGGTCCTGGGCATCACCCTATCTTTCCCATCTGGGAGGTCGCGCTTCATGATCAAAACCTTCGTTCTCGATACCAACGTCCTTATCCACAATCCCCGGGCCCTGGAGACCTTTGAAGATAACAAGGTTGTCATTCCCCTGGGGGTCATTGAGGAGTTGGACACGTTCAAAAAATACGAGGATGAGCGCGGCCGTAACGCTCGGGAAGTGGCCCGGTTCCTGGACGCCTTGCGCAAGAAAGGCAACCTGCAAGAGGGGGTAGCCCTGCCTAATGGCGGTAATCTGCGGGTGGATATCAGCACCCCGACCGGCCAATTGCCGGCGGCCCTTTCGCACATGAAGATCGACAACAACATCATCGGTATCGCCCTGACCTTGAAACAAAAGGGCGAAAATGTCCGGTTCATCACGAAGGACATCAACGTCCGCATCAAGGCGGACGCCTTGGGCGTGCCTTCGGAAGATTACGAGACCAATAAGGTCAATATCGACGAGCTTTATTCGGGCTGGACGACGGTGCAAGTGCCCGACGCGGGCATCGACGAGTTCTATAAGACCGGCAAGCTTTCGCTGGCCGATTACGCCGATCAAAAGCTTTATGAGAACGAGTTCTTGCTTTTAAAGAGCAATATCCACGAAGGCAAAAGCGCCCTGGCGATCTATAAAGACGACGCCAAACAAGCCCAGCCCCTTTGGTTCAAAGACCCGGAGTCCTGGGGCATCAAGGCTCTCAATCGTGAGCAACACTTCGCCCTGAACCTTCTTTTGAACGACCGTATCCCTATGGTGACGCTGGTCGGGTCGGCGGGTACGGGGAAGACCCTTTTGGCCCTGGCGGCTGGGTTGCTCAAGACCCTGGACGAAAAGAAATACCGCCGGGTGCTGGTTTCCCGGCCCATCGTGCCATTGGGCAAGGACATCGGCTATTTGCCGGGTACTAAAGATGAAAAGCTCATGAACTGGATGCAGCCCATTTTCGATAACCTGGAATTCATCCTGGATAAGGGGCACTTGCAGAACGACACCGAAGAGGTGGATGACAAGGTCCAATACCTGTTGGATTCCCACAAACTGGAAATGGAAGCCCTTACCTATATCCGTGGGCGTTCCATCCCCAAGCAATACATGATCGTGGATGAGGCCCAGAACCTGACGCCCCATGAGATCAAGACCATCGTTTCACGGGCCGGGGTGGGCACCAAGATCATCCTGACCGGCGACCCCTACCAGATCGATAACCCCTATTTGGATGCTTCTTCCAACGGTATCGTTTACTTGGCGGAGCGGTTCAAAGGCAACGCGCTGTTCGGGCATATCACCCTGTCGAAGAGCGAGCGCTCGCCGTTGGCGGCGCTAGCGGCGAAAGTGCTCTGAAAACCTAATTAAGAATTAAGAGTGATGAATTAATAATTATGGAAATTTCCGTCCCGGAAATAGGGCTTCAAAAATGAAGAAAAACGTCATTCAAGAAAAGACCTTTCAGTTCGATATTAAGGTCATAAATCTTTCGAAAACGCTTCAACAGTCGTCCGAATATGTGCTTTCAAGGCAGATGTTGAGGAGTGGGACGAGCATTGGGGCCAATGTTGAGGAAGCCTTGGCGGGTCAAAGCCGAAAGGATTTTGTCTCCAAGATGACCATCGCGCTCAAAGAAAGCCGTGAGACCCGCTATTGGTTGAAGTTGCTTCAAGAGTCGCAGATCGTTAAAGGCAACTATTCTGAATATGTTCGTGATGTCGATGAGATCATTCGTATCATGGGTTCGATCGTTAAAACGACAAAAGAAAAAAGCGAAGCTTTTGTACCGTAATTCATCATTCTTAATTCAAAATTCTTAATTTCCGTGAGGTGTTTATGGGAAAGTTGATCGCGGTAACGATGGGCGATCCCGCCGGGGTCGGCGGGGAAGTGACCTTAAAAGCTTTGGCTTCCTTTGCGAAGGCTGAGGCTTCTCGTTATGTGATTGTGGGGGATTTTGATTACCTCGTCCAAATGGCCAAGCTGTTCCGCATCAAGATATCCCTGACCCAGATCCAAAAGGCGGAAGATGCCCGATTCTTGAAAGGCCAGGTGGGTGTGTTGGACCTGGGCGGCGCTGAGAAAGTGGAGATGGGAAAAGTATCGGCGGCTTGCGGCACCGCGGCGGTGGACTATATCTACGAAGCTTCCAAATTGGCTTTGGCGGGCAAGGTGAAAGCCATCGTGACGGCCCCGATCAACAAAGAAGCCATCCATAAAGCGGGTTGCGTTTTCCCGGGTCACACAGAACTTTTAGCTCATTTATCTAAGACCAAGACCTTTGCCATGATGATGGTGGGTGGACCTTACAAGATCGTTCTTCAATCCATCCATGTGGCGCTTAAAGACTCCGTTCGTTATGTCACGCCTACCCTGGTCGCTGAAAAATTAGAACTGACCCAGAAAAGCCTTCGCCAATGGTTCGGCATCAAGCAGCCCCGCATCGCGGTAGCGGGGGTCAATCCTCACGCCGGGGAGAACGGCGCTTTTGGTAAAGAAGAGATCAAAATTCTAAAGCCGGTCATCGCCAAATTCCAACGCAAGGGCTGGAAAGTGTCCGGCCCCCATCCCCCGGATACGCTTTATTACTGGGCGGCGGCGGGCATGTACGACGCGGTCCTTTGCATGAACCACGACCAGGGACTGATCCCTTTTAAGCTTGTGGCCTTCGAGAACGGCGTGAACATGACCTTGGGGCTGCCCTATGTCAGAACTTCGCCGGACCATGGTACGGCTTTTGACATCGCGGGGAAGGGTATCGCCCGCCCCCAAAGCATGATCGCCGCCTTGAAACTGGCGGATAAGTTGGTTTAACCCCTCAAAAGATTAAACGATTTCTGGAGTTCTTTTAGCCGCCGATACCCCGCCAGAATCGGCATGAACGCAGATTGACGCCGATAAAGAACTCAGGAGTTATCGGCGTTTATCCGTCTTGATCGGCGGTTGCTTTGTTTTAGCAATTTAAGTTTTCAAATCCCTAATTTTATTCGCTTTTAAAAGTTGGCATCCTTTCTGCTCTTCTCTAAAAGAACGTCGATCGAACGGGTCTATCCGTTCCAACGATGAGTTCAGGAGGAAAGCGATGCACTACGACCTAAAACCCTATGTAAAAGTAAAAGTCTATGAAGATCCCCAATCGGAAAGGGGTTATGAGGGAGAGGCCATTTTGGTCCATCCTTGCTTTGTCAGCCCGGAAAAGGCTGAAAAGTACCCCGGGTTGGAACGGTGGGGTGTCGCTCTTCCAAAGGGGATCGCCATTGTGAACCGCTGGATCTCGCCCAGGCATTTGGTAAGTTAAAAGTGGTCTAAATATGACAATTTGTCAGTCTTTTGGCCAGATCTGGCCGAAAACTGGGTTGTCGAAAGGATTATTGTTCGGTGGTTGGATAAGAGGAGAACCTCAAAAAGCCTTTAAAAGGCCCAGTTACGGCCTAAGCCCTTTCTCCTAGACCGAAAAAAGGCATGTGGTATAATTCCTGCACTCTAAAGCCGTTACTACCGGGTGAGGTCTTTTAAAAGCGCTTTGGTAGCGATCCGCTCAACGTCAACTAAGTGTTAAGTTCCAGTAACCTGCCGGGGAGGAAGATGTGAAAAACTCGAATCAGACGAAAGCAATGTTCAGTACGCTAGCCCTGCTCTTAGTAGCGGCGGTGGTCAGCTGTACCCGTAATTTATCCGTCCCCGTGGCGGCGTTGGTCAATACGGCTACCCCGACGGTGACCAAGACCCCGACCTCGTTGGCCTCGACAGCCACCATGACCAATACCAGCACTCCGGCTAATACCCAGACGAGCACTAATACCGCGACCAGCACTTCAACGGTTACGCCTCCCGGTAACACTTATACGTCAACCTCTACGCAAACCGTGACCAATACGAGCACGCCGGCGCCTCCGACGGCCACGCAAACCAGCACCAACACCGCGGGTAATACCAATACCGCGACGGCCACTTGCACCATGACCAATACGGCCCCGCCGGTGCCGACGAACACCCCGACCAATTATTTTGATTGGGACGACTTTGACTATACTGGTGGCTGGGTGACCGGATCTTCGACGAACACCGGTAACTATCAGAGCGGACCGAGCTATAACAGCGGCGCATCGGGCACCTTCCTGATGTCGAGCTCAACCACGTACAACAGCACGGCGCAATCTTTCGAGATCAACGTTACTAGCTGGGGTGCTGGATCAGGCCCGAGTGCGGGTTACGCGATCTGCGAATTCGAGTGTTCTGATCCTTATGATTGGGATAACGTGACCCAGACCACCAATACCGATACTTGGCAGTACAACGGCGGTAATATCGACGTGACCACGGGTTACAGCGGCACGACCGGTTCGCTGACGCCATCGACCTTGAGCATGATGATCTACTCGGCCGGTGGCCCAGTCACTTTGGCCGACATATATATGCTTGATGGCGCGGGTAACAAAGCTGTGCAATCGGGTCTTACGTTCAATTGCCCGAATGGCCAATGGACCAACTTCACGGTTCAAGTTTCTTCTCCGACGGGTTGGACCACCGCGGGTGGAGTAGGCATGGGTACGGTTGGGTCAGGCACGGGTATTTTGGGTGATACGGGAAGCAACGGCGGCGGTTGGACTAAGTTGACATGGGTTGCACCGGCTTTCATCGGTGCGCCAAACGGTTCGGCTCAAATTTATATCGATAGTATTTATTTCTACTAAACCAAAACTCAGTCAAAGGCCCTCTGGGTAACCCAGAGGGCCTTTTTTGTTTTAGGGTTAAGTTTCATTGGTTTTAAATCACACGTCATATTGAGTAAGATATTTTCTTTAGTAAATTCAAATAACCATCCTTGAAACACTTCAGAGCGACTCACTAAGCTTTCAATAGGTTTTAAATATCTATTGGGAGGAATCTATGTCGTCATTCAATACGCTTTATTCTTGTGATGTTATTAAAAACGGGGATGATGCCTCGCCCGCCGGACCGTTTTTGACTATCAATGCGGCAATCACCTACATGAAGAATAACTTTTCGTCCTATTTAGCGTCCGGCTTACATGGGACGATCAATATTGGTCCAGGTACTTGGAGCGAAACGATCACCATTAATACCGCTGACGCGACCCGGTTCATCGATTTTGTGGGGGCAGGGATCAATGACACCATCATCGAAAACACGACTACGGGTTTTATATCTATTGGTTCAGGAACAATGACAACGGCTGAAAATCGATTCAACAATATGACTATTAGTTATACGGGAGCTTCGACACTGGGTAATAACGCGATTGTTGTTCAGAATAACAATGGGGTTGTTTTTGACAACTGTGAGATTACTAGTACGCAAGGTTGCATTGGAAGTCTTTATTCCCCGGCAGTTATTTCCAATAGTGTTTTAACGAGCACAGCTTCAAATGCCGAAGGCATTGTTCAGATTTTAGGCGGAAGAATTGCGAATAGTATTTTGACAGCAAGTTCTTTAGCTTCAGGTGGTTCGGCTATTGCAGCCATGCAGGCGGGTGCAGGAGCAGGAGGGTACGGAGTGTTGGAATATTGTAATGTTACTTTGAATACAAATGTAGAAACGGATGGCATTAAAGCTGGAGGTGTTTTGGGAGGAGTGGTTTCGTATTGTCGTTTTTCTATTGGAGGAGCTTTAAGCAACGTTGGAGATAGTTACAATCATTTGTGGGTGAAGTCGTCTTGTGTTTCTTCGGTTGTTCTGAAATTAGGCAGTAGCGGGACTGTTGATGAATGCTATTTTCAAAATACGAGTTCAAGTCAATCATCAGTTGATTTCAATGGTGGAGCTGGAACGATTACCAATAGTACGTTTCTTCAATTGAGTAATGCTTCGGATATTTGCAAGAATGTTGGGAATGGAACACAAATAGCCGATGCCAGCATGCTAAACAGTGGTAGTGGGGGTTACTGTATTTCTCTCTCGGGTTCTGTTGGGTACGGGGTAGCCATTGCTAATATAGCCTCAAACTGTCCAATTGATCCTGCGGCTACCTTAACCGACAAAGGTTTAAATGGAACCACAATAGGTTTGGCCAAGGGATACAGCCAGAAACGCTGGTTTGCCATTAATTTGAACGGTAATGTTGTTAACAGCGTTGGTTGTGATGCTTCGGTCACGAGTGGGAGTATCAGTACGGGGAATACCACTGCCAATGGCCCCGGAGTGACTATGACGACGGGGTCTGTTTCTGGTAATACGGCTGTCATTCAAACGGATACGAATTTGAATGTGGTGCGGGGCGCCCAAAACCCATCTTTGTATGTGAAGTTCAGCCTTAATCAAACGGCAAATACTGATTTTTGGTGTGGACTGTTTAATGCCGCTCCAAGTGGCACAACCCTAACGTCTGATGGTGCAGCTTTAAGACTTTACCATACCGACACTGATTGGCAATATGTTACGTACGGTAGTAGCGCGCAACACACTGTCAGTTCTGGAATAGCCGGCGACACCAATACGCATACTTTAAAGATCACTCTTGATTTGTCGAATAGTAGGGTGTTGTTTCAATTAGATGGAAATACGGTGGTATCGTCGGGTAGCAGTAATATACCTGCGTCCAACTATGATTTAGGTTTTATCATTCAAATTGCGACATCGACTTCGGCGGCTGAAGCGATGATTGTCAATGCGGTTTGGTGTGAATATGACGCCTGATCTTTAAGTGTTTTGAAGCCCTCTGGGGGAAACCCAGGGGGCTTTTTTGTTTTCGGGCCACTCCATCCCGCTTTGACTTCTAAATGTTCTGGCACGTTTGATGCACTACAAAATGAAACCATTTTGGTCCATCTGTGTTTTTGGAGGTTAAACGTGCGAAAGTCCGTTTCGGCTGTGGGTGTTCTGTCAGCTTTGATATTGGTTGTGTCAGTTTTCGTCAGTTGCAGCCGTCCTTTAGGCATACCTGTGGGGGCTTCGGTCAATACGGCCACGCCGACCCAACAGGCCATCACCAGCACACAAACCAGTACTTCAACGAATACTCCTCTTGGCAACACGGCTACTTGTACCAATACCTCGACCGTTACGAATACTCAAACCAGCACTTCGACGGTCACGCCGCTGGGTAATACCTACACCGCAACCGCCACACAAACCGTGACGAATACTGATACACCAGCGCCTCCGACGGCCACGCAAACCAGCACCAACACTGCGGGCAACACCAATACCGCGACAGCCACCTGCACGATGACCAATACGGTCCCGCCAGCTCCGACTAATACACCAGTTTGTGCAGTCACTCCGTGGAATGACTTTGATGAGGGTGGTTGGACGGGAACGGTTCCATTCACGCCTGCTGGTTACTTGACGAATGGTTATGTGACGGCTGGTGATACGCAAACCATTAAGGTTAATACAGATCCTAGTACTCCGGCGGGTGGTGTTACTCCGCCACAAGGTTTGGAACTCTCGGGTAACTTTGTTACCGCGGGCGATGTCACGGAAATCGTTACTGAAAATGGTGCGAATTATGGTACCGACCAAGACTTCTCGAGTGTTGCCGGCTCGACGATGGTTCTGAGTTTAATGGTTTACTCGGCAACCAATCCTGTTACTGTCGCGAATGCCTTTATCTGGGATTCGAGTAATCATTCAACCTACACTGGCGTTAACGGGGTGGTTCCAGCTGGTGTTTGGACGAACGTGGTCATCCCGATCGGCACGCATTTGCAAGCAGGTGTGGCTGATACTGCGCCTTGGAGCAATGCGGCGGGCACTGGTATGAACTTTACTGATACGCATGCAATCGGATTCGATTTTACCTCTGTTGCTGGTGCCTACGACTTCTTTATTGATGACATCTATTTGATGTGTCAATAAAAGTCAGTTGGTCAGTTTTTCAAAAGCCTCTTGGGGGAACCTGGGAGGCTTTTTTGTTTGTGGAAGCCCTGGGGTTTGCCATAATGCGCCCATGGAATCCATCTCCGCTCTTTTTGAAGAATTCTCCTATCGCCCCCGTAAATCCATGGGGCAAAACTTCCTGACCGACAATAAGATCGTCGATAACATCGAAAAGGCCATCGAGTGCCCCGAAGGGGATGTGTTGTTGGAAGTGGGCGGCGGGTATGGGGCTTTGACCGAAAGATTGGTCAAAAAGGGCCGGCTTTTAACGGTGGTCGAACCGGATCACAAACTTCACGCCATGCTGGAAAGACGTTTTGCCAAGACCCCTGGCTTTGGACTTATTAAAGCCGACATCATGAAATTGGACATAGCTCCCCTGGCCCCGCCGGCACCCGGGTTGATCACGGTGGCGGGGAATATTCCCTATTACCTGACCACGCCGCTCATTATCCGCCTTTTGACCCAGTATCAACCGATCGTCCGACGGGTCTATTTAATGATCCAAAAGGAAGTGGCGGACCGCTTGGTGGCCAAGCCGGGCAGTAAGAGCTATGGCGCCCTGACGGTCTGTACCAATTATTACTGTGACGTGAAAAAACTAGTGGATGTACCGGCCCGCTGTTTTCGGCCGGCCCCCAAGGTGGCTTCGGCCTTCGTGGTACTGGACCTGAAAAGGGAATTGCCCCTGTCCGGGGCCGTCGAGAAACGCCTTTTCGCCATCAGCCGGGCCATCTTTCAAAGTCGCCGGAAGGTGATCACCAATTCGCTCAAGTTCTTGGGCAAACCGACCGAAGAAGTGAACGCGGCCCTTCAAAAGACCGGTATCGATCCCCAGATCCGGGGAGAAGAGTTAGGCTTGGCAAAGTTAATGGAGTTGGCCCAGGCGTTTGATAACGGCAATTAAGAATTAATAATTTTGAATTATGAATTGATGAGCAATTTTGATGAAAATTGTTTATTTTTTAAAAGACGAATAATTCTTAATTTTTAATTCATAATTCTTAATTGTGTTCACTGTAGTCCCGGGTGTTCCTCGGTCAAGCGGTTCAGGTTCTGCTGGGCCTGGATATATTGAGGGTCGATCTGCAGGGTCTCTTCCCAGAACTTTTTCGCCGAGGCGAAATCATCTTTCCGGTAGCTTTCCAACCCCAAATTATAGGTTTCGTCAGCCTTGGCCTTGCGGTCACTGGGGCTGCTGGCATTAGCCAGCTGATCGATCTTTTCCTGCCATCCTTTGATACGCCCGTCATTAGGGAAAGCCTGTTTGATCTTGGCCAGGATCGGCTTGGCCTTCTGATAGTCCCCGTCCTTGATATAACCCTCTAAAAACTTGGCCGCGTCTTCCAAGAGATGGGCCTCGATCCGTTGCATGCCTTCCCGGGCGGCGCTATTCTTCGGGTCTACTTTCAGCACGTCGGCGAAGGAACTGCGGGCATCGTGAAAATTCTTTTCAGCCTCCGCTTTTTGGGCTTTGGCCAGCGTATTGGCGATGAATTGTTCCGAGGAGTTGTCCGTGGGGGATTGGGGCTGCAGCTTGTTCAAGAAGGCCAAGACCTGGGGTTCGGTGGAATCCACTTTGAGGGCCTTTTCCAAAAAATCGATGGCGGCCGCGGTGTCGCCTTGGATATAGGCTTGCCCCGCTTGGTCATAGAGGCTTTTGACCAGGGTGTTATAGGGCCGGTTGGGGTTTTCTTGGAAGGGCGCGTAAAGGGGCAGGGTATAAGCGGTCTTTTTGTCGGGCGCCAAGTTGACGATCATGGGAATCTG
Organism: candidate division FCPU426 bacterium; assembly: GCA_027452205.1. Classification (GTDB taxonomy): domain Bacteria; phylum Oederibacteriota; class Muellerivitia; order Muellerivitales; family Muellerivitaceae; genus Bog-1183. The sequence continues at coordinate 27,655 of DAIDGV010000001.1, read as the reverse complement.
GGCGTCTTGGCCATTCACGAAGACCGTCAGCTCGTAATCGTCGAAAGGCTTATTCACTTTGATCCTAAAATTGTCCGTTTCGTTATCTTGGTTATCGTTCACGACGGTATTGGTCGGTCGGTGCGTCAGAACCCAGCCTTCAAGAGGATTATCCCCGGTGCATTCCAGTTGGAACTTGCCGTTCAGGTCGATGACCAAGACCGATATCTTGGCCCAGACGGTCTCGGCGGTGAAATGGTAGGCGTGCGGGGCCGAGGGGGTTAATGGATCGCTTTGGGCCATAACGACGGAATGGAGGGAAAGCATGGCCGCGAATAAGAGGAGAGTAAGAGAACGGTTCACTAGATAAATCCTCAGTAAAGAAATAAAGATCGAGAAGCAAAGAAGATAGATAAACGAAAACATATCAAATAGCAAATTGATTATTGTGCCATTTGTTTCAAACGATTTTAGGTTGCCGTGAATAATTATTTGAGTCGTTTTAAGGAAAAATATCTTGCGCTAAACGAATTTCCCAATATTATTCGTTTCGTTATCTGGCCCATCCGCTGACTATCTTAAGAGGAACTATGTTCTTTTGGCGTTGGTTCTTGATCAGTTCAATCATCTATGGATTCGGCGCGATGGCCCGTGCCCAGGAAACCCGGCCGACCCTAAAGCCCACTCCCAACTTTTCGGAGATCGCGGCTAATCTTTCGACTAAAGGCACCATGAAAGGCCATTTCCATAAGGGAATGCGCTTTTACACGGAGCATCATTACAATAAGGCGATCCCCGAACTAATCGCCGCGACCATGATTGTCGATCCCTTCACCTGGAACTATTGGTATGCCGAGGCATACGCGACCCTGGGGATCATTTACGAATTCCATATTACGGAACCGGGTCATTCAGATATCGCCCGCCAATATTATTCTCTCGCGCTCAAAAGGGACCCTCAAACAAAGTCGGCGAAATATTTCTTGGGAAAAATCGGATCAAAGGGAAAATCGAAATGAAAAGGATATTGCTGGTGAGCGTTTTCGTGCTGACTTTTGCCCCTTTCGCGCAGGGTAAAAGCGCGGTCGAGAAGACCACTACCCCGGTCAATACGCCGACCGAAGAAAATATCGATGTTTCGGTCCAAGAGTTGATGAAACAACACTTCACCAAGGGGATGGAAGCTTTCTCTTTGGATAGTTTTAAGGTGGCTATCAACGAGTTGAAAGCCGCCACGGCGGTAAAGACCAAGTTTCCCTGGCAAAAATGGTATGTGAGCGCCTATAAAACACTCGGCGCAATCTATGAATTTCATAGCTCGGATCCTAACCATAAAACGTTGGCCTATATGTATTACTCCATGGCCGCGGAACGGGACCCAAATTCAGTCACCGAAAAGCAATACATGCAAGGTCTCCCTTCCGCGAAGAAGTCCGCGGATGACTTGGCGGCCTCGCAAAAAGAAACGACGACAGCGTTAAGTTCCGACGATCTTGTCCTGGATTCTCAGCCCCAGCCTCATTGGAAGCCGGCGCCTTTGCCTAAAGCCGACTCCCGTAACCTCTATTTTGATATTTATTCGGTTTACGAGAACGCATCGGCGGGAGCCGAACTTTTTTCCATAGCGGATATGTATGCCAGAAGAAAATTGGACGAATCTTCCACGACGGCGGATCTTCAAGTGCGTTTTTCTAAGAACCTTTCCACCAGCGATTCGGCCAATACGGTCGATCTTCGGATAGCCCGCATTACTTATGTCGAGCCTTGGTTACGGGTCTCGGCCGGACGATTGGATGTTTTCCCGACTTTTACCCCGATGAACTTCTTCGGGTCTTACCTGGATATGGGCATTCACCGAGTGGATGGGGTGATGGCGACGATCCCCATTTTCTTTGAATTCGGCGCGAAGAATGGTCCCTCGTACAGTTCTTTGCCGACATCTCTTACTGTTTTCTATACACCAAGTCTTTTGGAAGCGAGTAATGTGACCCTGGATACCCAGCAATCCTTCCTGCTCACCCAGGCCCGGGCCAAGTTCACGATCGGTGGTTTGGAAAGCTCCTGGGCTTTCAACGCGGCTTTTACCGACACGGATTATTTCACTTATTCCAGCTTGAACGGAGGGACGGCTTTGTCGGCAACAGGGGAGATCACGATCGACGACGAGTTCTCGTTATACGGCGAATTGGGCGATCAGAACATCAACCTGTTGAACAGCACGGATGTTTTGGGGGTAGGGTTGAAGGTTCAAAAGATACGGACCTGGGGCGCCGTTTCGGTGGATGAAATCTGTGTGGAGCTTCAAGAACCCTTGGGGAATGATCCGAACAACGCTTTCTCAGGCGGCAACCCTTTTAACCCGGCGCAAGCGGGTAATACCCAAGCTTCTTGGTATGCCGACACAAAATTCCGTATCCACGCCATTTTTCTGACCTTTGCGGTCACTAACAACATGGATGATTTCACCTTGAACCGCCTGAATGCTTCCAATTCGGCCTTCCCCAACTATCCGGTAGGCCCGGGGCGGGAATTGGAAAAGAGCCAGATACCTCTCTTGGCCGCTTCTTATATTCAGCCGGCTTTTCTGGGGTCGGTCAGCATCGATTTTTGACCCTTGGATAGTAAGTTTTCAGGAGCTTTTTGCTAAGATACGCCCCGTCGCTGAGGGGCTTATGACGCACCAATAACTTTACGAGGTGATCCATGGCTGACGTTTCCACCACTACCGCTTCCACCGCCGCGGCTTCGGCCCCGGCCGGGCCGCCGACGGCCTTGGCGGGTGTCATTCAATTCGCGCCTTTCATTGTCATCATGATCTTGTTCTATTTCCTGATGATCTATCCCCAGGGCAAAGAACGCAAAAAGCGGGATGAGATGCTGGCGGCCATCAACCGGGGCGACAAGGTTTTGACCCGGGGCGGCATCTACGGCATCGTCGCCGACATTAAGGACAATATTTTGATCCTGAAGGTCAGCGAAAACACCAAGGTCGAAGTGGACCGTGCCTTCATTGAAACGGTCGTGAAAGCTTAATAAATCAGGCTGTTCGCAAAAGCCGCCCTTTCCCTAAGGGCGGCTTTTTTGTTTTATAATGCCTCATCTTTCGTGAAGGCAAACTATGCCGTCCTCCCTCAACCGAACCGCTTTATCTCTCATCTCAACTCGAACCCTCGACATACCTCTGGATTGGGCCGCTCTGGCCGAACAATGGTCTGCCCTGGGGCCGGTGGCCCTTTTTGAAAGTGCCGGGCTTTTGAATGAGGCGGGCAGGTGGGTCATCTTGGCCGCGGGCGCGGCCCAAGAAGTGATCGGGGAACAGGGAAACTGTTACTGGATCAAGCAAGGTGAACGCTCTTTGTATGAGAAGGGCATTTGGCACCTGTTGGACCAAGTGGGCGTTGAGCAGGACTCTTTAGAATCTTTCCCCCTGCGTCTTTCCCAAAGTTGGTTCGGGCTTTTCAGCTACGAATATGGCCATCGGCTAACGGTGCCCAAGGGCTCCGCCCATAACAACCCACAAACCCCGGACTATTACTTTTTCAAACCCACCCGGCTTTGGGTCTATGACCGCCAGCAAAAAGAATTGCATCAATTCGGCGAGACCGGCGAAATAGGAGTGGGGCATTCAGCGCCTGAGTTCAAAGTGGGCCCGGTCCAAGCCCAAGTGTCCTCAAACCAATATGAAGCAATGGTGCAAAAGGCCCAGGCTTATATCGCCGCCGGGGATATTTACCAAGCCAACCTGGCCCAATCCTTTAAGGCTTCCTGGAGCGGTCGTGCCTCCACCCTTTACCGCACCCTGCGGGAAATGAACCCGGGCCCATTTATGGGTCTCTTCCGGGGCCGGGGTTTTACGGTTGTTTCCTCTTCACCTGAAAGATTGGTGTCGGGGCAGGGTAATCTTCTTGAAGCCAAACCCATCGCGGGGACGCGTCGGCGGGGCAAGACCGAACTGGAAGACCTGCAATTACGGCAAGATTTGAAGACCAACGCGAAAGAACAAGCGGAACATTTGATGCTGGTGGACTTGGCCCGCAATGACCTTGGCCGGGTATCCCGCTATGGCACGGTGGAAGTGAAGAAATACGCGGATGTGGAAAGCTACGCCCGGGTGCAGCATTTGGTCTCCACGGTGCAGGGCTGGCGGGCCAAGGGTATAGGGGTCAGCGATGTGTTGAAGGCCCTTTTCCCGGCGGGAACCATTACGGGCTGCCCCAAGATCCGCTGTATGGAGATCATCCAAGAACTGGAACCTTCCCCCCGGGGCTTTTACACCGGCAGCATGGGCTATGTAGGCCCGGGCCCCTCGTTCGACTTCAATATCCTAATCCGCACTTTCACTTTATGGGACAATGGCTCGCTGGATTTTTACGCCGGAGCGGGCATTGTGGCTGATTCGAATCCCCGACAGGAGTATCTGGAAACACTTTATAAAGTCGAGGCGCTGGCCCAGGCTTTGGGCGCATCGTTATTGCCTAAATAGATGTTGGTGTCATTGCGAGCCGCGAACTGTGCGGCAAGATTGTGGTGCGTTGGCCCTTTGGGCCAAGCATGATTGGCCGAAGGCCAATTACAATCTCAGTTCATGGGTTGTTTGGGTGTTGGTTAACGGCTTATTTAAACTGAGATTGTTTCGTCATGAACGTCCCCCTATTCGGGGGCCATTCCTCGCAATGACGGCATAGGCGTAAGAATTGATCTGGGGAGTTTCGATGATCAGGGTCTATTGGAAGGGCAAGATACAGAACGCCGACCAGGTGCGCATCTCACCGGTCAACACCGGGCTTTTCTATGGGGAAAGCCTCTTTGAGGCCATTCCGGTCTATCAGGGCAAGGCCTTCGGCTTTGCCGAACATTACGCCCGGCTCAAGAAGGGTTGTGCCTTTTTGCGTTGGACGGCCCCCTCGAAAGCCGATCTCCTCAAAGGCATCGCCTTATTCCATAAAGAGATCGGACAGGATTTCATGGTGCGGTTCAACCTGACCCAAGAAACCCTGGTCGCGCCCAGTCCCCGGCAATTCGAGAACCATCCACCTACCCTTTACGCGACCGCCCGGCCTTTACGGCATAACATCCAACAAACGGCGGTCTTGATGGGCAAAGTGGGGGTCAGCCCCTGGGTGGCTTCCAGCCCACGGGTATTTCCCAATCATTTCAAAGCGGCCATCTATATGACCACCCGGGCGGTCTTTCGCGACCATCCCGAATGGGCGGACATCCTTCGGTTGGATGAAAAAGGTTTTGTGGTCGATGGGGGTTCCTCGACCCCGCTTTGGTTCGACGGCAAAAAGCTTTGCTTCTCGCCCCTGGAACTGGGGGGCCTGGCCAGCGTGACCCGCATCAAGATCTGGAAGATATGTAAAGAGTACCGTATCCCGATGGTGGTGAAGGCCTGGAAACCCGCGGACGCTTTGAAAAAGGGCGAGGTGATCATGGCCGGGTCCGGCGTGGGGGTGCTGGGGATATCGCATATCAACGGCAAAAAGCTGAAGGGCAACGGGGAAATGATCCAAAGATTATGGGATGCTTACCGAGTTGAGGTTTTGGACCCACATGGGCGATAGCACCTTAGCCGATATTGTATTGTTGGTACATTTTTCTTATGTGCTCTTTGTGGTACTGGGTTTGGCAGTAGTTTGGATCGGGTATTTCTTGAAGTGGGACTTTGTTCACAATTTAAAGTTTCGTTTGTTGCATCTAGTGGCCATGGGCTATGTGGTTTATGAGTCGCTCAGCAACCGGGATTGCCCCCTAACCACCTGGGAAAACCAATTGCGGATGACCGCGGGCGGCGGGGTTTACCAAGTGACTTTTATGGAGTTCTGGGTCCATCGGATCATGTATTACGACTTCAGCCCCCAAACCTTTATGATCGTTTATGTCTTGTTCTTTACGGCGTTGGTTTTGAGCTTTTGGTATGTGAAGCCGAGGAGGGAGAAGAACTAATCGTTTTTGCTCGAGATTCGTGTGAGGGGGTTTTAATGCTAAAGACATTATTGATCTTGTTTTGTTTTTTTAATGTGAACTTTGTTTTTGCTGAAAGTTCAAATACAGCTGATTCTACCAAGCCAGATGTAACCAATGTTTCTTCTGCGGTTAGCTGGGGAATGGTTTGTAAGGATCAACAAATTTATGACATTTGTTATCAATACTTAGTAAAGCAATTTGGGGAAAAATGGGCAAAGTATTACGCTCCTTATATTGATCCGAAGGGTATTAAAAGATGGGATGTAAGTAATCATTTTCCGGGGCACAAATATGATCTGCATGTTTCCTACAACTTCTCGGGTCCCGGTAATTTCGAAGAATTAAATTATTCTTACACTAAGTCGAATGGCCGCGGGCGAAGTTTTGGAAGAGGCCCAACCTTTGATTTCTTTTTGGACGACGTTAATACTGATGGTTGTGGACAATTAAAATTCTGGTACGGTACCTTTTTTATTGCTCCTTATGAGGCCTCTCGGATAATTTCGGCTCAAGAAGCGGTTAAAATCGCAAATCAAAAGGGTTATAAGATTCCATCAGTAGCTCCCAAATTACTTCGTTCTGATCAAATGCAGGACAAGATGCAATTAATGGTTCCGGTTTATAAGGCGGATACAGATGATGGTACTGTTTTTATCAATGCTTTGGATGGAACGGTTACCTATGAGATGAAGCCTCCGCCTGGGGCTAGCTAAGTTAAGTAATTTTGAGAAGTGAAATCGAAGCGACCGAATTTTAATGATTGGAAAGAACATCAGTAATTCGTCTTGGGATAGACAAAGGTTAGCCTCGAATACGAGAATGCTTTACTACTTTTAGGAGACAACATGGCCTTGATCATGGATGGCAACGCGACCGCGAAGGCGGTTCAAGAGAAGCTGGCGCTGGACGTTGAAAAGCTCAAGCCGACCGGCAAAAGGCCTGGTCTGGCGGTGGTGCTGGTGGGCGAAGACCCGGCTTCGAAGGTCTATGTGGGCCGCAAAAAGAAGGCCTGTGATACGCTGGGCTATTATTCCGAAGAATACAAACTGCCCGCGGATACCAAAGAAGAAGACCTCCTTTCCCTCATCCGCACCCTCAATGCCAAGCCCGAAGTGCATGGTATTTTGGTGCAATTCCCCTTGCCCAATGGGCTGAACCAACAAAAGGTGATCGAAACCATCGACCCGAAAAAGGACGTGGATGGCATGCACCCGGCCAGCCTGGGCAAGTTAGTGGCGGGTCTGCCCGGGTTGCGGTCTTGCACCCCGGCGGGGGTGATGGTGATGCTGGACCATTACAAGATCCCAGTGGCCGGAAAGAACGTGGTGGTCATTGGCCGCAGCATCATGGTGGGCAAGCCCATGGCCCTTTTATTGTTAGAAGCCAACGCGACGGTGACCGTTTGCCATAGCAAGACCCAGAACATCGGGGACGTCATCAAGCAGGCCGACATTGTGGTGGCCGCTATCGGCAAGCCCAAATTCGTCAAAGGGGAATGGGTGAAAGAGGGGGCGGTGGTGGTGGATGTGGGAATTAACCGCACCCCCGAAGGCAAGCTGGTGGGTGACGTGGATTATGAAGCCATTGCCCCCAAGGCCTCGGCCATTACCCCGGTGCCCGGCGGCGTGGGACCGATGACCATTGCCCTATTGATGAAGAACACCTTTCAAGCCTTTCAACAGCAAACAGGCCTGTAATTGAAAAAGCCCTACCAGTCGAACTTATCCCCGGCGAAGTTCAGCCGCCTTTTGAAAAGGCCGCGTCCTTTACGGATAGGCCTAACAGGCGGGATCGGCGCGGGGAAGAGTGTGGCCTTGGCTTTTTTCGCGTCCAAGAAAATACCGATCCTGCAAACGGACCACTTGAGCCATCAGTTGTTGGAAAACAAAAAGGTCATTGCCCAATTGGTGAGGGCTTTTGGCAAAGGCATCCTGAGCGAAAAGGGCCAAGTTGACCGAAAAAAGCTGGCCCGGGCTGCTTTTCAGTCGTCCTCACGTCAAAATAAGTTGAACGGCATCATGCACCCGGCGGTGCGAAAGGCCGTGGGGGATTGGATCGCCCAACAGGCGAAGCGAAAGCCTCAACCTGTTTTCGTGGTGGTCGAAGTGCCTTTGTTGTTCGAACGGGGTTTCAATCGTTCCTTTGACGCGGTGCTTTCCATCTCGGCGAACGACATAATTCGGCAGAAAAGGCTTAAAAAGCGGGGTTGGAGTCTGGCAGAAATCCGCCAACGAACGAAACTTCAGTGGCCGCAAAAGCGCAAGGACATCCGGGCGGACTGGGTTATTTACAACCAAAAGGGCGAAAAAGACCTAAAATATGCCTTATATCAATGGATGGCACCTTTCTTGAATCTATAGGTCTGCCAAAATTTCTAGCCAGACCGAAAAGACTCGATCATGCAACTCACCGAAAAACTAGAAAACCTCAATCAATACCAGCGTTGGGTCTTGGTCCTGGGCAGCGCTTTTCCCGCGATGGTGGTTTCTTATATCGCGTTACAGCATTCGGGCGACGTGATGGTCGGCCTTCTTCTTTTCTATATCCCCATCGTCCTTTCGGCTATTTGCTTGGGTTGGATCGAAACGGCCATCCTGACCTCGTTGGTGCTGTTGACGGCGGTCATCAATCTTTTGGTCGCGGGCGAGTCGCCCTGGGTCCTGGCGATCTTCATCACCAGTTTGTCGGTGAATGTTTACCTTTGGAAAAATTGGGCCAAGACCGGGGAACTGTCTCGGTTCCAACTCCAAAAGGAATCTGAAGAGCTCCAACTGAACCTGACGGACAGCCGGATCGATCATGAGAAGATCCTGCTTTCCTACGGCTCCAACCAGGTCAAGATCCAGCGTTATACGGCCTTGAACGAACTGGCCCGCAGCCTGGCTATGACCTTCAAGAACCAGGAGGTGGTCGTTCTGATGATCGAGACCATTTCCAAGACCTTCATGGTGCCGGGAGGGGTCTATACCCTTTTGCTGTTCGATAGCAGCGTGAGCAAAAGCCTACACGCGGTGCGGTATAGCGTGGATACGGATATGGACGTTCGGCTCAACCGGGAGCGATTAAATCCCACGGATCCTTTCAACGCCTGGGTCATTGCCCAAAAGAAACCCCTGGTCATCAACGATCTTGCCAATGATTTTCGCTTTCAGGAGATATCCGAGGACAACCAGGTGAAAAGCCTCGTGGCGGCGCCCCTGATGGGCGGCCACGAATTGTTGGGGCTTATCCGCATGGAAAGCTCGATGGCCAATTCTTTCCGGCAGGAAGACGCCCGGCTTTTGTCCAATTTCTGCGACTTGGGAACGGTCGCCTTGGAACATGTGGCCCTTTATTACCAAACCATCGAGTTGGCCACCACCGATGGCCTGACCGGCCTTTATGTGCAGCGCCATTACAAGGACCGCTTGAGGGACGAGATCTTCCGCGCGTTGGAACACAAGCTGCCCCTGAGCGTGATGATGATCGACGTGGACCATTTCAAACGCTACAACGACACTTACGGCCACTTGGTGGGGGACAAGGTGCTCAAGCTGGTCGCCCAGGTGCTGCGGGACAGCGTGCGGACGGTGGACCTGGTTTCCCGTTATGGCGGCGAGGAATTTTCCGTGCTTCTCTTAAAGACGCCCTTGGATGGCGCGGTGACCGTGGCGGAACGTATCCGCCAAAAGGTGGAAGAGCAAGAGGTGGTCGCGGCGGGTGAAAAGACCCATGTGACGGTCTCTATCGGTATCGCTGAATTGACACCCCAATTCCGGGACGCGGAAACCTTCATTGACCAAGCGGACCACGCGCTTTACCAAGCCAAGGCCGACGGCCGTAATTTGGTGAGGGTCTCTCCCAAGCCGGAGGCCAAACATGGCTGATCTTTCACCAAAATTAAGGGGGCTGGCCCTGGCTTTGGGCATCCTGACGTTGGAATTGTGGCGTCCTTCCAGCAGCCTCTTGATGTTCATTCCGGTCTTCTTCATCTCTTATATCAGCTTCCACTACCGGGTCATGGCCTTTTGGTTCTTGAGCGTTTATACGGTGGGTGTTTTAGTCCTTCACTTTTTCTTGGGCGCTGCCCAAGAGGTTTGGGTCTGGCCGGAGATGCTCAGTTTGTGGCTTTTATATGCGGTGCCTTATTCCACGAAGGACCGGTATCACAAAATGGAAAGGGAGTTCGTATCCCAGAACGAGGCCAAAAGGGCCGAGTTTGCCGATTTCAAGGCGGTCGTCGAGAAGCTTAAAAAAGAGAATGGCCGTATCGATAAGCAATTACGGGAGATCGGTCATTTGTACGACGTCATCAAAGACCTAGGCAGCACCCTGAACGCCCAGGAGATGCTGGACCTGATCAAAGAATTCACCGAGCGCACTTTCGACCTGCCCCACTTCGTGATCGCGGTCGTTTCACCGGACCACAAAAAATACAATGTGCGCGTCACATCGGGCTGTGACGAATTGTTCTTGCGCAAGGCGGAGATAGACGTGGATACCCGCCAATTACTGGCGGTGCTGGCCCGGGAAAGGAAACCGGTCCTGGTATCGTCCTTGGGACAAGACACGCGGCTGGAGAAACTTCGTTCTCTTTCCATCCAATCATTCCTGTTCATCCCTTTCATCATCCAGGACAAGGTCATCGGTTTCTTGTGCTCCTATTCGCCGCAGCCTAACTTTATGGACGAAGAAAAATTCTCGAATTTCCAAGTGTTCTTCAACCAGATCGCTATCGGGCTTCAAAAATCCCTGCTTTATGAAAGGGTCCAAAAACTTTCCATTACGGACGGGTTGACCAAGCTTTATTCCCACCGCTATTTCAAACAGCGCTTGGAAGAGGAACTGGTCTTGGCGGGCCGTTATGATTCGCCCCTGAGTTTGTTGATCCTGGACATCGATCATTTCAAACGGTACAACGACACTTATGGCCATGTGGCGGGCGACCATGTGCTGATGCAGGTGGCGAATATCCTGAAAGAACAAGCGGATGTGACCCATTTGGTCGCCCGTTATGGCGGGGAAGAGATGGTCGTGATCGCCCCGGAGACCACCAAAGAAAAGGCCCTGGAGCTAGCCGAGAGGATAAGGGTCAAGATCAAGGCGTTCGTTTTTGCCGTGGGGGCGGAGACGACAGGAGTGACGGTTTCTGTTGGGGTGGCGACTTTTCCGAAGGACGCTGAGACCAGTACGGATCTGATCGGGAACGCGGACCAAGCCCTCTATGCCGCTAAAAATAAGGGCCGGGACCAGGTCATCGCCTACCCCATCGAGGCAAAAAAGGGTTGACAGCCAAGGGGGTCATGCTAGGATAAATCGTCTGCAGATCAGTACTTTTCCTCAAAAACTCCCAGCGGAACACTTCCTAAGCCGAAAATACCCGAATCACCTGAATACCCTAGGAACTTTGAGCGAGATCAACGGAAACCCCAAGTCGTTCATCAACAAAACCCTTTAAATCATCTTGTTTTTTAAGTTTTAAAAGCGGGTCAGTTTAAAAACCAAGCATCAAAAATGGCCGGAATGATTCAAGGTTGGCCACCCATTTTGAAAGGATCTTAAGTTTTATGGACATTACGGACCTGAAGAAGAAGACCATCGCCGAGTTGACGGAGGTGGCCCGGGGGCTGAATCTCGAAGAGATCGGCACCATGAAGAAGCAGGACCTGATCTTCAAGATCCTGGAGACCCAGACCCAACGCAACGGGGTCATTAACGCCGAAGGCGTCCTGGAGATCCTGCCCGATGGTTTCGGCTTCCTTCGCTCAGCCAACTACAACTACTTGCCCGGCCCTGACGATATCTATGTTTCTCCCTCGCAGATCCGCCGCTTTGGCCTTCGTACCGGCGATACGGTGACCGGCCAAGTCCGTTCCCCCAAAGAAGGGGAGCGCTACTTCGCCCTGCTCAAGGTCGATACCATCAACTTTGAATCGCCTGAAGCCATCAAGGGAAAGGTGCTTTTCGATAACTTGACGCCTATTTATCCCAACAAGCGTATCTGGCTGGAGACGGCCGGTGACGACCTGTCGATGCGGGTGATGGATCTTTTGATCCCCCTGGGCAAAGGCCAGCGCGCGCTGGTGGTGGCCCCTCCCCGTACCGGTAAGACCATCCTGTTGCAGAAGATAGCCAACAGCATCGCCAAGAACCACCCGGAAGTTTATTTGATCGTGCTGCTCATCGACGAACGTCCGGAAGAAGTCACCGACATGCAGCGGTCCGTGAAGGGCGAAGTGGTCTCTTCCACTTTCGACGAGCCACCTGAACGGCACGTGACGGTCGCCGAGATCATCATTGAGAAGGCCAAACGCTTGGTGGAACACAAGAAGGACGTGGTCATCTTGCTCGATTCCATCACCCGTTTAGGACGCGCTTATAACACCATCGTCCCTTCGTCGGGCAAAGTGCTCTCCGGCGGTGTGGATTCCAACGCCTTGCAACGCCCGAAGCGCTTCTTTGGCGCGGCCCGTGATATCGAAGAGGGAGGCAGTTTGACCATCATCGCCACCGCCTTGATCGACACCGGAAGCCGTATGGATGAGGTCATTTTCGAAGAGTTCAAGGGCACGGGTAACATGGAGATCATCCTCGACCGCAAATTGGCCGAGCGCCGCGTTTTTCCGGCCATCGATATCACCAAGTCCGGCACTCGCCGCGAGGAATTGTTGATGACCGAAGAAGAACTTAATAAGGTCTGGATCCTCCGCAAGATCCTCAACCCGAACAACCCGGTGGATGCCATGGAGTTCCTTTTGGACAAGATGCGCCGCACCAAGTCCAACAAAGCTTTCTTGGAATCGATGAAGGGTTCCGCCAGCGAGTAAATCATGGGCGATCCATTGCGACGGACCTATTTCTCCGTCGCTCTTTTTTTAGGGGTCCTCTGGTTCAGCATGGTGCTTTGGGCCGTTTGGATCTTTTCGCCAAAGTTCCTACAGCTTTTTTCCGCCCCCCGTTCCCGGACCGTGTTCTCCCAATTAGAGGCGGCGCCGGGAGTCACTGTACCCGGATTCGAGTTTTTCCTATATCACACCGTTCCCGGCGATACATTTTTTTTCCTGGCCCAAAAATTCAAACTTTCCGAAGAGACCTTACGCAGTCTTAATGAGTTCAATAACGAGAATGAGCCCAAGCCCGATACGACCCTTTTGATCCCTTCTTGTGACGGGATCTTTCATGTGGTCAAACGGGGACAGGGGTTGAGCGATATCGCGAAGGCTTACGGTGTTTCTTTAGCCGCTTTATTAAAGGCGAACCACAAAGCCGCTAACGGGGACCTTTATTCGGGCGAAGTGCTTTATTTACCCGGTGGTAATTACCTGACGAACCACAATATTCGTTGGTTAACCCTTCGTTCCTTGACACTCCAAAAGACCTTTACGAAACCCACTACGGGTCGTTTTGCCGATGGGTTTGGCGACCGGAAGGACCCTATTAGCGGTAAGGTGCGGTTCCATGCCGGATTGGACCTGGCCCCTGGATGGGGCTCCCGGGTGGTGGCAGCCCAGGATGGAACCGTGATTTTCGCGGGCCTCCACGCGGGGTATGGCAATTTGATCATCCTGGACCATGGCCAGGGATTGACCACCTGGTACGGGCATTTGGACCAGATATTGGTGAAGGTCCGCGCGGTCGTTAAAAAAGGTGACCTGATCGGCAAGGTTGGCGCCACAGGACGGGTGACAGGGCCCCACTTGCATTTTGAGGTTCGCCTGAACGATAAGCCCCAAAACCCCCTTTTATACCTGGTGCCCTAAGGGCTTGTTTTGAAAGGTTTTTGGGCTTTTGGTTGCTTTTTTCATAATTTTGAATAAACTAACGGACCCTTGAGCCAAGTCCCAGGGGTTGTCACCGCTCCCTAAAAGTCTTAGAGAGAATGGTGAATTCATAGAAAACGGAGCCTGAAATGAAACCTGCAATCCATCCCAAGTACGGGAAAACCAAGATCACCTGCATCTGCGGGAACGTGATCGAAACCTCATCCACGAAAGGCGAGGCCTTTTCGGTGGAAGTTTGCTCGGCCTGTCACCCCTTCTTCACCGGCAAGATCAAGCTGTTGGATATGGCCGGTCGCGTTGAAAAGTTCCAAAAGAAGACTGCGGTTGCCGTTACCGCCCAGGCCGAAGAGAAGGCCCGGGAAGAAGCCCGCGCCGTGGCTGCTGCCGCCAAGAAGGCGAAGCGCCAAGCCGCTCCTCCTCCCGCCGAAAAGAACGCTTAGAACCTTTTCGTCCATTTTAAAAAGCCCTTGGAACCTTTGTTCCAGGGGCTTTTTGCGTTTTCTGTTCTAAGTCCAACCGAGAAGGTTTTTTATGATCGAAGCCAAAATACAACAAGCTCAAAAGCGTTACCAGGAACTGTCCGACCGACTGATCCATCCGGATACTTTTGCCGATTCGAAAGAATTGCAGAAGATCGCGCGGGAACACGCCGACTTGGGGCCGTTGGTCGAGATGGGCCAAGAGTACCAGAAGCTCAAAAAAGATATCGAAGAAGCGAAGACTTTTATCGGCGGAAGTGACGCCGAAATGAAAGCTTTGGCCCAGGCTGAATTACCTGGTTTGGAAGCCCGGTTGCCGGTCGTGGAAAAAGAGATCAAAAAAATGCTGGTGCCGAAAGACCCGAACGGGAACAGGAACGCCATCATGGAGATCCGCGCCGGGACCGGTGGGGATGAGGCCGGGCTTTTCGTTGCGGATCTTTACCGCATGTATTCCCGTTACATTGAGCGTATCGGAATGAAGATCGAAGTGATGGATTCCAGTCCCTCGGAAGTAGGCGGCCTTAAAGAGATCATCTTCATGATCCATGGCAAAGGCGCTTATGGGCGGTTTCAATTCGAAAGCGGCACCCACCGGGTGCAACGGGTGCCTAAAACCGAGGCCCAGGGCCGGGTTCATACCTCCGCGGTGACGGTCGCGGTCCTTCCGGAAGTGGATGAAGTGGAAATCCAGCTCAAAGATTCGGATATCCGTTTGGATACTTTTTGCTCTTCGGGCGCTGGCGGACAGAGCGTCAATACCACTTATTCAGCGGTCCGCTTGACACATATACCCACGGGTATTGTGGTCCAGTGCCAAGATGAAAGATCGCAATTAAAGAACAAAGCGAAAGCGATGAAGGTGCTTTACGCCCGTGTTAAAGAAAAGGCGGACCAAGAAGCACAAGCGAGCCTTTCGGCCACCCGTAAGAGCCAAGTGGGGAGCGGGGACCGTAGCGAAAAGATACGCACTTATAATTATCCTCAGAACCGGGTGACGGACCACCGCATTGGATTGACCCTCTACCAACTGGATAAGGTCATGGACGGCTATGTGGATGAATTCATCGAGGCCCTCGCTTTGGCCCGCCAAGAAGAGCAGCTCCAAGAACAGATCTAAAACCGAGGCACTTGTGGGTGAGACTGAATCCGAAAAAGTTGTCTGGACCCCTCTGAAGATCGTCCAATGGGCGGTGCCTTATTTAACGCAGAAGGGGTTGCCTCATGCCCGGCTGGACGCTGAGTCGTTAGTGGCTCATGCCCTGGGGATTGACCGACTGAAGGTTTACCTGCAATTTGATCGTCCTCTAGACCCTTCTGAACTGGCTTTGATACGTGACTATATGAAGCGCCGGGCTGGCCATGAACCCATCCAATACATCACAGGAACCAGGGAGTTTTATGGGCATTCCTTTAAGGTGGCTCCGGGGGTCTTGATTCCCCGGCCTGAAACCGAGCAATTGGTCGAATTGGCGATAAAACACCTAGAAACACTGCCTGAAGAAAAACGGCAAGTCTTGGACCTGGGGACAGGGAGCGGTTGTATTGCCCTTTCAGTGGCCAAAGCCTTGCCCTGTCAGGCTTGGGCTGTCGATCTTTCTGAGACCGCTTTGGCGATTGCCCAAGAAAATGCTAATAATTTAGGGGTTTCGAATATCCAATGGAGACAAGGGAATTGGTTTTCAGCCTTGGAGACCACGGAGAAGGGGCGGTTTCAGCTGATCTTGAGCAATCCACCCTATATTCCTTTGGCTGAAAAGGCCGGAATGGAGGCTCAAGTTAGGGATTTTGAGCCAGAAATGGCCCTATTTGGTGGGGAGTCAGGGTTCGAAGCCTATGAAAAGCTGGCAAATTCGTTTGGGGACTGGTTAGCACCCGGGGGAATCGGTTTATTGGAGCTTCACGCCCATGGTTTAGAAGGGGTCTTGGCCCTTTTTGAGAAGGCTGGGTTTCAGGGAAAGAGTTTCCCGGACCTTCAGGGCTATCTGCGGGTCCTGAGAGTTGAAAAATAAGGCCTTCTTGATTGACTTTATTCGGAAGGAATCAGTATACTCACCCCTCTTTAGCCCAAAACCAGAAAAGTTATTTTCTCATTTTAAGAGTCTGAGAGAAGCTCTTTCAGTTGGCATTTCTTTTTGTCCGGAGGATTTTCTGTGAAAAAAGTCAAGTACGGTCGCCGTGAACGCATCGATTTCAGCCGCATCTCTTCCATCATGGACATGCCCGATCTCATCGAATTCCAACGCAAGTCGTATGACGCCTTCCTTCAAAAAGAAAACTCGATGGAAAACCGCCAGGACTACGGTTTGCAATCGGTCTTCACCAGTGTTTTCCCGATCTGGGATTTCAATGAAGTCTCTTCCTTAGAATTCGTCTCCTATACATTGCTCGAACCCAAGTACAACGTTCGTGAGTGCCAAGAACGCGGCATGTCCTACTCGGTTCCCATGAAAGTGACCTTGCGTTTGGTCATTCGTGAAGAGGATCCGGAAACTGGGACCAAAAAAGTGAAAGATATCCGCGAGCAAGAAGTGTTTTTCTGCGACTTGCCGATGATGACCGACCGCGGCACATTCATGATCAACGGCGCGGAGCGCGTGATCGTTTCCCAATTGCACCGCTCGCCCGGCGTGACCTTTGATGAGGACGATAGCAAGTTGTCTACCTCGGGTAAAAAGATCTACACCACCAGCATCATTCCTTACCACGGTTCGTGGTTGGAATTCGAATTCGACGTCAACGGTGTTCTCTTCGCCCGTATCGACCGCAAGCGTAAGTTCGTGGCTTCCACGTTGTTGCGCGGCTGGGGATTCTCAACCGATGAAGACATCCTGAAGATCTTCTTCGATGTGGAAAATTGTGAAGTTTCTGAAAAGAAGCTGCAAGGCAAAGCTGCCGCTCAAGACGTGGCTAACCCCGAAACCGGGGAAGTGGTCGTTGAAGCCGGCGCCGACTTTACTGAAGAAGTGGTCGCCGCTTTGAAGAAGATGGGCATCAAGCAAGTGAAGGCGGTTCCTTCGAACCCGAACGATGTCTCGATCCTCTCCACGTTGCGCAAAGACAACACCCATTCCATGGAAACGGCCTTGGTCGAGATCTATAAAAAGATGCGTCCGGGCGATCCCCCGACTTTAGAAAATGCCAAGGGCTTGATGGAAAGCCTTTTCTATAACAAGAAGCGCTATGACTTGGCTCGCGTGGGCCGTTACAAAATGAACAAAAAGCTTGGCCTGAAGACCTCGCTGGACCAACGCACCGTCTCAAAAGATGACCTGGTGGCGATCATTCGTTATTTGTTCGATCTTTGCAACGGCAAGGGTGAAAAGGACGATATCGATCACTTGGGTAACCGTCGTGTCCGCACGGCCGGTGAATTGCTCGAGAACAAACTGCGTTTGGGCTTTACCCGTATGGAACGCGCCGTCCGCGAACGTATGTCCATCGTCGATATGGACCTGAATCCCATGCCGAGCCAATTGATCTCCACCAAGCCCATCACGGCCGCCGTGAAGGAGTTCTTCGGAACCTCACAATTGTCCCAATTCATGGATCAGACTAATCCTCTGGCTGAATTGACCCATAAACGCCGTCTATCGGCCCTCGGGCCTGGCGGTTTGAACAGGGAACGCGCCGGCTTCGAAGTGCGCGACGTTCACCATACCCACTATGGCCGTGTGTGCCCAATCGAAACGCCGGAAGGTCCGAACATCGGTTTGATCGCCTCTTTGTCCACCTACGCGCAGATCAATGAATACGGTTTTGTGACCACGCCGCTTCGCCGGGTTGATGGCGGCAAAGTGGGCAAGAAGATCGAGTTTTTGGCCGCCGATGACGCGGACAAATACATCATTGCCCAGGCGAACACCCCGTTGGACGATAACGGCAAGTTCTCCAATGACAGCATCGTGGCCCGTTACAAGGACGATTTCCCCTTGGCGGCCCCCAATGACGTTAACTATATGGACGTTTCCCCGCGCCAATTGTTCTCTGTGGCAACGTCGATGATCCCGTTCCTGGAACATGACGATGCGAACCGTGCTTTGATGGGTTCGAACATGCAACGTCAAGCCGTTCCCCTGGTCCGTACTGAAGCTCCCTTTGTAGGCACCGGCATGGAATACAAGGCCGCTTATGACTCTGGCGTATTGGTCATCGCCAAGCGGGATGGTGTTGTGGCGGGTGTTTCCTCCGACGAGATCATCATTTTCTCGGATGAAGCCGACCAAACCGGTTCGGTGGACATCTATAAACTGGTCAAGTACAAGCGCTCCAACCAAGACACTTGCGTGAACCAACGCCCCATCGTGAAGAAGGGCGATAAGATCAAGAAGGGTGACGTTCTGGCTGACGGACCTTCGACGGATCAAGGCGAATTGGCCTTGGGTCGCAACCTGTTGGTGGCCTTCATGCCTTGGAGAGGTTACAACTTCGAGGACGCGATCATCATCTCCGAACGGTTGGTGCGTGAAGACTACTTCACCTCCATCCATATCGAAGAGTTCGAACTGGAAGCCCGTGATACCAAGCTGGGTAAGGAAGAAATTACCCGGGATATCCCGAACGTGGGCGACGAAGCCTTGAAGGACCTGGATGAGGACGGTATCGTCCGTATCGGCGCCGAAGTGGTGCCGGGCGATATCTTGGTGGGTAAGGTTACCCCCAAGGGCGAGACCGAACTGACCCCTGAAGAAAAACTCTTGCGCGCCATCTTCGGTGAAAAAGCCGGGGACGTGCGTGACGCTTCCTTACGCGTGCCGCCGGGTGTCGAAGGCAAGGTCATTGATATCAAGGTGTTCAAACGCAAAGAAAAAGACGAGAAGATCAAGGGCCGTGACGCTTCGTTGATCAAGCAGATCGAAAAAGAAGCGGGCCATAAGATCAAGCAGCTCGAAAAAGAGAATGAGACCCGTATCGAGGTCCTGCGTCAGCAATTGGCCGAAAAGTCTAAGGACCTGAATAAGTCCGAGAAGAACGCTTTGGAAGAGACCCTCGAAGAGCAGATCAAACAGCTCAACGAAGTCCTTCAAAACCGCATCAACGATATCGCTCGCGAACAAAGCAACGAGATCGAAAAAGTAAAGAAGGGCGACGAATTGCCGCCGGGTGTCATCAAGCTCGTGAAGGTCTATGTCGCCAAGAAACGCAAGCTTTCCGTGGGTGACAAGATGGCCGGCCGTCACGGTAACAAGGGTGTGGTGTCCAAGATCGTCCCGATCGAAGACATGCCCTATCTTCCCAATGGCAGGCCGATCGATATCATCTTGAATCCGTTGGGCGTTCCTTCCCGTATGAACGTGGGTCAGATCCTCGAAACCCATTTGGGTTGGGCTGCGGCGGCCGGCGGCTATCATGTTGCCTCGCCGGTGTTCGACGGCGCCAAAGAAGAAGAGATCAAGAAAGCCCTCAAAGAACAGGGGTTGCCCGAGTCGGGCAAGATCACCCTTTATGACGGCATGACGGGCGAGTCTTTCGATCAGGAAGTGACGGTGGGTTACATCTATATGTTGAAACTGGCCCACTTGGTCGACGACAAGATCCACGCTCGGTCCATCGGGCCCTATTCGCTCATTACCCAACAGCCGTTGGGTGGTAAGGCCCAATTCGGTGGTCAACGTTTCGGAGAAATGGAAGTCTGGGCGCTGGAAGCCTATGGCGCCGCTTATACGCTGCAAGAATTGCTGACGGTCAAGTCGGACGACGTCCAGGGCCGTACCAAGGTTTACGAGGCGATCGTGAAGGGTAAGAACGCGCCGGAACCGGGTATCCCTGAATCCTTCAACGTGTTGGTGAAGGAACTGCAGGGTCTGTGCTTGGACGTTAAATTGATCAAGAATTCAAATTAAGGAGGGGACCATGAGCCAAACCAAATCAACCACCCCCGAGAATGAAAATACGGAAAAGGCTGTCGAAATTTCGGCGCCCGAACCGGTGCTGATGACGGCCGAAAAAAAGCCGGTCTTGGAGAATCTCTTGAAGGAAACTCCGCGTTTCGATGCGATCAAGATCGGTCTCTCTTCCCCGGAAACCATCCGTTCTTGGTCCCACGGCGAAGTAAAAAAGCCGGAGACCATCAACTATCGTACGTTCAAACCGGAAAAGAACGGTCTGTTCTGCGAGAAGATCTTCGGGCCGACCAAGGATTGGGAGTGCGCCTGCGGTAAGTACAAGCGCATCAAGTACCGTGACGTCGTTTGCGACCGTTGCGGAGTGGAAGTCACCCAAGCCAAGGTACGCCGTGAACGCATGGGCCATATTGAATTGGCCTGTTTGGTCTCGCACATCTGGTACCTAAAGGGTGTTCCTTCCCGTATGGGCTATTTGCTCGAAATGTCCACCCGTAACCTTGAACGCGTGATTTATTACGAATCCTATGTTGTGGTCGATCCGGGCAAAGCCCCGGTCGAAGTGAGCCAATTGTTGTCCGAAGATGAATATCAAAAACTTCGCACCGAATATGGTTCGGCTTTGAAGGCCAAGATGGGCGCGGAAGCTATCCGTGACCTGATCCGTATGGTCGACATGGACGATCTGGACAAGAAATTACGCGCCCAAATGAAGACCACCACCAGCGAGCAAAAGAAGAAAACGATCATCAAGCGCTTGAAGGTCTTGGAAAGCTTCCGTAAGAGCGACAACAAGGCTGAGTGGATGTTCCTCGAAGTCTTGCCGGTCATTCCGCCGGAACTTCGTCCGCTCGTTCCCTTGGATGGCGGCCGTTTCGCCACTTCCGACTTGAACGACCTGTATCGCCGCGTGATCAACCGTAACAACCGCTTGAAGAAGCTGTTGGAACTACACGCTCCTGAAGTCATCGTGCGTAACGAAAAGCGCATGCTCCAAGAAGCGGTCGACGCTCTCTTAGATAACGGCCGCCGCGGTCACGCTGTTCGCGGGCCGGGCAACCGTCCCTTGAAGTCCCTTTCCGATATGTTGAAGGGGAAACAAGGCCGTTTCCGCCAGAACTTACTCGGGAAGCGCGTCGATTATTCCGGCCGTTCCGTCATCGTGGTGGGTCCTGAACTGAAAATGAACCAGTGCGGTCTGCCGAAGAAGATGGCCTTGGAATTGTTCAAGCCCTTCATCATCAAGAAACTCGAAGACCGAGGTTATGTCCATACCATCAAGAGCGCGCGCAAGATGGTCGAACGCGTGAAGCCTGAAGTGTGGGACATCTTGGCCGAGGTCATTCGTGACCATCATGTGCTCCTGAACCGCGCTCCGACGTTGCATCGCCAGGGTATCCAGGCCTTCCAACCGGTCCTTATCGAGGGCCGCGCTTTGCAGATCCATCCTTTGGTCTGTACGGCCTTCAACGCGGACTTCGACGGCGATCAAATGGCCGTCCACGTTCCGTTGTCCAGCGAAGCCCAAATGGAAGCCCGCTTCCTGATGCTCTCCACCAATAACATCAATTCGACCTCGAACGGCCGTCCGATCGTCACCCCGACGCAGGACATCGTTTTGGGTTCTTATTACATCACCAAGGAAAAACCGGGTGACAAGGGTGAAGGGAAGATCTTCTCCAGCCCCCAAGAAGTGGTCATCGCTTTTGAAGCCAAAGAAGTGGGCAAGCACGCCAAGATCAAGGTTCGCCGTAACGGCAAATTGCAGGAAACCACTGTTGGACGCGTGTTGTTCAACCAGGTCATTCCGAGCGAGATCCCTTACGTGAACCGTGTCATGACCAAGAAGGAGTTGGGCGACCTGGTCGCGTTGTCCTACGAGAAGATCGGTCAAGAACGCACCGTCAAGCTTTTGGATGATATTAAAGCCTTGGGATTCAGATTCGCCACTGCCGCCGGTATCACGGTGTCGATCGACGATATGTTGATCCCGAAGGATAAGGTCGAGATCTTGAAGCGCTCCTACAAGGAAGTGGCTGAGATCGAAAGCCAGTACAAGAAGGGTATCATCACCGCCGGTGAGCGTTACAACAAGGTCATCGATATTTGGACGCACACGACCGACGAGATCGCGGAAGTGATGTTCGAGAACCTGAAAAAAGACGATGACGGTTTCAACCCCATCTACATGATGGCCGATTCTGGAGCCCGCGGTTCCAAGATGCAGATCCGCCAGTTGGCTGGTATGCGTGGTTTGATGGCCAAACCGCTGCAAAAGATCACAGGTTCCATCGGTGAGATCATCGAATCCCCCATTACCGCTAACTTCCGCGAGGGGTTAACGGCCTTGGAATATTTCATTTCCACCCACGGTGCCCGTAAGGGTCTGGCTGACACGGCCTTGAAGACCGCTGACGCGGGTTATTTGACCCGTCGTTTGGTGGACGTGGCCCAAGAAGTCATCATTAATGCCGAAGATTGTGGAACCACCAATGGCATCAAGGTGAGTTCTATCAAGGAAGGCATTGAGATCATCGAGCCCCTGGAAGACCGTATCACCGGCCGTGTGGCCGTGGATAACGTGGCCAATTTGTTGACCTCCGAGGTCATCATCAAGGCCGGCCAGGGCATCACTGAAGAGATCGCGAAGCGTTTGGATGAGGCCGGTATCGAACAGATCCGCGTCCGCTCGGTCCTGACCTGCGAACTCGAACGCGGTGTTTGTGCCAAATGTTATGGCGTGAACTTGGCCGACGGTAAAGAGGTCCAGATCGGTGAAGCGGTCGGCATCATTGCGGCCCAATCCATCGGTGAGCCGGGTACCCAGTTGACCCTTCGTACCTTCCACGTGGGCGGTGCTGCCAGCCGTGCCTTGGAACAATCGAAGATCGAAGCGGGCAAGCCGGGTAAGGTGAAATTCCATGGCTTGAAGCTGGTGGAAAACCGCAATAAAGAATTGATCGTTCTCAACCGTAATGGCGAGATCTCCATCTATGACGACAAGGGACGTACTTTGGAAACCCATACGGTTCCGTTCGGCTCGACCTTGAAGGTCAAGGAAGACGGAGCCGTTCGCGAAGGCCAATTAGTGGCCCACTGGGATCTTTATAAAGTCCCCATCTTCACCGAAGTCGGTGGTGTGGTGAAATTGCAAGACGTTGTCCGTGGTGTGACCATCCGTGAAGAGATCGACTCTTCCACGGGTCTTAAAGAACGCGCCATCATCGAATATAAGGACGAGAATCTCTCTCCTCGCTGTGTGATCATGAATGAATCCGGAGAAGCGGTGAAGAGCTACCGTTTGCCGACGGGTTCTTTGATCAACGTGAGCGACGGGGACAAGATCATGGCGGGTGATATCTTGGCCAAGATCCCCCGTGAAATGTCCAAAACCCGTGATATTACCGGCGGTCTGCCGCGCGTCGCTGAGTTGTTCGAGGCGCGTCGTCCAAAGGGAAACGCGGTCATCGCGAAAATTGCCGGGTCGGTCACTTTTGGTGGCGCCTCGAAGGGTTACCAGAAGATCGTTATCACCAATACCGAGGGTAAAAAGACCATTGAGGAAGAGTACGCAATTCCTTATGGCAAGCACATGAACGTTCACGAAGGCGACTATGTTCGCCCCGGCGACGCTTTGACCGATGGACCGGTTGATCCGCATGACATCTTGGAAGTCCAAGGTGAAGCGGTGGTTCAAGAGTATCTCTTGAGCAAGGTCCAAGAGGTTTACCGTCTGCAAGGCGTGAAGATCAACGATAAGCATATCGAGGTCATAGTTCGTCAGATGATGCGCAAAGTGGTCGTTGAAGACGCTGGCGATACCGAATTTTTGCCGAAACAGCAGGTCGATCGCGGCAAGTTCAAGAAAGAGAACGACCGAGTGGAAGAGAAGGACCAAAAGTCCGCGACCGCTCGTCCGATCCTTTTGGGTATCACCAAAGCTTCTTTGGGCACCGAAAGCTTCATCTCGGCGGCTAGTTTCCAAGAGACGACCAAGGTCCTGACCGAAGCCGCTGTTTCGGGCAAGATCGACGAATTACGCGGGTTGAAGGAAAATGTCATTATGGGGCACTTGATCCCGGCTGGTACGGGCAGTGCTTTCTATAAGGGCGTCAAGATCAAGGTGGATGAACCTGAAGAAGAGCTGCCGCAAGGTATTGCAGCCCCTCCTTCCGCTGATTTAGATGATGATTTTAAGGCGGATGATGAGATTTCTTCTAAGAAAAGCCTTGACCAGGCCTAGGCCTTTTGGTACCTTACCCGTCCGCGTTTGAGCCTGTTTTTGGCTGAAAATGCAGTGAAATCCTCGTTTTTGAGGGGAAAAAGCTAATTTTTCCCCTCGGAAATTGTGAGCTGAGGAGGGCTTTGCTTGATGATTCCCCCTGGGGCGTAAGCCACGGGGTTTTAATGGAATACTCATGTGGCAAAGGCGGAGCTCACTGTCTTTGCCTTTTTTTATTTTTAGAGCGATTTGGAGGGGCCTTTGCCCACGTTAAATCAATTGGTCCGTATGGGCCGTGCGAAAAGTAAATCGAAGACCAAGTCACCGGCGCTCAAGGGTAGCCCGCAAAAGCGCGGTGTTTGCGTGAAAGTGGCGACCATGACCCCGAAGAAGCCGAACTCGGCCCTTCGGAAGATCGCCCGCGTGCGTTTGACCAATGGGATGGAAGTGACCTGTTATATCCCTGGTGTCGGACACAACTTGCAAGAGCACTCGATTGTGCTCATCCGTGGGGGTCGTGTGAAGGACCTGCCGGGCGTTCGTTATCACATTGTTCGCGGCAGCTTGGATGCGGCTGGCGTGGCTGATCGTCGTCAAGGACGTTCCAAATATGGTATGAAGCGGCCTAAAGAAGCCGCAGCTAAAAAGTAAGGAGTAGGAAATGCCTCGTCGGAAAGTCGCCGCTAAAAGAGATGTTCTTCCTGATTCCCGTTACAACAACAAATTGGTGACCAAGTTCATCAATTCGATGATGTACGACGGTCAAAAAATGGTCGCCACGCGTAGCTTCTATGACGCCATGGACATCCTTGGCGAAAAGCACGGTGAGGGCGCTTTGAATGTTTTCAAGACGGCGTTGGATAACGTGAAGCCGGTCTTGGAAGTGAAATCCCGCCGGGTTGGTGGCGCTACTTATCAAGTGCCGGTCGAGATCCGTCCGGAACGCCGTACATCGTTAGCTATTCGCTGGGTGCTCACGGCTACCCGCGCTCGTAAAGAAAAGACGGTCGCCGAGAAATTGGCGGCTGAATTGACCGATGCTTTCAAGAACCAAGGCACCGCGATCAAGAAAAAAGAAGATACGCATAAGATGGCTGAAGCCAACCAGGCTTTCGCCCACTATCGCTGGTAATTGAGGAAAATAAATTGGCACGACAAGTACCTTTAGCGAAGACCAGAAATATCGGCATCATGGCGCATATTGACGCGGGTAAAACCACGTTGACCGAGCGCATTTTGTTCTATACGGGCCGTACCCATAAGATCGGTGAAGTGCATGACGGCGCCGCCACCATGGACTGGATGCCCCAAGAACAAGAACGTGGCATCACCATTACTTCGGCCGCTACTACCTGCTCGTGGAAGACCAATCGCATCAATATCATTGATACTCCGGGTCACGTGGACTTCACTATTGAAGTCGAACGTTCCTTGCGGGTCCTTGATGGCGCCATCGGCGTTTTCGGCGCGGTCGAAGGGGTTGAACCTCAATCGGAAACCGTTTGGCGTCAAGCGACCAATTATGGTGTTCCTCGTATCGCTTTTGTGAATAAAATGGACCGCGTTGGCGCGGATTTTTTTGGCGCTATCGCTCAGATGCGCAGCCGTTTGAACGCGAATGCTCATGCTGTGACGATCCCGGTGGGTGAAGAAGACAAATTCGATGGTTTGATCCACTTGGTCGAAATGAAACGCTATCGCTGGTTGGATGACTCTCTCGGCGCTAAGTTCGAGATCGAAGAGATCCCGTCCGAGATGAAAGAAATTGCTGATAAATACCACAAAGAATTACTTGAGGCGGTCGCTGAATTTGACGATGCGGTCATGCAAAAGTACTTGGACGGTCACGAGCTGACCCAAGAAGAGATCCAAACTTGCATTCGAAAAGGCACTATCTCCAACAAGTTCAATCCAGTTTTCTGCGGTTCGGCTTTCAAGAACAAAGGTGTTCAACCTTTGTTGGATGCCGTCATTAATTACTTGCCCTCTCCGTTGGACATCCCTGCCGTCAAGGGCCATAACGCTGACACGAACGAAGAAGAAACTCGCGAAGCTAATGATGAAGCTCCTTTCTCGGGCTTGGCCTTCAAGATCATGACCGACCCGCACGTCGGTAAGCTGGTCTATTTCCGTGTCTACTCGGGCATTGTGACGACCGGGTCCTATGTCTATAACTCTACTAAGGGCAACCGCGAACGTATCGGTCGTTTGCTCCAAATGCATGCTAACAAGCGCGAAGAGATCAAAGAAGTTCATGCCGGTGACATCGCCGCAACGGTCGGTATCAAGACGATCACGACTGGTGATACGCTCTGTGACGAAGCGAAGCCGATCATCCTGGAGCGCATGGTGTTCCCGGAGCCGGTCATCTCGGTCGCTATTGAACCTAAGACTAAATCGGACCAAGAAAAAATGGGTCTGGCTTTGAGCAAATTGGCTGAAGAAGATCCTTCTTTCCGTGTGAAGAGCGACGAAGAGACCGGGCAGACGATCATCTCGGGTATGGGTGAGCTCCACTTGGAGATCATCGTTGACCGTATGATGCGTGAATTCAATGTTCAAGCCAATGTCGGTAAACCCCAAGTGGCTTACCGTGAAACGATCCGCAAGACGGTCGAGGCAGAAGGTAAATACATCCGTCAAACCGGTGGTCGTGGGCAATATGGGCATGTTTACATCACGATGGAGCCTCAAGAACCGGGCAAAGGCATCGAGTTCGTGGATGCCGTCAAAGGCGGAACGGTCCCGCGTGAATATATCCCCGCGGTTGAAAAGGGGATCATGGAAGCCAAGGATGCTGGTGTGTTGGCCGGTTATCCGGTGGTCGACTTTAAAGTGACCTTGACCGATGGTTCCTACCACGATGTGGACTCGAATGAAATGGCGTTCAAGATCGCCGCTTCGATGGCCTTTAAAGAAGCGATGGGCAAAGCTGGCCCTGTTATTCTTGAGCCGGTCATGGATGTTGAGGTGGTAACACCGGATGATTTCATGGGCCCGGTGATGGGAGATTTGCAGTCGAAGCGTGGGAAGATCGAGGGCATGGAACTTCGCGGTAATGCCCAGATCATTCGTGCCAAGGTTCCTCTATCCGAAATGTTCGGTTATTCCACGAACCTTCGGTCCATGACCCAAGGCCGCGCGACTTATACAATGCAGTTCGCGTTCTATGAAGAAACGCCGAAGTCGATACAGCAGGAAATCATCGCTAAGGTGAATGGTTAATTAAATCCGCGCTTTGGATGAAGCGCCAAGGAGATAGACGATGGCAAAAGAAAAATTCGTAAGAAGCAAGCCGCATGTGAATATCGGAACGATCGGCCACGTCGACCATGGGAAGACGAGCTTGACGGCGGCGATCACGACGGTGTTGGCCAAGAAGGGCTGGGCCACGGCGAAGGGATA